>CAWEPM010000007.1:0-270120 GCA_963810895.1 uncultured Actinomycetota bacterium
CGTGGCCGCCTCAATATCAAAGACGGCCAGGAGTTCGGTGATGTCAGCAAGCCGGACCTCGCTCCCGGCGTACCGGAGGTAGTCCCCAAAAAGATCCAGGATCAGGGCTCTGGGCTTCCACTGCATAAGGCTTCTCCAATACTTGCGTGCCCGGACGGCTGTCATTCATGGAACATGCAACAAGTCTGTTGACGAACAACACATTTATGTTACATTCAGTTGTGGGTCAGATCACAGCCGAACGGCCCTCATCTCTGGCACAGCCACAACGTCGTGTATATCACCTGGAGTCCCCAATGGCTTTTGATCTCCTGCCTCACTTCCGGTTCGCCCTCGCAAATCGGCAGCCGCTGTCATCTTTCTCTGTTTCCTGGCCATCGTCTTCGACGGATACGATCGGGTTGTCTGACGGTGCAATCGTTCCCAAACTCCTTGCGTACGAACCCTGGGGCCTGACTCCGGTGCAGACCGGCGCGATCGGCAGCTACGCGCTGGCCGGAATGTTCACGGGCGCCATCCTCATCGGGTACCTCACCGATATCGTCGGGCGGCGGAAGGTCATGATGGTTTCCATTGCAGCCTTCTCGCTGCTCATGCTGCTGACGGTGGGGCGCCGACTCCCGAACTCTTCGGTTTGTTCCGCTTCCTGGCGGGCCTCGGACTGGGCGGTGTCATCCCCACGGCGATCGCGCTGACCGTGGAGTTCTCAAAGTCGAACCGGCGCAACTTCAATAACGCCCTGATGTTCTCCGGATACGCTGTCGGCGGGATCCTCGCCGCACTGGTCGCCCTCGCCTTCCTGCCCGCACTCGGATTTCGGGGGATGCTGGCCCTCGGCGGTGTTCCACTCATTGCCGTGCTCCCTCTGCTGTTCAAGTTCCTGCCCGAGTCCCCGGCCTTCCTCGCTGTCACGGGGGACCGGGCCCAAGCGGACCGCATCATCGCCGACTACGGACTGGAACCGCTACCCGAAGCGCCGGTCGAGAGCGGCGCGCCTGTGGCCGGCCGTTTCCGCACCCTGCTGACCGGGCGCCTGCTCGGGGCGATGGTCCTCTTCTGCTTGGCCGGGGTCTGTGGCCAGACGCTCGTGTACGGGCTAAATACCTGGCTGCCGCAGCTCATGGTCATCGCCAAATACTCGCTGGCCTCCTCCCTGACATTCCTTCTCACGGTCAACATCGGCGCCGTCGTGGGCGTGCTCGTGTCCTCCCGCCTGGCTGACCGATTCGGACCCCGCCCGGTGACCGCAACGGCTTTCGCCAGTTCCGGCATAGCACTCGTTCTCATGGGGACCAGCCTCATGCCACTTCCGGTCATGTATCTGCTGGTCGCGGTCGTCGGTTTCGGGTCAGTGGGAGCGCAGATCCTGGTGAACGGCTTCGTTGCAACTTACTTCTCGGGCGCAACGCGGGCCACCGCCCTGGGCATCACGCTCGGCATCGGGCGGATCGGTGCGGTCCTGGCCATCTCGGGCGGCGGCGTCCTGGTAGCGGCCTCACTGGGCAACTTCATCAACTTCTCCGTCTGGGCTATAGCAGCAGCAATCGGCGTAGTCGCCGTGCTGTCGGTACCGCGGCTTCAAACCGCTCCCTCCGCAGGCCACCAGGTCGAGCCGGCTGCTGGACGGTCAACTTCCGGCGAACCCGTCACCCACTCATGAAGGATGAAGCATCCCCGGGACGTAGAGCACATTGGCGGCAGTCCCCGAAGGTGCTGAGCCTGTGCGGTCTCCATGTCCCCGCCGGGTGCGCCGCCGGCAGCTGAATCCGCAAGTGAACGCGGCACCACGGCCGCAGGAGTTCTGTCCCCATGGCACAACCCCGACCACCATCCACAAACAGAACTAAGGAGTCCCCTTGGAAACCCGGCTCATCACTAACCACACCATAGAGTCCAAAGACGGCACCTCGATACGGCTACCGGAAGCTCGGCTCCGGCAGCCCGATCGTCCTGGTCCATGGCAGCATCTCGACTGGCGAGCAGTGGCTGGCCGTGGCCGAGCATCTGGCCGACCGCCACACGGTGTTCGTCATGGACCGCCGCGGCCGCGGCCTCAGCGCCGACGCAGAAGACTACTCGCTGAGCACCGAGTCCGATGACATCAAAGCCGTGCTCGGCGTTGCCGGTGATGGCTCTGCCTTGCTTGGCCATTCCTACGGGGCGATCTGCGCACTGGAGGCGGTGCGCACCGGCGCGTCCGTCTCCTCGCTGGTGCTCTACGAGCCTCCGCTGCCCGTCGATGCGCCCACTGCCGGGGCGGCCCTTAGGGACTACGCAGCGGCAGTGGACGCGGGAGACGGGGACAAAGCGATGCGCGTGGCTGCCGAACATTTCCTGCGCATCTCCCCGGAAGAAACGGCAGGCCTGGCCGCATCCCCACTGTGGGCCGAAATGGTCGAACTCAGCGCCACCTGGACCCGCGAACTCACCGAAATCGACAAGACCGATGCCCTCATCGAGCAGTACAGCCAGGTCGATATCCCTACGCTGTTGCTTGTGGGCGAGGCCAGCCCCGCCCACCTTGTGGGTGCGTCACGACACCTCCAGCAGCAGCTGGCCAACGTGACGGAGAAGATTTTTCCCAGCCAGAACCACTTCGCCCACGTCATAGACCCAGCAAGCGTCGCCGAAGCCATCAACGCCTTCCTGGCTCAGTAAGGCAGACGGCACTGCGCTGAGAAGATGCCCCCACGATCTCAGCGCATGACGGGCGATGATGGCCGGTGGCGCCGCCGCGGCCAGTTGGGCGGCAGCGGCGCCAGCGGGCGGCCTTCGCCGTGTCTTCGTCTACGCAATGGCATCCGCGGTGGGTTGGGCCGCCATCCTGCCCTGCCACCGCTCCAACGAGACCGTCCCGCACTGACGGGCTGACCCGGAGCCTATTGCTCGCTTCTGCTCGGGTTTGCAGCGTCTCTCGCGAGCAGTTCACTGGTTCGCATGATGGACGCGCGTCTGCGTGTCTCGTCCGACGTTCCGGTGACAACGAGATTGATGTTCGGGCTTGAAACCCAGGAATGGCACAGCGTCACGATCGTCAGCAGCAGATCTTCCGCGGCCGCCTCGCTCAGTCCGGGGAGTGCGCGACGAACCTCGGCCACCTTGCTCGCTGAACGGACGGATCGCCTCTCGGCGTCGATCGGGTCACCTCGCTCAAGCCCCTCCCAAGAGGTGAGTCGCCCGAGACGAGGGTCCCTCGAAGAGACGTCAAAGTATCGTCCAGCGAAGTCGGCGATGGCTTCCGGCCCTGAGCCGGCAATCGGCAGGTCCTCCAGGGCCGTTACAAGTTGTCTCGTGAGCGCGGCCTCGAAGAGCTGGAGCTTGCCACCGAAATAGAAGTAGATGCGTTCGCGATTACATCCGGAGGTCTGGGAAATCTGTTGGATCCGCGCTCCTGAGAAGCCACGCTCCGAAAACTCGGCGATCGCGGCATCAAGGAGTTTCTCCCGCGTCGCGTCCGTGTCCCATGCCATGAACCCATGCTATCTCCAACCGTTCGTTTGCTTATCACCGAACGGTGACAAGCGCTCTGTTTCATTGTTTGGCTGGTTCTTCGACCGGGCAAGGTCGGTCATGTCCTTGGCCTGTGGGAGACGCGACGAACGGCGAGAGAGATCGCGGCTAGATGGAAAGGGAAAGTCGGCGATGTATATGGATCACGGATTCGTGCCCGAAAGTCATGTTTCGGCCGGGCTCAGCACTGGTGACGCATGGCGATCCAAGGTGTCGCCAGAATGCAAAAAAGATGTGTGTACAAAGTACACACTTTGGGCTTCGGATCGGGTCGTACCGGTGGCGGATCGGGCCGGATTCCGCATGTTTCTGCGGGAGCCCAGTGATTTGCAGGGGAGGGAATGCAGTTCGAGTCCCACCTCGGGCACAGCATTCCCCCTCGTTAGCAATTCTTGGAGGCCGGACAGGCCGAAGGTGCGAATGAAAGGGGTGCTGCTCTAGCGCCGACGGCAGCGAGCGGGGCTCGCTTCGCCGGTGGGCGCCTTGGCGGTGACGTCCCAGCCTTCAACGCGACGCGCTTTTCCGATGTCGCCGAAGCCGTCAGGATTGACGGCTGGTGCAGCTTCCCCCACGGGTTTCCGGAGGCGAGTCGTTCCCGGTGATAAATTGGGTAGCGTGACCACTGCCGAGAACGAAGAATGGGCTGAGCCTCGTCGGCAAGTGCCGGTTCCCCAGAGCACGCGAGCTCCAAGGCAGTCCCTGCGTGATGTGCAAAAACAGGTGACCCGCGAGAGGCTTATCGAGGCCGCAGCGGAGGAATTCCGGAACCGCGGCTTTAATGAGACGACTGCCGAGAACATCGCGACCGCGGCCGGTGCCAGCCGCGCCACGTTCTACGTTTACTTCCGGACCAAAGCGGAGATCGTTGCCGAGCTGATGAGGCGCAGCCAGTCCGATGTGTTGGAGGCCTACCGCCGGCTGGACGAGATGGAGGATCCGGACCATGCCCGAATCCTCGACTGGCTGGACGACACCATCATGTTGTGGCGGGAGCGCTCCAGCGACTTCACCACCATGGAGCAGGCGCTGGCGAACGATGACCTAGTGACCGAGACCTGGATGACGATCCTCGGCGACACCTACAAGGTCATGCCGAGGACCTTTGCTCGGTACACGGATCCGGTGCAGCACGAACGCGCGCGGCTGCATTTGCTGACACTCCAAATGGCGTTGGACAGGACCATGTTCTTTACGATCCTTCGCGGCAGGCCACTGAACATGGCCCTGCTCAAGGACGTGTTGGCAATGCAGTGGCTGGCCTTCGTCCGCGGTGACGCCACCGTCAGCTAGACGGACAGAACCACACCATACAACCAGACGCCAGAGGCGCCGGACCATAGGGTCCGGCGCCTCTGTTTTGATTCAAATGCGTTGACTCAGCTGTGTGATTCAAACTGCGGTGATTCACCCTGCCGACCGATGCCAGCGAATCATTCGGCATTAGTGGCTGGCCACTTCGGTCAGCTGCACGCGCTTGGAGAGGGTGAATGCCGCGATGATCGCCACGATCGAGACGATGGCCGCCGTCAGGAAGCCGGTCGCGTAGTTTTCGGCAGGCGGAAGCGGAGCAGCGGGTGTGGTGTTCAGACCGATAATAGCGGCGTAAACCGCTGTCCCGATCGCGGATGAGGACAGCGCAATTCCCACATAGATGGAGGCCGTGCCTGCGCCTTTCCCGGCTGGCGCTTCGGCGGCGATGATCGAGATGGCGATGGTCAGGACGGTGGTGTAGGCGACGCCGTAGAAAAGGATACCGACGACGACGGCCCACAGCTGCGTGTGCATAAAGTACAGCCAGACAAAGGACAGCATCAGCAGGAACGCCCCGGCGGCGAGGGGGCCGCGAGGAGGAACACGGTGCAGCAGCCGCGGGATGACGGTGGAAACGACGATTCCGGCGAGGGTCATAGGGATGAACAGGAAACCGGCGGTCAACGGATTGAGTCCGAAGCCGTAGCCTGCCAGCTCGGCAGGCGTCAGTGCCCAGCCCATCACGAAGTTGAACATCATGATGCCGGCGATGCCCAGGCTCACGAACACGGCGTAGGCGGGCATCAGCCGCGTGCTCAGCAACAGCGAGATGTCAACGAGCGGCTGCTTGCTGCGGGATTCCGCGATGAGCGCCAGGCCAAGGCCCACGACGCCGGCGATCACCCAGGTCAGGGTGGCAGGCGAGGTGAAACCCCAGGCGGGGCTCTGGCTCAAGCCGATGCAGATGGCCGTCAGGGAGAAGCCCAGCAGGGTGACGCCGGCGACGTCAATGCGCTTGCTCTGGCCGCGGTTGCGCAGCGTGGCGTCGGAGTCCGAGCCCCACAGCAGCATGCCGACCATGCTCAGTATGGTCAGGGCAGCGCCGATCCAGAAGGCGTGGCGCCAGGTTGCGCCGACGACCACCATGAGTCCGCCCACGCCAAAGCCGAGGGTGACGCCGATGGCCTGTCCGCCGGCGATGATGCCGATGGCCTTTTTGCGGTCGAAATTGCTGAGGCGGTCGTTCATGATGCCGACCACCAGGGCCTGGCCGGCCATGATGCCGGTCAGCGCTCGGCCGATCACCAGGACGGTGAAATCAGTCGCGAGTGCTGACATGACGTAGCCCACGAAGATGCCCACGATGCAGATGATCATCACCTTGCGGTGGCCGAAGACATCGCCGGCCTTCGAAAGGAGTGCAATGGAAGCGGCCCCCATCAGGAGTGTGGCGAGGAGGGCCCAGGAGACCTGGGACGGCGTGAGGCCGAGGTCCAGGCTCATGGACTGGTAGAGCGGGATGGCCATCATGGCGCCCACTTCGTTGAGCATCTGCAGGCCGGAGAACGTCACGGCCATGAGCATGCCGGCGCGCTTCCACGGGAGCTTTCGTTGCGTGCCCGGCAGATCTGCCGGGGCCAGTTGGACGGCCGTGGAGCCCGTCGTTGGAACTGTCATGCTTCTCCTTTGAAGAGAGGCCCGGTGGCCTCTGAATTCTGACTCTGGTACGGGGTCCCCCACGGACGGCAGGCTCCAGAGCAAAGCGCCGGGAAGTGTGTTCAGACCTGGCCGTTCATGTGTGACCGTCCTCACGGGGATGAAAGAAGCAGAACACATTGACTGGACTGTTGTCTAGTGATTAAACAAATGCCTTTTTATTTGCGGAATGTCCAGCAATTCGCTGGACATGTGTCTAGCGAACTGCAACACTGGTGCCCTACATCACAGCCCATGACCGCACTGCGGGGTGGACAGCAGAAAGGCACAACGTCGTGACTCTTGAAGGAAAAGTGGCATTCATTACCGGAGCTGCCTCCGGCATCGGCCTTGCCACCGCAAAGGCTTTCGCTGACGCAGGAGCCCGGGTGGTGGGTGCGGACATGTCCGATGAGGCGTTGTCCCGCGAGTTCTCCGCCATCCCCGGTTCACTCGCCATCGCGCTGGACGTCACTAGCAGCGCGGCGGTCAACGATGCCTTTGCCAAACTCGACGCAGAATTCGGCCGCCTCGACGTGGTCATCAACGCGGCCGGCATCAACGCGCCGTCCAAAGCCGCGAACGACAAACTCGTTGACACCAACGTCCGGGCCTTCCGGGCAGCACGGGAAGGCGAGGAGTTCTTCCCCGACTTCCTCGGCGACATCACTGACGAGGACTTCCGCCGTGTCCTGGAGGTCAATCTGTTCGGCCCCTTCTATGTCATGCGGGCAGCCGCGCCGCTGCTCAAGCGCACTGGAGGCGGCTCAATCGTCAACGTCTCCAGCTCAGCAGCCCTGCTAGGCGTTCCGATGCCGCTGTATTACCCGGCGTCCAAGGCCGGAGTCCTCGGCATGACCAGGGCAGCGGCCGCCGAACTTGCCCCGTTCAACATCAGGGTCAACGCGATCGCGCCTGGCGCCGTGGACACCCCTTTGTTCCGCCAGCAGCCCGCGGAAATCACCGGAATGCTGATCGGCATGCAGCCCATCAAACGACCCGCCACCCCGGAGGAGATCGCCGCCACGATGGTGTTCCTCTCGAGCGAAGCGGGTGCCTACTACACCGGGCAGACCCTCTCGCCGTCCGGCGGCCTCCACATGTAGGGCTGCCGCGGCGCACCGCGGCAGCGGCCCGCCGTCGGAAATTTCGACGGCGGGCTGCCGCCACCCCTTTCATCCCCCTTAAGCCAGGCACACAGGAGCAGGACCATGACCCACGGACTCAATGCCGAGACCATCGAACTACTGGAACAAACCATCCGCAATGACATCACCGCCGGTGACTATGACGGCGCGCGGATCATTCTCGCCCGGCGCGGCGAAGTCGCCCTCGACGCCACCCTCGGCTGGGCGGACCGTGCCGCCGGCCGTGCCATGGAAACGGACAGCATCTTCCGGGTGTTGTCGCTGACCAAGGCCTTCACCAACGCCCTGGTCTACCAGGCTCTTGGCGAGGGCCGGCTCGCCCTGAGCACCCGCGTGGTGGACATCATTCCCGAGTTCTACGGCAGCGACCGCTTCCGCGCCGGACGCAAGGACCGCGTGAACCTGGCCCACCTGCTGACCCACCGCTCCGGGCATGCCGGCCACACCGGAACCGCTCCCGAACGCGCAGCTGGGAAACCTCAGCGCCGTCATTGCTGCCATCTGCGAACTGGACGTGGTCCACGAGCCCGGAACCAACCTGACGTATTCGCCCGCAGTCAACCATGCCCTGATGGGAGAGATGCTTCGCCGGGTCTACGGAGCCGACTCCTTCCGGGACCTGGCCGATAAGAACCTGTTCGGGCCGTTGGGGCTCAAGGACACACGGTTCGGTCCGTTGGCGGACTGGAAGGAGCGGATCGTTCCGCTCAAGGCCTACATCCCGGACTCCGGCTGGCTCTCGGCCAAGGACGTCGAGGTCCTCAATGACGTCATCAACGAGGACGCGGAGATGCCGTGGGTCGGCTCCGCCAGCACGGCCGCTGACGTCTTCACCTTCGCCGAAATGATCCGCCGCAAGGGCGCGCATGAAGGACGCCAGCTGATCGCACCCGCCGTACTGGACGCCGCCACCACACTGCAGACCGGTGACATGACCAATGACCTGTACGCCATGATTGCGCGCATGCGCGGCTGGGAAGAGCCGCCCGGAAACTTCGGCCTGGGCTTCTCGCTGAGCGGCACCGGAACCCACCCGTCCTTCTTCGGACCCTTCGCGAGCCCGCGGACCCACGGAAACTACGGCGCGGGATCCACGCTTTTCTGGATCGACCCGGAACGCGACATGACGTTCGTCTGCCTCACTGCAGGCGTTATGGACGAGGGCGACAACGTCCTGCGCTTCCAGAAACTCTCCACCATCGCCGCCTCCGCGGTCCTCTGACACCCCTGCCTCCTGGAGCACACCATGTCCATTAACACCATCACCCCTGCCCACCCCGGCCCGCTGGCCCCCGGCTTCGACGCCATGGGCGACGACTACTACCGCGACCCGGCCCGGCATTTCGCTGACGTCCGCGAGGGCAAGCCTGCCTTCTTCTACCCTTACCTGAACGCGTGGATCATCACCCGCCGAGCCGACGCGGAGACCATCCTGCCCGACTGGCAGAAGTTCTCCAGCGCCAGCAACGGCGGACTCATCCCTGTCCCCGAGGCCTACCAGGAAGTCATGCCGGCAGAGCTGATCTCCCGGATACTGGTAGGTTCTGACCCTTCAGGGCACACCGTGGCCCGGCGCGTAGCCCAGAAGGCCTTCCTGCAGGAACGGATGGAAGCCCTTCGGCCCGAGATCGAAACCCGCGCCCACCGCATCATTGACGCGTTCGAGGCGGAGGGTCACGCCAACCTGATGGACGCCTACTGCCTGGAGCTCACCACCCAGACGCTCCTCGCCCTGATGGGGCTCGGCCCGGAATTCGATTCCATGATGCGCGGCCTCCGTGACGACTTCTTCCAGGTGCTCGCCAGCGCCCAGGAAAAGCTTGAAGAACCGCGCCGCTCGGAAGTGTGGGACAGCTATGTCACGGCCCAACTGACCCTGCGCGGCATTGTCCGCGAAAGGCGGGACAGCCAGGCTGACGACCTCATCTCCGTCATGGCCCGGGACAAGGACAGGGAAGGCAACTGGTCCCTGTCCGAGGAGCAGATCGCCCTGCACCTGAGTGAATTCGCCGCCGCCGGCACCGACACCACCGCCCAGGCCATGGCCAACGCGGTCATCTTCCTCAACGAAACACCGGCCGCGCTCACCGACGCCTTGGACGACCCCGCGCTCTGGCAGCGGGTCTTTGACGAGACCGTGCGGCGCCGCCCGTCGTCGACGTTCGCGTCCCGCCGAGCCAACGTGGATGTCACCATCGGGGACGCCCACATCAAGGCCGGCGACATGATCTGGATCGCCCTGGCCAGTGTTAATACGGACCCGGAATACTACGACCGGCCCTTCGAGTTCGATATCCACCGCGAGGACGCCCGGGACCACCTGGCGTTCACCAAGGGGCGGCACACCTGCCTGGGCCAGCCACTGGCCCGCGCCCAGGGAGCCACCGGCCTGAAGGTGCTCTTCGAACGCCTGCCCAGCCTGCGTCCCGCCAAGGACTGGGGCCTGGACTTCATCCGGTTCGCGCTGCTGCCGGTCCGCCGGAGCCTTGAGGTGCAGTGGCACGTGGCACCCAAGGCGGCGCAGCACGCCGTCGAGCTTCCCGCGGACCCCACGGCCACCCTGGAGCTGACGGTGCGGGAGCGCCGGGTGGAATCCGACGGCGTCGTATCCCTGACTCTCGTGGACCCGGCCGGCCGCCCGCTGCCGGCCTGGCACCCCGGTGCACATATCGATGTCCATGTTGACGGGCATGTCAGGCAGTACTCGCTCTGCTCGCCCGGCGGGGACCAGTCCAGCTGGCGCATCGGTGTGCTCAAGGAAGCCAATGGGCGCGGCGGATCGCTGGCCATCCACAACACCGTGGAAGCCGGATCGACGCTGACCGTCAGCCAGCCGCGCAACAACTTTGTGCTCCAGCCGTCCACGAACTATGTCTTCATCGCCGGCGGGATCGGAATCACCCCGATCCTGGCCATGGTGGAAAAGGCGGAACGCGAAGGCGCCAACTGGAGCCTTGTCTATGGCGGTCGCTCACGCGCCACGATGGCGTTCGTGGAGGAGCTGGGCGTTTATGGTGAGCGTGTCCGGTTCGTCCCGGAAGACACCGACGGCAGAGTGGACTTCACGTCCCTCTTGAAGGACGTTCCGGCCTGACACCCTGATTTATTGCTGCGGCCCGGAGCCTCTGCTGAACGTCGTCGAAGGCGCCTCGGCGCACTGGCCAGCCGGCAGCCTGCACGTGGAGCGCTTCGTGCCGAAGAAGATCGATGCCAGCGGCGACGTTGCCTTCGAGGTCGAGTTCGTGGACAGCGGAGTGACGCTGACCATCCCGGCAGACAAATCCATCTTGGAAGTCGCCCAGGAAGCCGGCCTGCCCGCCCTGTCCTCGTGCAGCGAGGGGACCTGCGGCACCTGCGAAACCCCGGTCATCTCGGGTACTCCCGACCATCGGGACTCCATCCTGACGGACGACGAGAAGGCCAGCTGCGAGAGCATGTTCATCTGCGTCTCCCGGTCCCAGGGCGGCTGCCCGCTGAAGCTTGGACTCTGAGCCATGGGAATGGAGCAGTTCCCGCACGGCGCCCCGGTGCTTCGCTGGGGCATCAAACGGAGCTTCATCAGTTATCTGTCCCGCCTCCCGGACGGCAGCGTGTCAGCAGATGCGGGGGCATCCATCGTCAGCGGGAGCTACTTCCAGTTTGAGCCCGACGGCGGTGCGTCGGTGGCGGATGCAGCGGCGCCGGCGGCGGTCCGCAAGTTCCGCGGCCACGTGCGACTCAGCGGCCACCACGGCATGATGAGCCTGTTTGTCGCGGATCCGTGGCTGGAATTCGGTGCCGCAGGCGCCGTCCTCAGCGTTGCGGACCCGCAACAGGTGCCCGGCAGCGGGGCCAGGCTGGAGATTCTCCGGTTGGCCGTGCCAGCCAGGACTGGCTTTTCGGGGACAGGAGCTGCCGGGCGTGAGCCTGCCGGGCCAGAGGTTGCCGGGACGGAATGGAAGGAACTGCCGGCACAGCTGGCGCCCGCCGCCGTCGAGCTCTTCAACGGCCAGTACGCCGCCGGGGAGGAAATGGATCCCGTGTTCCTGGGTCCTGCCTGAAACGGCCCGGCTGATTCGGCCGGCGGGGGAGTGACGTCAGGTTGCGTCGGTACCTGTCCTGATGCGCACGCCCTTGGCGCGGGGGCCCAGGAGGACCTCGGCGAAGGTCGCGGCAACCTCGGTCAGCTGGCGCTGGGCACTCCATACCGCCACGGCGTGCAGCGGCGGCAGGGGCGGCTCCAGCTGGCGGGTCACCACGGTGGTCTTGGCGATCTGTTGGATCTCCGGGGGCATGATGCTGATGCCCATGTCGGCCGCGACGAGCGGCAGCGTTGTCTGCAGGCTGGTGACGGTCTTGAGCCGCGGCATGGACAGGCCGTTTTCCAGCCAGTAGTCGACGAGCAGTTCGGTGATGCCTGGCACGCGGATGTTCGGGGCGGGCAGGAGCCAGGTCTCATCCATCAGGTCCGCCAGGGCCACCGGCTTGGGTGCATCGCGGAATCGGGTGGGCAGCACCGCGGACAGGGACATCTTGGAGATCGGTTCAATCACTACATCGTCCTGGTACATGGTGCGCAGCCGGTCCGGAGCGCCGGTGGCAACAATCGCCACGTCAAGGGCACCGGAACGGATGCCCTCAATCACTGTGCCGGGCTCGACGTCGGTCAGGGTGACATCCGCGTGGGGTGACAGCTCGCGGAAGCGTGCCAGGACGCGGGGCAGATAGGCCCAGGCGAACGGCAGGATTACCGCGAGGTGAAGGGTGCCGCTGAGCCCTTTTCCCTGACGGCTCAGTTCACGTGCGAGCTGGTCAGTTTCATCAACGAGCCGGCTGCCCTTCTGCACCAATAGTTCGCCGGCACGGGTGGGCACGATTCCACGGGCGGTGCGCTCGAGCAGCTTCACGCCAAGTTCCTCTTCGAGGTTCTTCAGAGCTGCGCTGAGCGGGGGCTGGGTCATCTGGAGCACCTTGGCCGCTTTGGAAATGGACCCCTGCCGGCTGATCTCCAAAAAGTATCGAATGTGGCGAATATCCATATTCAAAGTGTATACCTGCAAGCAGTCAGTTCGTCGAAACATATGGCTGCGACCATTGAGCGGTCTTACCGTGGTGAGCAAGCAGTGATACCAATCACACGACTAAAGCAAGGAGGCTGCATCGTGAGCGTTGATGCCGATACCCGGATCCCCAACGATGACTGGAACCCCATAACGGTGACCGACTACCCGGCAGAGTACGACAGGCTGCGCGCGGAGCGGCCGCTGGCCTTCACCAGCGACTACGACGGGTTCTACGGCTTCATGCGCTATGCCGACGTCCAGAAGGGTTCCCGGGACTGGCGCACGTACACCAGCGGCCAGCCGTTCCTGGAGTTCCCTGAGTTCATGCGGTCCATCCCCATCCAGGAAAATCCTCCCACCCACACGTTCTTCCGGAAATTCCTCGCCCAGTACTTCACCCCCGAACGGGTGGCGCTGCTGGTCCCGGATATTGACGAGCTGGTTGCCAAAAATCTCGATCCGCTGATCGAGGCCGGCGAAGCAGACATGATCGAACAATTCGGCATCATTGTTCCCCAGCAGGTCCTCGCCAAGTTCCTGCTGCTCCCGGACGATGCGTGGGAAACCATGGCCGTGAGCCTGGCCAAGGCCGACGCCGTCCGCCATGACATCGCAGCGATGCGGGAAATCAACAAGAATCTCTGGAACCCCACGGTGGAAGCCCTGATCGAGGACCGGCGGGCCAACCCGCAGGATCCGGCCATCGACATCATGACCGGCGTGCTGGAACTGATGCCCGAAGGCAGACCCGTCACGCAGGCGGAAGCCGTTGCCATCGGCGTGCAGATCTTCTCGGCAGGCGCGGACACCACGACGGCGGCGATCGGGTCCATCCTGTCCTACCTCGGCAGCCACCCGGAGGACCAGGCGGACCTGCGCCGCAGGCCTGAACTCGTGGACAGCGCCATCGAGGAAATCCTGCGCCTGGCACCGCCCCTGCACCATACCGGCCGGAAGGCCACGAAGGACGTCGAGGCCTTCGGCGCGGTCATTCCGCAAGGCGCCAAGGTGGGACTCAACGTGTTTTCAGCCAACCGGGACGAGGACAAGTTCGTCCGGGGCAACGAATACATCGCCGACCGCTCGCCCAACCCGCACCTGACGTTCGGGCACGGCCCGCACCAGTGCATGGGCTCGCCGATAGCCCGCGCCGAGCTCCAGGCGATGCTCCGGCAGATCCTGGCCAAGACCAGCAATTTTGAACTGTCCGGCCCGCCGGTTTCCAACGGTCGGCCGCTGCGCACCGGCTGGACCTCCGTGCGTATCCGCTTCGAGAAGTAAGGACAACCACCATGACATCGGAAACCATGCTGAGGACGCCGGCCACGCTTACCCGCCAGCCGCTCCAGGTCCAGAGCAAGCGGTCCGCGTCCGACTGCGTTGTCGAACTCGAGCTGGTCCACCCCGACGGAGCAACCCTCCCCGATTGGCAGCCCGGCGCCCACGTTGAACTGCACCTGCCGTCCGGACTGTCCCGCCAGTACTCCCTCTGCGGAAGCCCGGGCGACAAATCCAGCTACCGGCTCGGGATCTTGAACGCCCCCGCGAGCCGCGGCGGATCCAGCTACGTGCACGCCGGCTTGATGGAGGACGACATCCTGGAAGTCTCCGGACCACGCAACAACTTCGAACTGGTGGAATCGCCGGAGTACCACTTTCTCGCCGCAGGCATCGGAGTCACGCCGATGATGCCCATGCTCGAAGCGGCCGAACGGCAGGGTGCCCGCTGGAAGCTGACGTTCATGGGGCGATCGCGAGCCTCCATGGCTTTCTGGCAGGAACTCGACGACAAGTACCCCGGCAAGATCGACATCCGTCCCGACGACGAATTCGGCTTCCCCGACCTCGCCGCCCTGCTGGGAAACCCGCGGGACGACGTCAAGATCTACGCCTGCGGCCCGGAAGGCCTGCTGCGCGCCCTCGAAGGAATCTGCGCCGGGTGGGCCGACGGAACCCTGCACCTTGAACGCTTCGCCCCCAAGGACCCTGCAGCGGCCAAGGCTCCGGCTCTGTCGTTTCGGGTCAAACTCGCCCTCAGCGGCATGGAACTCGAAGTGCCCGCCGGCCGCAGCATCGTAGAGGTGGCCGAAGAAGCCGGCGCGCCGGTCATCTACTCCTGCATGGAAGGCACCTGCGGCACCTGCGAGACGCGCATTCTGTGCGGCGAGGCCGACCACCGCGACTCCATCCTCAGCGACGAGGAAAAAGCGGCCAACGAGATGATGATGATCTGTGTCTCGCGGTCCAAGTCCGACGTCCTTGAACTCGAACTCTAGAAAGTCCGGATACGCATTATGAGCAGCAGTGAACAGCAGAAACCAGAACGGCAGGAACCGGTTCTCATTATCGGGGCCGGACCCGTGGGCATCCTCAATGCCCTGGGCCTTGCCAGGGCCGGCGTGCCGGTCCGTGTCTTTGAGCGCGCCGGCGCCGTAGCCGACTCGCCCCGCGCCATGGTCTACCACTGGTCAGTCCTGGACGGGCTGGAGCGGCTCGGCCTCTTCGAGGACGCCGTGGCCCGCGGCTTCCTGAAGCAGGACTACACCTACAAGGTGCACAAAACCGGTGAAGAGATAAACTACGGACTCAAATCACTGGAAGGACGGGTTAACACCCCTACAACCTGCACCTTGGCCAGAACGCCTTGGTGGAGATCGCCCTTGAACACCTGTCCCGGTTCCCCCACGCCGAAGTGCTCTGGGAGCACAAGTTCACCGGTGTGGTCCAGAGCCCGGACTCTGTCACCGCAAGCTTCGCCACTCCGCAGGGAACTGTCACGGCCGAAGGTTCCTGGCTGATCGGTGCCGACGGCGCACGGAGCGGGGTGCGCGAAAGCCAGGGAATCGCCTTCGAGGGCATCACCTGGCCCGAGCGGTTTGTTGCCACGAATATCCGCTACCCCTTCGAAGCGGCCGGCTACAGCCAGACCACCATGCTGATCGACGACCAGTACGGCGCCATCATCACCAAGATCGACAACAGCGGCGACACCGGCCTGTGGCGCTACACCTACTGCGAAGACGCAGCGCTGCCGGAAGACGGAATTGAAGGGCGCATGCCTGACTTCTTCGCCTCGATTGTGCGCGATCCCGAAAACGTGGTGGTGGACGCCTACTCGCCGTACAGCATGCACCAGCGCGCCGCGGCAACGTTCCGTTCCGGACGTGTGCTGCTGGCCGGTGACGCCGCGCATGCAACCAACCCGACCGGCGGCCTCGGCCTGACCAGCGGGCTCTTCGACACCTACGTGCTCTCCGAGGCACTGGCCGCCGTCGTCAAGGGTGAGGCGCCGGAAGCCATACTCGACGAGTACGCCACCGAACGCCGCCGCATCTTCGTCGACATCGTGAATCCCGCTGCGAGCAACAACAAGCGGCTCGTGTACCACTCCTCCGATGAAGCCAAGCTGGAAGAAGACCTCGCCGTGCTCCGGCAGCTCCCAGTGGACGAGGATGCCGTGGTCAAGCGCCTGATGTTCCCCAAGAGCCTGGAAACCCGCTCGCTGATCGGGGCGTGGTGAGAATGGCAGGCATCACCGACTTCAACGGAAAGACCGCCGTGGTCACCGGCGGTGCAAGCGGCATCGGCTACGCCATGGCACAGCGCTTCCTTGAAGAAGGCATGCGGGTGGCGATTGCCGACGTCGAACAGGCCGCCCTGGACACGGCGGTGCGGGAACTCTCCACCTTCGGTGACGTGATGGGCAAGCGGACAGACGTCCGCAGCGTCGAAGACCTCGGGGCGCTCGCCGAGGCGGTACTGGACACCTATGGCCGCATTGACGTCGTCTGCAACAACGCCGGTGTGGAAACGGGCGGCAGCTTCCTGAGCATCCCCGAGGAAGCGTGGCGCTGGGTGATGGATGTGAACTTCTTCGGCGTCCTCAACGGCTGCCGGGTATTCCTGCCCCTCCTGGAGGCGGGCGGCGGCGGACATATCGTCAACACCGCCTCGGTGGCCGCGTTCAGTTCCGGTACGGCGACCATGACGCCATACTGCGCCTCCAAGTTCGCCGTCCTGGGCATGAGCGAATCCCTCGAGGTTGAACTGCGTACCGCCGGCAGCACCGTGGGTGTTTCGCTGCTGGCGCCCGGTCCGGTCAAGACCCGGATGGTCCACGCCGAGCGGAACCGCCCGGCCGACGTGCCGCTGGCCACCGAGCCAGGGCGGGTGGCGGTCATGGAACGGCTTGCGGCAACCACCGCCGAAGTGGGGATGGATCCCGCGGAGGTGGCGGGGCAAGTGCTCGACGCCATCCGCACCAACACCTTCTTCGTGCTGCCCCACCCGGACATGGCCCAGGCCGGCGTGCAGCGGCGGCTGGACTGGATGGCCACAGGCACCCCGCCGCCGGCACGCCAGGCCGGTTCCTAAACCCCAACAACCGTTCAACGAGGAACAGACATGACTGACACGAACACCCTCCCCGAGGTCATCGAGGCACCGGTCTCCGGCTACGATGCGTTCTCGCTCGAAACACTCCAGGACGTGCACACGTTCGACGGCGAACAGCGCGAGATCGCCCCCGTGGTCTACATGGAGAAGTACGGCTACTACGCCATCACCCGCTACGCCGAGATCCAGAAGGCACTGCGCGACTGGCGGACCTTTTCGTCCACTGACCGGCCGTTCTACGCGCCGTCGGCGTTCCGGCCGCGGACCCTGATCCTGGAGGATCCGCCGGAGCACACGGCGTCGAAATCGGCCGTGTTCAAGGTCTTCGACGCCGACAACCTCGCCAAGATGTCCACCTACTTCAAGGCCGAGGCCGAGCGGCTGATCGACAGTCTCCTGGCGGACGGGCCGGCAGAGATCAACGCGTACACCGACCTCTCCGTGAAGTACGTCCTCAAGGTCTTCCCCGACGTGCTGGGCCTGCCGGAGGAGGGACGGGAGTTGTTGCTGAAGTTCGGCGACGCAGTCTTCAACGTCTTCGGCCCGCCCAGCGAGCTACAGGCCGCCAAGCTTGCCAGCGGAACCGAGGCCATGGAGTGGGTGGAATCCAACACCGCGCGGGACGTGCAAGCCGAGGGCGGCATCGGCTGGCAGCTCTACCAAATGGCGGACGAGGGCAAGATCTCCGAGCACACCGCCCAGCAGATTCTCAAGTCCATCTTTGCCGCTGGCTTCGACACCACCACGGCATCCATCGCCTCGATGATCCGTGCCTTCGCGGACAACCCCGGGGAGTGGCAGAAGCTGCGCGAGAATCCGGACCTGGTGGACAACGCCTGGGAGGAAGCCATCCGTCTCTACCCGGCCTCACGCTACGGCGGACGCTGGGCCACCAAAGAAACGGTACTGGGCGGCGTCCGGATTCCGGAAGGCGCCAAGATCCTGACCATGTGGCTCGGCGCGGGACGGGATCCCCGCCAGTACGACGCCCCGGACGAGTTCCGCGTTGACCGCGACCTCAAGAACGCCCACCTGTCCTTCGGGTTTGGGATCCACACCTGCGCCGGCAACCAGGTGGCCCGGCTCGAAGCCCGGACGCTGCTGCGTGCCATGGTGGAGCGGATCGAGAAGATCGAACTGACCGGTGAACCGCGGAAGACCGTGAACTACCAAGCATTCGGACATGATTACGTGCCCGTCCGGCTGACGCCCGCCGCGTCCGCCTAGGCCACCGGATGCACACAACGACGGCGGCGGAGGAAGGTCGCGGTCCGGGCGCCGCTCACCCGGGCGCCCCGCACCAAAGCGACCCGCCGCTTAGCGCGCCGCACCTGAATAACACAGCGCGGACGGTCCGGACCGGCGGGTTCTTCCTCCCCGGAGACCTGCAGGAGTCCGCCTCGGGTCCCTGGCAGTTGGGACCCGCCTGGGTGCAGTGGGAGGCGCCGGCTGACGGCACCACGCAGACGCCGTGGGTTTTGGTGCATGGCGGCGGCGGCCAGTCCACGGACTGGCTGGGGATCGACGACGACGCCCCCGGTTGGGCACCGAGCGTCGTGGACGCCGGATTCCCCGCGTACCTGCTGGACCGGCCGGGTCACGGGCGGTCACCGTACGATCCTGTGCGGCTGGGCGGACGCAGCGGGTTTCCTGACTACGCAGGTGCCGGCGCAGTTTTTGCGCCGGAGCGGCCAGCGCAGCCGGGGCCAACGGTCTCCGAGGCCGTGCATTCGGCGTGGCCGTGGAGCCGCCGGCCGGGTTCGCCGGAGTTGGACCGTTTGGTGGCATCGTCCTCGGGCATGCTAACGGACACCGCGCTCGGCCAGGACCTCGATGCCCGGCGCATCGTGGATTTGCTCGAGCGGACGGGCCCGGCCGTGCTGGCCACGCATTCCGCCGGTGCTGCCGGCGGCTGGCTGGCCGCGTCCCGTTCCCCGCACCGGGTCCGGGCGATTGTCACCTTCGAACCCATCGGCCCGCCCTTTCAGGGACCTGGGTCCGAGGGGCCGGCTCGAGTATGGGCTGACAGCCGTGCCGCTCGCGGCTGGAGCCGCCTCGAAGCCACTTGACGGCCTGCCCGTCCTGGTGGTCTCCGGGGCGGCCTCGGGCCTGGCCGGCGGCGACGCCGAAACGGTCGAGTTCCTGAACGGGGCCGGTGCGCAGGCCACGCACCTGCGGCTGGAAGACCTGGGGATCGCGGGCAACGGCCATGGCCTGATTTTCGAAAACAATATCAACGAGATCCTCGAACCAGTCCTGGAATGGCTGGCGGGGAACCATATCAGCTAGGAGCACGCAATGACGCAGGCTACTCATCTGGCAACACCATCCGGGAAGAGCCCGGCAGCCAACATCCGGATGTGGGGACTGGACGCTCCCAAGATGGACATCGACGCGGCACACCTGGTGGTCGGTGCCGAGGGGACTGTCCGAATCCCCCTTCCCGCCTACCTGATCGAGCATGAGCAGGGCCTGGTCCTGTTCGACACCAGCATGAACCCGCTGGTGTGCGATGACCCCGCGCTGGTCTTCGGGGACCGGCCGGAGACCTCCATGATCGTGTCCAACCCGGAGCAGCGGATCGACCGCCAGCTCGCCATGCTGGGCTACCGCCCCGAGGACATCACCCACGTTGTCCTGTCCCACACGCACTCGGACCATGCCGGCGGCCTGTACCTTTTCCCGCAGGCGAAGTTCTTCGCCGGTCCCGGCGAATTCCAGTGGGCCGCGAACCCGGCCCCGGAATCGGCACACCTGTTCAACCCCACGGACCTCGAGGGCGAGGTCAAGGAGTTCGATTGGACCACGGTCCAGTCACCCAGCCAGGACCTGTTCGGCGATGGCGCCATCATCATCCACCACACTCCGGGCCACACCCCTGGCGAGCTCAGCGCGCTGGTCCGGCTGCCCGAGCCAGAACATCCTGCTGACCGGAGACACGGTGCATCTGCGCGAAGCCATGGAATGGGACGCTGTGGACAGCTCCGACTGGGACCACGACGAGGCCCGGCGCTCCATCGCGTCCCTCAAGCGAATCCGGGACGAGGAATCGGCCTCCGTCTGGATCGCCCACGATCCCCGGGACTGGGAAGACTTCGGCGGCCCCCTGAAAGAGCTTGTCTGATGGCGCGCCTGCTCTTCGACTACCGCTGCACCGGCTGCCGCGCCGACGTCGAACTCTTCATGGACACTCCGGCCCCGGCAATCACGGTGTGTCCCGCCTGCGAGGGGGAAGCCCGGCGCCGCTACACAAGCCGCGGACTTGCCCTGAGCGGCCAGGGCCTGCGGGCGGTGGCCCCGGCGGCCGGCGGAATCGATTGCCGCGACAACCCGGACGTCCCCGGGCTGTGCCACGTTGCGCCCGGTCCGCCCGGCGCAGGCTCATCGCCCGGCACCGTGGGGACACCGACACCTATGAGGCCGAGACGAAACGCCAGACGCGCGAATTCGAGGCCAAGGGCCCGGCTCCGCTGGAGACTGTGATCAGCCACAGCCACTGAGCCGGCGGCCCGGGCCGACGCGGCAGCCGGCCCAGCCTGCCCAAGACGCACCCAGCAATCGAGATTGCCTACCAAACCCCGCAAGAGAGCGGGGGTGATTCGGAGCAAAACGATGTACCAACCCCCACAGCGTCCCGCCCGGGACACGACATGAACGCCAACGACCTCCTGCAGCCGGTGGAGCAGGAAACATCCCTCGTGCTTGCAGCACACTCTCTGACAAAGTCCTTCGGCCCCACCCAGGCGCTCAAAGACTGCACCTTTGAACTCCGTCGCGGCGAAGTCCACGCGCTGGTCGGGGAGAACGGATCCGGCAAGAGCACGCTCGTGAAGATCCTCAGCGGAGTGCACTCCCCAAACAAGGGGATCTCTCACGGTAGAGGGCCGGGACACCGGATCCCTGCTCGACGCCCAAGGCAGCCCAGGCCGCCGGGATCGCAACAGTCTTCCAGGAAGTGCTGGTGGTCGAGTCACGTACAGTTCTTGACAACGTGTGGCTGGGCCAGGACGGCTGGTTCGCACCCCGTATCCCGAAGACCCGCAAACGGGAACTTGCCGGGCAACTGCTGGCCGAACTGCTGGAGACCCCGCCATCGGTGGACGCACTGGTCGAGGAGCTCACGCTCAGCGACCGACAAGCGTGCGGCATCATCCGGGCACTCCTGCGCAAACCGAAAGTGCTCATCCTGGACGAAGCGACCAGCGCGCTCGACTTCGAGACCGCGCACCCGCCTGTTCCGCATCATCCGGCGTCTCGGGGCCGAAGGCGCCGCCGTGGTGCTGATCACGCACCGGATGGATGAAATCGACGAAATCGGCGACCGGATCACGATCATGCGCTCGGGCGAGACAGTGGCCACACTGGAGCGCGGCGGATGGGATGACGCCACACTGGTGCGGCTCATGACCGGGCACGAGCACCTGACCGAGGCAGTGCTGCCGTCGGCGGTCCGTCCGGACGCCGCCGCTGGCCCTGCTGCCGTGCTGTCCGTCCGGGGCGCCCGGCTGTCACCGGACGCGGCCGCGTTCGACGTCGACATCCGGCCAGGTGAGATCGTCGGTCTGGCAGGCCTGGAAGGACATGGCCAGGACGCCTTCATCAAGGCACTGTGGGGCGGATTGCCCGCCGGGGGGCGGATCTTGAGGACTTCGCCGTCAGGGGATGTGGAGATAACGTCCCCCCATGTGGCGGCACGGAACGGGATTGCCTACGTTCCACGGGAACGCCGGGCTGAATCCATGTTTGAGAGGCTCTCCATCTTGGACAACTTTTCGATGCCGACGATGTCACGGGACGCCCGAGGCGGATTTATCTCCGACGCGCGCACCCGCATCCGGCTGGATGGCTACCGGGAGAGCCTGAAGATCAAATTCAACCGTGATACTGATGCGATCTCCACGCTTAGCGGCGGCAATCAGCAGAAGGTCGTCATCGCACGGTGGCTGGCAACAGATCCGGAGATCCTGCTGCTCAACGACCCGACGCGCGGCATCGACATCAACGCCAAGCGGGATCTGTATGTCCTTTTGGCCGAGTTGACCGCCCAAGGACTCGCCGTCGTCATGCTGTCCACGGAAGTTGATGAGCATGTGGAGTTGATGGACCGAGTCCTGGTCTTCCGGGAGAACCGACTGTCCCGCGAAATTGTGCGCGACGAACTGACCCGGGAACGTCTCGTGGCCAGCTTCTTTGGAGAAGGGAGTGGAGCAGATGGCGACAACTGAGCTGACTCCTGCCCCGCCAGCGGTACCACCGGCCACCTTAAGCCGGCCGGGTTTCTTGTCCGGCCTGCTGCGGCGCAACAGCTACCTCTTCGCGCTGATCCTCGCCGTCATCCTGCTGGCCCTGAATATGGCCTTGCAGCCGGGATTCCGGATCGGGGAGCAGTTCGCACAGCTCGCACCGCTGGCGATCGTCGCCATGGCGAATGCGCCCGCGATCATTAGCGGCCGTGGCGGCATCGACATGTCGATAGGCCCCAACATGGTCTTCGCGAACATCCTTTTCGTCGCGTGGCTCTCGCCCGCGGGGCTGCCGCCCGTGGCCAGCGTCCTAATCACCATCGTGGCCAGTGCCTGCATCGGCGCCCTCAACGGGGTCCTGACCGTGTGCCTGAGGCTCTCACCTGTGGTGGTGACGCTGTCCATGTACTTCATCCTGATGGGCGTAAACACCAAACTCGCGCCAAGCCCGGTCATGCTGCAGGACTCATGGATCAAGGGCCTCGGCTCCATGGTGGGCGGCTTCCCCGTCGCGGTGGCGATGCTGTTGATCCCGCTGGCTCTGTGGCTGGCGGTGTCACGGTCCGGACTGGGGCGGTCCATCTACGCTGTCGGCGGCAACGACGCCACCGCATTCTCGGCCGGAGTCGACGTTGGCCAGGTCAGAATCGCCGCTTACGCAATCGGCGGCCTGCTCGCGGGCCTCGGTGGAATCTCTCTGACCGCGCTCATTTCATCTGCAGATGCCACCGCCAGCACCTCCTATACGCTCGTGTCACTCGCGGCCGTGGCCATTGGAGGAACGAGCCTGATGGGCGGCCGCGGCGGATTGCTCGGGCCCCTGCTGGGGGCCGCCTGTATCTATCTTCTGCAGAGCCTGCTCGCGGCCATGCAGGTGCCGCAGACCTGGCTCAAGGTGACCTACGGCCTGTTGCTGCTTGCCGCCGTCATTTTCGGGTCGCTGATCGAATCGACAGGCAAGGGAGCCAGAAGATGACCACGCAAACACTGAGAATACGGGATTCATCCCAGAACATGGGCCTGAAGCACCGGCTAGCCAGGCTTCAGGCCAGGTTCCCGCTGATACAGGCCGTCGTGTTTGTCGCTGCCTTCTCGTATGGCGCGGCCACCATGCCCGGCTTCGCGTCCTACCCGAGCATCCGGTCCATCCTGGTCCTGGCGTCGCTGGTGGGCATCGCGGCCCTCGGGCAGACGCTCGTGGTGCTCCTGGGCGGCTTCGATCTGTCCGTCGCCGGGTTCATTGTGGCCGGCGCTCTGATGGTCACCCAATTCACGACAGCCTTCCGGCTGCCCTTCGGTGTGGCCCTGCTGCTGATGATTGCCGGCTCCGCTCTGCTCGGCGGGCTGGTGGGCTATATCTGCCACCGCTTTAATGCCCAGCCGATCATCGTCACACTGGCCATGGGATCCATTGCAATCGGTATCGTACAGGGTCCGACCGGCGGCTCCGGGGCCGGTTCCGCGCCGCAGTGGCTCTCCTCGCTCACCTCGCCGATCAGCACCACTTTCGGGCTTCCGGTCCCTCCGATAGTTGCGATATGGGTGGCACTCGTCGCCGCCATGGGCCTGTTCCTGTACAAGACGACGTGGGGCCGGAAGCTGTTTGCCGCCGGCGCCAACGGACGGGCCGCAGACCTGTCCCTGGTCCGTACACGGCGTGTCTGGATCGTGGTCTTCGCCTTCAGCGCCGTTGCCGCCGGCTTCACCGGAGTAGCTCTGGCAGGCTTCGCCGGCAGCGTGGACGCCAACCTCGGCAACCCGTACCTGTTCCAGGGCCTGGCCGCCGTCATTGTCGGCGGTACGGCTTTCGGCGGCCCCGGAGACTACCTGCGGACCTCCGGCGGTGCCCTCCTGCTGACCGTGCTCACGGTGGTACTCCTCGGCGTCGGCCTCAGCTCCGCTGACCAGAACATCCTTTATGGCGTGATGATCATGGGTGCCATGACGCTCTATGGCCGTGAACGCGGCCTGCGGGAAAGGGTCTGACGATGACCAGCTGAGCCAACTCGCACAGCGCCTGCGGGCAGATCAGGGCGGATGCACCATGTGCATCCGCCCTGATCTGCGTCAGGCAGCCCCGGACGGTGCTTTCCGCCACCGCGACAGTGCGCAATGGGATTGCCGGATCGGGAGCGCGGGCGGCACCGCTACCCTGCAGATCGGTCTCTCGTCCGGGGCCTCGCTTGAGGCGCTGATCGTTCAGGGTATTGTGGACCCGGCGACGCAGTCCTGCGCAGCGGGACACACGTAAGAGGGCGCGGCCCCGACGGAATCCGCCGGGGCCGCGCCCTCTTACGTCTGCTTCAGGCGCCTACTTGGTGCCTTGGCCTGGACTCGCGAAGTACTTGTCCATCACGGTGTCACTGATGAGATCCTGCGAGGAGGTGCCGACCTCGCCGGAGGAGTTGAGGTCACCGCCGGCCGGAGCCAGCTTTGCGATGTTTTCATTGCTGATCAGCTGCGCCGGCGCCACAACATTGTTCAGCAGCGGGGACTGGCCGGTCAGGGTTCGGATCATCACCCGCCATGCGAGATCCGCTGTCTGGGTGCCGCTGCCGACGGTGCCAAAGGCCTCGGTACTTGTCCTTGCCGTTATTCCACCAGGCGCTGTCGCCGGCCTGCAGGCCGGAGAAGGAAATGGCCGGCACAGGGCGGCCGGACTGCTCAAAGGCGGAGATGATGCCGGGTCCCATAACGCCTCCGTTGAAGACCATGTCGATCTGTCCCGGGTGGGAGGCCAGGAACTTCATGACCTCGGCCTTGGCAGTGGCGTTGGAATAACCGCCCACCACCTCACCGGCGACCTTGATGTTCGGGCAGCTTTCGAGGAGCTTCTGGAATCCGGGGTAGACGGCTGCATCGTTGGTTTCCCCGGGTATGCCACGGACGATCAGAACGTTGCCGGTGCCGCTGAGCTGCTTGAGTGTCTTCGCCGCCGGTTCGATGCCCTGCAGGTATGGGTTGATGACAGTGCTGATGGCATAGGGGGACGGGATAAAGGTGTTCAGGGAAACTGTGGGGATCCCCTTCTTTCCGGCAGCCGTGACAGCATCTGCGAGGGCGTCGCCTGAGAGCGGGCCCAGGATGATGCCATCTACGCCCTGGTCCACCAGCTGGTTGTAGAGCTTGATCTGCTCCGCAGGGGTCTGGCTGGCCGCATCCGCCGGGATGCCCGTGAGCAGCTTGCTGTCGACAAGGCCGTTCTTGCTGGCTTCAAGGATATGGGCCTCGGTGGTCTTCAGGGCGTTGGTGTTGTAGTCATTCATCAGGGCGATGGAAACGTAGCCGATTTTCAGCGGCCGGTTCTTTGCCTTAAGGTCCTTCCACATGCTGGCGCCGACCTCGTAGGGGTAGTTCTTGTAGCCTGCCGTTGCAGCAGCATCGAGTCCCTTAAGGACGCCTGCGGGATCGGCGGCGGTGGCAGTGGGCAGGGTGCCGCAGTCGCCGGCAGCGGCGGGGTCAGCCGCGGGCTTCGCGGTGGCGCTGGGTCCGCCGGAACACGCTGTCAGGGACAACAGCACTGCTGCGCCGACGGCGGTGGCGGCGCGCCAGGGGGTTCCCTGCGCAGTGCGTCGGGCATGGGGTTTACGTGTCATGTGTGAAGGCCTCCATACGGATCGCGCGGCGCGTCGCTGCGCCGTGCGTAAGTCGTCAACCGGGTGATCCTGGGTTGTATCACGATCGTAGAAGGGGGTGATTCACTTCACAATACGATAAGTGGATATGACCACTGGGACCTATACGGAAAAGGTATGAGCTTCCTACATGCTCCTAGACCTTGGTGCGGGTCCAGATAAGGATTTGGTGGCTTCTCGTATATAAGGCAAGTGCCGCCCGGCCGGCCTGGAGGAGGCTGACGGGCGGCAGCGGGTGCTTACGGGCGTAGATTGCCTCAGGTCAGGACTTGTGTCCCGTCCAGCGGGCAATTTCCGTATGGTCGGCACCGGGGTCCAGTTCGCCGTGCGCTTCGGTCCACAGGTCCACGGCCCGGCTCCCCAGCCGGCTGGGCCGGCCGATTCCGCTCGCCAGGTCCGTGGCAATCTTCATGTCCTTGAGCATCAGGCCCAGGCCGAAGCCGGAGTCGTAGCCGCCGGGGAGGACGAAGTTGGGCCACTTGTTTTCGGTGGAGCCGCTGCGTCCGCTGGAGGCGTTGAAGACCTCCAGCATGGTGGACGGATCCAGCCCGAACTCCTGTCCCGCAACCATCGCCTCCGAGGTAGCCAGCAGGTGCGTGGCGGAAAGCAGGTTGTTCAGCGCCTTCAGGGCATGTCCGGACCCCACCGCGCCGGTGTGGCGGACCCTGCCGAGAACGGCCAGCACTTCGGCGAGTTCCGCGATCGTGTCGGCATCGCCGCCGGCCATGATGGTCAGGGTTCCCCTTTCCGCCCCGCCCACGCCCCCGGACACGGGGGCATCCACCAGGCGGGCCAGCTCGTCAGCCGCGAGCTTCCCGGCGAGGGACCGCGTGCGCAGTGGCTCTGAGGAACTCATGTCCACGATCACTGCCGACGCGGGCAGCGCCGCGGCCACACCGCCGTCGAGCAGGACCGCCTCCACAACGTCCGAATTGGGGAGCATCAAAATGAGGACATCGGAGCAGCCGGCCACCTCGGTGACGGTCTCGACGGCGGTGCCGCCCGCCTCGGCGAGGCGCTGCCTGTTGGCGGCCGAGAGGTCGGTGCCGGCCACGGAGTAGCCGGCCTCCACCAGGCGGCGGGACATGGGCGTGCCCATGTTGCCCAGGCCAATGAAGCCGATGCGGGGCTTATGCGGTGACATTCATTTCTTTCAGGGTTGCTTCGGCGATGCGGAATGATTCGAGTGCCGCCGGGACGCCAACGTAGATGGCCGTCTGCATCAGGACCTCCTGGATCTCGTCGGGTGTGACGCCATTGTTGATGGCCCCCTTCACGTGGACAGAGAGTTCGTGGCCGCGGTTCAGTGCGGTGAGCATGGCCAGGTTGATCATGGACCGGGTCTTGCGTTCGAGGCCGTCCCGGCTCCAAACCGCTCCCCAGCAATATTCGGTGACGAGCTCCTGCATGGGCCGGCTGAACTCGCTGACGTTGGCGAGAGAACGTTCAACGTGGGCGACGCCGAGCACTTCCTTGCGGATGGCCAGGCCGTCCTCGAACGTCTCCTTATGCGTGTGCTGCATTTCCATGGTGGTTTCCTTTCTGGAAGCTTTCGGTGGTGCGGTGGCCTTCGGGCGGCAGGACGACGTCGAAGCGCGCCCTTGTCCACGAGCGGTCGCCAAGGTCACGGCCGTCGGGAGTGGGGGTTCCGGGCCGCTGGACGGCGAAATCCTTGACGAGGGACTCCTTCACCCCGAAGACCGAATCTTTGTCCAGGTGGGCGCATCCCCGCACAAAGATGTGGGTCACCAGCGTGTGTTTCTCCGGCGCGGACACCATGAAGTGCAGGTGCGAGGCCCGGACGGGGGAGCGGCCGAAGTGCTCCAGCATCTCGCCGACGGGGCCGTCGTGCGGGATGGGGTAGGGCGTGGGCGTCAGCCCCCAGAAGGAATACTGTCCGTTCTCGTCGGTGAAGAGGTGGGCACGGGCCGCAGTGCGGCCGTCGTTGTACTGAACGTCGTAGAAGCCGTCTTCATCCGCCTCCCAGACCTCAATCCGGGCCCCGGGCAGGGGATTCCCCTCGGTGTCCGTCACAGTCCCTTCCACCCAGCAGGGCTCACCGGCGGCGCCGCCGGCGATATCGCCGCCGATCTGGATCTGCGGCGCATCCGCGACGAAAAACGGTCCGAAGACCGTCGCCTCGGTGGCCGCCCCGTAGGCCTCGTTGTTCACCGCGATGGTCTGCATCGACACGCCGAGGACGTCAGAGAGCAGGACGAACTCCTGCCGGGTTTCAGTGGTGATCCGGCCGACGCGGGTGAGGAAGTCGATTCCCGTGGTCCACTCCGCCTCCGTGAGCCGTACGTCCCGGACGAAGGAATGCAGGTGGCGGACCAGTGAGTCCATGACTTCCCGGTCACGGTCGCTGCCAGCGGTGAAGGAGTGGACCACCTCGCTGACGAGGCTTTCCTCCCTGGTGAATTGGGAGCTGCCCCTGGAATCGGTAGCTGCTTCGCTGAGAGTCACTTTGTTCCTCCTTCAGATGAGGATCCGGCGCCAGCCATGACGGTGGACCGGGTGGTGGGTTCGGTTCCGGCCAGCGCTGCGCGAAGAAGGCCGCCCATATTTTCCTCGGTGGCTGCGGCAGGGTTCGACGCCGGCACCACCTTAAGGATCCGCTCGACGGCTTCGGGGATGTTGGATTCCGTGAAGCCGTAGTCGCGCAGTGCGGTCGGAGCACCCAAGGTCCGGCGCAGGCTGTTCAGCAGCGCCAGGGCATCCTCGGCCGGTTCGGCGCCGGGATCCTGGGCGGGGGCATCGGTTAGTCCAGCACCGGCCAGTCCCGCGCGGAGGGCTCCAGCGAGCCGTAGCGGTCGCGTCGGGAGCCGCGGGTCCATTCAAGGCCACCACGTAGGGGAGGACGGTCGCGTGGGTCTCAGCATGGGGCAGGTTGAAGGTTCCGCCCAGGACGTGGCAGATCTTGTGGTGCAGTCCGGAACCCGCGGAGGCGAAGGACACGGCGGCGAGGTACGCCCCGTAGAGGGCAGTCTCGCGGCCGGCCAGGTTCAACGGATCCGCTGCGATGCGCGGCAGCCCGTCGGCGAGGGCTCGGATCCCTTCCGCAGCCAGGGCCTGGTTGATGGGATCGGCGCGGGGCGCCCACAGGGAATCCACGCAGTGCGCCAGGGCGTTCAGGCCGGAGGCGACGGACAGGGCAACCGGCAGGCTGAGGGTCAGTTCGGCGTCGTACACGACGGCGGCCGGCAGCACGCGGTCATCAACACCTGTTGTCTTGGTCGCGTTTTCCGTCAGGCCCCACACGTTCGTGGCTTCGGAACCCGCGTAGGTGGTGGGCACAGCGACGATGGGGATGTCCGGTGGTCAGCGCCACGGCCTTGGCGAGTCCGGTGGTGGAACCGCCGCCGACGCAGACAATCAGGTCGATCCCGGCGTCGGATGCCGCCTGCCTTGCCTTGGCCGCGGTTTCCACCGGGACGTGCTGGACAACATCCGTGTGCCAGAGGGTGACCTCGGCAAGGGACATCGCAGTCTCGGCGAAGGGCCGCTCGAACTCGGAGGTGATGCACATGATGTTGCGCGCGCTGAGGCGTGCGGCCTCCTGGGCGACGTGCTCGGCGGCGCGGCCTGCTCCGAAGAGCACCCGCTGGCCTAGGGTGATGTGTTCGAACTTCATGATTTCCTTTTCTTCGAAAGCGATGGGAAAGGCCCGGCTAGCGGGTGGCGGCCAGGGAAGGGCTCTCCTGCTGGACGAGTGTCTCGGCGGCTTTCCTGGCCTGGGCGAGGGCCGCGAGCCGGAGGAGGCAGACCAGGGACATGGCGAGAGTTATGGCGACGAACACGGGC
Source organism: uncultured Actinomycetota bacterium (assembly GCA_963810895.1). Classification (GTDB taxonomy): domain Bacteria; phylum Actinomycetota; class Actinomycetes; order Actinomycetales; family Micrococcaceae; genus Arthrobacter. The sequence continues at coordinate 29,724 of CAWEPM010000007.1, forward strand.
ACCGCGTGGAAGTTGCCGGTGGAGTGCACCAGCCAGACGGCGATCATGGGGGTGAATCCGGAGCCCACCACGTTGGCCAACTGGTAGCCCAGCGACATGCCGGTGAAGCGGACCTCGGCCGGGAAGGCATCAGCGAAGAGAGCTGGCTGAAGCCCGTAGCAGATGGTGTAGAGCCAGCCGAAGCCGAGGGCGTATGCCAGGCCCACCAGCCAGGGCTGGGCGGTCGCGACGGCCACGAACATCAGGAAGATGGAGGCCACGGCGGCCAGGGTGCCAACGATGATGAGCGTGCGCCGGCCATGCCTGTCGGACAGGTGACCGGAAAGCAGGATCATGGGGATCTGGATGACAAAGGCGAGCATCGTGAAGGAGAGCATGGTCGAGGCGGGGATGCCCATGACGTTTTGGCTGTATCCCACCAGGTAGGTCATGACAATCACGGAGAAAGCCCCGAATCCGAGGAAGCCGCCGGCCACCAGGAGTACGGCCTTCAGGTTGTTCTTCAGGACTGCCGCAATGGGCACCTTCACCTGCCGGCCCTCGGCCTTGGTGGCCTGGAACTCCGGGGATTCAGCGATCTTGAGCCGGATGAACATGCCCACGATGACCAGCACGAAGCTGAACAGGAAGGGAATACGCCAACCCCAAGCGAGCAGGTCCTCCTTGGGAAGCAGCGTGACCAACAGGAAAGCGGCATTGCCTAGCAGCGCTCCGGTGGCCGGACCTACCTGGGGGATTGCTGCGAAAAGTCCGCGACGGTTCTTCGGGGCGTATTCGAACGCCATCAGGATGGCGCCACCCCACTCGCCGCCGAAGGCGATGCCCTGGAGGAAGCGCAGGCTGGTGAGCATCACTGCTGCCCATACGCCCACTTGGTCGAACGTGGGTAGTACACCGATGGCCAGGGTGGCGAATCCCATCAGCAGCAAGGTGATGACGAGCATCGGCTTGCGGCCTATCTTGTCGCCGAAGTGCCCGAACACGATGGCGCCCAGCGGGCGTGAGATGTAGCCGACGGCGAGGGTGCCAAAGGTGGCCAGGGTGGCTACGAAGGGGTCGCTCTGGGGAAAGAACAGTTGCGGGAACACCAGCGCCGCCGCCAGGCCGTAGATCGAAAAATCGTAATACTCAATCGCGTTGCCGGCCAGGCTGGCTGCGGCTACCCGGCGCAGGGCATTTCGCGGCGCAGGGATTGTTTGAGTCGGGAGCGACATTGCTTCCTCCGTGATGACAGTAGTCCGAAGTGTGAGCCCCAGCTGCTCGGTGGGCAGCAGGTCACTGTGATCGTAAGAGGCCGGACGTATACACAACAAGTAAGTCATGGCATTCACGTATATGATTTACGTATGGGTATGGGGGAGCTTTAGGGCCGCAGCCCTACGAAGAGAGAGCCGTCGGCTGTCCGGATCTGCAGGGCTGCGCAGCGCTCAAGGGTTCGCACTCGGGCGGCGAGAATGGCGGGATGAGCCTGGGTCTATATTCGGGGTGGCATGAAAGTCAACCGAGGTGGGGTGTGTACATTGTGCACATTTTGGGCTGCGGATCGGGTCGTACTGGTGCCGGACTGGGCCGGATTGCGGTCGTCAAGTTTTTGAGACAGTTCGTGGTTGATTCGGGTTACGCGGCCAGGGGTTCCTGGTCGCGGGTCTGATGGGTGGCGAGGGCCTCGGCCGGGGGGATGCCGCCAGCCCGCCGGTTGGGCCGGCGGCGGTTGTACCAGCCCTCGATGTATTCCATGACGGCGGTTCTCGCGGCAAGCCGGTTGCCGAAGGTGTGCTGGTGGTACATTTCGGTCGTCAGATGCGAGAAGAAATTTTCGGCGACTGAGTTGTCCCAGCACACCCCGACGGCTCCCATGGACTGGGTGACCCGGTTCCCGGCGCACCATTTCTGGAATTCGTCAGAGGTGTACTGGGAGCCCCGGTCAGAGTGAAACACGGTTGCTTCCCGGTCGAGGTAGCCGTGGTCGCGGGCCATTGCCAGCGCGTCGGTACAGAGCCTGGCGCGCATGTGATCAGCCATCGCCCAGCCGATGATCATGCCCGTGCACAGGTCGATCACGGTGGCCAGGTACAGCCATCCCTCGCCGGTGCGCAGGTACGTGATGTCCCCGCACAACCGGGTCCCGGGCACCGTGGAGGTGAAATCACGCCGGCCCTTATCGTCGAGCATGTGGTTGCGGATATGGGCGGTCTTGGCCTGCGGGTCCTGCACGGTGGTTTGCTTCCATGCCCTGGTGCGCACGGCCCGCAGGCCCTGCGCACGCATGACCGCCCCGACCGTCGGGGCGGAGACCTGCACGCCCTTGGCCTTGAGCATCAGGGTCAGCTGGTCACGGCCGGCGCGGCCCTTTTCCTTCTCGAACAGGCCAGTAACCTCAGCGACCAGCTGCTGATGCCGGACGGCCCGCGGGGAGGGACCCGCGGGGTTACGCCACCGGTAGAACGAGGCCCGCGATACCTTCAGGGCGCGACACAACCAGGCGATCGTGTGGTTCGCCTTCTCAGCTTCGATGAACTCGTAGAAATCCTCTACCGTTGCTTCGCTGCAAAGAAGGCGCTGACTTTTCCCAGGAACTCAACGTCCTGCTTCAGCCTGGCAATTTCGGCCAGCGCCTTCTGATGCTCCTCCCAGGACACCGGCGCCTTCTCTTCGCCGGCGCTAAACCGATCCGGATGATCCTCCCGGTACCTGCGCACCCAGTTCCCCAGCGTGCCTTCAACGACGCCTATGTCCAGGCACACCTGGGCGATCGGACGGCCAGAAGAAATCACCAGCTCAACAGCCTCATCCTTGAACTGCTGCGTGTACTTTTTACGATCGGTCATGCGGGAAAGAGCTCCTATCAAGCTGTCTCACAAAACCCCTCATTGGCTTTCTTCTGCTGACACGAGTTCATGCAGGCAACAGTTCTGTTTGACATGACATTTCGGATGATTCATGCGTCCTTTTCGTTGCGGGCCAAGGTCGGACCACATCTACGAATGCTCGGGCTCGACTCCCCCGTGGAATGTATGGACTGCGCCAGGGGGCACTGCCCGGACATCGACATGACTACCCGAGGGTGCTCACCTACCGCGCCGCCGTATCGGCTGCAGTGCGCCCCGGCGGCCGCTACTGGCGGTATTGTGACAGGTTGAACCGCACCGGGGGACTTCCGCCGTCCCCGGGTGTGGGCTTATTGATGGTGTTCTGACAGGTACAGGCGTGCCCGGTCGATGAACCAGTCAACGGCTTCGGGGTTGGCGAGTGACCCGCGATTGATAACCGTGTCGGGGCTGTGTCCGGTAAAGAGCTTCTTGACGGGCACCTCAATTTTTTTCAAGGCGTGCGTCACTGGCACGGCAGGGACAGCAATGATGTCGTCAGGGACGTGTCTGGCTGAGGTCAGTTGCCGGATGGTGCCGTTGATCTTGTTCCTCAGTTCTTCGGTCAGCCGGCACCCGGGCTCGAGGGCGACGAAGAGTGGCATGTAATAACCGCCGCCTGTTTGCTCAAGACCGATCACCATGGATTCGGTGACCTCGGGCACATGCTGCAATGCCGCATAGATGTCGGCGCTGCCGAGGCGGACCCCGGACCGGTTGAGTGTAGCGTCGGAGCGGCCATGCACCGCGAAACCTCCTGCGGGAGTCTCGGTGATCCAATCACCCTGGGTCCAGACGCCGGGGAACTTTTCAAAGTAGGAACCCCGGTATCTGGCCCCGTTTTCGTCGCCCCAGAAGAACACCGGCATGGACGGCATGGGACGGGTGATGACCATTTCCCCAACTTCACCGATGACCCGTTGTCCTTCGTCGGACCAGGCCTCGACAGCCACACCCAGCAACGGTCCCTGGAGTTCGCCGAGATGGACCGGTTCCAGCGGATTGGATCCGATGAAGCCGCTGCAGATGTCGGTACCGCCGGTGTCGGAACCCAGATGCACATCATGCTTGACATGATCATGGACCCACAGCCAGGTGGAATCAGGCAGCGGGGACCCGGTGGAGAGGATGGAGCGCAGCTTAGAAAGATCCCAGGACCGGCCCGGTTCCAGCCCTGATTTTTCGACGAGGGAAAGGTAGGCGGCGCCGGTGGCGAACATGGTCGCCCCGGTCCGGGCGATGATATCGAACTGCCGGTCCTTCCGCCCGTACATGGGGGAGCCGGCATAAGTCACCACGGAGGCACCCGACATCAGGTTATTGACCAGGGTGTTCCAGACCATCCATGAGGTGTTCGCGGCGACGTAATAGCGGTCCCGGGGACCCATGTCCTGGTTCAGGCCGGTTCCTTTGAGAGCCTCGAGGGTCATCCCGCCATGGCCGTGAACGATCCCCTTGGGGGCGCCGGTGGTGCCGGAAGAGAAGAGGACCCAGAGTGGATTATCGAAGGCAACCCGCTCGTAGCTGGGTTCCGCCGGGTCGGTCACCAGGGAGGCGAATTCGAGCCGGTCCGTCGGGGTCCCGGCCTCTTGGCCGATGCTCCGCAGGAGGATGGTGTGTTCCAGACCGGGCAGACCGGCTTCAACGTCGGCCAGGTGCCCAAGCCGGTCGAAGTCCTTGCCGTTGAACCGGTAGCCGTCGACGCCGATGAGTAGTTTCGGTTTCAGCTGGCGAAGGCGCTCCAGCGTCGCGGCGGCCGAGAGATCGGGGGAGTTGATTGTCCATATGGCTCCGACGGCCGCCGTTGCCAGCAGTCCGATGATAGCTTCGGGGACGTTTGGCAGGACGGCGGCGACGCGGTCTCCGTGTCTGATCCCGAGGCGCCTGAGGTGCGCGGCCAGCGATGAGACCTGAGACTCCAACTGGCGCCAGGTCAGTTCCGTGACAGAGTCGTCCTCCTGGATTGTCAGGATTGCTGTTGACTCGGCCAACTCGGGGTCCAGCGCGTAGCGCAGCACGTTCTCGGCGAAGTTCAGCTTCGCGTTCGGGTACCACACTGCTCCGGGCATCCGCTCTTCAGCCAGTGCCGGTCCGTCGAACCCTTCACCGAGGACGTTGAAGTATTCCCGGACGGAGTCCCAGAACCCGGAGAGGTCTTCGACGGACCATTGCCAGGTCTCCCGGTAGTCGTTGAGGCTGACGTGTCGGTGCTCGGCTACCCAGCCCATGAAGTCCCATAGTCGTGAACTTTGCTGCTGCCCGGGAGTCGGCCTCCAAGTGACTGGGCGGTCTTCCGCCGTCGTGCTTTGAACTGACATCCTTGTCCTTTTCTTTTGCATCAATGGAGCAGCGTTGGGTTTGGCTGTTCGCTGCGATGGTCAGCCCAGCCGGGCGGCCGTATCTTCAGAGGCGAGGGTGAACAGGTCCACCAAGTCGTACAGGCTGTCCACGATGAGATCCGGTTGTTGATCCTGTGGGGTGGTGGCGGCGTCAGCGGCGGAGTGCGTTCCGGTCGTCACCAGGACGCCGAGGGCGCCGGCGGTGCGGGCCATCTTGCACTCGAGGGCGAGGTCGTCGCCGATAATGAGCATCTGGGATGGCAGGACCTGCAATCGGTGGGCCAGAACGTTGATGGCCTCCTGTGAGGGCTTTCCCAGGACCCGGTAGGGCCTTCCGGTGACGTGGCTGAGACCGGCCGCAATGAAGCCGGAGACTCCCACGTTCAGGCGCTGCTGGGAGGCAAATGAGGGGGCGTCGGAGGTGCAGTAGATTTCCGCTCCGGCAAGCACAGCCTCTGCGGCCACCTGGATTTTTTCCTTCCCGAAGGCCGTGTCCCATCCGATGACCACGGCGGCGGCGTGGGTGGGGTCACCGGTCAGTGCCTGGTCAATGTCGACGAGGTTCAGTCCGCGGCGTTCAAAGTCGTCCCGGACGCCAGCGCCGCCGAAGACCAGGAGGGGCCGGTCCGGGTAGAGGGCCTGCATCGTTTCCGCGGCCACGACGGCAGGGGTGAGCACTTCGTCGTCGCGGACGTCCAGTCCGTGGGAGCGCAGGGACGCACCGATTTGGGCTGGTGTCTGCATGGAACCATTGGTGAAGACCGCCATGCTGCGCTTCGTTTCGCGGACGAGTTCGATGGCTTGCCGGGCCCCGGGCAGGATTTCACCGCCATGCCCACTGGGCCCGTCCGAGAGGATCAGGCAGCCGTCGATATCAAACATGACGCCGCGGACGTCCGCGAGCCGGGCCCGGAGTTCGTGCCGGTTCATGACGTTCCTTCGCCCTGGGCGCGGCGCAGTTCCACGTTCTCGGTGCCCCGGCTGACGGCAAGATACTTCCATTTGGGCAGTTCGTGCGCTGCCCTGATGAATTCCGCGATATTGGTGACCGGGGCAGGGGTCCGATCGGCGCCGGCGGGTGTCCACCGGGGAGCGGGTCCGGTGGCGAGCATGCCATCGACCTGGTCTGCCGGGAGCACCATGCGCAGCAGCAGTTCTTCTTCGCTGAGCTGCCGGCCGAACTTCAAGGCGTATTCTTCGTGGAGTTCGGCCAAAGACCGTTCCGCCGGGGGCTCGGCCAGTTCTTTGGCCCGGGGCAACTGGGACACTTTCTCCATGACCTCCGGGGCGATTTCCCCTTCCGGAGCACCGAAGTTGCCCAGGACGAACCTGACGACCTCGTCGGGGATGCGGCTGTACCGGTCCTCGCCGGCCTTGGTGGCCAGGACGTTCATCAGTGCCTGGCTGCCCACGAACTGGCTGAACGGGGTGACCATGATGGGGTAGCCGAGGTCGGCCCGGACGCGCCCGGCCTCCTCGATAACCGCCGGCAGCTGATCGAGCATACGCAGTTCGCCGAGCTGGCGCTTGAGCGTTGACATCATGCCGCCCGGGACCTGGTGCATGTGGGGGCCGAGATCGTACTCGGTGGGGACACCGGCCGGAAGGCCTTGGGATTTGGCAATTGAATAGAGGATGTTGGCGGCCGCGGCGGCCGCTTCGCGGTTCACGTGGACGGGGATGCCGAGGGCGTCCAGGTTTCCAACGAGGTTTTCCAGACCTGGCTGGGCGGTGCCGTTGGACAGGGGGCCGAGTCCCGTGTGGAGCACGTCGACGCCCAGTTCGGCGGCAACCAGGTACAGCTCGGAGGCGGCGCCGGTTGTGCAGTGGCTGTGCAGCTCCAAGGTTTTGGCCCCTGCCGCGGCGCGAAGGCCGGGGATGAGTTGACGGGTGCGGTCGACGGTCAGCAGCCCGCCGGGATCCTTGAGGTAGACGGCATCGACAAATTTGCTGGCGCTGCAGAGGCCGGCGTTCCGGCTGTAGCTTTCGTCGGTGTGGACGGGGCTTTCGGTGAACGTCACCGCCGCGACGACCTGTTCTATCCCTTCCTCTTTGGCCCATTGCGCCACCCGCAGGAGGGACTGGACGTCGTTCATGGGTTCGGCGATCTGGAGCCTGCGCAGTCCGTGGGTGGCCATCAGACGCAGCGCCATTCGCATGACGGTTTCGGAGGCTTTGTCCCAGGACATGAAACGCATGCCGGTGGTGATGGCAGAGAGCGGCGTATTGGGCATGACTTCGCGCATGCGAGAGATGCGCTCCCAGGGGTTTTCACGGTGCCACTTCACGCCCATGGACAGGTTGGTTGAGCTGGTGAAGTCGATGGCTTCGTAGCCCACCTGGTCAAGCAGGGGGCCCACGGCTTCGACCATGCCGGTGGTCAGCCCGGTTGCGCCCCAAAGGCTTTGGTTGCCGTCGCGCAGACTGGTATCCACCAAACGGATGGTCTTTTGCTGCTTTGAAGGCTGGTCCCTGGCCTCGGCCCGGGTCTGCGGGGTTGCGGTTGCGGTCATTTGACGGCCTCCTTCAGTTGGGCGTTTCGCTGCTCCCAGGCGGGTGCGAACCACGAGGTGCTGACCCCTCCCTGGATGAAGTCGGGGTGGGACAGGACAAATTCGTGCAGGGGGAGGGTGGTCTTGACCCCTTCCAGGACGACTGCTCCTGCGGCGGAGCGCAGCGCTTCGACGGCGGCGCCGCGGCTGTGGGCGCGGACTATCAGCTTGGCCATGAGACTGTCGTAGAAGGGTGGGAACGCGTACCCCTCCCGGATGTGGGTGTCGACACGGATTCCTGGGCCGTCGGGCCAGTGCACGTCGGTGATCAGGCCAGGATTGGGACGGAAGTCATTGTCCGGGTCCTCTGCGTTGATCCGCACTTCAATGGCTACAGCCGGCGGGACGGGGGGCACTTCCGGGAGCTGAGGGTCCTGGCCGAGGGCTAGGCGCAGCTGGGCGGCGACAAGGTCGATGCCGAACGCTTCTTCGGTGACGGGGTGTTCGACCTGGATGCGGGCGTTCATCTCCAGGAACACCACGTCCTCGGATTCGGTGTCGACGAGGAATTCGACGGTTCCGGCGCCGCGGTACCTCAGGGCCTGAACGAGCGCGCGGGACGCCTTGTGAAGCACGGACCGGCGGGACTCCGATAGTCCCGGGGCCGGGCATTCCTCGATGAGTTTCTGGTGTCTGCGTTGAACGGAGCAGTCGCGGTCCCCGAAAATCTGGGCGCCGCCTTTCCCGTCGCCAAATACCTGCACTTCCACGTGGCGGGCGGCGGGGTAAAAGCGCTCCAGATACAGGGAGCCGTTTCCGAACGCCGCCTGCGCTTCAGCGGCAGCCTGTGGTGCCAGCTCCGCCAATTCAGCGGAATCGCGGACGAGCCGGATGCCGCGCCCGCCACCGCCGTGGACGGCCTTGATCAACAGCGGGTATCCGAGGGAATCGCCGAGTTCTGCGGCAGCGGCCGGGTCATCGATTTCAACGGCGACAGCCACCGGGACGCCGGCCGCGACCGCGACCCGGCGTGCGCTGCTCTTGTCACCGACGGCACGGAGCGTTTCCGGTCGCGGACCGGCGAAGGCAATATTCTCCGCTTCGAGGAGCTCAGCTAGCTCGGGCTGTTCACTGAGAAACCCGTAGCCGGGGTGGACCACGTCTGCACCTGCGTGAACAGCGGCTTCGGCAACATACTCGGGCCGCAGGTACGACCGGCCGGCCTGCGCGGGTCCTATGACGATGACCCGGTCCGCCAGGCGCGCGGCAAGCGAGTCGGTATCGGCGGCGCTAGCGGCGAGCACCGGTCTGGCGCCGATCCTCCTCGCCGCGGCGATGATGCGCACGGCGATTTCGCCCCGGTTGGCCACCAGGACAATTGGCTTCTTTGCCTCCTGCGGCCCGTTCACGGCGATTCTTCCCCGGCAATGACGGCCAGCGGCTGGCCGAACTCGACCTGGGCGTTGTCCGTGACCAGGAATTCGGTCAGGGTACCGGCAGTGCCGGCGGTGACCGGGTTCATCAGTTTCATGACCTCGATGATGCCGATAGTGGTGTCCGGTTCAACGGCAGCCCCAGGTTCGACGAAGGGCGGCGCTCCGGGGGACGGGCTGCGGTAGAACACGCCGATAATCGGTGCTGTAACCACGGTGCTGTTGGAGGCGGGCTTTGCGGGAGCCGGGGTCGCAGGTGCGGGTTCAGTAACGGCGGGGGCGGCCGCTGAGGGGGTGGCTGCGGGGGCCGTCCCGGCTGTTAGGGAAGTGACGGGCATCTCTGCCGAGCGTGAGAGGCGGACGGAGACGTCTCCGAACTCCACGGCGGCGGACTCGTAGGCGCCGTCGTCGAGCTGGGTGACGAGGTCGAGGACATCCTGCCAGCTCGGTGTGGACGGGGTGCTCATTTCGTGCTGCCCTTCGTTGCGGCGGCGACGAACCCAAGCAGGTTGGACGTTGCCTTGGTGGTGTTCTTGCTTTTTTCTTCCTTGCGCTTTTTCCAGTTGGTTTCCGGTCGTGATTGCAGCAGCATGACCTTGGGGCTGCCGTCGGCGTCGTGCTCCAGCGCCCATTCGATGTCCTGCGGGCAGCCGTAGTGCTTCTCTACGCGCAGGGCGATGTCGGCCAGTTGCATCACTTCCGGTTCGCTGAGGCAGGCCACCTCGCGGCGGGATTCCTCTACATCCCGGAGTTCGACGCCTACGCCGCCGGGGGCTGGAACGTATTCGTGGGCCTTGGAGGCGATGCGGGTCCTGGTCAGGGTAGGGCCGATTTTGTTCAGCCAGTACTCATCCGGGGTGACTTCGCCGGAAACGACGGCCTGCCCAAGTCCCCAGCTGGCGTTGATGGCGATGATCGACCGGTCACCCGTACGAGGGCTGACGGTGAAGGTGACGCCGGCGACGTCGGCATGGGCCATCAGCTGAACGGCCACGGAGATTTTGGAGGCTTCCGAGGCCTCCGCGGCGGACATGCCGGAGCGGTAGGCGATGGCCTGCGGCGTGTACAGGCTGGCCCAGCATTCACGGACCTTGGCGATGACGTCATCTTCACCGACCACCCACAGGTAGGTTTCCTGCTGGCCGGCGAAGCTGGCGGCGTCGCCGTCTTCGTCCGTGGCTGAGGAGCGTACCGCGACCGGAATGCGGTCGGCGTCGCCGGTGCCGCGCCGCTGTGCGGTTTCCCGCGAGAGCTGCAGGTACGTTTCGCGGATCTCTTGCTCGATGGCGGGCGGCAGTTCGCGACCCAGGATCAGGTCGACTGCTTCGTCGTGCGCCTGCTGCAGTGAGGCGTTGTTCTGCGCGTCGGCCCCGAGGACGATCCGCAGCAGCTGCTGACGCAGGTCCGAGGCATCCCGGTAGTCCTCGTAGGCGTCCACGGTGACAGCGAAGCCGTCCGGCACGGGCAACCCGGCCTGAACCATTTCGCCGAGACTGGCGCACTTGCCGCCGACCAGCGGCCGGTCGGCGCTGTTGAGTTCGTTGAATTTCCTTGTGTACTTTCCCACGGTGTTCTTCCTTCTTGGGTGGGTGTCGGTTCCGCCGGCAGCGTGTGTGATCCGCTGCCGACGGATGATTGTGTTTGCGGGTCCAGGGGCCCGTGACTCTGTCAGGCGTCGGTGGACTCGTCCAGGATGGTGACGGTTCCGGCGTCGCCGTCGACACGGATCAGCTGGCCGGTCTTAATGGTGGAGGTGCCGAATCCGGTGCCGACCACCGCCGGCAGACCGTATTCGCGCGAGACGATGGCTGCGTGGCACATGATGCCGCCGATATCGCTTACGGCGCCGCGGATGCGCCCGAAGACAGGTGTCCAGCTGGGGCTTGTCACGGGGGAGACGAGGATTTCGCCTTCCTGGACGGTGTCGAGTTGATCGGGGCGGAGCACTACGCGCGCGCGGCCCTCGGCGATTCCGGGGGATCCGGCGAACCCGGTGAGCTCGGTCCGGCTGCTCCCACCGTCCTGTGCGGCAAGCCACCGCTCGACGGTTTCCGGGGTGATGCCCCAGAGCATGATGGTCAGCGGCTCGTTGACCTCGCCGGGCACCGGGCCGAGGGCCGGTGGCGGGCTCCAGTTGCTGAGGGCTTCGTAGATTTCCTTGCGCCGTTGGATGATCTCGGGCCAGTGGTAACCGCCCTGTGGTTTGCCGCCGGCGGCCCAGGCCATCTGCAGGTCCACGATGGCTTCTTCGACCTCGGCCCGGCGCAGGAAGAAGATGTCTTCAACATCGTCCCAGAAACCCCACGTCTGCAGCAGTTTGCTGAATTCGCGGGCTTTGTTCCAGAAATTCGTCAGGAACCAGTGCTCAACGTAGAAGTTGTGGTTTTCCACGTAGGGGAACACGGTCCGGGACAGTCCCAGGGCCGCATCGAAGGCCGGCACGTCCTCCTCGTCCAGGAGGGAGCGGTAGTGCACGACGAGTTCGTCACGTTCGGTCTGGAGCTTATCCAGTGGCCGTCGCAAGTCGTCGCCGCTGCGCAGTCGGACGATGTAGTCTCCGATGGCCTGGATGGGGAGCTGCAGATCGTCGATCCAGCTGCGGTGCGAGTGGTACATACCCGATCCGTACGAGAAGTAGAACCACGGGTCTTTGCTGTCGTCGAGGGCGGCCAGCCACGCTTTGCCGGCCTCGGAGCCTCCGAGGCTGCTGAGCAGGTCTTCCTCAGTGTTGGCGGCGTGGACGAGATCGCCGACACCGAGCTCCTCAGCCTTCCGGGCGAGCGCCCGAAGTTCGTCATCGGGACGGAAGAGCAGGACGTCAACGCCGCTGACCATGCGGGAGATGGTCTGGTCATCGATCTCCGGGAAGTGCTCCTTGCACAGGGTCAGGAACTGCAGGTAGGCGGCGTAGCCCAGGTTCAGGAATTCCGAATGCAGGGTCCAGATCTGGTCGCCGTGTTCCAGCAGCCGGTGGTAGGCGGCCAGGAGCAGGTTGCCCTGGCTGGGTCCGCGGTCTGCGGTGACGCGCTCGATGGCCTCGAATTCAGACAGTGGCGGAATTTCCAGCTCATGGACGGCCCGGATGGCGCCGGTGACGCGGCCCTCCCATTCGGCGTAAAGGGTGTCCCAGTTCTGAAAGTAATAGCCGGCACGCTTGCCGAATTCCTCGGCCCGTCGTGCCTGTTCCTCGTCGTCCGGACTGGGAATCGTTGACATGTAGGTGTAGCCGTTAATGACGCGAACGTCCAGGCCCTTCGCCGGGGGCAGCGCAAACACGCGGGTATTCGTCACTCCGGTCCCGGTGAAGGCACCGTCGATGGTGACTTGGTCAAATGGATAAGAGACTTCCGGGTAGTGCAGTGAGTTCCGGAACCACGTCTTGGCAGAGTCTTCCGCGCGGCGCGTCGGCAGGAAACGGTTGTGGTAGGCGTACATCTCCTCCCACCCTTCGGCTCCCTCGGGCGTCTCGATCTCGTAGGGATCCGGGAAACTGCGTTCCTTCGGTATGTTCTGCGCTGGAACCGAGTTTTCATTCAATTCGCTGTCCGTGGTGGTCATGACTGCTCCTTTGCGTCCATGGGTGTCCGGATGACAGGGGGACTGGTTTCCAGTGTGAGCACGTGTGACCCCAATCACCAGAAGTCTTTTCACTGAGCGAAAAGAATCTTAATTTTGAGTCGACTATCACCGCTGGCGGGGGCGGATGGAGCTTTTGCTTTTCATCAAATGAAACAGGGGTTAGAGTGTTCGTGAGAGTCGGGGTGACAAGACGTGAGGAGAGCTATGGCGAGTGCAGATGCCGCTTCGCCTGGGAAATCCGTCACGGAACGGGCTTTCGCGGTCCTCATGTCCTTCGATATGGCGCATCGCCAGATGACCCTGTCGCAGATATCACGCCGGAGCGGGCTGCCGATGGCCACGACGTTCCGCCTACTCAACCATCTCGAAGCCATCTCAGCAGTACAGCGGGATCCTGCCGGCCGCTACGCCATCGGCCCCAAAATCTGGGAACTGGGAATCCTCGCACCTACGCACGATGTCATCGGCATGGGAACCCGCCCTCTCCTGCTTCGTCTTGCGACAAAATCCGGGATGATGGTCCGCGTGTTCGTGTACAACGGAGAGCAGGCGCTTTGCGTTGAAGAAGTTTTGGCCAACGGCGCCAGCGCGCCAGGCAGCGGGCCTGGAATGACCCTCCCCCTGAGCGATTCTGCCGCCGGACATATCCTTTTGGGAGGGATGGCCCCGGCCGCCAGGAGTGCCCTGCGCTTGACCCGGGCCCAATTTACCCGGGTCGAGGAAAGCATCGCCGCCATTGCAGAACGAGGTTGGGCGCGGCGATCTGATGCCGCCGGGCATGTCGAATATGCCGTCCCGATCCGAGCTGAAGGTCGACCCCCCATGGCCCTCTCGCTAAGCACACCGCCGACGGCCTCGGGTGCAACCAGCCCCGGGGCTTCCATGGAGGCGATGATCCCCGAGCTGAGGGGGGCAGCCCGCAGCCTTGCTGCCATTCTGGCATCCGTGCCCGATCCAAGGGCGTCCCAGGCGCTTGGGACCGAACCAGCTCCTACAGCAAACACCGGAAGGGACGATAGCGATGAGTGAGGAGCCATACAAAAGCTCGGCGAAGTCCGTCACCGCGAGGGCCCTGGCCGTACTGGCCGCTTTCGATGTCGAAAATCCACTTCTTACGCTCAGCCAGCTGGCCCGCAGAGCCGGGCTTCCTGTGGCAACCGTGTACCGTCTTGCCGGCGAGCTTGAAGACGGACGTTTCCTTGACCGGGACAGTGCCGGCCGCTATGGGCTCGGGGTGCGGTTGTGGGAGATGGGCCTGCTGACACCCATCCACGGCCGGCTGCGAGAGACGGCCATGCCGTTCCTCCTCAACCTCCAATACGACTGCCGGGAAACCGTGCAGCTGGCCGTCTGCGATGGAACGAATGCCATCTACATCGAAAAGCTCACGTCCGAGGTTTCCGTTCCTCTGCAGAGCCGCATCGGCGCCCGCATACCGCTCCACGCCACAGGCGTCGGCAAAGCATTGCTCGCCTTCAGCGCGGAGGCCTTCACCGACGCAATACTTGCCATGCCCTTAACCCAATACACGCCGGAGACCATCACAGACCGGAGAACACTGTCGCGACAGCTGGCGCAAATCCGCCAGCACGGCTATGCCCAGAGCCATCAGGAATATCAGCTCGGATCCACTTCCATCGCCGCCCCGGTCTTGGTTGACGGCATTGTCCAAGCGGCAATCGGCATTGTCAGCTACAGCCTCAGGACCGACCTGGCCCAGTACGCACCGCCCCTGCTTCGCGCCGCGGACGGATTAGCCCGACGCCTTGAAGACGCAGCCGGAACGGCGTATCCGAGCATAAGTGACCCGGTTTTGGGAGCGCAGCGCTAAGGGACCAACCCGCCGCCGGGCCTGTGAATGCGGAAGAACAGCCGCCGATCGTCCCGAATCTCCCTGACAGTGCTTGTTGGGAGTCCTCGACGTCAGCAGACCACGAGGCGTTGGGACACGACGAGCACTCTGAGCGACCATGACTGCCAGCCGTGTGGGTCAGTGTTGCGCGCAGACGCTGAGTTCCATAGAAACGCTGTTTGGACTGAGGGCGAAGCCGGCAAAGGGTTGGCACTCGGCAACGGACAACTGGCAGGAACAAACAAGAGCCCCTCCTTTCGAATCAGGAAGAAGCGTTCCGGCCGAGGGCGCTTTAGCGGTGAATATGGGGTGTGTACACTGTCCACACTTGGGGCCTTGGATCGGGTCGTATGTGGGTCGGATCGGGCCGGATTCCGTATGTTTCCGCGGGAGCCCAGTGTTTGCAGGGGAGGGAATGCAGTTCGAGTCCCACCTCGGGCACGTGTTTTTCCTGTTCAGGGGCTTGTGGGACTCTGAGTGTGTACAAATTCTGGTGTGCGGGCCCCTTCGGGGGCTTTTTTATTGGTGGCCGGTGCTGTGGTCGGTTGTCTCCTTTCTTCCCTGGATCGACGGTTTGTCCTTCGTTACCTGTTCATGGACGTCCTTGGCTTTGGCAACATGACCTGAGACGAATCGGGTATGAGATTCTTTTCTGCGTTGTTGGTTGTTCATCGGGCTCCTCCTCGGCTGTTGGTGGCTTTGCTGCTTCTTCATTGTCGGACCGGGGGAGGGCGACATGACTTGTGCCCACCCGGTAGGGAATCGGTGCTGGCCCGTAATTCTTCAAGGGGCTCTCCTTCTGGCGTTGTTGGAGGCGCGTAGCGTGGCCGCCTTGGACAGCACGGGCCAGGCACTGGGAATAGTCTTCGTAGACCGGGTCCCCGCGGGCACAGAATAGCGCCACGGAGAGTGCTCCGTGGCGCTTGTTTGCGGATGAATTGCTTGACTTATGAACTGCTCGACTGCATTCGGCTGCGTTCGGAAATGTGCTCCACCAGTTCGCCCACACGCTCCTCTGAGTAGTTGCGCGCGATGTCACCCTGGCTGATGATGCCGACCAACTTGTGGTCAGCAATGACCGGGAGCCGCCGGACCTGGTACTTCTCCATCATTTCGATGGCGGCGTCAACGTTCGAGTCGGCGTCAATCCAGTGGGGTGTACCGGTGGCGAGGTCGCGGGCCATCATCTCGCGTGGATCACGGCCCACGGCAACGCACTTGAGCGCGATGTCCCGGTCAGTGATCATGCCCTTCAACTTGCCGTCGTCACCACAGATTGGCAACGATCCGCAGTCCAGATCCAGCATCATCCGTGCGGCATCTACGAGGGACTGGTTCTCCTTAATGCACTGTGCATCCGTAGACATGAATTCACGTACGGCACTCATTGGTCCTCCTTCATCGATTGAGGTATCGACGCAGAGTCACCGGGCACATGCGCCGATGCTGCCAGCCTACGCCGGGGCCAGCGCCGATGTCGACGGCGCTTCCGACTCAAGTACCGGTGAGTCACCCGGTGCCGCCAGCCACGGAACTGCAGGCCTACTTCGACTCGGTCCATCTGCAGCGCTTCACCGAGCGTTCCGTCGGAAGCGTCGACCAGCTCCGGGCAGAAATCGACTCGGCCCGGGCCAAGGGCTGGTCGATGGTGTCACAGGAACTGGAGGAGGGCCTGCGCGGCGTGGCCGTGCCCGTGTGGCGCGGCCACGACGTCGTCGCGGCCATCAACGTGTCCCTGCAGACGCACCGGGCCCCCGCGGAAGCCCTCGAAAAAACGGTCGTTCCGCTCCTGCAGGATGCTGCGCGGCAGATCGGCAACGACTACGGCGGCCGGCAGGCCGGGGGGTCCACGATCGCCGGGCAACGTTAGTACGTTGCGCCCAAACCGGCCTTTCAGGGGCTGGAGTGCTTGAGGCGCGTGTCGCGAACTACCCTAGTCGATGATCAATGGTCCCGGATCGAGCCGTGTGTTCAACCAAGGTGGACCTGTCGTTTCGCAACAGGTCCTCTGAACGCAGCGCATGCGGGGCCCGGCAACCAATCGACCGTGAAGTGCTGCGCCTGGACGTACAGCCTGCCCGGGGCCGTCTGGGAATTTACAGGCTCATGCGGAGGGCCGAACGGCCTCAGGCGTTTGGCCCAGCTCGCCGAGGACCCCGGTGCGAAGTGGAAAGCAGGACCGCGCTTCGCCCGTTCGTTCTCCACGGTCGTCTGCGCGCCTCGCATCGGTCTAAACGTCTGCAGGACCCGTATCAGTCAATCCGTCACGGCAGGGCCTCAGGGCGCGCGAAAACTGTGCGACGACTTGATGGATGCCGCGAGGTCGGAGCGGAAGAAGGCCAACACCTCCGCAGCACGAGCCGCGTTGTTGGAGGATGTCGCGACAGCACCCGCGAAGACCGTGCTGATCGCGCAGTCGGCCGGGAGGACGCCGAGGATGCGCACGCCGGGCTGCCCGACCAGTTCGCTGAGCTGCTGCAGGCCGAGATCGACCTCGCCCTCGGCGAGCAGGCGCGCCACGGGCACGCCTGGACGGGCCTGCACAAGCCGGTCGCCGACCTCATCGGTCATGCCCCAGTGGTCGATCATTCGCAACAGTTCGGTGCCGCTCGGTCCGGTGGAATATCCGATGCGGAATGCCGCGCGCAGGGCGCTGCGAAACTCATCGGCATTCGCAAAGGCCGTGCCTTCGGAACATGTGGCTGCATCGGCGCTGCGTGCGGCCACGCCTACGGCGACCTCCGACAGTACGATCGGGGCGATGGATGCCGGATCGACGTGCCGCTCGGCTGCGAGGCGTTGGAGAGCGTCCACGGCGAGGAACACAAGGTCGAACGGCTCGCCGGCGGTCACCCGCTGGGCGGCGTCCACTCCGCCTACGGATTCGAGCTGCAGAAGCGGTAGCCCCGCCGCGGCGGCAGCTTCAGCGAGGTCGGCGAGAACGTGGCGGGTGGCCATCGACGTGATCGCCCTCATGCGGCATCCTCGAAAGTCTCGGCGTCTACTTCGGCGGCAGATGCTGGCGCATATCGCGCGCCAGAGATGGTGGCCGTGCCAATCAGCTCGCCGGCCCGCGTCAGCAGCGCGCCGTCGACAAAGATGTCGGCCGCCGCCATGTTCTCACGCAGGTGCGCGACGCTCGTTGTTCCCGGGATCGGCAGAACGTGATCGCCGCGGGAGAGCAGCCAGGCCAGCGCGAGCTGTGCTGGGGTGCAACCGGCCTCCGCAGCCAGCTCTCGCCAAGAGGCCAGCAGCGTCGCATTCGCACCCCAGTGCTCGGGCTGGAAGCGCGGCATGCTGCGGCGGATGTCGTTCGGGGCCAGCTCACCTGGGTCCTTGATCGCATCGGCGAGGAAACCCCTTGCGACCGGCGAAAACGCAACCAGAGTCACGCCGTCCTCGCGAGTGGCGTCGAGCATGCCAAGCTCGGCATTGCGACTCCACAGCGAGTACTCGTTCTGCACGGCCGCGATAGGGGTGATTGCCTGCGCCTCGCGCAGTCGCGCCACCGACACCTCGGACAGGCCGATTGCGCCGATCTTGCCCGCGGCGACCATCTCGGCCAGCGCGCCGACGCTATCGCCGATCGGCACCTTCTTGTCCCACCGGTGAAGGTAGTACAGGTCGATGTGGTCGACGCCGAGGCGGCTCAGCGAAGCATCGACCTGTGCGCGCAGGGTATCGGGGCGTCCATCGATGACTTTCACGCCGCCGACGGACGCCATCCCGCACTTGCTCGCCAGGAAGACCTCGTCGCGGCGCCCCGCGATCGCAGCACCTACAAGCTCTTCGTTGCGGCCGCCGCCGTACAGTGTTGCCGTGTCGAGCATCCCGATGCCTTCATCGAGAGCTGCGCGAAGCATCGCCAGCCCCTCGTCACGCGACGGGGGGACGCCGTACGCGTGGCTCAGCGACATACAGCCCAGACCGGTGGAGGGTAACCTCACGCCAGCTGCTTCTCAAGCGAGCCGAGCACTCGGTAGCAGTCGATCACCTGGCGAAGCGACGAGTTCGGCTCGCGTCCCTCGCGGATAGCCGAGATGAATTCACGATCCTGCAGCTCGATACCGTTCATGCTGACGGCGACATGCGACACGTCGATCGACTCCTCACGGCCGTTGTAGAGATCGTCGTAGCGCGCGATGTAGGTCTCGGTGTCGCCGATGTAGCGGAAGAACGTGCCGAACGGCCCGTTGTTGTTGAACGACAGCGACAGCGTACAGATCGCGCCCGACTCGCTCTTGAGCTGGATCGACATGTCCATCGCGATGCCGAGTTCGGGGTGGATCGGGCCCTGGATCGCGTTCGCCTGCACGATCTTGCCTGCCTGGTAGGCGAACAAGTCGACGGTGTGCGCGGCATGATGCCACAGCAGGTGGTCGGTCCAGGACCGGGCCTCGCCCTTCGCGTTCGTGTTGGTGCGGCGGAAGAAGTACGTCTGCACGTCCATTTGCTGCACGTGGAACTCGCCCGAGGCGATCCGGTTATGTACCAACTGGTGCGAGGGGTTGAAGCGGCGGGTGTGGCCGACCATTGCGACGCGATTGGATGATTCAGCCGCCTCGAGCGCTGCCTCGGCGTCCACGAGCGAGTCGGCCAGCGGAATCTCGACCTGCACGTGCTTGCCGGCGGCGAGCACCGCCTGGGTCTGAGACGCGTGGAGCCCCGTGGGCGTCGCAAGGATCACCGCGTCGACGTCGTCGCGCTCGAGCACGGCGTCCAGGCCGACAACGGCGTTCGCGACACCGTATTTCTCGGCGACCGCCTGGGTCGGTTCGAGCCGCGTGCCGCTGACGACGGTCACCTCGGCATCGGGGATGTTCATCAGGCCGTCGAGATGTTTCATGCCGAAGGCGCCTGCGGCGCCGACGACGGCCACACGGATCTTGTCAGTCATGGGGGCTCCTTTGTTGCGGATGCGGTCAGTCGGTCGGGTTCGTGAGAACAAGGTGGCCGACGGCGGTGTTCGACGCGGGCACGTGGTAAAAGCGGTGGTTCACCTCGGGGCTCTCGCCTCCGAACTGATCATCCATCGCACCGCGCGCGATGAGCCAGTCGACGAGCTCGATGCCCTCGGACCCGGCCTCGTCGACGTACTCCATGTGCTGCCATTCTGTCAGGCCCACGGGGTCGGCGATGAGGTGGTCCAGGAATGCGTTGTCCCACTCCTCGTTAATGAGGCCAGCGCGTGGGCCCTGCAGCTGGTGGCTCATGCCGCCGGTTCCCCAAATTTGTACGTTGAGCGGCTCACCGTCCCACTTGTCCAGCGCACGGCGGAGCGCACGCCCGAGTTCGTAGCAGCGACGTCCGGACGGCACCGGGTACTGCACAACGTTTACGGCGAGGGGGATGACCCTGACGGGCCATTCCTCGACATCGCCATACACGAGCGACAGCGGCACCGTGAGGCCGTGGTCTACGACCATCTCGTTGACGAGCGTGAGGTCGAAGTCGTCCTGGATCACGGACTGGGCGATGTGTGCGGCCAGCTCGGGATAGCCTTTGACGTCGGGCACCGGGCGGGGGCCATAGCCCTCGTCGGCGACCGGGTACTCCGCGCCGGTGCCGAGTACGAAGGTCGGGATGATCGAGGAGTCGAAGGCCGTGGCGTGGTCGTTGTACACCAGGATGACGACGTCGGGCAGGTTCTCCTTGGCCCACTTTCGCGTCCACTCATACCCGGAGAACACCTTCTTCCAGTACGGCTCCTCGGTCTTGCCGAGGTCCATCGCCGCGCCGATCGCCGGCACGTGCGAGGTGAATAGTGCCGAGGTGTACTGCGCCGGAGCATCCTGCCGCATCGTCTCGGCCTTCTCGCCGGGCACCGGAGGCGTCCATCCGTCGAGATCCTTGAGGCGGTTTCCCTCCGGGCGGCGCCCACCGCCGATCATCATGTCTCGGTACGCGGCCTCAGACATGCCCGTCATCGAGCCGGCCATCTGCTGGAAGCTCAGGCCGTGAGTGGCGCCGATCTTGGCCAGGAAGTAGATGTTCCCGCCCTCGGCGATGCAGGTGTTGAGGTCGATGTCGAGCACCGCCTGGCGCTGCACCGGGTTGAGAGGCCACTCGTCCAGGTACGCACCGCGGTCGGCCAGGTACCGTTCGCGGTTCTCCGGTTTCATCAGCGACATGCAGAACTGGTTCAGGTTGTAGCCCTTTCGGGCCTGCTCGGCATCAAAGATGGTGGTGCCAGGGACGTCCTTGTACGGTTTGTCGAGTGTCATGTCATACTCCTTCGGGCCAGTAGAGGCGGCGAGGATTGTCGACAAGCAGCTGCTGCTGCAGTTCCGACGTCGCCGCGATCTGCGGGATGTAGTCGACCAGAAGCCCGTCGTCGGGCATGTGGTCCTTGAGGTTGGGGTGCGGCCAGTCGGTTCCCCAGAGGACGCGGGAGGGGAACTCCTCGACTACGCGGCGGGCGAAGGGCACGACGTCGCGGTAGGCGTGCTGTTCGCCGTCGAGAGCGCGGGGGCCGGTGACGGACAGACGCTCAGGGCAGGAGACCTTGGTCCACACGTTAGTGTTCTCACGCATGAATCGCAGGAACAGTTCGAACTCGGGACCGTCCGGGTCCTTGGTCACGTCGGGCCGTCCCATGTGATCGACGACCACGTCGGTCGGGATCGACGAGAAGAAGTCGTACAGCTCGGGCAGATCCTCGGCCTCGAAGTAGATCACAACGTGCCATCCAAGTGGCGCGATCTTGGCCACGATCTCCTCGAGCGAGTCGGTGGGCACGCGGTCGACCAGACGTTTCACGAAGTTGAACCGGACGCCCCGTACCCCGGCCTCATGCAACTCGGCGAGTTGCTCGTCGGTCACGTCACGGCGGACGGTCGCAACGCCGCGGGCGCGACCTCCGCTACGCTGCAATGCGTCGACCAGGGCTCGGTTGTCGGAACCGTGGCATGTCGCCTGTACGATGACGTTGCGGTCGAATCCCAGCTGGTCTCGCAAGGCGAACAGCTGGTCCGCCGAGGCGTCGCACGGGGTGTACTTGCGCTGAGGTGCGTAGGGGAACTGCCCGCCCGGCCCGAACACGTGGCAGTGGGCGTCTACAGAGCCCTCTGGCAGCCGGAACGTCGGTGTGCTCGGTCCGTCGTACCAGTCGAGCCAGCCCTCCGACTTCTCGAAATCTCCGGTGGTATCGCCGTGTGTCATCATCAGTTCTCCACGTATTCCAGGCCGGCCTTGGCGAGAGGCTCGCGCATGCCGTAGATATCCAGGCCCAAGACGCCCTCACGGAACTTCACGCGTTTGGCTTCCTCGTTATCCTCGCGCTTCTGGCTGGCGTCTGCCACCGCTCCGACAAGCTCGCGCGGGACAACCACGACGCCGTCGACGTCGGCCACGACCACGTCGCCAGGGTTCACCACGGCGTTCGCGACCACTACGGGGATGTTCACCGATCCGAGGGTGGCCTTGACCGTGCCCTTGGCGTTGACAGCGCGGGAGAACACCGGGAAATCCATCTTCTCCAGATCGGCGACGTCGCGGACACCACCGTCGATCACCAAGCCCTTGCAGCCGCGGGCGGTCAGCGAGGTGGCGAGCAGCTCACCGAAGAAGCCGTCCTCGCTTTCGGTGGTGCAGCCGGCGACGATCACATCGCCCTCCTGCACCTGCTCGGCCGCGACGTGGAACATCCAGTTGTCACCGGGCTGCAGCAGCACGGTCACTGCCGGACCACAGAGCTTGGCGCCGGTGTAGGCCGGCCTGATGTAGGGGCGCAGGAGCCCGACTCGCCCCATCGCCTCGTGGATAGTGGCGACGCCGAACTGCGAAAGCCGTTCGACGTCCGTGGGATCCGGACGTTCGATGTTGGTGCGGACGATGCCGAGGTTGTTCAGTCGCATTTGATGGTCCTCTCAGAGTCCGCGCGCAGTAAGGGCGCGGTCAAGCCGTGGGTAGACACGGCGGGCGTTGGCTTCGAACACCTGCGCGCGCTGTGCGTCGTCTAGGTTCGTGGTGGCGTCGACGTACCGCTTGGTGTCGTCGAAGTAGTGTCCGCTGCGCGGGTCGACGTCGCGCACGGCGCCGATCATCTCGCTCGCGAAGAGGATGTTCTCGGTCGGGACGACCTTGGTGAGAAGGTCGATGCCTGGCTGGTGGTACACGCAGGTGTCGAAGAACACGTTGTTCAGCAGGTGCTCCTCGATTACGGGCTTGCCCAGCGCCATTGCGAGTCCACGGAAGCGCCCCCAGTGGTAGGGAACGGCGCCGCCGCCGTGAGGGATTACGAGCTTCAACTCGGGGAAGTCGCGGAACAGGTCGCCCTGGAGCAGTTGCATGAACGCGGTGGTGTCGGCGTTGAGGTAGTGCGCTCCGGTCGTGTGGAAGGCCGGGTTGCACGACGTGCTGACGTGCACCATCGCCGGGATCTCGTACTCGACGAGTTTCTCGTATATCGGGTACCACGAGCGATCGGTCAGCGGCGGGGACGTCCAGTTGCCGCCGGACGGGTCGGGGTTGAGGTTCACGGTGACGGCGCCGAGTTCCTCGACGGCGCGAGTAAGCTCGGCAACGCTCGTCGCGGGATCCGTACCGGGGGACTGGGGGAGCATCGCCCCCATTAGGAAGCGTTCGGGGTAGAGCTCGCTGACGCGGGCGCACAGGTCGTTGCAGATCCGGGCCCAGGTCTCGCTCACAGCGAGGTCTCCGATGTGGTGCGCCATGAACGAGGCACGAGGGCTGAATACGGTGACGTCGCTGCCGCGCTCGTTCATGAGCTTGAGCTGGTTGGCCTCGATGGTCTCACGGATGTCGTCATCGCTGATGCGCAGGGTCGCGGGGTCAGGAGCGTCCGCGCGTCCTTCAGTGAATGCGATCTGCAGGTCACGCCAGGCTCCGAGCTGTGTTGGAGCTGTGGTGTAGTGGCCGTGGATGTCGATAATCACGCGTGTCGTCCTTGTCACTGGGTGTAAGCGGTGCGAGAGCAGCTGCACGTCGTTGAATCAGTGCTGCCCCAAACTGACTTTAGGGGTGTTTGCCACTGTGATCCAATAGATATGCAAAGACAGAGCCATAGATAGGATCTATGAGCATGACGTTCACCGACCTCAACCAGCTCCGGACATTCGTCACGCTCTACGAGCTGCGCAGCGTCACGGGCGCCGCCAGGCGACTGCACGTGACACAGCCCACGGTCAGCTATTCCCTGAAGCGGCTCAGGGAGCGGTTCGGCGACGAGCTGTTCCGTCGCGAAGGGAACGACATGGTGCCGACCGCGAAGGCGACGCAACTGTTTGGGCCCCTACACAACGCCTTGGCACAAATAGACGCGACCGTCATGGGATCGGACGTGTTCGAACCGACCGGATTCAGCGGCGAACTCGTCCTCGGACTCACCTCGATCGGCGAGCAGACGTTCCTCCCACCGATCATGACCGCCCTCGGGCGGGTCGGCGCCGATCCGCGGATTCAGGTAGAACGGCTCGATTCAGACGAGGTCGAGGGCGGGCTAATCCGCGGCACCATCGATCTGGCACTGACCGTGTCGCGGATCAGCACACCGCGGCTGTGGAGGACGCACGTGCGTTCGGTCGAATACGTGGCGCTGTCGTCCGGGTCGCATCCACTGCCCGCGACCGGGCCTGACATGTTCGAGGGGAGGCGCTTTGTGCGGGTCTCCGCCCGTGGCGGGCACGTCTATCCTGTGCAGGCGCTGACCGAACACGACTTGATGTCCCAGGTCGTGCTGACCATGGAGGAATACGGCACCGTGCCCGCCGTGCTCGAGGCGACGGATCTGGTCGTCCTGCTGCCTCGACATGTAGCGGGGGTGTTCTGCGGCTGGTTTCCCGGCCTTCGCATCGCCGAGCTGCCCTGGTCCGGGCAGAGCACGCCGGTGGAGTTGTACACGCGGCGCGAGGCCAGCCTCTCGCAGGCGCAGCGATGGTTCCGCTCGCTGGTGCTTGATGCGGTTGCGGCGGATGAATACAGGTCGTAGTCGTAAGCGTCTGCGGGCGTCTCAAAATCGGACAGGCCGCTCACGCTGCATCGGCGCAACTGAAGAGGTCGGTGGGGACGGTGCGACCCGGTGTCGCCAGTCGACCTCGAGATTGTGAGGTTCTTGTAATGAAGGCAGCTGTTATTCACGGCACTGGCAGCATGACCTGGGAGAAGGCCCGACCATGTCCTGCAGGGTGCTACCACTCGCTCTTGAGAATTGGCTGGATCGTAGGCCACCTCATCGACGCGACACAGGCAGGGCAGTCAGGCTTCCCATCGCCGGCCGGCCCAAGCGGAGCGCTAGCGTTTCGTCCTGTTCCAGCTGGCCTTACCCGGAGCGAACGGGCTACGCACATGGATCGACCATGACGAGTGCGGGTGGATCGTCAGAATCGCGTGCTCCCACCAGGCGCGGGCTTCGTTTGAGAGCTGCGGTAGAACCGCATCCTTGTCGGCGTCGTCCTCCGGACGGGGACGCAGCGCCTTCCAGACCAGCTGCACCTCGGGCGCCCCGGTCGGGATGCCGTCGACGTCGATCACTGCACGATCCCACGGCAGTTGCAGTCGGGGATCTCGGCGATAAACCCAGACGCGATCCGTGCCGTCCTCGACGTCGACCTGCAGTACCCATGCGCCCGTCGCGTCGTCATGGATACGGATCGGCTGCAGATCGGCATCCATATCAGCCTCTGCCCAAGGGAGAACGCCGTCGCCTGACGGAGCCCACGCGCTATACGGCGCCGGCAGGTCTTGCACCAGTTGGGGCAGGTCGGCGATCGTCGTGCTGACATCGACATTGTCGTGCTCGCGAGTGTTAGTGCCGAGCCAGTGGTCGAGCGCCACCCCTCCGGACAGCCACCAACGCGCCGATGACGGCCCGAGCAGCTCCGCTATGACTCGCGGGGGCAGGGGTTCCCAGCGCGTCGCGAGGGTGGGTGCGGATGAGGCCATGGCTCAAGGCTACCCGTAGGCGGCGGTGGTTTGTCGAAATGGCATTGGGATCGAACCCACCTGTCCGTGAACCGTCCTCGACCCTCGCCGCCGCTGATCTGTCGGTTCATCGACGAAATGCGGGCTGTTGGTTACGCGGTCGAGTCGATCTGCGCCGTCCTGCGGGAGCAGGGCGTGCAGGTCGCCGCACGAACCTGCCGGGCGTGGAAGAAGCGCCTGCCGGCCCTGCGCATCATCGAAGACGCGCGCATTACAGACGCGCTCCGAAGCTTGAAAGTCCCCGATGCGAAGGGACGCCCCCGGCCAGAGATCATCTAGACGAGTAATTCCAAGGGGTCAGTGGTCGTAGGCGGTCAGTGAGCGGCGGATGGCCTGGCCGGTGTGGTCGTTGTGCCAGATGGCGGCGGTCATGGCCAGCAGTCGTTGAACGATGCGTACGGTGACGCCGGCGGGGTGCGTCCGCCGTGTTGTTCAAGATTGAGCTGGCCCTTGAGGGTGTCATTGATGGATTCGATGATCTGCCGCAGGGGTTTGAAGAACCGGGATCCTGGGCGGGGTTTTTCTCTCTTGCGGGCCGGGCGCAGCAGTTCGAGTCCGGCCTGGTCAATCGTTTCTTCGAACGCGGCCCCGTAGTAGTTCTTGTCCCCGATGAGGATCTGCCGATGGCCGTCGGCACGGATGGCGGCCATCGCCGGGGTCCCGGCGAGGATGTCGAGGAAGGTCTGGCGTTCGTCGGCCTTGGCCCCGGTCAGGGCGTAGCCCACGGGCAGTCCGTGCAGGGTGCAGACCAGGTGCAGGCGCAGTCCCCAGAAGTAGCGTGAGTGCGAGGCGCAGTACCCGCATTCGGCCCACCCGGCCATCTCCGAACGGCGGACCGTCTCCTTGGACCGGGCGCATTCGACCGGGGTGGAGTCCACTAACCACACGTCATCGGCGGCCACGGCACACTGCCCGGCCAGCACCCCGATCAGCCAGTTCATCGTCCCGGCGAGCCGGCGCAGCCGCTTGTTATAACCGGACTGCCCGGGCAGGTGCGGGAACATGGCAGGCAGCGAACGACGGACGTGGCGCAGCCATCGGGCCTCGCTGGTAAAGCCGAGCAGGGCCTGCATGACCGCCAGCGTGATCAGTTCCGCATCGGTGATCCGCGGGCTGATGCCGATCCGCGGCCGGGGCGGTATCCGTTCCGGATACGCCTTCAGCAGATCATCGGGCTGCACATACAATGCAGTGGCAAGGGTGTCCAGTTCGGTGTCCACGTGAGCCTCCAAGTTCGACGTAGGATAACGCCGATTCTGGACACCCTTGCCCGCTATCCGTCCAAGCCACGCCGGAAAGACCCCTTGGAATTACTCGTCTAGGGGCGGCGGAAGATGACGCAGTGGCTGCGCCGTAACGGCTTCCCGGAAGCCTCCAAACACACGGTGGACCGGCTCATGCGTCAAGAGGGCATGAACGGCCTCGTCCGGGGCCGCAAGACCCGCACCACCACGGTCCCTGGCAAGGACGGCCGCCGCGCAGGAGACCTGCTGAACCGGGACTTCACCGCCCCGGCCCCGAACCGGGTCTGGGTGACCGATTTCACCTACGTCCCGGTGTACTCCGGATTCGTCTACGTTGCCCTGGTCATCGACCTGTACTCCCGGGCGATCGTCGGCTGGGAAACCTCGACGATCAAGGACACGGCGTTCGTCGAACACTGAACGATCCCAAGGGTGCGCTGGCGGTATCGTAGCGGGGTGCGCCGAGGGTCCTGTTGGCTGATCGAATTATCCAACAGGCTTTGGACATGCCAAAACAAACCCAGAACTGTCCGGGACGTCTGTAGAAGCACGCTTTGTCCTGTCACAGGGCACAAGCGGGAACTGCACTTATCGCTCGGAGTCCTATTCCGGCCATTCCGGTTCCGGCGGTTGGTTCGGGGGCCGTGTTCTGATCGGCTTCAGCGGGGCAGGGCGCCTTTCCCTGCGTAGCCGGCCATTGGGGTGCCGGCGTCGGCGGCGTGTTTGTGGATGACCTGGTAGCTGTAGCCGAGTGCGTTTGCGACCAGGGTTGGCGGCAGTTCCTCGACGAGGCTGCGCAGGGCGGTGTTCCTTGCGCCGCCGAGGTCGATGCCCAGTGCGCGGAGTTGGCCCATCATCGCGTCGGCGTGGATGTGCTGGCCCGGCAGGGTGCCGGGGAAGAGCCACTGGCTCCCGCCGTTGCCGGTCTGCTGGTTGGGCCGGTGGTGCAGGTGTTCCCAGAACATCGGGGCGATCTGGGCAGGAACCAAAACGGGGATGTTCCCCAGGCCCAGGTGCAGCCCCTCGGGCAGGGCCTGCAGGTCCGCGCATTTCAATGCGGCGATCTTGCCAATGGGCTGGCCGAAGAGCAGCAGGATTAGGGCAGCGACGCGGAATGTCAGGGGTGTTTCGTTGGACTCGATGCACTGGCGGATGAGTTCGATGCGCTGTTGCTGGGTGATCAGCGGTTTAGTGGCGGCGTAGCGGTGCGGTATTTCGAGCCTGGCGATCTCCTTGTTCTTGATGAGCCAGACGATGAAGGTGCGGATGGCGTACCGGGTCGAGGGTCCTTCGCTCAGGTATTGGTTCAGGTGTGCCTGCCTGAGGCCGTGGATGGTGAGTCCGTGCTCCGCGTGAAGCCAGGCGAGGAATTTTCCGGTTTCGGTGATTTCCTGTTTGGCGGAGCGGACGGCCGTGTTCAGCGACTTTCCGGGGCTGGCCATTTGGCGGAGGCGTTTGAGGTGGTGCCAGCGGGCGAACCGTTCGATCGGAGCCTGGATGTTCGGTGTTGCGGTGAGGTCTTGGATGCGGGTGGCCAGCCATTGTTCGAAGGCGGCGAGTTGGCGGTCCCGGTCCGGGAGCATGCCGTGATGGACGAGCAGCTCGCGAAGGTATTCCACTGATCGTGACGCAGGAAGAGCGTCAAAGGACTCATGTGTGAGCGCGATGGTGCGGGCGCCGAGCCTGGTGAGGAGTTCCTTGGTGTTGGCCCCGCGCATCCAGGTGTAGACGCTCTCGGGCCTGTCTGCTGCGGCGAGCACTCCGATGAGGCGTTTGAGGCTCAGGTCCGGGGGAGTGTGGGGGTGGAGCAGTCCCGCGAGGTCGGTCCGGAGGACGCAGCGGATGCAGTGGCCGGTGCGGAATCGTTCGGTTTCGCTGCCGCAGCTGTCGCAGGTCATGTTGGTGGTGATGCCGGCGCAGTCCCGGCAGATGTCGGTGCCGTCGGTGGTTCTGCCAGGGAGCAGCCTGTCTTTTCCGCATTCGGGGCAGGATCCGCGGGTGCGCAGTGCTGTGGTGAAGCAGATCCCGCAGATGGCCCCGTCGGGCCAGGTCACGCGGATTTTCGCGGCCATGCGCCCGCATCGGTCGCACCGGTGTTCGCCCTCGGACCGGGGCCGGCCGCGGGTGCCGGGGTTAGTCGTCGTCAAGGATCCTGGCCCTGACGGGTTTGTAGGCGTCGGCGAAGCGAACGACGTTTTCCCCGGAGGCGGCGGCCTGCTTTTGGCGTTTGGATCTGGCGTCGGCGGCGGTGAAGGTGAAGAGTTCGTTCGCTTCGACGCCGAAGATGTCGCAGAGGGCGGCCAGGAGCTGGAAGGAGATCCGTTCGGGGTTCTGGCTGACCATGCGGTAGATCTGTGACTCGGAGAGGGTGATGCCGCGTTCCCGTAGGGGTCCGACGAGTTCGCGGGTGTTGCGCATGCCGTTCCGTGCCATGAGTTCCCGGGCCCGCCATCGGTATTCGATGTCCCGTTTCATTGTCGTTCCTCCTTCGGCCTGACGGCCGTCTCGATCATGTCTTCGAGCACGCGGTTGAGCTCGCTGGTTTGGTAGTCGCTGGAGACTGATGTGTAGAGGGAGGTGGTCGAGGCGTGTTCGTGGCCGACCTGCCGCTGGACGAAGGTGTGGTCGAAGCCGAAGTGCTCGAAGAGGTGGGTGACGTAGGACCGGCGCAGCGAATGAATGTCCAGGCCCGGCGCATAGCCGAGTTCGTCGATGTAGTCGCGGAAGCGGCGGTGCAGGTTGGATTTGGGCACCGGCAGTCCGTTGGCGGTGGGGAAGATTTCCGATACCGCCGGGGCGAGCCAGGGGAGTCCGTTCCTGATCCAGGTGTCCAGGACGGCGGGGGACCAGTCAAAGACCGTCAGCACGGAGCGTCTCTTGGGCGGTGAGCCGCGCTGTGCCTTGCCGTATCGGACCTGCAGGACACCGAACTCGCCGAACTGCGGGGCCCGGCGGTTCCGGGAAAAGTCCACGGTCTGCAGGTGCGTGACCTCGTTGGCCCGCAGGCCCCACGCGTAGGCGGTTTTGAACACGGTGGCGTCCCGGTAAGCGGCGACGGCGCCCTTGCGTCCGGAGGCCAGGACCCGTTCGACCTCGAGGTCGGCCAGGTCGAAGAAGCCCTGCAGCTCGGCCCGGGTGAAGGGCCGTTTGGTGGGTGCCTGTTCGTTGTTCTGGGCGTGCCGGGCCCGGTTGAATTCGGTGATGATCTGGGCGGGGGAGCGGCCGAACCCCTGTAGGCAGACCCTGTCCCACTCATAGACCGGATCGGTCAGGAAGTCGCAGAACACCTTCAGATGGGTCTGGTAGGCGCGGATGGTGGCGAACGCCAGATTCAGGATCGAGCGCTCATGGGCGAAGAACTCATCGGCGTCACCGACGGTCCAGTCCCAGGGAAAATGCCCGGTGTGATCCACGAACCGGCGGACCAGGCTTTCACGTCCACGGATCGTGCCGGCCGTGAAGTTCCGTGCCAGCTGCTGCTGTTTCCAGCCAGTGAGCATGTCCTCGAACACCGCGTCCGCGGAAAAGGCTCCCTGACGCAGCGGAAGCCTGATCAGCCGGCCCTCCAGAGGGTCCATCACGCCTCCGATGCGTCTGCAAATAATGCTCTCAGAATGCATAAAATGCGAATCCGTGTCAAGGAAAACCCGGAAATCAGCGGAATTATCTGGCTGCACGGTACCTCGAACCCGTTGACCTTTACACGCCCGGGCTGTTGCCCGGCGCGCCGCCGGACGGCCACGGATCCCTGTAACGGCGCGGACTTCGACGTCCAGGTGGCCGAAACCGGGGAGTGCGTATCACCGGGTCCTAATCTGCAAAATCTGCAATTGGATCACTTCTACTTGACATAATGTTGATTATCGGCGTTTTATAATCAGTCGGAAGGGGCTGATTATCCGTCTGTCGCCTGGGTGATGCGTAATCTCATTCTGAACAGACAATCAGTCGTCCGACGCCGACGAACGCGTAGGCATGCCAGGTACAAGTTCAACTCTTCTTCTTCGCTGAGCAGATGCGTGTCAACCGGCAGATCCAAATATTGACACCGAATTCTGTCGGAATCCGAACCAGATCGAACAGGCCCGACTGCGGGAACAGTTGACATAATAATGCTGCCAAACAGCCGCGGATACGATCACGACGCAGACGACCAGCGCTAGTTTCCGCTCAGTCACGATTGATCTCAGCCACATGCTGCTTCCGGGTCACCTGTCGCTCAGCGAACAAGGCATCGAAGGCAACCAATAGATTGAGGTCCAGCGACGTGACGGCCGGCATAGTCACCACAATGTTCGCCGACGGCGGCGCCCGGACTCCCACTACTCCCCCGCCGGAGGCGCCGCCCGGGATCGGGAGACACGCCCTAGCCCCTCTGGTCGCCGGCCGACATATCGCCGACGCCAGGCGTGCCATCGGCGAGCGCGTAGCGCTGCAGCACCGCACCCTTCGGTGAGGCGACGACCGGCTCGATGAGTCTGAGGTTCGTCGGAACCACCCCGTCGGCGAAGACCTTCTTTCCACCGCCGAGGAGGATCGGATACACCCAGAGCGTGAGCCGATCGAAGAGCCGCTCGGCGAACAGGGTCTGCACGAAGTCGAGACTGCCGATGACGTGGATGTTCGCGTGCCGGTCGCGCAGTTCGCGCACGGCGGCGACGACATCAGGACCGAGCAGTGTGGAGTCGGCCCACTCGAGGGTCGGCGTCTGGCGCGAGGCCACGTATTTCGGGAGGCGGTTGAACAGCCGCGCGATGCCCCCGTCCGCGTGCGGCCAGTACGCGGCGAAAATGTCGTAGGTCCGGCGCCCAAGCAGCAGCGCGTCCATCCCCGCCATCCCGGAGCTGACCTGTTCGCCGACGACCTCGTCCAAGAGAGGCGCCTGCCAGCCGCCAAACGCGAAACCGTCGTCAGGGTCCTCGTCCGGCCCGCCGGGCGCCTGCGCGACGCCGTCGAGCGTGGTGAACAGGTCGATATGGATGAGTCCCATGCCGTGCTCCTTCACTGTCGCCCGTCGTCGCCCCGGCGACGGGATCGCTTCGAGGCTGCCATACGATCCCCCTGCGAAGCAACGGTATCAACGGCCAGCCACGAGCACACTGCGCATTCGACAAAACCTCAGCCGAGCCACGACATCAGCCCGCCACGAACACCAGGTGAAGGTCAGGAGACACGCCCTAGCAGCCTGTTCCCTCCCCTGGCCGCCTATACAGCCCAGTCGGCGTCGTCGTATGGGCGGCCGCGGAAATGAGCGCGGAGGTACTCCCCCACAACGGCAGCCCCCAGATCCCCAGCCTCGGGCGCGACGACCCGGCCGTCGATTCGGCGGACCATACGCTGGACGAACCGCTCGAGCCCTGGATCATCGCCAAGCCGGAAGAACGTGGCTTGCGTGCCGGCACGCCCAAGGCGGTCGAGCTCGGCGACCGTGACGCGGATGGTCTCGGCGTCCGGCGGCCAGGCGAACCACGACTCGCCGTCGGCCAGCAGGTGCGCGGTGGGCTCGCCGTCGGTCACCACGAGGAGGACGGGCTGCATCGACGGGTGCTGGCGGAAGAACCGGCCGGCCAGCAGCAAGCCGTGGTGCAGGTTGGTGCCCTGCTCCCGCAGGGCCGGCAGGGCCGTGAGCTCGCCGATGTCCATGGTCTGCGCGTAGCGGCCGAACGTGATCAGCTGCAGCCGGTCGCCGCGGAACCGGGTGGAGATGAGGTGGTGCAGGGCGAGCGCGGTGCGTTTCATCGGCACCCAGCGGCCCTCGGCGGCCATCGAGAAGGACACGTCGACCAGCAGGACGACGGCGGCCTGGGTGCGCGCCTCTGTCTCCGTCACCTCGATGTCGCCCACGGCGAGGCGCACTCCGCGGCTCGGATCACCGCCGTCGGCAATCGTCCGGCGGATCGCGTTGGTCATGGTGCGGGTGACGTCCCACGGCTCGGCGTCGCCGAACTCCCACTGCCGGCTGGAGCCGGTCTGCTCACCGGCCGCCCCGGCGACGCGCGTGTCGCGGCGCCCCTGCCGGCCGGAGAGTTGCTTGGCGGTGTCCCGCAGCAGTGACCTGCCGAGCCGCCGCATGGCCTGCGGGGACAACCGGAGGTCGCCGTCGGCACCGCGCCGCAGGTAGCCGCCGTCCTGCATGGCCCGCTCGATCTCCGCGAGGGTGCGGGCCGTCACGGCGGCATTCTGCCCGAGCTGGCGGGCGAGGGCGTCCAGGTCCAGGTCGTCGAGGCGTGAGCCGTTGTAGGACTGGGAGAGCTGTTCGGCCAGCTCGTCGAGTTCGGCGAGGTCCTGGAGCACGCCGGTGCCGTCGCCGAGCCCGAGCCCTTCCTCGCCCTCGAAGCGTTCGGAGCCGGACCAGTCCTCGCCGGGGCGCAGGGCGCGCAGGCTGGCGTCGAGTTGACCGAGCTGGGCCATCAGCTCGGGCGAGCCGAACGCCTGGGCGGAGAGCCGCATCAGCTCATCGCGCTGCTCGGGGGACATGGATTGCAGCAGCCGCTGGGCGGCGGCCGCGCGCTGGGCGAGCGCGTCCACCAGCTCCTCGACTGATTGCGGGTTCTCCGGAAAGAAGTCGCCGTGCCGGGCCATGAACTCCTGGAAGTCCGCGTCGGTGTCCTCGCCGCGCCGGTGTTTGCCGAGGAGCTCGTTGAGGTCGCGCAGCATCTCGCTCACGGCCGCGCGGTCCTCATCGGTGGCGTTCTCGAGCGCCTGCTTCATGCCGGCGAACCGCTGGTCCAGGATCTCGCGGCCCAGCAGGTCCTTGATCCGCTCGTAGGCTTCCCGGGCGGTGCTCGACTGCCAGTCATAGGAGGCCAGTTCGTTGACCGCTGCCGCCGTGGACCGGGGCAGGTTCTGCAGCTGCATCTCCCGGAAGGCGCGGTCGGTGTTGTCCATCATGACGTCGCGGGCGAGCTGCTTGCGCTCCTCCAGCACCGCGGTGTCGAGCAGCTTCTGGACCTCGTTGAGGGTGCCGTCCAGCCGGTGGCGGCCCAGCAGTTCACTCCGGCGCTGCTGCACGCGGCCGGCGAGGTCGTCGAGGCCTTCCCGGTTGCGGCCGCCGCGCCGCAGGAACTCCTGCAGGGCGTGCCGGGGCGAGTAGCCGGCCATGACGTCCTCGGCGACCGCGTCCAGCGCCTCTGCCAGGTCGACCGGCGGGGCGAGCGGATCCGGCCCTCCCGTGTACCGGCCGTACCTGGACCGGTTGTGAACGCTCATGGGCCCTCCTGTCCTCAGTCGTAGAACCGCCTGGCCGTAGCGAACTGCCTTAGCCGTAGATCGTCGCCTCGTCGTCGGACTCCTTGGAGATCCGCCGGGCGAGGTAGAGACCTTCCAGGGCAAGTTCGACGGCGGCGGCGCGCTGCCCGTCGTTTGTCGCGCCCAGGCGCTCACTGATGTCGTCGTAGAGGCGGGATCCGTCGAGCGCCGGGAGGTTCTGGAGGAACTCCCGCGCGGTGACCAGCTCCCCGGTGGTCACCGTGGTGTGGCCGTCGAGCGCGGCCACGAGCGGACCCATGTCGATGCCCTGGAAGTGCGCCCGCACGGCTTCGGCGGTGGCCGTGCGCAGGAGGTGGTCCAGGATGTCCTGTTCCCGCCCTTCCTCGCCGGACTCGAACTCGATCTTCCCGCCGAGGACTTCCACCGCGGCGTCCAGGTCGACGATCCGGGCGACGGCCTCGTCCTCGCCGCGCACGCTGGCCCGGCGCAGGGCCGCCGCGGCGACGGTTTCGGCGCCCGCGATGGCGAACCGCGCGGAGACCCCGGAGGTCTGGTTGATCGCCGGGGACTGCCGCAGCGCCCGGGTGTAGCGGGCCAGGATCTCGAGGATGACGGGCGGGACGCCGGCCACCAGGTGCCCCTCCTGCCGGATGACGGCGACCTCGTCGTCGAGCTCGATCGGGTAGTGGGTGCGGATCTCGGCGCCGAAGCGGTCCCTCAGCGGCGTGATGATCCGGCCGCGGTTGGTGTAGTCCTCCGGGTTGGCGGACGCGACGACGAGCACGTCGAGCGGCAGCCGCAGCACGTAGCCGCGGATCTGGATGTCGCGCTCCTCCATCACGTTGAGCATCGAGACCTGGATCCGCTCGGCGAGGTCGGGCAGTTCGTTGATGGCGATGATGCCGCGGTTGGAGCGCGGGACCAGGCCGTAGTGGATGGTTTCCGGGTCCCCGAGCCGGCGGCCCTCGGCCACCCGCATCGGGTCGACGTCGCCGATCAGGTCGGCGACGGAGGTGTCCGGCGTCGCGAGCTTTTCGACGTACCGTTCCGAGCGGTGGCGCCACGCCACCCGCAGCCGGTCCCCCTCGGTGAGGGCAAGGGCGCGGGAGTGCTCGGTGATGGGTTCGTACGGGTGTTCGTTCAGTTCCGAGTCCTCGATCACCGGCGACCACTCGTCCAGCAGCCCGGCCAGGGTGCGCAGGAGCCGGGTCTTGCCCTGTCCCCGTTCGCCGAGCAGGACGACGTCGTGCCCGGCGAGCAGGGCACGCTCGAGCTGGGGCAGGACGGTCCGGCTGAAACCGTACATCCCGGGCCACGGATCGCGGCCGGCGGCGAGCGCGGCGAGCAGGTTGTCGCGGATTTCGCGGCGCAGGTCCTTGTGGACGTGGCCGGAGGCACGCAATTCACCAACAGTGAAGATATCGGGGCGATCACTCACCCCTCCACCGTAGACCTCCACTGTGCGGGGAATCGAGGGATTCTGCAGATTCCTGCTCACTGGGCAGCAGTGCGACTTACCGCTCCGCAGCTCCCCCACCCTCGCAAGCTCGGGCGGGGACCCCTGCCGCTACGCTTAATGCTGATGACTGCAGCGACGCCGCCGGTATCACCGGCACCGCCATCGGAGCCTTCCCTGACGCAACAGGGCACGCTCCTGCTTCTGGTGCGCCATGGGGAGACGCCGACGACGGGCACGGTGCTGCCGGGGCGGGCACCGGGGCTGCATCTTTCCGACCGGGGCCGCGCCCAGGCGGAACGTGTCGCGGAACGGCTCGCGGGCTTGTCCGTCAGCGCCATCTATTCCTCGCCGCTGGAGCGCACCTGCGAGACGGCGGAGCCGACGGCGGCCCGCACGGGGCTGGACGTGAACCACGACGACGGCCTGCTCGAATGCGACTTCGGCGAGTGGACCGGCGCCGCGCTCGCCGAACTGGCGGCCTTGCCGCAGTGGCAGACCGTCCAGCACAGCCCGTCCGTCTTCCGCTTCCCGAGTGGCGAGAGCTTCACCCAGATGCAGGCGCGGATCGTCGGGTCGCTGGAGGCACTGTGCACAGCCCACGCCGGGGGCGTTGTGGTGTGCTTTTCCCACGCCGATCCCATCAAGGCCGCCGTCGCCCACGCCCTCGGCACTCACCTGGACCTCTTCCAGCGCATTGTCATCAGCCCGGGCTCGGTGTCGGCCATCTCGTTTGTGGAGGGTCAGGCACCCGCCGTGCTCATGGTGAATTCGACGTCGGAACCGCTCAGCGGGCTGAGGGCGCCGTGAATTGGGGCAGACGGTGTCCGGCCGGGAGTTGACCCTGCTCGCGGAGGGCCGCGTGGAGCTGCTCGGACGCATCCCGCGCAGCAGCAACGAGACGTTCCTCGTTCAGGTGTCCTGCGGGGACGACGCCGCGTATGCGGTCTACAAGCCGGAGGCCGGGGAAAGGCCGCTGTCGGATTTCGAGCCCGGCCTTTACCGGCGGGAACGCGCCGCCTACCTGCTCAGTGAGTCCTTGGAGTGGGGGCTCGTGCCGCCGACCGTGATTCGCGAAAACGCACCTCTGGGTATTGGATCGTTGCAGTGGTTCATCGAGTGCGACTTCCAGGAGCATTACTTCACTCTCTACGAGGACGCCCCGGAAACCCATCGCGACCTGGCGCGGATTGCTCTGTTCGACTACGTCGCCAACAACACCGACCGCAAGAGCGGCCACGTGCTGCGCGGCCATGACGGAAGGGTGTGGGGCATCGACCACGGGCTGTGCTTCTCGGCAGGCTTCAAACTGCGCACCGTGATCTGGGACTTCGCCGGTGATCCCATCCCCGATGACCCTTCTCGAGGACATCGCTCCGCTCGCAGAGGCCGCGCCGCCCGAAGTGGCCGACCTCCTCGACGACGCGGAGGTCACCGCCCTGCAGCGCCGGGTGCGGCGCTTGCTGCGCGAGGGGGTGCTGCCGGTTGACCGCACCGGCATGCGTTACCCGTGGCCGCTGGTATAGGTGAGCGGCCAAGGTGTGGACCTCCTCGGCGAGCCTCGCGCTTTCTCCGCCGACATGTTGGCCTCAGAAGCCGCCGAAAAAGTCCGCCGCAGCGGCACTTCACTGGCCTGCCAGGAATAGCACCCGCGGTGCATCGAGGACTGTCGGAACGCGCAGCGGACCGGCTCCACGAAGGAGCCGGTCCGCTGCGCGTGATGGGTCAGCCGATGGTCAGGCGGGGCACCCGCCGCCGGGTCAGGCGGAAATCCGGTCCGTCAGGCTGGAGTGGGCCGCGCGAGCTGCCGGCACGCCGTCGCCGTCCTGGCCGTACAGCCAGTCGTTGTACTGGAAGTCGTTGTCCTTCCGGCTCTTGAAGAGCAGGTTGCGCAGCGTCCGGGCCAGCCCGGAGACGTGCCAGGACTCGCCCCAGATGCGCGCGGTGCGCTGGACCCGGGCGGTGCGGCCGGCGCGGATGTTGTTGAATTCCTTGATCGCACCGTCCCAGGCTGCAGGGTTGACGCCGTCGTCGGTGAAGACAGTGCCGTTACTGACGTCCTGCAGCACGGCTGCGTCCTCGAGCGCCTGGCAGGCGCCCTGGGCGAGGTACTGGAGCATCGGGTGCGCGGCGTCGCCCATCAGCACCATCCGGCCGGCCACCCAGTTTTCGATCGGGATCACGGTCGTACATGGGCCAGCGGATGCCGGTGCCCAGGTTCTTCAGCGCCGCCTGAACGGCCGGGACGCAATCCTTGTACGCGGCCTCGAGCTCGTCCACTCCCCCGTACTGCTCTTCGCCGCGCTCAAAGGAGGCGGACTTGAAGACGGCCACGGTGTTCAGCAGCTCGCCCTTGCGCAGCGGGTACTGCACGAGGTGGCAGTCCGGTCCGAGGTAGACAATGACGTCCTCGAGGTCGGCCTTGGGCGTGTTTTCGGTGATCGGCACGGTGCCGCGGTAGGCCACGTAGGCCGAGGGGACCGGCTCGTCGTTGGCCACGAGCGGGCGCAGGGTGGACTTGAGCCCGTCGGCGCCGATCACGACGTCGGCCTCGTAGTCCACGCCGGCGGCGGTGTGGGCCACGCCGCGGCCGTTGACGGTTTCAACGCTCTCGACCATGACGTCGTTGACGAGCTTGACGCCCGCCGCTTCACAGCCTTCGAGCAGGACCCGGTGCAGGTCGCTGCGGTGGATCACGACGTACGGTGCACCGTAGCGTTCCGCGAATTCCCCGCCGAGGGTCTGGCGCGTGAGCTCCTCGCCGGTGACGGCGTCACGGAAGACCAGGTGTTTGGGCTGGACGCCGATTTCCAGGGCCTTTTCCAGCAGGCCCCAGCGCTTCAGGACGCGGGAGGCGTTGGGGGCCATCTGCAGCCCCGCGCCGACCTCGCCGAATTCGGGGGCCCGCTCCACGAGGGTGACGTTGGCACCGTTTTCACGCAGCGCGAGGGCTCCGGCCAGTCCGGCCATTCCCCCTCCGATGACGAGGACATCGGTGGACGTGGCGTGCTCAGACATTGCTTGCTCCTGTTGATGAGGTTGAAATTGAGGAGTTTTGACTTGAGTTTGAGGCCGACGGCGGCCAGCAGGACCGCTGCGACGGCGGCTGCACCGGCGAAGGCGAGGAAATTGGAATTGACGCCCAGCCCGGCGGCCAGCAGGAGGCCGCCGATCTGGGGTGCTGCGACGGCGCCGATGCGGCCCGTTCCCAGAGCCCAGCCGAGCGCGGTCCCGCGCAGGTGTCCGGGATAGTGGCTCGCGACGGCGGCGATGATGAGGCACTGCGTGCCGTGGGTGCCGACGCCGGCGAGGACCAGCATGAGGTAGACGACCGTGACCGGCGGTCCGGTGACCAGCACCACGAGCGCACCGGCGGCGACGGCGGCCGCGGCGATCGCCGTCGGAATCGGACCGAAGCGCGTCCCGGCCCAGGCGGTGATGACCGAGCCGGCCACCGCACCCAGATTGAGGGCCAGGGCGAAGGTCAGGGCGGAACCCAGGTTGTAGCCGGCCAGCTGCATGAGGTTGGGCAGCCACGTTCCCAGCCCGTACCAGGCGAACAGGGTGGCGATCGTGGCCAGGGCGAACAGCAGGCTGACCCCCAGATACGGGGCGCGGAGCAGCGACTTGAAACCGGACGGCTCCTTGACCTTGCGGCCGCCGCCGAGCGCCTTGCGGGCTGCCTTGCCTGTTGCACTGCCTGTTGCACTGACCGGGGCCAGCGTCTCCGGCAGGTATTTCAGTCCGAGCGGCACCACGATCAGCAGTGCGAGGACGGCGACGAGGAACATCGACTGCCAGCCGAAGGCGGGAATGAGCTGGATGCCGACGAGGGCGGCGATGGACCCGCCGATCGGGACGCCGGACATCATCAAGGTGGCGATGGTGGACCGCCATTTGGCCGTGACCAGTTCGGCGACGAGGGCGTTCGCCGAGGGCACCAGGCCACCGAGCCCGATGCCGGCCAGGAGCCGCAGTCCCCCGAACACGGCTGCGCTGGGGGCGAAGGCACAGAGGATGGTGAAGATCGAGAAGACGATGGCACAGCCGAGGATGGTGCGGCGGCGCCCCCAGGAGTCTGCCATCCGGCCGGCAAAGATCGCCCCGATCATCATGCCGACGAAGGCCATGGAACCGATGGTTCCGGCGGTGGCCTTGCTCAGGCCCCAGCCGGTCTCGGAGATCAGGGAGGACTGGACGGTGCCGTAGACGATCAGGTCGTAGCCATCGAAGACCACCAGGAGCCAGCAGACAAGGACGGCCGCTGCCGAGCCTTTGGAAAACCGCGATGCAGGCCCATCAGCGGCAGTGGGGGTGGGAGACCCCGGCGATAACCGTTGCGGCGCTGCAACAGATGGTGTGTGATTCATCCCACTACTGTCGTGGCCGTCGCGGATGAACCACAATACAATTCTGATGTGCAGAACAACCCATCAGCCAAGTCCGCCCGCAAGCCCGTTCAGAAGCGGCCGACCTATTCCATCGAGGCAGTCGACAACGCGCTGCAGCTCCTCCAGCTGCTCCGCGACGGGGGCGCGCTCCGGCTCAAGGACGCTGCCGAGGAGCTGGGGGTGGCCCCGTCCACGGCCCACCGCCTTTTGGCGATGCTGGTCTACCGGGGGTTCGCCGTGCAGGACGAAACCCGCCGCTATGTGCCCGGGCCGGCCATGGGGGTCGGGCCGGCGGGTCTGAGCTGGACCAGGCAGCTCCGCTCGCTCGCCCAGCCGCACATGGAGCTGCTTTCCGCGCAACTCAACGAGACTGTCAACCTCATGGTGCGGGTGGGCACCAAAGTGCGCTTCCTGGCCACGGTGGAAGGGAACAACGTGTTGCGGGTTGGTGACCGGCAGGGGACGGTGATGCCCGCCAACAAGACTTCCGGCGGCAAGGCCATGCTCGCCGAACTGGAGCCGCACATGATCGACCAGCTCTTCCGCAGCAATAATGCCGAGATTGGCGGGGACACCATTCCGGCCGCGGAGTACCCGGCGTTCCTGCGCGAGCTTGAGTCCATCCGCAGCAACGGCTTCGCGGCCAATTTCGAGGGCACGGAGGAGGGTGTGAGCGCCCTCGGAATGGCCCTGCACAACCGGCACGGGCACGTCGTCGGCGCGCTCACCGTCGCCACTCCCGCGACCCGCTTCCGCCGAGTGTTCGACGCCGGACTCGTCCCCGCCCTGCGGGAAACGTGCCGGCAACTGGAGATCGATATCGCGGCAAACCCGGCCGAGCCGGACTGAACACCCAGCTGGGGTCCCGGCAGGAACAGTCGGCCAATTCTGACTAGCAGAATATGTTGGGGGTCACACACCGGCATCCGTAGAGTCGAACTACGCCAAGAAACTGTTCTGACCTACCGAGGAGGCCCACGTGTCCATCAGCGCCGAGAACACGACTCATGAATCAGTGGCCGCGGGGCACACTGCTCCGGAGCCGACGCCTGAAGAGGCTGCCCAGCTCAAGGAGCTGTACCGGGATTTTGACCGGGAGAACCTGATCCCGCTCTGGACCGAGATCGCGGACCTGATGCCGATGGTCCCGACCCCGAAGGCGGTGCCCCACGTCTGGCGGTGGAGCGATCTGTACCCGCTGGCCGCCCGCGCCGGCGACCTGGTCCCGGTGGGCCGCGGCGGGGAACGCCGGGCGATCGCCCTGGCGAACCCGGGCCTGGCCGGGACGCCGTATGCCACCCCCACGCTGTGGGCGGCCATCCAGTACCTGGGTGCCCGCGAGACCGCGCCGGAACACCGGCACTCGCAGAACGCGTTCCGCTTCGTCGTCGAGGGCGAAGGCGTCTGGACGGTCGTGAACGGGGACCCGGTGCGGATGTCGCGCGGCGACTTCCTGCTGACCCCGGGCTGGAACTTCCACGGCCACCACAACGACACCGATGAGCCGATGGCCTGGATCGACGGCCTGGACATCCCGTTCGTGCACTACGCCGACGCCGGCTTCTTCGAGTTCGGCACCGAGCGCGTCACCGACGAGGCCACCCCGGACATCTCCCGCTCCGAACGGCTCTGGGCCCACCCGGGCCTGCGCCCGCTCTCGGGCCTGGATGACACCACGAGCTCCCCGATCGCGGCCTACCGCTGGGAATACACGGACCGCGCCCTGACCGAGCAGCTGCTGCTCGAGGACGAGGGCCACCCGGCCACCGTGTCCCAGGGCCACGCCGCCGTCCGCTACACCAACCCCACCACCGGCGGGGACGTCATGCCGACCATCCGGGCCGAATTCCACCGCCTGCGCGCCGGCGCCGTCCACCGAAACCGTCCGCGAGGTCGGCTCCAGCGTCTGGCAGGTCTTCGAAGGCTCCGGCTCCGTGGTCCTCAACGGCGAGACCAGGACCCTGGCGAAGGGCGACCTCTTCGTCGTCCCGTCCTGGGCCGCAGTGGTCCCTGCAGGCGGAGGCTGACTCTCAAACGGAGTTTGACCTGTTCCGCTTCAGCGACGCCCCCATTTTCGAACGACTGAACTTCAACCGCACCTACATCGAAGGACGCAAGAACGCATGAGACTCCTCACCCTCCGCACCGGGAACGGCACGACGAAGGCTGTGCGCCAGGACGGCGACACCCTGACCGAGATCGACGGCTTCGCCGACGTCGGAGAACTGCTCCGCTCCGCGGACTGGGAAGCGACGGCGAAGGCAGCCAACGGCGCCACGCACCCGCTCGAGGGCGCGGACCTGG
Source organism: uncultured Actinomycetota bacterium (assembly GCA_963810895.1). Lineage (GTDB taxonomy): Bacteria > Actinomycetota > Actinomycetes > Actinomycetales > Micrococcaceae > Arthrobacter. Next base: position 71,831 of record CAWEPM010000007.1, read on the forward strand.
CCGCCGTCGTCCCCTCCCCCGGCAAGATCATCTGCGTGGGCCACAACTACCGCAACCACATCAAGGAAATGGGCCGGGAAGTCCCCGAGTTCCCCACCCTGTTCGCCAAGTACCAGGAATCCCTGATCGGCCCGAACGATGACCTGGCCCTGCCGCAGGAATCCGACGCCGTCGACTGGGAAGCCGAACTCGCCGTCGTGATCGGCAAGAAGGGCCGCCGGATCAGCGAAGCCGACGCCGCGGACCACATCGCCGGCTACGCCGTGCTGAACGACGTGTCCATGCGCGACTACCAGTTCCGCACCATCCAGTGGCTGCAGGGCAAGACCTGGGAAAAGTCCACCCCGTTCGGCCCGGCCCTGGTCACCAAGGACGAATTCACCGCCGGGCCGCTGATGACCTCCGCGGTCGACGGCGAGATCCAGCAGCAGACCCCGACCGGTGACCTCGTCTTCACCCCCGAGTACCTGGTCTCCTACATCTCCACCATCATCACGCTGAACCCCGGCGACGTGATCGCCACCGGCACCCCCGGCGGGGTGGGCCACGCCCAGGACCCGAAGCGCTACCTGCAGGAAGGCCAGCTCCTGGTCACCACCATCGAGGGCCTGGGACAGCTGAAGAACCGCGTCATCAAGGAAGCCTGATGGTTGCCCGCCACGACCAGACGACGGACCCGGAGCTGCTCGCGGCCCTGCTGCAGGCGCGCCGCGGGCACGGCGTTCTTCGCCCGCAAGCTCAACGAGCTCTCCGACGCGGAGCTCGACGGCGATTCGCTGCTGCCGGGCTGGACCCGCCGCCACATCACCGCGCACATCGGCTACAACGCCCGGGCCATCGCCCGGCTCATCGAGTGGGCGGCCACCGGGGTGGAGACCCCGATGTATGCCTCCACCGCGGTCCGGGACCACGAGATCGACTTCGGCGCCACGCTGAGCCCGATCGCGCTGCGGCACCTCTTCGACCACTCCGCCGTGCACCTGAACGTCGAATGGCGGGACCTGCCCGAGGACGCCTGGCACCACAAAGTCCGGACCATCCAGGGCCGCGAAGTGCCCGCCACGGAAACGGTCTGGATGCGCAGCCGGGAAGTCTGGATGCACGCCGTGGACCTGGCCAACGGCGCCAACTTCCAGGACATCCCGGTCCCGGTGCTGGAGCGGCTCCTGAAGGACATCACCGGCGCCTGGAAGACCCGCGGCACCGACGAGGGCCTCGTGGTCAAGGTAACGGACCGCGATCTCACGTTCGGGGACACGACGTCGGCGTCCCCCACCGTGGTCTCCGGACCGCTTGGCCGCCGTCGTCGAATGGGCCGCCGGCCGCGGCAACGGCGGCGTCACCGCCACCGGGCCCGGTGCTGCGCCTCAGCGGCACGGTACCGGCCGCACCCGAAGTGGATCTGAGCGCTAGCTAAACGGTCGTTAAAGCGGGAGGCCTCCTCAGGCGAGGGGGCCTCCCGCTTTCGTGCTTGGTTGCCTCCGTCCGGGGGCACTTTGAGGGCAATGTCCGACGCCGGCGCCCTGGTTGACGGCGTGTCCGCGCCAAAGTGCCCCCGGACCGGAGCCGCCCCCGGGCTGCGGCCAGAGCCCAGGGCAAAGGCAGCCTCCCACCACGCCGCCGCAGCGACGGCGAACGGTCAGCCCAGATGGACGACGGGCGCGTCGCCCTCGGTGCCGGTGAACTTCCTGCGGTCGATGTTGATGAGAAACAGGGCAATCGGGACGATCAGGATGGCAACGCCCGCGGCCCACAGGAAGACCATGGAGTAGCCCGTGGAGAGGGCCGCCAGCGAGACGCCGCCGGCCGTCGCCGCGGCAGCGATGGTGCTGAACAGGGCGATGCCCAGGGAACCGCCGATCTGCTGCGAGGCGTTGACCAGGGCGCTGGCGACACCGGAATCATCCTTGCCCACGCCGAACAGGGCGAGGTTCTGCATCGGCACGAAGACCATGCCCAGCCCGGCACCCATGAGAAGCAGCGCGGGCAGCATGTTGACGAGGTAGCTGCCCTCGGCGCTGACCTGCGTGAGCCACAGCATCGCAGCCGCCATGAACACCGGGCCCACGGCCGTCGGGATCTTTGCACCCAGTTTCGGCAGGTTCTTCGCGACGAGCCCTGCCGTGATGAGCACCGCGACCGTCATCGGCAGGGAAGCAAGCCCGGCGAGGAACGGTGCGAAGCCGAGCACGATCTGGATGTAGAAGTTGATGAACAGGATGCCGCCGATCAGGACCGCGCCGGAAAGGAACGAGGCCAGGAAAGCGGCGCCGCGGTTGCGCTCGGTGGCCACGCGCAGCGGCAGCAGCGGGTGCTTGACCTTCCGTTCGACGACGACGAACAGCGCCATCAGCGCGACGCCGGCAGCAATGAAGCCCCAGGCTTCGGGGGCGTCCCAGCCGTGCTCCGCGTTGGTGAAGCCGTAGACGAGGGAGCCGAGGCCCAGGGCGGCCACGATAACGCCGGGCCAGTCGTACTTCGTGGCCCCCTGGGCCTTGCTTTCACTGACGAGCGACCATACGCCGACGAGGGCGATGATGGCGATCGGCACGTTCACGAAGAAGCACCAGCGCCAGGTCACGTGTTCCGTGAGGAACCCGCCCAGCAGGACGCCGACGGCGGCACCGACACCGGTGATGGAGCCGAAGATCGCGAACGCCGTGCCGCGGTCCTTTCCGCCCGGGAAAGCGACCGTCAGCAAGGCCAGCGCCGCGGGGGCCAGCAGCGCCGCGAACACTCCCTGCAGCGCTCGGGCGCCGATCAGTTCCCAGGGCTGCTGCGCGATGCCGCCGAGCAGGGACGCGACGGCGAAGCCGGCCGCGGCCACAATGAAGGTCCGCTTGCGGCCCCAGAAGTCCGCTATGCGACCGCCGAGCAGCAGGAAGGCGCCGAAGACCAGCGCATAGGCCGTGACCACCCACGAGCGCGTCGAGTCACTGATGCCCATCTCGATCTGGAGGCGAGGAAGTGCCAGGTTCACGATCGTGCCGTCCAGGACCACCATGAACTGCGCGAGGGCCAGGAACACCAGCGCCCGCCAGCCGTTCCCGGGCCTGCTCCCCTGCTGTACGCCCGCATCTGCTAACTGTGTTGACACGCCAATATCCACCCTTCAAAGTAGTAATACTTATAAAAGTATAACTACTAATCGCGAATGCTCAGGGCGGCAATCGGGAGTGATTCCGGTTACTCGGGCTCGGAAAGGATCGAGGCGAGACGCTGCAGGGCAGGCAGGCTGGCGGCGATCTGCTCGCGTTCTTCGGGCAGCAGCCGGGCACTCGCCGAGGCCAGTGCTTCTGCCCAGGCGCCTTCAAGGATCGCCTTGATGCGTTGGGATTCGGCCGTGGGATGGAGGGCGACATACCGCTTGTCCGCGGCGTCGCGGACCCTGGTGACGAGGCCGGCGGCAACCAGCTCACGTAACTGGACGCTGACGTTGCTGAACTGCCGGCCGAGGCGGGAGGCGACTTCCGCCACGGTGATGCCGGGGTGGCTTTCGATGACGCGGAGGATCTCCAGCACGCCGTTCGACAGCGGCCGGACGCCGGTCTCATTATGCGATTTCCGCCGGATATCGGAGGAAATGTCGATCATCGAGACGGCCAGGGACTTCTGGTCCAGGGCCTTCGCCGAGTTTTGTTCTACGCCAACACTTTCCATTGCATAAGCATAGGCTTCCACGTTAAGCCACGGCAGGTTCAGCCTTCGTCGCAGAGCAGGTGGTACCAGTTATCGGCGAGCACCTCGAGCGCGTGTTCGCGGTTTGGTTCAAACTTGCGTCGTGTCCAGAGCGTGGCGACGTAGTCGAGTGAGGTGAAGGCCAGAGTGCCGCGAATGTGGTGCGTCTCCTCCGAGAAGCGCCTTGCAAGCTTCATTCCGCGGACGAGGTCGGAGATGACCTCCTCATGCCATCCCTCGACCAAGGCGCGCACGTCGCGATCGACGGCGGCGGCCTCCTCGAGCACGTCGAGGTAGGGGCGGAAGACCGGCCAGAGCGCCGCCCGCGACTCCAGCCAGGCCAGGATGCCCGGCAGCTCGCCTGCGCGCACCACGTCGACGAGGTCGGCCGCGGTGGAGCCGCTCCCCGGGCCGTCCGCACGGTCCAGCACCGCGTTGACGCGCACCATGAAGTCCCTCATCAGATCGCTGCGTGAAGGGTAGTGCGCGTAGAAAGTGACCCGGGTAGTGCCGGCCGCCGCGGCGATCTCATCGATGGTGGTAGCGGCGTAACCCTTCCCGGTGAAAAGTTCGAGAGCCCGCTCCACGATCACGTCGCGGGTGAGCTTTTTCTGGGCTTCTCGCAACGTCGACATGGATCAATCCTAACGGTGTTGTGCGGCGTCAGACTCGGGCGGGCGACGCCGGTCCCAGGGCGGCAGGACCGGCGTCAGCTCGCCGTCGAAGCCGGCAGAGCGCAGTGGCTCGCCGCCGCAAGCCCGGCGAGGCCGTCGCCGGCGACGACAATCCGGCGCACCGTCATGCCGCCTCCAGCCGGAGCGCGGCGACCGGGCAAACCCTTACGGCCGCCTTCGCGGCGTCCAGGTCGGCCCCGTCCACCTCCGGGGCATCGATGACCAGCTGGCCGTCGTCGTCGAGGTGCATCAGCCGGGGCGCGGCTTCCTCGCAGAGGCCGTGTCCCTCGCAGCGCGGCCGGTCGAGTTCGATCCTCATGATGCCACCACCTTGACGACCTGGAGCTTCTCGAAACTCCGCGTGATGTTGCTCGGCACCCGGACCTCGTCCGCGATTGACAGTGACTTCACCTGACGGGCAAGCGCGTCAATGATCGCGTGGGCCTCGAGCTTGGCCAGGCCTTGGCCGGCGCAGCCATGCGGTCCGTAGCCGAAGGAGAGGTGGTCCACCGGGTTGCGCCGGATATCGAAGGTGTCGGGGTTTTCGTAGTGCCGCGGGTCCCGGTTGCCGGCGCCGAAGAGGATGCCCAGTTGAGCGCCCGCGGGAACGGTGACTCCATCGATCTCCACCTCGCGGGTGGCCGTGCGGCCCCAGATGTGTACGGGGGCCCAATAGCGCAGCACTTCCGCGAAGGCTGCAGGTACCAGATCCAGGTTCTCGCGGACGAGCTCAAGCTGTTCCGGGTGGCGGCCGAACAGGGCGATGATGTTCCCGATCGAGGCGATCGTTGTATCGATGCCTGCCCCGAGGTACTGGTGGATGATGTGCCCGGCGGAGCCTTCGGGGATGTCGCCGCGCGTCTCGGCGTCGAAGATCCCGCGGCCGATCGAGCCGGGGGCGAGGTCGCCGGCGGTAACTGACGAGCACCAGCCGTAAAGCTCGCCGGCGATCGGGAAGCTCTCCTGGGTGCGCTGGTTCATCGGCCCGATGACCTGCATCGCGGCCTGCCCCCAGCGCATCATGTTGTCCTTGACGTGTCCGCTGAAGCCGATGAGGTCGGCGACGATCTCGAGCGGGAAAGCACGCGCCAGGGAGTCGATGGCTTCAAAGCTTCCGCCGGCGACGAGGTCGGCGACGAGCTTGTCCGCTTTCTCGTCGATGGTGACCTTCAGGCCGCGCAGTGCGCGGGGCGTGAGGTTCTCGGAGAGCGTCGCGCGCAGCTGGGTGTGCAGCGGCGGGTCTGAGGCAAGCGAAGTGCCTTGCAGCGCCTCGTTGACCATCGGGTTGAACCCAAGGGTGGTGGACGAGAACGTCGCCGGATCGCCGAGTACGTCGCGGATGATGTCGTAGCGCGTCAGAACGTAGAGGTCGTTCTTGGGCAGGTGGACGACGCCGGCCTGCTCGCGCAGCGCGGCGTACGTGGGGTAGGGGTCGACCAGGACGTCGTCGTCCCAGATGTCGATGCCGGATTCGGTGGGTGCAGTCACGGTGTTCTCCTTGCGGATGGGTGATGGAGGTAGATGTGGCGCTCCACACATCTTGATGCCAAGCTTTACATGATGTCAAGAGAGTTTACGAACCGTTGGTTTCATAAACGCATCGAAAATCTCCGGGTATACGTCACGTTTACTTACTTGACATTCTGTAAAGAAAGATGTGACGCTGGATACACCGCATCGGAGCGATGGTTCGGCCAGGCCCGGCGGTACCCCTGCATTCAGCACCCGAACTTCAAGGGAGAAGCAAGTGATTCACCCCACCCCCGTCGACACCGGCGACGCGTTCGCTGACACCGTCGAGCGAGCCACCGTCCATACGGTCCTTGGCCCCGTCCCCGCTCATGAATTGGGTGTGGTCGCGGTCCACGAGGCCCTGCTGTCGGTGCTCCCGGGTGCGCAGTACGCCCCGGACATCACCATGGACCGGGCGGAGATCTTCGAAGCACTGGCCGCGAAGCTCAATGACTTCCGCGAGCACGGCGGGCAGACGATCGTCGACAGCACCGGCATGTTCCACGGCCGCGACCTGAAGCTTTACGAGGCACTGTCCCGCTCCACGGGCGTCCACATCGTCGCCTCCACGGGCCTGGGCCCGGAGGAGGAACTCGGCGGATACTTCCTGACCCCGCAGACCAACCCGCCCACCCCCTGGCCGGCCGAAAAGTTCGGCGATCTCTTCGGCAAGGAGGTCACTGAGGGGATGGTGGTTCCCCGGGTCGAGCGCCGCGCCGCCGCTGGCATCGTCGCCACCATGGCCGACCGCGCCGGCATGACCCCGACCGAGGAAAGCCTGTTCCGCGGCTCCGCCCGCGCCGCCAAGAGCACCGGCGTCCCGGTCTCCATCCGCTTCGGCGCCGATGCCCTGCACGATCTGGATATCGTGCTGGACGAGCAGATCGGGGCCGACCGGGTGCTCGTCGGCGACCTGGACCGCAAGGACGCCGCCGGCTCCGCCATCGAGGTGGCTGGCCGCGGAGCCTTCGTCGGCATCGACCACGTGGGCCTGAACGACCACGCGGACTACCTCACCGACCACGATCGCGCCGAACTGGTGCTCGAGCTCGTCAAGGCCGGCCATGCCGACAAGATCATCCTTTCAGGCAACTCGATCGGCGTGGCCAAGGGGCTGCCGGAGTACAACCTGCCCTACAGCCACGTCCTGACCACGTTCGTTCCCTTCCTCAAGGCCCACGGCCTAAGCGAGGAAGACGCCCAACGCATCCTCGTGGACAACCCGCGCAACCTGCTGACCGTGCGCTAAGCACGCGTCGGCCCACACACAACAAGCTTTCGACCCCTGAGGTGAGTGAACGAATGACCAAGGTCAACACCGTGCTGGGAACCATCCCGGCCGAAGAACTGGAAATCGTGGCGGTCCACGAACACATCGGCTACGGCATGCCCGGGTCCGAACTGGACTCCAAGTGGTGGAAGTCGCCGGAGCAGGCCTACGAGGAAACCGTGCCTAAGCTGCGGAAATTCCGCGAATACGGCGGCGGTACCTTCGTGGACGCCACTGGCATCTGCAACGGCCGCGACGTCGACTACTACAAGTCCCTGTCCCGGAAGACGGGCGTGCACATCGTGGCCTGCACCGGCTTCGTCGGCGGCGACACCGCCCTGCCGCACTTCTCCCGCGCCACCGTGGACTACCTCGCGAAGGTGTTCATCCACGAGATCACCGTCGGCATCGGCAACACGGGCGCCAAGGCCGGCGTCATCAAGGTCGGCGTGAGCCGCGGCGGACGCATGACGGACCTGGACAAGCGCATCTACCGGGCCGCGGCCCGCGCCGCCGTCGTCACCGGCGCGCCGATCCTGACCCACCTGGCCATCGACCCCGAGCCGGCGGTGACCATCTTCAACGAAGAGGGCCTCCCGCTGGACCGCGTGCTCTTCGGCCACGCCGACGACGGCTTGAACGCTCCGATCACCCCGCACGATTGGATCTACGAGCAGGGCGGCCGGATCGGCTTCGACACCTTCGGCTACGACCTCGAGCTGCCGGATCCGCCGTTTTGGGGCCGCAAGCGCGCCGAACGCATGGAGCACTTCGTCAACCTCGTGAACAAGGGTTATGCGGACAAGCTCCTCGTCTCGGCCGACGCAAACTGCAGTCCGCTGGGCTGGCCGGGCGTGAAGGGCCACACCATCAACTACATCTTCGAGGACATGATCCCCGACATGCGCGCGGCCGGCATCGACGACGCCACCCTCAAACTCCTGCTCGAGGACAACCCGGCCGACTTCCTGTCACTTGACGCCTGACCCCCGACAGACCACCACAACTTACCCGTTCCACCTGACATGGCCCGGGCCAAGAAAGAGCCAAGAAAGAGATGAAACCATGAAGGCTGAAGACATCAAGAACCTCAAGATCGCCATCGTCGGCGCAGGCTACGGCGGCGCTGCGGCGGCCAAGGCCCTGAGCCTGCTCGGTGCAGACGTCAAGGTCTACGAGCAGGCTCCCCAGATGGGAGAGGTCGGCGCCGGCATTGGCCTGCGTCCTGCCACCATGGCCCGGTTCCGCCAGTGGGGAATCTTTGACGCGATCGCGCAGGTGAGCTCGCCGAGCGACTACTTCGAGATCCTCACGGCCACCGGTGAGCCGATCATGAAGGACACCTGGCCGGAGTTCGGCCGAGAGAAGCAGACGTACCTCATTCACCGCCGCGACTTCATCGAAGCTCTTCTCGGCGTGCTTCCCGAGGGCATGGTGCAGCTTGGCCACAGGCTGGAGACCATCGAGGACAAGGGCGGCCGCTCCGTCCTGACCTTTGCCAACGGGGAGACCGTGGAGGCCGACCTGGTGGTCGGTGCCGACGGCATCAAGTCCGCGGTGCGCGAGCAGCTGTTCAGCGACAAGGGCCCGGTGTTCTCCGGCGAGCACGCCTACCGGGTGGTGATCTCCGCCGACGACGCCCACGGGATGGTGACCGACGACAACCTGCGGATGTACATGGGCAGGGGCACCAAGGTCTACCTTCTGCCGCTGCGCCACCGCAACCAGATGTCCTTCGACATCACTGCCCTGAACCCGGACGGCACCTGGGCGCCCACGATCACGAAGGAAGAACTCCTGAAAACTGTGGAAGGTTTCGACGAGCGGATCGTGAACATCGCCCGCGACCTCGACATGGATGCAGTCAATATCCGCGCAGTCTACGACATCGACCCGGTTGACACGTGGCACTCGGACTCCGTGGTGCTCATGGGCGATGCGGCCCACTCGATGCTGCACCACCAGGGCCAGGGCGCGAACTCGGCCATCGAGGATGCCGGCGCGCTCGCCGACGCCCTCGCGCAGGCCGATTCCGTCAAGGAGGCGCTGGCCCTCTTCCAGGCGACCCGCAAGCCGGTGACGGACGAACTGCAGCGCATCTCGCGTCAGGGGTGGACCGAGGACGAGGTCAACGACGTCTTCCCCGGGCAGAAGCCCACCTCCCAGAAGCCCACCAGCGTAAACGCACCAGCAGAGGCGAAGGCCTGAACGCCATGACCATCCATCCCGAAATCGCTAAAATTCTGGCAACCTTGCCGGCACCCGATGGTTCTCCCTTGAACCCTGGAGCCATGCGCGCCGGCGAGGCCGCCCAGGTCCCGCCGCTGGAGGACCGGCTGCCGCTGCACGCAGTCGAGGACGCCACGGCTGTGACGCCGTCGGGCGAGGTGCCGGTGCGGATCTATACGCCGGTGGAGGCTGACGCCTACGGCCTCCTGGTGTACTTCCACGGCGGTGCGTTCTTCCTGGGCAGCCTGGACACCCATGACCACGTGGCGCGGGCCCTGGCCAGGGAAACCGGCCACAAGGTCATCTCGGTGGGCTACCGGCTGGCCCCCGAGGCAGCGTTCCCGGCAGGGCTTGAGGACTGCTACGGCGTGGTCCGCTGGGCGGCCGGGAAGGGCGGAAGCCTGAAGTGGGACGGGACGAACCTCGCTATCGCCGGCGACAGTTCAGGCGGCAACTTCGTCGCCGCCGTCGCCGCGAAAGCCCACGACGACGGGTTCAACCGGATCACCCACCAGGTGCTGTTCTACCCGTCCCTGGACTTGGACTTCGACGTCGACCGTTACGCCTCGCTGCGGGAAAACGCCGAGGGGTACGGACTGGAGACGGCGGGCCTTTTGCCGTTCAACTCGTTTTATCTTGAGAGCGGGGCGGATCCGGCGGATCCTCTCGTCTCCCCGATCAAGCGCGAGGACCTCGCCGGACTGCCGCCGGCCCTGGTCATCACCGCCGAGTACGACCCCCTGCGGGACGAGGGCGAACTCTACGGCCGGCACCTGTTGGAGGCCGGCGTGGACACAACGGTCAGCCGCTATGCCGGCGCCGGTCACGGATTCGTCCAGCACTTCTCCTGGCTCCCGGAATACTACCGGGCCTTCCAGGAGACGGGTGACTTCCTGAACGCGAGGGCAGGGCAATGACGAAGCCAGTCGCTGTCCATCCGCTGGTGTCGCCCTGGGGCCGGTTCGGCCTCTACAGCTTCTTTATCGACGCTCCCGAGCCGGCCATCGTCGACACCGGGATCGCTTCCTCGCCCGCCGAGGGCATGGTCCCCGCGCTCGAGAAGATCGGCCGCCGGATCGAGGACGTGCGCTGGATCCTGCTGACCCACGGACACATCGACCACATCGGCGGCGCGTACGCCCTGTGGGAGCTCACTGGCCGGCGCGCCAAAGTCGTGATCCATGAGGCCGACGCGCACCTGCTGCGCTCCCGGCGCGCGCATGTTGACCAGTACGTGGACGTACGCCAGCAGTACATCGACAATCCGAATGCCGTTGAGGAGCAGCTGAAGGCGGCGAACCATGTCATCTCCGGTGAGATGGAGCCGACCCTGCTGGTGAAGGGCGGCGAGACGCTCTCCCTGGGCGGGGACGTGTCCGTCTCCGTGCACCACATTCCGGGGCACACGGCCGGGTCCGTGGCCTACGTCGTGGACGGCCAGCAGTCGGTCTTCGTCGGCGACGCCGTGCAGATTCACGGGGCCGCGAACGGCTTCCCCGGCTACGAGGATCCGGCCGCCTACCGCTCGAGCCTGCAGTACTTGCGCGACGAGGTCCGCCCGGAGCACCTGTATCTGGGCCACCCGTACCGGGGTGCGGACGGCGTGCCGTACGGCGTCGAGCTGGACCGTGAGGCGGCCCGGCATGCCCTGCAGGGGAGTCTGGATCTCGAGGCCAGGATCGACGACGCCGCCCGCCGCTACCTGCGCGACGGCCTGCAGGAGACGGACTCCGTGTACTCCCCGTTCGCCCGCGTAGCCGAGGACCTTGGCTACACCGGGGACCCCACCCTGGAGCCGTCCCCGTTCTTCACGACGCTCCACGGCTACCGCACGACGTTGGACCATTTGACCGAAGATGAGGAGATAAGCACTCATGGATGACTTCCAGTTACTGAATGCCGGCGGGGGGAAGATTGCCGTTCGCAAAGACCTCCGGGTCCCGATGCGCGACGGCGTCGAGCTCGCCGCGGACGCATACCAGGGTACCGATGACAAGCCTCGTCCGGCGCTGGTTGCACTGAGCCCGTACGGCAAGGAACTGCAGGCGCTGGCTCTCACCACGCCGCCGCAGCGGCGCCCCAGCCCGATGTGGGACGGCTGCATCGAGGCTGGCGACATTGCCCGCATCGTCAAGGAGGACTACGTCCACGTCATCGGTGACCTGCGCGGCTCCGGCCACTCCGGCGGTGAACACATCGGCAACTACAACGCCGGCGGCGTCTCGCTGGGCCAGGACGCGTACGACTTCATCGAGTGGGTCGCGGAGCAGCCGTGGTGCGACGGCAACGTCGGCATGGTGGGTATCTCCTATTTCGGCTCCATGCAGGTGCTCGCCGCCGCCGAGCGCCCGCCGCACCTCAAGGCGATCTTCGTCTCCGGCGGCCACTACGACTTCTACGAGACCACCTACCACGGTGGCATCATGTGGTTCATGCCCCGTGCCGCCCGCGAGGGCCGCGGCGGCGATTCCGGCTGGGCGTTCACCGACAACGTCAAGTCCCGCATGATCGAGAAGTACTCCCCCGAGGAGCTGAAGAAGCTCGTCGCCGAAGCGCCTGCAGGACCCGGACGTCGCCGCGTGGCCGAACCTGGTGCACGTCCTGAACTACCCGAAGAACCACGAAGCCTGGTTCGACATCGTCATGAACGAGCTGGACGGGGACTGGTACGAGGAGCGCAACCCCATCACGCTTGCCCCGAACATCGACATCCCGGTGTGGCTGCAGCTGGACCAGGGCCGCGGCTGGACCCTGGACGGCACCATCGAGCTTTTCAACGAGCTGAAGGGCCCGAAGAAGCTCGACATCGGCCCCTACCCGCCGATGCAGTCGCGCCCGTTCATCGAGGAACACGACAAGATGTTCCGGTGGTACGACTACTGGATCAAGGGCATCGACAACGGCGTCATGGACGAGCCCGCCGTGAGTGTCTTCGTGGAGGGCTCCCGCGAGGTGGTGACCGCGGACCAGTGGCCGCCGAAGGACATCGAATACAAGTCCCTGTATTTGCGCCCGCGGCACAAGCTGTCCAGGGAGCCGGAGCTGATGGGTGCGGAGTACGCCGCCCCGGACGGGTTCTACCAGGCGCCGCTGACGGTGACGGACAAGGTGGAGATCCTGAGCTGGAGCACGGAGCCGTTCGAGGCGGACACGGAGCTGATCGGCACCGGTGCCGCGCACATCTTCGCGGAGATCGACCAGCCGGACACCAACTTCATCCTGCGCCTGTGGGACTACGCCCCCAACGGCAAGCGCCAGCTCATCACCAGCGGCTACCTCAAGGCCTCGCACCGCGAGCTCGACGAGCGGACCACCGAGGGCAACCCGCACCACCCGCACACCCGCTCCGTTCCCGTGGAACCGGGAACGGTCGAGGAGTATGTGCTGCGCCTCTACCCGTTCGCGAACACGTTCAAGCCCGGTCACAAGCTGACGGTGGAGCTCTCGAACGGCGAGCCCCTGGCCGACGAGCACAATTCGCTGCTGCCGCCGGATGCCTTCCACCTGCCGGTGGGCCGGCCTGTGACCCATAAGATCTACCGCGACGCCGCCCACCAGTCCAGGCTGGTGCTGCCGTTCACCACGGGCAAGGCAGCGGAGGAGCCGGGCGAACTGACCCTACCGGTCATCTGGTGCTTCCTGCTCACTCAGCCAGCAGGAAGCACCAGTTCTCGACCATCAGATCCAGCGAAGTATCGCGGTCTACCGTCCAGCCGAGCCGCATCCAGCGCCGGGAAAAGAACTCCAGTTCCCCGAAGGCCAGCGCGCACCGCACACGGCGGCTGATGGGGTCAAACCGCCCGGCCCGGTCAAGGCCCGCCTGCATGTCATCGATCGCCGAGTCGAACCACTGATCGAGGGCCGTCTGGATGTCCGGTTCACTGGCCGCCGCCTGATGCGCCGCCACCACGTAAGGGCGGATCTCGGCCCACTGCTCGAATTTCCGCGCGAGCCAGGTCCGGATCAGCTCACGGTCCCCGGATTCCACCACCGAATGCAGCGGCGGGACATCCGCCTCGGTCAGCATCTCGTTGGAGCGCTCGACCAGCGACCGCATGAGCTGGCCCTTGGACGGAAAATGCGAGTAAAAGGTGGCCCTGGTGGTGCCTACGGCAGCGGCGATGTCATCCACCGTGGTGGCGGCATACCCCTTCTCCTCAAAAAGCTCCAGCCCCTTCTCGAGCAAGAGCCGGCGGGTCATCTGCTTCTGAGCTTCTCGAATGCTTGCCACTCCCCCAGAGTAATGCAAGACTCACCATGTAATTTCACTTGACACTTTGTATAGTCAATGCCTATGTTGTTACCGACATCACATCCGGGTGCATCGCGACGACGCGAAAAGAGGACAACGTGCCTTGCTTCAGGGGGCATTGATACCGGCGGCACCGCAACCCTCCGCCATCATGACCCGGCACCGCCTCCCCGACCACTGACCGCCGACGGACGCCTCGATCTTCACCCTGTTCCACCCGATAGCTCGCATCAAACAAAGGAGTTTTTCATGAGCACTGATCCCGGGACCGTTTCACCCCAGACCTACCCCCCGCAGCAGGCGCCCCCTTCCGGCGCTGCAACAGACGCTGCAACCGACGCCGCCCAGCTGGCGCTTCCGCGACTGCGGGTGAAGGGCACCCTGGCGACCGCCGCCGTCGCAGTGATGGTCGCGCAGATCGCCAACGCGCTGCCCGGATCCCTCAACGGTGAGTTCCAGACGACGTTCAACGCCGTAGGGTCCCAGTTGACCTTGATCGCGGCAGCGTTCATGATCCCGGTGGTGGTGTTCGAGCTGACCTTCGGCCTGCTGGGCGACAAACTTGGCCACAAGAAGCTTGTTATGGCCGGCTCCTTGCTCATGGCGATCGGCTCACTGGTCTGCACCCTGGCTCCGACCGTTGAGGCGATGTGGATCGGTTCGGCCCTGAACGGCCTCGGCGCGGGAGCCATCTTCCCCGCGTCCCTCGCCCTCGTCGCCGCCGTCACTCACGATGCGCGGGCGAGGGCCAAGGGAATTGCCATGTGGGCGGGTTTCCTGTCCGTCGGTGCGGCGCTGTCACCGCTGCTCGGCGGCACCTTGGCCAGCCTCGGCTCCTGGCGGGGCGCCTACGGCACGGTTGCCGTCCTCAGCGTCCTGACCGTGATCCTGGCGCTCCTGGTCGCGGCAGAACACAAGGCGGCCCAGGGCCGCAAGCCGGACTGGTGGGGCCAGATCACCTTTGCCCTCGGCCTGATCCTCGTCCTCTTCGGCCTGGTCAAGGGCCCCGAAGACGGCTGGGGCGCCCCTCACGTCATCTTCTCGTTCGTCGCCGGAATCGCCCTGCTGCTCGCGTTCGTCCTCATTGAGACGCGCGTTGAATCGCCGCTGCTGGATCTGCGGCTGTTCCGCAACCGCGGCTTCACCATTTCCTCGATCGTCGCCGTCGTCGGCATGTTCGCCTTCCTCGGCAGCCTCTTCTCGCTGAGCATGTGGCTCGGTCCGGTCCAGCACCAGAACCCGATGAACATCGGTCTGCTGTTCATCCTGCTGCAAGGCCCCACGTTCGTGCTGGTGCCGCTGATCTCCCGCCTGCTCACCCGCGTCGCGGGCCGCTGGATGCTGACGGCAGGCTTCCTGCTGATGGCCGTCGGTGCCCTGATGGCCTCGGGCCTGGACGTCACCGACATGTCCATGACCCCCTTCATCACCCCGGCCCTGCTGCTCGGCGTCGGCTTCGCCCTCACGCTCAGCCCGATGACCGCGATCGCCCTGAACACCGTCCCGCTGCACCTGGCCGGCATGGCCAGCGCCACCACCAACCTGCTTCGCGACCTCGGCTTCGCCCTCGGCCCGGTGCTGGCCGGCGCCGTGGCCCTGAGCACCGCGGGCGCCAGCCTCGGCGCCTCGCTGCAGAGCGCCACCCTCCCCGCCGAGCAGGCCGGGCCCGCCACCGCGATCTTCCAGGCCGGCGGCCCGATCGCACTCAACAGCCTGCCGCCGGGAGCTCCCGGCTCCGCCGCGCACGAACTCGCCCTGCAGTCACTCGGAGCCGGCTTCTCCCAGGCATTCATCGTGTGCGCCATCGCGGCGGCCGCCGCAGCCCTTCTTACCCTGATCGGCCTGCACGGAGTCCGCGACACCCACCCCGCCGCCGAGGCCTTCGTGGATCCGCTCCTGGAATCCGCCGAGACCGGAACAGTCTAGGAGCCGGCACTTTCCCGCGGATCCGGGTGCCATCGAAGTACCTCGATGGCACCCGGATCCGTTTGGGCCAAAGGCGCAGCGATCATCCGGGCCGGTCAGGCCCCGACGTAGGCCGCGAGGTGCCGGCCGGTGAGCGTGGCACGGCCGGCGACGAGGTCGCCGGGGGTGCCCTCGAAGACCAGACTGCCGCCGTCGTGTCCGGCGCCGGGGCCGAGGTCGATGATCCAGTCGGCGTGCGCCATGACCGCCTGGTGGTGCTCGATGACGATCACCGACTTGCCGGAGTCGACCAGCCGGTCGAGGAGACCAAGCAGCTGTTCGACGTCGGCGAGGTGCAGGCCCGTCGTCGGCTCGTCGAGGACGTAGACGTCCCCCTTCTCGGCCATCTGGGTGGCCAGCTTCAGCCGCTGCCGCTCGCCGCCGGACAGCGTGGTGAGCGGCTGGCCGAGGGTGAGGTAGCCGAGACCGACGTCGGCGAGCCGGCCCAGGATCTTGTGGGCGGCCGGCGTCTTCGCTTCGCCAACGTTGAAGAATTCCTCAGCCTCGGTCACCGGCATCTCCAGCACTTCGGCGATGTTCCGGCCGCCCAGCCTGTACTCCAGGACGGACGCCTGGAACCGCTTCCCCTCGCATTCCTCGCAGGTGGATTCGACGGTGGCCATGACGCCAAGATCGGTGTAGATGACACCGGCGCCGTTGCACGTGGGGCAGGCGCCCTCGGAGTTGGAGCTGAAGAGCGCCGGCTTCACGCCGTTGGCCTTCGCGAACGCCTTGCGGATCGGGTCCAACAGCCCCGTGTAGGTGGCGGGGTTGCTCCGCCGCGAGCCACGGATCGCACTCTGGTCGACCACCACCACGCCGTCGCGGCCGTCAATTGAGCCGTGGATCAGCGAACTCTTCCCGGAGCCGGCGACGCCCGTGACCACGCAGAGCACCCCCAGCGGGATGTCGACGTCCACGTCTTTGAGGTTGTGCATCGACGCGCCGCGGATCTCCAGGGCGCCGGAGGACGAACGCAGCGCATCCTTGAGGGCCGCCCGGTCGTCGAGATGGCGGCCGGTGATCGTGTCGCTCCCCCGCAGCCCCTCCACGGTGCCCTCGAAGCAGACGGCGCCGCCCCCTGTTCCGGCGCCGGGGCCGAGGTCGACCACGTGGTCGGCGATCGCGATCATCTCCGGCTTGTGCTCCACGACGAGCACGGTGTTGCCCTTGTCCCGCAGCTGGAGCAGCAGCTCGTTCATCCGCTCGATGTCGTGGGGATGCAGGCCGATCGACGGCTCGTCGAAGACGTAGGTGACGTCGGTCAGCGAGGAGCCCAGATGGCGGATCATCTTGGTGCGCTGCGCCTCTCCCCCGGACAGGGTGCCGGCCGGCCGGTCGAGTGAGAGGTAGCCCAACCCGATCCCCGCGAAGGAGTCGAGGATGTGCTGCAGCCCAGTGAGCAGCGGGGCCACCGACGGCTCACTGAGACCCCGGACCCACTCGGCAAGGTCGCTGATCTGCATGGCGCAGGCCTCGGCGATATTCTTCCCGTTGATCTTCGAGGACAGCGCCTCCTGGCTGAGCCGGGTGCCGCCGCACTCGGGGCAGGTTGTGAACGTGATCGCCCGCTCGACGAAGGCGCGGACGTGCGGCTGCAGCGCGTCGACGTCCTTGGACAGCATCGACTTCTGGATCTTGGGGATCAGCCCCTCGTACGTGAGGTTGATGCCCTCGACCTTGATCTTGGTCGGCTCCTTGTAGAGCAGGTCGTGCAGCTGCTTCTTGGTGAACTTGCTGATCGGCTTGTCCATGTCGAAGAAGCCGGAGCCGCTGAAGATGCGGCCGTACCAGCCGTCCATGCTGTAGCCGGGGATCGTGAGGGCGCCTTCACTGAGCGACTTGGTGTCGTCATACAACGCGGCGAGGTCGAAGTCGGTGACTGAGCCCATGCCCTCGCAGCGCGGACACATGCCGCCCTGGTAGACAACGTCGCGCACCACATTCCTTTCGACCCTGCCGCCCTTCTCGGTGCTCATCACGCCGCTCGCCTTGCGCGTCGGGACGTTGAAGGAGAACGCCGTGGGCGGACCGATGTGCGGCTGCCCGAGCCGGCTGAAGAGGATGCGGAGCATGGCGTTGGCGTCGGTGGCGGTGCCGACGGTGGAGCGGGGGTTGGCGCCCATCCGCTCCTGGTCGACGATGATCGCCGTCGTCAGGCCTTCCAGCAGGTCGACGTCCGGCCGCGCCAGCGTCGGCATGAAGCCCTGCACGAAGGCGCTGTAGGTCTCGTTGATCATGCGCTGCGACTCCGCGGCGATCGTGTCGAACACCAGCGAGCTCTTGCCCGAGCCGGAGACGCCGGTGAACACCGTCAGCCGGCGCTTCGGGATTTCGAGGCTGACGTCCTTGAGGTTGTTCTCGCGGGCGCCCTGCACTCGGATCAGGTCGTGGGTGTCGGCAACATGCTGCTCGGGCGACTCCGTGTCCGTCCCCGTGGCCATGCTCATGGTGTCTCCATCTGTAAGTGGGGCCGCCTTCGCGGTCTCCCTCGGTGTCGCTGTGCTCTATCTAACCAGCCCGGGATCCAGCCTGCCCCGCGCCGTCCGCCGGCGTCGGCATTGTCGGCGCGTTCGGCGGAGGGCTCAGCGCGGCTGCCGGATCGGCTCTTGAATACGGATCAAGTTGCCCGCGGGATCGCGGAAGGCGCAGTCGCGGACCCCGTACGGTTGCTCGGTCGGCTCCTGGACCACCTCGGCGCCGCTGGCCTGCAGCCGCTCGAAAGTGCCGTCGACGTCGGGGGTGGCCAGGAGGACCCGGGCGTAGGTGCCTTTGGCCATCATCTCTGCGATGGTGCGGCGTTCGTCGTCGGTGACGCCGGGGTCGGCGGCCGGCGGCTCCAGGACGATGGATGTGGCCGGCTGGCCGGCGGGGCCGACCGTGATCCAGCGCATCCCGCCGTATCCGACGTCGTTGCGGACCTCGAAGCCGAGGATGTCGCGGTAGAAGGCGAGGGAGGCGTCCGGGTCGTTGTGTGGGAGGAAACTTGAGTGAATTGTGATGTCCATGGCGTTCATGCTAGTTGCGGCTCGGGGGCACGCGCTTCTCGATTCCTGATCGGTCTGGTCACCTGTTTCGCCACGCAGGACGGCATCCCCGCCGTCGAGCGCGCCGCCTGACGCCGGTAGACGCTCGGCGGCACACCCACCAGCTCGGTGAAGCGGCTGCTGAAGGTGCCCAGGGACAGGCAGCCCACCGCGAAGCAGACCTCGGTGACGCTGAGGTCACCGAGACGCAGCAGCGCCATCGCACGCTCGATGCGCCGCGTCATCAGGTAGCTGTAGGGAGACTCGCCGTAGGCCAGGCGGAACTCGCGGCTGAGGTGCCCGGCCGACATGTGCGCGCCGCGGGCAAGGGCCTCGACGTCCAGCGGCTGCGCGTACTCCCGGTCCATCCGGTCGCGGACGCGGCGCAGCCGCGCGAGGTCGCGCAGGTGCTGTTCGTCTCTTGGCTGCGGATCTCTTTGGCTGCGAGATCCGGGGCGGGCATGCTGGTCACATTTGAGATCGTGCTACGCCGCGCCGGAGTTGTCCAGTGCAGCCGGCGCCGATGAATCTCCGGCCGATCCATTGTCTTTGGCGGCGGGCTCGCTGAGAATGAACCATGACGGTCTACCTGAGGTCTCTGGAAACTGCAGTTCCGCCAACCATCCTGATCCAGCCCGAGGCCAGGGCCGTGTTCGCCGCCCAACCGGGCCTGACGCGGCTCGGATCCCGGCTCGTCAACACATGCTTTGACTCGGCAGCCATCGACACCCGGCACACGGCGGTCCGGGAACTCACCACGGACAGCCGGGCGCAAGATCCCCAGTTCTTCGACCCGGTGACGGGCCTGCTGCTCAGCCCCAGCACCAAGGTCCGGAACGACATCTTCGCCACGGAAGCCACCAAGCTCTTCATTGAAGCCGCCCAAAAAGCCCTGGATGCCTGTCCGGGAGTCGACGTCCTGGACATCACCCATCTGGTCACCGTTTCCTGTACCGGATTCTTCAATCCGGGCCCGGACTACAAGATTGTCCGGGCCCTCGGCCTGAATCCTGCCGTTCAGCGCTACCACCTGGGGTTCATGGGCTGCTACGCCGCCTTCCCGGCGCTCCGGGCCGCGAAGTCCTTTTGCGAGGCAGATCCCGAAGCGGTGGTGCTGGTGGTCTGCGCCGAACTCTGCTCGCTCCACGTCCGGGCCTCCAATAATCCCGACACCATCATGGGATCGGCATTGTTTGCCGACGGCGCCGCTGCAGCCATCGTCAGCGCCCGGGACATCCCCGGCGAACCCGCGCTGCTGCGGCTGGACCATTTCGAAACCGTCCTGACACCCGTCGGGGAGGAATCCATGGCATGGAACATCGGCGACGAAGGCTTCGAGATGGTCCTGGGCAACTACGTCCCGCACATCATTGACGACCACATCATCGGCGCCCTCGAACCGCTCCTGTCACGCGACAGCTCTTTGCACGGACTGCCCTACCGGGACATCCAACACTGGGCCATCCATCCAGGCGGCCGGAGCATCCTGGACAAGGTCCAGTCCAGGCTGGACCTCAGCGATGAACAATTGGTGCCCGCCCGCGAAACCCTCCGAAACTTCGGCAACATGAGCAGCGCCACCGTCCTGTTCGTCATCAAGCACATCCTGGACCTGCCGCCCGGCGACGCCGGCCAGGATGGCACGGGCGGCGCCGGCGGGGAACGGATCTGCTCGATGGCCTTCGGCCCGGGCCTGACGGTGGAAACGGCGCTCTTCACCCGGCTGCAGGCTCCGCAGCCGGCCGCCGAAACGGTCTGCCGCCGAAACTTTCGACGCCGACAGCGCGGGCGCCGGACCGGCGCAGCCAGTAGCGGTGCGGGCCTGAAAGCGGCCACACTGAAACCGTTCAGCGCCAACCCGTTCAGCGCCAACCGGGCCCCCAACCAGGTCAGTTCAGTACGACTCCGCGCGGCCCTTCTGCGGGACCGTGCGTCAGACGCCGTCGAGGAAATGGACCTTCCCGGCTGCGATCCCGCCCGGCTGGAGCGCACCTATGCCCAGTTCGCGCTCGTCAACCGTGCGGTCGCCGGCTGGCGAGGCATCTATCGCACCTGGGTGCGGCCGCGGCTGTCCACGGATTCCCCCACGTCCCTGCTGGACATCGGTTGCGGCGGGGGCGACGTTCCCGTGTTGCTCGCCCGGTGGGCAGCCCGGGACGGACTGCGGCTCGAGGTCACCGCCATTGATCCGGATCCGCGGGCCAGCCTCTTCGCCAGGGGCCGCCATGCGTCGGCGGGCGTCACGTTTCGGCAGGCGGCCACCGCGGAGCTGCTCGAAGAGGGCCGCCGGTACGACCTCGTGGTGTCCAACCATGTGCTGCACCATCTGGACGGATTGGCAGCGTTCCTTACGGAATCGGCCCTCTTGTCCCGCGGCACGGTGATCCACAACGACCTCCGCCGCAGTCCCGCGGCGTACGCGCTCTTCTTTGCCTCCTCCTGGGTGCTCACGGGCTCCTACATCCGGCAGGACGGGCTGACCTCGATCCGGCGAAGCTACACGGCCGCCGAGCTGGCCGCCGCCGCTCCCCCGGGCTGGACGGTTGCCCGCCACGCCCCCTTCCGGAACCTGCTGCTGCTGGACAGCGCGTACGGCGACCACGCGGAAGGGCCCGCGTCCCGTGGCTGACGTGCTGATCATCGGCGCCGGCCCGGTGGGGCTGTTCATGGCTGCGCTGCTGCTGCAGGAGGGTGTGGACGTGCAGGTCCTGGAGCAGCGGAGCGCCCCGGATCCCCATTCGCGGGCCATCGGCATCCATCCGCCGGCGCTTGCCGCCCTTGCCCGGGCCGGCGTTGGCGAGGCCCTGGTTGCCGAGGGCGTCCGGATCCGCCGCGGAGTCGCCCTGGCCCGCGGGGAGACTCTTGCCGAGATGTCCTTCGCCGGCGTCTCGGACCGTTTTCCGTTCATCCTGTCCCTGCCCCAGGGCCGTACGGAGGCGCTGCTGGAACGGCGCGTCAAGGAGCTCGACGACGGCGCCGTGCACCGCGCCGTCCGCCTCACCGGGCTGTCCGACGACGGCGCCAGGGTCACCGTAGAAGCCGTCGCCCCGCGCGGCGCCGTCCGCTATGCGGCGCCGCTGGTCATAGCGGCCGACGGCGTGCGCTCCACGGTGCGGGCCCTGCAGGGCATCGCCGTGAGGGTGAAGGACTATCCGGACAGCTACGTCATGGGAGACTTCGCGGACGGGACCGGGTTCGGCCCGGACGCCGCGCTGTTCCTGGCCGGGGCCGGGATCGTGGAGTCGTTCCCCTTGCCCGGTCAGCTCCGCCGCTGGGTGGTCCGGCTGGGCCCCCGTGACCTCATTGGCTGTGACCTCACTGCCGGCGACATCACTGCCGACGGTCAGCGCGCCGATGCCCGGTGGCTCATGCATTGCGTGCGCGAGCGGACCGGGCTCGAGATCGACCCCGGGACCAACAGCATGCTGAGCAGCTTCGGCGTCCGCACTCGCCTGGCCCGCCGCATGGTGACCGGCCGGATCGTGATGATCGGGGATGCGGCGCATGAGGTCAGCCCTATCGGCGGCCAGGGCATGAACCTGGGCTGGCTGGATGCTGCGGCGCTGGCACCGATCGTGACGGCGGCAGTGCGCGGCGAGGATGTGGCGGGAAGCCTGCTCTCATTTGAACGGACCCGGCTGAGGGCGGCGGCCAAGGCCGCACGCCAGGCCGAAATCAACATGACCCTCGGCCGGCCCCTCCCGGACCGGCCTCTTGGCGGTGCGGAACCGGGCCATCGGAGGCGTGGCTGCCGTTCCGGCGGTGAATTCCCTGATCGCCCGCCGCTTCACCATGCATTGAAGGGCGTGACGACGCTCCTGCAGTTCATGGAACATGCTGAGCCTTGGCTGGCCGACTGAGCACCCGGAATAGACTGCGCACCCGGAATAGACTGTGGCCATGGACGGCCTCCCCGTGGCGCACCGGCGCCGCACAGTGTTCAGCACTTTGTGCCGCGTTGCGGCTGCCCTGGCCGTGCTGGCTGTGGCAGCGTCCTGCAGCCCGGGCACCGGCGGCGGGTCCGCGGGACCGGCGTCGACGCCGTCCGCGACGCCAGCGGCCGCCACGGCCACGTCCACAGGGCCGGTGACCGCGGAAATCAGCCAGTTCCGCGACAACTACAGCAAACAGATCATCGAAATCCAGCTCACCAACACTACCGGCGGTGCCCTGACGCGTCCTCGGCGCGGAACTGACCAGCCCTCTCTTCGCGGCCCCGATCACCTGGCCGGCCCCCACCGGCGGAATCGAGCTTCCGCCGGGACAGGCGAAGAGCCTGCCGGCACCGCTGCCCGCGCCGGACTGCGGCGGCCCGGCACCACATCAGGCCGTGCCGGAAGCCACGTCCGGCGCCGAGGGTAACGCACGTGTGTCGCTCCGGCTGCTGTCGCCGGACAGCGCCGTGCCGGAGCCGGCCGCCGCCACGGCCCCGGCTGCCGACCCGTTCGGCGTCCTGGCGCGGAACAACGCTGAGATGTGCCTGACCCGGGACGCCGCGGCCGTGGCCACGATCGTGCTGGCACCGGACCTTGAGGTCGCCGCGGACGGGCGGACCGCCGTCGTGCGTCTGCTGATCACACCGAACGGTGCCGGCCGGACAGCAGATGCCGGCGGCGGCGCCGGTGAGCTGGTGCTGGACAGGGTTGGCGAAACCACCCTGCTGGCGGAGGCCCCGCAAGCCCCGTGGCCGCATTCCGTGGCGCTCCGCGCAGGCGGACCCCCGGTGGAACTGCGGCTCGGCATCCGGCCCGCCCGCTGCGATCCCCACGCCGTGGCCGAGGACAAGGTGGGAACACTCCTGCCGCTCCGGGTCAGCGTGGCGGGCAGGGAGGGCGTCCTGAAGATCGACGCCGGCGACAAACTTCGCGGCCGCATCTACGAATTTGTTACAACGGCATGCGGTCGCCAGTAGTCTGAGGGCATGTCCTTTGACGCCAGGCCCACCGACTTCAGCGCCGCCCGGATACAGGAGACCGTCCAGGAGATCCTGAGCGCGGGTATCCTTCCGCATATTGTCCAGGCGGGACATCCGGTCCTCCGGCACGTGGCGGCGCCATACGAAGGCCAATTGAACGACGCCGAACTCGGTCACCTCATCGACCTCATGCGCAGCGTGATGCACAAGGCCCCGGGCGTCGGCCTGGCGGCCCCGCAGCTGGGGATTCCGCTGCAACTCGCCGTCCTGGAGGACCAGTTCGCCGTCGATCCCGACGTAGCTGCCGTCCGCGGGCGCGAGCCGCTGCCGTTCTTCGCCATGCTGAACCCGCGCTATCAGTCCCTCGACACCACCTCCGTGGCGTTCTACGAAGGCTGCCTCTCCATCGGAGGCCTGCAGGCTGCGGTGTTGCGGCCGGAATCTGTCCGGCTCGACTTCACGGCCCCGGACGGCACAGAGCTTCAGCGGTCCTTCTCCGGCTGGCAGGCCAGGATTGTCCAGCATGAGACCGACCATCTGCACGGGATCTTGTTCCTGGACCGGGCCGAACTGCGATCCATCAGCAACAATGCCGAATACGCCGCCCGCTGGGCCCAGCCGGACATCAGCCGTGCCCGGCAGGAACTCGGGTTCCTGCCGGACCCGGCGGAGGACTAAGCCTGCGGCGCCGGATTCCCGGCGGATGGCAGGTAGCGGGCCCACCACTTGAGGATTTCGTCGAACCGCTGCTTTCGGTGGTGCGGGGTACCGGAGCGTGACAGCTCATGGTTCTCGCCCGGGAAGACCAGGAAGCCGGTCTCGACACCCAACTGCTTGAGGGCGGTGAAGTACCGCTGGCCCTGCTCCACGGGGCACCGGAGGTCGTCCTCGCTGTGGATCACTAGCGACGGCGTCCGTACATTGTGCACGCGCGCCATGGGACTCTGGGCCGCCATGTCTTCCGCCGAAGTGCCGGTGTATTCGCCGCCGAAGAACCAGCCGATGTCAGACGAACCGGTGAAGCTCACAGGATCCAGGAAACCGCGTTCGACGATGGCCGCCCGGAAGCGGTGGTCGTGGCTGATGGTCCACGCCGTCAGGTAGCCGCCGTAGGATCCGCCCATGATTCCGACGTTGTCTGCGTCGAGATCCTCGAACTTCGCCACGGCACCGTCCAGGAAGGCGAGGACGTCCTGCATGTCCACGGTTCCCATCCGCTCCTTGATGGACCGCCCGTGGTCCTGGCCGTAGCCGGCCGAACCCCGCGGATTGCACATGAGCACGGCGTAACCGGCCCCGGCGTAGACCTGGGCTTCGTCGAACAAGGCCACGCCGAACTGGGCAAAGGGCCCGCCGTGGATGGTCAGCAGCACCGGGTGCGGGCCGGGACCTGCCGGCTTCACAAGCCAGCCATGGACCGGGTACCCGTCGGCCGAGGGCAACGTGAGTTCCTGCGGCTCGCTGATGCCCGCAACACTCCGCAACGGCGCGGAGAAGTCCGTCAGGCGGCGCATCTGCCCGGCGTCGAGCACGCCAACATCACCGGCCGTGGTCGAATCGCTGAAACTCAGCACGAGCGACCCTCCGCCGGCCGCGGCGCCGGTCACCACCCGGTTGCCCTCCAGGAGGACCGTGTGGCCGCCTGCCGCGCCGAATTCGTGCAGCTCCACGGTGCCCCGCGCGTTGTTCAGCACCAGGGCGCCCGCGGCGCCGCGCAGCTCGATCCGGCTGCCGCCGGACAGATCCAGGGTCTCGACGTCGCTGAGCACTGTGGCGGCTCCGCCGGCGGCCGGCATCGCGTGGAGGGCTGTGTTCCGTGCGACGAAGTCCCGGCCGGATTCGCCCAGATCCTGGGCGAGGAAGAACAGCCACCGCCCGTCGGCGGACTGGCGCACCGCACTCACGGTCTGCCGTCCGGTGTTGGCCGGCAGGATGGCCTGCGGCTGCCCGCCGGCGGTCGGGATCGAGTAGATTCCGCTCGCGAGATCGGTGTCGCGGCCCTCGTGAAGGGCAGCGGTGAAGTAGATGGTGCCGCCGTCGGCGCTGAAGCTGGCGCCGTTGTGGTCGGCTGCCCCGGTGGTGAGTTGCTTGGCGGCCGGCAGCAGGCCGGCGGCGGACTCCGCGGGATCGGCCGCGGCGCCGAGGGCCTTCAAGGCGCGGCCGGCCGGGGCCACTCTCGGTTCGGCGTCCAGCTGCGGCACCTCGACCAGGAACAGCTGCAGCGGCTTGTCGGCGGTATAGCCGAGGCCGTTCATCCGGTACTGGAAATCGGTGATCAGCCGGGCGTCCTCGCTGCCTGCACCGACGCCGTCGACGCTGCCGTACCGGCCCTCCTCCGGGGTCCTGGCGCTGAAGACGATGCTCCGGGAATCGGGAGACCAGGCAAAGGAGCTGACCCCCAGCGGAGCTGCCGTTAGCGGCTGGGGTTCGCCGCCGGCTGCCTCCACGACGTGGAGCTGCGGCTTCCCGCCCGCGGCCGCCCGGAGGAATCCGAGGACCTGGCCGTCCGGTGAAAAGTCCGGCGCCGTGTCACGGAAACCCCGCGTCAGCCGGCGCGGGCGCTGGCCCGGATCCACGTGGCCCGACTCTGTTGGGCCCGGGTCTTTGAGCCCGGGTTCCGTGAATCCGGGTCCTTAGGACCCGGGCCCAAGGGGACGGTCCACAACTGGCCCACGTAGGCGTCGGCGTCGAAGTCCGGGCGGATCACGGACACCACGGCGCGGGAACCGTCAGGGTGCACGGCGGGGGCGGAGACGGAATTGAGCAGCGGTAGATGTTCAGATTTCACGCTTGCGAGCCTAACCCGTGGTGCGCAGGCTGTGAAATACCTCACGTCCCGCCGGTGCGGCGCGGGGACGTGCCCGTTCCCTGTCCCGGCGGTTCGGCGCGGGGCACGCCGGGAGCGGACGCCCCGCAGAGCACAGTCCCGCGTGGCGGGTCCGGACTCCGCGCATAGGATGAAGGTATGCCTCCCGCCCGCGACCTCCCGCTGCTGTGCCCGGTATGCCGGACCACCCTCCGGTCCGGCGACGACGGCGCCCGCACCCTCGTGTGCGGAGCCGGCCACAGCTTCGATGCGGCCAAGCAGGGGTACTTCAACTTCCTGGTCGGCAAGGGCACCGTGTTTGAGGCGGACACCGCAGACATGGTGGCGGCACGCTTCGATTTCCTCTCCGCAGGGCACTATCAGCCGCTGGCCGATGCCGTGGCCGAACTGGCCGCGCCGGCGCTCGCGGCGGCCCCCGGCAACCGGCCCACGGTGCTCGACGCCGGAACAGGCACCGGCCACTACCTGCGGACCGTGCTGGACCGGGCTGCGCTGGAAAGTGTTTCGGCCGACGGCTCTTCGCCGGAGCGTGTTCCGGCCGCGGCAATCGGCCTGGATATTTCCAAGTTCGCACTGCGCCGTGCCGCCAGGCTGAACCCGGAAGCGGTGAACGTGGTCGGGGATGTCTGGCAGCCGCTGCCGGTCGCGGACGGCGCCGTCGACGTCGTTACGGTGGTCTTTGCGCCGCGCAACGCGCCCGAGTTCGCCCGGGTGCTCCGCCCCGGCGGCCGCCTGGTGGTGGTCACGCCACGGCCAGGCCATCTGGCGGAGATCGCCGGCCAGGCCGGGATGCTGGGGATCGAGCCGGCCAAGGACGAGCGGCTCGCGGCCTCCCTGGGCAAGCATTTCACTCCCGTCGGGGCGCGGGACCTGGACCTGGCGTTGTCCCTGAGCCCTCGCGACGTCGCCAACCTTGCCCTCATGGGGCCGGCAGGCCACCACCTGGACCGTGCCGGACTCGCGGCCCTCGAGGCCGGACTTCCACCGAGGACCGGCGTCTCGGCCCGGTTCCGGATCAGCGTGTTTGAACCGATCGCTTAGGCCGATCACTGCAAGGCGTCCGACATCCCTTTCCTGGCCGAGGAATCAACCCGACAAGTAACGACTTGGCCACTTTGTCCATCAATTGTCGGCGGCCGGTCCCAGCCATTGCCCTTCCGTTTAGGATGGAAAGACAGTTACTGGGGAGCTGTGCCTTCCGCTCCCGGAACTCAAGGGGGAATTGATGTCTGAATGGCTGGCCGAGAACTGGTGGGCGTTGTGGCTCACGCTCTTCCTCCTGTTTGCCGTGGTCGAGATGATCACCCTTGACCTGTTCTTCATCATGCTCGGAGGCGGCGCCCTCGCAGGGCTCGTGGCGGACTTCGCCGGGGCCGATCTGTGGCTGCAGATTATTGCCTTCTGCGTGGTATCCCTGCTCATGATCGGCTTCGTCCGGCCGGTGGCCCTCAAGCACCTCCACAAGGGGCCCGCGGACCGGCGCACCAACATCGAAAGACTCATTGGCGAATCCGCCATCGTCATGGAGGCAGTGAGCGAAACCGGCGGGCTCGTCAAGATTGGCGGGGACGTCTGGAGCGCCCGGTCCGAATCGGGAGTTCTGGCGCCCGGCCAGCAGGCTGTGGTCAGCGCCATCGACGGTGCCACCGCGATCGTGGCCCCGCAGCCGGAGTCGGCCATCCAATAAGGGCAACACGACTTCCTGCGGGCAGTGAAGGCAGCAATCCGCGAATCGGCCGCAGCGAGACAAAAACCAAACAAACTGGGGAATAGGTGATGTATGGATATCGCAGTCGCAATTGTGCTGCTGGTACTGATTGTGTTCGTAATTATTGTGCTGGTCCGATCAGTCCGGATCATTCCGCAGGCACGGGCCGGCGTCGTCGAACGGCTGGGTAAATACCAGCGCACCCTGAACCCCGGCCTCACGCTGCTCATTCCGTTCGTGGACCGCTTGCTGCCGCTGCTCGACCTGCGTGAGCAGGTGGTTTCCTTCCCGCCGCAGCCCGTCATCACCGAGGACAACCTGGTGGTCTCGATCGATACCGTGGTCTACTTCCAGGTCACCGATGCCCGGGCCGCCACGTATGAGATCGCCAACTACATCCAGGCCGTGGAACAGCTCACCACCACGACGCTCCGTAACGTGGTCGGCGGACTCAACCTCGAGGAAGCGCTGACGTCGCGCGACCAGATCAACGGCCAGCTCCGCGGAGTCCTCGACGAGGCCACCGGACGCTGGGGCATCCGGGTGTCCCGGGTGGAGCTCAAGGCGATTGATCCGCCCCACTCCATCCAGGATTCGATGGAGAAGCAGATGCGGGCCGAACGTGACCGCCGCGCCGCCATCCTGACCGCGGAGGGCACCAAGCAGTCCGCCATCCTCACCGCCGAAGGCCAGCGCCAGTCCTCCATCCTCAAAGCCGAAGGCGACGCCAAGGCCGCGATCCTGCGGGCCGACGGCGAGGCGCAGGCCATCCAGAAGGTCTTCGACGCGATCCACAAGGGCAACCCGGATCCGAAACTGCTGGCCTACCAGTACCTCCAGACCCTCCCGAAGATCGCCGAAGGCACCTCGAACAAGCTGTGGATCATTCCCAGCGAGGTTGGCGAGGCACTCAAGGGGATCGGCAGTGTCCTGGGGGCCGGGACGGTGCAACAGCAGGCGCCGTCGACGTCGGAGGTCACTCCGCAGTCATCACCCGATGGTGCCGACAGCCCGGGGAGCCGGCTGTAGGCCTCCGCTCCCTTTTGGGTTGTCGGGGCGCCGCCGGCTTCACCGCGTAGTCCAGGCAGTCCTCTCAGTCCGCTGCAGGCCCCCGTGCCCGGCCATCTCGGCCCGGCGCGGGGGCCTGACGGTTTTAAGCGTGATCAGTCGCGTAGTGCATACGCAATTTACGCCGCCCGGCTACTCGCTTTACCTTGAGTGCACCACTCCCGTATACTTGAATATTTGTCCGGCCGGTTCAGCCGTCCGGAACAAAAACGCTTCGCACAGCGTTGATTCCAATGACGTGCCAAACAGTTTTTGTCCACTGGTGACTGTCACCTGGCCCGGAAGTACGGGCCAGTTACGGTACAACGCAGTGCAACCAGATATCCGGCGCCTGACGGTCCCCGGATAACGCAGGGCTGGACCCTGCGAACCGAATAGAGGGAGAAAAGATGAGCGATCGCAGCCTGCGGGGTATGCGCCTTGGCGCACAGAGCATGGAGACCGAATCCGGCGTCGAACCGGCTCCGCGCCAGCGGGTTGAATACCGTTGCGAGGACGGCGAACAGGTGTTCGTGACGTTCTCCTCGGAAGCCGAAATCCCCCCGGTTTGGGTTTCGAAGACGGGCAAAGAGGCCTTGCTGGTGGACGGCGAACGCCCCGTCAACAGCAACGAAAAGGCAGTGCGCACGCACTGGGACATGCTGCTGGAACGCCGCAGCCTCCCCGAGCTTGAGCAGATCCTCGAAGACCGCCTTACGATCCTGCGCGAACGCCGCGGCGAACGCCGCTCGGCCTAGACGGCCAGCGCACCAGCTGAACCCAGCTAAAAGGACCGGGCCCGCATCACTGCGGGCCCGGTCCTTTTCTGGTGGGATTTTCTGGTGGATTGCCTTCCGGGACGGGAGCCGTCCGGGCTGCTAGGCGGTCTTCTTGCCCCGGAGCTTGTTCCAGCGGGCGGTCAGGCCCCATTTGGTGACGTTGATCATGGCTTCCACGACGATGTTGCCGCTCATCTTCGACGCGCCGAGCTCACGCTCAACAAACGTGATGGGACGCTCCACGATCGTCAGGCCAAGCTTGGCCACGCGCCATGCCAGGTCCACCTGGAAGCCGTAGCCGACCGAGTCCACCTCATCCAGGTTCAGCTTCTCGAGAGTGGTCCGCCGGAAGGCACGGAAGCCGCCGGTGACGTCCTTGATCTTCACGCCCAGCATGATCCGGGCGTAGGTGCTGCCGACCCGGCTGATGGCCTGCCGGTACAACGGCCAGTTCACCACGCTGCCGCCGGGAACCCAGCGCGAGCCCATGGCGAGGTCGGCGCCCTGTTCCACTGCCTCGATCAGCTGGGGCAGCTGCTCGGGCTGGTGCGAGCCGTCGGCGTCCATCTCCACGAGGATGTCGTAGCCGGCGTCCAGGCCCCACTTGAAGCCAGCGATGTACGCCGCGCCCAGGCCGGCCTTTCCGGCCCGGTGCAGGACGTGGACCTGGCCGTCTTCGGCGGCCATGCGGTCCGCCAGCTGCCCCGTGCCGTCGGGGCTGTTGTCGTCGACAACCAGCACATCGGAAGCAGGCACGGCTGTGCGCAGGCGACCGAGGGTCTTGGGCAACGATTCCAGCTCGTTATAGGTGGGGATGATGGTGAGGACACGCACAGCGAGGCCTTTCCTTGAAGGGAGCGGTCGGTGCGCCGGCAGACAATCGTTCTACAGGCCAGGCGCAACTTCCCATTATAGGGAAGTTGCGCGCCCGCGACGGTCCGCATGACCCCTCCGGGCAGGTCCACCCGCTTCGGGCCAGTTCCGGCAGGCCTCGAATTGTGGCGCCGGAACCGTTTTCTGCTGCGAAGTAGACCCGCCCCCTCGGGGTGCCCGTGGTCATGACCAGTAAAGCTCCCGCGGGTGCGGCAACCTGGAATGGACCGGGGACTAGCGGAGCCTGCGCCGTACGCAACCCTCCGTTGACCCTCAATGCTACGGGGGCGCCCCGATCTGTCAACCGAGCCGTGACCTGCCGTTTTATCCATCGCCCCAGTTCAGGGCAGGGCCCGGCGTGCCAATGTTTCGGCCCGGCCGGCAGGATGACGCTCGTGGCTGACGCGGCCAGGACCTGCCCCGACGGCGGGCGGACCGGCGCCCGGAGGATCAGGCGTCAGCAGATCAGGCGCCGAGGGCGCCGCTGGCGTAGAGTTCCAGGCCGTCACGCACGGTCTGGAGGCAGACAGGATCGTTGCCCGTGTCCAGCGCCGGCAGGAGGGGTGTGCGGGCGCGCGGGTCGGTGCTCCAGGACTGCACCCGGCCGTCGGCAACCTGGACCATGAGTTCCTCGACCTCCCAGACCGCGAAGCTGGCCGGAGCCCCCGGCACCAGCTGCCCGGCCATGGGGTTGCGGTAGCGGGCTGCGCGCCAGCCGGCCCGGGTGTGGCCAAGGAACGCGGCGCGGGCGGAGATCCGTTCTGCCGGATTGGTGTGTTCCAGGCACGCGCGCACGCTGGACCACGGCCGCAGCGGCGTGACGGGGCTGTCGCTGCCGAAGCAGATCGGCACGCCGGCCGCGTAGAGACTGGCAAAGGCATTCATTCCCAGCTGGCGGGAGCCGAGGCGCTGCTGGTACAGGCTGTCCCCGCCGCCCCACAGGGCGTCGAAGACCGGCTGGGCGCTGACCGTGACGGAATAGCGTGCCAGCCGGCTGATGGCCGCGGCATCCGCGAGCTCGACGTGCTCGAGACGGTGTCCCGCGGCGCGGACGCGCTGTTCCCCCACTTCGGCCGCGGCCAGGTCGAGGGCGTCCAGGGCAGCGTCCAGGCCGGCGTCGCCGATCACATGAAAACCTGCCTGGATCCCCAGCAGCGAGCACGCCGCCAGGTGCGCGGCGGCCTCGGCCACGGAGAGGTACAGGCTGCCGCGCTCCCCCGGCGCGTCGGCGTAGTCCGCACGCAGGGAAGCGGTCCGTGAGCCGATCGAACCGTCGATGTTGAGGTCGCCGGCCAGGCCCAGGACCGGTACGCCCAATCCGTCCAGGATGGACCGGGCATGGTCCGCGGAGGTGGCAAGCTCGCCCCAATAGGGCAGGATCTCCGGCACTCCCGCGCCCTTCGCACCATTCGCCCCGCTCGAGGCGTCGTTCCAGGCCGCCGCGACCTGCAGGTCCTCGATGCTCCCGATGTGCGGGGCCGCCATCTCGGCGAGGGCCACATACCCGTTGGCGGCTGCCTCGGCGAGGGCGCGCTGCTGGTAGCCGCGCAGGGCGCCGGCCGGAAGCTGGCGGGCTGCCAGGCGGGCCGCGGTGTGCGCGCCGCGTTTGACCTGGCTGCCGGCGGCGTAGCCGTCCAGTCCGTCCAGCCCCGCCGACGCGGCCAGGGAGCCCGAGACCAGGGCCGAGTGGGCATCCACCCGGGACAGGAAGACCTGGCGGCCGCCGGCTGCGCGTTCGATCTCGTCCCGGGTGGGCAGGGCGGGATCGGCCCACGTGGTCTCGTCCCAGCCGTGGCCCAGCACGGTGCCGTCCGCGCCGGAAGCGGAGACGCAGAAGGCGGCGACGGCGTCGAGCAGTTCGGCGGCCGACCGCACCCCGGCCAGCTGCAGCGCGTCCAGTGCAATACCGGTTTCCGTCAGGTGGACGTGGGAATCGACGAAGCCGGGGGCCAGGAGTGCGCCCTGCAGATCGATCACGTCCATGGAGGAGTCCGCAATGGAGGTGGCGGCCTGCTCGGAGCCGACCCAGGCGACGGTGTCGCCGTCGACCAGCATCGCGGTCGCAAAGGGATCGGCAGCGGTGTAGACGGAGCCGTTGCGGTACAGCGTGACTTTGCGGGAGGCGGGGGCGGCCGGCGAATCGGTCATGGGGCGGGAACTCCTTGTAACTGGTGGCCGGCCAGCGCCGGCGTGTTCGAAATACTCAGAAGGCTCTGTGGAAGGCTGCGTGGAGGGCTCGGGAGCGGGCCGCCGTGGCCCGGCTGCCCGTACGCCGCCTTTGACGCCGCCGTTTACGCCACGGAGGAATAGGCGACGACGCCGCGTTTGATGAGCTTGATGGCCTCCGCACACAGCCGCGCGATCCGGGGGTCCAGGTTCGGGATGTCGGCGAGCTGATCCAGGAGGTCAATCACCTGCTTGACCCAGCGGACAAAGTCACCTGCGGCCAGATCGGTGCCGCTCAGCACCTCCTGGAGGTGCCGGCCCTTGGCCCACTTGAAGATCGGCCAGACGAGGCCGAGTTCAGGCTCGCCGGTGAGCGGCAGCTTGTTGGCTTCCTCCACGTCCTCCAGGGCGGACCACTCGCGGACCACGGTATCTACCGCGGACTCCAGGGAAATGCTGGGCATCTTGGGCCGCAGGCCGCGGTCCTCGCGCTTGGCCTGGTAGACGAGCGCACTGGCCAGGGCGGCGATTTCGGCGGCGTCGAGGTCGTTGAACGCGCCCATCCGCAGGGACTGCGAAATCAGCAGGTCCTTTTCGCCGTAGATCCGCCGCAGCCGCTGCCCGTCCGGGCTGATGGAGAGCACGCCGGTGTCCGAGGTTTCCAGGTAGCCGTAGCTCGTCAGGACCCCGCACACCCGGTCAAACGTCTTGGCGATCGTGTTGGTCCGGCCCTGGATCTGGCGTATCAGCCCGTCCGTTTCCTGGCGGAGCTTCCACCAGCGTTCGGACCAGCGGGCGTGGTCCTCGCGTTCGCTGCAGCCGTGGCACGGGTGGGCGCGGAGCTCCCGGCGCAACTCCGCGATCCGCTTCTCCTGGTTGGGAGCGGCCGCGGACCGGCCGAAGTCGTCGTCGCGGCGCGGAGGCGCCGGCGGCCGGTGCTCGCGGATGGCGTTGCGCACCGAGGACGCCAAATCGCGGCGGGACTTGGGGACCTTGGCGTTGAACGACTTCGGAATCCTGATCCGGGTGATCGGCGACAACGGACCTTCGACGTCGTGCAGGCCGATCCGGCGGAGCTGGTTGTCCAGCGTCATGACGGCGGGGCGGGGTTCCCGGGATTCGTGGTCGGAGCTGAGCACCACCGCCAGGCCCGGCGACTTGCCGGCCGGAACGTCCACCACGTCGCCGGGCAGCAGCCGGCTCAGGGAGTCCTCGGTGAGGGACTTCGTGGCCCGGGAGCTGCTCTTGGAGGCGGTCTTCTCGGCATCGGCAAGGGCACGCCGCAGCCGCGCGTATTCGGTGAAGTCCCCCAGATGGCACGTCATGGACTTGCTGAACCCGGTGAGGGATTCCTCCCGGCTCCTGACCTGCCGGGCCAGCCCGACGACGGACCGGTCCGCCTGGAACTGCGCAAAGGACGATTCGAGGATCTCCCGGGCGCGGGGCCGGCCGAACTGCGCCAGGAGGTTGATGGACATGTTGTACGTGGGCCGGAAACTCGAGTTCAGCGGGTAGGTCCGCCGCGAGGCGAGGCCGGCCACGGCGGCCGGGTCGGTGCCGGGCTGCCACAGGACCACGGCGTGGCCTTCGACGTCGATGCCGCGACGCCCCGCGCGGCCCGTCAGCTGGGTGTACTCCCCCGCCGTGATGTTCACGTGGGCCTCGCCGTTGAACTTGTCCAGCTTCTCCAGCACGACGCAGCGGGCCGGCATGTTCACGCCAAGGGCAAGCGTTTCGGTGGCGAAGACTGCCTTGACCAGCCCGTCGACGAACAGCTTCTCCACGACCTCCTTGAAGGTCGGCAGCATCCCGGCGTGGTGCGCGGCGAGACCGCGCAGCAGGCCGTCCCGCCAGCTCCAGAAACCGAGCACATCGAGGTCATCCGAGGGGATGTCCTGGGCGGCTTCGTCGACGCGCTGGGCGATGATCTGCTGCTCCCGCTCGGTGGTCAGCCAGAGCCCGGCGGAGACGCACTGGGCCACGGCCGCATCGCAGCCGGCGCGGGAGAAGATGAACGTGATGGCCGGCAGGAGGTCCTGACGGTCCAGGCTGGCAATGACCTGGGGCCGGCTGGCCTTCCGCACCGGGCTGCGCTGGCCGCCCTGCGGTTCGTCCCGCTGGCTGCGTTGGTTTCGCTGTTGGCGCTGGTTCCGGCCGCCGTGGCCGAAGCGGCCACGGAAGTTCATCTGGCTCTCGGCCCGTGCCATGGAGAGCAGTTCGGGGTTGACCTCGAAGCCGGCCCGCCCGGGCAGCTCGGCCGTGACGGCGGGCGTGGAGCCGTCGGCGGGAACTGCCCTGCCGGCCTGGCCGGCCGCGTCCTCACCGGCAGCTGCCTCAACAGACAGCGCGATCTCGTCAAAGGTGGTGTCGCCGGCAAACAGGTCAACGATTTTCCGGCCGACCATGACGTGCTGCCACAGGGGCACCGGGCGGTGTTCGGAGACGATCACGTCGGTCTGTCCACGGACGGTGTCGAGCCACGCACCGAACTCTTCGGCGTTGGAGACCGTGGCACTCAGCGATGCCACCTGGACTTCGCTGGGCAGGTGGATGATGACCTCCTCCCAGACGGCGCCGCGGAACCGGTCGGCCAGGTAGTGGACCTCGTCCATGACCACGAAGCCGAGGTCGTCCAGGGTGTCCGAGTCCGCGTACAGCATGTTGCGGAGCACTTCGGTGGTCATGACCACCACGGGGGCGTCGCCGTTGATGCTGGTGTCGCCGGTGAGCAGGCCCACCTGGGCGGCGCCGTACTTGGCGGCCAGCTCGGCGTACTTCTGGTTGCTCAGGGCCTTGATGGGCGTGGTGTAGAACGCCTTGAGCCCGCGCTGGAGGGCCAGATAGATGGCGAACTCCCCGACGATCGTCTTCCCGGCGCCGGTCGGGGCAGCCACCAGCACGCCGCGGCCGGCCTGCAGCGACAGGCACGCCTCGCGTTGGAAATCATCGAGCTCGAATTCGAGCGAGCGGATGAAACCGCCCAGATAGGTCTTGGCTTCGGCGGCCCGCTCGACGCTGGCGCGGTAACGTTCGGACGGTGACTCCGGCCCGGGGTGTGACGACATGCTTCCAGCCTAATGCGCGAAAGCCTAGAGATTCTCCAGCTCGGAGCTGGGGGTGGCCTGGTCCGCTGTGGCTTCGGTCTCGGCGGCGCGCTTGACGGCGCGTCGTTCGCGCCGGCGGTCGTTGAGCAGGCAGAGCCCGATTGCGGCGAAAAACAGCGCCAGCATGGGTCCGGCCAGGTAGAACATGCTCATCGCGTCGGCCCCGGGAGCGGCCATCGCGGCGAACAGGCAGACCAGGAACACGGTGATCCGCCAGCTCTTGACCAGCTGCTGGCCCTTGATGAGGCCGGCCAGGTTCAGCCCGAACAACACCACCGGGAGCAGGAAGGCGATGCCGAAGGCCAGCAGCAGCCGCAGGACGAAGGACAGGTACACCTGGGCGCTGATGAAGTTGGAGCCGCCCGACGGCGTGAAATCGGTCAGGACGCGCACCGCATTCGGCAGCACCATCCAGGCCAGCAGTACCCCGCCGATGAACAGCGGCACGGCCGCTGCCACGAAGGACAGGGCCAGGCGCCGTTCCTTCTTGTGCAGCCCGGGCACAATGAAGGCCCACAGCTGGTAGAGCCAGACGGGGCTGGCGATGATCAGGCCCAGGAATACGGACACCTGGATCATGAGGTCGAACGAACTCGCGACGCCGTCAAAGTTCAGGGTGGCCTGGCGGCCCTCGTGCTCATTCAGGTCACGGATCGGCTTGATCAGCGCAGCCAGCATCGGCTGGTAGACAAGGAAACCCACGACGGTCCCGATGACGACGGCGATTGCCGCCTTGAAGAGCCGGTTGCGCAGCTCTTTCAGGTGGTCGAGGAGCGCCATCCTCCCCTCGGGGTTCGATCGACGGCTCATGGTTACTGCCATGCGGTCTTAGGCGCGGGTCGACGGCGGAACGTCGGTTCCGTCGCCCGTGCGGCTTTCCGGTGCGCCGGCCTGCGGGTGGTTGATGACCCTGCCTTCGACCGGCTCGGAGCCATCCTTGGCGTCGGAGGTGCCGTCCTTCTTCATTTCCCGGACTTCCGACTTGAAAATGCGCATCGACTGGCCCAGGCTGCGGGCCATGCCCGGCAGCTTCGGTGCGGCGAACAGCACCAGTGCCAGAACGATGATGATGATGAGATGCCAGCCTTCAAGCCTCATGTCAGGAGGTCCTTTCGTTTGAATACATCCTATGTCTAACCCAATTCGATGTCGCGCAGCGCCTGGGGCTGCCCGCGGTCCTTCTTGCGCTGGATGCGGCGCAACCGGCGCGCGTTTTGCCGGGAAAACTTGGATGCGTCGTAATCATGACGCATCCGGGCAGGTGAGGCAAAAACGGCGTCACCGGGTGTCGGCCGAGGGGCTGCCGCTGCGCCGTCGCCGGCGTCGGCTGCTACGGGCACGGCGTCGGGGTCCCCGAGTGAGGGCACACGGGAAAACTTGTCCGCGGCGTCACTCAGTTCATTCAGCGTGGTCGTGAATTGCCGGTATAGCCGCACGCCGAGCACGCCGAAGAACAGCAGCGACAGCGCGACGAGCGCTATCCAAATGAGGATCCAGGACCACCAAGGCATGCTGATCAGTCTATCGGGCCGCCCGGGAAGTCTTCGTATTGCGCCAGGGCGGCGGCGAGCCACTCCCGGGACGCGTCGGCGAGGGCGCCGGGCTGCAGGATCCGCACCATGCCGCCGTGCTGGGCGACGAACATCGGCAGCCAGTCCGTGCTGCCGAAACGGATTTCGGCGAGCATGCCGCCGTCGGGCAGGGCCGCGGTCCGTTCGGCATAGTAGTCGTCGGCAAGGCCAGTGCCGCGGGGCGCCAGTTCCACGACCACGAGCGTGTCGTCGTCGTTCGGGGTGAACAGTTTCACCGGGAAGCCGTCCAGCGGCTTCGCCGTCCCGGCCGCCGGCCGCCCGTTCGGGGCCAGGGCCTCGATCCGGTCCAGGCGGAAGTTGCGCAGTCCCTGGGCGGAGTGGCAGTACGCCTCGAGGTACCACGTGTTGTCCAGCGAGTAGAGCCGCAAAGGGTCCACGTCGCGTTCGGAGACGGCGTCGCGCTGCGGCGAGAAGTACACCAGGCGAAGCTGCGCGCCGGACCGGATCGCTGCGCGTGCGGTCTCGAGGATGGCGGAGTTGCCGGGCGCCACCTCGGGGCCGGAGAGCGCGGCCGCCTTGAGCCCCTCCTCCCCCGCCGCGGCCATGAGCTTGAGCGTCACCGATTCGAGCGCGCCGCCCTCGGCGAGCTCGGGCAGTCCGTTCAGGGTTTCCAGGCCTGTCAGGAGGGCGCAGGCCTCGTCCACGGTGAAACGGACGGGGCGGGTCAGGTCCAGGGCCTGGGTGATGAAGACGTGGTCATCGTCCCACTGAATGTCCAGCAGATCGTCGGGGTAGCCTTCGGGGAGCCCCGAGCAGATGAGGATCCGCAGGTCGTCCTCGAGCTCCTTGCGGGTGATCCCGAACCTGGCGGCGACCTCGCTGATGTGCAGTCCCTGGTTGTGGACAAGGAACGGGACAAGTTGCAGCATCCGCTTGAGCTGGTCCTCTGACGTGCGTTTGCGGGTCCGGACGGCGCGCCCGGGGCCCGGGAAGGCCACGTCAGGAACAGGCCGGGCGGCGAACCCGGCGGCGGCGGCGAGGCGGCGGCGGACGGCGGCGGCGAGGTCGGGAGGCGAAACCACCGTGACCCGGGGACCGTAGGAGGCCAGTTCCTCGGCAAGCGTCTGGGCGTCGCGGAAGGGAACGGTGAGGCGGTCGGTTCCGGCCGCGGGTTGTGCTGCGTGTTCGAGTGCGGCGGCTTCCGGTGCGGCGGCGGCTGGCGCCGTCAGGGCGCGCTTGCGGAGCCCGAGCAGCCGTCCGTGCTCGACGTCGACGACGGCGGTCTGCACCGGCAGTTCGGCCAGGCCCGCCAGCTCGGCGCGGACATTGAACCCGGCCGGAGGCGTGAAGCTTTCCTTGTCCAGCACTGTCACGGCGGAGGTCAGGCGGGAGAGCCGGAAGAACCGCTTGTCCCCGCGGGTCCGGTCGTAGCCCACGAGGTACCACTGGCCGAAGCGGCTGCCGAGGCCCCAGGGCTCCACGAGCCTTTCCTGTTCCTGGCCGGTGCTCCCGGCGAGGTAGTTGAAGGTGACCGGGTGCTGGGCGTGCATCGCGGCGACCAGGTCTTCGAAGGCCTGGCCGGCGGGGCGGATGCGCGGCTGGACCCCGGTGGGGAGTTCGGCGTCGACGAGGCCGCCGGCGGCCTGCAGCTTGCGGACCGCGTCCAGGGCGGCGGAGCCGAGGGCGGCGTGCTCCCAGAGCTGCGCCGCGAGGACGAGGACTGTGCACTCTTCGGGGGTGAGGCTGACATCGGGCAGCCGGTTGGATTCCTTGCCGATCCGGTAGCGGGTGGTGGCAGGGTCGTCGGAGCCCCAGCCCTTGTCCGTCACGGTCTCGACGTCGAAGCCGAACTGGCGCAGTTCGCCCTTGTCGCGTTCGAACATGCGGCCGAAGGCGACGTCGCTGCTGGTGGTGTCGTGGTAGACCTTCTCGCGCAGCTCGCCGCGGCGCAGGCCGTACTTGGTGTTGAGCAGGGCGATGAGCAGGTTCAGGAGGCGTTCTGTACGTGAGGCGGACACCTCGCAAGGGTACTAAAGCCGATCCGGGAAAATGACGAAAGCGCGGCAACAGCCGGAAGAACTTTTCCGATTGTTACCGCGCCTGCGCCCTCAGCGGGCAAATCAGCGGGCCGATTCAGTCGGCTGATTCAGCCGCCGCTACTGTTCTTGTGTGGGTGTCGTCCCTTAGCGGACGGCGACGAGGTCCACGACGAAGATCAGGGCCTCGTTGGGGCCGATCGCTCCGCCGGCGCCACGGGAGCCGTACGCCAGTTCGGAGGGGATCTCGAGGCGGCGGCGGCCGCCGACTTTCATGCCCAGCAGGCCCTGGTCCCAGCCCTGGATGACCTGGCCGACGCCGACCCGGAAGTCCAGCGGTGCACCGCGGCCCCAGGAGGCGTCGAATTCTTCGCCGGTGGACCAGGCGACGCCCACGTAGTGGGTGGATACGGTGTCGCCGGCCTTGGCCTCGGCGCCGTCCCCTTCGATCAGGTCGGTGATGACCAGTTCGGTGGGGACGTCTCCTTCGGGGAATTCAATTTCGGGCTTCTCGCGGTCGAGGTTGCGCTGTCCAAATGACATGGTTGCTCCTTTGGGGGTGACGTGTGGTGGATGCGGTGGATTACTTGACGCCGAGGATGTCGACGACGAAGACGAGGTCGCCCTTCGCGTCGCCTTGGCCCTGATCACCGTAGGCGAGGTCCTTCGGGACCACCAAAAGGACGCGGGAGCCGACCGTCTTGCCGGTCAGGCCCTGGGTCCAGCCCTTGATGACGCCGGTGAGCGGGAAAGTGGCCTTCTTGCCGCTTTCATAGCTGGAGTCGAAGACCTTGCCGCCGGCGAGGGCGACGCCCACGTAGTTCACCGTGATGGTGTCGGTCTCCTTGAGGGCCTGGCCCTTGCCCTTGATGAGGTCCTGGGAGATCAGCGCGGTCGGTGCGGGGACGCCCGCGACCGAGATCTCCGGCACGCCCTTGTCGTTTTCCTTGACGGTCGGCAGCCCGGCCGGCGGGGTGACGACGTCGCCCTCGGGCTTGTCCAGGACCGGCGGAGCGTCCTTGGCGGAGAGCACCTTGACGATGAGGAGCTGCGTGGGCTTGGCCTCCGTGCCCTCGGCCGCGGCCTGGCCGGGGACGGCCAGGGCAAGGTGGGAGCCAACCTTGGCGCCCACGAAAGCGTTGTAGATCACGGGGCTGCTGGTCTTGAGCTCATCGTTCAGTTCCAGCGGCTCGGGATCGTTCGGGAACGTGTCCTCGAGGGTGGAGCCGTCCGTGCCGTTGAAGGCCACGATCGAGATGTCGGCGATCTGGTTGGCCTTGACCCGGTCTCCGCCGCCCTCGGTGACCACCTTGACAGTGGGTTCCTTGACGTCGAGCGGCTTGGTGAATTCGACACCGGGGGCCTTCTTGTCACCGTTCTCCGTCAGTTTGACCGAGTCCAGCTTCGCGGTCTCACCCGCGGACTGGCTGGTGGGTTCCGGAGCGGGACGGCGCTTCGCTGCCGCCGCAGGCGGTCAGCAGCAGCAGTCCGGGAAGAAGAATTGCTAGTAGTCGGCGCACTTAGAAACTTTCGTCGAGGCAGGGTGGACTCAGTGCCGTTCGGTTTCCCGCGGCAAAGAAAGCAGTGGCCGCGAGGCGGCCCTACCTCAGAATAACGTGCAAAGCTGGGTATCAGCCCATCGAGTCCAGGAGCGCATCCACCCGTTCGTCCACGCTCCGGAACGGATCCTTGCACAGGATGGTCTGGTGGGCGCGGTCGTTGAGCTTCAGGTGGACCCAGTCCACGGTGTAGTCCCGGCCAAGCTCCTGGGCGCGCCGGACGAAGTCGCCGCGGAGTTTGGCCCGCGTGGTCTGCGGCGGTGCATCCACGGCGTCCTTGACCGCGGTGTCGTCCACTACCCGGCGGGCGGCCCCGCGGGCCTGGAGCAGGTAGAAGAGGCCTCGGCTGCGGGAAATGTCATGGTACGTCAGGTCCAGCTGCGCAATCCGGGGCGCGTCAAGGCCGAGCCCGTGCCGTTCGCGGTAGTTGTCCATGAGCTTCTTCTTGATGGCCCAGTCCACCTCGGTGTCGATCGTGCTCGTGTCGCCGCTTTCGATGGCATCCAGGGTGCGCTCCCAGAGGTCCAGGATCAGCGGCACGTGCGGATTGTGCGCGCCTTGTTCGGCCACGAAGGCCGTCACCTTGTTCAGGTATTCGCGCTGGATTTCCAGGGCCGTGAGCTGCCGGCCGTTGGCGAGGCGCACGAGTGCCCGGCCGCTAAGGTCGTGGGAGATTTCCCGGATGCTGCGGATCGGGTTCTCCATCCGCATGTCGCGCATGATCACCCCGGCCTCGATCATCCGCAGGATCAGGTCCACCGTGCCGATCTTGAGCAGGGCCGTGGTTTCGGACATGTTGGAGTCGCCCACGATCACGTGCAGGCGCCGGTAGAACTCGGCGTCCGCGTGCGGCTCGTCCCGGGTGTTGATGATGGGCCGGGAGCGGGTGGTGGCGGAGGAAACGCCTTCCCAGATGTGGTCGGCCCGCTGGGAGAAGGCGAAGGTGGCCCCGTGCGGGGTCTTCAGGATCTTGCCGGCCCCGGCGATCAACTGGCGCGTCACGAGGAACGGGATGAGGATCTCGGCGAGCCGGGAGAATTCCCCGCGGCGCGGGATGAGGTAGTTTTCGTGGCTGCCGTAGGAGTTCCCGGCCGAGTCGGTGTTGTTCTTGAACAGGTACACGGTGCCGTTGAAGCCCTCGGCCGCCAGCCGTTCCTGGGCCTCGTCCACGAGGTCGCAGAGGATCAGTTCCCCGGCGCGGTCGTGCGCGATCAGCTGGGCGAGGTCGTCGCACTCGGCCGTGGCGTACTCCGGGTGGGATCCGACGTCCAGGTACAGGCGCGAGCCGTTGGTCAGGAAGACGTTGGAGGACCGTCCCCAGCTGACCACCTTGCGGAAGAGGTACCGGGCCACTTCCTCGGGCGCGAGCGGCCGGGATTCCGGACTTGAATAGGAAATTCCGAATTCGGTTTCGATGCCGAAAATGCGCTTGTCCATCTCACTTCTCCTCAGCCAGCAGTGCCACGATGTCCGCGTCCTCGAGCCGCCGGAAGGCCCGGCGGGTGCCGCGGCTGGTTTCCGAGCCGCGGTCCAGTACCGCAACTTCCAGCGCGGATGCCGGCAGGGTGGTTGTTTCTTTGTCCGCCACGAGTCCGGCGAGGGCCAGCCGGATGGCGCCGGCGAAGTCGAGTTCGCCCTGCCAGCCCGCCGCGACTGCTTCGGACACCTTGTCCGCCTGGCCGCCCATCACAATGAAGCCGTGTTCATCGGCAATGGACCCGTCAAAGGTCAGCCGGTACAGATGGTCAGCCTCCTGGATCGGAGCGACTTCGGCCACGGCCAGCTCGACCTCGAAAGGTTTCTGCTCGGCCGTAAACACGGCGCCCAGGCTCTGCGCGTAGACGCTCGCGAGGCCGCGGGCCGTGACGTCCTCGCGGTCGTAGGAGTAGCCGCGGACATCGGCGTACCGCACCCCGGCTTGCCGGAGGCTCTCGAACTCGTTGTACTTTCCGACGGCGGCAAACGCGATCTTGTCGTAGATCTCGCCGATCTTGTGCAGCGACGGGGACGGGTTTTCCGCCACGAGGGCAATCCCGTCCCTGCAGCTGATGACCACCACCGAGCGTCCGCGGGCGATGCCCTTCCGTGCGAAATCCGCACGGTCCTTCATCAGCTGTTCGGGCGATACATAGAACTGCTGGGTCATCTCAGGCCTCCCGCTGGGCGACGGCGCGGGATTCGATGATGCGGCCGGCGACGGCGGCGAGGTCGCGGTCCGGGACCCGTACGGCACCTGTCCGGTTCACCACGTACACCACCGGCCATAATTGCCGGACCGGATCCGGGCCGCCGGTGGCGGAGTCGTCGTCGGCGGCGTCGTACAGGGCCTCGACGGCGACCGCCACGGCGTCCTGCTCCGAGAGGCCGGGCCGCCAGAGTTTCTTCAGCGCACCGCGGGCGAACATCGAGCCGGATCCCACGGCGTGGTGTTCCTGCTCCTCGTAGCGGCCGCCCGTGACGTCGTAGGAGAACAGCCTGCCGAAGCCGGCGGGACGGTCGAATCCGGCGAACAGGGGCACGACGGCGAGGCCCTGCATCGCCATGGGCAGGTTGCCGCGGACC
This sequence comes from uncultured Actinomycetota bacterium, assembly GCA_963810895.1. Taxonomy (GTDB): domain Bacteria; phylum Actinomycetota; class Actinomycetes; order Actinomycetales; family Micrococcaceae; genus Arthrobacter. The sequence continues at coordinate 115,545 of CAWEPM010000007.1, forward strand.
ATGGCGCCGAGCCGGTTGGCCTTGCCGTCCAGGCTCAGGAGCGTGCCCTCGATCTTCTCGTAGTGCTCCAGCTCAACCTGGAACAGCCGGGTGATATCGAGGGCGATTCCGGCGGTTCCCGCGATGCCCAGCACCGAGTACTGGTCGGCGGGAAAGACCTTCTCGATGTGCCGGCTGGCGATCACGTTGCCCATCGTGGCGCGGCGGTCACCGGCCATCAGCACTCCCCCGGCGTAGGTCATCGCCACGATGGTGGTCCCGTGCGGGGCCTGGAGGGGTGACGCGGCGTGCCCGGTGGCGGGCAACTGGTTGAAAGGCACTTGGCCGAAGGGCATCAAGTCGGGCCGTTCGCGCTGCAGATGCTCGGTGAATGAGGACGTCGCGTTGGCTGCTACTCGGTTGGCTGTTGTTTCCTGCACTAACGCTCTCCCTCAACGTGGTGGATCAACGACTCTTCCGGCCCTTAGCCCCTCCTGCCGCCCTCATCCGGCGGCCGGCGGCGCTCCTACTGGCCGCCCTTTTGGACGAATGCGCGGACGAACTCCTCGGCATTGGACTCCAGTACGCCGTCGATCTCGTCGAGGAGATCGTCAACGCCCTGGGTGGCTGCCGACGCCTGGGCGTCCGCCGGGGCCGGCGGCGCGGCGGGGACGTCCTCGTCAACCTCGGTGTCCCGCGACTGCGGCTGCTGCTGCTCCTGGCCTGCCATTGTTTTCTCCTTCATGTCCGTCCCTTTTCTCCTAAGGGACATCCTGTAGCAATAGTGCCACGCCCGGGGCGCCTGCGGGGGGCTTTATTCCTAGGAACCGGGGCTGAGTCCCAGCAGTTCAGCCAGGAACGGCCCGGCCTCCCGGTGCCGGGCAAACAGGCCGCCGGTGAGGGCTTCGGTTCCGCGCAGCGGCTCGCGGGTGGGGACCCGCTGGAGCCTGCCGCGGCCGGGGACATCGAAGATCACCGAGTCCCAGCTCGCGCCCGCGAGGTCCGCGCCGAAACGGCTGACGCAGCGTCCGCGGAAGTACGCGCGGGTGTCCGACGGCGGTTCGGTCACCGCACGGCCGATCGCGGCGTCGTCAACGATGCGCTGCATCCGGTCGCGGGCCAGGAGCCGGTAGTAGAGCCCCTTTTCGGGGCGGATGTCGGCCCATTGCAGGTCCACGAGGCCCAGCCGCGCGTTGTCCCAGTCGAGGCCGTCCCGCTGGCGGTAGCCCTCCAGCAGGGACAGTTTGGCGAGCCATTCCACCGAGGACGCGGCCGCCGCCCGGTCACCGCCAAGTTCGCTCAGCGTGGCGGACCACCGTTCCAGCACCTCGTGCGTGTGCCCGTCACCGTCCACGGCATCCGCGACCCCGGTGTCCTGGGCGTGCTTCGAAGCGGCCTCGAAATAGATCCACTGCAGGTCCAGGGCCGTGATCCGGCGGCCGTCGGCCAGGCGCAGCATCGCGGTGAGCGAGGTGTCGTGGCTGACGGCCTGCAGGGCGGCGACGGGCTCGTGGATTTCAATCCGCGGCGCCAGGCCGGCCTCGATCAGGCTCAGGACCATCGCGGTGGTGCCGAACTTGAGGAAGTTGGACGCCTGGCTGAGGTTGGCGTCGCCGATGATGACGTGGAGCCGGCGGTATTTGTCCGCGGTGGCGTGGGGTTCGTCCCGGGTGTTGATGATGGGGCGCCGGATGGTGGTTTCCAGGCCCACTTCGGTTTCGAAGAAGTCGGCCCGCTGGCTGATCTGGTAGCCCGGCCGGGCACTGTCCTGCCCGAGGCCCACGCGCCCGGCACCGCAAATGATCTGCCGGGTGACGAAGAACGGCGTGAGGCCGCGGACGATGTCGCCGAACGGCACCGAGCGGGGCATCAGGTAGTTCTCGTGCGAACCGTAGGAGACCGACTTGTTGTCCGTGTTGTTCTTGTACAGGTTGACCGGCGGCAGGTCGGGGTCGGCGGCGAGGCGGCGGACCGCGGCCAACGCCACGAGGTCACCGGCGGCGTCCCACGTCACGGCGGCGCGCGGATTGGTCACTTCGGGGCTGGAATACTCCGGGTGGGCGTGGTCGACGTACAGCCGTGCCCCGTTGCCCAGCACCATGTTCATGAGCAGCGTGCCGGACTCGTCCTCGCCGTCGGCCTCCAGCTCCTGCCGCCCGTAGGCGAGGGCTACCGCCTCGGCGTCCAGGACCGGAGGCTGGTCGGTGAGTTGTTCCGGGTCTGCGCTGCTGCGCTCCAGCGTCCAGCCGCGGGCGTCGTGCAGCGGCTCCTCGTCGGTGTAGTCCCAGCGGGTTTCGGCGCCGCCGGCGGCGCGCTGCCGGGTCACCTGGGCGTAGGCCTGGATGACGCGGGCGGACATCATCGTGGCGTTGGCGCCCGGGGCCGAGGGCGCGTGGATGCCGTATTCGGTCTCCGAGCCCATCACCCGCATTGCCCCGCCCACGGGCAGGCCGCCGGCGGTGTCGGCCGGCCGGCCGGGGACAGCAGCCGTCACAGGTACTGCCCTGTGCTGGGCATCGTCTCGATGGACTTTCCGGGCTCCTGGCCGGCCTTGCCCTGGACGATGGTGCGGATGTAGGTGATGCGCTCGCCCTTCTTGCCCGAGATCCGTGCCCAGTCGTCCGGGTTGGTGGTGTTGGGCATGTCCTCGTGTTCACGGAACTCGTCCACGACCGCCCGGAGCAGGTGGTCGATCCGCAGGCCCTTCTGCCCGATGGTCAACAGGTCCTTGATGGCGTACTTCTTGGCCCGGTCCACGACGTTCTGCACCACGGCGCCGGAGTTGAAGTCCTTGAAGTAGAGCATTTCGGTGTCGCCGTTGGCGTAGGTCACCTCGAGGTATTCGTTGGACTTCTCGGTGGAGTACATCGCCTCGACGGTCCGCTGGACCATGGCGTCCACGGTCGCCTGGACGTCGCCGTTGTGCTCGGCGAGGTCCGTCTCGTGGAAGGGCAGGTCCGTGGTGATGTACTTGTTGAAGATGTCGGCCGCGGCCTCGGCGTCGGGACGCTGGATCTTCACCTTGACGTCCAGCCGGCCCGGGCGCAGGATCGCGGGGTCGATCATGTCTTCCCGGTTGGATGCGCCGATCACGATCACGTTGTCCAGCCGTTCGACGCCGTCGATCTCGCTGAGGAGCTGCGGGACGATGGTGGTTTCGACGTCGGAGGAAATGCCGGTGCCGCGGGTGCGGAACAGCGAATCCATTTCGTCGAAGAAGACCACCACGGGGCTGCCCTCGGAGGCCTTCTCCCGGGCGCGGGCGAAGATCAGGCGGATGTGCCGCTCCGTCTCGCCGACGTACTTGTCGAGCAGCTCCGGGCCCTTGATGTTCAGGAAGTAGCTCTTCATGTCCGTCTTGCCGGCCCGTTCGGCGGCCCGCGCGGCCAGCGAGTTCGCCACGGCCTTGGCGATCAGGGTCTTGCCGCAGCCCGGCGGGCCGTACAGCAGGATGCCCTTGGGCGCCTTCAGCCCGTGCTCGCGGTACAGGTCAGGGTGCAGGAACGGCAGTTCGACGGCGTCGCGGATCTGTTCGATCTGCGGGCCCAGGCCGCCGATGTCCTGGTAGGTGATGTCCGGGACTTCCTCGAGCACGAGGTTCTCCACCTCGGAGCGCGGGATTTTTTCCAGCGCGTAGCCGGTGCGTGAATCGATCGAGAGCGCGTCGCCGACGCGCAGCCGCTGGGCGAGCAGGGCCCCGGAGAGCCGGATGACCCGCTCCTCGTCGGCGCGGCCCACCACCAGGGCGCGGTCCGTCCCCAGCAGCTCCTTGAGCGTGACCAGGTCCCCGGCCCGCTCGTAGCCGAGTCCGGCGACCACCATCAGGGCCTCGTTGAGCAGGACTTCCTGCCCGACCGCCAGCTGGTTGATGTTGACGAGCGGGCTGATCCCGACGCGCATCTTGCGGCCGGCGTTGAAGATGTCCACGGATTCTTCCGTGGCCGCCTGGCCGCTGTTCCCGGCGGTCGGCTGCCGCTTGGGGTTGAGCTGAAGGATCGTGCCGAAGCTGTACGGCGGCTGTCCCTCCTGGTCGAGGGCGTTCTTGAGCCGCAGGATCTCGGCCTTGGCCGTTTCCAGCATGCTGACCAGTTTGGAGTTGTTCTGGGTCGCGGCGGCGAGCTGGCGGTCAATGTGCCGGAGCTTGTCCCGGAGGATATTGACCTGCCGCTCCGCGACGGACAGTTCATTGGCGGCGTACCGCTCGCTCTCGCCGGTTGCGGCCCGTGCCGCGTCCCCGCGCACGGCAGCATCCGCTGCGTCCTCGGCCGGTGTGCGGCCCGGGTCAGTGTTCGGAGTCTCCATCGTGCATCAGCCCCTTCCTGCTCTTCTGTTAAGACCATAGCCCTAAGAAGGCGGGTGTCGATGGAGACATCCGAAATATACTGCCTAGTTCGTTATGTCCGGGGCGTCCACGACGTTTGTTCCGGCGATTGCGTCGCGGGCGGCGCGGCGCAGCTTCTTGTCCGAGACGGCGCGTTCGCCGACGGCGCCCGGGGTCCAGGCATTGACGTCTTCTTCGTTGAAATCGGTCTTGGAGGGGCGGCGCTTCACGGAGATTCCCGTGACGCCGTCGGCGAGCCGGCGGGTGACCAGCAGGAAGCCGGTGTGGGCGACCATGCGGTGATCCGGGCGCACGGCCAGTCCTTCCAGGTGCCAGCCGCGGACCATGGATTCCCACGCGTCGGGTTCGGTGAAGCGGCCGTCGGCGCGGATCGCTTCGGCTGTCCGCGAAAGCTGCGTCACAGTCGCGACATAATTGATCCAGACTCCGCCGGGGGCCAGGACCGTGGCGACGGCGTCGAGGCATTCCCAGGGGGCGAGCATGTCCAGGACCACCCGGTCCACGGAGCCGGGCTCTTCGGTGCGGACCACTTCCTCCTGGAAGTCGCCGAGGGAGATCTTCCAGGCCGGGTGCGGGCCGCCGAAGATGGTCTCGACGTTGCCGCGGGCGATGTCCGCGAACTCCTGGCGGCGTTCAAAGGAATGCAGGTAGCCGTTGTCCCCCACCGCGCGAAGCAGGGAGATGGACAGGGCGCCGGAGCCGACGCCGGCTTCAACAACGCGCGCGCCGGGGAAGATGTCCGCCATGGTGACGATCTGGCCGGCGTCCTTGGGGTAGACCACGGCCGCGCCGCGCGGCATCGAGAGCACGAAGTCCGAGAGCAGCGGGCGCAGGGTCTGGTACTGCTGTCCGACGTTGTTGACGACGACGGAGCCGTCAGGCTTGCCGATGATCTCGTCATGGTTCAGGAAGCCGCGGTGGGTGTGGAAGGCTCCGCCGACTTCGAGGGTGATCGTGTTCATGCGGCCGCGTTCGTCCGTGAGCTGGACCCGCTCGCCTTCGCGGAACGGTCCGCGGCGGCGCGCCGCGCCGGTCGCGCCGTTCGCGGCGGTGGCGGCAGCGTTGCCTGCGGCGGCGGTGGTGTTGGCGGCGGTGTCGCTGCTCATGAAGATGTTCCTCGCTCCTGTAAAGCTGTGTGGCCGCGGATATGCCGGCGGGCACCGGTCCTTGCGCGTGGGGGCCGGAAATTCACGACCGCCCAGTAACTCTACCGGTTCTGCCCCTGGTTCTGGCGTTCGGTCCGGTACTTGCCCGTAATGGCGCTGAGGACGGCGGACTGGCGGAGCAGCCCGGTGACGGCGCCCTCGCCGTTCACCACCGCGTACTCCTGGCCTTCGAGCTGGGCCAGGTACTGCACGAGTTCCTGGCCCTTGGACCATTCGGGCACGTACGCGCCGGCGCCCAGGGGGTAGGAGACCGCGGTCAGGGCGGAGTCGCTGCGGCCAGTGCGGCAGGAACGGTGGCTGCCGCTCCGGCGTCGACGATGCCCACGGGCCGGCCGTCCGGGTCGCAGAGTACGACGGCGGGCTTGCCTGCTGTGGTGCTGGCCAGGAAGTCCGCAACCGTGGCGGTTTGCGGAAGGCCGACGGCGGGCTCGGCGAGGGCCGCGGCGTCCACGAGGTACAGACGGCCCCGCATGCGGGCCTGCTGGATCGCCGCCGATGCCCCCATCCACAGGAAACTGCCCACCAGGGCGGTGATCAGGGTGAAGGAAATGTCCGGCCGTGCGCCGCTGAGCAGGGGCAGGACGATGAACCACAGAGCCAGGGCGATCACGATGATCCGGCCCGCCCAGCCGGCCGCGATCGTTCCCTTGTCCTGGCTTCCGGTGGCTTTCCAGACGGCCGATTCGACCAGCCGGCCGCCGTCCAGCGGAAGCCCGGGAAGGACGTTGAAGATGCCGATCAGCAGGTTGGCCCAGACGAAGATGTTGGCCAGGATGTCGGCCACCCCGCCCAGCTCGCCGTACGAGAGCAGGAGCCAGCCTGCGCCGGCAAGGACGAAGTTCGCGGCCGGGCCGGCCATCGCCACCAGGACGGAGCGGCCCGGTGAGGCCGTGAAGCTTTGGAACTGGGTGTGCCCGCCCCAGAGGTTGAGGACAATTTTCTCCGTGGGCCAGTGGAACAGCTTCGCGGTCAGCGCGTGGGCGAGTTCGTGCGCCAGCACGGAAACCAGCAGCAGCAGCGCGTAGGCGAAAGCGACGAAGAAGGCGGTGATGCCGAGGCGGGGATTGTTGGTCTGCAGGACCGGTCCGTACGCGATCACGGTAAAGGCCGCGATGATGAACCAGGAGTAGGCGAGAAATACCGGAATGCCGGCAATGCGCCCCAGCGGGATCCCCTCCCGGCGGGTGGCCGCATCCTTGCCGGACTGTCCCTGGCCGCCGGTGTCAGCCACGGGCATGGCTCGCGGTCGGGTGCCGGTCGGTGCACGGGTGCGTGCTCGGCTGAGTCCGCCGCACGCCCGAACGTGGCATCCGGGAATTCGTGCCGCAGGGCCACGAGCTCTTCCAGGTCCGCAACGGTGCGGCCTTCGAGGGTGTCCCAGGTGGCGCGGCGTGGATCATGCGGGAGGGGCAGGATGTGCGGGATGGCGACGGTGACGACGCCGGAGGCCAGGGCGGCCGCGACGCCCGGCACGGAATCTTCCAGCGCCACGCAGTGGTGCAGGCCGAGCTCGGGGTCCTGCTGCTGCAGGAGCTCGACGGCTGTCAGGTAGGCCTCCGGGTGCGGCTTCCCCTGCGTGACGGTGTCCCCCGTGACCAGGAATTCGAAGTAGGGCTCGGGCAGGCTTGCCACGATCTCCCGGGCCAGCGGGGCCTCGGACATGGTCACAAGGGCGCAGCGGATGCCGGCGTTGTACAGTTCGTCGAGCAGTTCGCGGGCCCCGGGCCGCCAGGGAACAGATTTCCGGACCTGGCTGACCACATGCCCGGTGAGGGTGTCGATAATTTCGCGTCGTTCCATCGCCACACCGGCCTCCTGCAGGATGCCTGCGGAAAACATCAGGGACTGTCCCACGAGCTGCATGGCCTGATCATGGGACCACCGTCCGCCGTGGGCCTCCACGAGTGCGCGTTCGGCTTCGATCCAGTAGGGCTCGGTGTCGACGATGGTGCCATCCATGTCCCAGAGCGCTGCTTTAAGGAGGGGCCGGGAAGCTGAGGATCGCATGCCTTCCAGTCTACGGTGATGCCCGGTGCCGGGCGCCCGCGCTACGCCTACGGCGAATTTTCGCCGCCCGGCCGCGGGTTTTCGGGGCACATTTGCGGATTCGCGGCGCTCCATTGCCTGCACTGGGCGGGGTCTTGGACGTAGGGTGATGGCATGAACAGCTTCGAGGCAGACCCCACCGAACCAGGCGCCGTCTCCGAGCCGGAGCGGCTGCTGCAGCCCGTCCCCGAGGGCCGGCGCATCACCGTCATGCTGGCGGCCTTTGAGGGTTGGAACGACGCCGGGGAGGCCGCCAGCGATGCCCTGCGCTATCTGAACAAACTCTGGGGCGGCAAGAAGGTCGGGTCGATCGACGCCGACGAGTACTACGACTTCCAGTTCACCCGGCCCACGATCCGCCGCACAGCCTCCGGCGAGCGGAAGATCAAGTGGCCCTCCACCCGGATCTTCAAGGCCAGCGTCCCCGATTCGAACGTGGACGTGATCTTCGTCCAGGGCACCGAGCCGTCCTACAAGTGGCGCGCCTACACCGCCGAGCTGCTGGTGCATGCCGAAGCCCTGCACGTCGACTACGTCATCCTGGTCGGCGCCCTGCTGGCCGACGTGCCGCACAGCCGGCCGATTCCGGTCAGCACGTCCACCGACGACAACGCCCTGCGTGAGCGGATGGACTTCGAGGCCTCGCAGTACGAGGGCCCGGTGGGAATCGTGGGCGTGCTGGGCGAGGTGGCGTTGCTTGCCGGTCTCCCGACGGTCTCGCTCTGGGCAGCCGTGCCGCATTACGTGGCCCAGGCGCCGTCACCGAAGGCGCAACTGGCAATCCTGCACCGGATCGAGGAGCTCCTGCAGGTGCCGCTGGACACCCACGAACTGGTGGAGGAGGCCGACGCGTGGGAGCGCGGCGTGGACGAGCTCGCCACCGAGGACCCCGAAATTGCGGCGTATGTGCGCCAGCTCGAGGAGGCCAAGGACACCGCAGACCTCCCGGAGGCCAGCGGCGAATCGATCGCCCGCGAATTCGAGCGCTACCTCAAGCGTCGGGGCAAGGACAAGCCCTAGGTCCGGCCGCGCTTGCCGGCGGTTACAGTTCGACGCCGAGCAGGGCGTTGACGGCGTCGCTGACCAACGCGGCGTCCGTGGCCGCGGCGGTCCCCGGAGTTTCCAAGGCAGCCTTGGCCCAGGCGTCGACGGCGGCCAGGGCGCCCGGCGCGTTGAGGTCGTTGGCAAGCTCGGTCCGAAGCTGGCCGATGAGGGATGCGGCGGTGCCCTGGGGCGCCACGGCGATGGCCTCGCGCCAGGTGCGGAGCCGGTCCTTGGCTTCGGCGAACCCTTCAGCGGTCCAGGACCAGTCCGTGCGGTAGTGGTGGGCCAGGATCGCAAGGCGGATCGCGGCGGGCTCTTCCCCGTCAGCGCGGAGCCTGGACACCAGGACGAGATTGCCCTTGGACTTGCTCATTTTTTCGCCGTCGAGGCCCACCATGCCGGCGTGCGCGAAGTGGCGGGCCAGCGGCACTCCGGCCAGGGAGTACGCGTGGCCGGCACCCATTTCGTGGTGCGGGAAGATAAGGTCCGAGCCGCCGCCTTGGACGGTGAACGGCTTGGGCAGGTACTGCTGGGCGATCACGGTGCATTCGATGTGCCAGCCGGGCCGTCCCTCCCCCAGCTCTCCCCCGGGCCAGCTGGGCTCGCCGTCGCGGGCAACGCGCCACAGCAGCGGGTCCAGGGCCTGGCGCTTGCCGGCCCGGCCCGGGTCACCGCCGCGTTCGGCGAAGAGTTCCAGCATTTCGGCGTCGGAAAGTCCGGAAACGGACCCCAGGGTCCAGGCGTCGTGCGGCGTCGACGCGCCGGCCTCAATGGAACGCTTCCCGGCGGCCTCGACGTCGTAGTAGACGTCGCCGTCGGGCTCGCCGCCGGTGCCGGGAACGCGGTAGGCGAGGCCGTTGCGCAGGAGGCGTTCGATGGCGGGAACGATCAGCGGGACGGCCTCGACGGCACCGACATAGTGGTCCGGGGCGAGGACGTTCAGGGCCTCCATGTCCGTCTGGAAGAGCTCGATCTGGCTCGCGGCGAGGTCGCGCCAGTCGACGCCGGTGGCCGTCGCGCGCTCCAGGAGGGGGTCGTCGACGTCGGTCACGTTCTGGACGTAGGCGACGTGCTGGCGGCCGTCCCGCCACGCGCGGTTCAGGAGATCGAAGGCGACATAGCTGGCCGCGTGGCCCATGTGGGTGGCGTCGTAGGGGGTGATGCCGCAGACGTACATGGACTGCTCACCCGTGGCCTCCAGGGTGACGATTCCGCCCTTGGCGGTGTCGAAGAGGCGGAGGGCAGGCATGCTGCCCGGGAGCTGGGGAACAGGGCGGGAGATCCAGGATTTCACAGCCCAAGCCTAGTGCTAGGCGCTGATGACATTGAAACCGAGCAGCAGGTACAGGGACAGCCCCAGGAGGATCCGGTACCAGACAAAGAGCCGGTAGCCGCGGGTTGAGACGTACTTAAGGAACCAGCCGATGATGACATAGCCCACGAAGAAGGCGATGACGGTGGCCAGCGCGGTTTCCGGGAGGCCGTACGGGCCGGTGATGCCTTCCTTGGAGACCACTTTGTACAGCTGGTACAGGCCGCTGCCGAACACGGCGGGGATGGCGAGCAGGAACGAGTAGCGGGCCGCCGCCTCGCGGGTGTAGCCCATCAGGAGGCCGGCGCTGATGGTGCCGCCGGAGCGGGACACGCCGGGGAACAGGGCCAGCGCCTGCGCCAGTCCGTAATAGAAGCCGTGCTTATAGGTCAGCTGCGTGAGCTCGCGGTTCTGCTTGCCGATGGTGTCGGCGACTGCGAGGACCATGCCGAACACAATGAGCATGGTCGCGACACCCCAGAGGCTGCGGAGGACCGATTCGATCTGGTCCTGGAACAGCAGTCCGAGGACGATGATCGGGAGGCTGCCCAGGATGACCAACCAGCCCATCCGCGCATCCGGGTCCTGCCGGGGCACCTTGCCGCTCAGCGAGCCGGACCAGGCGCGGATGATCCTCAGGATGTCGCGCCAGAAGTAGACGATCACGGCTGTCTCGGTGCCCAGCTGCGTGATGGCCGTGAACGCGGCACCGGGGTCGGACGCCTCCGGGAGGAAGGCTCCGACAATCCGCAGATGGGCGCTTGAGGAGATCGGGAGGAACTCGGTCAGTCCCTGTACGAGGCCCAGCAGGGCCGCTTGTATCCAGTTCACGTTTATAGACCCTACGTTATGAAGCCGCGCGAATCCCCGTAAGCTTGCTGACATGCAGCAGCGTTATGTCGGCAACAGTGGGTTGCGCGTGTCCGCCCTTTCCCTTGGCACCATGTCCTGGGCCCGGGAAACCGAGGAGCAGGATGCGGCCGCCATGCTGCGTACGTTCGTCGATGGCGGCGGGACCCTGGTCGATACCGCGGCCTCCTACGCCGACGGGCAGGCCGAGGCGATGCTCGGCGGAATGCTGGGCGACGTCGTCGCCCGCTCGGAGGTGGTCATCTCCACCAAAGCCGGGCTGACGACGGCGGACGGGCGCCGCAGCGTCGACACGTCCCGCAACGGCATGCTCTCCGGCCTTGATGCGAGCCTGGCCCGGCTGGGCACTGACTACGTTGACCTCTGGTTTGCCCATGCCTGGGATCACAACGTGCCGCTGGAGGAAACCCTGTCCGCGCTGGACTATGCCGTGCGTTCCGGCCGGGCGCGTTACGCCGGCGTCTCCAATTTCAACGGCTGGCAGACGGCCAAGGCCGCCGCCATTGCCGGGTTCCCGCTGGTGGCCAACCAGTCCGAGTACTCGCTCCTGCAGCGCAGCGCTGAGATTGAGCTCATTCCGGCAATCGAGGACGCCGGACTCGGCCTGATGGCCTGGGGTCCGATGGGGCGGGGCGTCCTGACCGGAAAGTACCGGGGGCATATCCCCGCGGACTCCCGTGCCGCCCACCAGCGGCTTGCCACCTATGTGGAGCCTTATCTCGAGGCGCCGGCGTCCAGTGTGGTGGAGGCCGTCGCGATGGCGGCGAAGGGGCTCGGCCGGACCGCACTGGACGTGTCGCTGAGCTGGCTCCTGTCCCAGCACGGCGTGGCTACCGCCGTCGTGGGCGCACGGACACCAGTGCAGCTCAAAGAGATCCTGGATTCTGCCCTCGCGCCGCTCCCGCCGGAGATTGCGCAGGCGCTCGAAGACGTCTCCGACCCTGCCTGAGGGTGGTCCGGAGATTACCTGGGGAGAGCGTCTGGGGCGCGCCTAGTTCTCTGAGTTCTCGAGGATCTCGAGGTCTTCGTCGTCGTCAATGTCCTCGTCGTCCTCCTCGTCGTCTTCCTCAATGACTTGCAGGGGCGTCACTTCCCCATACGCTTCATACAGGGCGTCGTCGTAGACTTCAAAGGCATCAGCAACGGCAAAGAACGCCGCTTCGACCGCGGGATCCCCGTCACTCCTGCGGGCGGAGGCAGCCGCCAGGTGTTCTTCCAGTGCAGAGGTCAGAGACGCAAGCGCGACACGCGGATCGATGCTCATGACTTCACGTTAGCCGGAAAAAGACGAAAATGGAGAGCAATGAAAGAACATTTTCTGAGCAGCTCGGTCCGGCGGGAACGGGACTATGTGAAGCAGTACGAATACCTCGTGCTGACGGTCGGCCCTGAGGACTCACTGCCTGAGGCACGCCGCCGGCTCGTGGAGCATTCGGAGTACGGCAAGTGGGAGCTGGAACGCAGCCGCCTCTATGTCGGCGGCGGCCGGCGTTTCTGGTTGCGCCGGAAGGTCATCCAAGTCCAGCGCACCGTCTAGCCCAGCGCACCGTCTAGCCCTCCGCTGAGTGCTGGGCGCACGCGCCCAGGGCCGCTTTAGGGTGTTTCCAGCGGGCCCAGCCAGGCGTTCGCCACCGTGTTGTGCGCGGACTCATCGTCCGAGGGGTGGAACAGGCCGGCGAGCACGTCCCGGTACAGCCGCTCCAGCTCGGAGCCGCGGAAGTAGCTGGAGCCTCCGGAGACGCGGATGGCGAGGTCCACCACGGTGCGGGCCGTCTCCGTTGCCCGGACTTTGAGGCCCACGAGCCGGGGGAACCACTGGCTTCCGAGGTCCGCCAGTTCGTCGACGTCGGCCGCCACCCGGGACAGCTGCGGGTACAGCGCATCCATGGCCATCGCCGCTTCTGCCACCTTCCAGCGGATGTCCGGGTCCTGGGCGTAGCTGCGCCCGCCGTTCTTGAACGATGTCCGGCGCTTCACAGCCTCCACCCCGAGCGTGAAGGCCCGTTCGCCGATGCCCGTGTACACGGCGGCGAGCAGGGTCTCGAAGCACGCAAAGATCGCGAAGATCAAGGGGTCGGCATTCGGGCCCACCGGCAACTTCCTGAAGATCCGTTCCGCCGGCACGACGGCGCCGTCCAGGACCGTCGTGTTGGACTGGCTTGCCCGCATGCCGAGGGTGTCCCAGTCGGGCAGGATCTCGTACCCGGGGGTGTCCCGGGTGATGAACCCGTGGACCAGTTCCCCGGCGCCGTCCCCGGCGGAGGCGTCCTTCCCGAAGATCCCCAGCCGGGTCCACGCCGGTGACAGGCTCGTGAAGATCTTGCGGCCGGTGAAGCTGTAGCCGCCGTCGGGCAGCGGGACGGCCTCGGTGCGCGAATCGAACAGCACGGAGTCGTTGCCGGCCTCAGAATTGCCGAACGCGAAGACCTCCCCCTGCGCGGCTTCCTTGAGGATGAACTCCAGCGAGGAGTCGCCCCGGGCGGCAAGCACGTACGCGACGCCGGTCCACACGAGGTGCATGTTGACGGCCAATGCGGTGGCCGGCGCCGCCGTCGCCAGCCGGCGCTGCAGCTGCGCCGCGTCTGCCAGCCCGAGTCCCAGGCCGCCGTCGGCCACGGGGACGAAGATCTTCAGGTAGCCGGCCGCCTTCAGCTCCGCGAGATCTTCGTGGAAGAAGGCGTTGTCGCGGTCGTAGCCGGCGGCGCGGCCGCGGATCCGTTCCAGCAGGGGCCCGGTGAGGATGTCCTCGGGCGTCATGGGCAGGTGTCCGCTCAGTAGTTGGTGAGCAGGGTGTTCAGCACCCGCGCACCGAACTTCAGGGAATCGGCCGGGACACGCTCGTCGACGCCGTGGAACATGCCGGTGAAGTCCAGCTCGTCCGGAAGCATCAGCGGGGCGAAGCCGTAGCCGGTGATGCCCAGCCGGCTCAGGGATTTGTTGTCCGTGCCGCCGGAGAGCGTGTACGGGAGGACCTTGGCGCCGGGGTCCTCGGAATGCAGGGCATCGATCATCGAATCGACGAGGTTGCCGGCGAACGGCACCTCCAGCGAGACGTCGTTGTGGACGTAGCTGATGTCCACTCCGGTGCCCGCGAGCTCCCGCACGATCTCCAGTACGTGCTGTTCCTGCCCGGGCAGGGTGCGGCAGTCGATGAGGGCTTCGGCCGATTCCGGAATGACGTTGTGCTTGTAGCCGCCCTTGAGCAGGGTGGGGTTGGTGGTGTTCTGCAGCGTGGCGCCGACAAAGCGGGCCACCGTGCCGAGTTCCTTGAGGATCTTGTCCGGATCGTCCGGATCGAATTCGACGCCGGTGAGTTCGGTCACGCCGTCGAGGAACTGCCGGGTGGTGGGCGTGAGCTCGATCGGCCAGTTGTACGCACCGATCCGGGAGACCGCGCCTGCGAGCCGCGTCACGGCGTTGTCGGTGTTGATCTGGGAGCCGTGGCCCGCACGGCCGTGGGCGACGAGGCGGAGCCAGGAAAGACCCTTCTCGGCGGTCTGGAGCAGATACGTGCGCTGGCCGCCGATGGTGGCGGAAAAGCCGCCGACCTCGGAGATCGCCTCGGTGGCGCCCTCGAAGAGTTCGGGCCGCTTCTCGACGGCGTACCGGGCGCCGTAAGTACCGCCGGCTTCCTCGTCGGCGAAGAACGCGAAGATGAGGTCACGCTTGGGCTTGCGGCCCGTGCGGGCGAAATTGCGCAGCACGGACAGGATCATGGCGTCCATGTCCTTCATGTCTACGGCGCCGCGTCCCCAGATCAGGCCGTCTTTGAGTTCGGCCCCGAAGGGGTCCACCGACCACTGCTCGCGCAGGGCGGGGACAACGTCCAGGTGGCCATGGACCACGAGGGCGCTGGCTGAGGGGTCCTCCCCCGCAAGCCTGGTGACCACGCTGGCCCGTCCCGGGGCCGCCTCGAAGATTTCGGCGTTCAGCCCGACTTCCGCCATGAGCCCGGCGGTGTATTCGGCGGCCGCCCGTTCGCCGGGGCCGGAGCCGTCACCGTAGTTGGATGTGTCGATTCGGATCAGCTCCTGGCAGATCCTGACGACCTCGTCCTCGGGCCTGGGTTCGGTCCGGTTGTCAGTCATAGCGGCTCCTCTTGGCGGTGGCTCAATTGCTGGCTTCAGCCTACCCACACGCCCCCCGCAAGCCCCGATTATTTGTTTCCGGAAAAGTCGTGCTAGAGTCTTTCTCGCTGCTTCCGAGAAAAGCAAAACGCTGAGAGGCGAAAATGATCTCGGAATTACCACCTGCGCGGGTGGCGGAATGGCAGACGCGCTAGCTTGAGGTGCTAGTCCTCGAAAGGGGGTGGGGGTTCAAGTCCCCCTCCGCGCACAAGGGAAAACCCCTGGAATCCACGGATTCCAGGGGTTTTTTTCTGTCCTCACCCACGCGCGGCCGGCGAGTCAAGAATGGCTGGCGAACGGTCACGTGGGCTACATCACCGCCCGCGCCTGGCCTGTGGGCTGGTGGGCCGCTGCCAGATCATTGCGTCACGGCGGATGACGATGGCTTCCGCAAAGAGTTCCCTCGGGTTCGAGTTGAGATCCTCATCACGTCGAGCATTTCCTTACTCCTGGGGTTCGTCAGCCGGCAGCTCAGGAACGGGCAATGGATCCTTGCCGGACCAGGTCTGGAGGACGGTCCAGGCCACGGCCGTGATCGGCACGGCCAGCAGCGCTCCGACGATGCCGCCGAGCAGGGTGCCTGCGGCCAGGACGAGCAGGATGGCCAGCCCGTGAATGCTGAGCACTTTGCCCATCAGGACCGGTTGCAGGAAGTGGTGTTCGAGCTGGTTCACCGCGATGACGATGCCGAGGACGATCAGCGCCTGGATGGGGCCGTTGGAGATCAGCGCAACGGCGATGGCGAGCGTTCCTGCGACGGTGGCACCGACGATCGGGATGAATCCGCCCATGAAGATGAACACACCGAGCGGCAGGGCCAGCGGAACTCCCATGATGGCGAGGGCGATCCCGACGGTGAGGCCGTCGATCGCGGCGACGATGGCGGTGCCGCGGACGTACCCGCCCAGGACGGCGGTGCTGCGGTCTGCGGCCAGGCGCGCCTTGGCGCGGTGGTCGGCGGGAAGGAACCCGATGAGGAAGGTCCGGATCTCCGGCCCGTCTTTGAGGAAGAAGAACAGGGTCACAGCCATGAGGATCGTGCCGGTGAAGATTTCTACTATGGTGCGTGCCCCGGTGATGGCTTCTGCACCGAAGGAGCTGGAGGTGAAGAACTCCCGCACCGAGTCAACGGCGGCCGTGATCTGCTGGTCGCTGACGGGGACAGGTCCGTTGTTCAGGAAGGAGTGCAGCTGGTCAACCCCGGTGGCGGCGCGGCCTGAGAGTTCCGCCCACTGGTTGCTGACCAGGACCACGATGCCCGTCACGATCCCGCCGACGACGGCCAGAATGGACACGAAGGAGGCAACGACGGCGAGGGCACGCGGCCAGGAGCGCCCTGTGAGCCAGCGGACCAGCGGGGAGATCGCGGCGCCCAGGATGACAGCAATCAGGACCGGGATGATGACGAGCGAAACGCTGGTCGCGGCCCAGATGATCGCCCACGCGAGAGCGGCTACCGTGAGGGCCTGGACGGAGCGAATGCTGGCGCGGCCGAGTCCGTCCGACCATAGGTCCGCGAAACGGGTGCGGGGCTCGGTCATCCGGGTACTCTCTTTCGGAGCGCAGGGGCGGCTGCGGGCCTTCCTTAACGCAAATTACTTCCAGTCCAGGGGCCGCGGCCTGGAGTTCTGCCACACCTCGTAGAACCGCGCGCGGGCTTGATCGCCGCGTTGCTGCTCCAAGGCATGCAGGCGCCCGTAGCTGAATCCGTTGACCCCGCCCGCCGCCGAGTCTGCCGCCAGTTTGAGCAGGGTTTCCCGGATTACGACGCTGTCGTGGAAGTCTCCGAGTATTTCCTGGATGCCCTCCGCGGCTCGGGCAACGGCAGTTGCCTGCTTGCCGAAAATCGGGGACGTCGCTTCGGCGGCATACCGCAACCGCTTGGCGGACTTCCGGACTTCATGAAGTGCGGTGTCCTGCGGCCCCCTTTCGGTGGCGCTATCGACGTCGCGGACCGCTTTCTCCAGGCGCTTTTGCTCAGCCGAGACGAGGAGGCCAATCGTCGGCAGCGCTTCCTTCACCGCGGTGTCCGTGAGCGGAGGATCCGCGAGGAACGAGTCAAGGGAATCGAGCAGCCGGAAGTAGCGGTCGCTGTCCAGCGCCGCCAACCCCGCGGCCCGGGCCGGACGATAAAGGTCGTCCAAGTGCTGCTCGATTTGTTGCGCCACGGGGCCCATCAGCAGCTCCGGCGGTTCGGCACTGATCATCTCGTTCAACCGGGCCCGGATGACCTCGGTGTCCCGTGCCTCACCCACAGTCCCGGCGAGCCATTGGAGCTCGGCCCGCAAGTACTGAGTGGATGTGGTGTCCAGGAGCTTTCGGAAGGTGGCCAGCGCCGACCGTAACCGGCGCGCCGCCACCCGGAGCTGATGTACGGCATCCGGCGCATCGACCCGGACGCCCGGGTCGTGAGTCTTCAGGGCCTGGATCTGTTGGAAAATGTACGACAGCACGACATCCGAGGCCGGCCCGCGCCGCTTCGGCTTTGGAGCCGGCGCGGGATCGCCCGGATAGTTTGAACCGAGCGCTTTGGCCAGTTTGGAGGGCAGGGAGGCGAGCGGGACCCCGGCTGCGGCGAGCCGTGCGTCAGCGTCCTTGAGTAGCTTTCTGTGGCCCTCGACGAGCTCAATTTCCCATTCCCGCCACCGCTGCGGTTCTGCCGGGGCCACGAGGCTTTGTGCCTCCACGCGGTCGTCGCTGAACTGGGCCAGGATCGCGCCGTCGGCGTCGTACAAGAAAGTCGAGCTACGCAGGGTCTTGATGCGTGCGACGGGCTCCAGAGCGCGGCCGCGGACGTGAACCAGCACGTGCTGACGCAGCCGCTCCGGCACGGAGTCCGGGTCGCTTCCAAGCGGCTCCACTACTTCCTGCCGCTCCTCGGCAGTGACCGGGAGTTTCAGGTGCCAGCCGGCGTCCACACCGCCGGTCCGCCGGCGCAGGGTGATCCGCTGCGCGGCCAGCGCCAGTCCTTCGGTATCAAAATAGACCGCATCCAGCTGTACGTTGGCGGGCTCCCCAATGTGGTCGACCCCGCGGATTAATGCCAGCCCAGGAAGGCTATCGGATTCCCCCGGGCTGTACTTGCGCTCCACCTCGATCGCGTCGGCGGCCATGCTTCATTTTAGGAACTCCCACACACGCCCGGCCTGTGCCCAAAGGCCCTTATCGCAGGAGATTGTCACAGGAACGCCGGGTGCTGAAGACGGGCGGCCATCCTGGACATGGGCAAGGCCCTTCAGAAGGCACACAGGCGCGGCGGGATGCGGCCAGAAAATAGCCTTGCCCGGGCATGCAGCGGCGAGTAGCCTTCGGCGCAGTGGGCCGGCGGACCGCTGGCCCCCTGCGAGAGGAACCGCCATGCCAACAATAATCGGCCACCACGATGTCAAGGACAAGGATCATTGGCTTGCCTCACCGAAGCGCGAAGAGGTGTTCGGCCCCCTGGGGATCACCAACATTCGCACGTTCGTGAACCCTGAGAACCCGACGCAAGTCGCAGTGATGATGGATGTTCCTGACTTGGATGTCCTCATGGCCGCGATGCAAGGCGAAGGAATGGGCGAGGCGATGGCCTACGACGGCGTACTGCCCGAGACCCTGGTCATCCTCGTCGAGGCCAAGCCCTAGCTTCACCCGAGCGGTGACCGCCGGCGGTGCAAGCAGACGTGGCGAAGCTCCGGTCAAATAGCGGTTGATCGGAGCTTCGGGACCATTATGGGCAGGACTTCCTGTGTGTTGGCCGGGAAAACCTGGCTATTTGTTGAGTAGTTCGCTCATGAGCGGCGCATTGCGGACGTTGTCGGTCAGCGGCGCCAGCCCCCACACGTCCTCGATGGTGTGTAGCAGCGAATAATGCGAGTAGGCCGCATGGGAGGTGAAGCCCTTCCGCGCAGCCGGGCCCGCAAAAACCGTCGCCACCCGGTTGTCGTGGTCGCTGCCCTCGTCCCACGTGACCACCAACAGGGAGTTCTGCGTCGTGAAGGCCGGTGACCCAAGGATCTTGGGGACCTCGCGGGACAGCCAGTCGTCTCCGGTGCTGATCGGGCAGTTGTGCGTATCGTTGCACATGTTGGGGCTGATGAAGGCGTAATTCGGCAGGGTGGACGCCGACTGCAAATCCTGGTCCAGCCGGTCGAACGGCACAACATGGTCCGCGCACGAGGCCTTGTCGCCTGTCACCGCAGGGTAATACATGAACGGGTTGTGCTTCACCGCGTACGCCCCGAAGTCCCTCGCAACACAGGGCGCAGGCATGCTCTCGGCGTACATTTTCCACGTCCGCCCGGATTGCGTGATCTCATCGGCGATGGACCGAACATCTGCCGTGCAGGACTTCGGTTTGCAGTCGCTGGTAATCCCTGCGTTCGTTCCGCTGGTCAGGGCCAGGTAGTTCGGCAGGCTTGGGTGCATGATCGCCTGATAGTTGGCGGCGAGTGAAAATTCCGCCGCCAACTGGTTGAAGTAGCCTGCTTTGCTGGCGCCGAGGATCTGCGAGGCCGCCTTGTTTTCCAGGACGATGACGACAATATGCGCGATGCCGCCGCTGCCCGGCAGCACGGGGGCGGGGTGCGGCGCCGGCTGTGCGAAGTACGGGGACGACGGCGGCGGGGTGGCGGCGGGAGGCGTGCCCTGGCCATTTGGCGCCGGCGCCGACTCAGAAGGCGCGGACTCAGAAGGCGCGGGCGGCCCGGGTTGCACCGGAGTGCAACCCGCCAGCAACAGCGCCAGCGCCAAGCCGCCGGCCAAAGAGCGCAGGCCGAACCGCGTCATCGGACCATGCTAACGGCCGGTGATACCGCCGCCAAGGGCGTCCGGAGGACCGGTGCGGTCCGGGTCACAGGCCCGCCTCAGGTCTCAGGCCTGGCTCAGGTCCGGTCCTGGTGTAACGCCTGACGGACGATGCCCAGAAGGGACAGGAACCGCTGATTGTCCGGCAGGTCATCGATCAGGACCACGCCCTCGGGACCGGCCAGCGGGATGCGCCAGTTCGGATACTCGGTACTGGTGCCCGGCTGGTTCTGGGTCCGGGTCTCCCCCACCGCGTCCACGAGCGCAACGCCCAGCAGCAAGGACGGGGCCAGCGCCGTGTACGCGTAGAGCGCCTCGACCGTGGCCCGGACGTCTGTGCTGTCAGTATCGTCTGCGTCCCCTAGCAATCCGCGCGCCCGGATCTGGCCGAGCACGGCCTCCTGCTCGGCTGCCGCCTCGGCGCGTTCTTCCTCCATGGGGCGGCGCAACAGCCCCAGCGATTCGCGCAAGGTGACGTGTTCCCCGGCAAGGTAGCCCGCCGTCGGGGGCAGGTCGTGGGTGTTGACGCTGGTCAGGCATTGCTGGCGGTAGTGCTCCGGCGGGATCGGACCGTCCGCGTCGTGTTCGAACCAGAGGATCGAGGTGCCGAGTATCCCCCGCTCGGCCAGGTAGTCGCGGACCCAGGGCTCGAACACGCCCAGATCCTCGCCGATCACGATCGCACCGGCCCGCTGAGCCTCCAGTGCAAGGATGCCGATGAGGGCCTCGTGGTCGTAGTAGACGTAAGTGCCGCTCTCCGGACCCGCGCCTTCGGGGATCCACCACAGCCGGAACAGGCCCAGGATATGGTCCACCCGGATGCCGCCGGCGTGCCGCAGCACGGTCCGGAGCATGTCGCGGTAGGCGGCATAGCCGGATTCGGCGAGCCGGCCAGGATGCCAGGGCGGCTGGGACCAGTTCTGGCCCTGCTGGTTGAACATGTCCGGCGGTGCGCCCACCGTAACGCCCCGGGCCAGGACGCCGGCCAGGGTCCAGGCGTCGGCGCCGCCGGGTTTTACGCCGACCGCGAGGTCATGAACGACGCCGATCGCCATCCCCGCCTGGCGCGACGAACCCTGCGCAGCCTCGAGCTGGCTGTCGCAGAGCCACTGGAGCCAGCGGTGGAATTCGATCCTGGCGGAGAGCTTCGACCGCTGCTCGACACAGTACGGCGCAGACGGGGTCGCCGCCGCCCCGGCCCACTCGGGGGACGACGGCGGCAGTTGTTCGGCGAGCGCGCACCACAGCGCAAAGTCCTCGAGTCCCTGCCCCTGGTCGGCGCAGAAGTCCGCGAACTGCCGGCTGCGGGCCGGACCGCGGCGCACCGCAAACACGAGTTCAAGGGCAGCCAGCTTCGCCGCGTAGCTGGCGTTGCGGTCGAGCAGCTCCCGGGACCGGTTGGCCGCCTTCACGCCCTCGGCCAGGCGCATCACCTCGGCCCGGCCGGCGGCGTCCAGGTAACCGTATTCCGGGATTTCCTCGACCCGTAGATAGAGGGGGTTGAAGAAGCGGCGTGTGGTGGGCAGGTACGGGGAGTCTTCCACGGGCGGTACCGGCTCGGCGGCATGCAGCGGGTTGACCAGCACGAAGCCGGCCCCTTGCTCACCTGCGACCTCGGCGAGGTCGGTGAGATCTGCGAAGTCGCCAATTCCCCAGGACCGGGAAGAGCGCACGGAGTAGAGCTGGGCCGTCAGTCCCCAGGTGCGTCGTCCCGCCAGCCGGGTCGGGGTCCGGAGCCGGCCGGGTGTCACCACCAGCGGACACTGCGCCAGGGTGCCGTCGGCGTCCGCCATCAGGGTGTGCCAGCCGAGGCCAAGGTGGCCGGGGATGGCAAACGTTGCACGGCCGGTGAGGACGCCGTCGACGTCGACCGGCTGCTCCCAGTTCTCGCGCTGGACGGCCTCGTGCCGGCTTCCGTCCTCGGCGTCGATCCAGACGCGGACGTCGCTCCCGTGCGGGACATGGACGTCCACGTGGATCTCCCGGCCCTCCCTGAGAACAAGGACCGGCGGGAGGATACGCCGCCACGGCGCCAGCCGGGACTCCGCCAGGGAGCGTTGCTGCTCCTCAGGCCCGGTGGCCGGGACACCCAGGGCCGCCAGGACGGCCCGGAGCGTGCTGGCCGCAACGGAACGCTCCACTCCGTCCCAGCCCCAGTAACTGGTGCCTACCCCATGGGCCGCGGCAAGTTCGCACAGGAGCGCGTCTGCGGGATCAGTGTTCCCGGGGTTCCCGGGCTGTCCGGGGTGTTCGGGACTCTCTGGCGCCGCGGGGTAGTCGGGATTCTCGTGGTACGTAAGGTCCGCCATGCGCCCACTCTAGACGCTGGTCCCGCTCCCCGCGCCCCCACCGTGGATGTGGGATTCGCCTACTAGTTCTTCGAGTCCCTCCACGGCGGAAGCAAGCGACAGGTCCGGGTGCTCAACAAGGAACGGCAGCAGCACCCGGTTCTCCGTCTGGAGGTGCATTGCGACAAGGCCGCGCAGGGTGCCGGCCGCCACTGCGGCGTCCACGCCACTGGAACTGCGCAATTCCTCGATCACGCCAGCAATGACCTGATGCTCGGCCAGCAGGGCCGCCACGAGCAGCCGGGCCTCCGGCGTGCGCCCCGCTCCCCCGTACAGCGGGCCCTCTTCGGCGAGCGCATGCGGGACGAGGTCTGTTTCGCACCATTCCACCAGGACCTCGTGGGCGTCGTGCTCGGCTACGGCGTTGCCTGCCGTCACGGCGTGGATGAGCGCAGCGGCCAAGGCGTCGAGCCGCTTGAGCATCGCGGCGTGGTGCTGTTCCACCGCCTCAAGGGCACGGACTTCGTCGTCCGCACCCCCGGGCAGCGCATCCCCCGGCCTTCCGGCCGCGGCGTCCGGATTATCCATGATGACTCCTGGCTGAGCAGGACTGATGGTCGGTTACCACCTTACGGACACGGGTGTCCGTGCGGACGGGTCTTTCGGCCCGGTCGTCCTGCCCGTGACGTACCCGCCGCGTCCGCCCTGTCCAGACGCTGTTCGAGTTCGGTGCCGCACGGTCTCGGAGCCGCACGGTTTCGGGGCGGCTCGGTTTAGACGCGGCCCCGGCGTCCGCGCTAGCCTTGCAGCCTATGGTTGACGTCGAACGGTTCCGGATCCTCCTCCAGGAGGAGCGCGACCGCAAGCTTGCCCTCCTGCCCGCCCTCCGCGGGGACATCATCGCAGTGAATGCCGCCCGCCGGGATTCCAACGTCGACGACGAACACGACCCCGAAGGTGCCACGATCGCCTTCGAACTATCCCAGGCATCAGCACTCCTGGAGCAGAGCAGGGCGGGCCTGGCGCACATCGACGCCGCCCTTACCCGGATAGAACATGGCGCCTACGGGATCTGCGAGGTGTGCGGCGCCGTGATCCCCGACGGCCGGCTGGAAGCCCGGCCCTGGACCCCGTACTGCCTTCAGCACTCCTCGGGCAGGGCATGACCCTGTTCAGCGTGCCCGCAGAACCGAACCTCGCGCAGACATGGTGGGAGCGGATCGTTGCCGGATTCACCCACGCCCCCAGCCCGCATGTGACCAGCACCGAGCTCGTGGTGGTGATCCTGCTCGCTGTCGCCGTGTCCCTGCCCCGCCTCACCTGGCGCTACTTTGGCCTGCTCGCCACCGTGACCCACGAACTCGGCCACGCCTTTGCCGCTCTCACCACCGGCCAGCGGCTCGGCGGCATCCGGCTGGGCCTGGACCACTCCGGCACCACCACGACGTACAGCAAGAGCCGACTCTCCGCCGCCTGGTCCACGTTCTGGGGCTACCCGGTGCCCGCCGTCGTCGGCGCCGTGATGGTCTGGTGCGGTTTCAACGGCTGGGGCCCGGCCGCAATGTCCGTGGGCACGCTGATCCTCCTGGCGTCATTCCTGTTCCTCCGCAACGGCGTCGGCCTCCTCATCACCGCCGCCGCCGTGCTGGCCTCCGCGCTCCTGGTGCTGTTTGTGCCGCCGGTGTTCAACGGTCACGTGATGATCGTGCTGGGCCTGGCGCTCCTGGTCGCCGCCGTGAGGGACCTCGGCAAACTGGCAAACGTCCATGTGCGGCACCGTGAAAGGCTCTCGACGTCGGACGCCTATCTGCTGGCGCGGGCCACCTCTGTCCCCGCCGCGGTGTGGATCGCGCTCTTTGCCGCGGTGGTGGCCGCCGCCTGGTGGTTCGCCTGGCAGCCAATGTCACTGGTGTTTACGGCCTTGTTCGGACAGTTCAACCCCCGGCCTTAGGCTGGGACCATGAGCCAGACGACCCACACCGACGACCCCGGATTCAGCACCAAAGGCGCCTACGTGACCGGCGGCGAGGAATTCACCCGGGACACCAACTACATAGAGGACCGGATCACCCGGGACGGCATTCCCGGCAACAACGGCGAACCCGGCTGGCCCGTGGAGCCTGGCCGTTACCGTCTCATTGCGGCGCGCGCCTGCCCGTGGGCCAACCGCACGGTGATCGTACGGCGGCTGCTCGGCCTGGAGGACGTCATCTCGCTCGGCCAGCCCGGTCCCACCCACGATGCCCGGTCCTGGACCTTCGACCTCGACCCGGACGGCGTAGATCCGGTCCTCGGCATCGAACGCATCCAGGACGCCTACTTCCGCCGCTTCCCCGACTACCCCCGCGGGATTACCGTCCCGGCAATCGTGGACGTCCCCAGCGGGCAGGTAGTGACCAACAACTTCCCCCAGATCACGCTCGACTTCGCCACGGAATGGACGCAGTATCACCGCCCCGGCGCGCCCGACCTCTACCCGGAGCACCTGCGGGAAGAAATCGACGTCGTCAACAAGCGCATCTTCACGGAGGTGAACAACGGCGTCTACCGGTGCGGCTTTGCCGGATCCCAGGCAGCCTACGACGCCGCCTACGACCGGCTCTGGACGGCCTTGGACTGGCTCGAGGAACGTCTTGCCGGGCAACGGTATCTGGTAGGCGACACCATCACCGAGGCCGATGTCCGTCTCTTCACCACATTGGCCCGCTTCGACGCCGTCTACCACGGGCACTTCAAGTGCAACCGGCAAAAGCTCAGCGAGATGCCGGTCCTGTGGGCCTATGCGCGCGACCTCTTCCAGACCCCCGGGTTTGGCGACACCATCGACTTTGTGCAAATCAAACAGCACTACTACATCGTCCACGAGGACATCAACCCCACCGGAGTGGTCCCGCGCGGACCGGAGCTGGCCAACTGGCTCTCCGGGCACGGCCGGGAAGCGCTGGGCGGCCGGCCGTTCGGCGACGGCACACCGCCGGGACCGGTCCGCGCCGGCGAAGAGGTGACCCAAGGCCACGGCGCGGCATGACACCGGCAGTGGCCGGTGCGGCGCTAGGGTGGAGGCCATGAAAATCGGGACCAACGGGTTCATCCCGGTTCCTTCGGCTCGGTCCGGGATTCGTCCAGTTGTCGCAGCAGCCTCACAGCCCTAGGGTGAGCCGGGATGACCAATCCAGAGAAGACGGCCGGCAGCCCGCCCTCCCCGCTGCGCAGATGGACCCGCACCGCAGGCAGTGCGGTCGCCGCGGCGGTGCTGTGGCCGCGGCTCCAGCTGGCCCTGAAGGCTGCGCTGGCCGCCGGGATCGCCTTCGCGATCGCCCCCTTCATGCCAGGCTCCGCCGCCGACTACCCCTACTACGCCCCGCTCGGCGCCCTGGTGGCGATGTATGAGAACGTCGCCGGTTCCATGCGCCAGGGCCTGCAGACGCTCGTGGGCCTGGCAATCGGGGTGGGCCTGGCGTTCATGCTGTTCAGCCTCGGCGAGCCGACTCCCCTGACGGTCGCGGTGGTCATGGGCCTGGGCGTCGTTCTGGCCGGGCTGCCGAAGATCGGCTCGGGCAGGGACTGGATTCCGACGGCCGCGCTCCTGGTGCTGTTGGTCGGCGGACACAACCCGGACACGTTCTCGTTCGGGTACCTCTTCCAGATGGGCGTCGGCGTCACGGTGGGCATCGTCGTGAACCTGCTCGTCTTCCCGCCGCTGCACTTCCGGGCCGCGGCCCTGAGCATCGCGGAACTGCGCCAGGCGCTGGCCCAGCAACTCTGGGACATGGGCAAGGCCCTCAAGGAGAGCTGGCCGCCGGAACACGAAGACTGGGCCCGCCGCTCGGACGCACTCGCGGCCCATGCCCGCTCCGTGCGGCTCGCCGTCGAGAAGGCCGACGCCAGCCGCCAGGCCAATCCCCGACGCCGTCTGCACCCGCGCGACATTGACCTGGACTACCGGAACCTGCGGGACCTGGAGCGGCTCACCTTTCACGTCCAGGACGTGACCCAGGTGCTCGCGGACGTCATCTGGGCCGACGATACCCCCTTCGTGGTCCCGGACGAATACGCGGCGCCCCTCGGTGACGCCATGACCGCCGTCGGCGACGTGCTGCGTGCCACGGAGGAGGATCACCCGGAACGCGTGGCCGAGCTGGCCGGTTCCGCCGACGCGGCGGTCAACGAGCTGACCGTCAGGATCGGCTCCGAACCGCACACCAATGACGCCCCCAGCGCAGTGGAATCCATCCTCGTGAGCCTGCACCGCATGCTGCGGGTCGCGAAGCCCGGCCGGCCGGAGGTGCAGCAGGCGAACCCGTCCGGCACACCGCCCGCCGGCTAGGCCAGCGCCGCGACGGAACCGCTGAAGTGCCGGCGCCCGGACAGCGGGTTCCACGCCACATAGTCCGAACGCTGCCAGGCGCCGCCGTCGGCCTGCACAGTGCTGATGTCCAGGGCCACGCGGGCCGGCAGGAACACCGGCGCCTCGAAGGCCACCTCCCAGCTGAACGACTCCCCCTTGACGGCACCGACGTCGGCCAGCGCCCGCGACGCGAGGTACATGCCGTGGGCGAGGGAACGGCGCATGCCCAGAGCCTTAGCTGTCAGGACGCTCAGGTGAATGGGGTTGAAGTCGCCGGACACGGCGGCGTAGGCGCGCCCGGTGTCCACGCCCAGCTGCCAGAGTGCCGTGGGATCCGGGACCTGGAACGGCGGCGGCGTCACGGGCACCGAGGGCTTGTCGATTCCGGGAAGGAACACCCCCTTGGCCAGGTAGGTCGAGACCCCGCGCCAGCGGACTTCCTCTTGCCCGGCGGCGTCCTGCCCGGCGGCCCGGACCTCCGCCACGACATCGAGCTGGGTGCCGGCCCGGTGGCCGCGCAGGTTCTCCACCCCGGCCCGGATGTCCAGGGCTTCCGTGAACAGGACCGGCGCGGACTGCACCACCGTGTTCGTCAGGTGGATCATGCCCAGCAGGGGCAGCGGGAAGTCATCCCGGTTCATCACGCTCATGGAAAGCGGGAACGCCAGCGCATGGATGAACCCGGCTGGGAGGACATCGCTCGCCGTCTCGCCGATCAGGTGCTGGTACGCCGTCAGGTTGGCGACGTCGGCCCGCACACCACGGACCTCGTGGATGTAGCCCGGCAATTCGGTGCCGCCGTGGGTGCCCAGGACCCGGCGCCGTGCCGCGGTGGCCGCCGCGTTGACGTAGAGCTTGGACAGGGCCGGCATCTCGCCCAGGATGACGGTCTGCGAACCGCTCATGCGCCCACCAGGTTCTGCCCGCAGACGCGCAGCACCTCTCCGGTAATGCCGCCGGCGGCGTCGCTGGCCAGGAACGCGATCGCCTCGGCCACGTCGCCCGGCCGGCCGCCCTGCTGCAGGGAATTGAGCCGCCGCGCCACTTCGCGGGTGGCGAACGGGATGCGGGCGGTCATCTCGGTTTCGATGAACCCCGGAGCCACGGCGTTGATGGACCCGCCGCGCTCGCCGATCAGCGGGGCCGTGGCACGGACCATGCCGATCACGCCGGCCTTGGACGCGGCGTAGTTGGTCTGGCCGCGGTTTCCGGCGATGCCGCTCGTGGAGGCAACGGACACGATCCGCGGGGCACCGCGGAAGTGCTCCGAGGCCAGGAGGGCCTCGTTGATCCGCAGCTGCGCGGCGATGTTGACCCCGATCACCGAGTTCCAGCGGTCCGCATCCATGTTGGCCAGGAGTTTGTCGCGGGTGATTCCGGCGTTGTGGATCATGATGTCCAGCCGGCCGTGGCGTGCCGCGGCGTGATCGATGATCCGCCGGCCGGCGTCGCTGCGGCTGATGTCCAGTTGCAGGGCCGTCCCGTGGACCTCGTTGGCCACCGCGGCGAGGTGGTCCCCGGCGGCCGGAATGTCGACGAGGATCAGCGTGGCGCCGTCGCGGTACAGCGTGCGGGCAATCGCGGCCCCGATGCCCCGGGCGGCGCCGGTCACGACGGCGACCTTCCCGGCCAGGGGCTTCTCGACGTCGTCGGGCAGCTGCCCGGCACCGGAGGTGACGGTCAGGAACTGTCCGTCCACGAACGCCGAGCGGCCCGACAGGAAGAACCTCACCGCCCCCAGGGTCGAGGGGCTGGTGGTCCCGGCGCCGTCCGCGAGCAGGATGCCGTTCCCGGTGGCGCCGGCGCGCAGTTCCTTCGCCAGCGACCGCAGGAGACCATCCACTGACTGCCGGGCCGCTGCCGTTGCCGGCTCCGCGGCGGAATCCGCAGTGCGGGACACGGTGATGACGCGGCCGTTCGGGGCGAGGTCGCGCAGCGAGGTGGCAGCCGTGAGGACCGGTTTTTCCAGGTCCTCGGGACGGGCCAGTTCGTCCAGCACCAGGATGATGGCGCCGAGCTTTTCCTTGGGGATCGCGTGGCGGCGGACGTCGAGGTTCCAGCCCAGGAGGGCTGCGGCGAGGCTGTCGGCGCCGCTCGTGGATCCCTGGACCAGCACCGGTCCTTCGACGAGGGGCCGGCCGGGCTGGTGGCGGCGGAGGACCACCGGCTGCGGGAGCCCGAGCCGCTTGGCAATGTCCCTGCCGGGTCCGTGGCTGACGAACCGGGTGTATTTGTCGCTCATGCGGTTCCCCTTAGAGTGCTTCGAGAATTGCGACGACGCCCTGGCCGCCGGCGGCACAGATGGAGATGAGCCCGCGCGCCGGGCGCCCGTTGACCTGGCCCTTGGCGTGCAGCATCTTGGCCAGCGATGCCACGATCCGGCCGCCCGTGGCGGCGAACGGGTGTCCCGCGGCAAGCGACGAGCCGTTGACGTTCAGTTTGGACCGGTCGATGCTGCCGAAGGCGCCGTCCAGGCCCAGGCGGGTGCGGCCGAAGTCCTCGTCCTCCCACGCGGCAAGGGTGCTCAGCACCGTGCCGGCGAAGGCCTCGTGGATCTCGAAGAAGTCGATGTCCGCAAGGGTGAGGTTGTGGCGTGCGAGCAGCCGCGGCACCGCGAATGCCGGCGCCATGAGCAGCCCGTCCTTGCCGTGGACAAAGTCGACGGCGGCAGCCTCGCCGTCCACCACCGTGGCGAGCTTGGGGAGATCGTGGGCGTCGGCCCACGCAACGGACGCGAGCAGCACGGTGGAAGCGCCATCGGTCAGCGGGGTGGAATTGCCGGCCGTCATGGTCGCCTCGGCGCCCAGGTTCTTGCCGAAGACCGGCTTGAGCGTGGCCAGTTTCTCCAGGCTCGTATCGGCCCGCAGGTTAGAGTCGCGGCTGAGGCCCCGGTAGGGGGTCAGGAGGTCGTCGAAGAAGCCGGCGTCGTAGGCCGCGGCAAGATTCCGGTGGCTGTTGAAGGCGAGCTCGTCCTGGGCCTCGCGGGTGATCTTCCACTGAGCCGTGGTCAGCGCCTGGTGCTCGCCCATCGACAGCCCGGTCCGCGGTTCCCCCGTGTTCGGGGCATCGGGGGCAAGATCCTTGGGCCGGAGCCGGCTGAGGACCTGCAGCTTCCGGGAAACCGTCTTGGCGCGGCTGAGGTCCAGGAGCACCTCGCGGAGCCCCTCGCTGACGGCGATGGGGGCGTCCGAGGCGGAGTCGACGCCGCCGGCGATCGCGGAATCGATCTGGCCCAGCTTGATCTTGTTCGCCAGGCCGAGGACCGTTTCCAGGCCGGTGGCGCAGGCCTGCTGGAGGTCGTACGCCGGTGTCTCGGCGGAGAGGGCCGAGCCGAGGACGGCTTCCCGGGTCAGGTTGAAGTCGCGGGAGTGCTTCAGGACTGCTCCTGCCGCGACTTCCCCGATCCGTTCGTCCTGAAGGCCGAAACGCGCGATCAGTCCGTCCAGCGCGGCAGTGAGCATGTCCTGGTTGGAGGATTTGGTGTACGCGCCGCCGGTCCGGGCAAACGGGATGCGGTTGCCGCCGACAACCACGGCCTTGCGGAGCTGCACCGGGGCTGCGCCGCCCTGCGGGGCCTTCACAGTTGCCTTCCCTGTTGCGGTCGCCACTGCAGGCGCTGCGGCGGTCGGTTCCTGGGGTCCGGGCACTGACTGTCCGTTGACGGACATGGGCTGTCTCCTTCGATCAAAGCGGTTACCGATACCCAGCGTACCTGATACGCTGGGTATCGTGAACATCCCCCACGCGACTCCGCCGGACGCCACGGCACCCGGCGGGCACACCGCCGTCGACGGCCGCGCCTCCCGCTGGCAGTCCCACCGCGAGGAACGGCGGCGGGAACTCATCAAGTCCGCCCGGAAGGCCGTGCATGCCCTGGGCAGCGACGCGTCGATGGAAGACATCGCCGTAGCTTCGGGAACGTCCAAGTCCGTGTTCTACCGCTATTTCGGCGACAAAGCCGGGCTCCAGCAGGCCGTGGGCGAGGTAGTCCTGAGCCAGATGCAGCGCCGCATCCAGGAGGCGGCGCAGAGCGCCCAGACGCCCCGCGAAGGCCTGTTCGCCATGGTGTCCGCCTACCTCCAGATGGCCGAGACCAGCCCGAACGTCTACACCTTCGTCACGCGCCACGCCCCCGCCGACGCCGAGGGTGCCGGCCCGTCCATCTCCACGGCCGGGGCGCTGAGCCACTTCTTCGCCGCCATCAGCGACATGATTGCCCGGCCCATGCGCAGCCACCTGGGCGGCGGACCGGACAAGGAAGCCGTGATCGGCTACTGGCCGAATGCCGCGATCGGCCTGGTGCGGAACGCCGGAGAACAATGGCTCGCCAGCCCGCCCGGACCCGCCAAGCCGGACCAGGAGGCCATGGCGCGGCAGATTACCGACTGGCTCTGCTTCGGGATCGCCCCCGAACTGCAGCCGCCGGCCCCGCCTGACACGGGCCAGGGCACGCCCTAACACCAACTCACCGGTCCCACGCCTACGAACTGAATTGTCAGAACCAAAGAAGGAATCGACATGACTGAACTAGCCGACCGCACCGCAGCCAACGCGCCAGGGCGCAGTACAACACCGGCGGCTGCCGCGCCGGCCGCCGTGGCAGCCGGCCGCTCCGGCGCCACACCCCGGCTCCCCTGAGGCGCCCGCCGTCGACGTCGCGGCCCTTGGCGAACAGCTGCTCGGCAAATGGGCCGACGTCCGCCGGCACGCCCGTGCCGTGTCCGCCCAGCCGGAACTGCACAAAATCGAGGGCCTCACCCACACGGAACACCGCCGGCGCGCCTTCGGGCAGCTGGAGCACCTGGTCCGCAACAACGCCGTCCACCGGGCGTTCCCGACCTCGCTTGGCGGCAACGATGACCACGGCGGCAACATCGCAGGCTTCGAGGAACTGGTCACCGCCGATCCGTCCCTGCAGATCAAGGCCGGCGTGCAGTGGGGCCTCTTCGGCTCGGCCGTGATGCACCTGGGCACCGAGGAGCACCACAGGAAGTGGCTGCCGGGCATCATGAGCCTGGCGATCCCCGGCTGCTTCGCCATGACCGAGACCGGGCACGGCTCGGACGTGGCCAGCATCGCCACCACGGCCACCTATGACCCCGCCGCCGGGGAATTCGTGATCCACACGCCGTTCCGGGCCGCCTGGAAGGACTACATCGGCAACGCCGCCATCGACGGCCTGGGCGCGGTGGTCTTCGCCCAGCTGATAACCCAGGGCGTCAACCACGGCGTGCACGCCTTCTACGTGGACCTGCGCGACCCCGGCACCAAGGAGTTCCTGCCCGGGATCGGCGGCGAGGACGACGGCGTCAAGGGCGGACTGAACGGCATCGACAACGGCCGGCTCCACTTCACGAACGTCCGCATCCCGCGCACCAACCTGCTCAACCGCTACGGCGACGTCGACGCCGAGGGCAACTACGCCTCCCCCATCGCCAGCCCGGGCCGCCGCTTCTTCACCATGCTCGGCACCCTCGTCCAGGGCAGGGTCTCGCTCGACGGCGCCGCCGTGGCCGCCTCCAAGCTCGCGCTGAAGACCGCCATCCAATACGCGACCGAGCGCCGGCAGTTCACCGCCTCCTCCCAGACCGACGAGGAGGTGTTGCTGGACTACCAGCGGCACCAGCGCCGGCTCTTCACCCGGCTCGCCACCACCTACGCGGCGGGCTTCGCGCACGAGGAGCTGCTGGAGAAGTTCGACGACGTCTTCTCCGGCCGGCACGACACCGACGAGGACCGCCAGGACCTGGAAACCCTGGCCGCGGCACTCAAGCCGCTGAGCACCTGGCACGCCCTGGACACGCTGCAGGAGTGCCGTGAAGCCTGCGGCGGCGCCGGCTTCCTGATCGAGAACCGCTTTGCCTCCCTCCGCGCCGACCTCGATGTCTACGTGACCTTCGAGGGCGACAACACGGTCCTGCTGCAGCTGGTCGCCAAGCGCCTGCTCGCCGACTACGCCAAGGAGTTCCGCAACGCCAACGTCGGTGTCCTGGCCCGCTACGTCGTGTCACAGGCCACGGGCACGGCACTGCACCGCAGCGGCCTGCGCCAGGTGGCCCAGTTCGTGGCCGATTCCGGCTCGGTGCAGAAGGCGGCCATCGCCATCCGCGACGAGTCGAGCCAGCGGGCCCTGCTGACCGACCGGGTCCAGACCATGGTGGCGCAGGTCGGTGCGGCACTGAAGGGCGCCAACAGGCTCCCGCAGCAGCAGGGGGCCGCCCTGTTCAACGCGCACCAGCACGAACTCATCGAGGCCGCCCAGGCCCATGCGGAACTGCTGCAGTGGGAGGCCTTTACCGAGGCCCTCGGCAAGGTCAGCGACCCCGGCACGCTCAAGGTCCTGACCTGGCTGCGCGATCTCTTCGGCCTGTCCCTCATTGAGAAGAACCTGTCCTGGTACCTCATGAACGGCCGGCTGTCGATGCAGCGCGGGCGCACCGTGGGCGAGTACATCAACCGGCTGCTCGTGAAGATCCGCCCGCACGCCGTGGACCTCGTGGACGCCTTCGGCTACGGACCCGAGCACCTCCGCGCGGAGATCTCCACCGGGGCCGAGAAAGTCCGCCAGGACGAGGCCCGGGCCTATTTCCGGGCACAGCGTGCCAGCGGGGATGCTCCGGTGGACGAGAAGATCCTGCTGGCCCGCAAGGGCCGGGGGACAAAGGCCGGCGCCTGAGCCCGGTGCCTGAGACCGCCTGACCTGGCCGGAGTACGACGACGGCGCCGCCCCCTCAGCCGGGGCGGCGCCGTCGTCGTTTCTACTTCGCGTGCAGGGGTCAGGCGTCCTTGTGGAGCACCGAGCGGTAAACCTCGAGCGTGGTCTCCGTGATGGATTCCCAGGAGAAGTGCTCCTCGGCCCGGCGCCGGCCGGCTTCACCCATGGCGCGCGCCCGGGCGGGATCGGACACCACTTCGGTCAGGGCGGCGGCGAACTCGGTGACAAACTTCTCCGGATCGAGCGGAGTGCCCGTGCCGTCCGTGACCTGCTCCAGCTCCACGAGCAGCCCGGTGACGCCGTGATCGACCACCTCAGGGATGCCGCCGGTGGCGCTGGCCACCACGGCGGCGCCGCAGGCCATCGCCTCCAGGTTCACGATGCCCAGCGGCTCGTAGATGGACGGGCAGGCGAACGCCGTTGCGTGGCTGAGGACCTGGATGAGCTCGTTGCGGGGCAGCATCCGCTCCACGACGACCACGCCCGTGCGCTTGCTTTGCAGCTCCTCGATGAGCCGCGCGGTCTCGGCCGCCAGCTCCGGCGTGTCGGCGGCACCGAGGCACAGCACCAGCTGGACGTTGGCCGGCAGCTTGGCTGCGGCGCGGAGCAGGTACGGAACGCCCTTCTGCCGCGTGTTGCGGCCGACAAACACGACGCTCGGCAGCGAGGGGTCGATCCCGAGGGCGCGGACAACGTCGTCGCCCTCGTCCCGGTTCCACAAGCTGACGTCAATGCCGTTGTGGACCACCTTGACCTTGGCCGGGTCAACCTCGGGATAGCTGCGCAGGATGTCCTGGCGCATGCCTTCGGAGACGGCGATGATGGCGGCGGCGGCCTCGTAGGCGGTCTTTTCCACCCACGAGGACACCGCGTATCCGCCGCCGAGCTGCTCGGCCTTCCACGGGCGCAGCGGCTCCAGGCTGTGGGCGCTGAGCACATGCGGGATGCCGTGGAGCAGCGACGCGATGTGTCCGGCCATGTTGGCGTACCAGGTGTGGGAGTGCACCAGGTCCGCGCCGGCGATGTCCGGAACGATCCTCAGGTCCACCCCGAGGGTCTGGATCGCAGCGTTGGCGGAGCCCAGGTCTTCGGGCACGGAGTAGGACGTGACCGTCGCTCCGTGATACCCGGGCTCACGGGGCGCGCCGAAGGCACGCACCTGTAGGTCCACGCGTTGGGCCAGCACCCTGCTGAGCTCAGCCACATGGACTCCGGCGCCGCCGTAGATTTCCGGCGGGAATTCTTTGGTCACAATATCTATTCGCACATGCACCAAGGTAGTCGTTACGGTGGAACTGATCTAGTGTGAAGACGTTCGGGCATGCCGGACTGTTTTGGGGAGTAACGAAGGCGTTCAGGAGCGATCACCATGCCGCAGCAAAAGAAAGTCTTGGCAATTGTCCTCGCAGGTGGCGAGGGAAACCGGCTCATGCCATTGACGGCGGACCGGGCCAAGCCTGGCGTGCCATTTGCCGGAAGCTACCGGCTCATTGACTTTGCCCTTTCTAATCTTGTGAATTCCCGCTATCTGCAAATTGTGGTGTTGACGCAATACAAGTCCCACAGCCTTGACCGGCACATTTCCGAAACGTGGCGCATGTCCACCCAGTTGGGTAACTACGTGGCCTCGGTTCCGGCACAGCAGCGCGTCGGCAAGAGCTGGTTCCTGGGCAGCGCCAACGCCATCTACCAGTCCCTGAACCTCATCCACGACGCCAATCCCGACATCGTTGTTGTGGTCGGCGCCGACCACGTCTACCGCATGGACTTCTCCCAGATGGTGGCCCAGCATGTGGCCAGCGGGGCCAAAGCCACGGTCGCCGCCGTCCGCCAGCCGCTGCACATGGCGGACCAGTTCGGCGTGATCGAAACCGATCCGGACAACCCGGACAAGATTGCCGCGTTCGTCGAGAAGCCGTCCTCGACGCCCGGCCTCGCGGCCGACCCGAGCCAGTTCCTGGCTTCCATGGGCAACTACGTGTTCGACGCCGATGCCCTGGTCGAAGCCCTGCACGTCGATGCCGAGCGCCTCGACACCAAGCACGACATGGGCGGGGACATCATCCCCTACTTCGTCAACCAGGGCGAAGCCGGTGTTTACGACTTCACCCTCAACGACATTCCCGGGTCCACGGAACGGGACCGCACCTACTGGCGCGACGTCGGCACCATCGACTCGTTCTACGACGCCCACATGGACCTCATCTCCCCCGTGCCGGTGTTCAACCTGTACAACTCCGAGTGGCCGATCTACACCCGCCAGAGCATCTCCCCGCCGGCCAAGTTTGTCCGCGGCAAGTCCAGCACGGTGGGCACGGCGCTCGATTCCATCGTGGCCAGCGGCGTCGTCGTCTCGGGCGGCATCGTGGAGGGCTCGGTGCTCTCCAACGACGTCTATGTCGGCACGTCCAGCCGGGTCCTGGATTCGGTCCTCATGGACAAGGTCAACGTTGGCGAGGGCGCCGTGATCAAGCGCGCCATCATCGACAAGAACGTCAAGGTTCCGGCCGGGGCCGCGATCGGCCTTGACGCCGATCTGGACCGCGCCCGCGGGTTCAAGGTCACCGAGTCCGGAATCACTGTCCTGTCCAAGGGCCAGCTTGTCCCGGAACCCAGCGACATGGAACGGGCCCTCTCCGCGGCCAACCTGCGCCTCGTGCCGGATGCCGTCCGTACCGCCACCGAAAACTGGCCGGAACTGCGGGACTCGGTGGACAAGGTCGCTGACGTGCAGGCCGCCGCCGTCGGTGCGGACGCTCCCACCAAGCAGTCGCCCACGGCATAGCCCGGCGGGAGCCCGGCGGGGGCCCGGCAGGG
Organism: uncultured Actinomycetota bacterium; assembly: GCA_963810895.1. Classification (GTDB taxonomy): domain Bacteria; phylum Actinomycetota; class Actinomycetes; order Actinomycetales; family Micrococcaceae; genus Arthrobacter. The sequence goes on from CAWEPM010000007.1 coordinate 151,387, forward strand.
CCGTCAGTCCGGGCTCCCCGCACACTGTAAAATTGGGGCAATGAGCTCCCCCGATCTGTCTTCCGATCTTCCGCCCGCCGAGCCGGGCAGTGCCGTGGCCGGCCCCGCCGGGCTGACCCCGGAAGAAATCCGGGCCTGCCTGAAGGTCCTGAACACCATCCACGCCTACGACGAGGAACACCCGGACTACGTGTCCGTGCGCCGCGCCACCGGGAAGATGTTCAAGGCCGTCAAGCGGCACCGCCGGGTCAGCAAACGGGATGAGATCGCGGAAGCAGACCGCGCAGTGATCGCGCAGACGGCGACGGCGGCCCCCGACAGGATCGACGACGAGACGCGCGGCAACAAGCTTGCCCCGTCCGCGACCGGCGAGATCGCCGGCCACCTCATCAGGTCCCGGCCGTGCTACATCTGCAAGCAGCACTACACCCAGGTGGACGCCTTCTATCACCAGCTGTGCCCCGAGTGCGCCTTGTTCAGCCACAGCAAGCGCGACGCCCGCACAGACTTGACCGGCCGCAGGGCCCTGCTGACGGGCGGCCGGGCGAAGATCGGCATGTACATCGCGCTCCGGCTCCTCCGGGACGGCGCCCACACCACCATCACCACCCGGTTCCCCAAGGACGCCGCCCGCCGCTTCGCCGCCATGGAGGACAGCGCTGACTGGCTGCACCGGCTCCGGATCGTGGGGATCGACCTCCGCGACCCGTCCCAGGTGATGGCCCTGACCGATTCCCTCGATGCCGCAGGCCCGCTGGACATCATCATCAACAACGCGGCCCAGACGGTGCGGCGCTCCGGGAACGCCTACAAGCCCCTCGTCGACGCCGAGGACGAACCGCTGCCCGCCGCGCTCCAGGCCGCCAACGGGGGCCCCGAGCTCGTCACCTTCGGCCACGCCCATGACAAGCACCCGCTGGCTCTCGCCAGCAGCGTGCTGGATCATCCCGTGCTGGCCGGGGACGCGATCACCTCCCTGGCCCTGTCCACGGGTTCGGCCTCGCTGGAGCGCATTGCCTCGGGCACCGCGATCGACGCCGGCGGGCTGGTGCCGGACCTCGCCACGATCAACAGCTGGACCCAGGTACTGGACGAAGTGGACCCGCTGGAGATGCTCGAAGTGCAGCTGTGCAACGTGACGGCTCCGTTCCTGCTGGTGAGCCGGCTGCGCGGCGCCATGAAGCGCTCCACCGCGCGGCGCAAGTACATCGTCAATGTCAGCGCCATGGAGGGCCAGTTCTCCCGCGCCTACAAGGGCCCCGGGCACCCCCACACGAACATGGCCAAGGCTGCGCTGAACATGATGACGCGCACCAGCGCCCAGGAGATGCTCGACACCGACGGCATCCTCATGACGGCCGTGGACACCGGCTGGATCACCGACGAGCGCCCGCATTACACCAAAGTCCGGCTCATGGAAGAGGGCTTCCACGCGCCCCTGGACCTGGTGGACGGGGCGGCCCGCGTGTACGACCCCATCGTGATGGGCGAGGCCGGCGAGGACCAGTACGGCGTGTTCCTGAAGGATTACAAGCCCAGTCCCTGGTGACGGGCCCGGCGGCCCGGACCGCCCCCTCCCGCGCTTAGGTTCGCGCCGGGGGCCTTATGGCCCTAATCGGCGTCCGGACCGGTATGTAGTGTGTCTCTTCATGGATACAACCACGCCCTCGCCGGATTACTCGCTCACCATGGACCAGTGCTGGGTCCTGCTCGATACCGAAACCGTGGGGCGCGTCGCGCTGATCGTGGACAACCATCCGGAGATCTTTCCGGTGAATTTTGTGCTGGAGCGCCGCGCGATTGTCTTCCGCACCTCCGGCGGCACGAAACTTTGGGGAGCCATCACCGCCAAGCCGGTCGCGTTCGAGATCGACGGGTATGACGCCCACGACGAGGCCGCGTGGAGCGTCATGGCCCGCGGCGAGGCCGAACTCATCGAAAGCCAGGACGAGAAGGACGCCGTCGACGCCTTGCTCCTGGAACCCTGGCAGCCAGGCGAGAAGGCCTACTACGTTCGGGTGGCTCCCAAGGCGCTGACCGGTCGGCGCTTCAAGGTCATCAAGCCCGACCTGTGGACCACGCGTCTCTCGGATCCGCGCCGATCAACGTTCGAGTAGCCGGGTTCGAGTGGCACGGGGCTCGGGAATACAGGGCTGCGGCGTCAGGCCTTCTCCCGCGCGTGCACCACCAGCACCGGGCAATGCGCATGCGCCACACAGGCGGAACTGACCGATCCCAGCAGCAGACCGCCGAACCCGCCGTGGCCGCGGCGGCCGAGCACCAGCATGTCTGCGGACTTGCTCTCCTCGATGAGCAGGTACCGGGGGTGACCCTGGGCAAGCCGGACCTCGACGTTGTCCGGGGTCTCGGGGCCGAAGGCCTTCGCTACCGCCTCGTTGAGGATCTCCCCGGCCCGGACGTCGAAGTCGTCGATGCCGACGGCGACGTAGCCGTCATACACCGGCGGATAGTCCCAGCACGCCAGGGCGACCACTTTGGCGGACAGGGGCACCGCGAGGCCCTGAGCATGCCGCAGCGCCTCCACCGAAGCCTCCGAGCCGTCTACGCCTACGACGATCGTGTGGACGTCCCTGACTTCGTTCATCGGTGATCCCTATCCTCGTACCGGCCGGGCAGCATGCCCGGGATGGCGCCGCTCCCATAATTTCGCCCGGCCATCCCGGCGGCTAGGGCCAAAGGACATGCAGCCACGCGTCCAGCGCGGACCCGAGGGCGTTCCGGATGGCAGGCGGATACGAGCCGGAGACATGCCGGTGGGCACTATGACCCTTGTCCGCGGCCACTCGGTGCAGAAGAATGACAGAGGGCGGGGAATTAGACGAACTACAGAATCAAACGGCGCAGCGACAAGCGGCCGGACAGGAGAACCATGATTGCCTGGGCAGACGCAGGTCTCACTGCAGATGGCGTGCCGGCGGTGATCCGCGTCTTTATCCTTGATGACCACGAACTCGTCAGGCGCGGGCTGCAGGAGCTCCTCGAAGGCGAGGGATTCGTCGTGGTCGGCAGCTCCGGATCCGCGGTGGAAGCGACCCGCCGTATTCCGGCCCTGCACCCCGATGTCTGTGTGCTGGACGCCCGTCTGCCGGACGGGACCGGCATTGAGGTCTGCCGTGATGTGCGGTCGGTAGACCCGTCCCTGAACTGCATCATCCTGACGAGTTTCGACGACGAGCAGGCCCTGCGCGGCGCCGTCCTGGCCGGCGCGCGAGGATACGTGCTGAAGGAGATCGGCGGCACCGACCTGATCGGCGCCCTGCGGCAGGCAGCCACCGGCGCGTCCCTCTTCGAAGAAGGCGTCGCCGCCGGCGTCGTGGACAGCCTGGTGGAGGCCGAGGAAGTTGACCCGCGGACCTCGTCCCTCACGCCGCAGGAACGCAAGGTATTGGAACTGGTGGGCGGCGGACTGACCAACCGGCAGATTGCCGCCGAAATGTTCCTGGCGGAAAAGACCGTCAAGAACTATGTGTCGTCGCTGCTGGCCAAGCTCGGATTCGAACGCCGCACCCAGGCCGCTGTCTTCATCGCCAGCCCGGCATTCCACGTGGCGACCGCCGGCAGCGCCGGCGACGGAACCCGGCCGCACAGCGTCCGGTAGCTTCTGTCCGGACGTGCCGGCCGGAGGGGCGCCGGCTAGAGCGGAACCGACCACTCCAGGCTGGTACCGGCGTCGGGCGCGCTCGTGATGGTGCACTCGCCGTCGAGCATCCGCGCGCGGTCCTCAAGGTTGGATAGCCCGTTGCGTTTGCCCGGTTGGGTGAATCCGGCGCCGTTGTCGCTGATCACCACTGTCACCCGGCCCTTCACCACGGCCACGGAGACCGAAATCGTGTCCGCGCCGGAATGCCGGATCGCGTTGCTGAGCCCTTCGGAGACCACGGCAACGACGTTGTCGGCCTTGTCCGGTGTGACGGCGTCCACGGGTCCGGTGATGGTCAGGCGCGGCGCAAAGGGCATGGACTTCGAGGAACTTCGCGTGACCCTGCGGATCCGGCCGCTCAGCAGTTCGATAACGCCGGTGTTGCTCTTCAGCGAGTAGATGGTGTCGCGGAGGCTTCGGATCGCCTCGTCGAGTTCGCCCGTGATGTTGCGGATCCGCTCCAGCGCGAGCTCGTCCTTGGTGAAACGGGTGAGGCTCTGCACGCTCAGTCCGGCGGCGAAGAGCCGCTGGATGACGAGGTCGTGCAGGTCGCGGGCGATCCTGTCGCGGTCAGTGAAGACCAGGAGCTCTTCGCGCAAGCGGTGCACCCGGGACAGTTCCAGGGCGAGGGCCACGTGGGAGCCGAAAACGGCCCCCATCTCGATGTCGGTCCGGGCGTAGCGTAGCGAGTCCTTGTTGCGTGCCAGCAGCAGGAGCCCATGGTGGGCGCCCTGAGTACTGAGTGCCACCGCCAGCAGCGGCCCGGTGACGCCGGCGTCAACCTCGCCGACCACCTCCGACGCGTCGTCAAACAGCACCGGCTCGCCGCCCTCGAGAACTCCTTCCAGGAGCTCGGATTCCAGGCGCAGTGACCTTCCTGAAAAGGCCGGTCCGCGTGCACCGGCGACGCCGATTACGACGTGGCCGCGGCCGTCGGCAGCGGGCGCCACCAGCAAGGCGAGGTCGGACGCGGATTCCTGGAGCGCGCGGCCGGCAATCGGATCCAGGCCGCCCGAGGTGAAGTCGCGGTCCGTGCTCAACATCAGCCCGGAGACGTCCATGCTGGCCTCCAACCAGCGGGCCCTGCGGCGGGTGTCGTCATAGAGCCGGGCATTCTCAATGGCGACGCCGGCCGCCGCCGCCAAGGCGACGGCAAGGGCCTCGTCTTCGGCGGTGAAGTCGTCCCCGCCTTCCTTTTCCGTGAGGTAGAGGTTCCCGAAGACCACGTCCCGGACGCGCACCGGGACGCCCAGGAAGGTCTGCATGGGCGGGTGGTCCGCAGGGAACCCGTAAGACCCCGGGTGCTCGCGAAGATCGTGCAGCCGAAGCGGCCGGGGGTCTGAAATCAGGAGGCCGAGCACGCCGTGGCCGGTCGGCAGCGGGCCGATCCGCCGTGCGAGTTCGCCGTCGATGCCGACGGTGATGAAGTGGCTCAGCGCGTGGTCGCCGCCGATGACTCCCAAAGCACCAAAACGGGCATGCAATAACCGGCAGGCCGACTCGACCACCCGTTCCAGGACGGCATCCAAGCTCAGGTCCTCCGCCAAGGCCACGACCGCTTCCAGCAGGCCGGCCATGCGTTCCTTGGACTGGAGTAACTCTTCCGGCCGGACGACGAAGCTCCTCACAAGTTCGTCAACTCCGGTACCTTGCTCGGACACGGTATGGCCTGAACTATCACCCGTTGAATGCATGATGTTGCCCCCAAAATCGCTCCGGCGCACGTCGACGCTGACGGCCTGATGCAAGAATACCGCGAACCGCCCGAAAGGTCCCGAGTAGTCACACTTTATCGGGCGTCTGGGACCTTTTGCCCTAGCCGCCGCTGAGCCCTCGGGCGTAGGCTCGCCGGCATGAGTACTGACGCGAACCCGGGCGGCAACCAGTCAAAGGACCAACCCCACGCCGTGGAAAATCTCGAGCCTCACGAATGCTGGCGCCTGTTGCGCAGCGTCACGGTGGGCAGGCTGGCGGTCTGGGTGGACGATCATCCGGATATCTTCCCCATCAACTACAAGGTGGACCACGGGACGCTGGTGTTCCGGACCGCGGAGGGCACCAAGCTGCAGGCGGCCACCGGAGACACGCCTGTGGCTGTGGAAGCCGACGGCGTGGACGCGGATACCGGGATCGCCTGGAGCGTCGTGGTCAAGGGCCAGGCCGCACCGGTGCAGAACCCGGAGGAACTCATGGACACCGTGGGCTTGTTGCTGTTCCCGTGGCAGGCCGGAAAAAAGGAACACTTCGTCCGGATCACGCCGGACACCGTCACCGGCCGGCGCTTCAAGGTGGTACCCCCGATGACGTGGTGGACGCCGTTGGACGACGCCACCCGGTCCGGCCTCGAGTAACCCCCGCAGAAACCCCGATGCGCTATCAGATAGGGCTGTTCTGAGGCCTCAGAACAGCTAGAACTGATAGCGCATCGTGGTGGAGCCGGCTAGGCGAGGCGGGTGATTTCGACGCTGACCGTGAGGCCCGATCCCCCGCCGCCGGACAGGATGCCCTTGAGCGGCGGCACGTCGCGGTAGTCCCGGCCCCTGGCCACGGTGACGTGGAAGTCCCCCGCCGGCTTGTGGTTGGTCGGGTCCCAGCTGCGCCATTCGCCGTCCCACCATTCAAGCCAGGCATGGGACTGGCCGGCAACCGCCTCACCGAGATCCGCCGTCGAGCGGGGGTGAAGGTAGCCGGACACATAGCGCGCCGGGATCCCGCAACTGCGCAGGGACCCGATGGCGAGGTGTGCCAGGTCCTGGCAGACGCCCTGCCGCTGATTCCAGGCCTGCTCGGCGTTGGTGGTGACGCCGGTGGAACCCTTCATGTACGTCATTTCACCGCGCATCCAGGCAAAGACCGCCATGGCGGCCTCGTGCGGCGACTTTCCCTCGACAACGCCCGGGATGATGCCGAGTACTTCGGAGCCGGGACCGGTCAGCTGGGACTGCGGAATCCAGTCGCTGAACTGGTTGAGCGTCTCCGGGGCGGCCAGGACGTCCCACCCGACGATGTCGGCCTCGGCTGCGATCTTCTCGACCCGGTGCACCTCAACAGTGGTGGTGGACAGGACCTCGAGGTGATCGTGCGGCATCTGCATGTCGAAGGCCGTCACGCGCGTGCCCCAGTAGTCGCGGTAGCTGCTCAGGGCTGCCTGCGAGGGCGAAACCTTCATGGAGGACTCCAGCACCACCTGCTGAGGGTCCGTCAGCGGGGTCATCCGGGCCTCGTTGTAGGACAGGGTGACACGCTTGTTGTACTTGTACGCCGTCTTGTGGACGATCTTGAGCCGGGTCATGAAACTTCTCCCACCCAGGCCAGTTCGTCTGCCTGATTGAAGTACTTACGGGAAATGGCGTCCGAGGCCTGCGAAACCGCTTTTTGCACACGCTCCATGTGCTCCGGGAGCTCCGACATGAGGTCATCGGTGCGGTGGAACTCCAGGAACGTGCGGGCCTGGCCGACAATCCGGCGCGCGTCGTTGATGAAGCCGACGCGCTGGGCCGAGGGGTCAAGCTTCGCCAGGCACTCGTCGGCGTCGCGCAGGGCGTAGACGATGGACCGCGGGAACAGCCGGTCCAGGAGCAGGAATTCTGCTGCGTGCTGGTCACCGAAGGCAGCCCGGCGGGTCCGCAGGAAGGATTCGTACGCGCCTGCGCAGCGAAGCATGTTCACCCAGGACATGCCGGCCGAAAGGACATCCCGGGTGGAGAGCATGCGGGCCGTCATGTCGGCACGCTCCAGGGACCGGCCCAGGACCAGGAACAGCCAGCTCTCGTCGTGGCTGACGGTGGTGTCGGCCAGGCCGCTGACCATGGCCGTGCGCTCCAGGACCCAGTTGCAGAACCGGTAGGTGCCCACAACGTCCTTGCGGTGCTGATTCAGCCCGTAGTAGGTCGTGTTGAGGCTTTCCCAGAGTCCGGACGAGACGGTCTCCCGGGCACGGCGGGCGTTTTCCCGGGCCGCGCCGAGCGAGCCGGCAATCGACGTCGCACTCTGCTTGTCGTACGCCAGCGCATTCAACAGTTCGGTGAGGCCGAACTCGTCGTTCTGCGGGCGTGCGCCCATCACGGCCAGCAGCTCCTGCGCGACGCTGCGCTGCTCCGCCATGGGCAGATGATTGAGCCGCTCAAGGTGGACATCGAGGATCCGCGCTGTGCCGTCGGCCCGTTCCACGTAGCGGCCGATCCAAAACAGTGACTCGGCAATACGGCTAAGCATTCGCGGTTACCTCCTGCGCGTCAGAAATCTGCTGCTGTTGCTGCTCTTTCTGGCTGTCACGCCAGTTACTCTCCACGGGCCAGACCGAAACCCGCTCGCGGACCGCGATGGTGGGCCGCGGGATGACCTCGACCGGAACCTGCGGCGAATCGGCCAGGACCCAGGTGTCCTTGGAGCCGCCGCCCTGGCTCGAATTGACGATCAGCGAGCCCTCCTTGAGGGCCACCCGGGTGAGGCCGCCGGGGAGAACCCAGACGTCCTCGCCGTCGTTGACCGCGAACGGGCGCAGGTCCACGTGCCGGGGGCCGAACTTGTCGCCGCTGAGCGTGGGCACGGTGGACAGCTGCAGCACCGGCTGCGCAATCCACCCGCGGGGGTCGGCGATGACCCGCTTGCGCAGGGCCTCGAGTTCGTCCTTGGACGCGTCCGGGCCGATCACGAGGCCCTTGCCGCCGGAGCCGTCGACGGGTTTGACCACGAGCTCGTCGAGGCGGTCCAGGACGTGCTCCCGGGCTTCCTTCTCCTCCAGCCGGAAGGTGTCGACGTTGGCGATCACGGGCTCTTCACTGAGGTAGTAGCGGATCAGGTCCGGGACGTAGCTGTAGACGAGTTTGTCGTCGGCGACGCCGTTGCCCACCGCGTTGGCAATGGTGACGCCCCCGGCGCGGGCCGCGTTGACCAGGCCCGGGCAGCCGAGCATGGAATCGGCCCGGAACTGCAGGGGGTCCAGGAACTCATCGTCAATGCGTTTATAGATGACATCGACGCGCTGCTCGCCTGCCGTGGTGCGCATGTAGACCCGGTTGCCGCGGCAGATGAGGTCGCGGCCCTCGACGAGCTCGACGCCCATGAGCCCGGCCAGCAGGGTGTGCTCGAAGTAGGCGCTGTTGAAGACGCCGGGGGTCAGGACCACCACGGTGGGATCGTCGACGCCGGCGGGCGCGGTCTTGCGCAGCGCGGACAGGAGCCGGCGCGGGTATTCTTCGACCGGGCGGATGAGCTGCTGGCCGAAGGCCTCGGGCAGGCCCTTGGCCATGGCCCGGCGGTTCTCGAGGACGTAGCTGACGCCCGAGGGCACGCGCACGTTGTCCTCGAGGACGCGGAAGGTGCCCGCGGCGTCCCGGACGACGTCGATCCCGGAAATGTGGACCCGGACGCCGCCGGCGGGCTCAAAGCCGTGCACCTGGCGGTGGAAGTGGGCGCTCGTGGTGACGAGCTGGCGCGGGATGACGCCGTCGGACACCACGGTCATCTTGTCGTAGACGTCGTTGAGGAAGGCTTCCAGGGCGCGGACGCGCTGCGCCACGCCGCGTTCCAGGACGCTCCATTCGTCGGCGGGGATCACCCGGGGGACGATATCCAGGGGGAAGGGCCGTTCCTCGCCCGCGAAGTCGAAGGTGACACCGCGGTCCAGGAAGGTCCGTGCCATCGAATCGGCGCGGGCGCTGACATCGGCCAACGAAAGTTCACGCAGGGCCAGGGCCACCTGCCCGTACGATTTCCGGGCCTGCTGGCCGGGGGCAAACATCTCGTCGTAGGCGCCGGTGCGGCCGGCGGCCTCGGAGTAATCCTGGAATAGGTCAGACATGGTGACAAGCCAACCACTTTTTCGTTTCGAAATCATTTCGGCCGCCCGCGGCGCGGCGCACTGCATGGTCTGCGCCGCGGGCCGCGCCGCGGGCCGCGCAGTGCGGGCCCGCCTGCCGGGGCCGCCACAGTTACTGCTTTTCCGTCCGCGTACGGCAATGTAGGGGCGTGCCCCCCACCAGATCCGCGGCCGCGGCCGCGCCAGGCCTGCTCGGCGCCGCAGCGGCCGTTGCCGCCGCCGTCGCCGTCCATCTGATGCTCCCCGCGATACCGGCGATGACCCTTGCCGTGCTCCTCGGGCTTCTGGCGGCGAACCTTCCGGGGGTTGCGGGGTGGACCGCAGGGCCGGCGCGTCCCGGCCTCGACTTCGCCGGCAAGCACCTGATGCGGGCCGGGATCGTGGTGCTGGGCCTGAAGGTCAGCCTCGGCGATGTGCTGGGCCTCGGCTGGGCTGCGCTGCTGCTGATCGCGGCCGTGGTGCTGGCGGCCTTCGCAGGCACCTACGGGATCAGCCGGCTCTTCCGGCTTCCGCCCCGCGTATCGCTGCTGGTGGCCACCGGATTCGCTATTTGCGGCGCATCCGCGATCGGGGCGATGGCCGCCGTGCGCCGGATCCGCCAGGAGGAGACGGTGCTGCCGGTAGCGCTCGTGACGCTGTGCGGGACGCTGGCGATCGGGGTGTTGCCGCTGCTGGCGCGGCCGCTGGGCCTCGGTGCGGAGCTTTTCGGGGCGTGGACCGGTGCCTCGGTGCACGACGTCGGGCAGGTGGTCGCCACCGCCCAGACCGCGGGCGCCACGGCCCTGGCGGTCGCCGTCGTCGTCAAACTCACCCGGGTGATCCTGCTGGCGCCGCTGGTCGCCGCCGCGGGGTTCCACCACCGGCTGGGCACCGGAGCCGACGGCGCCACGCGCCCGCCGGTGATCCCGCTGTTTGTGCTCGGATTCGTGGCCCTGGCAGGCCTCCGCACCACCGGCTGGCTCTCCCCCGAGATCCTGGATGCGGCCGCTGCCCTCCAGGACGCGCTGCTGGGCATGGCGCTGTTCGGGCTGGGCTCAGCCGTCCGGGTGGGCCAGCTCCTCCACACCGGCGCCCGCGCGCTGCTGGCCGCGCTGGCGTCCTGGCTGCTGATCGCCCTGCTGGGCCTCGCCGCCGCGTTCCTGATGTTCCCGCCGTCGTGACGTTCCTGCCGTCCTGACGCACCCGCGGCGTGATCCGGCACACAGGCTCCCGTGATTAGATAGCTGGGTGTCGAATCAGAATCTGAGCCGCGACGAGGCCGCGGCCCGCGCCGCCCTCATCACCACCCACAGCTACGACGTCTCCCTCGACGTCCGGGAGGCGGCGGACCCGAACGTCGCCGGCTACACGAGCCGCAGCGTCATCACGTTTTCGGCCAGCGAGCCCGGGGCGTCGACCTTCGTGGACTTCATCGCGGGCAGCGTGCACAGCGTCTTCCTCAACGGCAAGGGCCTGGCCGTCGCCGACGTCGTGGACGGTTCCCGGATCCGGCTCGAGAACCTGCAGCCGGAAAACCAGGTCACCATCACCGGGACCGCCCTCTACAGCACGTCCGGTGAGGGCATGCACCGCTTCGTCGACCCCGCTGACGGGCAGTGCTACCTCTACACGCAGTACGAACCCGCCGACGCCCGGCGCGTGTTCGCGAATTTCGAGCAGCCTGACCTGAAGGCCGAGTTCACGTTCCACGTCACGGCGCCCTCGGACTGGCAGGTGTCCTCCAACGGCGCCGAGGTCCTGCGGACCCGGCTAACTTCCGATCCGGCCACGAGCCGCTGGGACTTCGCCCCCACCAAGTCGATGTCCACCTACATCACCACCGTCCTCGCCGGACCGTACTTCAAGGCCGAGGACGCCTGGAGCGGCACGCTGGGCGACGGCACGGTCCTGGACGTGCCGCTGGCGCTTTACTGCCGCGCCTCCATGGCCGCCTCCTTCGACGCCGAGGCGCTCTTCCGCCTCACCAGGAACGGGCTGTCCTTCTTCAACGAGCTCTTCGATTTCCCCTACCCGTGGGGCAAATACGAGCAGGCGTTCGTGCCCGAGTACAACCTCGGCGCCATGGAAAACCCGGGTCTCGTGACCTTCACGGAAAGCTACGTCTTCACCTCCCGCGCCGCCGATTCGCAGTACCAGGCCCGCGCCAACACCCTCCTGCACGAGATGGCGCACATGTGGTTCGGCGACCTCGTCACCATGAAGTGGTGGGATGACTTGTGGCTCAAGGAATCCTTCGCGGATTACATGGGCACCCTCGGCGTGGACCGGACCACGGACTGGGACACGGCCTGGGTGAACTTCGCCAACAACCGCAAGGCGTGGGCCTACGTACAGGACCAGCTCCCCACCACCCACCCGATCGTCGCCGACATCCCGGACCTGGAAGCCGCGAAGCAGAACTTCGACGGCATCACCTACGCCAAGGGCGCCTCGGTGCTCAAGCAGCTCGTGGCCTACGTCGGGTTCGAGGCCTTCATTGCCGGGTCCCGCCGGCTACTTCCGCGACCACGCCTACGGCAACACCACCCTCGCCGAGCTGCTGGCGGCGCTGAGCGAGGCATCCGGCCGCGACCTCGCGCAGTGGGCCCGCCAGTGGCTGCAGACCTCCGGCATCTCTACCCTGACCAGTGAGATCACGGCCTCCAGCGGGAGCATGGAGTCCGGCGAGAGCATGGAGGACGGGGACGCGCTCGGTTCCGTCGCGGTCCTGCAGGACGCGGTGGATCCCGCCACCGGCCGGCAGGAGCCCCGGCCGCACCGGCTGCGGATCGGCCTCTACAACTTCGACGACGCCGGTGCCCTGGTCCGCACGGACAGCGTCGAGACGGATGTCAGCGGCGCCCGGACCGAGGTCACCGCCCTGGCCGGGAAACCGCGGCCCGCCTTGCTGCTGGTCAACGACGACGACCTCAGCTACGCCAAGGTCCGGCTGGACCCGCACTCCGAGGCCACCGTGCGCAGCTCCCTGGACAAGCTCAGCGACCCCATGGCGCGGGCGCTGTGCTGGACGGCGCTGTGGGACTCGGCCCGGGACGCTGTCACACCGGCCTCCCTGTATGTCGAGGCCGTCCAGAGCTTCGGGCCCGCCGAACCGGGAATCGGTGTCCTGCTCAACGTGCTGGGCAATGCCTCGACGGCGGTTGAGCGGTATGTGCCCCAGGTACAGCGGGAAGCCGTGCGCCGCGGCTTCCTCGACACTGCGGCCGAACAGCTGCAGGCGGCAGCGCCGGGATCCGACCAGCAACTGGCCTGGGCCCGCACCTTGGCCGCCACCAGCCGGTACGACGCCGGCCGGCTCGACCTCCTCCGGGGCATGCTGGACGGCAGCACGGTGATCGACGGCCTCGCGGTGGACGCCGAATTGCGCTGGAACTTCTGGCACGCCCTCGCCGCCCACGGCCACGCCACACAGGAGCAGCTGGACCAGGAGCTGGCCCGCGACAACACGGCGGCGGGCAAGTCCGGGCATGCCACGGCCCTCGCCGCCCGGCCCGAGGCGCCCGTCAAGGCGGCGGCCTGGGAGGCCGCCGTCCACGGCACGGGCCTGTCCAACCAGCTCCTGAGCGCCACCATCGCCGGGTTCAACACGGGCGCGGCGTCGCTGCTCGCCGAATTCATCGATCCGTACTTCGAGTGCCTCGAGCAGGTCTGGGCGGACCGGAGCATTGAGATCGCCAGCCGGATTGTCCGCGGCTTGTACCCCGCGGGACAGGACCTCGACGGCCACGGCGGGACACCGGAGACCCACGCCGTGCTGGTCCGCACCGACGACTGGCTGACGGCCCACCCGGACGCGCCGCGCGCCCTGCGCCGCATCATCATCGAACAGCGCAGCCACCTGCACCGTGCTCTCAAGGCGCAGGCGCTGACGGCACAGGCCCTCGCGGCCTAGGCCCTCAGGGCCCGGCGCTTTACGGCAACGGGTTGGAGCAATCGATGAGGAACGGGTTGTTAGGGAACCCGGTGCAGCCACTCCGCGGTGCCGAACTTGGTCTGCACGCGGCGGCCGGCGGCCTCCAGTTCAGCGTCGGTGAGTTCGGACGGCGTCGCGCCATAGCGTTCGGCGAAGACGTCCATCATGGCGGCGACGATCTCGGCGCGGGCCATGCCGGTCTGGCGCCGGAGCGGATCCACGCGTTTCTTGGCGCTCCTGGTGCCCTTGTCCGAAAGCTTCTCCTGGCCGATCCGCAGCACCTCGACCATTTTGTCGGCGTCGATGTCGTAGCTCATGGTGACGTGGTGCAGCATCCCGCCGTTGGCGAGCCGCTTCTGGGCCGCCCCGCCGATCTTGCCATGTTCCGTGGCGATGTCGTTGAGCGGCACGTAGAAGGCGCTGATGCCGACTTTTTCCAGGGCCGCCATCACCCAGGCGTCGAGGAAGCTGTACGAGTCCGCGAAGCTGATGCCGTCCACGAGGGTCTGCGGGAGATAAAGCGAGTACGTGATGCAGTTGCCGGCCTCCATGAACATCGCTCCCCCGCCGCTGATCCGGCGGACCACGCTGATGCCGTGCCGGGCCACGCCCGCGGGGTGGAGTTCATTGCGGACCGACTGGAAGCTGCCGATCACCACGGAGGGCTCCTCCCAGTCCCAGAACCGCAGCGTGGGGTTGCGCCGACCGGCGCCGACTTCCTCGGTCAGGACCTCATCCAGGGCGACGTTGACGTGGGTGGGCAGGACGGACGGGCCGATGATGTTCCAGTGGTGGTCCGCCCAGCCGGTGGCCTTCGCGAGGGCGCGGCGGACGGTGACCGCGACGGCGTCGGCCGAAAAACCGAACAGCACGCTGCCTTCGGGCAGGGCCGCTGCCACCGCGGCCGCGATGTCGGCGGCGCTCGAATCCGCGGGCAGCCCGGTGAGCGCCCGGTTGATCTCCGGCAGCGCCTCGTCCGGTTCCAGGAAAAAGTCGCCGCTGAGCGAGACGTGGGCCAGCGCACCGTCCACGACGTCGAAATCGACGACCACGAGCTTGCCGCCCGGGACCTTGTACTCGCCGTGGTGACGGCCGCCAGTACGGTCGGGCGGCGAAGCGCCGGAACCGGCGGCCACAGGAAGGGATGTCATGACATCCATCCTGCCGCATGCATCCGGGAATCCGGGAATCCGCGAAGCCGCGAAACCGGGAACGCGGCAGGGACGCAAAAAGGCCCGCACCGTTGCCGGTGCGGGCCTCCTACAAGACCTTGGGGAAGAAGGTTACTTCTTGCCGCCGAAGCCCTTGAAGCGAGCGTTGAAGCGCTCGACGCGGCCTGCGGAGTCCATGATGCGCTGCTTGCCCGTGTAGAACGGGTGGGACTCGGAGGAGATTTCGACGTCGATGACCGGGTAGGTGTTGCCGTCTTCCCACTCGATGGTCTTCTTGGAAGACACGGTGGACTTGGTCAGGAACTTGACGCCGGAAGCCAGGTCGTTGAAAACAACAGCTTCGTACTTCGGGTGAGTATCAGACTTCATAATTGGACCTTTGTTCGCACAACTGGATTTTGCCAGCTGCCAGGTATGAATGGGATGGCCGGCGGAAAAGACCGGACGGCCAGCTATCAATCATAGCCGATTGCAGGCGGCCTGACGAACACCGTCGCCGCACGTCAGCGCGGCACCGCGGCACCGCGGCCGTCCGTTCAGCCCTTCGATTCAGTCCCGCGGGCGGAGCTCCCAGAACGCCACCGCAGACGCCGCGGCGACGTTGAGGGAATCGACGCCCGGGCGCATCGGGATCTTCACGGCGAGGTCGACGGCGGCAAGGGTGCCTTCGCTCATGCCCGCGCCTTCCGTGCCGAGCACCAGGGCCAGCCGTTCCGGCCGGCGGGCGGCGAGCTCGTCGAGGTCGACGGCGTCTTCCGTGAGTTCCATGGCCGCCACGGTGAAGCCCTGCTCCTGGAGCGCTGCGAGGCCTCCCGGCCAGTCCTCCAGCCGTGCCCACGGCACCTGGAACACGGTGCCCATGCTGACCCGCACGCTGCGGCGGTACAGCGGATCCCCGCAGCGCGGCGAAACCAGGACCGCGTCCACGCTGAGGGCCGCGGCTGAACGGAAGATGGCCCCCACATTGGTGTGGTCCACGATGTCCTCCAGCACGGCGACCCGGCGGGCTCCGGCGAGCAGTTCCGCCAGCGGCACCGGGGCGGGCCGGTGCATGGCGGCCATGGCGCCGCGGTGCAGATGGAAGCCGGTGATTTCCTCCAGCAGAGCCGCGGAACCCACATAGGCCGGGACGTCCGGGTACTGCTCAAAGACATCGGCCAGGTCCTCGGCCCACTTCTCGGCCAGGAAAAAGGACCGCGGCCGGTGCCCCGCGGCCAGCGCCCGGCGCAGGACGCGCGAGGACTCGGCGATGTACAGGCCCTCGGCGGGTTCCCGGACTTTGCGCAGGTGCACGTCCGTGAGTTGCGTGTAGTCGGCAACCCGCGGGTCGTCGGCGGATTCAAGATAGTGAAAGGTCACTGGCAGGCCATTTCGAGGAGGGCTATATCGAGGGGTTATTTGAACAGGTTGGCGATCATGAATCCCAGCGCCACGAGGCCCAGGACGAAGATGACCCCGCGCAGGACCACCGGGGAGAGCCGGCGCCCCACCTTGGAGCCGATCACCCCGCCGATCAGGGAGCTCACGGCGATCAGTCCGACCACGCGCCAGTCGATCCGGTCGAAGGCGAACAGAAGGTAGGAGCAGGCGGCGATGACGTTCACGCCCAGGACCAGGATGTTCTTCATCGCGTTGGCGTTCTGGATGGTCCCGGTCATGAACACGCCCAGGATGCCGACCAGCAGGATGCCCTGGGCCGCGACGAAGTAGCCGCCATAGACGCCGGCCAGGTACACCAGCACCACGAGCAGGACACTGTGGCGGCGGTCCCGGATGGCGTGCTCAGGGTTTTCTTCCCGGTTCTTCACCCACCGCTGGAGCCGCGGCTGGAAGGCCACCATCAGCAGGGCCAGCACGATCAGGACGGGGGCGGCGTAGTAGAACACCTTCTCGGGCAGGTGCAGCAGCAGGTAGGCGCCGGTAACGGCGCCCAGCAGCGAGGCAGGGAGGAGCCGGAGCAGCTGCTTGCCACGGCCCGTCAGCTCCTTCCGGTAGCCCCAGGCGCCGGCCGCGTTGCCGGCCACGAGTCCCATGGCGTTGCTGATGGAGGCGGTGACGGGAGCGTAGCCGAGGGCGATCAGCACCGGGAAGGTGACCAGGGTGCCGGAACCGACGACGCTGTTGATGGTGCCCGCCCACAGTCCGGCGAAGAAAATGAAGACGCTACTGAGGAGCTCCACGCGCGGTCAGCGGCCCCGTCAGCGGCTGGCGGTGGCGCTGTACCGGCCGGCGTTGACCGTGACGTCCAGCGGCAGGCCGAACGTTTCGCTCAGGTTTTCGGCCGTGAGGACGTCGGCCAGCGGGCCGGAGGCCACTACGCCGCCGTCGCGCAGGAGCATGGCGTGCGTGAAGCCCGGCGGCACTTCTTCGAGGTGGTGGGTGACCAGGACGATCGCCGGGGCGGTGTCGTCGCGGGCGAGTTCGCTCAGGCGCTCGACGAGGTCCTCGCGGCCGCCGAGGTCGAGGCCTGCGGCGGGCTCGTCGAGGAGCAGGAGTTCAGGATCGGTCATGAGGGCGCGGGCGATCTGGACGCGCTTGCGCTCCCCCTCGGAGAGCGAGGCGAAGGGGCGGTTGAGCAGCGGTCCCATCCCCCACTCGTTGAGCAGCCCAAAGGCGCGGCGCTCGTCGTCCCTCTCGTAGCCTTCGCGCCAGCGGCCGGTCACACCGTACGCGGCGGTGACCACTACATTGAGGACCTTTTCCTGCTCGGGGATCTGGCTCGCCAGCGCGGCGGAGGACAGCCCGATCCGGGGCCGGAGTTCGAAGACGTCGACGGCGCCGAGGACTTCCTCGAGGATGCCTGCCTTGCCGGACGTGGGGTGGATCCGGGCGCCGGCCAGCTGGAGAAGAGTGGTCTTGCCGGCGCCGTTGGGGCCCAGGATCACCCAACGCTCGCCTTCCTTGACCTGCCAGTCCACCTTGTCCAGGAGCGTCTTAGCCCCACGTACAACGCTGACGCCGGCCATTTCAAGAACTTCACTCATAGGAGTAGACACTAGGACAAAACAGTGGACGACTGATAACCGGCGCCGCGGGCCGCCGTGGAGCGTCACGCGGCGGCGGCCGGAGCGCAACGAATTCGGGCCGCCCGACGCCTGCTCGCTAGGATTGAAGCCATGAGTTCGAACGTGACCGCAGTCAGCTACGGCCTGAAACTGTCCCTTCCCGACATCCAGCGGCTGCGTTCGCTCCTCACGGCCGCGGGGCTGAGCGTCGAGGCCGAAACCCGCACCGGAGACGGCCGCTTCGAGGTGTACGCGGCGGACTGCGCACTGGCCTCCCCCGATTCAGAGGCCGGTGCGGCTGCCGCCACGGCCGGGACGATCACGGCGGCCCTGCTGGACGGTCCGCGCCGTGCGCTGGCGGCCTCCGGTATCGACGGCGTGGACACGGCACTGGTTCCCGCGGCACTGCGCAACGCGCCGCGAAAGTTCCTGATCATGGACGTGGACTCCACGCTGATCCAGCAGGAAGTGATCGAGCTCCTGGCCGCCTATGCGGGCAAGCGCGAGGAAGTGACGGCAGTGACCGAGGCCGCCATGCGCGGCGAGCTGGACTTCGCCCAGAGCCTGCACGCCCGGGTGGCGGTGCTCGCCGGGCTGCCTTCCGACGTCGTCGAGAAGGTCCGCGCCGAGGTCAAGCTCACCGACGGCGCCGCCGAACTCGTGGCGGCATTCCAGGCCGCAGGCCATGCCGTGGCGGTGGTGTCCGGCGGGTTCAACCAGATCCTCCGGCCGATCGCCGAGGACCTGGGGCTGCACTACTGGATCGCCAACGAACTCGAAATCGCCGACGGCGCGCTGACCGGGAAGGTGATCGGCGACGTCGTCGACCGCGCCGCGAAAGAGAAGTACCTGCGCGAGTGGGCCGCGGCCGAAGGTATCCCCATGGAGCACACGATTGCCGTGGGCGACGGCGCCAACGACCTCGACATGCTCGGCGCCGCCGGAATCGGCATCGCCTTCAATGCCAAGCCGGCCGTCCGCGCGGCCGCGGACGCCGCCGTGAACATTCCCTATCTCGACGCCGTCCGGTACATCGCCGGGGTCTGATGCCTTAACCGCGAGATGGCACGTCGCGGCAATGTTCTTGGGGAACATTGCCGCGACGTGCCATCTCGGCGGACAGTCGGCCAGCCCTACCTGGAGCTCTTGTCCTCTGCCTTGCCGAAATAATCCGCACCGCCGACGTATTCGGTGTGGCCGGTCTCGACGTCGGCCGTGGCCATCTTGGCGACCTCGGCGGCAAACTCCTTGACCGAGTACAGCTTGCCGGCCTCGGCACGGCGGGCCTCGATGGCGCCGGGGTTGGAACGGTCAAGCAGAGTGGCCGTGACGGTGCCCTCGATCATGTCGCCGGAGACGACCACGAGCGAGATTCCCTTCTCCGTCAATGCAGGCACGAGTTCGCGCAGGGCGTCCTCGCCGGCGCGCTTGCTGCGGGCGACGGGCTCGTACTCGGGCATGGTGGTCACGGTGTTGATGAAGTGGGCCTGGTGGCTGGTCACGAAGACCACGCGCGAGCCTTCGGGCATGAGGGGAACCGCAGCGTTGAGCATGTTCACCTGCGCGTCCCGGTTCAGCTTCAGCGCGTAGCCCTCTTCCATGCCGGTCTCCATGCCGCCGGAGGCGTTGAGGACCAGGAGGTCGAGCGAGCCGAAGTTCTCCATGGCGGCGCTGGCGAGGGCCTGGACGCCTTCCTGGGTGGTCAGGTCCGCCCCGACCGCCAGCGCACGGCCGCCGTCGGCCTCGATCTCTGCGACTACCTTGTTGGCGCGCGGCGCCTTCTGGCGGTAGTTCACCACCACGGCCGCACCCTCGGCGGCGAGGAACTTGGCGACTTCGGCGCCGATTCCGCGCGACGAACCGGTCACGATCGCAGTCTTGTTTTCCAGCAGTCCCATACAAGCTCCTTTGTTCCAAACGTCCAAACACTGTGGGTCTGCACTCCATCATGCCAGCGGATTGCGGCTTTTCTGTTGTTCAGCGTCCACAAAGAAGCCCCGGAAGCGTAGTTCCCGGGACCCGTCCCCCGGCGTCTGGATGCACCACCTGGAGCTCCGCTCGGAAGCTGACCTCGACGCCGAGGTCGCCGGCTGGCTCCAGCGGGCCAGGGACGAGGCCCGCTGACCCGCCACGGTTGACCGTAGCCCTGAGCCTGCCGCGCCGGAACAGCCAGCGCCGGGCTTGCCAGTTTCAGGTTTGCCAGGTTCCAGTCCAGTTGCCAGTCCAGACCCACCGGCGCCGGGTCAGCTACGGTCGATCCGGATCTTCTTGGTGATTTCTGCCGGGGCCGTTTCGGGGCCGGTGCACGGACCTCCAGGACTCCGTCCTTGTAGGTGGCGGTGATGTCTTCTTCCTTTGCGCCGGCAGGCAGCGCGATGCTGCGCATGGACGAACCGTAACGGAACTCCGAGCGGTAGCCGTTCTTGCTCTTGTGCTCGGACTTTTCCTCCCGCTCCACCGAGATGTTCAGCACGCCCTCGCTGACCGAGACGTCGACGTCCTTGTCGGGATCGATCCCGGGCACCTCGGCCCGGACCACCAGGGTGTTGCCCTCCTGGAACTGTTCGATCTTGATGCTCGGCGCAATGGTCAGATCACCGTCCAGGAAGCGGCGGACCGGTTCCAGCATCTCCGAGGGCGTCCACTTGCTGAGATCACTCATGATTTTCCTCCTGCGTCCACGCCCCTGCCGCGGCATGGTCAGGGGCTGTGAGCCCATTACACGCTCCCGGCGCAGCGGCGCCAAGGGCAAAAAGGCCCGGCGGGGAAGACTTCAGGGGCCACTTTCGGGGAGCAGTTGTGGACGGAAAGCGACAGCGGACGACGGCGGATGCCGCCGTCGTCCGCTGCTCCTGCTGCGCGGCGCCTCCTACTGCGCGGCCCTCTACTGCGCGGCGCCGTCCGGACCTAGTGGCCCATGCCGAGGCCGCCGTCGACCGGAATAACCGCACCGGAAATGTAGGACGCCTCGTCGCTGGCGATCCAGCGGACGACGTTGGCGACCTCGGACGCCTCGGCGAAGCGCCCGGCGGGGACCTTGGTCAGGTAGTCCTTCTGCGTGGCCTCGGGCAGCTCCGCCGTCATGTCCGTGTTGATGAAGCCCGGCGCCACCACGTTCGCGGTGATCCCGCGCGCCCCCAGCTCGCGGGTGAGCGACCGGGCGATGCCCACCAGGCCGGCCTTGGAAGCCGAGTAGTTGATCTGGCCGGGTGCGCCATACAGGCCGGAAACGGAGGAAATCAGCACGACGCGGCCCTTGCGGGCCCGGATCATGCCCTTGGACGCGCGCTTGATGACGCGGAAGGCACCCGTGAGGTTCGTGTCGATCACGGACGTGAAGTCGTCTTCGCTCATGCGCATCAGGAGGGTGTCCTTGGTGATGCCGGCGTTGGCGACGAGTACTTCCACGGGACCGTGGGCGGCTTCGACTTCCGTGAACGCGGCGTCGACCGATGCTTCGTCGGTGACGTCCGCCTTGACGCCGAGGATGCCCTCGGGCAGCGCCGATTCGCTGCGGAAGGTCACCGCCACCTTGTCGCCGTTGGCCAGGAAGGACTCGGCGATAGCCAGGCCGATCCCGCGGTTTCCGCCGGTGATCAGAACGCTGCGGCCGGTGGTGGGTGTCTCAGACATAGGGGGCTCCGGGATTCTGCGGCAGGGATGGCCGCGCTAGGGGCTGGATTTTTCCTGCCTCCGATCTTAGCGCCCGGTTCGCACCCGTTTGGGCGGGTCAGCCGATGGTGAGAGAATTGAAGTAAGCCTTGGGAGCGTGATCTGACAGCCGTGACACTCAAAAACCGACCCGGTGTTCCTGTGCCCGGGAGGCCGGACGCCGAGTCCGGCGGTACCGAGGTGCACAGCATCACAGACGCCGCTGCCGCGCATTCGGACGAAATGCGCGAGCGGATGATCAAGTACGCTGTGGCCATGGGCATCCGCATGGTCTGCCTGGTCCTGATTTTTGTGGTGGACGGCTGGTTCAAGCTCATCCCTGTTCTTGGGGCCGTGTTCCTGCCCTGGGTTGCGGTGGTGATCGCCAACGGCAGCGACAAAGCGGAAATCCACAGTGACTCCCTCCTGGACTACGCGCCGCTGGCAGAGCTGGACGCCTCCGCCCCCGCGGGGCCGGACGGACCTCACCCGGACGCCGAAGATGACGCCTCGGCGACGCTGCTGCAAGGCGAGCTGATCGATGATGAGAACGACGACGACAACCACGGACGGGCAGCTTCATGAACCTCTTTGACCTGGCCGGGAACGGTGGCGACACCGCCGCGGCCCCGGGCACCGTCTGCTCGCGCAAGGCCTGCCGCGCCGTGGCGGAATGGCAGCTGCTGTGGAACAACCCCAAGATCCACACCCCGGAACGGCGCAAGATCTGGCTGGCATGCGAGGAGCACCGCGCCTGGCTCGAGGACTACCTCCAGACCCGCGGGCTGTGGAAAGAAACCGTGGCCCTTGAAGCGGCCGAGCCCCTCAAAAACACCGTGCCCCTCGACCCGTCAGGCAGGATCGGCTGAATGTACCGCTTTCTCTTCTCCAGTAAGTGGCTGGGGTACTTGCTGCTGGCCGCGATCTTCGCTGCCGGCTGCGTTGGCCTGGGCCGGTGGCAGATGGACCGCCGCGCCGAAACCCTGGCCGAAATCAACCGAGTGGTCTCCAACTACTCCGCCACCCCGGTGCCCTTCTCCGATGTCCGGAACCAGTTCAGCCGGCTCGACCCGGAGCGCGAGTGGACCCAGGTGGAACTGAAGGGCAGCTACGACGTCGCCGGCCAGCGCATCGTCCGCAACCGCCCGCTCAACGGCCAGCCCGGCTACGAAGTGGTGGTCCCGTTCAAGCTCGATTCCGGCGAAACCGTGGTGATCGACCGCGGCTGGCTGCCCATCGGCAACAACACGCCGGGCCGGCCCGACTCGGTGCCGGCGCCGCCGCAGGGACCGGTGACCGTGGTTGCCCGCCTCAAGCCGGCCGAGGCCGAGCTTCAGCGCGGCGCCCCTGACGGCCAGCTGGCCTCGATCGACCTAGCCACCTACTCCACCCAGCTTGGCTATCCGCTCCTCACGGGCGCTTACGGACAGCTCGCCTCGGAGTCACCCTCGGTGCAGGACATGCCGTTCCCGTTCCCCAAACCGTCCACCGACGAGGGCACCCACCTGTCCTACTCCCTGCAGTGGTTCGCGTTCGGCGTGCTGATGTTCGTCGGGTTCGGCTATGCGGCCCGGCAGCAGGCCCGCAACGCCGCGATCGACGCGGAGGACGCCGAAGCCGAAGCCGCCGAGGGCGTGTTCCTGCACTCCAGCGGCCCGGTGGCCCGCCGTCGTCCTGCTCCCCGGAAGCGCAAGAACGCGACGGCGGAGGAAGAGGAAGACGCCATCTTGGACGCCCAGGGCTACTGACCGATGACCCCTGAAGCCTTCCCGGAACCTGTGGCAAACGTGAGGCGCGCGCTCACTGCTTTGGGTGCCCGCGGACACCGTGACGGTGTTCGATTCGAAAGTCCCCACCGCCGCCGCTGCGGCCGCCGCGCTGGGCTGCGACGTCGCGGCAATCACCAACAGCCTCGTGTTCGACCTTGAGGGCGCTCCGTTGCTCATCCTGGCCAGCGGGGCAGCCAGGGTCGATGTCGGCAAGGTGGCCGCGCAACTGGGAACCGGCAAGATCCGCCGCGCCTCCCCCGAATTCGTCCTGGAACACACCGGCCAGGAAGTTGGCGGCGTGGCCCCGGTAGGCCACCCGGAAAAGATCCGGACCCTGCTGGACGAGTCACTGGCCGTCCACCCCGTGCTCTGGGCAGGGGCAGGCGACCACAACTCGATGTTCTCGATCGGCTACGAAGACCTGCAGCGAATCACGGGCGCCGAAGAGATGCCCGTCCGCTGACCCCTACGCCAGGGTGATCAGGTCCAGGTAGTCTTCGTTCCAGTGGTCCTCGATGCCGTCAGGAAGCAGGACGACGCGCTCCGGGTTGAGTGCCTCCACGGCACCTTCATCGTGGCTCACGAGGACGACGGCGCCGGTGTAGTTGCTCAGGGCCCCGAGGATTTCGGCGCGGCTGGCGGGGTCGAGGTTGTTAGTGGGCTCGTCGAGGAGCAGCACATTCGCACTCGAGGCCACGATGGTGGCCAGCGCCAGACGGGTCTTCTCGCCGCCGGACAGCACACCGGCGGGCTTGTCGACGTCGTCGCCTGAGAACAGGAACGAGCCCAGGATGTTCCGTACTTCAGCGTCGTTCATGTCCGGGGCGGAGGAACGCATGTTCTGCAGGACGGTGCGGTCCACGTCGAGTGTCTCGTGCTCCTGGGCGTAGTAGCCCACTTTCAGGCCGTGGCCCGCCACGACTTCGCCGGTGTCCGGCTTGTCGACGCCGGCGAGCATGCGCAGGAGGGTGGTCTTGCCGGCGCCGTTGAGGCCCAGGATGACCACCTTGGAACCGCGGTCGATCGCGAGATCGACGTCGGTGAAGATCTCCAGCGAGCCGTAGGACTTGCTGAGGCCGTCGGCGGTGAGCGGGGTCTTGCCGCAGGGCGACGGATCCGGGAAGCGCAGGGCGGCCACGCGGTCGGTCGCGCGCACGGCTTCGAGGCCGCCCAGCAGACGCTCGGCACGCTTGGCCATGTTCTGCGCGGCGACGGCCTTGGTTGCCTTGGCACGCATTTTGTTGGCCTGGTCGAAGAGGACCTGGGCCTTCTTCTCCGCGTTGGCGCGCTCACGCTTGCGGGCGCGCTCGTCCGTTTCGCGCTGGGTGAGGTAGCGCTTCCAGTCCATGTTGTAGAAGTCGATCTGGGCGCGGTTGGGATCCAGGAGGAAGACCTTGTTCACAGTCGCTTCGAGCAGTTCGGTGTCGTGGCTGATGACAATCAGCCCGCCCTGGTGGTTCTTGAGGAACTCCCGGAGCCAGGAGATGGAATCGGCGTCGAGGTGGTTGGTGGGCTCATCGAGGAGCATGGTTTCAGCATCCGAGTACAGGATGCGCGCGAGCTCCACGCGGCGCCGCTGCCCACCGGACAGGGTCTTGAGCGGCTGGTTCAGCAGGCGGTCCGGCAGGGCGAGGTTCGAGCAGATCGCTGCGGCCTCGGCTTCGGCGGCGTAGCCGCCGGCGGCCAGGAACTCGGATTCCAGCCGGTCATAGCGGTTCATCGCTTTGCGCTGGACCGCGGCGTCCTCGCTGGCCATCTCTTCGTGGGCCAGGCGGAGCTTGCCGACGGCGATGTCCAGCCCGCGGACGGAGAGGATCCGGTCCCGCGCGAGTTGCTCCATGTCCGGAGTGCGCGGGTCCTGCGGCAGGTAGCCGATTTCGCCGCTGCGGGTCACCTTGCCCGCGGCGGGCAGGCCTTCACCAGCGAGCACTCGAGTCAGCGTGGTCTTGCCTGCACCGTTACGGCCGACCAGGCCGATCTTGTCTCCCTTGTCGATCCGGAAGCTCACCTGGTCCATGAGGAGGCGGGCGCCGGCGCGCAGTTCGAGATCCTGGACGGTAATCAATGCAGCTAAGGCCTTTCACAACAGGGAATGCCGCGGCACAACGGTGGAGTCTGGGCGGGGCCGGGGCAGGGCGGTGCGAGAGCACGGCCTCTACAAGTCTACCGGCACCACCCCGGCCCCATGACATGGGCCGGCTCGCCGCCAGTGCGGGCGTCTGACTGTACTCTTGGCGGCGCCCTCCAGCATCCGGGCCGCCGCTTAGTGGGGCGCCTACAAAAAACCCGGGGCCCCGCGACCGTACAGTCAGAATCACACTTCCGTTTTGCACCGCAGCACTCGACAGGAACACCATGACGAAGACCGACCACCCCGCCACAACCCTGACCCCGCGCCGCCGGGGCCGCTGGAACGCCACCGACCTTGGCCTGATCGCCGTCTTTGCCGCCCTGGTGGCCGGTTCCGCCCTGATCGCAGCCATTCCCGTCGGCGGTCTCGGTGTACCTATCACGCTGCAGACCCTGGCCGTCATGCTCACGGGGCTGGCTCTCGGCCCGGGGCGGGCCTTCGCCGCCGTCGGCCTCTACCTGCTGTTGGGCTTCGCCGGCCTGCCGATCTTCAGCGGCGGGCGCAGCGGGCTGGGCGTCCTCGCCGGCCCCTCCGCCGGCTACATCATCGGGTTCCTGCTGGCCGCCACGGCGGTGGGCTGGCTGACCGTCGTCGTCCTCAGGCGCACCGCTCACCGCACGGGCAAACTGCGCGCCGTCCTCCTGTTCGCCGCCGCCATGGTGTGCAGCATCGTCTTCATCCACGGCCTGGGCATCCTGGGCATGATGGTCAACGCCAAGCTGGACTTCTCCAAGGCCTTCCTGGCCGACCTCGTGTTCTACCCCGGCGACATCATCAAGAACGTTTTGGCCGTCAGCTTCGCCCTGGCCCTGCACAAGGCCTTCCCGGATCTGCTGCTCCGCCGCGTCCGGACGGCTGACGCCCGGCCGTGAGCAGCATTGTCCTGGACCAGGTGACGGTGCGGGTGTCGGTTGACGGCCGCCCCGCGCCCAAGACGCTGCTCCAGGAGCTCTCGCTGGACCTCACGGAACGGCGGATCGGGGTTATCGGCGCCAACGGCTCGGGCAAGTCCACGCTCTTGCGGCTCCTCAACGGGCTCGTGGCACCGAGCGAGGGCACGGTCCGGGTGGACGGCGCCGATACCGTCCGCGCCGTGCGGGAGGTCCGCCGCCGGGTGGGCTTTGTCTTCACGGATCCGCTCTCCCAGCTCGTCATGCCCACCGGACGCGAGGACGTGGAACTGTCCCTGCGGCGCTCCATCCGCAACGCCAAGGAACGCCGCTCCCACGCCGAGTCCGTCCTGGACCGGTTCGGCCTCCTGCCGCTGGCGGACCAGAGCATTTACGAGCTCTCCGGCGGCGAACGCCAACTCCTGGCGCTGGCCGCCGTCCTGGCCGTAGACCCGGAGGTGCTGGTCCTGGACGAGCCGTCCACGCTGCTGGACCTCCGCAACCGCGAACTCCTGCGCCGCACGCTCTCCGGTCTCCGCCAGCAGGTCATCCTGTCCACCCACGACCTCGAACTCGCCCAGGACATGGACCGCGTCCTGGTGGTGGACGCCGGGAAGGTCGTGTTCGACGGCGGACCGGCCGCCGCCGTCGCGCACTACCGGGCCCTGAGCGCGGCGGGACTGCCGTCGGTGGGGGCCGGCGCGGCGCCCGGGGCCGGTCGGCGCCCGGGCCAGGCGGCACCTCGCTGCGCGGGGACTCGGAGCCCGGCTGGGGGCCGGGCCGACGGCGGCGGGCCCGACGGCGGCGGGATCCCGGGGGCCGGCGTCACTGGCGACATGCTGGAGCGGGCCCGGCCGGAGCAGGCCCGACTGGGGCAGCCGTGAGCGGCCACGGCTTCCTCCTGGCCGCCTATGTGCCGGGCACTTCCTTGATCCACCGGGCGCCGCTGTGGCTGAAGTTTCTGCTGGTGGTCGGGTGCGGCATGGCGTCCTTCCTGATCGCCGACTGGGCCGTGGCGGCTGCGGCGCTGGCGCTGTTGTGCGCGGTGTTCCTGCTCAGCGGGGCTGGTCCTGCGCAGGCTGTTCCGTGCGGTGCGCCCCGTCCTGCCGGTCCTCCTGGCCATCGGCCTCTTCCAATGGTGGCAGCTGGGTGCACCGACCGCCGCCCGGATCGTGCTGAACGTGCTGATTTGCGTTGTGGCGGCGTCGATCCTGACCGCCACCACCCCGGTGCAGGAACTGCTCGATGGCGTAGCCTCCCTGGCCCGGCCGTTCCGGCGTTTCGGCGCGGACCCGGAGCGCTTCGCCCTGACCATTGCCATCATGCTCCGCAGCATCCCGTTCGTTGCCGGGGCCTATTCAGATGTGCGCGACTCCGCCCGGGCCCGCGGACTTGAGCGCAACCCCCGGGCTCTTGTGCTGCCGGTGATCATCACGACGGTGGCCTTCGCCCGACAGACCGGAGAAGCCCTCGCCGCCCGTGGACTGGGAGAGGCCGAGGACCCGGAGGACTAGTCCGCCCGGGGTGCCCGCACTGAGGCTCCCCGCTGGACATGCCCTCCCTGCCCGCCACCAATGGACATGCCCCGTGCATGCCCCCTGGCCGCAGCCAATGGACATAGCGCCACCATGTCCGTTGCTCGAAGCCCAGGAATGGACATGTCCCATCTGGCTGCCCGCGAAGTGCAACGCCCAGCGTGCCCGCCAATTGAGCATGTCCTCCCCTGGCCGCAGCCAGTGGACATAGCGCCACCATGTCCGTTGCTCAAGCCCAGGGATGGACATGTCCCATCCTGGCTGCCCGCGAAGTGCAACGCCTAGGTGCCCGTCCATTGAGCATGTCCCCTCCTGGCCGCAGCCAGTGGACATAGAGCCACCATGTCCGCCGCTCGTAGCCCAGGGACTGGACATGTCCGTTGCTCGTACCCGGGACTGGGCATGTCCGGTGCTGGGGTCCAGGGCGGGGCATGTCACGCATGCGGCAGGTGGGCATGTCCTCCCCTGCTCACAGCCACAGGACATGTGCCCACTATGTCCACCAGCCACGGTGAAGAATGGGCATGTCCCCCGGGGGAGCTAGCTGAGGCGGCGGTACCCGAGCAGCGCGGCCGTACCCATGCCGCCTGCGATGCTGATCATTGCCAGGGCAAGCTGGCCCTGCTCCTGGGACCTGCGCGCCTGGGCCAGCAGCCGGGTCACCAGCACCGCGCCCGAGGCCCCGTAGGCGTGGCCCAGCGCCAGGGCGCCGCCGTCGAGGTTTGCGCGCTCCGGGTCGATCCCCAACTGGTCGAAGCAGGCGAGTGTCTGCGCGGCGAATGCCTCGTTGAATTCCACCAGGCCCACGTCCGCAGCCGTCAGGCCGTGGGCGGCCAGGAGCCGCTCGGCGGCCGCGGCCGCGCCGATGCCCAGGAGCTGCGGCGCCACCCCGGCGGTGTCGGTTCCCAACACGAGCAGCCCGTCGGTGGCGCCCAGCTGCCGGGCCCGTTCCACGGACGTGATGACGACGGCGGCCGCGCCGTCCGCGTCGAAGCACGAGTTCCCGGCCGTCACGGTGCCGCCGCTCGCAAACACGGACGGGAACCGGGCCATGAGGGCCGGGCCAAGGCTGGGCCTCGGACCGTCGTCGGCTTCAACGGACGTCCCGGGCTCCGCGGCGAGCGGCACGAGTTCGCCGTCGAACCGCCCGGCAGCGGCGGCGGCCAGGGCGCGGTGGTGGCTGCGAAGCGCAAACGCGTCCTGGCGTTCCCGGGTGATTCCGCAATGGGCGGCGACGTTCTCGGCCGCCACCCCCATGTCCGGATCGCCGAGGCTGAGCGGGGCGAACTGGGCCCGGCTGTAGTAGTCCGCGGTGCCGTCGTCGTTGCGGTGCGCCCGGAGCGGGGCCGTGCTGATGCTCTCCACGCCGCCGGCCAGGTAGAGGCCGCCGCCGCCCGCCGCGACCAGGCGCGAGGCCAGGACGATCGCGTCCAGACCGGAGCCGCATTGCCGATCCACCGTGACGCCTGGAACGGTGACGGGCAGGCCGGCCTCCAGCGCGGCGAGCCGGGCCACGTTCCCGCCGCCGCCCACGGCGTTGCCGATCACGACGTCGGTCACGTCCTCGGGCGCGAGGCGCGCCGGCACCGGCATCCGGTCCCGCACCCGCATCGGCGAGCAGGCTGCGGAGCACCGGGGCGAGGAGTTCGTGGGCGCGCAGCTTCTTCAGGGCGCCGTTGGCGCGGCAGAGCGGCGTCCGGCGCGCGGCGATGATCACCGGCTGCCTGTCCTCGGGCAGCAGCCCGGGGAATGACCCGGGAATAGCCTCCCCGGCTGAGGACGCCCCGGGCGAAGCGGCCGGCGCGGACGGCCTGCAAACGCCCCCGGTGAACCCGGCCCGGGATCCTTGCGCTGCTCAGCCAAGGCGCCGGATCCGGGGATCGTTCCGGTCTACCCAGTCGAGCAGAAGTTGCCGGCTGATCTTGCCCCGGTCCGTCAGGGGCAGCTCCGTCAGCGCGAAGTACTCGAGCGGGCGCTTGTTGCGGGCCAGCACATCCTCGATGCCCGACTTCAGCTGGGTGGCCGTGACCGCTCCGTGCGAAGGCACCACGCCGGCCACCACGCGCTGGCCGCGAAGGTCGTCCGCCATGCCGGCAGCCACGGCCGCCGCGACGCCCGGGACGGATGCCAGCGCCATTTCGACTTCGTGCGGGTAGACGTTCGTGCCGGCGGTGATGATCATGTCAGAGCGGCGGCCCAGCATGTGCAAGGTCCCGCCGGAGACATACCCCTGGTCCCCCACGGTGTACCAGCCGCCGAAACAGCGCAGGGCCTGGCCGTCGTCACCCCACAGATAGCCATTGCTGACCATGCCGCTGCGGACACAGATGTTGCCGTCGCTGCCGTCCGGGAGTTCGGCGCCGCGGTCGTCCAGGATGCGGATGTCGACGCCGGGAAAGGGCTTCCCGATGCCGGTCCCGCCCGGCTCGGCGGACTCGCCCGGACGCAACCCGGCGCCCGAGACGAAGCTGAGCTCGGAGGCGCCGTAGTACTCGAAAATGGTGGCGTTGGGCGCCCAGCGCCGGGCCGCCTCCAGCGTCCGGGCGTCCAGCTTGGACCCGGCGCAGATGATGCTGCTGATGCCGGAGGCATCGACCCCGCCGGCCAGTCCGCGTTCGCTGAGCAGCCGGAGCATGGTGGGGACCAGGACCAGCCGGGTGATGCCGTCGTGGCTGACGGCCGCGTGGGCGGCGCCGACGTCGAAGTGGTCCAGGGTGTGGAATTCCGCGCCGGCGTACAGGCATTCGGCCAGGGCATAGAGGTTCAGGCTCGCCGCGAGCGGACCGGGGGCCAGGGTCTTGTCGTCCTGGGTCAGTCCGAAGAATTCAATGGAGGCGTCGAATGATTCCTGCCAGGACCGCCGCGAGCGGGTGAACGCCTTGGGGACCGAGGTGGTGCCGGAGGTCAGGCCGATCAGGAACGAGGCACCGGGCGGACCGTCAACAAGCCCGGTCCCCAGCGCCTCAGCCGGCGCCGCACCCGGCGCCGGGGCGATCCCGGCGATGCGGGCGGTGATCCCGTCCTGCAGCTGCCGCGGCCAGGCCGGATCCAGCACGGCGCACTGGCGCGCACCGGCGACGGCCGCCGCAAACGCTACGGCAAAGCGGGCTGAATTCTGCTCGGACAGGACAGTGATAGCGGGCGCCGCGGGCACCAGCGCCGCAGCCCGGTCCCGCAGGCCGGACCAGCTGAGGTGCTCTCCGGCCACGACGACGGCAGTTTCGTCGGGACGGTCATCGGCCCAGCGCTGGAGTCTGTCGAGAAATGGCATCGAACCAACTTTACCGTTGCCGGCCGCGACCGCCGCCTGTGCGGGATATTGTGACTCCATGAGCTTCAACGACAACGCCCCGCTGGATCCGTCGCAGGTCCAGGACCGCCGAGGGATGGGCCGCGGCCCCATGATCGGCGGCGGGATCGGCGGCGGCATCATCCTGCTGCTCGCCGCCCTGTTCGGCATCAACCCCCAGCTTCTCGAGGGCCTGGCCGGGACCACCCAGGACCCCCAGTCGCAGAGCCAGGGCTCTGCCCCCGCCTGCCAGACCGGCGCCGACGCCGACGCCCGCCTCGACTGCAGGATCACCGGCACGGTCAACAGCCTGAACGCGTTCTGGCCGGCGTATCTGGCCCAGTACAACACGAAATACCCGCGGCCCAAGGCCGTGATCTTTGCCGGCGGAACCACTACCGGCTGCGGCGCCGCTACCTCAGAAGTGGGACCGTTCTACTGCCCCGTCGACACGACGGCGTACTTCGATCCCGGCTTCTTCCAGGAACTCGTGGACCGGTTCGGCTCCTCCGGCGGACCGCTGGCACAGGAATATGTGGTTGCCCACGAATTCGGCCATCACATCCAGAACATCCTGGGCGATCTCGACCGTGCGCAGCAGGATCCCCAGGGCCCCCGATCCGGGGGTGTCCGGGTGGAGCTCCAGGCCGACTGCTACGCGGGACTGTGGGCCCACTATGCCACGACGCAGCCGGACCCCAAGACCGGCCAGCCCTACCTGGAGCCCTTCACGGACCAGGACGTGCAGGATGCGCTGTCGGCCGCCTCGGCCGTGGGCGACGACCGCATCCAGAAGGCCGCCACGGGCCGCGTCTCGCCCGAGGCCTGGACCCACGGGTCCAGTGCGCAGCGGCAGAAGTGGTTCTATCAGGGCTACACCACCGGGGACATCAACAAGTGCGACACGTTTGCGGTGGCAACACCCTAGCCTGGTCCCGAGACTTATCGGCGCCCCGTCCCGCGCCCGTGCCGGGACTTCGACGTACGTGAGGAATCCGGCGTGGCCGAGGTGCCGGTGCTTCGGGTGCCATACGGGCCGGTACAGGTGCCCGAACGGGTCCGTCACCCGGACGGTGTCCAGCTGCTCGTTCCCGGCCAGGAGGCGGTCGACGTCGGCCAGTGCGTTACGCCGCGTCGCAAGCCCGTCTATTTCCAGGGCCCACAGCCCGAGGTCCGCATCGGTTCCGCGTTCCAGCTGCAGCGTCTCGAAGAGTCCGGCCACGAGGCTGGCGAGGCCGGCCGTGTCGGCGCGTTGCAGCCGGTGCCGTTCGGGATGCACCTCGCGGGCGTCGGCCAGGGCCTGGCGGAGCCAGTGGAATTCCACCAGTCCCAGGGGCGGTCCCATCCGCAGGTGGCGGTTCTCGTCCAGCTCGAGCCGGTAGGTGGTGGCGCTGCGGTCGATGATGCACGGGGCCTCGCCGACATATTCAAGGTCGGCGAGGAGGTCTTCCCTGGATCGGTAGTAGGAGAACTCGCCGCTGTCCTCGACGACGACGAAGTCCCCGGCGGCACCGGAGGGCCGCGGTGGTGGGGTGGCATCCATTCCGGCGTGCCTCCTGTCGACGGTATGCCCGGTCCGCAGCCGGGGACCGCGGCGGACTTGTTGTCTTTATCAGACCACCGCAACGGCATTAAGGGAACAGAAAACGACGCCGGCCCCGCCTCGGTGAGGCGGGGCCGGCGTCGTTCAAGCCCGGGCTGTGCCGCCCGTCAGTGCGTGGGATCTAGATGTTGAAGCCCAGGGCGCGCATCTGATCGCGCCCGTCTTCGGTGATCCGCTCCGGACCCCATGGCGGCATCCATACCCAGTTGAGCCGCCAGTCGTCGACAATCCCGTCCAGGGCCTTGCCGACCTGCTCCTCGATCACGTCGGTGAGCGGGCAGGCGGCCGTGGTGAGCGTCATGTCGATCAGCAGGGCGCCGTCGTCGTCTGAGTACTTCAGACCGTAGAGCAGGCCAAGATCAACGATGTTGACCCCGAGTTCCGGGTCGATCACATCCTTGAGTGCCTCTTCGACATCCTCGAGGCCCGTGCGGGCCACATTGAGTTCGGTCATCGTGAAGTCCTAACTAGGCCTGGGCTGCAGCGTCAGCGGCAGCGATGGTGGCCGCCCCTGCGCCGGTGGCGTAGCGGTCGTAGCCTTCTTCTTCGAGGCGGTCCGCGAGCTCCGGGCCGCCCTCTTCCACAACCTGGCCGTCAACGAACACGTGCACGAAGTCCGGCTTGATGTAGCGCAGGATCCGGGTGTAGTGCGTGATGAGCAGGGTGCCCATGTTGCCTTCCGCGTGGGCGCGGTTGACGCCCTCGGAGACAACCTTCAGTGCATCGACGTCGAGGCCGGAGTCGGTCTCGTCGAGGATGGCGAACTTCGGCTTGAAGAGCTCCAGCTGGAGGATCTCCACGCGCTTCTTCTCGCCGCCGGAGAAGCCTTCGTTGACGTTGCGCTGGGTGAAGTCGGCGTCGATGCGCAGCTGCGCCATGGCGGCCTTGACGTCCTTCGTCCAGGTGCGCAGCTTGGGTGCTTCGCCGTCGATGGCCGTCTTGGCGGTGCGCAGGAAGTTCGTCATGCTCACGCCGGGAACCTCGACGGGGTACTGCATGGCCAGGAACAGGCCGGCGCGGGCACGCTCGTCGACGCTCATCGCGAGGACGTCTTCGCCGTCGAGGGTGATCGAGCCCGAGGTGACGTTGTAGCGCGGGTGTCCGGCGATCGTGGACGCGAGGGTGGACTTGCCGGAACCGTTCGGGCCCATGATGGCGTGCGTCTCGCCGGTCCTGATGGTCAGGCTGACGCCCTTCAGGATTTCCTTGGTGCCCTGCTCGGTGTCAATGCTGACGTGCAGGTCCTTGATCTCAAGAGTAGACATGTGCCTTGTTCTCCTCTGCACCGTGCCCTCCGGCACGGTGCGGTTTCTTGTCGATAAGTTTTGTTGTGCGAGTTGCCGGCTGCGCGCAGCTAGCTGAAGTTCGGGGCCTCGGCGCCGTTCAGGACATTGGTGAAGTCCACATAGACCTCGTCATCCAGGACGGTCACGGCAAAGACAGGAACAGGATCATAGGCCGGCAGCTGGAGCGGCTCGCCGCTGCGCAGGTCGAACTGGGAACCGTGGCCCCAGCACTCGATCTTGCAGCCTTCGACCTCTCCTTCGGAGAGGGAGATGTCCGCGTGCGAGCAGGTGTCGCCGATGGCGTGGATCTCCCCCATCGAGTCCTTCACGATCGCGACGGGGTAGTCGTCGATCAGGATCCGCAGCGCCTGCTTGAGCTGGATCTCGCTGGCGTTGCAGACTAGCTCGCCCTTTGGCTGTTCAGTCATTGATGTTTTCCGTCTTCTCTAGTGCTGCGCACTAGTGGTTCGTTGCCGCGAGTTCGCGCTCGACAGCGTCCGTGAGGCGCTCCTCGATGGCCGGAACCTTGATCTGCTGGATGATCTCGTTCAGGAAGCCGCGGACCACCAGGCGGCGGGCCACCTCTTCCGGAATGCCGCGGGCCATCAGGTAGAACAGGTGCTGGTCGTCGAACCGTCCGGTGGCGCTGGCGTGGCCGGCGCCGGCGATCAGGCCGGTCTCGATCTCAAGGTTCGGCACGGAGTCCGCGCGGGCGCCGTCGGTCAGGACCAGGTTGCGGTTGGCCTCGTAGGTGTCGGTGCCCTCGGCCTCCTTGCGGATCAGGACGTCACCTACCCACACGGTGTGCGCGTTGCGGCCCTGGAGGGCGCCCTTGTAAAGCACGTTGGACTTGCAGTTGGCGACGGCGTGGTCCACGAACAGGCGCTGTTCGAGGTGCTGGCCGGCGTCGGCGAAGTACAGGCCGAACAGTTCCACTTCGGCGCCCGGGGCGGTGAAGCGTGCCGACGGCGTGACGCGCACGAGGTCGCCGCCGAGGCTGACGACGATGTGCTTGAACTTGGCGTCGCGGCCGAGCTTCGCCTGCTGGGAGGACGCGTGCACGGCGTCGTCGTTCCATTCCTGGAGCGAGATGACGGTCAGCTGCGCGCCGTCCTCAACGAGGATCTCGATGTTTTCCGAGACGACCGCGGTGCCCTGGTGGTCCAGGACGACGACGGACTTGGAGAACTTTTCCGCGACGATCACGACGTGCTGCGCGGAAGCTTCGGTGCCCTGGCCGGTCAGCAGGACGCTGACCTCGCCGTCCACCTGGACCTCGGCGGGAACCGTGATGACCGTGGCCTCGGAGAAGTTCTCCCAGGCGTTGGCGGAGACGCGGTCCTCGGGGATGGCGGCGGAGCCGATCCGGCGGTCGTCACGGCCGACCGTCTCCACCGTGACGCTGTCCGGGGCGGTGACGCTCACGGACGGTGCGGCACCGTTGAGGACCTCGGTGTGCAGGCCGCGGAGGCGCTTGAGCGGGGTGAACCGCCAGTCTTCCTCCATGCCGGTCAGCGGCTTGAAGTCCGCCAGCTTGTAGGAGGTCAGGCGGCCGGCGCGGGAGCTGTCCGGGATACCGACGCCGCCGCCGTGCGAGTGGCGCTTGACGGCTTCGCCGGCCAGCGGTGACTTGGACTCCGCGGCGTTCAGCGGTGACAGGCTTTCGCCTTCCTCGGTGAAACCGTTGATGAACGGCTGGGCTGAGGGCGCGCCGATGCGGGCCTTTTCAGTAGTGATGTCAGTCATTAACCGACCGATCCTTCCATCTGCAGTTCAATCAGGCGGTTCAGCTCGAGGGCGTATTCCATCGGCAGTTCGCGGGCAATGGGCTCGATGAAGCCGCGGACGATCATCGCCATGGCCTCGTCTTCGCGCATGCCGCGGGACATCAGGTAGAACAGCTGTTCTTCGCTGACGCGCGAGACCGTGGCCTCGTGGCCCATGGTGACGTCGTCCTCGCGGATGTCGATGTACGGGTAGGTGTCCGAGCGGCTGATGGTGTCCACCAGCAGGGCGTCACAGCGGACCGTGTTGGCCGAGTGCTTGGCGCCTTCGCGGACCTGGACCAGGCCGCGGTAGGCGGCGCGGCCGCCGCCGCGGGCCACGGACTTGGAGATGATCGAGCTCTTGGTGTTGGGCGCGATGTGGACCATCTTGGAGCCCGTGTCCTGGTGCTGGCCTTCGCCGGCGAACGCGATGGACAGGGTCT
Organism: uncultured Actinomycetota bacterium; assembly: GCA_963810895.1. Lineage (GTDB taxonomy): Bacteria > Actinomycetota > Actinomycetes > Actinomycetales > Micrococcaceae > Arthrobacter. Next base: position 187,322 of record CAWEPM010000007.1, read on the forward strand.
CGCCCTTGGCACCTTCGCCGACGAGGTACACGGCCGGGTACTTCATGGTGACCTTGGAGCCGATGTTGCCATCGATCCACTCCATCGTCGCGTTTTCTTCGCAGATGGCGCGCTTGGTGACCAGGTTGTACACGTTCGTGGACCAGTTCTGGATGGTCGTGTAGCGGACGCGGGCGCCCTTCTTCACGATGATTTCCACGACGGCGGAGTGCAGCGAATCCGAGGTGTAGATCGGCGCGGTGCAGCCTTCGATGTAGTGGACGTAGGAGTCCTCGTCCGCGATGATCAGCGTGCGCTCGAACTGGCCCATGTTTTCCGTGTTGATGCGGAAGTAGGCCTGCAGCGGGATGTCCACGTGGACGCCCTTGGGCACGTACACGAAGGACCCGCCGGACCAGACGGCCGTGTTGAGCGAGGCGAACTTGTTGTCGCCCACCGGGATGATGGTGCCGAAGTACTCCTTGAAGATCTCCGGGTGCTCGCGCAGCGCGGTGTCGGTGTCCAGGAAGATGACGCCCTGCTGTTCCAGGTCCTCACGGATCTGGTGGTAGACAACCTCGGACTCGTACTGGGCCGCAACACCGGAGACCAGGCGGCTGCGCTCGGCTTCCGGGATGCCCAGCTTCTCGTACGTGTTGCGGATGTCCTCGGGAAGGTCTTCCCAGGTGGCGGCCTGCTTCTCGGTGGACCGCACGAAGTACTTGATGTTGTCGAAGTCGATGCCGGAGAGGTCCGCACCCCACGTGGGCATGGGCTTGCGGTCGAAGTACTTCAGGCCCTTGAGGCGCAGGTCCAGCATCCATTCCGGCTCGCTCTTCTTGGCCGAAATGTCGCGGACAACGTCTTCATCGATGCCGCGGCGGGCATTGGCCCCGACATCGTTCTTGTCGGCCCAGCCGTACTCGTAGGTGCCGATTCCGTGGAGCTCGGGATTCTTTTCGAGAATCTCCGAAATCACAGTAGAGTCAGCAACCTTCTTCTCTGATAGTTGGTCCGTCATCACGGCCTTTCTTGCAGATGGTTGGATACTTCGTCCGGGTTACCCGGGGCTGCGGGACTGGGAGCCCCGACGGCGGCCGGACGGCCCGTAGGTATGTGGGTGGTGCAGACGTGCCCGCCGCGCGCGAGGGTGGACAGCCGGCGCACATCGACGCCGACCAGCCGGGAGAACACTTCGGTCTCCACATCGCAGAACACGGGGAACTGGGCCGCCAGGTGCTGGATGGGGCAGTGCCCCTGGCAGAGCTGGACGCTGGAAAGGGCGGCCGGAAGCGGCGCCTTGGCTTCAATCGACTGCGCCGAGGCGACGAACCCGTCGCGGCTCAGCGCCTCGGAGAGGGCCTGGGCCCGGGCGGTGATGTCCGGTCCGGCCTGCTCGATCTCGGGCGTGTAGCGGCGTTCCATGTCGGCGAACCGTTCGACGGCGAACTGCCGCACCGCCTCGGGGCCGGCCGCCTCGCCCAGGCGGCGCAGCGCTACGGTGGCGATGTCGAGGTAGTCGTTGCCCAGGGTCGACTGGCCCTGGGAGCTCAGGACGTAGCGGCGGGCGGGACGTCCCGCGCCGGCGCCGGCGCGGGCAGCCCGCTTGACCTCAATCACGCCGGTGCGCGAGAGGTGGTCCAGGTGGCGGCGAACGGCGGCCGGGGTGAAGCCCAGGAGGTCGCCGAGTTCGGCGGCGCTGATAGGTCCATGCTCCAGCACGGCGTTGAGGACGCGGTCACGCGTGCGCTCTTCGGCGTCGTGCGGGTGGCTGCCGCCGGCCGCCGGAACGACGTCCGGTACGACGGCCACGTGCGCCCGGGCGGACCCGACGCGCGCGGCGCCGCGGCCGGACCGGGCAGCGGACGCAGAGGGGCTCATGGAATACACAACACAATCATGTCGTAATTTACTCCGGCGATCCAGTAAGGCATGGCTTGCCTGCGGGTACGGCCCTCCGGGGGAACGCCGTACTACTTCACGTAGAATGCTGTGGTGCGATCTCCCGAATCCCCCGTTCTGACCATCAGCGGGCTCGTCAAGGATGTTGGTCCACTGCCCACCCTCGACGGCAAGATGCTGCGCGTGGTCAGCGGCCTGTCCCTCCTTGCCGAACGCGGCCAGGTAACTGCCCTGCTCGGCGCCAACGGCGCCGGCAAGACCACCACCATCGAATGCGCCCAAGGGCTGCAGAAACGCACCTCCGGCAGCATCAGCCTGCTGGGCCAGGATCCGGATTCCGCCGGCGCCGGGCTCCGTGCCCGCGTCGGGGTCATGCTGCAGGACGGCGGCCTGCCGCCGTCGGCCCGCCCCATCCCCCTGCTGCGGCACATCGCCGGCATGTACCAGGACCCGTGGCCGGTGGATGAGCTCATCGGGCGCCTGGGCATCGACTCGTTCAGCCGGACTTCGGTGCGGCGCCTGTCCGGCGGGCAGAAGCAGCGCCTTGCCCTGGCCGCGGCACTGGTCGGCAACCCGGAGGTTCTCTTCCTCGACGAGCCGAGCGCCGGCCTGGACCCGCAGTCCCGCCAGATGGTCTTCGATCTCATCTCCGAGCTGCGCAACAGCGGGATGGGAATCATCCTGACCACCCACCTCATGGACGACGCCCAGCGCCTGGCCGACTACGTCTACATCATCGACGCCGGCCGTAACGTCGCCGAGGGCACCGTCGCCCAGCTCCTGCGGCACGAGCTTCCCGCAGGCGGCGACGGGCAGCACATCCGCACCTTGCTGTTCGAGACCGAGCCCGGCCTGGACTTCACCGGCGTGCTGCCCGACGGCGTCGACGTCACCGAGGCGCGGGCCGGCAGCTACGCCGCCACCGGCGCGCTGACTCCCGCCGACCTCGCCGCGATCACCGCGTGGTGGGCCGCGCGCGGGATCATGCCCAGCTCCCTGAGCCTTGAAGCCCGCAGCCTCGAGGACGTCTTTTTGGACATCTCCGGAAGGGAGATCCGATGACCCGCGTTTCAAGCGGCACCCCTGTGGAGGGCACAAGCCGCGGCAGCGCGCCCGGTACCGCACACGGCAGCGCCCCCGCTCCGCTGCTGCGCCGCATCCTGCTGCAGGGGCAGTACGAAACCATCACGATGCTCCGGAACGGCGAGCAGCTGATCCTCGCGATCGTGCTGCCGCTGCTGGCCATGGTCGGCCTGACCGTGACCCCGCTGCTGGACGGGCTCGGCTCGAGCCGCATCAACGTCGCCGTCCCCGGCATCCTGGCCCTGTGCGCCATGTCCACCGCCTTCACGGGGCAGGGCATCGCCACCGGCTTCGACCGCCGTTACGGCGTCCTGCGCTTTCTCTCCACCACTCCCCTGGGCCGCACCGGGCTCATCGCGGGCAAGATCCTGGCCGTCCTGGCCGTGCTGTTCCTGCAGGTGCTCGTCGTGACGGCCGTGGCCCTGATGCTGGGCTGGCAGCCCAACCCCGCGGGCTGGCTGCCCGGCATGGCAATACTGGTCCTGGGCGCCGCCGCCTTCACGGCGCTGGGGCTGCTGGTCGCCGGGACGGTGCGGCCGGAGGCGACCCTGGCCATCACCAACCTGCTCTGGATCCTGCTCGGCGCGCTGGGCGGGATCGTCATCCCGGCAGAACGGCTCCCTGCACTGGCGCAGGCTGTGGTGCACTTCCTCCCCTCCGGCGCGCTGGGCCAGGCGCTGCGGGATGCGTTCCTGTACGGCAGCGTCAACGCCGGTGCCGTACTTGTCCTGCTGCTCTGGACGGCGATCGCCGGCGGCGCAGCAATCCGTTGGTTCAAGTGGAATTGAGAAAACTGTGAGCACGGCGTCACGCACTCCCCGGATCATCTCCGGGTTCACCTCCCGGCTGCCCGTCAGCGTCGACAACAGGGTCAGGCGGCTGGCCGTCTTGTCCCTCATCGGCCAGATCGTCCTGGTGGTGACCGGCGGCGCCGTCCGGCTGACCGCCTCGGGTCTGGGCTGCCCCACCTGGCCGCGCTGCACGGAGGCGTCCCTCGCGACCACGCCGGAAATGGGGTTCCACGGCATCATCGAATTCGGCAACCGGCTCCTGACGTTCGCACTGGCCGCCGTCGCGGTGATGATGCTCGTCTACCTGTGGAACCTCCGCAAGGAACGCCGCGACCTCTTCCTGCTGGCCTTGGGCCTGCTCGCCAGCATCCCGGCCCAGGCCGTCATCGGCGGCATCACGGTGCTGACCCAGCTGAACCCGTGGGTCGTGGGCCTGCACTTCCTCGTGTCCATGGCCCTCGTGGTCCTCGCAACCCTCCTGGTGAACCGCGCCTACGGCCGCACGGGCAAGGTGCGGACCGTGCAGCTTCCCGCCCTGCCGGGCGCCGCACGCCCGGTGATGACCGCCGTCGCGTTCTTCTCCGCGGTGGCCGTCTGCCTGGGCGTCGTGGTGACCGGAGCGGGCCCGCACGCCGGTGACGCCAATGCCCCGCGGAATGACCTCGACTGGGACCTGTTCGCGCACATCCACGCCGTGCCCGCCTACCTGGTGACCGCCGGCGCGCTGTTCGGAGTGTTCCTCGTGGTCCGCGGCCGGATCCCCGGGCCGTTCCGCTCCGCGGTGTTCATGCTGCTGGGCGTCACGGTGCTGCAGGCCGTCATCGGCTTCACGCAGTACTACAACGGCATCCCGGCACTGCTCGTCGGCGCGCACATGCTGGCGGCGGCCCTGCTGATGAGCGCGGCCACCAACGCCGCGGACCTGGCCCGCTACAGCCCGGTGGAGTAGCCCCGCAATACCTCCGCTCAACAGCCAACGCGGGGTCACTTACGGCCCATCCGGACCGTCGGAATGGGCCGTAAGTGACCCCGCGTTGCTTGTCTGCGCAGCGGACGCGGCGCCACGGCAAGGAAGATCGGCACCGCTTTCACCCCGCCGGTCTGGCCCTGAGGGGATTTCCTGGTGGACTATGAGATGGCATGGATATGGATCGTCGCGGCAGTGAGTTTTTTCGTTCACTCCTGTGACGCTGACCGGAAGGCCTTCTCAAATGCAAGAGATCGAACCGGCATCGCCTCTTTCACCCTCGGCCCGCCAACGCGCGGCGAGCCTTAAAGAGCGGGTCTACATCATCTTCACGAGCCTGGCTGTGGTGTTGGCGCTTCGGAGCCACGCGGACGAGACGTCGCCCGGGGCCGCGGCGGCCACCCTCAGCATCGTGGTGATCGGTTCCCTGCTGGGGATTTTCGTCGCCGATCTCCTGAGCCACCTGACGGTTCATTCGAAGCTCCCCACCGGTGAAGAACTGCACCATATGATCACGGTCAGCGCCGGCGGTCTCGGCGTATTGTTGACTCCGCTGCTCCTGCTCACGGGGGCCGGCCTCGGGCTCTGGTCGACGGCCGTGGCTCTCGGGTGGGCGGTCGTCGTTCTCGTTGTCTCACTCATGGTCGTCGGCTACCTCGCGATCCGGCGCCTCGAGATCCCGGTCCATCACAAGGTCGCCATCATGTTCGCCGAAGTCGTCTTGAGCCTCCTGGTGATCGGGCTGGAACTGCTGGCCCACAACCTCTGAGCCCGGTTTGACGCGCTCCCACGCGGAATTAGCGGGACGCTTGGGAGGCGCGGGCGGTGGCCGGGGAGTGGATGAAGAGACTCGCGAGGGCGGTGACGAAGAGGAGGGAGGCCGCAATGATGAAGCTGGTCTGCATTCCCGCAACAAACCCGCCGCGGCCGGCGAGGAGGGCGCCAAAGACGGCGATGGCGACGGCGCCGCCGACCTGACGGAAGGTGTTGAAGACCGCGCTTGCCGTGCCCGCCTGCCCGCCCGGCACGCTGGCAAGGACCACGGACGTGACCGGTGGCATCGCGATCGAACCGCCGGCGCCGGTGAGGATCAGCCAGGCTGCCACGAGCAGCGGGGACCCCAGCGGTGCCGTGAAGAGCATCGCGACAAGTCCGGCAACCATGGACATCAATCCCAGAACGACCGGGACTCGGGGGCCGAAGCGGTTCGCGAGCGTGCCGCTGACGATGTTGCCGACGACGCTGAAGGCTGCTGCGGGAAGGAAGACGAGTCCCGCCTGGAGCGGTGTCAGCCCGAGGTGCTGCTGAAGGAAGAGGCTGAGAACGAAGACCGTGCCGAAGTGGCCCACCATGAAGGCGAATCCGACGGCGAGGGAGATGCGCATCCCCGTGGAGCGAAACAGTTCCAGGGGCATCATCGGGTGCCGCCCCCGCGCCTGGATCAGCAGAAAGGCCGCGATGCCTACGGCTGCGACGGCAAGGCTGACAATGACGTGAAGCGAGCCGAAGCCGTCGGCTCCGCCGGTGATGAGACCGTACATGAGCGCCGCCAGGGCGATGATTGACGCGGCCTGCCCGGCCCAGTCGAAAGGAGTCGGCCGCCGCGGCGATGCGGCAACAGTGGCCAGGAGCCCGAGCATCGCGATGCACACGGGAAGGTTGATCGCGAATACGAGCCGCCAGTTCAGGGTTGTGAGCAGCCCGCCCACCAGCGGGCCCACGGCGCCGGCAACGGCACCGCCGACCGCCCAGATCCCGAGGGCGTGCGCGCGCCGTCGGGGATCGGGAAAAGCCTGCCGGATCAGCGCCATCGACGCCGGCAGCATGACCGCCGCCGCGGCCCCCTGGACGGCGCGGGCGGCGATCAGCAGCCCCGCCGTCGGCGCCACGGCGCACGCGACCGAGGCCAGGAGGAACAGGGCAATACCCGATCCCAGCGCACTTTTCGCGCCGATCCGGTCCGACAGGTTTCCGGCAAACAGCAGGAGCGCGGCAAACATCAGCGTGTAGCCGTCGATCACCCACTGTTGGCCGGCAGTTCCGCCGCCGACCTCCTTGCCGATGCTGGTGAGCGCGACGTTGACGATCAGAATGTCCAGGGTGATCAGGAAAAACGCGAGCGACGCCACCACCAGCGTGATGCGTGCCCGTGGGGCGTCAGTCGCGGCCCGGACGGAGGCCGGCGGGGTCAAGGTGGTTTCGCGATTGGACACGGTATTCCTCTGGACGGGATGGTTGGGCAGGGATTCGAACCTGTGGGGCCGACGTGACGATCTAATCCCGGCAGCCACGCGCGTGGGGTCCCCTGATGTGAGGTGTACTGACAGGGAACCCCACGGCGCCGCAACGGCTCGTACTGTTGTCACATGACCATCCAAAACCGCGACGAGGTTCGCGAGTTCCTTTCTTCACGGCGGGCGAGGGTGCGGCCGGATCAGGCTGACCTCGCCCCCGGGCCGAACCGGCGCGTACCCGGACTTCGCCGCACCGAGGTCGCCCTGCTGGCGGGAATGAGCGTGGAGTACTACGCCAAACTGGAGCGCGGAAGCCTCGCCGGCGCATCGGACGCTGTTCTTCACGCCATCGCCAGTGCACTGCAGTTGGACGACGCCGAACGTGAACACCTGTTCGACCTCGCCCGCGCGTCGAACGCGTCGCCGACCCGCCGCCAGCGCCGTTCTGCACGCCACACCATAGTCCGCCCCAGCATGCAAGGTGCCCTGGACGCCATTACCGGCGGCCCCGCCCTGGTGCGCAACGGCCGTATGGACATCATTGCCGCCAACGCTCTTGGCAGGGCACTCCACGTCGACGCCTATGCCTCCCCCGACCGGCCGGTCAACCTGGCACGCCACGCGTTCCTTGACCGGCAGAAGGCCGAGCTCTTCTATCCCGACTGGGACGCCGCCGCCGACGCGATCGTGGCAATTCTCCGCAGTGAAGCAGGCCGCGACCCCTACGACAAAGACCTCCAGGATCTCGTCGGGTGAACTCTCCACCCGCAGCGAGGCATTCCGGGCCAAGTGGGGCGACCACAACGTCCGCCGTCACGCCACGGGTGTCAAGCACTTCCACCACCCGGTCGTCGGCACCCTGGACCTTCTGTTCGAGGCCACCGAACTGATGGCCGATCCCGGGTGGAGCCTCTTGATCTATACGGCCGAACCAGGCACGCCGACCGAGGACGCACTTCGGCTCCTGGCGAGCTGGGCGGCGACCCGGGAGCAGGAACTTGCGCCGGCGCCCCCGCGGTCCACCGCCACAGGGCGCGAGCCCGTCACCGGCGACGAATCCCACCGCCCGTAACCCCCGCAACCACGCCGCTGCCGGGGGTTCCTGGCCGGAGTCAGGTTTCGTTCAGGCACGTCTGGGATACTTGGACACGGCGCAGGACTGGCGCCCCATTCACATTGATGCAGATTCGTGAGAAGAGGAACGGCTCGGTTTTGCCTCGATTCAGCTGAAATCGAAGCCGGCCAGACAGAGGCACCGGAGGTCACGTGGCGTTACTAGTCGCTGAAAGGGCCGCAACGGCCCAACAAAATACAGCCCAAAAAACCACAGCTCAACACCCTGCAGTGCGCCCACGGCTGGACGGCCTGGACGTTCTGCGCGGTGCTGCCGTTGGCGCCGTCCTGCTGGGACATTCCTGGCCAGGCATCTTTCAGGGTGCCGGCATCGTCGGGGTCATTGTCTTCTTCGTGTTGAGCGGATACCTGATCACCAACGTGCTGCTCAGGGACATCGAACGGCACCGAAAAATTCGTTACGGGCGTTTCTATGCCCACAGGGCCTTCCGGCTGGTGCCGGCGCTGATCTCGCTCCTGGGTGTCTACGCCGTCGTTGAATTGGCCACCGACGTCCTCGGGGACCGGTCCAAGGGAATCGTCGGTTACACCGTCCTCGCCGGTCTCGGCTACCTCAAAGATTTACCCCTGCCGTTCGACGTCAGCATGGCCATCGGTCCGCTCTGGACCCTGGCGGTGGAAGAACAGTTCTATCTGATCTGGCCCGCCCTGCTGGTGCTCGCCCTGCGGCGCAACCGTCAGGGGCGGCTCATCGGCTGGTCTGCCGCCGTCGCCGTGTCCCTCATGAGCGCGAGCGTGCTGGCGATGCTGATCCTGGCCCCGCAGCTTCACTCCCTGGTCTATGCGCTGCCGACCACGTGGGGCCTGGGGCTGATCATCGGCTCGGCCCTGCGCCTGTACAGGCTCCGTGTTTTCGGCTGGTTCTCCGGCCAGCGGCTCAGGCGGGCGGCCCTGATCGGCTCGATCGTTGTCCTGGCCGCGCTGGTCTACTTCCCGAAAGCCAACGAGACGCCCGCCTTCTTCTTTATCGGCGGCCCGCTGGCCATGGCTGCTTCCGCCGTCCTGGTGGCCCTTGCCGCTTCCCGCACCTCTGTGATGCCGAAATGGACGCGCCCCGTCCAGCTGCTGGGAACCGTTTCCTACGCCGCCTACCTCTGGAACTACGTCGTCATCCTCTGGCTCAACGGCGGATCGACGGCCGACCTTCCGCCGCTCGTGGCGGTGTCGGCCATCCTGTTGACGCTGCTCATCGCGGTCATCAGCTGGCACACTGTCGAGAGACTGGGACGCATCGCGCGGGACCGCTTCGACAAGCGCTATCCGGACCAGCGCCCTCCTGCCGGCAAGGTCGATTCCCTGCTCAGTCGGGGCGCGCCTCAGGCGTGATGTCGGCGTCGGGATCGTTCTCCAGCGTGCGCGGATCGGTGTTGGCTCCACAGACGATCACTGCCACGCGTTCGCCTTCGAGCGGCACGTAGGCCCCGGACGTGAGCGCAGCGAATGCCGCCGCGGCGCCGTATTCGGCGGGGATCCGGTATTCGCTCCACAACCGGGACCGGGCGGCGACGATCGCTGCATCGTCCACCAGCACGGAGGTCGGAGGGACACGCGACGCCATCGTGAAAGCAATCTCGCCCACCCGCCGGGCACCCAGAGAATCCGCGGCAATCCCGGAAACGGGCACATCGACCGGGTGGCCGGCCGCCAGGGCCGCGTGCAGGGTGGGGATGTTGAAGGGTTCAACGGCGACGACGCGGGCCCGGCCCTCGGCCGCCGCGGCAACTCCCGCGTACAGTCCGCCGCCGCCCACGGCGACGATGACCGTGTCGATGCTGGGCTCATCCCGGAGAATCTCCTCGGCGACGGTGCCTGCACCGGCCGCGATTTCGAGCTGATCGTAGGCATGACAGAACAGGGCACCGCTTTCTTCCACGAACTGCATGGCAGCGGCGAAAGCCTCCGCGTACTCGGCGCCGACCTGACGAACGGTTGCCCCATACCCGAGGAGACGCTCAACCTTCACACGCGGGGCGGTCTCCGGCACGAACACGGTCGCCGGAACTCCGAGCGCCGCGGCGGCGTAGGCATTTGCCAGGCCTGCGTTCCCGCCGGACGCCGCCACTACCCCGACGCCGGGGTCAAGCTCCCCGCGCTCCCGGGCAGCGAGGAGGCGGTTGAATGCGCCCCGGGCCTTGAAAACGCCGGTGTGCTGCATGAACTCGCATTTCAACCACAGGGGAGCCGCAGCGGTACCCCCGCGGAGCAAGGGGGTGTGCCGCACGTAGCCGCTGATGCGGCTCTCTGCCTGGAGCACGTCGCTGCGGTTGATCACTGGCTCTCCCTTTGGATTCCATCGTTTGTTCGATCCGTAAGGATATCCCCATACAGCGGACGCCCCCTCACCGCTGGTGAGAGAGCGTCCGGTCAAAGAATGCGGAAGCTTCAGCCGCCCATGACGGCGGAGCCGACGAACGGGTCGACTGCCAGGGCAATGAAGAGCAGCGTCAGGTAGCTGATGGAGCCGTGGAAGACCTTCATGGCTCCCTTGTTGGAGACGTCGCCGGCCTGGGCGCGGTTGTAGAGGGCGTGCGATTCATAAAGGAACCAGGCGCCGGCCGCGACGGCGGTCACCGTGTAGACCCAGCCCGCGCCGCCGGCCGGGATCATCAGCAACGAACACGCCACCATGGCCCACGCGTACAGAACCACCTGTACCGAGACCACCTTGGCGCCGGCGATTGCGCCCAGCATCGGCACCTTGGCGTTGCGGTAGTCCTCGCCGTAGCGCATCGACAGCGGCCAGTAGTGCGGCGGGGTCCAGAGGAAAATCACCATGAACAGCACGACGGCGGGCCACTCAACGGTGTTGGTGACAGCGGCCCAGGCGATCAGGACCGGGAAGCACCCCGCGGCGCCGCCCCAGACAATGTTCTGGGCCGTCCGCCGCTTGAGGATCATGGTGTAGATCACCACGTAGAACACGATGGCGCCGAGCCCCAGCCACGCGGAAAGCGGGTTGGCCCCGAACCAGAGGATGGCGATCGCGGCCGCGCCCAGCAGCCAGGAAAAGATGAGTGCTTCGCGGGGCGTGACCTCGCCGGTGACCAGCGGCCGGTTCTCCGTGCGGTGCATGAGCTTGTCGATGTCACGGTCGATGTAACAGTTGAAGGCGCCTGCCGAGCCTGCCGCGAAAGCCCCGCCCACCAGAGTCGCCAGGATCAGCCCGATCGACGGGAATCCCCGTTCGGCATAGATCATGGTGGGCAGCGTGCTGACCAGGAGGAGCTCGATGACACGGGGTTTCGTGAGCGCCAGGTAGGCCTTGGCTTTGCGGCCGAAGCCCATTCTTCCCGAAGCCGGCGAGGCGTTCAGCGGCGTATTTGTTGTGCTCACGGTGGCAGTCACTCTGTTCTGTCTGGGCAGTTCTGTCTGGCTGGGCAGCCCCGGGTGGATTTCGCAACGCTTTATGCTGCGGAACGGGCTCCGCGCTCAGCGCACGCCCGTGTCCTTGCCCCAGTCGAAGGCCACCACCCATCATACCGTTACGCCGCGTGCAGCCGGGCCGCCGGAGGGCCCTCATGATTCCGGCGTGTTAACGCGTGCTCACGGGCGCAAAAGCCGGCGGTGATTCATATAAGCGAAATCAGGTCCATTTGGTGAGATATACGCTGACCACCAAGTGGAATGGGACTAGGCTGTCTTTAGATCAGCGCACACGGGCACGCATGTAGGCATTTGCCGGACAGGCCGCTTTGCGTCTGCGTCTGAATGATAGATCAACGTTTCGATGGTGAACGGCTGGTACGAACCGCAGCGGGCACCGAACTGTGCCCGAGGCGGGACCGAGCGTACCGCCGGCCGTCAGCACAGAGAGGGGCCCGGTTTTCGTGCCACATTTGGAAGAGCAAGAACTGTCATGGACTGATTTGGATCAGCGCGCGGTGGACACCGTCCGGGTGCTGGCCGCGGACGCGGTGGAGAAGGTCGGCAACGGCCACCCCGGGACCGCGATGAGCCTGGCGCCGGCGGCGTACCTTCTCTTCCAGAAGCTGATGCGGCACGACCCGAAGAACCCGGACTGGCTGGGCCGTGACCGGTTCATCCTGTCCCCGGGCCACACGTCCCTGACCCTGTACATCCAGTTGTTCCTCTCCGGCTACGGCCTGGAACTGAAGGACCTGGAGGCCCTGCGGACCTGGGGCTCGCTGACCCCGGGCCACCCGGAATACAAGCACACCGCCGGGGTGGAGATCACCACCGGCCCGCTGGGCCAGGGCCTGGCGTCCGCGGTCGGCTTCGCGTACTCCCAGCGCCGGATGCGCGGCCTGTTCGACGCCGACGCCCCCGCCGGCGAGTCCCCGTTCGACCACACCGTGTGGGTCATCGCCTCCGACGGCGACCTCCAGGAAGGCGTCACGTCCGAGGCGTCCTCGCTGGCCGGGCACCAGGAACTGGGCAACCTCGTGGTGATCTACGACGAGAACCACATCTCGATCGAGGACGACACCGACGTCGCCTTCACCGAAGACGTCCTGGCCCGCTACGAGGCCTACGGCTGGCACACCCAGCGCGTCGACTGGACCCGCACCGGCGACTACAAGGAAGACGTGGCCGGAGCTGCACGCCGCCCTGCTCGCCGCGAAGGCCGAAACGTCCAGGCCGTCGATCATTTCGCTGCGGACCATCATCGGCTACCCGGCACCGAAGAAGCAGAACACCGGCAAGATCCACGGCTCGGCCCTGGGCGCCGAGGAAGTCGCGGCCCTGAAGCAGGTCCTCGGCTTCGACCCGGAACGCGCGTTCCAGGTCGACGAGGACGTCCTGGCCCACACCCGCGCCGCGCAGGCCCGCGGCGCCGCGGCCCGCGCCGGCTGGCAGGAAGCGTTCGAGGCCTGGCAGTCCGCCAACCCGGAAAACGCCGCCCTGCTCGAGCGCGTCGAGGCCAAGAAACTCCCGGTCGAGCTCGAGACCGCGCTGCCGGTCTTCGAGGCCGGCAAGGACGTCTCCACCCGCGCCGCGTCCGGCAAGGTCCTGAACGCGATCGGCCCGGTCATGCCCGAACTCTGGGGCGGCTCCGCCGACCTCGCCGAGTCCAACAACACCACGATCGAAGGCTCGCCCTCGTTCATCCCGGCCTCCCGCTCCACCGGGGCCTGGCAGGGCAACCCCTACGGCCGGGTCCTGCACTTCGGCATCCGCGAACACGCCGCGGCCTCGATCGTGAACGGCATCGCGCTGCACGGCCCGACCCGGGCGTTCTCCGGCACGTTCCTGATCTTCTCCGACTACCAGCGCCCCGCGATCCGGCTCGGCGCCCTCATGGGCGTGCCGTCCCTGTATGTCTGGACGCACGACTCGATCGGCCTGGGCGAGGACGGCCCCACCCACCAGCCCGTGGAGCAGCTCGCCTCCCTGCGCGCCATCCCGGGCCTGGACGTCGTCCGCCCCGGCGACGCGAACGAGGTCGCCGCGGCCTGGAAGGTCATGCTCGAAAACCACGAGAACCCGGCCGGCATCGTCCTGACCCGGCAGAACATCCCCACCTACGCCCGCGGCGACGGTGACGCCGACGGCGACACCTTCGGCGCCGTGACCGGCGTCGCGAAGGGCGGCTACGTCCTCGCCGAAGCCTCCCAGGACGGCGCCACCGTCCCGGCCGCAGGTCATCCTGATCGGCACCGGCTCCGAGGTCCAGCTCGCCGTGAACGCCCGCGAGGCCCTGCAGGCCGAAGGCATCCCCACCCGGGTCGTGTCCATGCCCTGCGTGGAATGGTTCACCAAGCAGGACGCCGCCTACCGCGAAGCCGTGCTGCCCGCCGCCGTGAAGGCCCGCGTCTCCGTCGAGGCCGGCCTGGCCCTGGGCTGGCGCGAATTCGTCGGCGACGCCGGCCGCTCCATCAGCCTCGAGCACTTCGGCGCGTCCGCGGACTACAAACGCCTCTTCCAGGAATTCGGCATCACCACCGAAGCCGTCACCGCCGCCGCGAAGGACTCCCTCGCCAGCCTCACCAACTGACCCACCACCTCGGTTCCGGGGGACGCTGTGCCCCCGGAACCCATCATTTCCAGGAGTTATGACATGACTACCCCCACCCAGCAGCTCTCTGACGCCGGCGTCTCGATCTGGCTCGACGACCTCTCCCGCGGCCGCCTGCAGACCGGCACCCTGCGCAAGCTCATCGAAGAGAAGAACGTCGTTGGCGTCACCACCAACCCGTCCATCTTCCACGCCGCCATCACCACCGGCCACGACTACGACGCCGTCATCGCAGCCCAGGCCGCGGCCGGCTCCACCGTCGAAGAGACCGTCTTCGAAATCACCACGACCGACGTCGCCGACGCCTGCGACCTCTTCGCTCCCGTCGCCGCCGCGACCAAGGGCGTCGACGGCCGCGTGTCCATCGAAGTGGACCCGCGCCTGGCCTGGGACACCGCCGGCACCATCGCCGAAGCGAAGCACCTGTACAAGAAGGTCAACAAGGACAACGTCCTGATCAAGATCCCGGCCACCCTCGAAGGCCTCGAAGCCATCACGGCCACCCTGGCCGAGGGCATCAGCGTCAACGTGACGCTGATCTTCTCGCTGGAACGCTACCGCGCCGTGATCAACGCCTTCCAGTCCGGCCTGGAGCAGGCCAAGGGCAACGGCCACGACCTCTCCACGATCCACTCCGTCGCGTCGTTCTTCGTCTCCCGCGTCGATGCCGAAATCGACAAGCGCCTCGACGCCATCGGCACCGACGAAGCCAAGGCACTCAAGGGCAAGGCCGGCCTGGCCAACGCCCGCCTGGCCTACCAGGTCTACGAGGAGCTCTTCTCCACCGAACGCTGGGCCCTCCTGGCCGAGGCCGGCGCCCTGCCGCAGCGTCCGCTGTGGGCCTCCACCGGCGTCAAGGACCCGGCCTACCCGGACACCCTCTACGTCACCGAACTCGTCGCACCGGGCGTGGTCAACACCATGCCGGAGAAGACCCTCGACGCCACGTTCGACCACGGCGCGATCACGGGCGACACCGTCACCCGCGGCTACGACGACGCCAACGCGACGCTGAACTCCCTCGACGCGCTGGGGATCTCCTACAACGACGTCGTGGCACTGCTTGAGTCCGAGGGCCTGGACAAGTTCGTGGCCAGCTGGAAGGAACTGCTGGGCGACGTCGAAGGCGCCCTGGCCTCTGCACGGAAGGCTTCCTAACCCACCATGAGCACACTCAGCTACGACGCCACCGGCGCAGCCCGCCAGGCACATGAGCAGCACCTCCCCGCACTGCTGGAGGACCGCATTGCCACCCGGATCTTCGCGAAGGACCACACCCTGTGGGGTCCCGACGCCGAGCAGGAATCCGCTGTCCGGCTGGGCTGGGTCGAGGCGGCCACCGTCTCCCAGCCGCTGGTCAGCGACATCCTGGAACTCCGCGACGCACTGAAGGCCGAAGGCGTCACGCGCATCGTCCTTTGCGGAATGGGCGGTTCCTCACTGGCGCCCGAAGTCATTGCGGGCACCGCTGGCGTCGAGCTGACTGTGCTTGACAGCACCGACCCCGAACAGGTCAGTGCCGCCTTGGCGGACCGCCTGGCCGAAACAGCCATTGTTGTCTCGTCCAAGTCCGGCTCCACCGTGGAGACCGATTCCCAGCGCCGAATCTTCGAGCAGGCATTCACCGATGCCGGCATCGACGCGAAGAGCCGGATCATCATCGTCACCGACCCGGGTTCGCCGCTGGACAAGGCCTCGCGTGAGGCCGGCTACCGCGCCGTCTTCAACGCCGACCCGAACGTCGGCGGCCGTTTCTCGGCGCTGACCGCGTTCGGTCTGGTCCCCTGCGGGCTGGCCGGCGTGGACATCCAGGCCTTCCTGGACGAGGCCGAGGAAGCCGGCGAGATCCTCAATGACGACTCGGAAGACAACATCGGCCTCGCCCTGGGCACCGCCCTGGGCGGCACCAGCCCGCTGCGCAACAAGATCGTCATCGCGGAAGACGGTTCCGGGATCGTCGGCTTCGCCGACTGGGCCGAACAGCTCATCGCCGAATCCACGGGCAAGCTGGGCACCGGCGTGCTGCCGGTCGTGGCCGGTCCCGCACTCCCCCGAAGCCACCCTTGGGGCACCGGATGTCCTCGTCATCCGGCTCGTCGCGGCTGACGCCGACGACGTGCAGCTCGGCGAGAACGAGGTCGCGATCGCCGGCGGCCTCCCGACGCAGATGATGGTGTGGGAATTCGCCACCGCCGTGGCCGGCCGGCTGCTGGGCATCAACCCGTTTGACCAGCCCGACGTCGAGGCCGCCAAGGTGGCCGCACGCGGCCTGCTGGACGCACAGCCCGAGCCGACACCGGCGAACTTCACCGACGGCGCCATCGAGGTCCGCGGCGGAGCGTGGCTTGGCAACGCAGCCACCGCGGCAGAGGCCGTCAGCGCCCTGCTGGCCGAGCTGCGGACCGGACAGCTACCTCAGCGTCCAGGCCTATTTCGACCGGCTCGCCTTCGCGGGCCTCGAGGGCGTCCGGGACGAACTGGCAGCGGTCAGCGGCCGCCCGGTCACCTTCGGCTGGGGCCCGCGCTTCCTGCACTCCACGGGCCAGTTCCACAAGGGCGGACCCGCGATCGGTGTCTTCCTGCAGGTCACGGCAGCGTCCGCCACGGACCTCGCCATCCCGGACCGCCCGTTTACGTTCGGCGAGCTGATCTCGGCGCAGGCCGCCGGCGACGCCCAGGTCCTGTCCGAGCACGGCCGTCCGGTCCTCCGGCTGCACCTGACCGACCGCGCTGCGGGTGTGAAGCAGCTCCAGGAGCTCGTCACGTCCCTTGCCGGCCAGGCAGCATCTTCCACTGAAAGCTAAGGCACCCAAGCAACCATGCCAGAAACCTACAACGGCGGCAGGAACACGGCCGGCCGGGGGCGCAACCCGCTCCGGGATCCCCGTGACCGCCGTCTGAACCGTATTGCCGGACCGTCTTCGCTGGTCCTGTTCGGGGTGACCGGGGATCTCGCCCGCAAGAAGCTCATGCCGGCCGTGTATGACCTCGCCAACCGCGGGCTGCTGCCGCCGAGCTTCGCGCTGGTGGGCTTTGCCCGCCGGCAGTGGGAGAACGAGGACTTCGCCGCGGAGGTCAAGGAGTCCGTCAAGGCCTATGCCCGGACCCCGTTTGATGAAACGGTCTGGAAGCAGCTCTCCGAGGGCATCCGCTTCGTGCAGGGCGAGTTCGACGACGACGAGGCGTTCAAGCGGCTCAGCGAAACGATCGATGAGCTCGACGAGCAGCGCGGGACGCGGGGCAACCATGCGTTCTACCTCTCGATCCCGCCGAAGGCCTTCGAACAGGTCTGCCGCCAGCTCTCCAAGCACGGCCTGGCCCAGGCCGAGGGCGACAAGTGGCGCCGCGTGGTGATCGAGAAGCCGTTCGGGCACGACCTCGAATCGGCCCGCCAGCTCAACGACATCGTCGAATCGGTGTTCCCGCCGGACGCGGTCTTCCGGATCGATCACTACCTGGGCAAGGAGACGGTGCAGAACATCCTGGCGCTGCGCTTCGCCAACCAGCTCTTCGAGCCGCTCTGGAACGCGAACTATGTGGACCACGTCCAGATCACCATGGCCGAGGACATCGGCACCGGCGGCCGGGCAGGCTACTACGACGGCGTGGGCGCGGCCCGCGACGTCATCCAGAACCACCTGCTCCAGCTCCTGGCCCTGACGGCCATGGAAGAGCCGATCTCCTTCAACGCCGATGACCTGCGGGCCGAGAAGGAAAAGGTCCTCGCCGCCGTCAGGCTCCCGCACGACCTCTCCACCCACTCCGCCCGCGGCCAGTTCACCGGCGGCTGGCAGGGCGGCGAGGAGGTCCTGGGCTACCTGGAGGAAGAGGGCATCCCGGCCGATTCGAAGACCGAGACGTTCGCCGCGATCCGGGTGGACATCAACACCCGCCGCTGGTCCGGCGTGCCGTTCTACCTGCGCGCCGGCAAGCGCCTGGGACGCCGGGTGACGGAGATCGCCGTCGTGTTCAAGCGCGCACCGAACCTGCTGTTCCGTGACCACGGCGAGGACGACTTCGGCCAGAACGCCGTGGTGATCCGGGTCCAGCCCGACGAGGGCGCCACCATCCGGTTCGGGTCCAAGGTCCCGGGCACCCAGATGGAGGTCCGCGACGTCACCATGGACTTCGGCTACGGCCACTCCTTCACCGAGTCCAGCCCCGAAGCCTACGAACGGCTCATCCTCGACGTGCTCCTGGGCGAACCGCCGCTGTTCCCCCGGCACGCCGAAGTGGAGCTGTCCTGGAAGATCCTGGACCCCTTCGAGGACTACTGGGCGTCCCTGGCCGAACAGCCCGAGCCCTACGCGCCCGGCAGCTGGGGCCCCGCCTCAGCCGACGAACTCCTTGCCCGCGACGGACGAACCTGGAGAAGGCCATGATCGTAGATCTTCCCGACACCACCACCTCCAAGATTTCCAAGAAGATCATGGCCCTGCGCGAGCAGGGCGGCGTGATCGCCCTCGGCCGGGTGCTGACCCTCGTGGTCGTCACCCGCTCCGGGCTCGAGGAGGAGGCCATCGAGGCCGCCAACGAGGCCAGCCGCGAACACCCCTGCCGGATCATCGTCCTCGCCGACGCCGGGGCCTCCGCCCCGACCCGGCTGGACGCCCAGATCCGCGTCGGCGGCGACGCCGGCGCCTCCGAGGTCATCCTGCTGCGCGGCTACGGCGAACTCGCCGAGGAAAGCGAATCCCTCGTCGCGGCCCTGCTGCTGCCGGACGCGCCGATCGTGGCCTGGTGGCCGCACGGCGCCCCCGAGAACGCGTGCCAGACCTCGATCGGGCGGCATCGCGCACCGCCGGATCACCGACTCGGCCAACGAGGCGGACCCGGTCGCGGCGCTGGAGAACATCCGCCGCACCTACAAGGCCGGCGACACGGACCTCGCCTGGACCCGCCTGACCAACTGGCGGATCCAGCTGGCCGCGGTCCTGGACCAGGTGGACGACTCCCCGGTGACGGCCGTCGCCGTCGAAGGCGCCTCGGACTCCCCCAGCACGATCCTGCTCGCGGCCTGGCTCACGCTGGCACTGGACGTTCCCGTGACCATCGTCGCGGACCCGGCCGGCACCGGCATCCGCCGCGTCCGCCTCACCCGGCCCGGCGGCGACATCCAGCTCTTCCGGCCCGGACTGACCATCGCGGAACTGACCCAGCCCGGCCAGCCCGCGCAGCGGATCTCCCTGCCCCGCCGCAGCCTCAAGGACTGCCTCGCCGAGGAACTCCGCCGCCTGGATCCCGACGAAGTCTTCGGCGAAGTGATTACTATGGGACTGCCACGTACCAACCTAAGGAGTGTCCGTCCCAGTGAGCGCTGACCCCAGAGTAAGCATCCATCCTGACTCGACCGTCCTGATGGCTGCAATCGCCGCCCGCCTGATCACCAAGCTGGTCGATATCCAGGACCGGCACGGCGAGGCAACGGTGGTGCTTACCGGGGGCACGATGGGCATCGGTTCGCTCAAGGCCGTGGCCGAATCACCGGCGGCGTCCGCCGTCGACTGGTCCAAGGTGAACTTCTGGTGGGGCGACGAGCGCTTCCTGCCGGCGGACGACGCCGAGCGCAACGCCCGTCAGGCCCATGAGGCTCTGCTGTCCCATATCGCCGTCGATCCTGCGCGCGTCCACGTGCCCGGTTCCGCCGATGACTTCGCCAGCCCGGATGAGGCTGCGGCGGACTATGCGCGCCGGCTGGCTGTTGCGGCCGCCGCCGAGCACGCCGCGGACATGTCCGACGACCGGCCGGAACGTCCCGGTCAACTGCCCCGCCTGGACATAGTCCTGCTCGGCGTCGGCCCGGACGCGCACGTCGCGTCGCTCTTCCCGGAGCAGGCCGGCATCCGGGAGAAGGAGCTGACCGTCGTGGGGGTGCACAACTCCCCCAAGCCGCCGCCGGGCCGGGTGTCCCTGACCCTGCCGGCCATCAATACGGCCTCTGAGGTGTGGATGGTGGTGGCCGGTGAGGACAAGGCCGGTGCCGTGGGCCTGGCCCTGGCCGGCGCCAATCCTGTGCAGGTTCCCGCGGCCGGGCCGCGCGGCCGCCGGGAGACCCTATGGCTGATTGACGAAAACGCGGCCTCACGGGTCCCGGAGCAGCTCGTCCGGAAGGGTCCGTCCGGCGCGTAGCCGTTCCAGCGCTCCAGCCAGCACGTCTTCGGCGTCCTGGCTGGAGCGCCGCTCTTTAACGTATTCCAGGTGCGTTTTGAAGCCCTCGGCCGGCACGTCCTCCAGGGCAAACTTCGTTCCGTCGCGGGTTGCGGTGCCGCCGCAGCGCCGGCAGTCCCAGACCCCCGGGATCTGTTCCTCGGGCAGTTGGGCGAACACGAGCGAGGTTTCATGGCCCTTGGCGCACCGGTAGGACACACGAATACGGGGCTGGCGTGCGCCGGCCCCGTTGAGTGGTTCGTGGCGGGGCGAGGCCCCTTCGGTAGCGCCCACACGGATTCCTTTGAATCCGGAAGCAGAATGCAGCATCGGGAACTCCTGGCTACTCAGCTGGTGGAATGGTGCTTGCCAGCGACAGTGTAGTTCGTGAGTTCCCGATGCCGGGAGGGCCGCAAGGCCCCTTATGAAGTTTTCGAAGAAGACGTCCTAGGAGTCGGCTCCGGTGCTGAACCGCATCAGCAGGCCCAGGGCGACGATCACGACGCCCCAGGTGATCCCGAGGATGACCGTGAAGCGGTTGAGGTTCCGCTCCGCGACGCCGGAGGAGCTCAGTCCCGAACTCATGCCGCCGCCGAACATGTCCGACAGGCCGCCTCCGCGTCCCTTATGGAGCAGGATGAGCAACGTCAGCAGGAGGCTGGTGATGCCCAGGAGGACCTGCAGAATGACATGAAGAACGTCCACGACGGCCTTTCAGAAGATTTGGATTGCGGGGGCCAAAGCTGTGTCCGGACTAATCCGTCAACAGGTGACTCTCGAACCTGACAATATTAGCAAACTCGGCAGCGTCCAGGCTGGCACCGCCGACCAGCAAGCCGTCCACGTCGCGCTCCTTCAGAATCGAGGCCGCGTTGTTGGCCTTGACCGAACCGCCGTAGAGCAGGCGCGTCTTGGCGGCGACGTCGGCTCCGAAGAGCGTGGACAGTTCGGCGCGGATGGCTGCACACATTTCCTGCGCATCTTCCGGGCCGGCGACCTCGCCGGTGCCGATGGCCCAGACGGGCTCGTAGGCGACGACGAGCTCGGCAGCCTGTTCCGGGGTGAGGCCTTCGACGCCGGCGCGCAGCTGGGCCAGCGTGTGGTCCACGTGGGTGCCGGCCTGCCGGATCTCGAGGCCTTCACCGACGCACAGGACCGGGGTGATGCCGTGCCGGAAGGCGGCCTTGGTCTTGGCGTTGAGGACGGAGTCGGACTCGTTGTGGATGGTGCGGCGTTCACTGTGGCCGACCAGGACGTAGCCGCAGCCGAGCTTGGCCAGGAACTGCCCGGAGATATCGCCGGTGTAGGCGCCGGAGTCGAACTGGGAGAGGTCCTGGCCGCCGTAAGCGACGGCGAGCTCGTCGCCCTGGACGAGGGTCTGGACGCCACGGAGATCCGTGAACGGCGGGAAGACGGCAACCTCCACCCGGCCGAAGTCGTGCTTGGCGTCGGACAGGGTCCACGCAAGCTTCTGCAGGAGGGTGATGCCCTGGACGTGGTCCATGTTCATCTTCCAGTTGCCGGCGATGAAGGGCTTGCGGTCGAATTTACCGTTGGTTGACGTGGTCACGTGATCTCCAAGAGTGCTTGTCGTGTGAACAGCCGGCAGGGTGCCCGGATCCTTGCGGAGGGGCACCCTGCCGGCTGATTGCCTGGCGGCCGGCGCTGTTACATTGCCGGGCCGCTGCTGCTTCTAGCGGTCGGTGCTGTTAGCGGTCAGGTGCTGTTAGCGGTCCAGGACGCTCAGGCCGGGGAGTTCCTTGCCTTCAAGGTACTCCAGGCTTGCGCCGCCGCCGGTGGAAATGTGGCCGAACTGATCATCGGCGAAGCCGAGGGTCCGGACCGCCGCGGCGGAATCTCCGCCGCCGACCACCGTGAATGCGTCCGTCCCGGTCAGCGCCTGGGCGATGGCCCGGGTACCGCCGGCGAAGGCCGCGAATTCGAACACGCCCATGGGGCCGTTCCAGAACACCGTCTTGGCGCCCTTGATCCGTTCCGCGAAGGCCGCTGCCGAGTCCGGCCCGATGTCCAGGCCGATGCCCTGGGCGCCGAAGCTGCTGGACTCGATGGCGTCGGCGGCGACGGTCTCGTGCTCGGCGTCGGCGGCGAACTTGCTGGCCACCACAACGTCGGTGGGCACAACAAACTCGGTGCCGGCGTCCGCGGCCCGCTTCAGGTAGTCCTGGACGACCGGGATCTGGTCCTCTTCGAGCAGGCTGCCCGCGACCTTGTGGCCCGCGGCCGCGAGGAAGGTGAACAGCATGCCGCCGCCCACCAGGATCGTGTCCGCCTTGCCGATGAGGTTGTCGATGACGGCGAGCTTGTCCGAGACCTTGGAGCCGCCGAGGACGACGACGTAGGGCCGCTGGGTGTCGGTGGTGAGCTTGCGCAGCACCTCGACCTCCGTGCGGACGAGGTCGCCCTGGTAGGACGGCAGCCGCGTGGCGACGTCGTACACGCTCGCGTGCTTGCGGTGCACGGCACCGAAGGCATCGTCGACGAAGGCGCCGTTGTCACCGGTGAGGGCGACGAGCTCGTCCGCGAAGGCGCCGCGTTCGGCGTCGTCCTTGGACGTCTCCCGGGCGTCGAAGCGCACGTTTTCCAGGACCAGCACTTCGCCGTCCTGGAGCGCGGAGGCCAGTTCCTTGGCGGACTCGCCGACCGTGTCGGCGGCAAGCGAGACCTTGAACGCGGCAAGCTCGGCCAGCCGCGCGGCGGCGGGCTTGAGCGAGTACTTGTCCTCGGGGGCGCCCTTGGGGCGGCCCAGGTGTGCTGTGACCAGCACGCGGGCACCGGCGTCCGTCAGCTTCGCCAGCACTGGCAGGGAGGCCTTGATGCGGCCGTCGTCAGTCACTGTAGAGCCGTCGAGCGGCACGTTCAGGTCACTTCTGACCAGAACGTACCGCCCGCGGACACCATCAGCGATCAGTTCGTTGAGGGTGTGAAATGTCATGAGTCTTACCCTAGCCCAGCTTGGACGCGACAAGCTCCGTGAGGTCAACGAGGCGGTTGGAGTAGCCCCATTCGTTGTCATACCAGGACACAACCTTGACCTGGTTGCCGATCACCTTGGTCAGGCCGGAGTCGAAGATGGACGATGCCGGGTCACCGACGATGTCCGAGGAGACGATCGGCTCGTCCGTGTAGGTCAGCAGGCCCTTGAGCTCTTCGCTCTCGGAGGCTGCCTTGAGGGCGGCGTTGACTTCCTCAACGGTGGTCTCGCGGGAGACCGTGACGGTCAGGTCCGTGGCGGAGCCGGTGGGGACCGGAACGCGGATGGCGTAGCCGTCGAGCTTGCCCTTGAGCTCCGGCAGGACCAGGCCGATTGCCTTGGCCGCACCCGTGGAGGTGGGGACCATGTTGATGGCGGCGGCGCGGGCGCGGCGGAGGTCGTTGTGCGGGCCGTCCTGCAGGTTCTGGTCGGCGGTGTACGCGTGGATGGTGGTCATCAGGCCGCGCTCGATGCCGAAGGCGTCGTTGACGACCTTGGCCAGCGGGCCGAGGCAGTTGGTGGTGCAGGAGGCGTTGGAGATGATGTGGTGCGCGGCGTTGTCGTACAGTCCGTCGTTGACACCCATCACGATCGTGATGTCCTCGTTCGAGGCGGGGGCGGAGATCAGGACCTTCTTGGCGCCGGCGTCGATGTGCTTCTGCGCGTCGGCCGCCTTCGTGAAGAAGCCCGTGGACTCGATGACGATGTCGACGCCGAGCTCGCCCCAGGGCAGCTTGGCGGGATCGCGCTCGGCGAGGACCTTCACGGTCTTGCCGTCGACGACGATGTTGCCGTCCTTGACCTCGATGGATTCCGCCAGGCGGCCGCCCACGGAGTCGTACTTGAAGAGGTGAGCGAGGGCTTCCGGGCTGGTGAGGTCGTTGACCGCAACGATCTCAAGGTCTGCGCCCTGTGCGAGGGCGGCGCGGAAGTAGTTGCGGCCGATACGGCCAAAGCCGTTGATGCCAATACGGGTCGTCACGTTTTCAGTCTCCTTGGTGCTCTTGCGAGCACGACTAGTTGAGAAGGCGTTCAAGCCAACTAACAGATCCCGCACGCCATTGGGCAGAGATAATTACCAGATCGGAGGACGACCAGCCACGTTGCTGAAGGCTAACCGCCTTCCGTGATCCATCTTACGTTTAACTGGGACTGCCCCCGCAAGTGCAGGGGCAGTCCGTCCACATTTCGGGCCGAACGGCCCGTAATGTGAGGTTTGTTACAAGCAGGAATCGGTCAGCTCACGCTTAGAGCGTGATGAGACCCGTCGCGTTCTTGCGGGCGGCGTCGAAGCGCTTGGCGACGTCGGCCCAGTTCACGATGTTCCAGAACGCCTTGACGTAGTCGGCCTTGACGTTGACGTAGTCCAGGTAGAAGGCGTGCTCCCACATGTCCAGCATCAGCAGCGGGGTGGTGCCGAGTGCGACGTTGCCCTGCTGATCGTAGAGCTGCTCGATGACCAGGTTGCCGCCGATCGGCTCGTAGGCCAGGAAGCCCCAGCCGGAACCCTGCAGGCCCAGCGCCGCGGCGCTGAACTGGGCGCGGAAGGCGTCGAACGAGCCGAAGGCGTCGTCGATGGCGGCCGCGAGCTCGCCTTCGGGCTTGTCGCCACCGTCCGGGGACAGGTTCTTCCAGAAGACGGAGTGGTTGATGTGGCCGCCGGTGTGGAACGCGAGGTCCTTGGAGAGGCGGTTGATGTTGGCGAAGTCGCCCTTTTCGCGCGCCTCGGCCAGCTGGGCGAGGGCGTTGTTGGCGCCGGCCACGTAGGCGGCGTGGTGCTTGCTGTGGTGCAGCTCCATGATCTTCGCGGAGATGTGCGGCTCCAGCGCTGCGTAGTCATAGTCGAGCTCGGGCAGTACGTACTCGGTCACAAAATCCTCCAATGTCGTGGACAGGTTGTCCGGTTCGGTAACTCTCGGATTGTGCATCCGGATGGCCAGGCACCCGGAAGTATGTGGTGAATCCGGGATCCGGTGGGCATAACCTCCGATGTCGCTGAGGTATTTCCACCGTCTGGATCTGATTCTAGGGGCGGGCTAGTCGTCGAGCATTTCCGGCGTCACATTGGCTTCCGTGCCCGGGATGCCGAGGTCCTGGGCCCGTTTGTCCGCCATGGCCAGGAGCCGGCGGATCCGGCCGGCGATGGCGTCCTTGGTCATGACGGGGTCGGCGAGGCGGCCCAGCTCGTCCAGGCTGGCCTGCTTGTGCGCGACCCGCAGCTCGCCGGCGTACTTGAGGTGGTCCGGGACGTCGTCGCCCAGGATTTCCAGGGCGCGGTCCACCCGGGCGCCGGCGGCGACGGCGGCCTGGGCGGAGCGGCGCAGATTGGCGTCGTCGAAGTTCGCGAGCCGGTTGGCGGTGGCGCGGACTTCCTTGCGCATGCGGCGTTCCTCCCAGACCATGAGCGCGTCGTGGGCGCCCATGCGGGTCAGCAGCGCGGCGATCGTGTCGCCGTCGCGGATCACCACGCGGTCCACTCCCCTGACCTCGCGGGCCTTGGCCTGGATGCCGAGGCGGCGCGCGGCGCCGACGAGGGCCAGGGCCGACTCGGGGCCGGGGCACGTGACCTCCATGGCGGAGGAGCGGCCGGGTTCGGTGAGCGAGCCGTGCGCCAGGAAGGCGCCGCGCCAGACGGCCTCGGCGTCCGCGGCGGATCCGTTGACCACCACGGAGGGCAGGCCACGGACGGGCCGGCCGCGGGTGTCCAGGAGGCCGGTCTGGCGGGCGAGGGCCTCGCCGTCGCGGACCACGCGCACCACATAGCGGCTGCCGCGGCGCAGGCCGCCGCCGGAGACGACGATGATCTCGCTCTGGTGGCCGTAGACCTCGGCGATCGCGGCACGCAGCCGCCGGGCGGTCGATGCGAGGTCGACCTCGGCCTCGATCACAATCCGGCCAGAGATGATGTGCAGCCCGCCGGCGAAGCGGAGCATGGCCGATACCTCGGCCTTGCGGACCGAGGACTTCTTGATATCCAGACGGGAAAGTTCTTCCTTGACTGATGCTGTCAGTGCCATGGCACCTTTCCTAACTGTTCCCGAAAATATCGTGGTACGCCGTCGCCAGCCGCAACGGATCGTGGACCGGACGGCGACCAGACGCCCCCACTTTACCCAAGACCACCTCGGCACCGAGCATTCCGGCCGCCTGCTCGAAGTCGGGCACGTCCTGGACCGACGCCGGATCGGCCAGGACGACGTCGATCGTGAAGTCCGGCGCGTACTCGCGCAGCACCCGGAGGTGGTCGGCGGCGGTCATGCCAGCGGTCTCCTTGGTGTCCGTGGCGAGGTTCATGGTCAGGCAGCGCCGGGCCGCCGTGTTGCAGAGGGCTTCGCGCATTTCCGGGAGCAGCAGGTGCGGCAGGACGGACGTGTACCAGGAACCCGGGCCGAGGATCACCCAGTCGGCCAGCTCGATCGCGGTCAGCGCCTCCGATGCACGCGGGTGCGTTCTCGGGCAACAGCCGGACATGCTCCAGGGACCCTGCCACGGCGCACTTGGCCTGACCGGTCAGGGTCTGCAGTGCCGTGGTGCCGTCCGGGGCCGTGACCCGGACCTCGCCTTCGATGGTCAGCGGGATGCTGGACATCGGCAGGACCTCGCCGCGCGCGCCGAGCAGGGCGCCGGCCCACTTGAGGCCGGCGACCGTGTCGCCCAGAAGTTCCCACAGCGTGACGATCAGGAGGTTACCCATGGCGTGTTCGTCGAGGGAACCGCCGCGGCCCTTGCCGGGGGCGAAGCGGTGCTGCATGACGTCGCGCCAGGTGCGGCCCCAGTCGGTGTCATCGCACAGCGCGGACAGGGCCATGCGGAGGTCACCGGGCGGCAGGACGCCGTACTCCTCACGGAGCCGGCCGGAGGACCCGCCGTCGTCCGCGACCGTGACGATCGCGGTGAGCTCGGAGGTGAGCAGGCGCAGCGCGGACAGCGAGGCGGACAGGCCGTGGCCGCCGCCGAGCGCCACGACCGAGGGGCCCTTGTCCTGCTGCTGGCTGGCGAATGCCGCGCTGGCGGGCGGGACAAGGGGCAGCGAGCCGGTCAGCAGCGCCATTACTCGCGGCCCAGGTCCCGGTGCGTCGTCGTCACGGTGACGCGCGGGTATTGCGCCAGCCGCCGTGAGAGCTCGACCGCCACCGCCACGGAGCGGTGCTTGCCGCCGGTGCAGCCCACGGCGATCGTGGCGTAGTGCTTGTTCTCGCGCCGGTAGCCGTCCAGGACCGGTTCGAGGGCCAGGACGTAGCGTTCCACGAAGTCGCTGACGCCCTCGGCCTCCAGCACGTAGTCGCTGACGTCCTTGTCCAGCCCGGTATGCGGGCGCAGCTGCGGCACCCAGTGCGGGTTCGGGATGAAGCGGGCATCGGCCACGAAGTTGGCATCCACCGGCAGCCCGTACTTGAAGCCGAAGCTCATGACGTTCAGACGCAGCGCCACCGGCCCGGTCTCGCTGAAGAGTTCCGTGATGGCGGTGGCGAGGCCGTGGACGTTGAGGGAGGACGTGTCCAGGACGATGTCGGCGGTGTCCTTCAATTCACGGACAAGCTCCCGTTCGGCGGCAATGCCGTCGAGGATCCGGCCGCCGCCCTGGAGCGGGTGGGGCCGGCGGCCCTGCTCAAAGCGTCGGACCAGGACGTCGTCGCTGGCGTCGAGGAACAAGACGCGGAAGCTCACGCCGGTCGCCTCCAGGGCGCGGAGGGCCACGCGCATGTCGGCGAACAGTTCCTTGCTCCGGACGTCCATCACGACGGCGAGCTTGGACATCGAGTGCGGTGTCCGCGAGACCAGTTCCGCGAGCGTGCCGAGCATCTGCGGCGGGAGGTTTTCCACGACGTACCAACCATGGTCCTCAAGGGCGTCCGAGGCGGTGCTCCGGCCGGCTCCGGACATGCCGGTCACCACGAGCAGTTCCGCCTCGACGGGTTTGACGGGTGTCATGCCGTCCTCTTCCGTCCCGGATCCTGCCGTCGACTCTGCCATCAGTGAAGCCCCATCTCTGCCTGTGCGATCTGCTGTTGCGGTGAAGTTACGGCCGGGCCGCGGTGATGCCGCGCCCGGGCCGTTACCCAAGTCTTTACCCTAGCTAAGTTTGGCGGAGCTAGCTAAGCGTCGAGGATTTCGCCCGTCGTCATGTTGACGGCCGGAACCGTGACGGCTGCCTCGCCGCCGTCGGCAGTGAAGTGCCGGACGATTGCGGCAGCCAGCGACGGACCGATCCCCTTGGCGCCGGTGAGCTCTTCCAGCGTCGCCGCTTTGATGCCCTTGACGGACCCGAACTCGGCCAGGAGGGCCTTGCGCTTCGACTCTCCCAGCCCCGGCACGCCGTCCAGCGCCGAGACGGTCATGGCCTTGCCGCGCTTCTGCCGGTGGAAGGTGATGGCGAAGCGGTGGGCCTCGTCGCGGATCCGCTGCAGCAGGTACAGGCCGGCGGAGGCGCGCGGCAGGATCACCGGGAAGTCGCTGTCCGGCAGCCACACTTCTTCGAGCCGTTTGGCCAGGCCCACCACGTACACGTCCTCGATGCCCAGCTCCGCCAGCGCCCGGGCGGCGGCGTTGACCTGCGGTTTGCCGCCGTCGACGACGACGAGGTTGGGCGGGTAGGCGAACTTGCTGCGCGGCGCCGGCGTGGTGGAGTCGGCAACCGCCGCGGCGGTTGCCGCCTCCAGCGCGGCCTGGTGCGCCGGTTTGGCCGCGGCTGCCGCCTGCTCGCTTTTCTCGTCGAGATAGTGCCGGAACCGGCGGGTCAGGACGTCGTGCATGGCCGCGGTGTCGTCGGTGGCGGCAGCTCCGGTCACGCCGAACTTCCGGTAGTCGGACTTCTTCGGCAGCCCGTCCTCCACCACCACCATGGAGCCGACCACGTTGGTGCCCTGGACATGCGAAATGTCGAAGCATTCGATCCGGAGCAGCGCGACCGGGAGGTCGAGGGCTTCCTGGAGTTCCTGAAGGGCCTGGGAGCGCATGGTGAGGTCGCCGGCGCGCCGGGACTTGTGGAGCTTGAGGGCGTGCTCGGCGTTCTCGCGGACCGTGGACATGAGCGCGGCCTTGTCTCCGCGCTGGGGCACCCGGACGTCCACCCGGGCCCCGCGCAGGCCGCTGAGCCATTGCGCGAGTTCCTCGGCGTTGCTGGGTTCGGCGGGCACCAGGACCTCGCGGGGCAGCCGGCCCTGCAGTCCGGCCTCCTCGCCGTAGACCTGCTGGAGCAGGTGCTCGACCAGCTCCGGCGTGGTGGAGTCCTCGACCTTTTCCACCACCCAGCCGCGCTGGCCGCGGATCCGGCCGCCGCGGACGTGGAAGACCTGGACGGCGGCCTCGAGCTCGTCTTCGTGCAGGGCGAAGACGTCGGCGTCCGTGCCTTCGGCGAGGACCACGGCGTTGCGTTCGAAGACCTTCTTCAGCGCCACGATGTCGTCCCGGAGCCGCGCGGCGCGTTCGTAGTCGAGCTCGGCGACGGCTGCGGCCATCTCCCGTTCCAGCCGGTTGACGAACGGCTTGGCTTCGCCCCCCATGAAGGTGCAGAAGTCCTCGGCGAGGGCACGGTGGTCCTCGGCGGAGATCCGGCCGACGCAGGGCGCGGAGCATTTGTCGATGTAGCCGAGGAGGCAGGGCCGGCCGCTGGCTTCGGCGCGTTTGAGCACGCCGGCGCTGCAGCTCCGCACCGGGAACACCCGCAGCAGGGTGTCCATGGTGTCCCGGATCGCGCCGGCGGTGTACGGGCCGAAGTACCGGGTTCCCTTGCGCCGGTCGCCGCGCAGCACCTGGACGCGCGGGTACTTCTCCCCCATCGTGACCGCCAGGTACGGGTAGGTCTTGTCGTCGCGGAACATCACGTTGAAGCGCGGCGTGAATTCCTTGATCCAGGTGTATTCCAGCTGCAGGGACTCGAGCTCGCTGCCCACCACCGTCCACTCGACACTGCTGGCCGTGTGCACCATCGCGTAGGTCTTCGGCATGAGCCCGGCGGGGTTGGCGAAGTAGGAGTTCAGCCGCGAACGCAGGTTTTTGGCCTTGCCGACATAGATGACCCGGCCGTGCGGATCGCGGAAGCGGTACACGCCCGGGTTGGTCGGAATCTCACCCGTCTGGGGTCGGTAACTCGCTGGATCTGCCACGGTACAAGTCTACTTAGTTCAAATCCACTGAGCCGCCGGAGTGCCGTGGCACCGGCCCGGCCGGCCGCTGCTGGGCCGCGGGCAGGTGCTATTCGGCCGACTTGCTCTGGTTGTAGCTCGTGGAGCGTTCCTGGCCGCTCAGTTCCGCGATGGCGTCCATGATGCGGTCCGTGACCTGGCGGCGGGCCGGCAGGGAGTGGTCCGGCCCGGTCTTCTCGAAGTACAGCGGCTCGCCCACCTTCATGGTGAAGTGCTGCGGCTTGACGGACTTGCTGTCCGCGGGCTGCAGGTGTTCCGTGCCGATCAGGCCCACCGGGATCACCGGGGCGCCCGTGGTGAGGGCCAGCCAGCCGACGCCGGTGCGGCCGCGGTAGAGGATGCCGTCGCGGGAGCGGGTGCCTTCGGGGTAGATGCCCACGCCGCGGCCGGCGTCGAGGATGTCCAGCAGCGTCTTCAGGGCCTGGACGCTGGCCGCCTGCTCGCCGCGCTCCACCGGAATGGAGCCCACGGCCTCGAAGAAGGACTTCATGACCTTGCCCTTGACGCCGCCGGTGGTGAAGTATTCGGCCTTCGCGAAGAACGCCACGGGCCGCGGCATGAGGGCCTGGACGATCACGCTGTCCAGGAAGGAGAGGTGGTTCGGGGCCACGATGAACGGCCCGTCCTTGGGCACGTTTTCCAGGCCGATGACCGTGGGACGGCACGTGGACGATATGAGCCCGCGCGTGGTCCAGCGGATTACGTCAAACATTTCCATCGGTGTGCACCTCGTTCAGGGCTGTGGTCCCCGGGCGTTCGGAGAGTCTGGTGATCGTCGCGTGAAGCGCCGTGGTGGTGTGCACGATCTCGACGGCGCCGGCCGCCTGCAGTTCGCCGTCGGGCGCAAAACCCCAGCCTACGCCGATGCAGTCCAGTCCGTTCGCAGCCGCCCCGGCCACGTCCTGTGCCCGGTCCCCCACCATCACGGCCAGGCCGGCCGACGCAGGGGACGCCGCCGCCAGGTCCGAGAGCGCGGCCGCGACGATGCCGGCCTTACCTTCGGGGACGGGGCCTTCGGGGACAGAGCCTTCGGGGACAGAGCCTTCGGGACAGGGTCCGTTTCCGGGCCGCCGGCGGCCTCGTCGGCGGCGGAGCCGCGGATGCTGTGGAAGAGCCCGGCGATGCCGTGGTGCGCCAGCACGGTGCGGGCCAGTCCCTCCGGCTTCTGGGTGGCGACGGCGATGGGGCGGCCGGCGGCCACGAAGTCCTCGAGGAGGCCGCGGATTCCCGGGTAGAGCCGGCTCTGCGCGATGCCGGTGGAAGCGTAGTGCGCGCGATAGATCCGGATGGCGTCTTCCAGCAGTGCCGCCGGGACGCCGGCGATTTCCGTGAGGGAATGGCTCAGCTTGGGTCCGATCATGGCGTCCATCCGGGACTTGCCCGGAACCGGCAGGCCAAGTTCGGTGAGGGCCGCTGCGATTCCGTCCGTTATCCCCCCGGCCGGATCGACAAGAGTGCCGTCGAGGTCGAAGATTACGGGCACTGTTGTATGCGTCACCGGCTTAGTTTCTCACGAGTGCGCGGATGCCTGAAATTCGCATGCTCCTACGGGAATACATCAGGCGATACATCGTGGAATACATCAGGCGATACGTCAGGGGAACACATTGCCGCCCGGGCGGGGAAGTGCGCGCCGCAGCTGCGCTCTCGCCCGCCCGTGCGGTCCTCCCTCGGCCGGTTCTTAGGCCAGGAGTTCGGCGAGGAACGCGGCCGTGTGGCTTTCGGTGGACTTGGCCACCTGCTCCGGGGTACCGGAGGCGACAACCCGGCCGCCGCCCGAGCCGCCGTCCGGGCCAAGGTCCACGATCCAGTCCGCGCTCTTGATGACATCGAGGTTGTGCTCGATCGTGATCACCGTGTTGCCCTTCTCCACGAGGCCCTGCAGCACCATGAGGAGCTTGCGGATGTCCTCGAAGTGCAGGCCCGTGGTGGGCTCGTCCAGGACGTAGACGCTGCGGCCGTTGGAACGCTTCTGGAGCTCGGCCGCGAGCTTGACGCGCTGGGCCTCGCCGCCGGAGAGCGTGGTGGCGGGCTGGCCCAGCCGGACGTAGCCGAGACCGACGTCGACGAGCGTGTTGAGGTGCCGCGCGATCGGGGAGAAGGCCGCGAAGAACTCGGCCCCTTCCTCGATGGGCATGTTCAGCACGTCCGCGATGGTCTTGCCCTTGTAGTGGACCTCCAGGGTTTCGCGGTTGTACCGGGCGCCGTGGCAGACCTCGCAGGGGACGTAGACGTCCGGCAGGAAGTTCATCTCAATCTTCAGGGTGCCGTCGCCGGAGCAGGCCTCGCAGCGGCCGCCCTTGACGTTGAAGGAGAACCGGCCCGGCAGGTAGCCGCGGACCTTGGCCTCGGTGGTCTCGGCGAAGAGCTTGCGGATGTGGTCGAACACGCCGGTGTAGGTGGCCGGGTTGGACCGCGGGGTGCGTCCGATGGGGCTCTGGTCGACGTGCACCACCTTGTCCAGGTGTTCGAGGCCCTGGACGGACTTGTGCCGGCCGGCCACCTGCTTGGCGCCGTTGAGCTTGTTGGCGAGCACCTTGTAGAGGATCTCGTTGACGAGGGTGGACTTGCCGGAGCCGCTGACGCCGGTGACGGCGGTGAAGAGGCCCAGCGGGAAGCTGGCATCAACGTTGAGGAGGTTGTTCTCCTTCGCCCCGACCACCTTGAGCTCGCGCTTCTTGTCGTATTTGCGCCGCTTCTTCGGGATCTCGATTTTCCTGCGGCCCGCGAGGTAGTCGCCGGTCAGCGACTCGGTGTTTTCCAGCAGCGCCTGGTAGGAACCGGAATGGACCACCATGCCGCCGTGCTCGCCGGCGCCGGGTCCGATGTCCACTACCCAGTCGGCCTCATGGATGGTGTCCTCGTCGTGCTCCACCACGATCAGGGTGTTGCCGAGGTCCCGGAGCCGGGTGAGCGTTTCGATCAGGCGGCGGTTGTCCCGCTGGTGCAGGCCGATGGACGGCTCGTCCAGGACGTAGAGCACGCCCACCAGGCCGGAGCCGATCTGGGTGGCCAGCCGGATGCGCTGCGCTTCGCCGCCGGACAGGGTCCCGGACGGGCGTTCCAGGTTCAGGTACTCGAGCCCGACGTCGAGGAGGAAGGTCAGCCGGGCCTGGATTTCCTTGAGGACCTGGTGCGCGATCTGGGCTTCGCGGCCGGTCAGGACGAGGTTGTCGAGGAAGTGCGCGCATTCGCGCATGGGCAGCGCGGCGACCTCGGCGATGGACTTGCCGTTGATCAGCACCGAGAGGGACGCAGGGTTCAGCCGGGCGCCGTTGCAGGCCGGGCACGGGACCTGGCGCATGTATTCCTCGTAGCGGTCGCGCGCCGAGTCTGAATCGGTTTCGCCGTGCTTGCGGTGGACGTACTGCACGACGCCCTCGAAGCCGGTGCTGTACTTGCGTTCCCGGCCGAAGCGGTTCCGGTACTGCACCACCACCTTGTGGTCCTTGCCGTGCAGCACCGTCTGCCGGACGTCGGCGTCGAGCTTCTCCCACGCCGTCGTCATGGAGAAGCCGAGCTCGTTGGCGAGGCCGGCGAGCAGCCGGTTCCAGTACTCCGTGGTGGCGGTGCCCAGCGACCACGGCGCGATGGCCCCCTCCGCGAGCGAGAGCTCCGGGTTCGGGATGATGAGTTCCTCGTCGACTTCGAGCTTGGTGCCGATGCCGCTGCACGCGGTGCAGGCGCCGAAGGGGTTGTTGAAGGAGAAGGAGCGCGGCTCGATCTCGTCGATGGCGAGCGGGTGCTCGTTGGGGCAGGCGAGGTGTTCGGAGAACGCCCTGATCCGCTCGGGGTCGTCCGCCTCGAGGTCGACGAATTCGGCGAGGACGCGGCCCTCGGCCAGGCCGAGGGCGGTTTCGACGGAGTCGGTCAGGCGCTGGCTGATGCCTTCCTTGACCACGAGGCGGTCCACCACCACTTCGATGGTGTGCTTGAACTGCTTGCCCAGCTTCGGCGGATCGCTCAGCTGGACGAGCTCGCCGTCCACGCGGGCCCGGGAGTAGCCCTTGGCGGTGAGTTCCTTGAAGAGGTCGACGAATTCGCCCTTGCGGCCGCGGACCACGGGTGCCAGCACCTGGAAGCGGGTGCCGTCCGGGAGCTCGAGCAGCTGGTCCACGATCTGCTGCGGGGTCTGCTTCGTCACGGGCTCCCCGCAGACGGGGCAGTGCGGCCGGCCCACACGGGCCCAGAGCAGGCGCATGTAGTCGTAAATCTCGGTGATGGTGCCCACGGTGGAGCGCGGGTTCTTGCTCGTGGACTTCTGGTCGATGGACACCGCCGGCGAGAGGCCCTCGATGAAGTCGACGTCGGGCTTGTCCACCTGGCCGAGGAACTGCCGGGCGTAGGCGGAGAGCGATTCGACGTAGCGGCGCTGGCCCTCGGCGAAGATCGTGTCGAACGCCAGGGAGGACTTGCCGGAGCCGGACAGGCCGGTGAACACGATCATGGCATCGCGCGGCAGGTCGAGGTCGACGTTGCGCAGGTTGTGCTCGCGCGCGCCCTTGACCACCAGGCGTGTCATGTCCGGGCGTTTGACCGCGGGCCGGGACGGGACGGCCTCACGGGCTGCCAGCGGTTCGACGGCGGACTGGACTTCAACGGCTGGATCTTCAGCTACAGCTTTAGGCACGAATCTAATGCTAATCGAAAACTTCTTCGAAAAACTATTCCGGGCGCCGCGGGCAGTCCCCGGATGTGCTAGTGGCGGTCGTAGGCGGCGGCCAGCAGCTGCACGGCCTCGGCGAAGCTCGCGCCCTGCGCCTTGGCGGCCGCGGCGAACTCGGCGGCGGCGGCGGACAGCGAGCTCCAGGCGGCGTCGCGGGCGCAGACCACCGTGCCGTTCCGGCCCCGCGTCACCACGACGCCGGCGGCCTCCAGTTCCTTGTAGGCGCGCGCCACGGTGTGGGGTGCCACGCCGAGTTCGCCGGCGAGGCTCCGCACGGCCGGCAGCCTGGTACCCGGCGCCAGTGTGCCGTTGTCGGCGCGTTCGATGACGTAGAGCCGGAGCTGTTCGAAGAGCGGGACGGAGCTGGCCGGATTGGTCCGCCAGGCACCGGGGAAACGCTCCCCCGCGGTGTCGGCGGTGCTCACAGTTCCGGCTCCTGGGCGGCCGTGACGTGTTCGCGACCGGCGAACTGTGCCTCGTACAAATCCTTGTAGAGCCCGCTCCTGGCCATCAGCTGCTGATGGGTCCCGTGTTCAACGATCCGTCCATGGTCCATGACAAGAATTAGATCAGCGTCCCGGACCGTGGACAAACGGTGCGCGATCACGAAGCTCGTGTGACCTTGCCGCAGCCGCTCCATCGCGTGCCGGATCTGCACCTCGGTGCGGCTGTCAACGGAACTCGTCGCCTCGTCCAGCACCAGGATGCTGCGCCCGGCGAGCTGTGCCCGTGCGATCGAGACGAGCTGGCGCTGCCCCCGGCTCAGCGAGTCGCCGTCGTTGCCGAGCATGGTGGCGTAGCCGGCCGGCAGGGACCGGACAAAGTGGTCCACGTGGCTGGCCCGGGCCGCCTCGACGATCTCGGCGTCGGTGGCCCCGGGCCGGCCGTACTCGATGTTCTCCCTGATGCTGCCGGTGAACAGCCAGGCGTCCTGCAGGACCGTGCCGAAGATGGACCGCAGCTCGTCCCGCGGGATGCCGGCGATGTCGGTTGAGTCCACCAGGATCCGGCCGGAGTCGAGCTCGTAGAAGCGCATCAGGAGGTTCACCACGGTGGTCTTGCCCGCCCCGGTGTGTCCCACGATTGCCACGGTCTGGCCCGGCTCCACCGTGAAGGAGAGGTCCTTCACCACGGGCGTGCCGGGGCTGTAGCTGAAGCTGACGTGCTCGAAGGTGACGCGGCCCGCCACCGCGCCCGGATTGGGCGGGACATGGGCGCCGCGCCCGTCCGGGGATTTGCGCCCGTTGGGGGATTTGCGCCCGGGCAGGTGACTTGCGCTGCCATTGGATTTGAGCGCGCATGGATCCTTCCCGGGGCGCCCGCGCCGCGATGCTTGCCGGCACCGTTGGCTGAAACGGCCGGCACAGCGGTGTCCGGCGGGATCTCCGGAGCGTCGAGCAGCTCAAACACCCGCTCTGCGGAGGCCAGGCAGGACTGCAGGAGGGTCAGCATTCCGCCGATCTGGCCCATCGGCTGGCTGAAGAGGCGGGAGAACTGGATGAAGGCCTGGATGCCGCCGATCGTCATGGCGCCGGCGGTCACCTGGAGCGCCCCCACAACAGCCACCGCAACGTAGTTGAGGTTGGAGACAAAGACCATCAGCGGCTGGACGATGCCGGACAGGTACTGGGCGCGGGCACTGGAACGCGTCAGCTGGTCGTTGCAGTCCCGGAAGCTCGCCGCCGACGCCTCCTGCCGGCCGAAGGCTTTGACCACTTCGTGCCCGGTGAAGAGTTCCTCGAGTTGGGCGTGCATGGCGCCCGTGCTGCTCCACTGCTCGGTGAAGTGCGCCTGGGAATGCCGGGCCACCATGACAGTAATGAACGTGGACACGGGCACGGAGAGCACCGCAATCAGTGCCAGGAGCGGCGAGAGCCACAGCATCATGGCGAGTGCGGCGGAGAGCATCAGGACGGACATGATGAGCTGGTTGAGGAGCTGGTTGAGGGCCTGGGAGATGTTGTCGACGTCGTTCGTGGCCCGGCTGAGCACCTCGCCGCGGCGCTGTTCCTCGAAATGGCTGGACGGCAGGACATGGAGCTTTTTCTCCACAGAGCCGCGCAGCCCGTAGCTGAGGCGCTGCACGGCGGTGGCCGTCAGGGCGCCCTGGATCCAGCTGAACAGCGACGCCCCGACATACATGGCGGAAACCGCCAGCAGCCGCCCCGCCAGCACCTGTTCGTCGAGGGAACCGCCCAGGAAACCCGCAACGACGACGTCGGTGGCGTCACCCAGGACTTTGGGGGCCGCCACGTTGAGCGTCACGAATGCACACGTGGCCGCGATGACACCGGCCATCCGCCACTTCAACGGCCGCAGCAGGCCAAGCAGCCGGGCGGCGGCCCGCCACTTGGTGCGCTTCCCGGCCCCCGTCCCCGCAGCCGTCCCGGCGCGGGATGCCCCGCCGCGGCTCACGGGGTTTCCTCCAGCACGAACTGGGACGCGGCAATCTCCCGGTAGCTCGGCGAGGACTCCATGAGTTCACTGTGCGTCCCCTGCGCGACGAGGCGGCCGTCCTCCAGCACGAGGATCAGCCCGGCGTCCACGATCGTCGCCACCCGTTCGGCCACGATCAGCACGGTCGCCGAACGCAGCAGCGGCTCGATCGCCGCGCGGAGCCTCACATCCGTGCCGTAGTCCAGGGCCGAGAAACTGTCGTCGAACAGGTAGACGGGGGCATCCTTGAGCAGGGCCCGGGCGATGCACAGGCGCTGGCGTTCGCCGCCGGAGAAGTTGGTGCCGCCCTGGCTCACGGGCGCTTCGAGTCCGAGGGGCAGGGCGCGGACAAAGTCGGCGGCCTGGGCAGCCCCGAGCGCCTGCCACAATTCCTGGTCGCCGGCCGCGGGCGAGCCGAGCCGGAGGTTTTCCGCGACCGTGCCCGAAAACAGGTAGGACTGCTGCGGGACCATCGCGATGAGGCCGCGCAGGACGTCCAGCGGCATGGCCCGCACGTCGCGTCCGCCGATGCTGATCTGGCCGGCGGTCGCATCCAGGAACCGGGGAAGCAGGTTCAGGAGGGTCGTCTTGCCGCTGCCGGTCGCCCCAATGATCGCCGTCGTCGTCCCGGGGGCGGCGGTGAACGAGACGCCGTCCAGCACCGGCGCTTCCGCGCCGGGATAGGCGAAGGTCACGTTCTTGAACTCGACGGCATTCCCGGAGCGTGCGGGGCGCGCGGGGCAGTGCAGTGGCCCGGCCGGGGGGCGCGGCGCCGGCCCGGTCCCCGGCGGAGCGGCCGGGTCCGCGATGGCCGGCACCGTGTCCAGCACCTCGCGGATCCGTTCCGCGCACGCCGCCGCCCGGGGAGCGGTCATGAACACGTACATCGCCATCATGATGGCGATCAGGATCTGCAGGATGTAGGCCATGAACGCGGTGAGGGCGCCCAGCCGCATTTCGCCGGCGTCGATCCGGTGGCCGCCGAACCAGACGACGCACACCGAGGAAAGGTTGACCACCAGCATGATCATCGGCATCATCCCGGCCACCAGCAGGGCGGAGCGCAGGTTGTTGCGGGTGAGGTCCTTGTTGGCCTCGTCGAAGCGGCGGATTTCGTGGTCCTGACGGACAAAGCCGCGGATGACATTCGCGCCGATGATCTGCTCGCGCAGCACCCGGCTGATCCGGTCAAGGAGCCCCTGGCCCTCGCGGTAGAGGGGAATCAGCCGGCGCACGATCACGGTCATGATCACCGTGAGGATCGGGATCACCGCGACCACGATCCAGGACAGGGCGACGTCCTGGTGCACGGCCAGTGCGATGCCGCCGATGAAGATGGCGGGGGCGGCAATCAGCATGGTGAAGATCAGGACTGCGAGGTTCTGGATCTGGGCGACG
This sequence comes from uncultured Actinomycetota bacterium, assembly GCA_963810895.1. Classification (GTDB taxonomy): domain Bacteria; phylum Actinomycetota; class Actinomycetes; order Actinomycetales; family Micrococcaceae; genus Arthrobacter. The sequence continues at coordinate 226,173 of CAWEPM010000007.1, forward strand.
TCGTTGGTGGCCCGGTTGACGAGGCTGGGCGCACCGAAGACGCCGACCTCCTGGGAGGAGAAGGACTGCACCTTGGCGAACAGTTCTCCGCGCAGCTGGCCGCCCAGCTCCATGGCGACGACGGCGCCCAGGTATCCGGCTGCGATGGCCGTGACCACCTGAACGGCAGCGATTCCGACCATCCAGCCGCCGAGATGGAGGATCTCCCCCGTGTCGCCGCCGATGATGCCGTCGTCGATGATCGCGGCGTTGAGGGTGGGCAGCAGCAGGTTGGCGGTGGTTTGCACAAGCTGGAGCACAACGATGGCCAGCACGCTCCCCTTGTGCGCGGACAGCAGCCGCGCCATCAGGCCTGTTAGCACCGAACCTCCATCACTAGCCCAGGGCCCGGAATGGGAATCAGCCTAACGGCCGCCCCCATACCGCCACGTCATTGTAAGCCCCATTCCGGAGTGCCTCGTGTCACGTCGAAGACACGCAGCTCACCCGCGTTTTTGCGCCACCGCGAACGTGCGCCGGAACGGGAAGACCGTCCCGTGCCGGCCCGCGGGATACGCGGTGTCCAGCCGCGCCGAGTACTCGGCCTCGAACTCCCTGGCCTCGTCTTCCGGCAGGGCGGCCAGGACCGGCCTGAGCCCGGTGCCGCGGACCCACTCCAGCACGGGGTGGGCGCCCGGGAGCAGCTGCAGGTACGTGGTCTCCCAGGCGTCGGCGGCGCAACCGGCGTCGAGCATGATCTGCAGGTATTCCGCCGCTTCCCCGACGACGTCGTCGTGGCGCAGCACCCCGGCGAGCCGCCCGGCCCAGGCCGGGGACTCCGCCAGTTCCCGCATCAGGGTGTGGGAGGGGGCGTTGAAGTTCCCCGGCACCTGAAGCGCGAACCAGGCGCCCGGCTTGAGGGCATCGAGCCATGCCGGCAACAGCTGGCGGTGGCCGGTCACCCACTGCAGGGCGGCGTTGGTGACCACCACGTCCGTGTCTCCGGACGGCAGCCAGTGCTGGATGTCGGCCAGTTCGTAGGAGAGATTGGCCGCCGCGGCCGCATAGTCCTTGGACGTGGCCAGCATCTCCGGCGAAGAGTCCAGGCCCACCACCTGCGCCCCCGGCCACCGGTCCGCGAGCGTCGCGGTGAGGTTCCCGGGACCGCAGCCGAGGTCGACGACGTGCCGCGGGGCTTCGGCATGAATGCGCCCGGTCAGGTCAAAGAAGGGCCTGTCCCGGTAATCCCCGAACTGCACATATTTTTCGGGATCCCACTTCATGGTTGCCTCCAGTCCCCGGCGCTGTTGTCCTATCCGAAGCGTAGTCCGGCCCCGTTGGCCAGCCAAGGAGGCACGCATCCGGCGCGCGCGGCGCACCGGCCGCCGGTGCCGCGGGCATTGTGCGGGCACTAAGCTGGAAAGCAATGAAACTCGTTGATCAGCTCCCCGCCCCGGCCGCCCGAATTCCCGGCAGGACGGCCCTGGACCCGGACGAGCTCTACACCCGGTTTGTCGAGTGGACCGAGACCCGCGGCCTTGCCCTCTACACCGCCCAGGATGAGGCCATCATGGAGCTGGCCGCCGGCTCCAACGTCATCCTGGCCACGCCGACCGGGTCCGGGAAATCCCTCGTGGCCATCGCCGCGCACTTCCAGGCCATGGCCCGCGGCGCGCGCAGCTACTACACGGCCCCGATCAAGGCCCTCGTCTCGGAGAAGTTCTTCGCCCTCTGCGAGATCTTCGGGGCCGAGAACGTCGGCATGATCACCGGTGACTCCGGCGTCAACCAGGACGCCCCGATCATCTGCTGCACCGCGGAGATCCTGGCCAACATCGCCCTCCGCGAAGGCGCCGCCGCCGAGCTCGGCGCCGTCATCATGGACGAATTCCACTTCTACTCCGACCCGCAGCGCGGCTGGGCCTGGCAGGTGCCGCTGCTGGAACTGCCCCAGGCGCAGTTCCTGCTCATGTCCGCCACCCTCGGCGATGTCAGCCGCTTCGAAGCCGGAATCACCGAGCTGACCGGCCGCCCGACGACGACCGTCAGTTCCGCCGAACGTCCCATTCCGCTGCACTACTACTACGAGCAGACTCCGGTCCACGAGACCCTCGAGGAGCTCCTCGCCACCAAGCAGGTCCCGGTCTACGTGGTTCATTTCAGCCAGGTCGAGGCAATCGACCGGGCCCAAAACCTGATGAGCATCAACGTCTGCACCCGCGAGGAAAAAGACAAGATTGCCGAGCTCATCGCCGGGTTCCGCTTCGCCGCGGGCTTCGGCAAGACCCTCAACCGGCTGGTCCGGCACGGGATCGGCGTCCACCACGCCGGCATGCTGCCGAAGTACCGCCGGCTCGTCGAGCAGCTCGCCCAGGCCGGGCTGCTCAAGGTCATCTGCGGTACCGACACCCTCGGGGTGGGCATCAACGTGCCCATCCGCACCGTGCTGCTCACGGCCCTGAGCAAGTACGACGGCGTCCGCACGCGGCTGCTGAACTCCCGCGAGTTCCACCAGATCGCCGGAAGGGCCGGACGCGCCGGCTATGACACGGCCGGAACCGTGGTGGTCCAGGCCCCGGAGCACGTGACCGAGAACGTGAAGGCGATGGCCAAGGCCACGGCCAAGTTCGGCGACGACCAGAAAAAGCTGCGCCAGGTAGTCAAGAAGAAGCCCCCGGAAGGCTTCGTGTCCTGGGGCGAGCCGACGTACAAACGGCTCGTGGAGTCTGTTCCGGATCCCCTCACGTCGAGTTTCACCGTGACCCACGCGATGCTGATGAACCTCATGGAACGCCCCGGCGACCCGTTCCAGGCCGCCCGCCGCCTGCTCACCGAGAACCACGAGACCCGGTCCTCCCAGCTGCAGCTCATGAAGAAGGCGCTGGGCATCTACCGCGAGCTCCTCGCCGCCGGCGTCGTGGAGCGGATCCCTCCGGAAGAGCAGGGAGCGGACGGCCGCACGGTCCGGCTCACGGTCCACCTGCAGGCAAACTTCGCCCTCAACCAGCCCCTGTCACCCTTCGCCCTCGCGGCGCTGGAGCTCCTGGATCCGGAGTCGCCGTCGTACGCCCTGGACGTCGTGTCCGTGATCGAGGCGACCCTGGAGAAGCCGCGCCAGATCCTGTCCGCACAGCAGAAGAAGGCGCGCGGCGAAGCGATCGCAGCGATGAAGGCCGACGGCATCGAGTACGACCAGCGGATGGCGATGCTCGAGGAGGTCACCTACCCGCAGCCGCTCGCGGAGATCCTCGGCGAGGCCTTCGATGTCTACCGCAAGGCCGCGCCGTGGGTCGGCGACTTTGAACTGGCACCCAAATCCGTGGTCCGGGACATGTACGAGCGCGCCATGAACTTCGGCGAATTCGTCCAGTTCTACGGCCTGGCCCGCTCGGAGGGGATCGTGCTGCGCTACCTCGCCGACGGTTTCAAGGCGCTGCGCCAGACCGTGCCGCAGGACGCCCTCCGGGAGGACCTCGAGGACCTCATCGCCTGGCTGGGCGAACTGGTCCGCCAGGTCGACTCGAGCCTGCTCGACGAGTGGGAAGAACTCACGTCCGGCGCCGCGCCCACACCGCACGACGCTCCCCCGCCCCCGCCGCCGTCGCTGACCTCCAACATCCGGGCCTTCCGGGTGATGGTGCGCAACGAGATGTTCCGCCGCGTGGAGCTGTTCGCCGATGAAGCCGCCAGCGCCCTGGGTGAGCTCGACGCCGGGTCCGGCTGGGACGCGGAGCGCTGGGAAGACGCCCTGGATGACTACTTCGACGAACACAACGACATCGGCACCGGCCCGGACGCCCGCGGACCCGGGCTGCTGATCATCACCGAGGAACCCGGCGTGTGGAAGGTCCGGCAGATCTTCGCCGACCCGGCCGGCCACCACGACTGGGGCATCTCCGCCGAGGTGGATCTGGAGGCGTCGGACGAGTCCGGGACCGCCGTCGTCCGCGTCACGGACGTCAACCGGCTCTAGCGGGACGGCGCCCGCCGTTGGCCCAACGGCGGGCGACCAGCAAGCGACTGCACGATCCGGCGGACCCTGCTGGAGCGTCCGTACCCTGCGATATGCGCGTCTGCCGCGAACGACAAGGCCGGCTCAGTCGCCGACGGCCTCGCGGCCGCGGCGCACGATGAGCGGGTCGGCGTCGTGGACCACCGAGGTGTCTTTGCCGTCGTAGTCGAACTGGTTGAGGAAGAAGCGCATGGCGTTGATCCGCCCCCGCTTCTTGTCGTTGGACTTGATGGTGATCCACGGCGCATGGTCCGTGTCGGTGCGCAGGAACGTCTGCTCCTTGGCCGCCGTGTACTCCTCCCACCGGTCCAGGGAGGCCAGGTCCATCGGCGAGAGCTTCCAGCGCCGCACGGGATCGATCTGCCGGATCGCGAAGCGGGTACGCTGCTCATGGCGGGTCACCGAGAACCAGAACTTGGTCAGGTGGATGCCGGAGTCCACCAGCATCCTCTCGAAGAGCGGTGCCTGAACCATAAACGTGTCGTACTCCTGTTGCGTGCAGAAGCCCATGACCCGCTCGACATTCGCCCGGTTGTACCAGGAGCGGTCAAACATCACGATCTCCCCGGCCGAGGGCAGGTGCTGGATGTAGCGCTGGAAATACCACTGGCCCTGTTCACGGTCGGAGGGTTTGGCCAGTGCCACGGCCCGGGCCGAGCGGGGATTCAGGTGCTCGGTGAAGCGCTTGATGGTTCCGCCCTTGCCGGCCGCATCCCGGCCTTCGAAGACGATTACATGCCGGTGCTCCTGGTCCTGGCCCCAGTACTGGAACTTCAGCAGCTCAACCTGCAGCCGGTATTTCTCCAGCTCGTAGTCCTCACGGGACATCCGTTCCTCGTAGGGATAGCCCTCCCGCCACGTCTCCACGGCCGAACCGCCGGGATCGATCAGTTCCGGGTCCTCGCCCTGTCCGCCGCGCACCGAGTAACCGAGCTCCACGAGATGGTCGATGGCGTGGCGCAGATTGTCCCTGACCCACGATTGGTCGCCTGGTGTCCACGGCGCGGCCTGCGACATCCGGCGCTCCTTCCGGTCTCGACAACCCGTCTTCCGGCCTCGACGACCCGTCGACGGCAGTCTAACAGGGCAGGTCGGCGAGCCGAAGAACTCCGCCGGATCCACTTTTCCTTCGGTTTTCGCGGAGAAAACGCGCGTGATGCCGGCAACTTGTCAGCCCGAAGCAAACCCGCACGGCCAGCGGGCACGCCGTACCGGACACTTTGCCCGGAAGGAGTACCGCGAAGGCCAGCGCATCCGGCGCCCTGCCTGTGGGTGATCTCCCTGGCCTGGGCCAGGAAGCTGCTGCACTCGAGGCCGCGACGTAACCGCCAAACAGCGCTGCGGTTCACAGCCCCGAGTAAACTTGGACAATGAGTGTAATCCGGCCTGCCGCCCCGCATGACGTCCCTGCCATCCTGCAGATGATCCACGATCTCGCCCTCTACGAGAAGGAGCCGGACGCCGTCCGGAACACCCCCGAGATGCTCACCGAGGTCCTCTTCGGCGAGAACCCTAGGGTCTTCGCCACCATGGCGGAGAACACGGCGGGCGAGGTCCGGGGCTTCGCGCTCTGGTTCCTGAACTACTCCACGTGGGAAGGGGTCCACGGGATCTACCTCGAGGACCTCTACGTCAGGCCCGAGGCCCGTGGCGAGGGCCACGGCAAGGCACTGCTGCAGCACCTGGCCGCGACCGCCGTCGACCGCGGCTACGCGCGCGTCGAATGGAGCGTCCTGGACTGGAACGAGCCGTCGATCAACTTCTACAAGAGGCTCGGCGCCGCCCCGATGGACGAATGGTCCACCTTCCGCCTCACCGGCGCGGCGCTGGAGGCTTTCGGCAGCGCCCGCGCAGACGCCCGCGCGGCGCCGGCTCAGCTCCGCGCGGAGGCCGCCCGTGGCTGATCTTCCGCTGACGGGGCTCATGGGAGCCGCCCTCCTGGAGGCTGCGTCCAGCGTCGGGCGCAATGTCCGGCACCAGCGTCCGGGCACGCCATGCCTACCGCGGAATGCGCACCGCAGAACACTACTTCCAGGTCCCCCTGGACCACTTCAGCGAGGCCGGACGCCGCGGTGAGACCATCACGGTGTTCGCCCGCGAGTACGTGTCCACGGAGCACAGCGAGGAAGACGCGGCCGAGCTCCCCTGGCTGCTCTACCTGCAGGGCGGCCCCGGCGGCCGCGGCAACCGGCTCCCGTCCCTGGGCGGCTGGAGCAAGGCCGCCGCACGGAACTTCCGCATCCTCATGCTGGACCAGCGCGGCACCGGCCTGTCCTCGGCAATCGACCGCAACACGCTCCCGCTGCGCGGCACCGGGGCGGAGCAGGCCCGCTACCTGACGCACTTCCGCGCCGACTCAATCGTCGCCGACGCCGAGGCCATCAGGGCAGCCCTGGGCTCCGCCCCCTGGACCATCTACGGCCAGAGCTACGGCGGATTCTGTTCGCTGAGCTACCTGTCCTTCGCCCCTGAAGGACTCCGCGAAGTGCTCGTCACCGGCGGCCTCGCCCCGCTGGGCGGCTCCGCGGAGCGGGTGTACCGGGCGACGTTTGAGCGGGTCGCGGCCCGGAACGCCGAATACTTCACCTGGTACCCCGAGGACCGTGCCGCCGTCACCCGGATCGCCCGGCACCTGCGGGACACGGCGGAGTTCCTGCCCGACGGCGGCCGGCTCACCGTGGAACGGTTCCAGATGGTGGGCTCGTTCCTGGGCGGCAACACCCGGGTGGACGCGCTGCACCACCTGCTCGAGGACGCCTTCGTGGCGACGCCGGACGGCGACCGCCTCTCCGATGCCTTCCTGGAACAGGTCCGGGGCCTCGTGTCCAGGGCCGCCAACCCCTTGTACGCGCTGATGCACGAGTCCATCTACGGCCAGGCCGGGGCCACGAACTGGGCCGCCTGGCGGGTGCTGGAGGAATTCCCCGAGTTCCGCCCCGACGCCGGCGAACCGCTCCTGACCGGGGAAATGGTCTACCCCTGGTACTTCGAGCAGGACCCGGCCCTGCGCCCGCTCCGGGACGTGGCCCAGCTGCTCGCCGAAAAGGACGACTGGGCGCCGCTCTACGATCCGGAACGGCTGGCCCTCAACACGGTCCCCGTCGCCGCGGCCGTCTACACCGACGACATCTACGTGGACCGCGAGCTCTCCCTGGAAACGGCGGCCGCCGTGCGCGGCCTGCAGGTGTGGGAATCAGACGAGTTCCACCATGACGGGATCGCGGACGACGGCGAGGCGATCTTCGGCCGCCTGCTCGGCATGGCCCGCTCCGCCCGCCGCTGACCGGACGGCCGGTCCGGGAGCCGCAGCCGGCACCGCTCCTGCCGGCTATGCCGCCACACGGGCCGCGCGGCCCCGCGCCGCGGCCGGGACGGCGACGGCCAGCACTGCCGCGGCGAGGGCGGCTGCCGCGAGGTTGAGGCCCTGGTAGCCGACCCCGCTCATCACCAGGCCGGAGAAGCCTGCGCCGAGCGCCCCGGCGGCTCCCATCAGGGTGTCCGAGACGCCCTGGACGAGGACCCGGTCGTCGGCGGAGACGCTCTCGGCGAGGAGCGTGGAGCCGGCGATGGTGGCTGCCGACCAGCCCAGGCCGAGCAGCACCAGTCCCACCGTGACCAGGACCGGTTGCCGCTGTCCGAACCCGGCGACGCAGACGGCGAGCAGAATCAGCCCGTGCCCGAGGACGATGACGGGGAGTCGGCCGGTCTTGTCGGTGAGCCAGCCCATCACCGGTGACAGTGCGTACATGCCGGCGATGTGCAGCGAGATGGTGAAGCCGATCAGGACCAGGACATCGGTGCTGGCGGCATGGACGTGCCCGGCCGGCATCCCGGTCATCGGCCCTTCGGTGAGCAGCTGGAGATGCAGCGGCGTCATCGACATGACGGCCACCATGCAGCCGTGCGCGGCCACGATCGCGAACAGCGCCAGGCGGGCGCGCGGCGAGTTCCCGACGGCCCGGAGGCCGGCGCGGAGGCCGTGCCGGCGTCGGACGTCCGTGGCGCCTTTCGCCGCCTGCGGGTCGGCGGCGGTCCGGAGCCGGGCGGCCAGCAGCAGCGGATCCGGCCGCAGGCCGATCAGCAGCAGCACGGCGGCCAGAGCCAGCCCGGCGGCGGAAAACACGAACGGCCCGGCCAGTGCCGGCAGGCCCAGGGCCTCCCCCACCGCTGCCCCCGGACGGATCAGGTTGGGTCCGGCGACGGCGCCGATCGTCACCGCCCACACGACGATCGCGAGGGAGCGTCCGCGGTGCCCGGCGTCGGCGAGGTCGACGGCGGCGAAACGGGCCTGGAGGTTGGCGGCGGTCCCCAGACCCAGCAGCGCGGCTCCCAGCAGCAGCACCGGGAAGACCCCGGACACGGTGGACAGGATGATGAGCAGGGATCCGGCCAGGGCGGCCAGCTGGCCGGTCACGAGCGCTGCCCGGCGGCCCCGGCGTCCGGCCAGGCCGGCCAGGGGCAGGGCTGCGACGGCGGCGGCCAGCGTCACGGCCGTGGTGACCGATCCGGCCCAGGCGTTGGAGCCGGAGAGCTGGACGGCCAGCAGGGAACCGACGGAAAGGCTGGCGCCGCTGCCCACGCTGCTCAGGAGCTGGGCAACGCTCAAGACGGAAACGGTACGGCGCTGGACCCTCTGCAGGTCCAGCGCCGTACCGTCACGTGGTGCCGGGTAGAAGGTCTTCACGGTCCGAGCATAACGCTTCGGGCGGGCGCCGACGTCGCCCGGATTGTGCCGCCCGAATCCTCCGGCCGTGGACCCGACGGACCGGAGCTACTCGACGTCGCTCAGGCTCTTCCGGGCGTCCTCTTCCAGCCGGGCGTCCAACTTGGATTTGGACGCCTTGGAGCTGATCAGGCTGGCGATGACCGCGATGATGATGGTGCCGATGATCACGGCGAGCGAGACGTACGTGGGGATCTCGGGAGCCCATTCGATGTGCTGGCCGCCGTTGATGAAGGGCAGTTCGTTGACGTGCATGGCGTGCAGGACCAGCTTGACGCCGATGAACGCCAGGATGACGGACAGCGCGTGCTTGAGGTAGATGAGCCGGTTCATGAGTCCGCCGAGCAGGAAGTACAGCTGGCGCAGCCCCATGAGGGCGAAGATGTTCGCGGTGAAGACGATGAAGGCGCTCTGGGTCAGGCCGAAGATGGCCGGGATGGAGTCGACGGCGAACAGCAGGTCCGTCATGCCGATGGTCACGAAGACGATCAGCATCGGGGTGAAGACCTTCTTGCCGTCCACCACGGTGCGGAGCTTGCCGCCGTCGAACTTCTCGGACATCGGCAGGACCTTGCGGATCCGGGCGATCAGCGGGTTTTCCTTGTCTTCCTCGTCCTCGCCCTCGTCCTGGGCCTGCTTCCAGGCGGTCCAGAGCAGGAAGGCGCCGAAGATGTAGAAGACCCAGCTGAACTGCTCGATCACGATCGCGCCGAGCATGATGAAAATGCCGCGGAGGATCAGGGCGATGATGATGCCCACCATGAGCACTTCCTGCTGGTACTTACGCGGTACCGAGAAGCGCGCCATGATGATGATGAAGACGAACAGGTTGTCGATGCTGAGGCTGTACTCCGTCACCCAGCCGGCGATGAACTGCCCGCCGTATTCCGGGCCGGTGAAGGCGAACATGGCGCCGGCGAAGACCAGGGCCAGGGCCACGTAGAACGTGACCCACAGTCCGGCTTCTTTCATGGAGGGCTCGTGCGGGCGTTTGAGGACCATCAGCAGGTCGATGGCCAGGATGACGCCGAGGACGACAAACGAGCCGATCTCGAACCACAGTGGAAGTTCGGGCACGGGGGAAAGCCTTTCGTAGGGTACAGCTAAGCGGTGTAAGTCTCTCCGACCGCCGGCGCTTGATGCTTACCTGGCTGCCCGCTACGCCCGGCACGGCATCGTAGCCGTGCGTGTTGACGATCGTAGCGCTTGGGATACTCCCCTACGTCCGTCTGAGTTTACCCTAGGCGTGCCCCGCCGACTGCATTTGCCGCAGCTCCTTCTTCAGTTCGCCGACCTCGTCGCGGAGCCGGGCCGCGAGTTCGAACTGCAGCTCCCCGGCCGCGGCGTGCATCTGCTCCGTCAGCTGTTCGATCAGCCCCACCAGGTCCTCCGCGGGGGCGGCCGCCAGCCCGTCTTGCCGGATGACCGAAGCGCCCTTGCCCTTGCCGCGGTTCTTGCCGGCCGCGGCCAGCAGCTCGCGGGTGTCCGCGTCCTCCTTGGCCAGCTGGTCCGTGATGTCCGCGATCTTCTTCCGCAGCGGCTGGGGATCGATCCCGTTCTCCGTGTTGTAGGCGACCTGGATGGCGCGCCGGCGGTTCGTCTCGTCGATCGCGTGGGCCATCGAGTCCGTGATGCGGTCCGCGTACATGTGGACCTGGCCGGACACGTTACGCGCGGCACGGCCGATGGTCTGGATCAGGGAGGTCGAGGAGCGCAGGAAGCCTTCCTTGTCCGCGTCCAGGATGCTGACCAGCGACACCTCCGGGAGGTCGAGGCCTTCCCGGAGCAGGTTGATGCCGACGAGGACGTCGAAGACACCCATCCGCAGTTCGCGCAGGAGTTCCACGCGGCGCAGGGTGTCGACGTCGGAGTGCAGGTACTCCACCTTCACCCCGTGGCCCAGCAGGTAGTCGGTGAGGTCCTCGGCCATCCGTTTGGTCAGCGTGGTGACCAGGACCCGCTCGTTCTTCGCGGTGCGGGTGCGGATTTCGCCCAGCAGGTCATCGATCTGCCCCTTCGTGGGCTTGACGATGACCTCGGGGTCGATCAGGCCGGTGGGCCGGATGATCTGCTGGACAAAGCCGTCGGACTTGCCGAGCTCGTACTTGCCCGGAGTGGCGGAGAGGTAGACGGTCTGGCCCACGCGTTCGAGGAACTCGTCCCATTTCAGCGGCCGGTTGTCCATCGCCGAGGGCAGCCGGAAGCCGTGGTCCACGAGCGTGCGCTTGCGGGACATGTCGCCCTCGTACATGGCGCCGATCTGCGGGACCGTGACGTGCGATTCGTCGATCACCAGGAGGAAGTCGTCCGGGAAGTAATCGATGAGGCAGTGCGGCGCGGTGCCGCCCTCGCGGCCGTCGATGTGCCGGGAGTAGTTCTCGATGCCGTTGCAGAAGCCCATCTGCTGCATCATTTCGAGGTCGTAGGTGGTGCGCATCCGCAGCCGCTGGGCTTCGACGAGCTTGTTCTGGCTTTCCAGGACCTTGAGCCGCTCGGCGAGCTCGTCCTCGATCTTCTTGATCGCCCGGCCCATGCGCTCGGGCCCGGCGACGTAGTGCGAGGCCGGGAAGACGTACATCTCGGTCTCATCCCGGATCACCTCGCCGGTCAGCGGGTGCAGGGTGTAGATGTTCTCGATCTCATCGCCGAAGAACTCGATCCGGATGGCGAGTTCCTCGTACATCGGGATGATTTCCACGGTGTCCCCGCGGACCCGGAACGTGCCGCGATGGAAGTCCATGTCATTGCGGGTGTACTGCATGGCGACGAACTTCCGGAGCAGGTCATCACGGTTCATCTCTGAACCCTTGCGGAGGGTCACCATGCCGGCGATGTACTCTTCCGGGGTGCCGAGGCCGTAGATGCAGGACACCGTGGCGACCACGATGACGTCGCGGCGGGTCAGCAGGGCATTCGTGGCGGAGTGGCGGAGCCGTTCGACTTCCTCATTGACGGAGGAGTCCTTCTCGATGAAGGTGTCCGTCTGGGGCACGTAGGCCTCGGGCTGGTAGTAGTCGTAGTAGGAGACGAAGTACTCCACCGCGTTGTTGGGCAGCAGTTCGCGGAATTCGTTGGCGAGCTGCGCGGCGAGGGTCTTGTTCTGCACCATCACCAGCGTGGGGCGCTGGACCTGCTCAATCAGCCACGCCGTGGTCGCGCTCTTACCGGTACCGGTGGCGCCAAGCAGCACCACGTCCTTCTCGCCGTTGCGGATCCGCTCGGTGAGTTCGGCGATCGCCGCCGGCTGGTCTCCCGCGGGCTGGAAGTCGCTGATGACCTCAAAGGGTGCCACGACACGGTTGATTTGCTGGGCAAGGCTCATGTATCTAATCTACCGCCGGCCTCCGACAGGATGTCCTGATTCAGCTTTGGGCAGTACCAGGGCCGATCCCGGCGCCCGCGCCCGGGGCGGCGGGGCGCCGTGGCACCGGTGACGGCGGGGGCACCGGTGACGGTCGCGGCGCCGTCGGTGGCCGCCGTCGTTGTCGCCGTCGTTGTCGCCGTACGACGGCGGCTGCCAGCCCGTGCGCCGCACCCAGGCTTCCATCCGGGGCCAGGCGTAGTCGGTGAACCAGCCCTCCTTGTCCGCCGCGTAGCCGGCGGTGGACTTGTCGACGCCGTGCAGCCCTGCGACCCGCTGCTTCTCGGCGACATAGTCCGCACGGGCCCCGGCATCGGCGCGGAGCCAGTCGCGGAAGCACAGGGCGTACCGCCAGCCCGGCGAGCCGGCGACGCGGATGTGAAGGTTGACCGGCCGGCCGGGATCGGCGTTGCCGTGCAGGCGTTTGGCCCAGTCGGCGGGATCCGGATGCGAGGGTTTGGGGTTGTCGGAAATGATGCCGGGCCAGCGCGGAAATCCCGCCCCGGCCAGCAGCGGCGCGAGCCGGTCCGCGCCGTCGAGGTCGCGCACGCTTAGCTGCAGGTCGATCACGTCCTTGGCGTCAAGCCCCGGGACCGCCGTGGACCCGATGTGGTCCACGGCCAGGACGTCCTCCCCAACGGCGGCGTGCAGCCGGGCGATCAGCCGGCCGGCCTGGGCCGCCCAGGACGGATCGGCAGGGGCCAGGACCGGGCCTCCGGTCCGCGGTGCGATCTTCTGCTCCTTGAGGTTCAGCGCGAACGGCGCCAGCCGCCCCTCCCACAGGGCGTCGACGGCGTGCCGAAGCGCTTCCGGGGTGCCCGAGTTGTCCAGCACGACGTCCGCGGCCGCCAGCCGCTCCTCCCGGCCCGCCTGGGCGGCCATCCGGGCGTGCGCCTCCTCGACGCTCATCTTGCGGTGTTCGGCCATGCGCCGGACCCGGACGTCGTCCGGGGCGTCGACCACGACCACCAGGTGGAAGTTCTTCCCTTGTCCGGTCTCCACCAGCAGCGGGATGTCCTGAACCACGACGGCGCCGGCCGGGGCGGCGGCCACCATCGCTGCGGCGCGCTCCCGCACCAGGGGATGGATGATCCCGTTGAGTACGGCCAGGCGTTCCGGGTTGCCGAAGACGAGGGCGCCCAGCCGGGGCCGGTCCAGCCCGCCGTCCGGCGTCAGGATGGCGGCACTGAAGGCGTCGACCACCCTGGCCAGCCCGGGGGTGCCCGGTTCCACGACCTCCCGGGCCAGCGCGTCGGCGTCGACAAGCACCGCGCCGAGCTCGCGCAGGCGCGCGGCAACCAGGGACTTCCCTGAGGCGATCCCGCCGGTCAACCCGATCTTCAACACGACACCAGCCTAAACTGAACCGGTGGCAGATGAGACGGATTACCCCGAGAGCAGGACTTCCGTCTACACAACCCTTGCTGCGGGGCCCGGGTTCCGCCACGAAATCGAGGTCAAGCGGTCCCGGTTCATCACCGTCCTGGCGCGCACGGCGGACGAAGACGCCGCCCGCACCGTCCTGGCCGGCCTGCGCCGGGAATTCCATGACGCGCGGCACCACTGCTTCGCCTTCGTGCTCGGCCCCGACCGGGACGTGCAGCGGTCCAACGACGACGGCGAGCCGTCCGGAACGGCCGGCATCCCCATGCTGGAGGCGCTGCTGAAGCGCGAGACCGCGCCCGGCGTCGCCGACCTGAGCGACGTCGCCGCGGTGGTAGTGCGCTATTTCGGCGGCATACTCCTCGGGGCCGGCGGCCTGGTGCGCGCCTATTCGGAATCGGTGTCCGGGGCGCTCGAGCTCGCTCCGCTCGTGCGGCGCCGCCGGCTGCGGATCTGCTCGGTGCCAGTGCCGCATGCCGTGGCCGGGCGGCTGGAGAACGACCTGCGCGCCGCGGGCTATGTCATGGCCGAAACCGGTTACGAGGCGCAAACTACTGTCTTGAGGCTTGCGCTGCCGGATGATCCGGAAGAACTGGCCCGGGCCGCAGACCGCGTGGCCGCGATGACAGCCGGCAGCGCGTCGCTGGTGCCCGGAGAAACGGAGTGGATCGATGTCCCCATCAGCTGAGCCGACACCCGCGGTCGCCCTGCTTGACGTCACCGAGGCCGTGCTCGAGCAGCTCCTCGAGCTTGCTCTCCGGGACGCCGACGCCGACGAGGTCACCCCGCCCCTGGGCGCGGCCGCCGGCTGGAACACCGATCGGATCAGCTGGTTCCGCGAATTCCACCGCGCCGCCGCAGCCGGCCTGGACGGTCCCGCGCGGCAGAAGAGCTGGGCCATCAGCTGCGACGGCCAGCTGGCCGGGTCCATCCGGCTGCAGCGGAAGGAGGCTGAACCGGCGGGGGTTGGGCCGGCGGAGGTTGGCTGGCGGGGCTGGGGGCGGCTTGGCCGGTGACGGGCCTGGTGGCGGCGTTGCTGATGGCGCTGCCGGGCGCGGGGCTGGTGGCGGCGGGGCACTGGAAACCGGAATCTGGCTCGCGCGGAGCTTCCGTGGCCGCGGCGTCGGCCGCGAGGCGCTGCGGCTCGTGAAGGAACGAGCCGCGTCGGCCGGGGCAGCGGTCCTCGTGGCCGACACCACTGCCGGCAACGTGAGTGCCCTCGCCTTGCTGAAATCCGCGGGCGCCGAACTGGTGACCGGTGCTGCCTCGGACACGGCGACAGTCCCGGTCAAAGGCAGGATCCCGCTGCACTGACATCTTCGGCCCGGGCCCGCCCTCCGGCCGCTCTCGCCTCCCGCCACTGGACATGTCCCGCGCTCACCGCGAAGAATGCGCATAGTCCCCCTATGCCCATCCGGCGAACCCAGGACTGGACATGTTCTCCCGTGGCCAACCCAGCCACCACTGGACATGTCCCACCCTCGACGCAGGAAATGCACCCCATCCAACTATGTCCACCCGGCGAACCCAGGACTGGACATGTCCTCCGGCACTCAGCCGGACCAAGACTGGACCTCCTCTCCGCCGAGCGAACCTCAATGGACAGCGCCGACCTAATTCCTAGTGAGCTATTTCCCAGATATGTCCGGCGGGGTCGCGGAAAGAGGCGGTGCGGATGCCCCAGGGCCGGTCCATCGGGCCGTTGAGAAGGTCGACTCCGCGGCGGGACAGCTCGGCGCACATGGCGTCGACGTCGTCCACTTCGATGGTGAACTGCAGGCGTGCGCCGGAATCCGGCTTGGCCACCGTGGCCGGCTGGATGAGTTCGGGAGCTTCGGAGACATCGAGCAGATTGATCAAAGTGTTCTCGAACCTGAAGACTGCAGAGACGTCGTCCTCAAAGATGAGAGGCAGCCGAAAGACTTCTTCGTAGAAGCGCTTCGTAGTGACCAGGTCTTCGACAAACAACGTGATGGCATGGATGCCCCGCGGCCACGGACCTGCGGTTTTGGCCGTGTCCTGCGATTCAACTGTGCCTGATTCTTCAGCCATGGAAGTTCCCCCTCGTCGTCGGCTGCAAAATCTCAACCTGCAGAGTCTGCGTCCAAAGCCGGTCTGCAGTCAAGGACATCGCCGTCGGCCATTCCCGCCGGCACATGTCCATCCTCGCGTGAACAGCTGAACTTGTTGCCCACCTGCCAGGGGCCGAGACCAGAAATGGACATGTCCCACAGAGGCCCGGCTGGAATGGGCATGTCCCCAAGGAGTGCGCCCGAGGAATGGACATGTCCCGCGCCCGGGGCCAGGACTGGGCACGATGCCCATATGCCCACCGGACAAGTCCAGGAATGAGCATGTCCCCAACAAGAATGAGCATGTCCCCAAGGGTGTGGTGGCAAGAATGGACATGTCCTGAATCAATGGAACGGCATCATTCTCCGGCCAATGAGCATGTCCCCAAGGAGTGCGCCCGAGGAATGGACATGTCCCACGCGCCAGGGCAGGACTGGGCACGATGCCCATATGCCCACCGGACAAGTCCAGGAATGAGCATGTCCCCAAGGGGAGGGCTCGAAGAATGAGCATGTCCCGCGGAGCCGGCGGCCACGGAGCATGTCCGGACAACGCAAAAGTGGCCGCCCCAGGGGGACGGCCACTTTTACTGTGCGCCTTGACTGCTGCGCACCTTGACTACTGTGCACCGTGACGGTGCCGCTTCAAGCTACAAACTGCCTGGCCTCAGGGAGCGGACTCCCCGAGGATCAAGGGCAATTAGTTGCCGGTCAGCTTCTCGCGCAGAGCGGCAAGAGCCTCGTCCGAGGCAAGCGTGCCTGCACCGGCTTCGGCAGCAGCCGGCTCCGAGGAGTAGCTGGTGGTGCCGGAGTCGCTCTCGCCGGACGTTGCAGCTGCAGCGTCGTCGGCAGCGTGCTGGGCAACCTGCTTCTTGTGTGCTTCCCAGCGGGTCTGGGCGTCAGCGTACTGCTGCTCCCAGGCGGCGCGCTGGTTCTCGTAGCCTTCAAGCCACTCGTTGGACTCCGGGTCGAAGCCCTCCGGGTACTTGTAGTTGCCCTCTTCGTCGTACTCGGCGGCCATGCCGTAGAGTGCCGGGTCGAATTCGGTGCTGTCGGCGTCGACGCCCTCGTTGGCCTGCTTGAGGGAGAGCGAGATGCGGCGGCGCTCGAGGTCGATGTCGATGACCTTGACGAACAGCTCGTCGCCAACGGAGACAACCTGCTCGGCCAGCTCAACGTGGCGCACGGCGAGCTCGGAGATGTGGACCAGGCCTTCGATGCCGTCTTCAACGCGAACGAACGCGCCGAACGGAACGAGCTTGGTGACCTTACCCGGAACAACCTGCCCGAGGGCGTGGGTGCGGGCGAAGGTCTGCCACGGGTCTTCCTGCGTAGCCTTGAGCGACAGGGAGACGCGCTCGCGGTCCAGGTCGACCTCGAGAACCTCGACGGTGACTTCCTGGCCAACTTCGACAACCTCGGACGGGTGGTCGATGTGCTTCCAGGACAGCTCGGAAACGTGAACCAGGCCGTCTACGCCGCCCAGGTCCACGAAGGCACCGAAGTTGACGATGGAGGAAACGACGCCGGGACGGACCTGGCCCTTTTCCAGCTTGTTGAGGAACGTGGAGCGGACCTCGGACTGGGTCTGCTCGAGCCATGCACGGCGGGAGAGCACAACGTTGTTGCGGTTCTTGTCCAGCTCGATGATCTTGGCTTCGATCTGCTGACCGATGTACGGAGCAAGGTCGCGCACACGGCGCATCTCGACGAGGGATGCGGGCAGGAAGCCGCGCAGACCGATGTCGAGGATAAGACCACCCTTGACAACCTCGATGACGGTACCGGTGACAACACCGTCTTCTTCCTTGACCTTCTCGATGTCGCCCCAGGCACGCTCGTACTGAGCACGCTTCTTGGAGAGGATCAGGCGGCCTTCTTTGTCTTCCTTGGTGAGCACCAGGGCTTCGACCTGATCGCCAACGGAGACGACGTCTCCGGGGTCAACGTCGTGCTTGATGGAAAGCTCGCGGGAGGGAATGACACCTTCGGTCTTGTAACCGATGTCGAGCAGAACTTCGTCGCGGTCGACCTTGACGACGGTACCTTCGACGAGGTCTCCGTCGTTGAAGTACTTGATGGTGGCGTCGACAGCTGCGAGGAAGTCCTCAGCGGTACCGATGTCGTTAATGGCGACTACGGGGGTACCGGGCTTCTCGGTGGAGGTGATGGTCATGTAGTAGGGGCTCCGTTGTGGATAGTTAGTCGGTCAGGCAAACCGCTTCGCCCGCATTATGGAATGCAGGCCAAGAACACGGCTTCTCAACTTGCGATCCGCCGGGTCATCCTGATTTTGTGGATTGTAGATGCGCGCACGTAGTACACGCCCGTTTAGTCTAGTCGTTTACGTGAACGCGGGTCAAAGCGCCCAGGGCGTTTCGCTCCGCGACTACACCGGTCCTTGCACATCGGGACCGCACCGGCAACGCCGCGGCCAGCGGGCCGGACGGCTAGAAGTGCGTGAGGCAGTGCGGTGAGCGTTCGACGGCGAACATGAGTCGCGCCGTCAGCGCCGCCCCGGCTGCGTGTTCGGTGATCCGGCCGGCGGCTTTCAGGGTCACGGGACAGACGGCTCCCAGATAGATGGAGCCGAGGTCCGCGACGTCCAGTGACAGGTCCGGCACGGCCTCCGGAGCCGGCGTCACCGTGGCCTCTCCCCCGCTGACCTTCAGGGCGAAGGTGCCGGCGGCGAAGCCCAGACTGTCCCGCACGGCCAGAACCAGGGTCCCGTCGGCCGAGTAGCGCCGGGCGCCCAGAACCCGCGCCGGGTCCAGGACGCGCAGCCACAGCATGTCCCGGTGGTCCGAGGACTCGACGCAGCGGGGATCCTCCAGGGCCCACGTCAGGGGGTCGTCCACCGGCGCGTCCTGCCAGCTGATCCGTTCCACGAGGTCGATGCTGCCGAGGAACTGCCACAGCTCCAGGTACGCGGCGTCGGTCGCCGCCACGAGGTCGACGATCTCCATGGTGTACGGCTTGGTTTCCCAGCCGGCGAACTTGTAGGCAACATACCCGTCCACGGTGCCCGCGGCGTCGTAGTGCAGCGCGCATCGGATGGCCTCGTCTTCGCTGCCGTCGCGGCCGAGCATGCCCGAAGACCGCAGCCGGTACGCCTCCTGCCGCGAGATCGACCCGGGCATGGCGCTGTGGACCCGCCCAAAAACTTCAGGGGCGAGTTCCAGCAGGACCTTCCGGTCGGCGATCTCCACCGATGCCGGAGGGCTCGTGGCGCAGCCGGAAGCGCGGCCCGGTGTCGACCTTGATGCTGCGCTCAAAGGTCGCCACACCGTAGCCGAACCGGCCGTAGATCGACGCCTCCGAGGCCGTGAGTGCCGCCAGGGCGACGCCGTCCGCCTTGGCCGCAGCGAGGTCACCGGTCATCATCCGCCGGAGCAGTCCCTGCCGGCGGTGGGTCCCGCGCACCGTGACGGCCGTGACGAGCTGGGCTTCCAGCTGCCGGCCGTAGCCGATGTTCAGGTCCTTGCGCAGGGTGGCGAAGGTGGCCACCGGGACGTCCGCTGCGAGCGAGTGGGCCGCGACGCCGTCGGACTGGTAGACGCCGGTCATCTCACGGTTGTCCACGAGGTACATGGCCATGATCTTGTCCACGAAGTCGTCCTTGCGCGGCTCGTCGTAGAAGCCGATCCCGACGCCCCGCAGCCACGCGGTGCCCAGCTCGTAGTCCGGCGAGTCCTTTTCAACCGCGCGGAACCGCCTGAGCTCGTACTTTTCTGCCATGTGCTTCTCCCCCTGAGAAATCCTGCGAAATCCTGCGGTCCCGGCAGCGCCGGAACGAAAACCTGCCGGAACCGGAAAACCGTTAGTGGCCGGCCTCGTGCCAGCTGGAGCCGATGCCGATCTGGACGTCCAGCGGAACGCTGAGGTTCGCGGCAGAGCCCATTTGCTCGGTCACGAGCTTCTCAACGGCCTCGCGCTCGCCCTTGGCGACTTCGAGGACCAGTTCATCATGGACCTGCAGCAGCATGCGCGATTTCAGGCCCTGCTCCGCCAGCGCGCCGGAGACGCCCAGCATGGCGCGCTTGATGATATCCGCCGCGGATCCCTGGATGGGCGAGTTCAGCGCCACCCGCTCGGCGATTTCGCGCAGCTGCCGGTCGGTGCTGGTCAGGTCCGGCAGGTAGCGGCGGCGGCCCTCGATCGTGGCCGTGTAGCCGTCGATCCGGGCCTGTTCCACGACGCCGCGGAGGTAGTCGCGGACAGCGCCGAAGCGTTCAAAGTATTCCTTCATGAGCGTCCGGGCCTCGTCCACGGAGATCTCCAGCTGCTTGGAGAGCCCGAAGGACGTCAGCCCGTAGGCCAGCCCGTAGGACATGGCCTTGACCTTGGAGCGCATGGCGCTGGTGACCTCGGCCGGCGGCACGTGGAAGATGTGCGAACCGACGAAGCGGTGCAGGTCCTCGCCCTCCTTGTACGCCTGGATGAGGCCGGCATCGCCGGAGAGGTGCGCCATGATCCGCATCTCGATCTGCGAGTAGTCCGCGGACAGGAGGCAGTCGTATCCCTCGCTCACCACGAAGATGCTGCGGACCCGCCGGCCCTCCTCGCTCCGGACCGGGATGTTCTGCAGGTTCGGGTTGTTGGAGGAAATACGGCCGGTGGCGGCCACATTCTGCGCGTAGGTGGTGTGGATCCGGCCGTCGTCGGCCACGGACTTTTTGAGGCTTTCCACCATCTGCCGCAGCTTCGAGGACTCGCGGTGGGCCATCAGCTGGACGAGGAATTCGTGGCCGGTCTTCTCCAGCAGCGTCTTGAGCGACGCGGCATCGGTGGTGTAGCCGGACTTGATCTTCTTCGTCTTGGGCAGGCCGAGTTCCTCGAACAGCACCGTCTGCAGCTGCTTGGGCGAACCCAGGTTGACCTCGTGCCCGATCGCGGCGAAGGCCTGCTCCTGGGCGTTGTCGATCACCTTGGCGAGGTCGGCGAGCTGCTCGTCCATGCGCTCCATGGAGACGGCGATGCCGGTGAGTTCCATCTGGGCCAGGACCCGGCTGACGGGCAGTTCAAGGCTCGTCAGGAGCTCTTGGGCTTTGCGGGCCTTCAGTTCCGTTTCGAAGTGGTGGCTCAGGACATGCACGACGGCGGCCTGCTGGACCAGCGCGCCGGCCGCGGCCGCCTCGTCCTCGCCGCCGAACGCGAGCTCCAGCTGGCCGGTCTTGGCCGCCTCTGTGGACACGGTCATCTTCAGGTGGTGCTGGGCGAGTTCGGCCAGCTCATAGCTGCGGCGGTCCGGCTGGATGAGGTAGCCGGAGATCGCGGTGTCGTCCACCACGCCGTCGAGGTCGAGCCCGCGGGCCGTGAAGGCCTTGAGGGCGGGTTTGAACCCGTGAATCACCTTTGCGCTTCCGGGATCGCGGAGCCAGCCGGCCAGGACGGCGTCGGCCTCGGCGTCCAGGCCGGTGAGCTCGATGTACGCGGCGGCATCCTTGCGGACCACTGCGAGGGCTGATGCGTCGTCCACGATCCGGCCCGGCACCAACTCGACGGCGAGGGCAGAGCGCAGCCCCTTGCCGGCGTCGAAGAAGGTCTGCAGCTCGGCCGCGGAGCTCAGGGTCGAGAACTCGGG
Organism: uncultured Actinomycetota bacterium; assembly: GCA_963810895.1. GTDB lineage: Bacteria > Actinomycetota > Actinomycetes > Actinomycetales > Micrococcaceae > Arthrobacter. Next base: position 247,287 of record CAWEPM010000007.1, read on the forward strand.
TACCTCGATGCTGTCCGGTTCGCCTTCGGTGGGCTCGTTGCCGTAGAGGGCGAAGAGCCGGGTGCGGAGGGTCTTGAATTCCAGGCGGTCGAAGATGTCCTCGATCGCGTCGTGGTCCGGGCGCGGCTCTTCCAGGTCATGGAGGGTCACGGGCAGCTCGAGGTCCGTCAGGAGGCGGTTGAGCCGGCGGTTCCGTTTGACGGAGTCGATGTGCTCGCGGAGGGCGTCGCCGACCTTCCCGCCGATCGAGTCGAGGTTCTCCAGGATGCCTTCGAGCCCGCCGTACTGGTTGATCCATTTCGCGGCTGTCTTGGGTCCGACGCCGGGAACGCCCGGCAGGTTGTCCGCGGTCTCCCCCACGAGTGCGGCGAGGTCCGAATAGCGGGGCGGCGAGACGAAGTACTTGGCCTCGATCGCCTCGGCGTCCATCCGCGGGATGTTGCTGACGCCCTGCTTCGGGTACAGGACGAAGACGTTGTCGGTGATGAGCTGGAACGTGTCCCGGTCGCCGGAGACGAGCAGGACCTCGAAGCCGGCGTCATCGCCCTGGGCGGCGAGGGTGGCGAGGATGTCGTCGGCCTCGAAGCCGGGCATCTTGATGGTCTTGATGCCCCAGGCGGTCATGACCTTTTCGATCAGGTCGATCTGGCCGCTGAACTCGCGGGGGGTCTCGTTGCGGCCGGCCTTGTAGCCGTCGTACTCGGCCTTGCGGAACGTGGTGTCGTCCGAGACGTCGAAGGCGACGGCGACGTGCGTGGGGTTCTGTTCCTTGATGAGGTTGATCAGCATGGACGTAAAGCCGTGGACGGCGTTGGTGTGCTGGCCGGTGGAGGTGGCGAAGTTTTCGGCGGGGAGGGCGTAGAACGCGCGGAACGCCATCGAGTGGCCGTCCAGGACCAGGAGCCGGGGCTGGTCCGTGAGGGGTATCACCGGCGCCTCGGTCGCGGAGACCTCCGCCGATACGCGCCGCGGCTTCTTGGCCCGCTCCTCGGCTGGGGCGGCTGGCGGCTCGGCCACCAGGACAGGGGCGACAGCGCCTGCGCTGGCAGGCATCTTCGCTGGGCGCGGTGACAGCACCTACGCCAGGAGCCGTGATGGGGGAAGGGGCCGGTTTGGTAGTTTCACTCACAGGTGCCAGCCTAGTTCCCATGATGGACAATTTCACGCCCGCCCCCTACGCGGCCGAGCTCACAGCGGCCGGCGTTCCCGAGGACATGCACGATTGGCTGGGCCAGTATGGCGTCGGCGCCCTCGTGGTGAAGATGGGGATCCACTTCCTGGAAATGAGTCCGGAGCGCACCGTGGCCACCATGCCGGTGGAGGGCAACACGCAGGTTGCCGGCATCCTGCACGGCGGGGCGCACGTGGTCCTGGCCGAAACCCTGGGTTCCTTCGCGGCCGGCCTGCACGCGGGCCCCGACCGGCAGGCGCTGGGGATCGAGGTCGGGGCGACGCACCACCGGGCGATCTCCGAAGGCACCGTCACGGGCACCTGTACGGCCATCCACCTGGGCCGGACCCTCACGACCCACGAGATCGTCATGACGGACGAGCGGGGCCGCAGGCTCTCCACCGCCCGGATCACGAACCTGATCCGCGATATCGCGCGTTAGGAGACGCTAGGAGGTCCGGCCGGGGAAACGGTAGCGGAGCTCCACGATCCCGCGGCCCATGGTGCGGGAAGAGACGAGCTCAAGCGGCGGCGTCGGGCCTGTCATGGGGAGCAGTTGTTTGCCGCTGCCCAGCACCACGGGAATGACCGAGAGAATCAGCTCGTCGAGCAGCCCGGCGTCCGCGAATTGCGCTGCGAGGACTCCCCCGCCCACAACCCAGATGTTCCGGCCGGCGGCTTCGTCCTTGAGGTCGTCGACGAACTCGCGGACGGACCCGCGCACGAACGTGACATTGGCGCCCTTCGGGGCAGAGTGTTCGTGGTGGGTGAAGACCCAGCAGGGCGTGCCCGGATAGGGCCAGTTGCCCGGTTCGTGCTCCAGAAGCCAGGCGTAGGTCTCGCCGCCCATGACGATGCAGCCGACGTCGGCGATGAACGCGTCATAGCTGTCCTGGCCGCCCTCAAAGCCGTCAAACTGGAGCAGCCAGGCAAGGTTGTCGTCGTCAGTAGCGATGAAGCCGTCGAGTGAGGATGCCACGAAGTACTGGAAGCTCGCCATGGCCCCAGCCTAGCCAATGCGGCGCTGGGTTCCCATCCCCCGGACCCCGGGCCCGGAGAGGAGCGCGTGTGAGGGCTGCGTCAGGACGACGGCCTACTTGTGGAAGTAGGGAATGATCAGGTAGAGCCCGAAGAGGACGGCGCAACCGCACAGGGCGAAGCACACGTAAGCGAGCGGCCGGGTCCAGGAGGCCGGCGAGTTCCGGACGTCCCCCGCGATGGCTGTGAGCCGGACACCAAAGGAATAGAGGACTACCACTGTGACTGCGGCCACGAGCGTGGCACCTGCCACGCTGAACAGTTCCAACCATTTCATCGCTGGGCACCCCCGTTCTTAACCGCCTTGGCGGACTTCTTCTTTCGGAACTCCACGGCCTGGCCGACTTCCTCGATCTGGACGGCATTGTGGTGGCCCACATGGGATTTCCTGGACTGCACGAACATGTAAGCCACAGCGGCGGTGCCGGCGGCGGCCGCGATAACGAATCCGACCACGCCGGTCTGCACGAGCAGAGCCGTGAGTGCGCCCACGATTCCGGCAGCCGGGAGCGTGAAGAGCCAGCCGAGGGCAATCCGGCCGGCGGTTCCCCACCGCACGGTGGTGCCGCGGCGTCCCATCCCCGAGCCGATGACTGAGCCGGAGGCCACCTGGGTGGTGGACAGGGCGAAGCCCAGGTGCGACGAGGCCAGGATGGCTGAGGCGGTGCTGGTCTCGGCGGCGAATCCCTGGGCGGGCTTCACTTCGGTGAGGCCCGAGCCCATGGTGCGGATGATCCGCCAGCCGCCGGCATAGGTGCCGATCGCGATGGCGAGGGCGCAGGCAGTGATAACCCACCACTGCGGGCCGGAGCCGGCAGGCTGGGTGCCGGCGGAGATCAGGACCAGGGTGATGATGCCCATGGTTTTCTGGGCGTCGTTGGTGCCGTGGGCCAGTGCCACGAGGCTGGACGTGAAGATTTGGCCGTTCCGGAATCCGCCGCGCTTCTGCGTCAGTTTGTCTCCGGTTTCCGGGTCATGGCGGGACGTCAGGGCGTAGGCCAGCCGTGTGCACAGGTAGGCCGCGCCGCCGGCGATGATCGGGGCGAAGATCGCGGGAAGGATGACCTTCTGCAGGATCGACTCGAAGTTGATCGAGTGGATGCCGATGCCGGCGATCGCGGCACCGATCAGGCCGCCGAAGAGGGCGTGCGAGGAACTGGACGGCAGGCCCTTCAGCCACGTGATCATGTTCCAGAGAATGGCGCCCATCAGGCCGGCGAAGATGATGTCCGGCGTGATCGGGGCCGCGCCTGGGCCCTCCTTGATGATGCCGCCGGAAACGGTCTTGGCTACTTCCGTGGAGAGGAACGCACCCACGAGGTTCAGCACCGCCGCCAGGGCGACTGCTGTCTTCGGTTTGATGGCACCGGTCGCGATGGGGGTAGCCATGGCGTTCGCGGTGTCATGAAATCCGTTGGTGAAGTCGAAGAACAGCGCCAGCGATATCACTAGCGCCACCATTACGGTGATTTCCACCTGTTGCCCAATCTGCAGTGTCCACGGTCAGCAGTTCCACTTCCCCGGTGCCGCATGGCCACGAACCATCATCTGATGCCTATCCGGATGAATGTTCAGTGGCCACGAAAGCAGCTTGAAACCTTATCGATGGTACGTGGGAAAGACGGCAGTGCAAAACATGCCGGAAGACCCTAAATTCCGGCCTTCCACAAGGAAACCGGCAATCGGGGCGGCCGTGCGATCCTTGTCACAGCATGCCTGACCGGAAGCTCCGCCCGGCGGCGGTGCTGCTCAGACAGCCCGGCGCACGTCAGGGGCCGGACCGGCGTCGAGCATGGAGGCGATCTTGTCCTCGAGCGCGGCGAGCGTAGCCTCCGGCAGGACGATGAGACCGTCGAGTTCCCGGCGCGCGCGCCGGTAGGCCGTCTGCCTCTCGGCGGGAGTCGCCGCGGCGTCCGATGCGATCCTCAGGAGCTTCCGGGCAGTCTCCAGCCGCTGGCGTTCCGGGCCGGTGAACTTGCTGTCCCTGATCCGTTTGGCTTCGCGTTCGGCGACGTCGAAGGCAACCTCGAAACTGGTGACCGCCGCCCGGTACTCGGCTAACCGGGCCGCAGTCCTGACGTCCCCGGGCGCGGCGGGGCGCAGACCGTCGGCCTCACGCTTGGCCCGCAGGAAAGCCACGGTGAGCGGCTCCCGGACATCGGACATGACCGGGTAGTCGATCAGCTTCCCGACGTCGAGTTCGTAGTCCAGCCAGCGCCTGTTGACGGCGTCGTGTGCCTTCATGAGGGCCAGGACCTCGGCCTGGCTGGCCTGTTCCGCCTGGGCGGCCTGGTTCTTGAGCGTGTAGAGCTCCATCCGGCGGCGATGCCGGCGTTCAGCTGCTTTGGACCAGGACCGGGTCCACCCGCCGATCAGTCCGCTCATCGGAAAGACGAGCCACCAAAAGTGAGTGACGAAATTAAAGAATGGGTCCACGGCATCATCCTCCCATCCGTCAGCGGCGGCGGAAAGCCCCCTCCGCAGAGGGGGCTTCCCAGCCGGTACTCATCCAGCAGCAAGGACTCGCCGGGGCCATGGATTCTTTGCCGGGCGTCAGTCCGCGTGCTTGACCTTGTGCACCCGCGTGACGATGGTGGGGCATGGCACGTTCAGCAGGACAGCGTGTGCCGTGGAGCCGAGCACCGTGCGGGAGAACCCGCCGCGTCCGCGGCTTCCGATCACCAGCAGCCTGGCGTCCGCGGCGATATCCACGAGGGCCTTCGCCGGTTGGGTGTTCGTCTCGAGGCGCTGATGGACCACCAGGTCGGGGTATTTGTCGCCGAGTCCGGCCACCGATTCGGCGAGCACGATCCGGTCCTCTTCCACGATGCTCTCGGCGAGGCCGCTGGACGGCAGCTGTTTCTCGACCCACCGGGCGGGGGTCTTGAACGCGAGGACCACGGTGAGCTCGTCTCCGCCCAGGTCAGCTTCCGCGGCAGCGACTGCGACGGCCTGCAGCGACTCTTCGGAGCCGTCCACGCCGACCACCACGCCTTTGGCCCCGGTGCCCGGTTTCGCCGGGATGACGGCTACCGGGCATTCCGAGGCGGAGACGACCTGCAGGGCGCGGTCGGTTACGGGGCCGCCGTCCAGGTGATGCTTTTCATGGCCGCCAACGACGATCATGGCTGCCTCCTTGGAGACCTCGCGCAGCACCGAGCCCCCGCTGCCATGACGGAGCTGGATGTCCACCTCGACGTCGGGGGTCTGTTCGCTGGCGCTCGCCTTCGCTTTGTCAAGCAGTTCCATCCCCGATTGCCGGATGAGCTCGTGGTACTGGAAGTCCGGAGACATCCAGCGGTCGTCCACCGCGTGGAGGGCGATGACCGGAAGCTTGTCCCGGGTCGCCCGCTGAAGGGCCCACGTCAGGGCGGCGTCGCTGCCCGTAGACCCGTTGATACCGACGACGATTGCTTTACTCATTCTGCATCCCGCTCTTCTGAAATGGAGTGATGGCTACGCACCGCATAACCCGACAAGTCCCCTGTCACTTCAGTGTGCTCCGCCTGCCAAAAGCCGGCTTAGGGCCTTAAGCCCCTCACTTGCCATCCTTCGCGGCGCGTAGCGTCGCACCCGAGCCCTGAACATCCTGAGGAACCACCATGGACAGCCCGTCACAGCCCGGGAGCACGGCCGCCGACGCCGGAGGGCTCCGACTGGCCGGGGCTGTCCTCCCGAGGTGGCCGCGGCGGTGGCCGACCTCTGCCTCGTCACCCTGAACCTCGCTAACCTGCCAGCGGGTGTCATGTTCCTGGCGATCGCGGTGTTGTCCCTGCGGCTGCAGGCCTTCCCGCGCTGGCTTGGCTGGATAGCGGCCGCGGCGGCAACGTCATCGTTCGTCTCCACGCTGTCCCTGATCCCGGCGGAGGGGCCGTTGTCCCCGCTGGGGGCGGCGACGACGGCGCTGCGCCTCGTGCCGCTGCTGTGGTACATCCCCGCCGCCGTCGTGATGATCAGGTACGAGACGGGCCGCCGCCGGCACCGCACGCCTCCGGGCGCAGCTCCAATAGCGTCTCCGGACAGGGACAGCCTCGGCAGCGTTCGGCCCGACACTAGTCGGCCCGACGGCCTGCCACCGGGAGCCGCATCGGCCTAGAAGCCTGTGGGCTCGGTTTCCAGTTCCGGTTCCCGGGGCGGCCCCTCATGGTGCACCGGCCGCAGCGCGGCGGTGTGTTCGAGCCAGATGAGCGCATCGTAACGCTCCCCCATCCGGGTCGGAACGTAGTTCCCGGCTTCCCGCTCCGGGTGGTACACGACGCCGATCGCCCGGTGCCCGAGCCACGTCGAGAGCCACGGCCCGGTTCTGTCGTCACCGAACTCCAGCACGGACGGCACGCCAAGGGCCTGATGCAGGAAGTCTTCGTGGCTGCCCGGACGCGCTTCCGGCACCGTGAGGATGCGCTCCGGGCGGCCCCACGCGTCGGCGGCGATCACGGAGCCCCGGTGCGCTGCGAAGCCGACCAGCAGCACCCCCTCGCCGGCGTGGCGTTCCCGCAGCAGCTGTCCGACGTTGACCAGGCCGTCCTGCGCCATGTCGGTGGCCCGCGCATCCCCGACGTGCGTGTTGTGCTCCCAGATCAGGCCCTTCGACGCCGGGCCCAGGTGCCTGCTGACCCGGTCGATGGTGTCTGCCATGTGGTGGTCGCGGACGTTCCAGGACTGCCGGTCACCGCGGACCATGATGCGGTAGTAGTGTTCGGCGTTGGCCGCGACTTCGGCGTTTTGGACGGCGTCGAACGCGTCCTCGTCGTGGGGGCCGGGGCTGAACACCCGGTTCCTGACTTCGGTGAGGAGGGCCACGACGTCGGCCTCGCAGGACTGCGGCACCAGCCGCGTGCTCCACGCGTACTGGTGCGGGTCCTCGTGATGCGGCAGGAAGCACTGCCACGCACGCATGGCCGCGGGCACGGCGTCGGGAACGTTCTCCTCCAGCCAGCCAATGATTTCCCGCAGCGAATCCCACAGCGAGTAGACGTCCAGTCCGTAGAAGCCCACGCGCTTGTCCATGGGGCGCCCCGCGTTCCAGGTGCGCAGCCAGTCCAGGAATGCCGCGATTTCTTCGTTGGCCCACATCCAGGTCGGCCAGCGTTCGAAGCCTGCCAGCAGGGCGTGGACTCCCTGGTCCTTCCCGTCCTGGCCGCGGACCCACCGGTTGATCCGCCAGCAGTCGGGCCAGTCGCCTTCCACCCCGATCCAGTTGTAGCCTTCCTCCGCGATCAGCCGCCGGCTAAGGGTGTCCCGCCAGGTGTAGAACTCGTGCGTGCCGTGGGACGCCTCGCCGATGGCGACAAAACGGCAGCCGGCGGCCCGCTCCACGAGGCCGTTGAGGTCGCGGTCGCTTTTCAGCGGCCGGGCGAGATCATGGATCTCCTTCAGCACGGTGCTCCGGGTGACGGCGGTGGGATTCATCGTGGATCCTCAATGTCGATCGACTCAAGGTGCTCGGGCACCCGGGCCCGCCAGCCGAGTTCGCGTTTGATCCGGATGCGCAGGGCATCGGACGCGTCGGGGTCGCCGTGCGTGATGTAGGTCATGCGTGGCTCCTTTGCTGCCGCTTTCATCCACGCGATGATGCCGTCGGCGTCGGCATGCGCGGACAGGCTTTCCATCTGGATGACTTCCGCCCGCACCTTGACGTCTTCCCCGTAGATGCGCAGCTCGCGTTCGCCGGCGGCCAGGGTGGCCCCCCGCGTGCCGCCGGCCTGGTAGCCGCTGAGGATGATGGCGTTTTTCGGATCGGGGCCGTACGCCGCGACGTGGTGCAGGATCCGTCCGCCGGTCAGCATGCCGCTGGCCGAGATGATGATCATGGGTCCGCCGCGCAGGTTCAGCAGCTTGGACTCGTCCACGGTGCGGGTGAGCTTGGCCAGCTTGTACATGTCCACGTATTCCTCCCGCTTGAGCCGGTGTTCTTCGGGGTGGCGCTGGTACATTTCGGAGGCGTCGATGGCCATGGGGCTGTTCAGGTACACCGGGATGCGCGGAATCGCGTCCTTGCGGAGGAGCCGGGACAGGTACAGCATGAGCGTTTCGGCCCGGCCGACGGCGAACGCGGCGAACATGATGACACCGCCGCGTTTCGCGACGCGGTTGATGATCTCCCCCAGGAGCTTCTCCGGATCCTCGGTGGAGTGCTTCCGGTTGCCGTACGTTGATTCGGTTACCAGGACGCCCGTTTCGCCGAGCGGCCGGGGCGGGTACATGAACGGGTCATCGGTGCGGCCCAGGTCCCCGGTGAAATGCACGGAATGGGAACCAAGCCGGACGTGGACCTGGGCGGCCCCGAGGATGTGCCCGGCCGGCACGAACGTCACTTCCAGGCCGCCGCCGAGGTCAAGGGGATCGTCAAACCCGCGGACCTTGAATCTGTTGAGGGATAAGACGGCGTCGGCGGCCGTGTAGAGCGGCAGTGCAGGATCGTGCGCGGACGATCCCCGCTGCGAGGCATACCGGGCTTCCTCCTCCTGCAGGTGGCCGCTGTCCGGCAGGATGAGTTTGCAGAGATCTGTGGTGCCGTCCGTGGCGTAGACGGGGCCGCCGAACCCGTCCCTGACCAGGGCGGGGACGTAACCGGTGTGGTCCAGGTGCGCATGGGTCAGCACCACGGCGTCAATGGACCGGGGCGGCACCGGGAACGGCGCCCGGTTGCGCTCGCGGTTGCGCTTGTAGCCTTGGAAGAGCCCGCAGTCCACCAGCACGCGCCTGCCGCCGGCGTCGATCAGGTAGCGGGAACCGGTGACGGTGTCGGTGGCACCCAGGAACTTCAGGCTCGGCTGCTGGTGTTTCATGGCGCTCCCGTGGACCTCTACCCCGTAGATCTGTACATTGCGCGGACCTGTGAAATGCGCAGACCTGCGGCTCGCGGTGTACGCCCCAGCTTCCGCCCGGGTCCGCCGGGTGCCAAGGGCCGAAAGTCACCTCCGGGCCCGCACCGCCGGCCGCATGGCGGCGCTCCCGAGGGGCGCGTGGGTTGGGGCCGCCCCCGGTAGGATTTCCTGACGGGTCCCGCCGGGCCCGAAGCCGGAAGCCCGGCGCATCCCAGTGGCAAGGACACACCATGAGCACCAGATCCGCGGGGCCCCGGCGTCCCGACCGCCCCTGGACCCGCCACTACAGCCCCGGAGTTCCCGCCGATCTCAAGCTCCCCACGGGATCCCTTGTGGACCTCATCGACTCATCCGTCCGGCGCTACGGGCACAAGACGGCGCTGGAGTTCTTCGGGGCACGTACCAGCTACCGCGAACTCGGGGCCTCCATCAGCAAGGCGGCCGCCGGCCTGAAGCGGCTTGGCGTCCGGCCCGGCGACCGGGTGGCGCTGGTCCTGCCGAACTGTCCGCAGCACATCATCGCGTTCCATGCGGTGCTGCGCCTGGGCGCCGTCGTCGTCGAACACAATCCCTTATATACAGACCGCGAGCTTCGTCATCAGTTCGAGGACCACGGCGCCACCGTCGCGGTGGTCTGGGACAAGGCCGTCGACAAGGTCCGGCAGCTGCCGTCCGACGTCGGGCTGAGGAGCATCGTCTCCGTGGAGATGATTCCTGCGATGCCGCTGCGTCAGCGGCTGGCGCTGCGGCTCCCGGTGCCCGCCGCCCGCACGGCCCGGGCGGCATTGGCCGCCGGCAAGCACACGCGCCGGCCCGTCGCGGCCTCCGCGCACCGGACAGTCTTGCCGTGGAAGGAGCTCCTTGCCGCCGGCGAGCTGAAGAAGAAGCACCCGCGCCCGGCCGCGGATGACCTCGCCGTCATCCAGTACACCAGCGGCACCACGGGCCAGCCCAAAGGCGCCATGCTGACCCATGCCAATCTGCAGGCCAATGCCGCGCAGGGCCGCGCCTGGGTTCCCGGGCTCAAGGACGGCCGGGAGTGCGTCTACGCGGTGCTGCCGATGTTCCACGCCTACGGGCTGACCCTGTGCATGACCTTTGCCCTGAGCATCGGCGCGAGGCTGGTGCTGTTCCCCAAGTTCGACGTCGATCTCGTGCTGAAAGCGCACAAGAAATCGCCGGCCACTTTCCTGCCGGCGGTGCCGCCCATCTACGACCGCATCGCCGCCGCCGCGGCCGAGCGCGGCATCGCGCTGGACAGTATCCGGTTCTCCATTTCGGGGGCGATGAACCTGCCGATGGCGACGGTGGAGACCTGGGAGAAGGCGACCGGAGGCTACCTGATCGAGGGCTACGGACTGACGGAAACCTCGCCCATCGCCCTGGGCAACCCCTTCGGTCCCAGCCGGAAACCGGGAACCGTGGGGGTCCCGTTTCCCCTGACCGACATCCGCGTGGTGGACCCGCGCAACGTCCTCCTGGACCGCGCCCCGGGTGAGGAAGGCGAGCTCCTGGTCCGCGGCCCGCAGGTCTTTGCCGGCTACTGGAACCGGCCGAAGGAGACGGAGGAAGCGCTGCTGGAAGGGGGCTGGTTCCGCACCGGGGACATTGTCTCGGTGGACAAGGACGACTTCGTGACCGTCCGGGACCGGATCAAGGAGCTGATCATCACGGGAGGCTTCAACGTCTCCCCCACGGAGGTGGAGGACGTCCTCTGCGAGTACCCCGGCGTCCTGGACGTGTGCGTGGTGGGACTGCCCCGGACCGGCGGCGGCGAAGACGTGGTCGCCGCCGTCGTCCCGGTCCGCGGGCTCCGGCGTCGATCCGGAGGCGCTGCTGGCGTTCGCCCGGGAGAACCTGGCGGCCTACAAGGTGCCGCGCCGCGTTGCTGTGGTGGACGAACTGCCGCGCTCGCTGATCGGCAAGGTCCTGCGCCGCGAGGTCCGGGACGCACTCGTGGCCGGCCGGTAGCGTTCCCCTTGCTCCGGCCGGCCACTGGTGCGGTCAGCGTCCGGGCTCCTCAGTGTCCGGAATCGTCGGTGCCCGTGTCGTCGGTCCCGGCGTCGTGCGAGTGAGTCCCGCCGTCCTCAGGCGACGGTTCCGGTTCCGGTGCCGGTTCCGGTTCGCGGGACATGTCCACTCCCTCCCCCGTGGTCGAACGGGGAGCCAGCGCAACGTCGGCGGGTTCCACGCCGGCGCCGCGGGCCATGCCGTTCCGCACGGATTCCACCAGCGCGTCGCTGAGCAGCGGTCCCGTGTAGCTGACTGTCAGGGCTCCGCTGCCCAGGGACGTGGCGTAGTTCCCGAGCGCGTCCGAGAGTATGCCTTCCTCGGCGATGGAAGTCGCCAGGGCTGCCGGATCTGCCGCGGCCACGGTGAACCGGAGGTCGTGGACCAGGACTGACGAGACATGGACATGCTCCACACCGGGGTAGCTTCCCTCCGGGCCGAAAGCGACTTCAGCCAGCTTCTCCGCATCGTCGCTGGTGCTTCCGGTCGGAAGCGCCAGGATGAGTTCCGGAGAGATGTGCTCCAGGATCGCCGGTTCGAGCACGTCCGGGGGGATGTCGGAGAGGACGACGCCGCCGGCAGTCGCGGCCTGCTCGAGCCGTGCGCGCGTCGCGCCGAGGTCGGCGCCCGGCGGCGGGGTGGACGGCGATGACCGCGCGGCGCCGCACCATCAGCCCGTCGTGGCTCACGGCCGGACGGCCGTTGCCGACGTCGGTCCCCGTCTCGAGTGACACGGGCGCAGCACTCGCCGCCGCCGATGGCGCGGGCGGGGCCGGGGCCGGCGTTCCGCCCGTGCAGGCGCTCAGCGCCAGCACGAGCAGGGCCGCCGCGCCCAGTGTCCCAACGCGGCCCATCTCAGGTCCCCGCGGGCAGTCCGGGCCGGTACACCGGCGGGAACGCGTTGGGGGCCGCGGTGTCGAGGACCGGCGGGTCGGAGGTGATGGGGTCGTTGGTGCGGAGGTCGCCCACGGAGAACTGCACCATCATGTCGTGGTCCTCGTGGACCAGGTTGTGGCAGTGGATCATGTAGCGCCCGCCCCCGCCGGGACTACCTGTATCGAACTGCATGAGGGCCGTGACGGACTCGTTCTCGCCGGCGTAGAAGACATCCTTGGGGCCCTTCTCCCAGGCAAACGGCTGGCCGCCGTTGGTGTTCCTCGCGATGATCTTGGCGTCAATGAGGTGGATGTGCACCGGATGGAACCATCCCCCGGACGCGTTGATGATGGTCCATTGCTCGACGTCGAACGGCTGGGGGTTGCCGAACAGCTTGGTGAACCCGGATTTCTCCACATCGGCCCAGGTGACGCCGTTGACGGTCCACTGTCCGTTTGCCCGGAAGAATTTGAGCTCGCGCTTCGCCTTGGCCATCGCCGGCGTGAGGCTCATGGTGGGGATGCCGCCCTTGGCCGCGTTGACGGAGCCGCCGTCGTCGAGGGTGGTGGGGATGCTGGAGATGGAACCGGCCCCCGAACCGGAGTCGGCCACCACCTGGAAGCGCATGATCTTGTTGGTGTTGGCGAAGTCGATGTTGTTCTTGTTGCTGAGGTTGCGCAGTTCGATCAGCTGGCCGGTCCGGTATTTGCGGAAGTCGATCAGGACCTCATAGCGCTCGGCCGTCCCTTGCCGCCAGGACTTCACGGCCTGCACGTTGGGAACCATGCCGGCGTCGGTGCCCACCACATAGATGGGGTCCCCGGTGGACAGCGTCGGCCGGTAGGACCGCGAAATCGAGGCGTCGAGCACCCGGAAGCGGTAGATCCGCGGCTTGACCTTCATGGTGGGCCACGGCACGCCGTTGACCATGATGATGTCGCCCCAGAGGCCCTTCCGGCCGTTGTCGTTGTAGGCGAGGGAGCCGTCGGCGTTGAACATGGCGTCCGAGATCATCAGCGGTACGTCGAATTCCCCCTGGGGCAGCTGCGCCCGCTCGTACTTGTCGGACAGCGGGTAGAAGGCCGCGAGCCCCGAATACACGTTCTGGGCGGTGATGTGGTGCTTGTGGTCGTGGTACCACAGCGTCCGTGCCGTCTGAAAGTTGGGGTAGTGGTAGTTCTTGACGTTCCCCGGGACCGTGATGTCGTTGGCGTAGCCGTCGTATTGCGGCAGCGACGCCGAGCCGTGCAGGTGGGTGACGGTATCAAAGCGAGCGGGCTGCAGAAGCCCGACGGCGGGCAGGGCGTTGCGGATCCGCACCTCGATCCGGGTGCCCTGGGTGGCACGGATGGTCGGGCCGGGAAAGATGCCGTTGTAGCCCGCCACCGTGGTGTCCAGTCCGGGCACGAAGCGGGCCCGGCCGAGCTTCTGGGTGAGGGCGTACCGGGCGAAGGGACGGGCGGGATCGCCGCCGTCGAAACCCGTCTGAAAGGGGACGAGCTCAGGCGGGCGGCGGAAGACTCCCGCGTAGGGAACAGGCATGTTCTGGGGTGCAAGAAGGCTGGCAGTGACCGGCGGCGCCGCCGGCGCGGTGGTCGCGCTTGTCGTGCGGGACGTCGTCATCGCCGCCCTTGAGTCCGGCAAGGCCGAGGGCGCTGACGGCGCCCAGTTTGAAAATCTCTCGTCGTGTAGTCATGGCCCCTCCAAGTGGGCAATCGAACTGAATACCGAGTCGAAAAGTAACTTTCGAACAAGTGAGGAAGCCGGCTGGCGGACCGCTGCGGGCCCGCCAGCCGGCGTTCTCGAACTGCTACTACAGTGCTGCCCCCGTGGTGAACGTCCACGTCCGGGTGGTCAGCGGGTTACCGGCCAGGTCACGGACGCCAGCGGTGCCACCGGTGATGGTGACCCGGTACTGGGTGTTCGCGAGCAGGCTGGCTCCGGGGTTGATCGTCAGCACCCGGGTGGTGGTGTTGAACGTGATCGCCGAGGCGACCTGGACTCCGGTGGAGACCCGATCAATCCGGACAGTGCCGGCAACCGTGAAGCCGGTAATGGCCTCACTGAACGTGGCGGTCACGTTGCTGTTGCGCAGCACCCCTGTGGCTCCCGCGACGGGAGTCGTGGCGGTGATGGTGGGTGCCGGGCCCGTGGTAAAGGTCCACGTGCTCGGTGCCATCGTGTTGCCCGCCAGGTCACGGATTCCCGAGAGGGAGGCCGTGTACACCCGGTCCGCCGTCAGCGTGACGCTCGGGTTGAGGGTCGCAACCCTGGTGAGCACGTTGTAGGACACGACGGCGGGGATCAGCGTGGTGCCGAGCCGCAGCTGGAACGTGGTCCCGCTGACTCCCGTCACCGCCTCGCTGAACGTTGCCGTCACATTCGCCGTCTGGCTCACGGAGCGTGCACCGGATGCCGGCGTGTGAGCCGTCACGGTGGGAGCCACGAATTCCGTCCGTGGTGTCACCGCTGCCGTTCGGGCCGAGAACCGGCCCGTACCAACCGCGTTGACGGTGGCGACGTCGAACGTGTACGCCGTCCCGTTGGTCAGACCCGTCACGACGACGGTTCCGACGTTTCCGGTGACCGCCTGCGTGCGGGCCAGGACGGTTCCGGCGAAGGCCCTCACCGTGTAGCCCGTGATGAGGGATCCGCCGTTGGACGTCGGTGCGGTCCAGGTCACGGTCGCCGAAGCGTTCCCTGCCGTGGCCGTCCCGATGACCGGCGTTCCCGGTATGCCCGCCGGCCTCACCGCTGCCGTTCGGGCCGAGAACGCGCCCGTACCCACCGCGTTGACGGCGGCGACGTCGAACGTGTACGACGTCCCGTTGCTCAGACCCGTCACGACGACGGTTCCGACGTTTCCGGTGACCGCCTGCGAGCGGGCCAGGACGGTTCCGGCGAAGGCCCTCACCGTGTACCCGGTGATGGCGGATCCGCCGTTGGACGCCGGTGCGGTCCACGTCAGGGTCACCGAAGTGTTCCCGGATGTGGCCGTCCCGATGGTCGGCGCTCCCGGTGCGGTCGTCGTCGTCGGGGTCACCGTGTTGGAGGCTGCCGAGAACGGACTGTCACCGAGGGCGTTGCTGGCCAGCACCTGGAACCGGTACTGGGACCCGTTCGTCAGACCGGTCACCACCAGGCTGGTGGCGCCTGCCGGGGCGGTGCGCAGTGCACCGACCTGGACGCCGGCCGCGTTCGTCGTCACGTCGAGCACCTTCACCGAGAAGGTGTCAGCAATGCCGACGGTCGGAGCCGTCCAGGTCACCGTTGCCTGCCCGGCGCCTGCGGTTGCCGCGCCGATGACCGGAGCGTTGGGCAGGACGTTGTCGGCGAACTGCAGGAACTCGATGTTGCGGATCGTGTCCGTGCCATCGACGCCGACGTTGTCGACCACCGTGGTGGTCGAGCCCGCCGAACCCAGCGTGCCGTCGCCGCCCGTCGTGGTGACGGTGTAGTTGGCCCGCGGTCCGGAGAAGATCGCGACGTCCCGGTTGCCCGCGGTTTCGAGGGCGGTGGGGGTCACGATTTCGCGGACAGCGACCAGGTTCCCGGGGTTGACCACGCCGGCCGCTACTGCGGCCGCCAGGGACAGCGGGTTACCCGTCTGGTACTGGCGCTCCATGAGGTCGGTGGTACCGATCTCTGCGCCTGCGTCGTCCCGCACGCTGATGCGGATCTTCAGGTACCGGTCGCCGTCGATGACGTCGTCGCCGCCGCGGCCCTCGAGCTTGTCACTGCCAAGGCCGCCGATGAGGATGTTGCCATCGCCCCAGACCGGACCGGTCAGCGGGCAGACGCCCATCGGTGAGAGTGCGGCCACGGGTGCGAGCGGGGTGGTCGGCGCCGGGAGGATGGCTCCCAGGCCGGCGATCCGGTTGATGCCCGTCTGGTCGAGGACGTCGCAGCCACTGAAGCCTGCACCACCTACGGTGCTGGGCACTGCGTCGTCGCCCCGGATGACGTCGTCAAACTTCGAGCCGGAGTTGGCTTCCACTTCCTGCCAGCGGTCGCGGTTGACCACGACGGGGAGCGGGACGCCGATCAGGTTGTTGTTGATCTTCATGTCGTCGTCGGCTGCCACGGTGTCGTACTGGTGCGTGGCCCAGTCGAAGCCGGCAGCACCGGCGTAGCGGTCGATGGCGGCATTGCTGGACATGATGTCGTCGCCGCCCTCGGCGTCGTAGTCGTTTTCACCGACCTGGCCGACGAAGATGTCGTTGCCGGGCTTCGTCTGGGCCGGATCATCGAAGAACGGTGCGCCGTGGTCGCCGATCAGCAGGTCCTGGCCGGACCCGCCTTGGATCCAGTCGTCACCGCCGTCGCCGAACGTCGCATCCGCGCCATCACCGGACTGCACGAAGTCGTTTCCTTCGCCGGCGAACGTTTCGTTGTCGTTGGCGCCGCCGTTCGTGAAGTCCTGGCCGTCGCCGCCCATGTTGATGTCGTCGCCGATACCGGAGTTGAGGTAGTCGTTGCCCGGTCCGCCCTTGAGGACGTCGGCGCCGGACAGATCGGTGACCCTGTCGTTGCCGTCGCCGCCGAGCGCGATGTCGTCGCCGCCGTTGCCTTCAATGACGTCGTTGCCCTCGTTGCCGAGGAACGTGTCGTTGTCGTTGCCGCCGGTGACGCGGTCAGCATTGGCCGTGCCGTTGTAAACGGACTGGCCGTTGATGCCGCTGGGATCGACCGTGTTCTTCTCCATGTACTGGATGGTGCCGTCGGGCTTGCGCAGGAGAAGCAGGTTCTCCTGGCACTCGGTGGTTGCGTCATCCGCGACCGTGGTCCCCGATGCCGTGTAGCCCGCCGGCGTTCCGGCCAGGTTGCCCAGCTGGAACTTGCAGTCGGCGGTGGCGAACGCATCGGCCTTGAGCGAGTGCGCGTTGGTGTTGCGCATGATCAGCTCCGCAAAGGAGTTGCTCTCCAGCTGTGCCCGCAGGTTCATGCCGGGGGTGCGCAGGAGGTAGTAGAAGCGGTCACCGTTCTGCAGATCGGTCAGCTGGTTCTCGAACACGTAATTGAACGTGCTGCCCAGGAGGCCGCCGAAGAGGTTGGTCTTCTCCGCCAGGCCGCCGACCCAGAGGTCGACCCTGTTCAGGCCGGTCTCCTGCGTCGCCCACGGGCCGGCACTGTTCATGAAGTCCGTCATGTCAGCCGTGGGAGGAGTCGCCAGGGTGCCCGGATCAACGATCGCCTTGGCCGCTGCCCGCTTGCCCGCCAGCGTGGTTTCGCTGGTGATGGTCGGGTAGGTGCCGTAGGCGGCAACAAAGTTGATCAGCGATTCCGGGTGCTTGAGGTTCTGCCCGAAGTCAGCCCAGCTCGTGTAGGGAGCCAGCTGGGCATCGCCCGTCGCGTTGTTGATCTGGCGCCGCAGCTCGTTGAGCGGCGGTACGCCCTCGGAGCGTGCGCGTGTCATGTTGATCGTTGCCAGGTCCAGGGGAAGGCCCAGCAGGTTGTTGCGCAGGGTGCCCGTCACGAACTCGTCGAGTTCGTTGCCGACCTGGTCGCTCATGCCCATGACGATGCTGCCGGCGGCCTCTTCCGAGGTCAGGGACCCCGCCGATCCGCCGTTGGTGTACTCGGGCGGGTTCAGGAAGCCGTGCAGCAGGGAGATGGAGTTGTCACTGCCGTCCGCGTTGGTCCGGGAGATCGTCTCGGTCAGCATGGAGTGGCCAAACCGGTAGACCGCATGGGCGAACTCCGCCTTGATGGCCGAGTCGAGGTCCGTGTGGTAGACGTGGAACGGCTGGACCGCAGGCTGGACCTTGCGGGCGAACTCCTCGAAGACGAGGTGCTGGTATTCCATTTCGGTGACGAACCGGGCCGCCTGGAACAGGCGCTCGCCGTTCCACCCGTTGGCGCCCGCAGCCAGCTTCCACTCGGCCAGCGCGGCAACGCCGGTGGTTGAAGTGTCGTTGGTGAGGGTGTTCTGGATGTCCGCCACGAGGCGGTCGTGCTCCGAGTGGAACACCTGGTGGATGGTGGTCAGGCCGATGTTCTCATTGACGCGACCATCACCGGCACAGAAGTGCGCGTTGAGCATCTCGTCGTCGTAGGTCCCGGCGGGCTGGTTCGCGAAATCTGCCGAGGCCGTGGTGTCACCGTCCGCAGTGGGCGCGACCGGCGGGGTGGCAGGGTTGTTGTCCGTGTCCTGCGGCGACGGATCGGCGTTGTGCGCGATGTCGGTCAGGAACGGGGTGTCGAAGTGCCGCACATTCGCCGGCACCGGAACGGGAGTTGCCGTGTTGCCCTCGACCAGTCCGGTCAGGGTGACGTACTGCGGCAGTCCGCGTGCGGGGCCGGGGATGAACTTGCCGTACGGATCCGCGGCGATCATCGGGATGTTGGTGACATCCTTGTCCTCGAGCCTGAGGCCCAGGAAAATCGCGGCCTGAGCCTTCACGTCCGCCCACGTGGCCATGCCGCCGGCGGTGGGGCCGGCGGGACCGCCGAGCAGCTTGCCGGTTGCGACCGGCCTGCCGGCGGCGTTGTTGATGTACTCCCGCAGGAACACCTGGTGGGAGGGGTGGGACGTGTACGTCTGGGACTGGTCAACGTAGGGCGAGTCCGTGTTGGCAGCTTCCTGCACGTCATCCGCAGTGCCCAGGACGCCGTCCGGGCCGGGCTGGTTCTGTGCCCGGGTGAGGACCATGAACGCATTGGGGCTGTTGGGGGCAACCTCGTCGCCCGTGCCCGCCTTGCCGTCGGGGCCCACGGTGATCAGCGGGTCGTCGGCCTTGAGCGGCACGAACACCGTTCCGCCGCCCTTGACCGTCTGGTCCACGCCGTGGTCGAAGAACTGCCCGAACAGGGTGAACAAGGAGTTGTACGGCGGGGAGAGTCCGACGTCGGTGGTGACGTTGGGAATGAACAGCGTGTTTCCCGTGGGGACACAGCCGGCCGGCGCAGCCACGACCGGCGGAGTCGCCAAGGGATCAGGATCGGTGGTGCAAGGGAACAGCCCGGGATTGCCTTGGGTTCGGACCGGGAACCCGGCAGCGGCCACAGCGGCGGGATTAGTGGATGTCTGGTCCACGATCAGGTTGCTGATTTGGCGGGGCTGGGAGTCGAACACATTGCCCGACTTCTGCTGGTAGGAGGACGGACCGGCAGGGCCGAAACCCGCCGGGACCGACTCCGCGTTGCTGAACGACGGCGTCGTTAAACGCGGAAAAACCTGGTCGGCGGCGCCGTAGGTTTCGCGGCCGGCGAGCAGGTTGTTGCAGGAGCCGTCAACCGTACGGAGGCCGTACGAGGTGAGGGCGTCGGGAATCTGATTGGGGCCTGTTCCGATGAGCGCCCCGCAGGGGCCGGTGGCCGACGTCGTGTTGGCGACGTGCGCCTCGGCGATCTTGATCTGCTTGAGGATGTAGGCCAGGTCGGCCGCGGTGACGGTGAAGCCTGCGCCGACGGGTGCCGGCGCGGCGTTGGCGCCAAGCGCCGTTGTGGTGAGTCCGATGAAACTGAGCAGGGTCATCGCTGTCCCTGCGGCAACTGCGCGGGTTGGCCGACTAAAGACACGTCTTTGGCCGTCGGCCTTCCTGCATGTGAACAAATTCATTGCACACCTGCCTCTTAGAGTGAGTGATGGTGCAAGAGTGCTAGGTGATTCCTTGGGGAAAACTGGGACCGGTGAGTAACTTACGATCCGGACCGCAGTCACGATGATTTCCGGGGCTTCCGGCCACCCGGATCACGCGCTGTGGGTACGCGCGCCGACGCTTTGGGATACTCGCCCGGGATCGACGGCGGCAAGGTAGCCTACGCGGGCAGTACTGCGCCGACGGGCCGCCGGCAGATAACAAACGGGTAACGGCTACGCCTGCAGGACCCGACTTTTGGCCGCTTGCTACTTACAGCCGGCGTACAGCGACTCCTCAGCTCTCGTGAGGGCGGTTCCGGGATACGGCACGGACGGCACCGGGACGGCGCCGGGACGGCACCGGCCGCGGATCGCTTGCGGCGCTCCGATCAAGCTGATAGGCCTGACGGTAGGGTGCATAGTGGCACATCCGCGTGCCGTCCTGTCCGGGCGGCGGTTGCAGAAGGGAAGTTCACGTGACTCGCAAGACTCCTCAGGTCGAGGAACCGTCCGAGAAAGAGCTTGTTGTCGAGAGCGGGCCGAAGAGCTGGGCCGCCGGAGTCCCGGGCGTGTACCACTCCATGAAGCCGGCCATCGAGCAGATGGGGCTGAATCGGACCCGTAAGACTGTCATGGCCATGAACCAGAAGGACGGCTTCGACTGCCCGAGCTGCGCGTGGCCGGACCCGCACCACCGCAAGGCGTTCGAGTTCTGCGAGAACGGGGCGAAGGCCGTCACCTGGGAAGCGACCCCGGTGGTGGTTCCCGGAAGTTTCTGGGCCGAGAATTCCGTCAGCGAACTGCGCAAACGGTCCGAGTACTGGCTCGGCATGCAGGGCAGGCTCACGGAGCCGGTCTACAAGCCGGCCGGAGAAGACCACTACAAGCCGGTCAGCTGGGACGAAGCGCTCCGGCTTGTCGCCGACAAGCTCAAGGGGCTGGACTCCCCCGACCAGGCGGCGTTCTACACGAGCGGCCGGACGTCCAACGAGGCGGCCTTCCTGTACCAGCTGCTGGTCCGCGGCTACGGCACCAACAATCTGCCGGACTGCTCCAACATGTGTCACGAATCCTCCGGCTGGGCCATGGGCCAGACCATCGGCATCGGCAAGGCGACCGTCAGCTTCGACGACTACGCCAACGCGGACCTGATCATCGTCATGGGCCAGAACCCGGGCACCAACCACCCCCGGATGATGACCGAGCTTGAGAGCTGCAAGCACAACGGCGGCGAGATCGTGGCCGTCAATCCGCTTCCCGAGGCCGGGCTGCGCCGGTACAAGAACCCGCAGCAGGTCAACGGAGTCATCGGCCACGGCGTCCAGATCGCGGACCAGTTCCTGCAGATCCGGATCGGCGGGGACATGGCGCTGCTGCAGGCCGTCTCCAAGCGGGTCCTCGACGCCGAGGCGAAGAACCCGGGGACCGTCCTGGATCACGCGTTCCTGGCCGAACACTGCGAGGGACTCGAGGAGCTCAAGGCGCACCTGGCCCGGCTGGATGAGCGCGCCGTGCTGGAAGCCACCGGCCTGCGCAGCGAGGACATCGACGAGCTCGCCGCCCGCTACCTCAAGGCCGAGAAAGTCATCATCACCTGGGCCATGGGCATCACGCAGCAGAAGAAGGGCGTGGCCACCATCAAGGAGATCATCAACCTCCTGCTGCTCCGCGGCAATATCGGCAAGCCGGGCGCCGGCGCCTCCCCCATCCGCGGTCACAGCAATGTGCAGGGCGACCGCACCATGGGTATCTGGGAGCAGATGCCGCAGTCCTTCATGGAAGCCCTCGGCAAGGAGTTCGACTTCGAGCCGCCCCGCGAGCACGGCACGGACGCCGTCGAAACCATCAACCAGATGCGCGCCGGCGAGATCAAGGTCTTCGTCGCCCTGGGCGGAAACCTTGTGGCGGCCATCTCGGACACGAATGCCGCCGAGGCCGCGATGGAAAACACGGAGATGACGGTCCAGATCTCGACCAAGCTGAACCGGTCGCACACCGTGATCGGCCGCGAGGCATTGATCCTCCCCACGATGGGCCGGACCGAGATTGACATCCAGGAATCCGGGCCCCAGTTCGTGTCCGTGGAAGACACTGTCTGCGCCGTGCATCCGTCCTGGGGAAGCGTGGAGCCGGTGTCGCATCACCTGCTCTCGGAGCCGGCCATCGTGAGCCGGCTGGGTAAACTCCTGGTCGGCGACAAGATCAAGGCCGACTGGGACGGCTTTGAAAAGAACTACGACCTCATCCGCGACCACATTTCGCGGGTCGTGGGCGGCTGCAAGGACTACAACCAACGGATCCGGCAGGATGGCGGCTTTGTCCTCGCGAACGGCCCCCGCGACTCCCGCACGTTCCCCACGCCCACCGGCAAGGCCGTGCTGACGGTCAACGACCTCGAACATGTCGACCGGCCGGAAGGCACCCTGATCCTGCAGAGCATGCGCTCCCATGATCAGTTCAACACCACGATCTACTCGCACAACGACCGCTACCGGGGCATCAAGAAGGGCCGCCATGTGGTGTTCGTGAACCCGGACGACATCGCCGAACTCGGCCTTGCCGACGGGCAGTACGTGGACATCCGCGGCGTGCACGAGGACGGCGAGGAGCGTGTGGTCCGCAAGTTCCGCGTGGTGTCGTACCCCACGGCACGCGGCTGCGCGGCCGCCTACTACCCCGAGGCCAACGTGCTCGTCCCGCTCAACCACACGGCCGAGGGCAGCAACACCCCGATCTCGAAGGCAGTCATTGTCCGGCTCGAGCCCAGCCTGGACCAGACGCCCGACGGCGCGGCAGCAGTCCCTGCGGGGGTGGCCTCGCCCTAGGCACACGCGTGCCCGCGCCGGGGCCACGGGACATGCCCAGTCCCGGCCCCGGCCACTGGACATAACACCACCATGCCCATCCCTGGGCACGACCGCTGAGCATGTCCCACCCAGCACCGCACCACCCCCACGGGACATGCCCAGTCCCGGCCCCGGCCACTGGACATAACACCACCATGCCCATCCCTGGGCACGACCGCTGAGCATGTCCCACGGATCGGCACGGATCCGGACAGCGGAAAGGCCGCGGCCCCCAAGGGGAACGCGGCCTTTCCGGGATCATGTCCTACTCCGCCAACGCGGCCCGTGGCCTACCCGCGCCCTGCCCGCGGCCGCGGCCAGTCGGCTGTATGCGACCTGCCTGTGGCCGGCGCCGGCATGGCGGCACCGACGTTAGGGCGCCGGCGCTACTGGGCCCGCTTGGTCCAGCCCTCTTCGTCCGGACCGCCGGACTCGCCGTGTTCGCAGAGCTCAATGACTTTGTTCGACGCGGCGTGCACAGCTT
>CAWEPM010000008.1:0-214471 GCA_963810895.1 uncultured Actinomycetota bacterium
CAAAACTTGGCATCACGACTCGAGATGAACTGCACGCCGCGTACGCCAAAGATGAGAACTTGGCTGCGCTGAAGAACGTCTGGTTGGACTTGCCCAGCCAGTCCTCTGGTGTCACGTTCAATTACTTTCTTATTCTTTGCGGCTTCCAGTCGGTGAAGCCTGACCGGATGGTTGTTCGCTTCGTGAAAGAGCATGCAGGCCTGGAGGGGAAGCCGCTCACTGTCGAGCAGACTGCTGAGCTCATAAGGCGAGTTGCGGAATGCTACCCAACTCAACCGAGAAGGCTCGACCACGTGATCTGGCGCCATGTTTCAGGCCGCGAAATTTTTCGTGCGGATGAGCTGAACTAACAGCCGTTGGATAGTGAACCGGGTCCGCGTCTCGGCGATGGCAGGGTAGGTGCCCCTGTCCGCCCGGCCGATGAGCTGGACCGTCAGCAGGCTCAGGCGGCCATCACTCCAGGCGAGAAGATGTTCCACTGACGGCATTGGACATCGTCACTTGGCGGGCCGGTCAACGGGGGTTCCAGAAGGACGCCGCCGTGGAATCGGATCGCTAGCCGAACTGATCTTCGTGGAAATTGCGCAGACTCCATGCGGTCTCCGTTTGCGTAATCTACGCACGGATTCGTTGTGATGTCATACGCCGTGTGTAACATCCGAAACATGGGCAACATGCCCTGGCACTGCCGGGGCAACCGACCGTTCTACTCTGCCTGCGCATAACGCCACTGTCGTTTGTGCCGGAACTGGATTTCCCTCCGTGGACGCCAATCACCGCATTATCTCCGCGCCTCCGCAGGCGTGCCTCAATAGGGTGTCCGAGAAAGGGACTTTCATGACCCAAACTCCCAGCACTGCAGCCTACCCACCGGTGTTCGCCCCGAGTCAGCTCAAGTCGGGGCATAAGTCGTTCCTTGTCACCTGGCTGCTGGCACTGCTACTCGGTGTCTTCGGCGCTGACCATTTTTACCTCGGCAAGAACCGCTCCGGAGTCCTCAAGCTCGTCACGTTTGGCGGTCTGGGAATTTGGTCACTCGTCGACCTGATCTTGACGCTCGCGAACAAGCGGACCGACAGCCAGGGCCGAGGCCTTGAAGGGTACGACAACCACAAACGGGTCGCGCTCATCGTCACCGCCGTCGTGATCATCGTCGGCATAGCCACCAACTCCGCCCGTGGTGGCTCCGCACCGGAAGTGGCTACGGCTTCCGCACCCGTCGTAACCGCCGCTTCCGCTCCCGCTTCTGCCCTACCTGCTGCCGCTATTGTCCTGGCAGACTACTCCGGCCAGAACCTCCAGGAAGTGAACGCCGAACTGAAGAAGGCTGGGCTAATAGCTGAAGTTACGTCTGACAGCGGAAAGACTGTCATTCTTGATTCGAATTGGACTGTAGTCAACCACACCCCGTCTGCAGGAATGTCCGTCACCAAGGGCGACACAATCAACTTGACGGTGACCAAGAAGACGCAGCAGTGGACGCCGCTCAGTCGCCAGATACGAAACAGGTCGAGAAGGCGCCAGCCGAGAAGGAAGCCGCACTCAGTACGGGTTTGACCGTTACTTATGCGATGGCCGCGTGCAACGAACGCGGAGATCAAGAGTTCCGATACGGATACAAGCCGCACTGGGTCCTCGGCCTCCTTGCGGAGCGGATCCAAAATGACCAGTGGTTCCTGAAGGTTGAGGCAGACGTCACCAATGCTTACAACGCAACGGCATCCGTGAATGTTGAGTGTTATGTCACTGGGACGAACGAGGCGCCGACAGTTGTTGAGTTTCTCACCTACTGACAAGGGTCAGACACTGGGAACGCTCAATAATGAAATCGAAAACCCGTATGCCCGTACCCTTGGCGGTCTTAGCATCATCGGCCTTGCAGGCGGAAGGATGCTTCTGATCTGCGAGGGGCTGCTTCAACTAAGGCCTGGATTCGGGCGGCCGGAGACAGGTTTCTGGCGTCGAGCCCAGTGCATAGTCGCCTGATTGGGGCCGGAGCACTCTCAGCACGATCCATCATTGAGAGAATTCGCCCAACAAAGTTCCGACCTCACAGTCCTTTTAGTTCACTCTTTTGGGCGGGCAGCAAAGTTTGCCGCCCTTTCAATACTCGCGGTGGCACAAGAAAACACTGCGTCCCGTCTGCGTTGAGGTGGCGCCTGGCGCAGGTTTCGACGCTATGAGAACGCCAAGGTCCAAGCCTATGTTTCGTCGTGCCGCGAGTAGGAGGAGCCGGAGGGCGTCCGTTCCAATAGTCCGAAGTCGATCATGTAGCGGCGCAGCATAACGACATCATCGGTATAACTGAGGAGCCGTTCATTTACCTGCTTTTCCGTTAGGTGTTCGCCCGGCTCGATGGCTTCGCTGACAATCCAGGCCAGGAGCTCCCGCCGTTCCGCCATGTTGGCTGGATACCTCTCGATCCTGCCCGAGCGCATGAAGCGAGCCAACCCGATCTGCGCCTGCCTCCGGGGTGGCTCCGTGAGCAGGTCTCGGAAGATCACCTCAGACGCCTCCAGTTCGTTGTCAGCATTCCGTTCGACGAGCCCTGACTCAAGCAGGGCGGCGATGACGGCCCGGTGTCGCCGTCGGTCATTCACATCAGCAACCACGTCGGGGAGCTTGGCGCCCAGCACGATTTGCGCGTAGGCGGTCCGCACGTCGTTGTTGTTGGCCAGGGCCGCCACCACTCGCCGCCAGTGCGGTCCGCTCAGCCTCGTCCCTCCGGTCACAGCGTTTTCCTCACTCTGCGTCTGCCCCCGCCTGTGCTGGTCACCGTGTGCTTGGTCAACAGGCAAAATCGTAGTCCTGCAAGGGTGTGACGGACAGGGTCTGCGGGCGGCAGGCTGGTGACCTGGACCTTGAGGTCGCCTTGGCGGTGTTGAGGTGACGTCTGATCTCGAACGAGGAGAACTAGCACCGCGTAGCTCACTTTCCCGAGCAGGAGTCGTACAGGCTGAAGATGCTCGTTGAAGACCTCGAGTTGCCCCCTGCAGGTGGCAGGGGGGAGGAACCTGACCGCGGCCGGAATCGATGTGGTGGTGGTGAACCACAGCCATATCCAGGTCAGAAACTGGATAGGTAGAAGCGACTCCATCGATGCGGCAGCAGCACGTCAGTGCGATCGACCCCAGCACCCTCGCTCTGCCGCAGGTCATCTTCGGACTGTCGATCAAATGGCTGATCCTGAGCATCATCACGCTGGACATCTACACATTCTGGGTCTACCCGCGCCTGATGCGGTGGCAGGTCGAAAAGAACGTCTTCGCGAAGACGGGATAGCCCTGCACCGTTTCGGGGTGCAGGGCTATGCGCTGACGGCGTCGATTTGGATGCTCGGAAGTGAGCACTGTCGAGGTGGCCGTAGGTTCTGCCCACGCATATTCACGAGGGGGCAACGCGGACAGTGACTGAAGTGTTCGAGGATCGCGCGGCGCTCGACAGACAGCTTTGAGGCGGCCACTCGTGGCGACGCGGCGGTGGTGGACACATTGGTCTCGGCAAACCCCGGTACGTGCCTGATTGGCAGTGACCCTGGCGAATGGCTTCGTGGAGGTGAGGCCGTGGCGAAGTTCCTGCGCGGATGGGGCGGCTTGCCAACAATCGACGTTGGAAACATTGCCGGGCCCGCTTCCGGAACGCCTGAGCTCTCATGAGATGGTGTGAGAACTTATGAAACGGATCGGATTTCTGTCCTTCGGCCACTGGCGCGACGTCCCGGGGTCGCGCGTGCGTTCCGCCCGGGACGCGCTCCTGCAGGCGATTGAGCTGGCCGTGGCCGCGGAGGAAGTCGGCGTCGACGGGGCGTTCTTCCGGGTTCATCACTTTGCCGAGCAGCAGGCCTCGCCGTTCCCGCTCCTCGCGGCGATTGCCGCCCGCACCTCTCGGATCGAGATCGGCACCGGAGTCATCGACATGCGGTACGAGAACCCGCTGTACATGGCCGAGGAGGCCGCCGCCGTCGACCTCATCAGCGGCGGCCGCCTGCAGTTGGGGGTCAGCCGCGGTTCGCCCGAGTCGGTGCTGGCCGGCTACGAGGCCTTCGGGCATGTCCCGGCCGAGGGCGAGTCCGACGCCGACATGGCCCGCCGCCACACGGAGCGCTTCCGGAGCGCCATCTCCGGCGCGGGCATGGCCAGGGGCAACCCGCAGGTGAGCGGGCACAGCGGGCTGGTCCCGCTTCAGCCGCTGTCCCCGACGCTTCCTGAGCGGATCTGGTGGGGTGCCGGAAACCGTGCCAGCGCCCGCTGGGCGGGGCAGCAGGGCATGAACCTCATGTCCTCGACCCTGCTGACGGAGGACACCGGGGTTCCCTTCGATGAGTTGCAGGCCGAGCAGATCGCCGGATTCCGGGAGGCCTGGGCAGCGGCCGGCCACGCGCACACGCCCCGGGTGTCCGTATCGCGCAGCATTATTCCGCTGATCGACGACGAATCGCGGCGGTACTTCGGGCTGCGGGCGCAGGCCGATGCCCGGGATCAGGTGGGCTACCTCGACGGCGGGCTGGCCCGCTTTGGGCGCAGCTACATCGGTGAACCCGGCCGCCTGGTTGAGGAGCTCGCCCGGGATGCGGCCGTGGCCGCAGCGGACACCGTGCTCGTCACCGTCCCCAATCAGCTTGGCGTGGATTTCAACGTCCGGCTGCTCGAGTCGATTTCCCGTGACCTGCGCCCATCCTTGGGGGAGTGACGCGGGCTCCGGCTGGATATCGGCGCTGTTACGGCCTGCAAGTAGTCGCTCACACGCATAGGAGCAGAAGACTTTCCGGGAATGGGTCGTCGAGGGGCGCCGGCCAGCCGGGATCGTCCGTGTCAGCGGCAGGGAAGTGGTGTCGCGGCCGTGAAGTGGTGCCAGTCCGGGAAGGGGTCCGGGGGCTGTTCCGGTTCGGTGTCCCGGCCGGGTTCTAAGCCAGGTACCCGGTGAGCGCCGGGTCCGGAGGATGTCCCGGATCCGCGGGCAGGCCATGGTCCGGGCCTGTGTCCGGGCCGGTGTCCGTGGCCGGGATGTGGTCCGGCCAGTGGGGTGGTTCCCAGTCCTGCTGTTCGCTCGGGTAGTGCCGTCCTGACGGGGAGGTCCAGCCCGGCGGGTGGTCCCTGCTGGCCCCGCTTGGTTGCCAGGCGGAGCCGTGTTTCAGCCGGTGGTGCTTGGGGCAGGGCTGGCCCAGGTTGGAGATGCCGGTGGTGCCGCCGTCGGCCCAGGCCAGGAGGTGGTCTGCCTCGTTGTCCAGCGAGTGGTTGCCGCAGCCCGGGAACGGGCACCGGCCGTCGCGGAGCCGGAGCCAGTGACGCTGGGCCTTCGTGACACGGTAGCTGGTCCGTCCGATTTCCAGCGGGGCGCCGTCGCGGGGGTCGGTCAGGACGCGGTGGAAGGAGTCGGCGCCGTCGGCGATCAGGCGGCGGGCCATCGACGGCGGGATCGGCCCGTACCCGTCCAGGACGGCCGGTTCGTCGGTGGCGCCCAGCAGCGACAGGACCGGGACGGTGACCAGGACCTGCGCCCGCGGCGACGGCACACCCCCGCACCCGCCCCGGCCAGGCCGGTTCCGCCGCCGGCCGCCCGCCGTCCGCCGGTGGCCGTCCGCCGTCGGGGATTCCGCTGGTGAGGAGCCAGGTGGCGGTGATGTCGGCGCGGAGCTGGGCCGAGGGTCCGGGCCTCCTCCGGGCCCTGGAGGGCGCGGGCGGCGGCGGTGGTCCGTGCCCAGATCCCCGCGGCGGTGTCGGCCGGCAGGTGCGCGGAGAGCCAGGCCATGCCGTCCCGGTCCGGGACGAACTCGACCCGCCGGTCCGCGGCGCTTGTGGTGTGGCGTTCCTCGATGCTGACCGGGTGGTGGCGTTCCCGCCAGGCGCGGGCCTTGGCCCGGAACCGGGACGGAACGAGGTCCCCGGCCGGGCAGCCGCGGGCGGGGTTCGGCGCGTCGGGGTCCAGGAAGTGCGCCTCCAGCCCGGCCGCCCCGGCCGGATCCAGGGAGGAGGTTTCGTCGACGATGATCCGGGCGTGCTGCCAGGAGATCGTCCCGGCCCGCAGCGCGGCCAGGGTCAGCGGCAGCGCCGTCGTCAATGCCCGGGAGTCGGACAGCAGGGCTGCGGCGGTGCGTTCGCTGACGGTCAGGACACAGGCGACCTCGGCGACCAGGGCCATCTCCTGTGCCGTTTGTTCCTGCGGGGACGCCGCCGGCGGCGCCAGGAACCTGGCCGCCCGGGCGTAATCGGCGGCCAGCTGAACCTTCAGCGCGGCGGTCCGGGCCTCCAGCCGGGCGAGCTCGGCGAGCCCGTCCAGGCAACCGTCCGCCAGATCCCGCAACGGATCAGCATCACGCAGGGCATCGGCGCCGGACGGAGCGGTGCTGGACGAATCGGGGCGGTCCGCGCCGGCGCCGGTGACGGCAGCCAGCGCGGCAGCGGACGCGGCGACGGCCGCCAGGGCCTCCCTGCTCTCCGCACTCCACGCTGCGTTGCTCTTCACACTCAAAGCATATGAGGTGGCACTGACAATAATGATGGAATGGGACTGCCCCGGATCGGCTCTCGGGGTTACTGTTGCCGGGGCGGCCTCGGGGCGGCTATTGACCAGGAAGAATCGAATGCGGACTTCCGCCTATTTCTTGATCTCGTAGCGCAGAAGTACCACGCCGTTTTCGAACGAAGTGGCCTCGAGCAGCAACAGGTCCTGCCGATCCTCGAAAATGCGCGTTCCCTTGCCGCGTGACACCGGGCAGACCAGCATCCGGACTTCGTCGACGACGCCGGCGTCCAGCAGGGAGTGCATGAGTTTCAAGCTTCCCCACAGCCAGATGTCCTTGCCGCTCTGCTCCTTGAGCTCCCGGATGGTGGCGGCCGGGTCGCGCGTCACGGTCGCGGCGGGAAAGTCGCCCCAGGGGGCGTCATCCAGCTTCGACGAGGCGACGAACTTGGTGAGGTTGTTGAGCTTCTCGCCGTACTCGCCCTGTTCGTCGGCGTACGGCCAGTAATCCTTGGACTGGGCGTAGGTATTCGCGCCGAGAATCATCGTGTCGACCGAGTCGATGAACCCCATCACGCTTGCCTTGAACGCACTGGTGTCCGTCTCGGAAAAGGGCTCCCCTGACACGAAGCTGAGGCCGCCGTCCTCCTCCGCGGCGATGTTGTCGACGGTGACCCACTGCTGGACGATGAGTTTTCGCATGGCGCCAACTGTAGCCCTCTGACGCGGTCAACGCGCCCCAGCTCGTAGCGCTGGTCCGGGCCGGCGCGGTGTTCGTCAACGGCAAGAATCCCCGGCTCCGCATCCTGGCCTCCTCGAGCTCGGCGCCGTCCTTCTCCGTCGCGCCGGGACGCGGGCCGTCCCCGGTGTCTGGCGTCATTCAATTCGCGGGGAATGTGATCTCGCACCAGAGGTTGTCGGGTCCGACGTGAACTCGGGCGTCGGCGACTGGGGCATCAGCCCTGACGATGTGGGCGTTCATGGTGGTGAATGCGGCCAGCAGATTCTCGTTGGGGATGTCGCCCCATTGCTCGACTTTCCCGTACGGGAGCATCGCGTAGGTTCCGTGATTGCCGATGGCGTTGGTGATGTAATCCCGCGGTGTGGCGTTGTGGGAGCCGTGGTGGCCGATCTTGTAGAAGGCAGGGTCTGAGACGAGGGCGCGAGCTGCGGGGTCTTGAAGGACATGGTCCCAGGCGCCTTGTTGTGAGTCGCCTACGAAGACGAGTCTGGTGCCATCGACGTCCAGAACGAAGAAGACGCTGGTGTTGTTGACGGAGCGCTCGAGGATGGATGCCGCTGCCAGAAGTTCGCTCGCGTCGTCGAGGAGCGTCGTGAGGTTAAGCGTTGCCAGAGTGCTGACGAGTTCGATTCCGATGTCGCGACTCACTTCGTCGGGCGTGACACTGTAGATCCCGTCGAAGAGGGGCTTGGCCGGCGTCTGGTCGCCAGCGGAGTCGCTGGCGGGTTCGGCGTCCAAGGCCTGTTGCATGGCGAGCCAGCGGGCCGACGCGGGAGGGTTCATCCGTTTGAGCTGATCAGGGTCACGTGACGGTCCGAGGACATGCACATTGACGCCTGGTACTGATGTGCGGATGACGTTGAGCTGGGCGAACTTGTCCGGGAGGTAGCGGACCTTCGGGACGTTGAGGAAGTGTTTGCCGTTGCGTCCGAGCAGACGGTCCATGGCGTCTTCGTTTCCGAGCGAGTTCAGGGCCAGAGCGCCGGCAAGCCCGAGAGCCAGGGTTCGTGCTTCGTCGTTCAGCGCAGCGGCCGCACGGCCGATCAGGGTGTTCAAGCTTCTTGCTGCGCGGGCGAGCCCGTTCTTCAGAATCTTGGCATCGTCGTCGGATTCGTCTTCGACGAACGAGACCCAGACTTCGCCGACACGGACCTTTTCCCAATCGTCGTAGGCGAATCCGGTGATGTGGTCGGCGTGGTGGTGAGTTGCCACGACCACATCGAGGGTGGGTGGTGTTCCTGGTTCGGCCGCCTCGGTGAGGTCGGAGATGATCGCATGGACGACGTCGAGGAGGGGCCGCGCCTTGCCCTGGCTGTGGACGCCGCAGTCCACCAGCAACCGCCAGGCCTGATCGTCCTGTTTGACGGTGGTCAGGAAGGCGTCGCCGAAGCCGACGTCGTACATGCGGACGGTGACTGAGGGTGCCGGCATTCTCAGGCTCCGTCCTGGCCGGCGTGCAGGCGCGCGAAAGACAGCCGGAGTGTTGCGGGTTCGACGGTCCATGCCGAGAGCGCATCCATGTCTTCGACGTCGCCCATCCAGTCGCGGATCGACCCCAGGCGTTCGGTGCCGGCCTTGTCGAACGCGAGGGCGCACTCTTTGAGGTCCCATGAGAGATCGTCGAGTTTCGCGCGGTCCGAAAGTGGCAACGGTTTGGTGACGAGGAATTCGACCCGGCCGTCCACGCGGGCGATGACGGTTGTGCCGGCGCGAATCGCTGCGCGTTGAGATCGTGGGATCTGTGCACCGGCCTCGTCGGTTCGCTGATCTTCCAGGTCGTCTCGACGTTGGGCGAACTGGATGGCGACGATCGGTCGGGGTTGCCCGTCGGAGGCCCGGAAGTAGACGACTCGGGCGCTGACCATCTCGATCTTCCCTGCGGCTTTGTCCAAGCCAAGTTCGTAGGCGTGTTCCACACCCCAGTTGTGAATGAGGTCCCGAAGATGTTTGCTACCGGGCTGTGAGCTCAACTGGTCAGGGACCGCCTGACCGGGGGCAGCTTCCCCGGAGGAGGGAGTGGTGTCAGCGTCGTCGGTGAAATAGACGGTGCTGCCGGTGTCAAGGTCGAGGGTTGCTTCCAGGATGAGGGGTGCTAGGTCGATGGCATTGACCCCACTCCGCAGGTTCATGTCCAGCGGCGGTTTGGACCAGACGAGGGACTCGTCGGCGAGGGAGGTCACTCCTGGCGGGTAGATTCCGCGTCGACGGAATGCCTCGACAAGAATTGCCCTGAGGTGTGCGACGTCATCGGGGTAGAGCCCTTGGTCAGCGGTGACGATCGCCCGGACGACATCACCGAAGGTCACGTCGACGACGGGGAGGTATTCGAACGCCCGGACCACCATTTCCAGGAACCTGTCGGCATTCATCGCCGCCGCGGCGGTGACGCGTTTGACCAGGTCTGTTGGGAGCGCCCCCGGCGGGAGGACGCCGGTGCCCGCACTGGCGATTCGCCGGAGATCGGCGATCTGCGACTTGTAGGTGTCAATGAACGCGTCGAAGACGGCGGCGACGAAGCACGCCCCCCGATCATGTGGTTCGACCGCTTTCAGGAACGCGTCCGGGGTGCGGGGGGATCCGATCGCGGACCTCAGTGCTGCGCCACGGCCGGTGGACTCGCCAAACTCGCTTGCGAGATCCAAGAGTGCCGACCCCTTCTCAAGTGTCCCTTCCGATTTCTCTACGGCTTCAGAGACGACTTCGGGGAAGCCGAAGTGGTTGAACAGCGCAACGAGGTCGGCGATTGCCTCATGCCATGCCAGCACGTCAGGGTGGGTAGGTTCTGAAAAGTACTTGCGCATGCGGTGCACGATCGCGTGGGTGACTTCATGTGCGACCACGTCAACGGACAGGCAGGTGAACATCATCTGGCCCGGCAGGTTGGCGCCAGGGTCCCTCAAGTCGGCACGGAAGTAGCCGAAGAGGACGGCTCGCCGATCCTTGTCGAAGTAGGCGTTGCGTCCCTCGAACGCATGCGGGACGAGGCGGAGTTTGTCGTCGCCACGCCAGCGGAAGCGGCGGCCGCCGAATCGTTCGAATCGTTCGATCACACTCATCGCCACGGCATAGACGACTTGCTGATGGGTTCGGGGGTCGTTTTCCGCGGGCTGCATACCCCGTTGAGCGAGGATGGCGGCGTCGTTCAGGTCAACCGGCAAATACCAGAGGTCACGAGCCACGTCATAATCGACGACCTGCAGGAGCCGACCGGCCGGCCCAGGCCTAAGGTCTGTTTCGAACGGGATGTTGATGGTGAGAAACCTGCCGGAAAGACGGGTCGACATCGGATCGAACGCATACGCACGAAGCAGCCGCCGGGCCGGTAGGGCGGGTTCGGGCCGGTCCCTCTTCGCGGCAGTCACTGCTCAGCCCGAGCCGACGCAGGTAACAGTGGTGGCCCGACCCAGTCCGGATCGACCCAGGCTACGTTGGCCGGTGCCTTGAACGTTGGGTCGGCCACGGCCCGGGTGTTCACGCTTGCGTGGACAGAGGCGCCGTCGGGGACCTTCCTGTTGCGCGTACCGAGGAGCACCCAGGCCCGGCCGCGGCGGTGCAGCTGCGCGGTCGCATCAGCAGCTGTGACCGCGCAGGCGGCCGCGACGGCACGGGGTCGAACCCGCAAACCCTCCGCAATGCCGCCCTCGATGATCCACTTCAAGGCGATGGTCGACAGCCGGGGAGCAGGAGTCTTCCTGCCCGGGTGGGTTGCCTGGCCGGCGGGTGGCTTGTCGGTGAAGGTCCCTCCGACATCGCTGTGCACGCCGGCGAACCAAACCTCTTCCAGGGATCCGTCCGTGCGGGCGTCGACCAGGGACTCCTTGAAGGGGGCCCGTTTCTCGTTGATCGACACCGCGTGGCGGATTCGCTGGGCGTTGGGGAGTTCGCGGGTATACGGCCAGCGGATCTCCCATCGGAGGAACCCGGCGGCCTTGACGGTATCCCATACGCCCAGGTACTTCACCGGCACCGTCGATTTGCCGTCGACGTGCCGCCCGAACACTTCCGAAGTGAGGTGCACTTCGTCCCAGTCCAGCTTCGCTTCACCGCCTCGGCGGGCGTAAGTGGCGACCACATACGGAACGAGGTTCTCCGAGCCTGGACGCATCACACCGATGGCGCGAAGAATCCCCACCAAGGCACGAGCCGTGTAGGCGCCACGGCTGAACCCGAAGATGAAGACCTGATCGCCGGGTTCCCAGTTCTGCATCAGCCATGTGTAGGCCTGCCCCAGGTTCTGCCGCAGACCCCACCCGAAGGCAAGGCCGCCTATCCGCGAGATTGATCTAGCGAGCGGAGTCCACGCGCCCGCAGAGGCGAACGTGCCGACGCCAGGGTCGTAGTAAGCGATCTGTTGGGTGGGATCGGAGTGATCGAGGAGCTTGTACAGCAAAAGGACGTTGGTGTTGCCCTTGGCGCGCAACTGGCCACCGGTCCCATCCAGACACACCACCAGATTCCGGGACATCTGACACCTCCCCGCCGGGAACCGCCCTCACCTGAAACCGATCATCCCCCTGGAGGGCGGCCAAGGGAAGAGGAAACTACTACCTCCTCCTCGACGCGTCGGGGGAAACCGGGTGCCGGGCCGTTCCATCCGTCACGGGATTTTTCGCCACTGAATTTTCCTGCACTGAGAGTTGCGGCATCGCCGGGCGGTCGCCCTCACGCAGCCAGTCGTCGAAGAACGCGTCGAGCTGCTGACCCGAGGCCTTTTCCATCACGGCCTCGAAGTCTTCCGTCGTCGCCGTCGAGTCGTTGAATCGGGTCAGCCACAGCCGGGCGCCCGCGAAGAACGCCGCGTCGCCGATCTTCGCGCGCAACGCGTGGAGAGCAGCCGCACCGCGGACATAGACCTGACCCACGAACAGGTTGTCGCGACCCGGGTCTGCAATGTTGAGCGCCCAGCGGTTGTTCGCGTCGAGGTAGGCCACCGCGTCCGCGAACTGCTCCGGCATCGTCGCCGTACCTTGGTGCTCGGCCCACAGCCACTCGACGTACGTCGCCCAGCCCTCGTTCAGCCAGATGTCCTTCCAGTCAGACGGGCTCACCGAGTTGCCGAACCACTGGTGCCCCAGTTCGTGCACCACCGTGTATTCGTCCGCGACCTCCGAGTACACCGGCCGCGTCTGCGTCTCCAGCGCATAGTCGACCGTGTCGTCGTCGACAATCGCGCCGAACGACTCGAACGGGTACCGCCCGAACCGGCCCTCCAGGAAGGTGATCATCTTGGGCTGCAGCGCGAGTGACGCCTTGGTCTCCGCCAGTGCCGCGCCCGTCACGCCCGCGTCGATCGCGTTGATGATCGGCAGCCCGTGCGGACCCACGTCGCGGGACAAGGCAAAGTCGCCGACGCTCGCCGTCGACAGGTAGCTGGCCATCGGGTCCGAGGCCTTCCAGGTCCATGTCGTCCACCCGGCCTTGGTCGCCGGGCGGCCGACGGGCAGCCCGTTCGCCACGGCCGTCTTGCCGGCCGGCACGGTGATGCGGAACGTGTAGGTTGCCTTGTCTTCAGGGTCGTCGTTCACGGGGTACCAGGTCGCCGCGCCCTCGGGCTCGTTGACGACCATCGCGCCGTCAGCGGTGGTGACCCACCCGTAGAGGGCCCCCGTGGTGTCGAGCGGCCGTCCGGTGATCCCGCCGTACTCAATGACGATCGTCGTCGTCTGTCCCGCCTTCAGCTTCGGCTGCAGCCCGACGGTGAGTTCCCAGATGCGGTTCGCGTCGTCCTGCTGCTGTGACCACTCGGCACGGTTGTTGCCCTGCGACTTCCCGTGCTTCACGGCCTTGCCGTCGACCCGGACCGACGTGACGTCGAGGCCGCGCAGGTCGAAGTTGAGGGACTGCAGGTCCTGCGTCGCGCGGAGTGTGACGGTCGCGACGCCGCTGAGGCGGCCTGCGAGCACCGTGGCGTCCGACGGCGGCGCGTAGCGGAGGGCGAGGTCGTAGTGCAGGACGTCGTACCCGCCGTTGCCGGCGTAGGGGAAGTACTCGTCGCCGCTGCCAGGGGCGCCCGCCACGTAGCGGGGCCCGTCGTGATCGGGGGCTGCCTGTGCCGTGCCGCTCATCGCTCCGACCCCGCCTGCCGCCAGCACCACGGCAAACGCCATGTGGCGCAGGCGTCCGCTTCTTTGCCTGCCCCTGCGCTCAGAAGCGACATTCATTCCGTCGGCCGAGATTTGGGATACGAGCATCTGCAGGGCCTCTCTCGCTCATTAGTCTGGACGTCCGAGGTTGAACATGACCGTAGACACCGGGTCTGTGGAATATCGCCCATGATCCTCACAGAACCTAAGAAAACCTTGGGCCCGTATTCCGGCCACGGAAAAGACCTGATACCCCAGAGAAGTTCGCGATACCCGGCGCAGCCCCGATACCCGGCGCAGTTCGTCGGTGCAACGGGGCAAGAGCGCGCAAGAACTGGCGTGCCGTCCGAAGGGTCAGTACCGTCGACGTAACACCAGGTTCGCGATCAGGCAGGGGCACCATGAGCAAGAACGGCAGGAACCGGCACAAGGGCAAGGGCACCGCGGGGAAGAGCGGCGCCGGTTCCCCGGCGTCTGGATCCGTTTCCCTGAGCACGTTCCGCGTCGGCCGGGCCCTGGACGCGCTCACGCCGGCTTTCGTCCAGTGGTTCGACGACGGCTCACCCGGCGCGGCCTCTATCGCGTTGGGATGCTTGAAGACGGTCGAAAACGTCTTGGGCCGCTACATGGACAGTACCGCCGCGGCGGAGGTGACAGAATTCGAGCAAGTTCCCTTGGCGATCGCGATCGCCGAGGAAGTCGCTGCCACGGCAGGCGATTCCGCCGACCCTTCCGCCGTCGGGATGGCCGACGTCGAGAACGCCGTCTTCGTCGTTACCGCTGTTCACGCCTACGTCGGTTTCCTGTCCGACACCGGCCGATGGAGCGGCTCCGCAGAACAGCTGGCCGGCGTC
This sequence comes from uncultured Actinomycetota bacterium, assembly GCA_963810895.1. GTDB lineage: Bacteria > Actinomycetota > Actinomycetes > Actinomycetales > Micrococcaceae > Arthrobacter. The sequence goes on from CAWEPM010000008.1 coordinate 14,139, forward strand.
ATGGACTTCTTCGACGACATCGCCGAGGACGACGACGAACCCGGCTTGATCGACGTGCCCTACGTTTCCGAACAAGAGGCCTTGGAGGCATTGTCCGGCCTGCCGCTGATCCGGCGGGCCACCGCGCTGCTGCAGTGGATAGGCGACGGCCGCCCCGTCACGGCAACCGGTGCGCTCCGCCTGCGGGACATTGAAGCGGCGGCTGCCTGCGTCGGGGTTGCCGTCAGGGGTGGCCCCAAGCAGACACGTTCGACGCCGCAGGGCACCGCCGGGCAGGCAGATGACGTGCCCACGGTCCGGAGCATGTATGAGGTGCCGCTACTGAGCCAGCTCTGGAACGCGCTGGAGGCCGCCGAGCTGATTGAGATCAAGTCGACGAAGGTGGTGCCGTTCCCGGATTCGACCGGTTTCCTGACCGGCAGCGACTCGGAGCGGCTGGACGAGTTCTCCCTCTTCACCATGTGCTTCCTGGAGCAGGCTGTGCTCGGGTTCGACCCGGAACAGCCCTGGGAAAGAATCCTCGCCGGACTCCAGACGTCGATTCTGATCGCGGCCGCAACGGCGGATCCTCCGTCGCTGGAACGCGTGCTGGCCTCCACCCAGCACGCGCCAGCAACGGAAAAGGCGATGACAGAGCTCCTGACCAGCATGGCCATGGGGCGCCTGGAAGCGCTCGCGGAGCTGGGGCTCCTGACTATCGACACGCATATCCGGGTGCCGCCGGCGCTCATTCGCTGCGTGGCGGACGTTTTCGACGACGACCGGCTGCTGGAAGCACTGGGGCTCGAGGAAGGCCCCGAAGATCCGGACGCGGAGCCGATTCTGTTCGCCCCGTCAGCTCCGGAGATGGCAGCTCCGGAGCCGGCCGTGACGGAGCCGGCAGCGACGGCGGCAGAGCAGGTTGAAACGCCGATCCTGCAGCTCAAAATCATGCTCAACGGGTCGAAACCGCCCATCTGGCGGCGTGTCCTGGTTCCTGCCGGCATGCCGCTGCCGCAGCTGCACGCGGTGATCCAGGCGCTGTTCGGCTGGTTCGATTACCATCTGCACGAGTTCCGGACCGGGGGATTCCGCGGCCCCGCGTATGCGCCGGTGAACCCGGACGGCGAGGAAGACTTCTACGGCGACGCTTCCCGTGACGAAGCGACGGCGACTGTCGGCGAACTGCTCCCGGCCGAGGGCAACAGCATGACCTACACGTACGACTTCGGCGACAACTGGGTGCACGCCATCAAGCTGGAGAAAATTCTGGCGTCCGACGACGGCGGGCAGCTCCCGCGGTGCACCGCCGGGCGCGGTGCCGCGCCGGCGGAGGACAGCGGCGGCACGTGGGGTTGGGCGAACATCGTCCAGGCCGTCAACGATCCACGCCATGAGGACCACAAGGAGTACCGGGAGTGGCTGGGAATGCTGCCGGGCGACACGCTGGATCCCACTGCCTTCGATCGTGACGAGGTCAACGAGGATCTGGCAGACGCCTTGTGACGACTGCCGGTGCCCGAGGGTCCACGCAACCCGGCGCCCACCCGGCCCGGGGTCAAGCGCTTGCCTTCGGAACGCCGGCGCAGGCTCAGTCCGAGCCGCCGATGACGTTCTGGTCCCAGTCGATCACGGATCCGGTCACCACTCCGCTTCTTGTGGACAGTAGGAAGACCACGAATTCGGCGATTTCGTCGACCTGACCGAGTTTGCCCATGGGGACAGACGCATTGGCCTTGTCGAGCCAATCATCACCGGCGCCGTGGAACCGGCGCTGGATGAGGTCTTCGCCTTCGGTCGCGGTCCAGCCGATGTTGACGCCGTTGATCCTGATTTTGTCCCAGCGGTGGGCATGCGCGGCGTTGCGGGTCAGCCCTGCGAGGCCGGCTTTGGACGCGACGTAGGGTGCCAGGTACGGCTGGCCTGCGTGCTCGGACATCGTGATGATGTTGACGATGTTGCCGCCCGCCCCGCGTTCCTTCAGGTGCCGGATGGTTTCGGACATGATGAAGAAGGGCGCCTTGAGGTTAACCGCGATGTGCTGGTCGAACAGTTCGGGCGTGGTGTCGGTCATGCTGCCGCGGGTGGTCAGCCCGGCGGCGTTGACGACGGCGTCGAGCCGGCCGAAGTGTTCGATGGTCCTGGTCACGGTGCTGCTGGCCTGCGCAGTGTCGGCGAGATCCGCCTGAAGGAAGATGGAGGGAACGCCGAGCTCGCTCAGATCTTGGGCGACCTTCTTGCCGGCATCCACGGAACGACCCGTGACGGCGATGCCGGCGGCGCCCTCCGCGGCGGCCTGCCGCGCGATCCCGGCGCCGAGTCCGTGCGTGCCGCCACTTATTAGCACGATGGTGTCCTGCAGTAGTCCTGTCACTTGTGCAATGCTCCTTCGACGCTGACGGTTTTTCCTGTTGCGGCCGACTCGGCTGCGGCGTCGGCAAGGACGAGGGCAGCCATGCCGTCCTCAAACCCAGGGGAGCAGGGGATGCCGGTGCGGATGGCGTCGACAAAGTGGTCCAGCTCGTGCCGGTAGGCTGCGGCGTAGCGCTCCAGGAAGAACGGCTCGTACGGGTCGGCCGTCTCGACGGCAAGCGCGCCGAAGCCGCGGACCGTGGTGGGTGAAATGTTGTCCGCGCGCAGCATGCCCTGGCTGCCGAAGGCTTCCAGCCGCTGGTCGTAGCCGTAGGCGCTGTGCCGGGAGTTCGTGATGCTGACCAGTTCCCCGTTCCGCCCGCGCAGGGTAATGACGGCGGAGTCGAAATCGCCGGCCTCGGCGATGTAATCGCTGAAGACGTTCGCGCCGTGCGCGGTGACCTCGACGACGTCGGGAATGAAGAACCGGGCCATGTCCAGGTCGTGGATGCTCATGTCCCGGAAGATTCCTCCGGAGGCGGCGATATAGGCGGCGGGCGCGGGGGCGGGGTCCCGGCTGGTGATGGTCAGCTGCTCGAGCCGTCCGATTTGCCCTGCTGCGACCCGCTTGCGGACGGCGGCGAAGGCCGGATCGAAGCGCCGGTTGAAGCCCATCATCACCGCGGCGGTGTTGCCGGCCAGGTCCGCCAGGCAGCTCCGCACCCGGTCAATGTCCAGATCGATCGGTTTTTCGCACAGGACCGCAAGGCCCCGGCCGACGGCGGCCCGGATGAGGTCGATGTGCGTCGGCGTCGGCGAACAGATCAGGACGGCGTCCAGGGACGCATCGGCGAAGACGTCGTCGGTGGATCCGGTGGCCCGGGCGCCATACAGCGTGGCGACTTCGCGGGCGCTGTCGACCACGGGGTCGGCGACCCAGGACAGGTTCAGGCCCGGGTGGGCGGCGATGTTCGCGGCGTGGACCCGGCCGATGCGGCCGGATCCACACAACGCGATGTTCAGCTTGTTCTGCGAGGTCACGTTCGCTTACCGGCCGTCGGTCAGGCGGCGCCGGCTGGCCGCTTCCAGTTCGCGGGCGACGGCGTCTTCGGTGGCGTCCTCTTCCAGGCTGCGCCAGATCAGTTCGGCCTGGGATTCGGGGGCGATTCCTCCGACGGGCTGGTCCCGGTCCAGGTTGGTGGGGAAGCCGTAGCCCTCGGCGGACGCGGCGATGACATTGCGCAGGTACCGCTCGCTGGCGCCGCCGGCCTTGAGCTGCCGCAGCGTCGGATACAGGGCCCGTGACATGGCGGCGCGGTCCACCGACTCCATGGCGCGGCCGAACGCGGACGAGACCTGCAGCAGGTTGGCCATGCGGCGGATGTCCGTGGACTTGTTGTGGCCCGCGCCGTGGAACAGGGCCGGGTTGAAGAAGACGGCGTCGCCCTTTTCCAGCGGCAGCTGGACGTAGTTGTCCTCGAAGTAGCGGGTGAACTCCGGGTTGTGGAAGGCGAGGTAGCCGGCGTCGTACTTGTGGGAGTGCGGAAGGTAAAGGGTGGGCCCGGACTCCACCGGCATGTCGCAGTGCGCCACCGCTCCCTGCAGGGTGAGCGCGGGGGAGAGCAGGTGGACGTGGGCCGGGTAGCGTGCAGCCTGCGGCGGCGGACATGAAGCCGAGGTGGTAGTCGCGGTGGGCGGTCTGGGCGGCGCCGCCGGGGTTGACGACGTTGACCTGCGAGGTGACCTGGTAGTTCGGGCCCAGCCACGCCTCGGAGATGAGGGCAAGGATGTCGTTGGAGTAGTAGTCGGCGAAGACTTCGGGTTCCCGGACGGCAAACTTGTCCAGGGCGCCCCAGACGCGGTCGTTGGCGCCGGGCTTGGCGAAGTGGTCTCCCGCTACGGCACCGGATGCCTTCTGCTCGGCGATGATCTCGTTGAATGCTTCCGTGGCACGGTCGACGACGGCGGTGTCAACGAAGGCGCCCTTGAAGACCACGATGCCCGGGCCCGTGCTGAGGGCACGGATGAGTTCGGCCTGAACATCGGCCCGCTCTTCCGGGGTGTCCACATAGCTGCGAAGGCGGCTTCCATAGATCAGGACGTTCTGTTCGACGGCGTCGGCGTACGCGTAGTCTTCGAGCCTGGTTTCCTGGCTGACCACGGCGACAAAGTCTTCGAGCTTGCAGTTGTTCTCATCGAACCATTGCGGTCCGTTTGCGCCCAGGGTGTGGGTGTTGGCGGTGGTGGTCATGGCGTTTCCTCCTTGAAACATCGCGAAACATCGATTCTTGGGTTGTTGTTTGTGCTCGTGCTTCCCAGCTTCCCCCGTCGGGTCCAGTCGGCACAATGCAAAAATCCATCAGAAAACCATCATCTGCCTAACCCTTCATTGCCGGTCCGCCCGCGCCTGCCGCCGGCTGCGGGAGCCTGCTGATGGTCAGTACAGGCGCATCGCCCTTCCTTTCGCACAGGCGGCAGGATGAACATGCCTGACGGTCGTCCCTGGACTCGGTCTCGCTCATGGGAGGTTCCTTTCATCGTTGGCCCCTTGCATTCCAGCTTGGACCCGTGGCAGAGTCTTTTCCACGCCTAAACCCATCAAAAAAACATCAGCACGCGCCGTAGGGGGAGTCTCATGGCCCATCCGTATTCCGTCAGGGAAATCGCCCGCCAGGCCGGGGTCAGTGACGCCACCGTGGACCGCGTCCTCCATGACCGCCCGGGCGTACGGCAGAGCACCGTTGGCCAGGTACGCCAGGCCATCAAGGACCTGGAGGCCCAGCGTCTGCAGCTGGAGCTGACCGGGCGCAGGTTCATGGTGGACGTCGTCGCCGACGCTCCCGCACGGTTCACGTCGTCGGTGAAACACGCGCTGGAAGCTGTCCTGCCGCTCATGCGGCCGGCAGTGTTCCGGGCCCGCTTCCACCTGCACGAGCAATGGAACGCGGATGACTGTGTGGCGGAACTGGACAGGATTGCCAAGCGCGGCAGCCACGGCGTCATCCTCAAGGCGCCGGACGTGCCGTCCATCACTGCCGCCGTCGACCGCCTGGCCCAGGAAGGGATTCCGGTGGTTACCCTGGTCACCGACCTGCCGGCCAGCCACCGGGCCGCGTACGTGGGCATGGACAACAGGTCCGCCGGGGCGACGGCCGCCTACCTGATCCACCAGTGGATGGGAACCGCGCCCGGAACAGTGGCCGTGACGGTCAGCAACGATTTCTTCCGCGGCGAGGAGGAACGGGAAATGGGTTTCCGCGCCGCCATGCGGGCGATGGACCCCGGACGGACTGTCCTGTATCTGCCCGCCAGCGACGGGCTGGACCAGACCGCCCGGCGCCTGGTCGGCGATGCCCTGGCAGCCCATGAGGACCTCCGCGCCGTTTACTCGATCGGCGGCGGCAACGCCGGCATCAGCGAAGCCTTCGAGGCCGCCGGCCGAAAGCCGGACGTGTTCATCGGCCACGACCTCGTCCCGGACAACGTCGCTCTCCTGCGCGAGGGAACAATGAGTGCCGTGCTGCACCACGATCTTCAGCAGGACATCCAGCGATGTTGCCGCATCATCATGCACGCCCACGGCGCCCTGGCAGACGGCGACGCCGGCGAGCCGTCAAAGATCGACGTCATCACACCGTTCAACATTCCATCGGGATTCTGAACCAACCCTTGGACGAACGGCGTGGCCTGAGTGGGCGGCGGCTAGGCGGCGCTGGTGCTGGTGGTACCGGGGCCGGCATTGATTGCCGCCGCCACCAAGCGGTCGAAACTCGCGGTCCCGTTCTCCGGAGGGACCACGGTGAAGACCGCAACCCACTTCTCGGGGACATTCTTCTCCAGCGTTGAAGCCCGGGCAACATGCAGGTGCAACCCGGGCACGCCGCTGACAACGAGCGGAAGCTTCTCGCCGCTCTTGGCCATGTGCCGAAATTGCCTGACTGACAGTTGGTCGCCAGGCCTGCTCGTTACTTCGGCGATGGCGTCATTGATCCTCTTGGTCAGCCCCCGCATGAACCTTCTCTGGGCCGCGACCGAGCGCACCGTGAGAAGCGCGGCGAAGCAGAAAGCAAACAAAACCAGGGCACCGAAACTTCTGAGTCCGGACAGGAAGATCATCAGGAACAGGCACAGGATCAATCCCAAAATACTGGACATGATGAACTTGGCAACGGGGTGTTCGCCCGGTTGCTTTGACCAACGAACAAGGGCGACGGTGTCCTTGCGGGGCTGATCGCGCCTTGAAATTTCCATGATTAGTACCCCTTCACTTCGATCAGCGCTTCGGCCAGGATGATTGCCTCGCGGGCTTCCTTGAGATCGCTCAGCAGCCCCATATCGGGAATGGCTCCGGTGGCAACGGTGGAGCCGGCAAGTTCAGAAAAGATGCCGCTCAACTCTTCGCGGTCCTGTGACAGCATCCGGGATGACGTCAGCTTAATTCTGCTCAGCTCAAGCTCCAACAGTGACCTGTCGATGGCCTCGCGACGGCTTTGAATGACCGCGAGCTTTTCCCTGATGCGCTCGACACGGCCGCGGAGCATCGATTCCATCTTTCCTGCCACGATGTGGAGCTCGCACAGCGCGGTATAGGACTGCGGCGACCCGGAGTGCGCGGCGAGCTGCTCACTGACGTAATGCCGCCGTCGTTCCCATTTCCGGACGGCGGATTCATAAGGTTCCAAGAGCAGCGAGACGGCTGCCAGAGCCTTGTCCAACGACCCGGCCCGGGTGCTCAGGCTGGTGGTGGCGGCGTCCAGCCTCGACAGGAAGGCGTCGTAATTGTCAGGAGGGTGGGTGTTATCGGTATTCACGAGCCACTCGCGCGCGGTGGCGCGATTCCCCTCGCCGGAATTTGCCCCCGTCTCTCATGGCAAGAGAATAGAGGCTCCGGGCCCGCTGGGATAGGGTGCGTGCTTGGATTCCGGCCATTTCGGGCCAGCGTTAGCGACACAGCGCACGGTCAGCACCGGGGAAGCAGGGCGTCGGGGTCCTGGAGGGCGCCGACCCGGGCGTCCGGGTCATGGACTCGGGCGGCGTCGGGAAGGCCGCGGCGGGGTAGTATCCGGCGACCTCCAGCATGTAGTTCGCCCATTGCGGGCCGGCGAGCATATACCCGTCGATGGCCTTGTAGAACTTGCCGTTGATGGTGATGTTCTGGCCGGGCCGTTTCTGGCCTTCCAGGGCGTCCCCGAAGAAGGATGCGGTCGCAATGCCGCTCGTGTAGCCCACCACCCAGGTGGCGCCGTTGGTATTGGAGGTGCCGGTCTTGGCCGCGACCGGGAAGCGGGTTTGGACCTTGGGTTTGATGTAGACGCCGGACCCGCGCTTCAGCACGTCCTGCAGCACGGAGTTCACACCGCGGGCGACCTCGGGCTTGAAGGCATCACGGCAGGCGCTGGTCTCGGCCGGAAGCTTTCGCCCCGCGGCGTCGGTTACGGCCACAATGGCGATCGGTGCGCAGTACTTGCCGTCATTGGCGAACGTGGCAAACGCGTTGGCCAGATGGAGCGGCGCCACCCCAATGGCGCCCAGCAGATTGCCCAGCTGGTGCATGTTCATCCGGGCGTTGTCCACGCCGCTGTGGAGCCCGGCGGCATCGACCATCCTTTGGATGCCGCAGAAGTCGAGTTGCGCGGCCTCGGCGAAGGTGGCGGTATTGATGGAGTTATACAGCCCGTAGTCCACGCGCATGCGGCGGTAGTACCCGGCGTCGTTGTTCTGGAGGTCGTCCGCCGCGCCGAGGCTCCTCTGGCTGGTGCTGTAGGCCCCGAGCACCCTGCCGCAGCTTGATCTCCAGCGGAACCCGAGCGGATAGGAGCGCCGGGACGCGTCGACTATGGCGGCCAGGGACTTGCCCTCGTTGAGCCATTCCGCGAACGTGAACGGTTTCATGGTGGAGCCGGGCTGGAACCCGCCGGCGCCGTTCAGGTCATTGCCGTTGGCGTCCTTGGAATCGACATTGAAGTTCAGCTGGGTATCGAATTTCCCGGGTGCGGGGAGGAACACGGTGTTTTGCGCCATCGCCAGGATCTTGCCCGTGCCGGGGGCGATCGAGACCAACGACGCGCCCCATTTGTCCGGGTTGGCCCCGGCCGTGGCATCGACCTGCGCCTGCGCGGCCAGCTGCAGCCGGCTGTCCAGTGTGGTGCTGATGGTCAGGCCGCCGCGGAACAGCTTCCTCTCGCGCTCGGCCACGTCGACGCCGTAGGCCGGGTTGTTGAGGATGAGGTGGGAAACGTAGTCGCAGAAGTACGGTGCCATCTCCGCGCCGGCGCAGCCCTGCCGGCCCGGGGTGATCTTCAGATCCACCGGGGCGGCGACGGCGGCATCATGCTCGGCCTGGGAGATAGCGCCGTAGCTGAGCATTCGGTCGAGAACCTGGTTGCGGCGCAGGATGGCGTTTTCCGGATGGACGTCGGGATTGTAGAAACTGGGGCTGTTCACGAGGCCGGCGAGCAGCGCAGCCTGCGGCAGGGTGAGGTCCATGGCGGTGGTGCTGAAGAAGTAGCGGGACGCGGCTTCAATGCCGTAGGCGTCCCGGGCGAAGAACACGATGTTGAGGTAGCCCTCGAGGATCTGGTTCTTCGTGTACTTCTTCTCCAGTTCGACGGCGAGCTTCATCTCGCGGATCTTGTCGGCCATGGTCTTCTGCCCGTTGAGGACAATTTGATCGCCCCGGTCCGACGAGACCAGGGATTCATTGAGCACGTTGGTGACATACTGCTGGGTCAGTGTGGAGGCGCCCTGCCTGCCGCCGTTGCGCAGATTGGACACCAGCGCCCGGACAATCCCCTGGGGGTCGATCCCGCCGTGCTCGTAGAAGCGGCGGTCCTCGATCGCCACGATTGCGTCCTTGATGTAGTGGGACATCTGGTCGAGCCTGACCTTCACGCGGTTCTCCGCATAGAAGGTGGCGATCGGTTTCCCGTCGGCGCTGAGTACCCTGGTCGACTGCGACGGCGGATCAACGGTCAGTTCCGAGGGAAGGCTGTTGAACAGGACGATCGATTCTTTGACGGCGACGCCGGCGGCGGCCACGGTGGGGACCAGGAGGCTGGCGGCCAGAACGCCGCAGACCGCGCTCGCGGTGAAGAAGCCGAAGAGGCCCCACAGGGTCGCGGCCAGTGGGGATCGGGTGCGTTTCCTGGGCGCCATGGTGCCTGAACAGGCTAGGTCAGCGAGTCGATGGCGACGGTGATCGCAAGCATGAGCGGAACGTCCTCGCCCGCCGCGATTTCGACGCCGTAAGACTCACGCACGCGGAACCACTTCTTCGAGATCGTGGCGACGGTGCGGCCGTCGCGCTCGATCTCGTACTCGTGGTCGACGATGTTGCCGTGCGCCTTCATGTCGGCGCCGTCCTTCACATCAATGGCGAAGCGATCCCGGAGCCCGATCAACGCCTTGTGGACCGTCGCGGCGGTGTCGCCGCCGCGTTCGATGGCGACCTTGTCCCGGACCGAGAGTTTGCGCTCCTGGATGCTCGCCACCTCGTTTCCCGAGGCGTCCTCCAGAACGAAGGTGTCTCTGACGCGGAGCGCCTTGCCATTGACCTTGTAAGCGCGTTGGCCTTGGTCGTTTTCGATCCAGAAGTCATCCCCGATGGACAGCAGTTTCTCGCGCATCTGAAACCGCACGCCTGCGGGCTCGTCGTGGCGGTGGTGTAGTAGTCCCATGTCCTGACCATAGGGCCGCTTCGCCGGCCGGCGCCTCACCCGAACCGGATGGTCCGGGGCGGGCCATGGAAGCGCCAACCAGGCGGCGGCAATGCCGGCAACAGCGAGCCCTTCGCTGCATCCCGTCGAAAGTCACAACCTTTCGGGTAGATGTTGACACCCCTCTTCGGGCGGGACAAGACTGGCTCCACACAACAAACGCTGACGCACGATGGCAGCGCCTTGGAGTGAGGTGGGACAATGCAGATTTCGGCTCCATTCGAATACGTGCGGGTCCCCGCTACGGACCCCGCGCTCGCTGGCGGCCACTGCCTGTCGCCGCCGATGGAGCTTCGGTCTTCCCGGACCGAGCGGCTGGTCGACGTCGACGACCTCGGGCAACTCGACTGCAGCCTCCGCGACAAAGGCCAGGTGCCCGTCGGTGCCAGGACCCGGCACGGAAACCTCTGCGAGCCGGCGGAGATCGCCGGGCGTTTCCCGATCGTCCGGCGCGTGCTGTTCGTCAGTGCGGAGGCGTATCCGTTCGTCAAGGTGGGCGGGCTGGCCGACGTCAGCGGCGCGCTGCCGAAGAGGCTGGCCGAGATCGGCTTCGACGTCCGCCTGGTGATCCCGGGGTATCGAGGGCTCGGCGGGAGCCCGGTGCTGACCTTTGATGTACCGTTCGGCCCGGTCACCGAGCGCGTCGTGGTCCGCCAGTTGCCGTCGCTGGGCGGAGTGAAAGTCTTCACGCTCGGCCTTCCCGGGTGGTTTGACCGGGAGGTCCCCTACAGCTACCAGGACGACGACGTCATGCCGTTCGTGCTGTTCTCGAAGGCCGTCACGACGCTGGCGGCGCTGGACGCGTGGCGTCCCCACGTCATCCACTGCAACGACTGGCACTGCGGGCTGGTGGCCCAGGAGGCTCGGCAGGGACCGCACTGGCGTGCGCTGGAGCGTACCGGGATTGTCTTCACGATCCACAACATCGCTTATCAGGGGCGGGTCGGGGCCGCCACCGACCAATTGATTGGACTACCCCCGGCAGGAACACTGCTCGAGCGGGGCATCGCCTTCGCAGATCGAGTCAGCACCGTTAGCCCCCACTACATGCAAGAGATCCTCACTCCAGCCCAGGGGGCCGGGCTGGACGAGTTGCTGCGCGCTCGCGGGGACAACGTCCGGGGCATTCTCAACGGCGTCGACTACGAGGAGTTCGATCCCGAGCGGGACCCTTGGATAGACACCCGCTACGACCTCTCCTTGGTCGCCGGCAAACTCGCGAACAAGGACGTCCTGCAGCGAATCAGCAACCTGGAGCGGGCGCCGGACCGTCCGCTCTTCGGCATGGTTGCCCGGCTGGTGTCGCAGAAGGGGTTCGGCCTGATTTCCTCGGCGCTGGATGAGATCGTGGCCCGGGGAGCCCAGGTGGTGGTGATGGGCGAGGGGGCACCCCGCTACCGACGCGAGCTGCAGGCCGCGGCCCGACGCCTCCCCGGCAACGTGGCGTACCACCCTACCTCGCAGGAATCCCTGGCCCGGCAGGTCTATGCCGGCTCGGATCTCTTCCTTGCGCCGTCCGTCTTCGAGCCCTGCGGGCTGACACCGCTGATCGCCCTCCGGTACGGCACCATCCCCGTCGTCCGCAGGACCGGTGGTCTCGCGGACACGGTGAAGGATTACGCCGAGGATCCAGCCGACGGGCTCGGTTTCGTCTTCGTCCAGCGCCGCGTCGCGTCGATGCTGGCGGCCGTGGACAGCGCACTCGCGGTCTATCGGCGCGTGCCTGAGTGGCGTCGGCTGCGGCAACGGGCGATGGGGGCGGACTTCTCCTGGCAGGCGCCCGGACGTGAGTACGCGGCCCTCTACGACGAGGCCGTGCGCTCGCGTGCTGGCCCGAACGCCGTCGTGAAAGAGGCATCGCACAGCATCCCAATGCCCAGGTCGAGGCCGCGCCCGACGCCGCTTCCCTTGGCACTCGTCCACCACGCCAATCAGTACCTGGTCACCGACGGCTATAAGGACCGGGAGGGCCTCACCTCGATCGTGACCGGATACGCGGCGCTGCTGAAGCTGCACGAGAAGTACCGCACGCCGGTCGCCCTCCACCTGTCCGGGACCATGGTCGAAGCGGTTGCCTGGCACCACCCCTGGTTCCTCGCCGACGTCCGGCGGCTGCGCGACGTCGGCCTGCTCTCGCTCGTCGGCGGAACCTACTCCGAGAACGTGCTCACGGCCTTTGACCCGGACTTCAACCGGCGACAGCTGTACGAGCTGTTCTGGCTCTACCGGCGCCACCTGGGGTGCGCGCCGGAGGACTTGGAGATCTGTTGGGTCCCCGAACGAGTGTGGGACACCGATCGCTTGGCCGGGGTGCTGACTGACCCGACGCTGCCCAACGGAGGCTATCGGTACGTCCTGCTCGACGACCGGCTGTTGTATCCCACCGACGGCGCCTACGCGGGGAGCGACAGGGCGGACTTCGACGGGGCCGATCCGGACAGTCCTCCTCCGGCCGACGCCCTGCGCCCGTACTGCATCGAGGGGGGCGGCGGCCTGCAGGTCGTGCCGATGTCGACCCGGTTGCGCTACTGGATTCCGCCGGACGACCGGAGGCACTGGCGCAGCCTGTCCCGAACGGCCGAGCTCCCGACCGCCCCCGGCGATGACACCGTCCTGCTGTACGCCGACGACATGGAGAAGAGCGCCGGGGTGGGCCCCTGGCACTCCAGTGCCCTCGGCCGGTACGAGGATTTCCTGCGCTGGCTGGCCACCCAGCCGAACCTGGTACCGGTGGATCTGCCGTCGTGGCTCCGCCAGCGCCGACGCGTCCCCGGCATCCGGGTGGTCGAGCGCGGCACTTTCGTGGAGCTGGCCCAGGACTGGCACGCGGGGGAGGACTACCGGGGCTGGGATCGGGACCAGGCCTGGCGCCCGTATCAGGAGTACCTCGCCCGGGCCCGCAGCGCCGTGGCCGACGCGGAAAGTGCGGGCGCCGAACCGCGGCTGACCGCGTTGGCCTGGAAACACCTGCTGGCTTCGGGGTATGAGACGGCGTGGCACGACACGGACCAGCCGGAGCGGCCGCCAGCCGCTTGGGCCAAGGCCGTGGCGAGCCATGGGCGCGCCGCCTGCGTGTTGGCTGCCGCCGCCCGATGGTTTGGCGGCACCCCCCGCCCGCTCGGGGCCGAACTGGTCGACATCGACCAAGACGGCACGGAGGAGCTGGTCCTGAGGAGCGAGCACCTCTTCGCCGTGCTGGCCCCGGCCTGCGGCGGGCGTCTGGTCTATCTGGCGTGCCGCGGCCCGGACGGCGGGGTGCTGGTGATCGGGAATCCCACCGATGACTGGAACCGGCAGGAGGAGATGAACAGCTACATGGACGTCCCGGCCAACCACCCCGGCGGGCTCGCCGACGGCGGTGGCGTCCACGACCGTTTCGAGGTCACCATCCACGGCGGGGAGCGGGCCGTCCGGGTGGAGCTGGTGAACGTGCAGGAGGACAGCCCGCTGCACGGGCTCCGCAAGAGGATTGTCCTGGACGACGTGGGCCCCCGGCTGCTGGTGGCCTACGACCTGCCCGCGGCGGCGCCGGGGATAACGGTCGAGACGTGCCTGTCGCCGGACTACTACCGGCTGCTCCGCCACGGGGTGGCAGAGCTGCAGCGACGCGGAGGACGCAGCTGGCGGGGCGTCCGTAACCACGGGACGGGGGTATGGGTCGCCCTGGCCGGCGACGAGGAAACCGCATGGGGAGATCCCGCCGGGCCCGAACCAGGTCATGGCGTGCTGGTTCGTGTCCGCGCGGAGGCGCGGTCCTTCCACCTGCTCATCGGCGTGGGCGACATCGACGACGACATGGCGGAGCGGGGGGTGCAGGCGGGGCGGGCCCGGCTCGCCGACCTGACTGCCCGCGCCCCGGTGAGGTGACGGGGGTGAGCGCCGGCGCAGGTGCCGTCGCGGCCACGTCTGCCGGTGCCTCGCGGGCAGAGCGGCTCGCGATCGCCCAGTCGCTGCTCATCTCGCCGCCTCCCCTCGATGCCCTGCCACAGAGTCGGGCGCAGGTGCTCACACGCTCGGTCGTGCATGCCTCCCGCAGCCGGCCGGTGGTCCGGTGGACGGTCACCCTCGACTCCGGGACAGGCCCCTCGTCTCCGCTGGCAGTGATCGGCAAGGGCTACCGCGCAGGCGGCGGCGAGCAGGCGTGGCGGTTGCTGGGCAGCCTGCGCAATGCCGGCTTCGACGGTCCCGAGCTACAGGTCCCCGCGCCGTACGGCTTCGACCCCACCCGGCAGCTCCTCGCGCAGGAGGAGGCGCCGGCCACCACGTTGCACTCGCTGCTGGACGGTGACCCGGGGCCCTCCGCACCCGCGGCCGGGCGGGCCGGTCGCTGGCTCGCCCGCCTGCACGGCGTCCGGGGCGTGCAGGTGCCCGACCTGGCGGCGGATTTCGAACGACGGAAGCTCACAGAATACGCTGCAGCGCTGGCCGGGCTGCTGCCGCAGGACGCCGAACGACTGGGTGAGCTCACAGAGGGGACTTTGCAGGGACTGGCCCGGGCCGGCGGCTCCCGGGTGGTGACCCACGGGGACTTCCAGCCCAAGAACATCCATTTGGACCGACACCGCGTCGTGGTCATCGACTTCGACCGGGCCGCCTGGGCCCCCGCCGCGCGGGACCTTGGTCACTTCATAGGGCAGACCCTGACCATGGGCGCGTCGCGGCACGGGGACCTGGGGGCGGCCGCGCCGTGGGTGGAGTCGTTCCTCGACGGCTACTCCGACGGCGGTGGCGACGCCACTGCCGTCCGTTCCGCCCCGGCGTACGTGGCCCGCACCTTCGCCGAAGTCCTCTTCTACCGCCTCGTGGTCCGCCCGGTCACCAACACTTCGTTCGTTCCGGAATGGCTCGACGCCTGGGAGGCGGCCGTGGAGGCCGCGGCGGGAGGCGGGGACCGGTGAGCGGATCCGGCACCCGGAAGACGCGTCTCGACGCCGCGCCAGCTCCGCAACCATCAGGCGCTTCTTCCGTGCCGGTCATGAGCGCCCGCATGATCCTGCGGACCTTCGGGCCGTTCCTGCGGCCGCAGTGGGCCGGCTGCGTGCTGGCCGGGCTGCTGGCCGTCGCCGGCGCAGGTGTTGCACTGCTCAAGCCGTGGCCGTTGAAGTATCTCTTCGACGAAGTGCTGCTGCCCAGCAGCGGCGTACCCCCTGAAGACGTGCAGTTGGTCCTCGTCCTCGTCGTCGCCGCGCTGGCCGGCATCGCCGTCCTGGACTCCCTGATCGGGGCCGCACGGAGCTACATCCTGACCGTGGTCGGCGAGCGCGCGGCCGCCGATATCCGCACTCAACTGTACGACCATCTGCAGCGGCTGTCCCTTGGGTACCACGAGAGGACGCCGACCGGTGAACTGACCACGCGCCTGACCGGAGACGTCGACAAGGTGCGCGGGCTACTCACTGTGACGTTCGTCGACGCCGCGACGAACGTGCTCACGCTGGCCGGCATGGCGGGGGTGCTGCTGGTCCTGGACTGGCAGCTCAGCGTGGCACTGCTGCTGGTGCTGCCCCTGCTCCTGCTGACGGTCACCAGCTTCCGCGCCCGCATCCGGGCGGTGGAGGAGAACTCCCGGGAAATCGAGGGCGACCTGGCGGCGATGGCGCAGGAATCGTTGGTGGCGGTCAAGCTGGTGAAGGCAACCGGGCGGGAGGAACACGAGTCCCGGCGCTTCCGCGGCCGCTCCGACGCCTCGGTCGCGGCTGTGCTGCGCTCCGCGCGCACGAGCACCGCCTTCGGGGCCGCGGTGGACGCCGTGGTGGCCGTGGCTACCACGGGTCTCATCTGGCTCGGGGCCCAGCGTGTGCTGGCGGGTGCCCTCACCCCGGGCGACCTGGTGATCTTCACGTCGTACCTGCGTGACTTCTTCGGCCCTACCCGGGCGCTGTCCAAGCTGCCCGCCCAGCTGACCCGCGCCGGCGTCCGCGCGGCCCGCATCGCTGACACCCTGCATCGCCGACCGGAGGTGCAGGACAAACCTGGTGCCCGCGCGGCCGGCCCACCGCAGGAGAGCCTGAGCCTCGACGGAGTCGGGTTCGCCTACTTTTCGGACCACCCTGTCCTGCGGGACGTCAACCTGACTGTGCCCGTGGGCACCACCCTCGCGGTCGTCGGGCCCACGGGGGCCGGGAAGTCGACCATCGCCGCCCTGCTGTGCCGGCTGCAGGACCCCACTAGCGGCCGGGTCCTGCTGGACGACACGGATCTTCGCGATCTGACCGGCGAGAGCCTGCACACCCAGGTCGGGCTGGTCACGCAGGATGCCCTGTTATTCAGGGCGTCCGTGCGGGAGAACATCGCATATGCGCGTCCCGGCGCCTCCGCGGACGAGGTCGAGAACGCCGCCCGCGCCGCCCAGGCCCACGACTTCGTGGAGGCGCTGCCGGACGGCTACGAGACGATCCTGGCCGAGCGCGGAGCGACGCTGTCCGGCGGGCAACGACAGCGGCTGGCGCTGGCCCGCGCAGTCCTGCAGGGCTGCCCGGTCCTCGTGCTCGACGAGCCGACGACCGGTTTGGACGCCCGGTCCGAGGACGCGGTAATGCGCGCACTTCGGCAGGTCACCTCGGGACGAACGACCGTGATCATCACGCACCGGATGGCGGCCGCGATGGCCGCGGACGAGATCGTCGTCCTGGACGCGGGGCAGATCGTGGAGCGCGGTACACACCGCCGGCTCATCGCGGCTGGCGGCCTCTACACCGAGATGTGTCTTCTGCAGGGGATCACCGCCCCGCAGGCGTCTCTGAACGGCGGCGCCGCCGGCTACGGGCGCCACGCTGCCCCTCCTCTCGACGTCGGATCAGACCTGGCCGCCACCCACCCGAAAGTGACCAGAACATGACCGAGCCCAGTACCCAGCCTGCGCCGAGCGACGGCGCGGTCATCACCACCGGATCCACCGGCGGCGTCCTCGCGGCCATCCCGGATACGGCCGCCGTTGCGCCCGATCGGCAGTTGCTGCTAGGCCCGGTGGAACGTCAGGGCGGCAGGCTGCCGGTGGCGGCGGTCGACGAGCCGGCACTGTTTCCGGTACTGGAGAACGCCTACGACCTCGGCCGTTGGCGCGCGTGGCGCCGCGCCAACCAGGGCACCTCCAACATCAGCTGGTTCGTCCGCACGGATGCCGGAGAGTTTGTGCTGCGCCGCTCGCACAATCTGAAGACGGTGGCGGGGGCGGAGTTCGAGTGCGCCCTCATCGACCACCTGCGCGGGCACGGCTACCCAGCACCGCCCGTTCAGCGCACCCGCGACGGCGCGATCCTGGTGCAGGTCGAGGGCGTCCTGCACATGGTCATGCGCCTCATGCCGGGACGCGCCTACGATCCCGGCGACGCCACGCAACTGATGACGGTGGCCCGGGGATTTGCCCGCTACCACGCCATCGTCTCCGAACTGGCGTTGCCGGGCGACCGGGAGCGCTCCCCGGGTCTGGCCTCCCTGGGACAGGCGGGGCAGGAGAACCTGCACGCCGCGGTCGACGTCGTGGCGCCGCTGCTGGCTACTGATGCCCGACCGGCGCTGCGTAAGGACGCCCACTATCTGTCCGACGGGATGGCGCGGTTGAATGTCGGGCTCGGGAAACGCCAGGAGGAGCTGACCTCCCTCGTGATCCACGGGTCGTACGGCCAGTCCGCCGTGCTGGTCGACGGGGGCCGGCTGACCGCAGTGCTTGACTTCGACCGGTCCGCGCAGGATCTGCTGGGCCTGGATGTGGCCTATGCGGTGAGGTCGTTCGGCCGCTCCGGGGTCGGCATCGACCGGGACCGCTGCAGGGCCTTCCTCCACTACTACCGCAGCCAGGCCCCGCTGGCGGAAGCGGATCTGGCGGCCATGCCCGAGCTCTTCCAAGCCCATCGGCTGATCGTCATCGCCAAGAAGTGCGGCAACCTGCTGACCAAGCAGGCGAGTTGTCCCGCGGCAGCCCAAGGATGCCGCCAAGTTCGCGCTGCTGCTGGAGCGCGAGTGCGCCCGCGTGCGCTGGCTCGCCGACAACCCTTTCCCCATGACGGAGGACGCATGAACCGCACCCAGACCCGCACCCAGAGCCATCAGGTGAAGGAGCAACAGATAAATCGTGCCGAACGGGTGCGCACCCCGGCGTTCCTCGACCGGTACGTCCGGCCGCACTTGGGCGCGGACGTACCGGCCGGCGGCGGAACGTGGACCACGCGGGTGATCCAACTCGACGGCACCGGCGCCGCGACCGTACAGATTGAACTCGACGGTGGTGCCCCCGTGTTCGCCAAGCTGTTCCCCTTCGAGGACGGTCCCGCGGTGTACGCGAAGTTGCGGGCCCTGCGCACCGCCGGGCTGGGACCCGGCTCCCCATACCAGGCCGTCGAACCGCTGGCGTGGTACGGGCAGGAAAAGGTCCTGCTGTGCCGCGGAGCGCCGGGCCGCCCCCTCTCGCAACTGCTCGGCGGCGACGGTCCGGACCTCGCTGCGGCATCCGCCCGCGCCGGGTCGTGGTTGGCCTACCTGCACGGCGCGGACCTTCGGATCGGCTCCCCCCAGTCCCTCCTCGTGACAGGAGAGCTGATCAGCATGGCCAAGCGCCTGGCCAAGGTGGCCGCCGACCACACCGACTACGTCGACCCGGCCCTGGGCCTGCTCGAACGCCTGGACGCGCTGAGCCGCGACACTGTGGACGGCGTCCTGGTCCAGAGCCACGGGCAGTACCGGCCGATCCACGTCTTCCTGACCGAGGACGTCGTGACGGTCATAGACCTGGACCGCAGCGCGCCGGCCGACCCCGCGCGTGATGTGGCCGAGTTCCTGCACAGGTTGCGCCAGGGCGTGTACGCGGCCACTGGTGACATCACGCGGGCCGACCAGCCCTGCGCTGCGTTCCTCGGCGCCTACCGGGAAGCGACGCGCGGCGACCTGCTAGGAAACCTGCGCTTCCACTGGGCGCGCTACATCCTCCACAGCCTCAACCGCGAGGTCAAGAACGGGGAGGCAGACTGGCGGGACGGCGGGAACGCCGAGTTCAGGCTGTACCGGGACGAGTTCGACCGCGTGGCAGAGGGGCGGGCGGGGGCATGACGCCACAGGCGGGCATGCTCTTGGACCGTGCCGGGCAGGAGCTCCCGCTGGCCGAGCTCGCCGGCCTGTGGCCGCTGGGCGGCTGGACCTCGGTGAGCCTGGTGACAGGAGGCAAGAACGAGCACTTACGCGTGGACGCCGCGGATGGCCTCCATTACCTGCGCCGCTCCTACCGGTCCAAGCCGCTTGACGAGCTCGTCGGCCAATTGCGCCTGATGCGGCTGCTTCGGAACAGGGGGTTCCCGGCTCCGGAAGTGGTCCCGACCAGCACCGGCGTCGATCACGTTGAGCTCTCCGGCCGGTTGTGGATCGCTACCCGCGGCGTCGAGGGCGAGCCGTTCGACGACGGCTCTCCGGTGCACGTCCGGGAGCTGGGCCGGACGCTCGCCCGGTACCACCGAATCGTTGCCGACCAGCCTGCGGTGGTGGGCGAGCCGACCGTGCTCAGGGAGTTACGCACCCGGGTCGACGAACGGGAGTTGGAGCCGGCGTTGCGGACCCGGACCGCGCACGTCGTCGAGCGATTGACCGGTTTGTTGCCGGACCTGCCCCGGGCAGTTGTGCACGGTGGCGCCCGGCGCGGCAGCCTCGTCTTCGACGGCGACCAGGTGGTGGGGGTCCTGGACTTCGACAGCGCCCACCCGGACGTGCGGGTGCTCGATCTCGCCGTCGCCATGCACGACGTCGGCAAGGTCTACACCCGCCTCGGAGATGCCGACCACAAGGTGGCCCTCGACCTCGACCGGGTCACAGAACTGCTCGCCGCCTACAGCCGGGAGACACGGCCCACGGCGGCCGAGATGGAGGCGCTGCCGCTGCTGCTGGAGGCGAAACGACTGAAGCGTGGTCTGGGGCGGCGCAGCCGGGCCCGGGACGGTGAAACCCTGTCCGACAACGACCACGAGAAGATCCGTCTGGAGGACCGCCGGCTCGCCTGGCTGGACGAGCACAGGGACGCCCTGGCGGCCGCCTGCCGTCAGATACCGGTCAGCTGGCCGGGATCACCAGGCCCTTGAACTTGGTCTGAATGAAATCCTTCATGTCCTGCGAGGTTAGGATCTTGTACAGATTCTGCACGCGCGGATCGTCCTTCATCTCGGCCTTTACGGCCAGGACGTTGTAGTAAGCGCTGTCCTTGCCCTCGACCAGCAGCTGCTTGTCGGCGCTCAGGCCGGCGGGAAGGGCAAATGCCAGAGTCACGATTGCCGCGTCCTTGTCATTGAGGGCCTGCGACAGGCTGGCGTTTTCGATCTCAGTGAACTGGAAGTTCTTCGGGTTGGCTTTGACATCCTTGAGCGTGATCGGGTTGGCGCTGACTTCGATGAGTCCCTTGGACGCCAGCAGCTTCCCACCGGCACTTCGCGGATGCCGATCTCCACGAGCCGGGCGAAGAAGGGAATGCCAGCGATGGTCAGCGGGACTATGGCCGCCGTCGGTCCGATAAAGGACCCGACCAACAGGCGCGTGAAAGGAATGAGCAGGATCATGAGGATGATGAACGGGACGGACCTGCCAATGTTGACCACAAAGTCCAGGACACGGTTGACGAAGAACCCCAGGGCACGGCTGCCGAAGAGCTTCGCCAGCAGGCCGCCGGGCTCGGTAGTCACGAGCAGGACGCCGGCGGCCAGGCCGAAGACGACCGTGAACAGCAGGCTCAGGCCCACGGTGTAGAACGTCTCGCCGGAGCTCTTGAGGAGCGTGTCCAGCAGGTCCGACCAGAAATAGGGGTCATTGCGGTCGATCACTTGACTACCTCCACGAAGAGTCCCTGGGAGCGGAGATCGGCGACGGCGGCGGCCCCTGCTCCAGGATCCGCCCTCCGCTCATGACGGCCGCTGAGTCGCAAATCCGCTTGACGACATCCAACTCATGGGTGATGAGCAGAACGGTCAGTCCCAGGTCGTTGCTCGGGTTCCGAATGAGATCAAGAATCTGTGCAGTCGTCTCAGGATCCAGCGCAGATGTCGCCTCGTCGCTCAGCAGGACCGAAGGGCTGGAAGATCATGCCGATGTTGTGGCGCGCCTCGCGCAGCTCCGCGCCAGCCAGGGTGGTCATCTCGCGGCCGTCGACGCTGACGCTTCCCGAATCGGGACGCTCCAGTGAATTGACGGTGCGGATCAGCGTGCTCTTACCGGCGCCGCTTTGGCCAACGACGCCGAAAATCTCGCCTCGGGCGACGGACAGCGAGACGTCGTCAAGGGCGCGGACCGCCGTCGTCCCGGGGGCCGAAGCGGTCGCGGCATCCCTAAGTGCCGGGACAATCGGGAAGTCTGCCGGCATCCTCCGGAGACTGAGAGCTTCGTCACGCCTCCAGTGCCTCCGCGATGATCTGGACGATGTGGCGGGAGTCGCGGCTGGCCAGATCGGCCACTTGGGTCCGGCAGGAGAACCCGTCGGCCAGGATGGCCCGGTCCGGGGCATCCGCGATCTTGCCCAGAATGCCGTGTTCGGCAATGGCCACAGAGACTTCATAGTGGCCTTTTTCCATGCCGAAGTTTCCGGCGAGGCCGCAACATCCACTGGAGACGTCCACGTCGCAGCCCATGGACTTCAGGAGCTCCAGATCCTTCCCGTAACCCATGACGGCGTTTTGATGGCAGTGAGGTTGCGCAAGAATCCGTTCCTCGCTGGTAGGTGGTTGCCAGTTGATGGACGTCAGGAATTCCGACACGGTCTGTGTCCGGGCGGAGACCTGCCGGGCGCGTTCGTCGTCGGGCAGCAATTCGAGCAGGTCTGAGCGGAGCACTGCCGTGCAGGACGGTTCGAGTCCGATCACGGTCCTGCCGTCGGCTACATGCGGGTGCAATACGTCAAGGGTCTTCCTGAGGGCGGCCTTGGCCGCGGTCAGCTGTCCTGTTGAGATCAGTGTCAATCCGCAGCACGCGCCTGGGCCGGCAATTTCGATGTCACATCCCGCGGCCTGCAGGACCTTGATCGCGGCAAGGGGGACATCGGGGCTCAGCGCGTCAGAGAACGAATCCACCCAGAGCAGGACCCTGTGGGGAGAGGCCGCCGTGTGCCGTGCCGGCCCGCCTGCCGCCACCGGAACCCGCGCTGTGTTCAGTGTTGCGGGACGAGCCGTCGGCAGGGAATGGAACGGCGCTTTGGGGAATGTCGGCAGGGACCGGCGGGGATCCGCCCCGGCCAGCCGCAGCATGGTCCGGCGGAGGACCCCGATGGAGGCAACCTTGTTCACCAGGGGGCCGAGCGGTCCGATCAGTCCCAGCCAGGTGGGCAGCCGGCCGAGCGTGTAATGGCTGAGCGGACGCAGGCGGCCCTTGTACGTCTGGTGCAGTGCCTCCGACTTGTACATGGCCATGTCGATGCCGGTGGGGCAGTCGCTGGCGCACGCCTTGCAGCTCAGGCACAGATCGAGGGCCTCATGGACTTCCGGGGACTTCCAGGACATGTCCACGATGCCGCCGTTGAGCATTTCCTGCAGGACGCGGGCCCGGCCCCTGGTCGCGTCCTTTTCATCCTTGGTGGCCAGGTACGACGGACACATGAACCCGCCTTCCTCGCGGAGATCGGCCCGGCACTTTCCCACGCCTACGCAGCGGTGCAGCGCGTTGGTGATGTTGCCGCCGTCGTGGGCAAACGCATAACCATCCGAGGCCAGCAGGTTGCCGGCTTGCGGGCGGCGCAGGTGCGCGTCGAAGGGGTCTGGATTGATGATGACACCCGGGTTGAAGATGTCCTGCAGGTCGAAGAGTGCCTTGAACCCGGCCATCGCCGCCAGGGCCCGGGACGAATACATTGTTTTCAGCAGTTCGCCGCGCGCCCGGCCATCGCCGTGTTCGCCTGAGAGCGAGCCGCCGTACTTGGCGACGAGGGCCGCCGCGGCCGTCAGGAAGCGGCGCATCACTCCGGCATCATCGTCAAGCGGGAAGTCGATCCTGACGTGGACGCAGCCGTCACCAAAGTGGCCGTAGGCCAACCCTGAGACGTTTTCGCGGGCCATGAGCAGTTCAAGATCACGAAGGTAGGCGCCCAGATGTTCCGGCGGGACGGCCGAATCCTCCCAGCCCGGCCATGCCTGGTTCCCGGCGGCGGTTCTGCCGGCCAGACCGGCGCCGTCAGCCCGAATCTGCCACAGCCGCTTGGCCTCCGGTCCGGCCGGAAGGACCAGCGAGTCGATCGCACCCGCATCCAGGACCATCCGCTCGGCGGCCGCCACCGCCTCATCCGACGTCGCTCCGCCCACTTCCACCATGAGCCAGCCGTTGCCGGCCGGCATGCTGGGGACGGCGTGCTCGCCTTTGGCGTTGCGGATCACGCTGACCAGCTGCGCGTCCAGGCCCTCCAGGGCCAGCGGACGGTGCGGAAGCAAGCCGGGAACCGCGTCGGCCGCAGCCGGCATATCCGGATATCCCAGCACGGCCAAGGCCGGGGCAGCCGCCTGCGGCACCAGCCGGACCTCGGCCTCTAGGATGATGCCGCAGGTACCTTCCGTCCCAGTCAGGGCAGCGGCCAGGTTGCTACCGTTCTCCGGCAAGAGATGCTCAAGGCTGTAGCCGGAGATTTGGCGGCCGAACCGGCCGAATTCCAGCCGGAGGACGTCCAGATTAGCGGTGATGAACTCATCGAGTCCGGGGATCCGGGCCGTGGCGTCCTTGCCCGAGCCCAGCTCCACAACTTGTCCCGAGCCCGTCAGCCAGCGCAGCCGGCGCACGTTATCCGCCGTCCGCCCATAGGAGAGCCCATGGGGGCCGCACGCGTTGTTGCCGATCATGCCTCCAATGGTGCACCGGGTGGACGTGGACGGATCAGGCCCGAACCGCAGCCCGTGGACGGCGGCAGCCCGCTGCAGGTCACTGAGGACAACGCCAGGCTGGACCACCGCGGTCCGGTTCTCCGCATCAATGCTGATGATCTGGTTCATGAACCTGCTGAAGTCCAGCACCAATCCGGGCCCCACCGCGTTGCCGGCGCACGACGTGCCGGCGCCGCGGCCGGTGACAGCCAGTCCGTGCCGGCGGGCAATCCTGACCGCCTCGACGACGTCGTCCGCATTCTTGGGCATGACCACCACCTGGGGCACCACCCGGTAGTTCGAGGCGTCCGTCGAATATTCCGCACGCCGACGGGTGCTGCTGTCAACGATGCCCGCAACTGCTGCGGTGAGTTCTTCAACAATCTGGTCAATATTCATCCGTGGTGCTCTTCCTTGTCCCTGCGGCGGTGCGTGGTGGGAGGCTAGTACTGCAGGGGCTTGCCCCGCAGCTCCATGGCCCGGCGGACACGGCCCTGTGCCAGCGAACGGGCGGCATGGTGGGTGGTGGAATCCAGCTTCTCCGCCTCCGCCAGCACGATGCCCGTATTCTCGCGAAGCTTGTGAGAGACGGTGGTGAAGATCTGATCAGTCTCGGGGCGGAACGGCGAATACCGGGACTCCATGGCAAAGGCCGCACTGACGACGCCGCCGGCGTTGGCGACGAAGTCGGGCACTACCGTCACGGATGCCGCGCGCAGCGCGTGCTGTGCCGCGGCGTTGGTGGGGAGGTTTGCGCCCTCCACCACGAGCTTGGCCGAGATGCCGCCAACGTTTCCCTCATGGATGACATCCTGCAGGGCGGCAGGGATCGCGATTTCGGCGTCGACGAACAACTCGGTGCCAGCCGGAATGGCCAGCTCCGGAAACTCTTTGACCAATCCGTCGCCGAGCCGCGACCGCATGGCCAGCAGCCTGGGGATGTCCAGCCCGGCGGGATTGTGAAGCGCGCCCTCAGCAGTGGAAATCGACACGACGCTGTAACCGAGCTCATGAAGCCGGGCAGCCGTGGCATGCCCAACGGCGCCGAAACCTTGGATGGCCACGCGCTGGCCCTGGAGACCGATGGTTGCTGCGGCCTCATCCGTGACTTCAGCGACGCCGTAGCCGGTGATGCCCAGTTGGTCGTAGGGTACGCCGCCGAGGTCGTACGGAGTCCCCACCGCTGCGCCGCGGTCGCCCAATTCATCGATGATGATGGCCGCATCGTTTTCCGTCAGCCCCATGTCCAGGCCAAAGACATACTCGGACGGGACCTCATTGCTCAGGGCCCGGACAAAGGAGCGGAGGATGGCTTCCTTGTGGGGTGAGGCGGGATCGGCGCGGATGCCGGCCTTGGCGCCACCGAAGAACAGGTCGACGCCGGCCCACTTCCAGGTCATGACCCGGGCCAGGCGGGCAATCTCCTCGACTGTAACGCCCGGCTGCATCCGGGTACCGCCCTTGCCCATGCCGCGGGCAGTGTTGTCGATGACCAGCACGCCCTTCATTCCCGTTTTTGCGTCGCTGACCGTAACGATCTTTTCCGGTCCCCATTCATCCATCATGTCGAACAGACTGGTCATCGCTGGATACTCCTTGTGTGCCGGGGGCTAAGTGATGTGACTGAGGGCGGGCGGCGGAGACGGTGCCGGCCGGACCGGCCGGCACCGTCTCCGCCGGGGTTTCTAGAGGAACTTCACGCCCTGGGCGAGCGGCAGCTGTCCCGAGTAGTTGACGGTGTTGGTCGCCTGGCGCATGTAGACCTTCCACGAGTCAGAACCGGACTCGCGGCCGCCGCCGGTTTCCTTCTCGCCGCCGAATGCGCCGCCGATTTCGGCCCCCGAGGTGCCGATGTTGACGTTGGCGATGCCGCAGTCCGATCCGCTGGCTGACATGAAGCGTTCGGCCTCGGCCTGGTCGTTGGTGAACACGGCCGAGGACAAACCCTGGGGAACGTCGTTTTGGATGGCGATGGCGTCGTCGAAGTCCGTGTAGGTCATCACGTAAAGCAGGGGTGCAAAGGTCTCGTCCTTGACGACGGCGGTCTGGGCCGGCATCCGTACGATCGCAGGCTCCACGTAGTAGGCGCCGGGCTCGTCATCGGCGTTCACGCGGCCGCCGCCGCAGAGGACTGTGCCGCCCTGTTCCTGTGCCGACTTGATGGCGTTCTGCATGCCATCGAAGCTGGACTTGTTGATCAGCGGCCCGATCAGGTTCTCCTCGTCCAAGGGGGTCCCGATGCGCAGCGTGGCGTAGGCACTGACAAGCTTGTCCGTCAGTTCATCCACGATCGACTCGTGCACAATCAGGCGGCGCATGGACGTGCAGCGCTGACCGGCGGTTCCGACGGCCGCGAAGACGATGCCGCGCAGGGCCAGATCGAGATCGGCCGACGGCGCGACGATCGCTGCATTGTTGCCGCCGAGTTCGAGCAGGGCGCGGCCGAAACGGCGGGCCACGCGGGGCGCGATTTCCTGGCCCATCCGGACCGAGCCGGTGGCGGAGAGCAGGGCAACGCGCGGATCATCGACGATCACCTGGCCGCCGGAACGATCGGCCAGGACCAGCTTGTGAAGGTCCCGGGGAGCGCCAACGTCCGCGACGGCGCGGGCCAGCAGGGCATCGGCGGCCAGTGCGCTGAGCATGGTCATCCCCGAGGGCTTCCACACGATGGTGTCGCCGCACACCAGGGCCAGCGCCGTATTCCAGGAGTAGACCGCCACCGGGAAGTTGAAGGCGGAGATGACCCCGACAACGCCCAGGGGGTGCCAGGTCTCCATGAGACGGTGTCCGGGGCGCTCCGAGGGCATCGTCTTGCCATAGAGCTGGCGGGACAGGCCGACCGCAAAGTCGCAGATATCGATCATTTCCTGGACTTCGCCGAGAGCCTCGGACTGGATTTTGCCGGCCTCGGCCGTCACGATCCTGGCCAGGTCCTCCTTGTGTTCGGTCAGCAGCTCGCCCCAGCGCTTGACCAGGTTGCCGCGGAGCGGCGCGGGCACATCACGCCACGTCGTGAACGCCTCGTGCGCCTGGCCGATCATCGTGTCGATGTCCGCCGGTGTGTTGACCGGCAGGGTCATCAAGACTTCGCCGGTGAGCGGCGAGGACGCCTCGTGCGGGCCGCCGAGGGCGTCAACATTGACGCCGCAGGCTTCCAGTGCGTCGCGGACGATCGCTGCCAGTTCGGACGTTTGGGTCAGAGTTTCAGTCATCGTGATCTCCTGTGGTTGTTTGGTCTGGTGGGCTGATTAGTGGGTGACAGTGATGTTGAGGCGGTGGGCCAGGGCCGCGATCGATTCGTCCTGCTGCCGCTGGTAGAGATCGTTCGGGTCGTGGACCTCGGAGCCGACAATCTGGGACATCCGGTGGATGTCGTAGCTGGTTCCCATCTGGGCTTCGTCCTTTGAACCCTCGTCGGTCAGGTTTGACTGGAAGATCCCGGCGGCCGAGCGGGGGAGGAAGTCCTCATAGACGATGGGTTCCGGGACGGCGATTCCGGCTTCGATGAGATCGGCCAGGGAAGCAGTGCCGGCCAGGGATGCACTGTCCAGGGCGTCTTCGTCGAGGCGGTAGGTGAAGAAGGCCAGTCCCTGCAGGGCCAGCTCCTTCTCGGTGCGGGGCAGGTTCTCCGCCCACACCTCGGCGGCGACCTCGACGCGCGTCGTGCCGGCCGGGGCCAACGCCAGCCGGGCGTCGGACTCGGCGACCATCCGGTCGTAGAGGTCGCGGCCCGCCACTGTCAGGGCAATTCCGCGGGCCTCGACTTCGCCGAAGCGGACACGCAGTTCACCTTCGCTGGTGGACCCGTCGGCGTAGCGGAACACCCGGTTTTCACCGAGCGCCCGGAAGGAAGTCTGGCGCAGGAGCAGATCCGGCCCATCCCAGCGCGGCGGTCCTTGGATCTCATCGATCATGCTGATGCCGCGCGCCTTCATGCGCTTGTACAACTCATCGATGTCCAGCACCCGGGGGGTCAGGTGGTTGATGTGCGTTGTGGAAACGCCGCCGATGTCGGAGGCGACGGCGGAGACTGCCTCAAGCTTCTTGTACCACTCGTAGTCCACGGGGTCCCCGGACAGTTCAAAGGCCGCGGTGGCCAGCTCCAGCAGCCGGTCGGCGTCGTCCGCGTGGAGACCGCCATCCGCGGCGGCCTTGTCCGCCAGGTTGAGCAGTTCCTCACCGAACAGCTGCCGGGCGCCGATGAATTCGGCCAGCTCGGCGCGCAGTTCGCGGTCAAAGAACCGCGGATCCTCGGCCGCCAGCATGGAGGTGAAGACACGGAACGGATTCTTGGCCAGCTCAGCGCCATCGATCGGGCGGAAGGCCGTCGAGACCACCGGCACGGAGCTTGAGGACGCATCGCGAAGGTCATAGAACCCGACCGGGTACATGCCGAAGGCCGCAAAAATACGGGCAACCTGGGCCATCTCCTTCGGGGAGCCGACGCGGATGGCGCCGTGGCGCTCCGCCGTCACCCGTGCAATGCTGCCCAGCCGTCTCGGCTTCGGCACCGTGCTTGGCGACGTACGCTTCGTTCACCTCGGTGGAAACCTCGACGAGCGTGTTGTACGCGGGAACTTCCCTGCCGTACATGGCGGAGAGCCGCCGCGCGAACTCGGCTCGAAGTTCCCAGGTTTCAAGGGCGGTCATGGCGTGGTTCCTTTCAAGATCATTGCTGCTATGGCGGAGGATGCCGCGGTGGCGTTCCGCGCTAGATGATGTGCACTTCTTGAATGAGCTGATCGGCCGTGCGGAAACGATCGGCGGAGAATGAGGTGTGGTCCATGAAGGATTCCCGGTCCAGGTAGAGGTCCCGGACGAGTTCGCCGACGGCCGGTCCCTGCAGGAAGCCGTGGCCGGAGAATCCCGTGGCGTAGTAGAAGCCACCTACCGAGCTGGACGCACCGATGAGTGCATTGTGGTCCGGCGTGTTCTCATACAGTCCGGCCCAGCCGCACTCCAGCTCCGGAGCCTCCAGCGCGGGGGCGCACACGCGGGCAGCTGCGTTGAACTCCGGCAGCCATTCATGTGTGAAGTCACGGGCGAAACCAGGCTCCTGGTTGGAGTTGGAAATCCCCAGGAGCATGCCGTTGCGATAGTTGTGGAAGTACAGCGTGGTCGACAGATCCAGTGTGAACGGCACGGTGGGCATGGGCGAGCTCATCTGGCGGGTCATGCCGATCTGCCGCCGCACCGGGACAACCGGCAGATTGACGTTGACCATGTCGCCCACGCGCTGGGACCAGGCGCCGGCACAGCAGATGACGGCATCGGTGGTGATGGTGCCGCGATTGGTGGTCACTGAACTGATGTTTCCGCCTGAAGCGGCCACATCCATGACTTCCGTGTGCTCAAGGATGCACACGCCTAACGCGGCGGCCGCGTCGGCATAGGCTTGGACCACTTTCCCCGGTTCGGCAAATCCATCCTCCGGTGAGAACGACGCGCCGATGAGGGCTTCCTGGCGCAGGAAGGGATTGATGTCGACTGCCTCGGCGGGAGAAATCATTCGGCTGTTGCTGCCAAGACCGTTTTGGATGACGGTGCTGCGCTCACAGTCCAGGAGTTCGGATTCGCTGCGGCACAGGAACAGGTAGCCGACTTTGCGCAGTCCGATGTCCGTGGAGAAGCGCTGACCGAAGCCCTCAAATGCGCGCAGGCTGCGCTGGCCCAGGACAATATTGGCCGGATCCGAGAACGTCGCCCTCACGCCGCCGAGCGGTTTGGCGGACGATCCTGCGCCCAGATCGGACCGGTCAACGAGGACTATATTGCGCACACCGGCTTCGGCCAGATGGAACGCGATGCTGGTTCCCATGATGCCGCCACCGATGATGACGACGGCTGCATGCGAAGGCTGCCGGATTCCGGCGGGAAGCTGGAGCGAGACCACATTTGACATTGATCGTCCTGTCTCAGTTGCGGAAGCATACCCACCGCTCTGTGGGTATCAACTATCGGTAACGGGTTATATATAACCATCTTGGGGTCCGATGTGATCTACGTCAAGCAAAATGTTCCACCAGATTCTCCGGCGGTGAGTAGCGCCACGGGGTGCCGGAAAGTGCGCGTCGCACACGGGGATGTCGGGCATTGCCAGGGGTGGCCGCCGTGCGAGGTGGCGCGGGGGCGTCCGTACGGGCCGGCGGGACGGCCGGGTGTCCTGCTTAGGGCAGCGAGTAGCTGAGGTGTTCGACCATGAGGGACTCAACGAGCTTCCGGTCGCCGGCAATCAGGGCGGCCAGGATGGGTCCGTGTTCGGCGGCGCTGGTGGCAAGCAGCCCGCGTTCGGCCAAATGGTAGGAGCCGCTGATCCGGCTTTGGTCCCGAAGGTTTTCAATGATCTTCGTCATTCGGGTGTTGCCCAGCAGTTCAACGATGGCCAGGTGAAATTGCTGATCATGTTCGAGGTAGTCGACCATGCTGTCGGGCTTGGCTGTCGCAAGCGCGGCTTCTGCCAGTTCGGTGAGCCGCTCGGCATCGGCGGGGGAGACGCCTTGTTCGGCAACGCGGCCCACTGCGGTCACCTCGATCAGCAGGCGGAGGTCATAGACCTCTTTTTGGTCCTTCGGGGTCATCTCCACGACTCGGAACCCGCGGTTCCGCACCACTTCAAGGAGACCCTTTTCGCTCAGGGCCATCATGGCCTCGCGGACCGGGCTGTTGGAGACGCCCAGCTGGGTGGCCAGGGCATTGGCTGAATAGATCTTGCCTGGCTGCATGTCACCGGACATGAGGGCGTGCCGAACTATGGAGGTGGCCTCGTCTTTGAGGGTGACCCGGCCTTCGCCCAGCTCAGATATCCCGGCAACGGCTATTCGCTGTTCCTGCATTTCGCTCCTCAGACGGTGATCCTCACGGCTAACACTAAGTCACAACGTGCGCGCCACCGGGAAGGGTCGTGATGATTTCCGACTTGTTTCCACATATTCCGCGGCGATCTTAGTGCTTGACATCCACGGGTAATGGATGGAGATTGGTAATCGACAATCGATAGTGTGTCATACATCACCAAGCGGATAATTGGCGATGACATCGAATCGTTGGACACTGACCAAACTTCAGCACTGATCAAAGGGGATCATTATGAACACTCGCAAAATCCTGGTGGGCGGCACTTCAATGGCACTGCTTGCGCTTTCGCTGTCCGCCTGCGGCGGTTCAGCGGAGAGCGCCGTTGCCAAGGGTTGCCAGCCGGAATCCACATTCAAGACCATTTCCGCCGGGTTCCTGACCGTTGCGGCGCCGGAGTTCCCCCCGTTTGCCTCCAACAAGGACGGCAAGCTCACCGGCGTCGACGCCGACATCATCAAAGAGTTCGCCGCCAAGAACTGCCTGGACATCAAGGTCGAGTCGACGTCGTACGCGGGAACCATCCCGGCGGTCCAGAGCGGACGCGCCGATGTGGCGATCGGCTGCTACTACCGCACCGCGGTCCGGGCCGAGATCGTCAGCCTGTCTGATCCGGTCTACACCGACGAGATGGGGATCATTTCCGAGTCCGGGGTCAAGGACATCAAGGAACTCGAGAGCATGAAGGTGGGCACCGTCGACGGCTACCTGTGGGTGCCGGACATGAAGAAGGTCATGGGCGCCAACCTGACCATCTACCCCAGCGCCGTCGAAATGCAGGCCGACCTCAAGTCCGGACGCATCCAGGCCGGTATCGACGGGTTTGGTTCCGCAGTCCAGATGTACAAGAGCGACGCCAAGTACAAGGTCGCGGGCGCCAGTGCCGACCCCCGCGTCATTGCTTCCAAAGAACCTGCCCAAATCGGGTTTCCGATCGGAAAGGACAACACCGACATGACCAAGGCCGTGGATTCCTCCATCGCAACCATGAAGTCCAGCGGCAAGATCGCGCAGATCGTGAAGTCGTACGGCCTGCCCCAGTCGGCTGTCGAAACCGGTGAACCCCGTCTGGTGAAGTAGGGACGACTCCCGTAGAACGTTCCGGCATCGCGAGTAAAGGAAACCGATTCCATGGATTCAACGACCAGCTCTTCGGGGCGTCAACCGTCAACACCCGTCTTCCTGGACGGCGCCACCATTGCCTCGGCACTGACGGCGCGCGAGGCGGTGGCCGCCATGGAATCGGTCCTGGCGTCCGGGTTCGATCCCGAAATGAGTGCGCCAAGGACGCGTGTTGAAACGGACGGCGGGACGTTCATGCAGATGCCGGCGAGTAACGGCCAGTACGTCGGAACCAAACTCCTGACTATCACGCCGCGCAACGCCGGTTCGGCGTCTCCGGTCATCCAGGGACTCTATGCGCTGTTCGGCGGGCACGACCAGCGGCCGGTGGCCGTGCTCGACGGAGTGGCGTTGACCGAGCTGCGGACGTCGTCGGTTTCGGCGATGGGGGCCATGCTCCTGGCTTCGCCCGGCCCCAAGCGTCTCGTCGTGTTTGGTACAGGGGTGCAGGCATGGGCCCACATTGTGGCCTTTGCCGAGCTCTTTGAGCTGGACAGCGTGGAAATCGTCGGCCGCAATGTGGAGGCAGCGGAGCGGCTTGTGAAAAGGGCCGAAGGAATCGGTCTGGCCGCCGCCGTGGCCGGCCCGGGAGCCGTGCGGGAGGCCGATCTCGTCATTTGTGCCACGGCGTCGCCGACTGCCCTTTTTGACGGGTCCATGGTGAAGGCATCCGCCGTGGTGGTGGCCATCGGGTCGCATGACAGGGAGCACCGCGAGCTCGATGACACGCTTCTCGCCAGGGCCACGGTGTGCGTGGAGTCCAAGGACTCCGCAGGGCGTGAGGCCGGCGATGTCATCCAGGCCATGGAATCGGGTGCCATTGCCGGGCCCGCACAACTGATCACCCTGTCGGACCTGGTATTGAAACGCCGGAAGGTGGCCGCGGACCGTCCGGCCGTATTCAAGACCACCGGCATGCCGTGGGAGGACCTTGCGGTCGCCACCGCCCTCTACGAAGCCTGCACCCGGCACGACTATTAGAAATGGAACAACTGATGATTGAGCCGAATATCCGGACCGGAACGCCCGTGGTCCAGGTAAAGAATCTTGCCAAGGCCTACGGTTCGAACGTGGTGCTTCGAGACGTCTCCCTGTCAGTGCAGGAAGGGTCCGTCACTGCGATGATCGGGCCCAGCGGGGCGGGGAAGAGCACCGTCCTGCGATGCATGAATCTGCTGGAGCAGCCTGACAGCGGCGAAATCGAGATCGACGGACATCGCATCGTTGCCGGCAGGAAGCCCAACGCCAAGAATCTCGCAGCCCTTCGCCGAAGCGCCGGCATGGTCTTCCAGCATTTCAACCTCTTCCCCCACATGACGGTTCTTCGGAACGTCAGTTTGCCCCAGGAACGTGTTCTTGGGTGCAGCCGCGACGAGGCCAACGAGAAATCCATGGAGCTTCTCAAGCGCATGGGGCTGGCAGAGAAGGCCGACCAATATCCGTCCAGGTGTTCCGGAGGCCAGCAGCAGCGCATCGCCATTGCCCGGGCACTGGCTCTTGGCCCCCGGGTGATGCTGTTCGATGAGCCAACCTCGGCGCTGGATCCCGAAGTCGGGGTTGAAGTTCTCGAGGTCATGAAAGAGCTCGCGTCCACCGGCATGACGATGGTGGTGGTGACCCACGAGATGGCGTTCGCGGGAAGCGTTGCCGATGAACTCGTGGTGATGGCCGACGGCGGAATCATCGAGAAGGGCGAGCCCGGGCAAATCCTGCAGGATCCGCAGCACGACCGCACGCGCCGGTTCCTTCGCGCTGTGCTGGAGCGCTGAGCCGTGGAAATGCTCAGGGCAATCGCCATTGGCTTGCCGCTCACAGTCCTCGTGACGATCCTGGCCCTCATGATCGGGACGGTGGTGGCGCTGCCCATCGTGGCCGGACTGCGGAGCAAGAACCGGATCCTGTGGCTGATGTCGCGCGCGCTGGTTGACCTGCTGCGAGGAGTCCCGCCCGTGGTGTGGCTCTTCATCCTCTACTACGGCGTCTCCATCGGCGCCATCCGACTCACGGCATTGCAGGCCGGCGTCCTGGGACTTGGCGTTGTGGCCGCGGCATATCTGGCCGAGATCTTTCGCGGAGCCATCTCCTCAATTCCCAAGGGGCAATGGGAGGCCAGCTCGGCGCTGGGCTTCCACCGGGCCACGGTCTGGAGCCGGATCATCGGTCCGCAAACAGCACGGGCTGTCGTCCCCGCCTACACGACGTTTGCCATCGGGCTGCTCAAGGATTCGTCCATCGCCTCCTCCATCGGCGTCGCCGAAATCGTTTTCATGTCCAGCCAATATGCCCGGCAGTCGGGCGAGGGAATCATGGTGTTCTTTGTGGCTGCGGGCGTCTACATTCTGTTGAGCGTTCCGCTGGGACTGCTCTCGAGGCATCTTGACGTCAAGATGCGGAAGGCGGTGGCCCGATGAACAACCTGGTCGATGTCGCGATCCAATATGGTCCAACACTCTTTGATGGCCTCAAGGTCAGCCTTACCCTGACTCTCCTCAGCCTGGCCTTTGGCTTGCCCGTCGGACTCGTGTTCGCGTTCGGTGTCACAGCCGCAAACAAGACCTTCCGCTATGTTTCGGTGTTCTTCGTTGAAGTGGGCCGTGGCGCTCCGGCCCTGGTGCTCCTGCAGCTCATGTACTACGGCCTTCCGAATGCCGACATCACGCTGAGCTCCCTGGCGTCGGCGTGTTTGGCTCTGACATGGACGACGGCGGCATACAGCGCCGAGCTGATCCGCGGTGGCATCCAGTCGGTGCCGCCGGGTGAAGTCGAGGGGTCCCATGCCCTGGGCATGAGCTACCGGGACTGCCTGAGGTTCGTAGTCATCCCGCAGGGACTACGCATCGCCCTTCCTTCGCTGATGGGCTTCGCAGTGCTCCTGTTTCAGGCGACGTCTTTGGCCTATTCAGTAGCCGTGCCGGAACTCATGAGCCAGGCGTACTCGATTGGCTCGTCAACGTTCCAGTACCTGCCGGTCTTCATCATTGCCGGCCTGCTCTACGCCGCCATCTCGATCCCCGCAACGTGGCTGTCCGTCTATGCGGAACGCATGCTGAGCCGGCACCTTTAGCCGATGTCAGCGACCAATCAGATGAAGACGCCGCAATCAGCCATAGTCGTCGGTGCCGGCATCGTCGGTCTGTCGACGGCCTGGCACCTGCAGCAGCAGGGACTATCGGTCACAGTCATCGACAGGGTCGGTCCGGCTGCCGGGGCGAGCTGGGGCAACGCCGGCTGGGTGACCCCGGGCCTGGTCATGCCCCTGGCGGAGCCGGGCGCCTGGAAGTACGCCCTGCAAAGTCTGACCGATCCAGACGCCCCGCTGCACGTGCCGCTGCGGTTCGACCCGCAGCTGTGGAAGTTCCTGCTTGCGTTTCGCCGCCAACATGAACGCCCGGAAGTGGCAGCAAACCATGTCAGCGCTCCAGCCCATCACGAGGATCGTGGACGAGTCCTTCGCCCAGCTGAAAGCGGATGGCATTGCTTCACCGGTCGTTGCGGCCCCCTACGTTGCAGGCTTCAGCAGCGCCGGGGCCGCCGCAGCGTTCCGGACGGAGCTCGAACACCTCCACGCCATGGGCCAGAGCATCGGCGTCAGCACACTGGCCGACGGGAACCGTCCGGCAGCGCTCTCCGACGCCGTCGTGCACGGCCTGGAAATATCCGGACAGAGCTATCTTGATCCGGGTGACTTTGTCTGGGACCTTGCCCGGGCCTTCAAAGCGAGCGGCGGTCGGATCATCGACGGCACTTTCGTGACGTTCCGTTGACGCCGGGCCGTCGTCGGCAGCCGTGACGACCGACGACGGAAGCCTTCTCACGGCCGACGTCGTCGTCCTTGCCACCGGTGCCTGGCTGCCCAAGCTGGCCAATAAGTGGGGTATGAAAATTGCCGTCCAGGCGGGCCGAGGCTACTCGTTCACTGTCGACGGCGATTGCCTGCCGAAGGGACCCCTGTACTTTCCGGAACAACGAGTTGTCTGCACGCCCTACCAGGGGGCACTTCGGATCGCGGGAACTATGGAGTTCCTTGATCCCGACGAGCCTCTGGATTCGTCCAGGCTTGAGTCCGTCGCAAGAGCCATTCGTCCACTGCTGCAGGGCATCGATTGGTCATCACGACGCGACGCGTGGGTCGGCTCCCGCCCGATCACGCCCGACGGGTTGCCCATCGTTGGCCGACTGGCCTCGAACAGAATCTTTGCGGCCGGGGGACACGGCATGTGGGGGATGGTCTTAGGACCGGCAACGGGGAGGTTACTAGCCGAGCACATCGTGACGGGTGCCATGCCGCAGCAGATAGCGGCGTTCAACCCGTTGCGCAAATAGGACCGCCAAGCGGGGTTCCGGTTGCAAATTATCAACAACAACGAAGGGCACATTCATGCGAATTCTCGTCATCGGCGCCACCGGAACTGTGGGGCAAAACGTGGTCCGGGCGTTGTCCGAACACCACGAAAAGGTTGGTGAAGGGCGGCTGGAAATCATCAGCGCGTCACGGTCATCCACCGAACATCCCGTAGATTGCGGGGACGATGCCAGCGTCCAGGCACTCTTTGACAGGGTGGGGACGGTGGACGCGGTGGTCAGCACCATTGGCGGAGCCAAGTGGGCGTCGGCAACGGATGCGACCTTGGAAACCTACGCGTCGACTGTGAATGGCAAGCTGCTGTGCCAGGTTCGCATCACCCTGGCGGCCCGTGGCCATGTCCGGCCGGGCGGGTCCATCACCTTGACAAGCGGGATCGTGGGAAATTATGCCTTCCCAGGCGGCTCACCCAGCGCCATCGCCAATATCGGTCTTGACGCCTTCGTCAAGAGTGCCGCCGCGGAGCTGCCGCACCTGCGATTGAATACCGTCAGCGCCACGGTACTGGAAGAGTCCGCCGATGCATATGCAGCGGTGTTTCCCGGCTTCGCTGCCGTTCCCGGCGCCGTGGCGGCCGCGGCCTTTGTTCGCAGCGTCTACGGTTCCGAAACGGGGCAGACGATCAAAGCCTGGTCGTAGCTAAGCGTGGAACCGCCGGTCTCCGAGTTCGTCGGCGTCGTCGGAGGAAGCTGGCTGTCGGCATCGACCGCGCCGAAACGTGCCCTTCCGCCTTCGACCGTGACCGGTCTTGCGGTGCCCAGCAGGACGGGGACTGCAACGGAACCGCCGCTGCCGATTCGGGTGCCTACGAGTTCGACTCGCCCAACTGCTGATCCGCTCTGCGCCCGAGATCAGGCTTGAATCAAGTTCAATAACCCCACTATTGTTTTGATTCATAACATTATCTGCATCCACGTGGAGCCGGAGAAGGGCCTGCACGTGGGCCGCGGCGGCTGTCAGTGAGGACGAGTGAAGTGACCGAAATCCGATGGCTTGAAGCGTTCGTTGCGGTTGCCGAGGAACTCCACTTTGGTCGCGCGGCGCTGCGCCTGCATACGTCCCAATCCCCGTTGAGCCAGACGATTCGCAAGCTCGAGGCCGACCTCGGGACGCGGCTCTTCGAGCGGAACACCCGAAGCGTGGCGTTGACTCCCGCCGGCCATGCCCTCCTGCCGCGGGCTTACCGCGTGCTGCAGGAGATGCGTCTGGCCCGCGAGGCCGCCCAGACGGAGGTTGCGGGCATCCGGGGCAAGATCAGAATCGGTTTCTCCGGAGCGGTCAACCACTTGACCCTTCCGCCGCTAACCCGGGCGGTGCGGCGACGTTACCCGGACATCGAATTGGACCTCACCAGCCGGGTGCGCACGGCGGACGGACTGGCCAGCGTCGCAAACGGCACTCTTGATCTGGCCTTCGTCGGCTTCCCCGAATCCCCGGTGCCCACAGTCACGGCCCGGCTGGTGGCCCGGGAAGAAATCGGGGCGGTGCTCCCGTTGGATCATCCGCTGGCCCGCGAAAAGTCCATACCGTTGCAAAGCCTGGCGGGGGACGACTTCATCTCGCCGCCGATGGACGGCTCTTCCGCCATGACGGAGGTGCTGCTCGCGTCGTGCATGGCGGCGGGGTTCCGTCCGCGCGTGGTGCAGGAACTCTCGGATCCGTACATGGTGCTCACCTTTGTCGCCGCGGGCGTCGGCGTCACGCTGATGAGCAGCGGAATCTCGCACATCATTCCTTCCGGCGCCACGTACGTTCCCCTGGATGACCCGCAGCACTACATGAACCACGCGATCGCCTGGTCATCCGAGAACGACTCCGCCGTCCTGGCGGCAGTCCTCGCCGTCGTCGAAGAGATCTTTCCAGACCCGCTCGGCTGACTCCCATTGAGACCCAAATCCACATAGTGATAGACGATTTTAGTCGTGGACTTACACAGTGCCACGCACCACACTTGTGGATGAGCCGCACACAGCGGCGGAACCGATCCGCAATTTTGCCCGCCTCACAGGGCAGCGTGGTTACGGTTCCCGGTCACATGAAGGGAACACCATGTCAATGTCGACATCGGCGTCAGCACGGCCTCGGAACAACGCCAAAATCGCGGCGGTCTCAGGGTTTGTCGGAAGCGCTCTCGAGTATTACGACTTTTTCATCTTCGGCTCAGCGGCAGCGCTGATCTTCGGGAAGCTGTTCTTCGCCCCTGGCCCGTCGTCGATGCTGCTGTCATTCGCCACGGTCGGCGTCGCCTACGTCGCCCGCCCGCTCGGGGCCGTCATCTGCGGCCACCTCGGCGACAAATTCGGGCGGAAGAGGGTGCTGCTCTTCACCCTGCTGCTGATGGGCACGTCCACCTTCCTGATCGGCTGCCTCCCCACCTACAGCCAGATCGGCATGGCAGCACCCATCCTGATCGTGGCCCTCCGGCTGCTCCAGGGACTCTCCGCCGGCGGCGAATCGCCCGGCTCGAGCTCGCTCACCCTCGAGCACGCCCCCGACACGAAGCGCGCCTTCTACACGAGCTGGACCATGAGCGGCATCATGTTCGGAATCGTGCTCTCCACCCTCGTCTTCATTCCCGTGGCATCCATGCCGGAGCAGCAGCTCCTGGCCTGGGGCTGGCGCATCCCCTTCCTCGCGAGCGCCATCGTGACCGTCATCGCCTTTGTGCTGCGGCGTCTCCTCGAAGAGCCGCCCGTCTTCGAAGAAGTCAAAGAGAACGACGAAGTGGTCAAGGTACCCCTGGTCACCCTGTTCCGCTACCACTGGGTCACAGTGCTCCGCATCACCGCGATGTCCCTGTTCACCATCATCAATACGATCGTCAACGTCTTCGCGCTCTCCTACGCCACCTCGGTGGTCGGAGTCGACAAGGGACTCATGCTGGTGGTGATCGCCGTGGCCAACCTCACCGCGGTTGCCATG
Organism: uncultured Actinomycetota bacterium; assembly: GCA_963810895.1. Lineage (GTDB taxonomy): Bacteria > Actinomycetota > Actinomycetes > Actinomycetales > Micrococcaceae > Arthrobacter. The sequence goes on from CAWEPM010000008.1 coordinate 53,246, forward strand.
GGGCCCCTGGCCGGCATCCTTTCCGACCGGATCGGCCGCAAGCCTGTCTTCGTCACCGGGCTCGTGCTGCAGACCGGCATGATCTACGTGTTCTTCGCGGCCCTGTCCGCCGCCAACGTTCCGCTGATCTTCCTGACCGGAATCCTGCTCATCGGCGTTGCCTACACCGGCGCGAATTCCATCTACCCCGCCTACTTCCCGGAGCAGTTCCCGGTCAAGGTCCGCTACTCGGGGATGGCCATCAGCCTCATGTTCGGCCTGCTCCTGGCCGGGTTCGCTCCCGCGATCGCCGAACTCCTGATCGGCGGCAACAAAGCCAATTGGGTCCCCGTGGCAACCTTTGCGGCCGTGGCCTGCCTCATCTCCGCGATCGCCACCCTCACGGGACCCGAGACATTCAGGACTCCGACCGCACTGCTGGGACTGAAGAAATCCCACAAGCGGCTCCAGACGCCGTCGGCCGTCATGGCAGAAGAAGTCATTTCAGAAGAAGTCATTTCAGAAAAGGCGCCGGCATGAGCCTCCAGACGCTGGAGAGCACGTGGACGTTTCAGCCCCGCGTTGCCGACCGCACCCATCGGCACCTCGTCGGCCTGCTCGGCGCCGGCATCGGCGGATCGCTGACACCCGGCCTCCACGAAGCCGAAGCCGACCGGCTGGGTCTGTCCTACACCTACCGCGTGATCGACCTCGACGCCATCGGCCAGCACGCAGAACGGTCCGCCGCCCTGGTCCGAAGCGCAGCTGACCTCGGCTACGACGGACTCAACGTCACGCACCCCAGCAAGCAGCTGGTCCAGGCAGGCCTGGACGAGCTCTCACCCGACGCCCGCATCCTGGGCGCCGTGAACACCATCACCTTCCACGATGGAAAAGCAGTCGGCCACAACACCGACCACATCGGCTTCATCGGCGGCTTCCGGGCCGGCCTCCCGACCGCCGCCACCAACCTGGTGGTCCAGATCGGCGCGGGCGGAGCAGGCGCAGCGGTAGCCTTCGGACTCCTCCGCGCCGGAGCCAAACAGCTGGTGATCGCAGACATCGAACCGGCCAGGGCCGAGAGCCTCGCTGCGCGGCTTGCCCCGCACTTTCCGGACAGCGATGTGTCCGTCACCCGAACCGACTCCGTCGCCTCGAGCCTCCTGAAGGCCGATGGACTGGTCAATACAACGCCGATCGGCATGAGCGGCCATCCAGGTCTTCCGGTCGATCCCCAGCTCATCCACTCCCGGCTCTGGGTGGCGGACGTCATCTACCGGCCCCTCGAAACCCAGCTGATCAAGGCTGCCCGGGACCGGGGCTGCGAGGTGCTCGACGGCGGACGGATGGTGGTGGGGCAGGCCGTCGCGGCCTTTGAACTCTTCACCGGCATCCGGCCCGACGCCGACCGCATGCTGGCCACCTTCCGGGACGCGGTCCGCTCATGAATTCAGAACCAGCGCCCAGCACCATCTCACGAGCACCCGAAACCATCGCGGAGTCACGCTGCCTCGTGATCGGAGCAGCGAGCGGCATTGGCCGGGCAACGGCGGAACGCCTCCGGGCGTCGGGCGCCGTCGTTGTCGGGGCGGATCTCCCGTCAGCCCGCTGGCCCGGCGACCACGCCGACCCGTCACTCCCGGACTCGCACTTGCCATGGACGTGACGGACCCCGGGTCCGTCCGGGCGGCCGTTTCCTCGGCCCTGCAGACGATGGGCGGCCTCGACGCCGTCGTGAACTGCGCCGGCATCCTCGGGCCGGTGGCCTCAGCCCTCACCACCTCGGTCGAAGAATTCGACCGCATCCTGAAGATCAACCTCACCGGGGCCTTCATCGTCTCCCAGGCCGTCCTGCCCGCCATGGCGGAGGCGGGCTACGGCCGGCTCCTGCACATTTCGTCGACGGCGGGCAAGGAGGGCGTCATCAACATGCCCGCCTACTCGGCCAGCAAAGCCGGCATCCTGGGCCTCGTGAAGTCACTGGCCAAGGAATTCGCCCTCTCCGGCGTCACCGTGAATGCCCTGGCCCCCGGCAACGTCATGACACCGCTTTTCCAGGAAGTGCCGGCAGAACAGCAGGCGGCACAAGCGGCCAAGATCCCGATGGGCCGGTTCGGGACCCCCGCCGAAGCAGCAGCACTCATCGAATTCATCGTTTCCCCCGCCGCGTCGTACACCACCGGATTCGTCTTTGACCTTTCCGGCGGCCGCGCCACGTACTAGTGGCGGCCGGCCCGCCACAAACAGCCCGGCCCACCACAGTCCTCCACGATCCCCGCATCAGAAAGATGGCCCTTCCGATGACCACCTCAGCATCCACAGCCCCCCGCACCCTCCGCGTTGGAATCGCGGGATGCGGCGCCATTTCCCGTAACCACCTGGAGGCATTCCGCGCCCTGGACGACGTGCAGATCGTGGGGGTGTGCGACGTCGACCCGGAACGGGCCCGTGCCACCGCTGCCGCCTGGGGTGTTCCGGCGGCCGTCAGCAGCGGTGGGCGAGCTGCTGGCCCTGGGCCTTGACCTTGTGTCGGTCTGCACGCCGCACCCCACCCACGAGGACGTGGTGCTGGAGGCTGCCGCGGCCGGGGTCCACGTGCTCTGCGAGAAGCCGATCGCCATCGAACTGGCGTCCGCGGAGCGCATGGTGGCCGCCTGCGACGACGCCGGACGTGATGCTGGGCGTGCTGTTCCAGCGCCGCTTCTGGCCCGCGGCGCAGCGCATCCGTGCCGCGATCGACGACGGCACCCTGGGCCGGCCGATCTTGGGCCAGTGCTCGGTGATGCTGCAGCGTGACCCCGAGTACTACTCCCGTGACGCCTGGCGGGGGACCTGGGCCAGCGACGGCGGCGGCGTGCTGATGACCCAGGCCATCCACTACATCGACCTGCTTCAGTGGTTCATGGGGGACGTGGCCGAGGTCTACGGCAAGATCAACACCTACAAGCACGGCGGGCACATCGAGGTGGAGGACTCCGCCACCGCCGTCATCACGTTCACCTCCGGGGCCATGGCAACCCTGGAAGCCTCGACGGCGGTGTCCCCGAGCCTGGGCGTGCAGCTCCGCGTCACGGGGGAGACGGGCGCCTCCGCCTCCCTGACCGAATTCCCCGAAGGCAGCGACGGCCGCGTGGATTTGTGGGCTGTGGGCGAGACGATCAGCACCGAGCCCGCCCACCCGGAAGGAATCCACCCGAACGTGGACCTCGCCACCATCAACGGCCAGCTCATCCCGCACCACACCACCCAGGTCCGCGATTTCGTTCAGGCCCTCCGGGACGGCACGGACCCTGCCATCACCGGCCAGGACGCCACCAAGGCACTGCGGATCCTGCTGGCCGTCTATGAGTCCTCGCGGACCGGGCTCCCCGTGCGCTTCGCCGAGGCACGGCCCGATAGTAGGCCCGATGCACAGCCCGATATGCACTCCAATCAGCAGCCGCTGGCACCGGTCGCAGGCTAAGGAACAGTGATGGAACAGAACACCCGCCACGCCGCCCAAACCCTGAGCGCCCAAACCCTGAGCGCACAGCCCCTGACGCTGGGCCGCAACGGCCGCACCCCGACAACCCTCCGCAACCGGCTCGCCTCCGCCCCCATGGAGCGCAACTACGGCACCACCGAGGGCGCCATCACGGAGCAGTACATCGACTACCTGGTCACCCGGGCCAAGGCCGGACTGGGGATGGTCACCACCGAAGCCACCTTCGTCCGCGCCGACGGCAAGGGCCGCACGCACCAGTTGGGGCTGCACACGGATGCGATGATCCCCGGCCTGCGCCGGCTCACGGACGCCCTGCACGCCGAAGGCGCGCTCGCCGCCGTCGAACTTAACCACGGCGGGCGCACCGCGCAGGCCGCCGTGTCCGGATTCAAGAACCTGGCGCCGTCGCCGGTGCCGTGCGCGACGGCGGGCGGCGAGGTTCCCCGGGAGCTCACCATCGCCGAGTGCCATGAGCTCGTGGAGGCCTACGCCCAGGCGGCCCGGCGGGCCGTGCAGGCCGGCTTCGACGTCATCAACATCCACGGCGCGCACGGCTACCTGATCCACCAGTTCATGTCGCCGATCTCCAACCAGCGCACGGACGAGTTCGCCGCGCCCGAACGCTTCATGAACCTGGTCATCGACGCCGTGCGGGCAGCGGTCCCGGACACGATCGTGGGCCTGCGCGTCTCCGTGGTGGAAGGCCCCGCGGACGGACTTACCGCCGGGCAGCAGGTGGAGATCATTGCCAAGGCGCACCTGGAGCACCTGGACTTCCTGGACATCTCCGCAGGCAGCTACGAGGCCGGCGAATGGATCGTGCAGTCCGGCGAGTGGAAGCCGGGCATCCTGGCCGACTACGCCAAGGCCTACCGCCGGTTCGGGCTGCCGCTCGGCATGGCCGGCCGGCTGAATTCCCCGGAGATCATCGAGGAGGTCCTCCGCGAGGGGACCTGCGACTTCGTCAGCCTGGCCCGTGCCATCCACGCCGACCCCGCCTTCGTGGGCGGCGTCCTGCACGGCGAACGCTACCGCCCCTGCATTGCCTGCAACGTCTGCATCGACAACCTGGGGCAAGGCCAGGTGACCTGCACGGTGAACCCGGCCGTGGGCCGTTCCCGCGTCCCCGTCCCCACCCCGGCCGTCCGCGAGGGCTCCCGCGTCCTGGTGGTCGGCGCCGGTCCCGCCGGCCTCACCGCCGCCCGTGAGCTCGCCGAAGCCGGTGCGAACGTGACCGTGCTCGACGCCGGTGCCCGCCCCGGCGGGCAGTTCGCCCTTGCCGAGCGGATGAAGTCCACCCCGGACTTCCACCGCTTCGCCGAATGGTCCGCGGAGGAGAACACCCGGCTCGGCATCGACGTCCGGCTGGGCACGCACGCGGACACCGGCAACCTCGGCGAACTGGTCCGCGCCACCGCGGCAGACGCCGTCGTGATCGCCACCGGCGGGTTCCGGCCCGCCGCCGGGTTCCCCGGCGACGAGTCCCCGAACGTCCTGGATGTGCGCGAGTGGCTCGCCGCCCACCCGGAAATCCTCGACGCCAGCGCGTCCATCAGCACGTCCACACACGCTTGCGTTCCGGAGGCCGTGACCATTTGGGGCGCCGATTCCGTCGCCATGAGCGTTGCGGACACCCTTGCGGACCGCGGGACAGCCGTTCTCCTGGTGGGCCCCCAGGACGTCATCGCCCCCGAATCCGGGCGCCGCGCCAAGATCCTGGCCGTGCCCCGGCTGACGGCCAACCCCCGGGTGCGGATCCGGCTCGGATCGCGCCATCGAGGAGTACGACGGCGCCCGCGTCCGGATCAGCGGCCCGGGCCTTCCGCCCGGCGGCGAGTGGCTGGCCGCACCGGGACCCCTCCTGGTCTCACGGTCCGTGGTCCCGCTCGACGGCTCGGTGCCGGCAGCCGACCGGGACGCGCACCTGAGCGGCCCCGCCGGGGTGCCGGTGACACTGGCCGGAACCGTCGTGGACCAGACGCCGGCCATTGCCTCCAACGCCGTCAAAAGCGGTTACGACGCAGCCCAGCGCATCGCCGCGCTCCTGACACCGCGGCGCCACTGACAGCAAGACGATGAGCCTGAACGGAGCAGCATCATGACCCACGGCACCCGACCGCTACTGGGGCTCGCCCAACTGTCCCTCCTGGACACCGCCCCGCCCGAACTGCTCGGCATCGCGGCCCAGGCAGGGTTTGACTTCATCGGCGCGCGGGTCCGTCCCGTGACGGCCACCGAACGGCCCTACGACCTCCAGCCCGGCTCGCCCATGGCGAAGGAAACCCTGGCCCGGATGCGGGACACCGGCGTGACCGTCCGCGACATCGAATTCCTGCTCCTGGACGGCAGCGACCAGCGGGAGGCCTGGCTGCGGATGATGGAAGCCGGACAGGCACTGGGGGCCAGCTCCCTGACGGTCGCAGCGGCCGACCCGGACAGCGGCCGGCTGGTCCACACCCTGGCCCGGATGACCGAGGACGGCCGCGGTTTCGGCATCAGCCCGACCCTGGAAGCGATCTCCTACCAGCCCGTCGCCTCGATCGCCCAGGCCGCGGACATCGCCCGGCAGAGCGGCTGCCGGATCGTGGTGGACACCCTGCACTTCAACCGTTTCAACGGCATCAACGGACGGGGCGAACGGGGAGACGGGGACGACGCCGCGCAATGGGACCAGCTGCGCGCCAACGCGGACCTCGTGCCGCTGCTCCAGCTATGCGACGGACCGTCCCGGCGGCCGTCCAGCCGCGAGGAGCTCGTCTTCGAATCCCGCTCGGAACGTGAGGTTCCCGGCGAGGGCGACTTCGACCTCGCGGCCGCAGTAGCCGCGCTCCCGGACGGCCTCCCGCTGAGTGCGGAGACGCCGTCGGACCGGCGCGTGGCCGAACTCGGCGAACTCGGCTGGGCGCGCCGGCTCAAAGCCGGGATGGAGGCCGTGCTGGCGGAAGCCAGCACCCTCCGGAAAACAGGAATCCTTCAGGAAGCAGGCCCCCGATGAACGGAACCAAGGAAGACATCACGACGGCGGAGCTGACGTCCGGTGTGCGCATCCCGCTGATCGGGCTGGGAACCTGGCCCCTGGCGGGCGAGGATGCCACGGCCGCGGTGGCCCAGGCCATCGAAGCCGGATACCGGCACATCGACACGGCCGAGAACTACGCCAATGAGGCCGCCGTGGGGGAGGGGATCCGGCGCAGCGGGATCGAGCGCAGCCAACTGTTCCTCACCACCAAGTTCAACACCGAATGGCACAGCAGGGACGGAGTGCGCGAGGCCTTCGGCCACGCCGTGAAGCGGCTCCACACGGACTATCTGGACCTGTTCCTGGTGCACTGGCCCAACCCGGCCCAAGGGCTCTTCGTCGAAGCCTGCGAGGGGCTTCAACGGCTGGTTGAGGACGGCTCCATCCGGGCCTGGGGAGTGTCCAATTTCAAGGCCGCCCACCTGCGGATCGTTGAAGACGCCGGGCTGCGCGTCCCGTTGAACCAGGTGCAGATCGACCCGGAGCACGGCCAGCCCGGGCAGCTGGCCTACCATCGCGACCACGGAATACTGACCGCCGCCTACAGCCCGCTCGGCCGCAACGGCGCCTTCCTCAGCCACCCGGCCGTGACCGGGCCGGCCCGGGAGCTGGGCAAGACACCGGCGCAGATCGTCCTGCGCTGGCACGTCCAACACGGCCGGGTGGCCGTGCCCAAGTCCGCAAACCAAGACCGTCAGCGCGAAAACCTCGACGTCTTCAGCTTCTCCCTGACCCAGGGACAGCTCGATGCCATCGACGCGCTCGAAACCGGGGCACCGCCGCGCCTGGATTCCGACACCTACTTCCACTGAAAGAGATATGACATGGCTACATCCCGAGACACTGAACGTGAACGTCCCAGCGTGGACTGTGATGTCCTGGTGGTGGGCTCCGGGGCCGGCGGGCTGTCCGCCGCGGTCACGGCCGCCTACCACGGACTAAAGGTCGTTGTGGTGGAAAAGGCAGACGTCTGCGGCGGTGCCACGTCCTGGTCCGGCGGCTGGGCCTGGACCCCGGGGAACCCGCTGGCCAAGGCCGACGGCGTCAACGAGGACCGCGAACTCTTCCGCACCTACCTCCGCCACCGCCTGGGCGGGAACTACCACGACGACAAGGTGGACGCGTTCCTCGAGGCGGTCCCGCACATGGTCGGCTTCTTCCACGACAAGACCAGCCTGCAGTTCGTTCCGGGCGCCAAAATCAAGGACATCTACGGCAGCACGCCCGGCGCCGGGACCGGGCACCGCTCGGTGGGGCCCAAGCCGTTCAACGCCCGACGCATCAGGCCCGAGGTCCGCGCCAAGATGCGCCACCAGCTCTACGAGACCTCCTTCCTGGGCATGGGCATCATGGCGGGGCCGGACCTCACCAAGTTCCTCTCCGCCTCCCAGGGCAATATCCAGGGACTGTTCCACGCCGGCTGGCGGGTCGGGCTGCACCTGCTGGATCTGCTCACGCACCGGCGCAACATGCAGCTGGTCAACGGCACCGCACTCACCGGCCGGCTCATGAAATCCGCCGATGACCTCGGCGTGGACATCCGCGTCTCCACACCCGCGCAGCGCCTGATCACGGATGCTGACGGAAAAGTGACCGGGGCTGTGGTGAGCTCACCGGAAGGCGAGCTGAGGATCAACGCCACACGCGGCGTCGTGCTGGCCGCCGGCGGCTTCCCGAACGACGTCACCCGGCGCGCCGCGCTGTTCCCCAAAACCCCCACCGGCCGCGAGCACTGGACACTGGCACCGAAGGAAACCACCGGCGACGGCATCACCATGGCCCAGGCCGTGGGAGCCCGCTTCGACACCGACGTGAAGTCCCCGGCCGCCTGGTGCCCGGTCTCACTGGTCCCGTACCGCAGCGGACGCACCGGGACGTTCCCGCACATCATGGACCGGGCCAAACCGGGCAGCATCGGGGTGCGCGCGGATGGGCGGCGGTTCGTGAACGAGGCCAACGGCTACTACGACTACGTCGACGGGTTGCTCAAGGCGACCCCGGACGGCGAACCGGTCGAGGCCTGGCAGATCGCCGACGCCGCGTTCGTCCGCAAGTTCCCGCTGGGAATGGCCAAGCCGCTGCCCGTGCCGCTTTTCCCCTACCTGCGCTCGGGCTACCTGAAGAAGGGCAACACGATCGGGGAACTCGCAGTTGCCTGCGGCATCAGCCCGGACGGCCTGGCCAAGACCGTGGCGGAATTCAACGAGAACGCCCGCCAAGGCGTGGATCCCGACTTCGACCGCGGCGCCAGCGAGTTCAACCGGTACGGCGGGGACCCGAAAAACACTCCGAACCCGTCGCTGCGCCCGCTGGACAAGGGGCCGTTCTACGCGGTCAGGATCGTGCCGGGATCCTTCGGCACCTTCGCCGGGCTCGCCGCCGATGCACGGGCGCGGGTACTGGATCAAGCCGGCAAGCCCATCGCCGGCCTGTACGTGGCCGGAAACGACCAGGCCTCCGTCATGGGCGGCCACTACCCGGCCGGCGGCATCAACCTCGGCCCGGCCCTGACGTTCGGCTACATCGCCGGCCGCGACCTCGCAAACGCCACACACTACGAGGACGACGGCAGCCGGGCCCCTGAAATAGGCGCCGGGAATTGATCAGACCGCGGACAAGCTGCGCGCCTCTGCGTGAGGCGCCCGGCCCTATGCGCCGGTGAGTCCCCGTGCAAGCATGGGGACTCACCGATCATGCAGAGCGAGGGGACTCGATGAAATCCAACGAACTGCTGCTGGACGCCTTCGGCCGGATCCATGAGACCGTGACCGACGCCCTTGACGGCGTCGATGACCGGACCCTGTTCCGCCGGCCCGCGGGCAACGGAAACTCCATGGCCTGGCTGATCTGGCACCTCAGCCGGGTCGAGGACGCGCAGCTCGCCTCCGCGGCAGGCCTGGAACAGGTCTGGACCTCGCAGGGCTTTGCCGGCCGGTTCAACCTGCCGCTTCCCCAACGCGACACCGGCTACGGCCATTCGAGCAGCCAGGTCGACGCGGTGCAGGCACCGCCGGAGCTGTTGCTCGACTACTACGACGCAGTCCACCGGCAGACCGTGGAATTTCTGCAGGCCCTCGGCGACGACGACTTCGACCGTATCGTCGATACCCGCTGGGACCCGCCCGTCACGCTCGGGGTGCGGCTGGTCAGCACTTTTGCCGATTGCCTCCAGCACGTGGGTCAGGCGGCGTACGCCAGGGGCTTGAACCCCGGGTCTTAGCGTCTCAGGCGGGCTTTTTCTGGTCGCTGTCGTAGGCGAGGCCGATCTGGCGCCTGACTTCGTCCATGGCCTCCATGACCTGAACGCTCTGCCCGGGCGGCAGGATGTCGTTGGCGATGGCGTGCGCTCCAATGAGCCGCTCTAGTTCCCACGCCTGGTACTGCATTCCACGGCCGGTGACAGGCTCCTCGAATCGCTCGACGACGTTTCCGTCGGCGTCGTACCTGGTGAAAGCTGTGGGCTCGTACCAGACTGACGCGATCTCGATTCGGCCCCCGGTTCCGATGATCGAGGCCTGGTTCGGCCCTGCCGTGTCCAGCGCGCACTGCAGCACGGCCTGTTGCCCGTCCCCGTACTCGAAGATCATGGCGGTCTGCCGGTCAACACCGGTTTGAGTCATGCTGGCTGCTGCCCGGACGTTGACCGGCGCTCCGAAGACATCGAAGGCCAAGGACACGGGGTAGATGCCCAGGTCCAGGAGCGCTCCGCCGCCCAGTGCCGGGTTGTTGAGGCGGTGCATCGGATCCTTGGGCAGGTTCTGGTTGTGGTCGGCGATCACCGTCCGGACCTCGCCCAACGCACCGGATCGGACCAGCTCACGGATTCGGACCATGTGCGGAAGGTATCGGGTCCACATGGCCTCCAGCGCGACCAGTCCCTTCGACTCGGCGAGCTCCACAATCTCCCGGGCCTGCCAGGCGTTCATGGCGAAGGGCTTTTCAATCAAGACGTGTTTATCGGCGTTCAGCGCCAACAATGCATTCTCGTGGTGGAACGGGTGCGGCGTCGAAATGTAGACAACGTCCACGTCCGGGTCAGCCACAAGGTCCGCATAGCTTCCATGGGACGTGGGGATGTGAAACCGGGCCGCGAATTCCGTCGCCGTGGCCAGGTTCCGGGAGCCCACCGCGTGGATCAGAGAGCCGCCGTCGATCAGGTCCGAGGTTTGCAGCCCGGCGATGAACCCTGTGCCGAGAATTCCCCACCTGACGGCGGGCGTGGAGACATCGGCGGTGCCGACTGTGGCGTTGTCTGACATGCGTTGGGCTTCCCTTCAAGCAGGTGGTCACGAAAGCGTCGGGGGACTCTGGGAGCGTCCACAGCCTCCCGGGACATGTTCGTATCCTGACATGAAAATAGGGTTTTCCACCCCCACGGCGGAGCAAAGCTCCTCAGGAACTAAGCCCGGATTCCGGGCCTTACGGTGTGAGCGGTCCTCGAAGCACGCGAAGGGCAAAGGCGGCGTCACGTTCGATGACGGCGGAGTCTTGGAGGTTGGATCGGCCCCAAAGGCCGAGGTACATCACGGTCAACGGGGCGGTAACCGTTGCCACGGCGGGTCCCGGGCCCAGTGTCCAGCTCTTGGCCCCGGGCACGCGGAAGGTCACGGCCTTGTCCGGATGCGGCATCCGGTCCAGCCGCACCTGGCGCGGCGTGAACATTGTGAGGACTTCATCGACTCCATCGAGCATGAAGTCCTCGCCAAGAGCGGGGATCTCCAGACCCAGTGCCTGGCAGGCGTCAATGAGGTGGATGGCGTGTTCATGCGCCTGCCGCCGAAGCCAGAACCCGGCCGTGCGCGGCGGCGGGCCAAAGTTCCAACACTCTTTCCCGGGATCAAGTGCAGTCATCGTGACGAGGAAGGGTGCCGCGCCCTCGAGAAACCATGCGACGGCGCGCTCTGCCGGCGGAGGAGTCTCCTCGACGAAGATGCCCCCACGAACCACTGCGGCGGCCCACCGCTCGATCGAGCCGAGATGCCCGAACAGGTGGTCGAGTGTCCAGCCGGGGCAGGCCGGAACGGAGCGTGCCAGGATGTCCTCCGGCTGGCGGGCGAGCGTGCACAGACTGTCCAGTGAGGCGACCAGCTCGGCCAGATAGCGTTCAGGCGACATGGGATGAGCCTAATGCGACACCAGCGCGGGCTGCGCACACCGCGTGCGCTGCAGAGTTGCGCAAGCATCGGACAAAGATTGCGGCGCGCCGACACCCGCGCCGCACGGGCCGGCCTCGTGCCAGTAGGCTGCCTCGCATGCGTCCCACAATAGAGCCGCGGCCATGAGCGCAGGCCCGGCGCCAGCACCGCTGACCGAGCGCTTTGCGGCCCAGTCCGTGATCGAGGAGCTGTTGGCTCTCCAGGACCTCGTTCCGCCGCGTTCGCTGCCGCGGCGGATTTTCGGGGCCAGTCCGCTGAGTGACGCCAGTTGGCCCTGGTACAAAGGTGCGTTGGGTGAGATCGCCGTGGGACGGATTCTGGCCGGGCTTGGGCCTGAATGGCTGGTGCTCCATGCCGTCCCTGTCGGCTCGGGCTGGTCGGATATCGACCATGTCCTCATCGGCCCCGCCGGCGTCTTCACCCTCAACACCAAGAATCATGCGGGCCAGTCAATTTGGGTGGCAGGGCAGACCCTGATGGTGTCCGGAACTAAACAACGCCATCTCTACAACTCGGCGCACGAGGCCGCCCGGGCCTCGAAGCTGCTCAGCACCGCAGCTGGCACGGCTGTCGAGGTCACGGGTGTCCTGGTGATCGTGGAACCCCGACGACTCACGATCCGTGAGAAGCCGCGTCAGGTGATGGTGCTGACCGAGCGGCAACTCCTGGGCGCGCTGCAGCGGCGCAAGGCGGTGTTGAACCCGGCACAGGTACAAAGCATCGCCTCCGCCGCCGTAAGGGCCCGGACGTGGCACACGAAGCCCACGGCGCCGGCCAACATGGACGAACTCCAACGAAAATTCGCCGCCCTCCGGCGGCTGGTTGACCAGGCTCGACGGCGCCGGGTTGCCTGGGTGCTGGGCGTTCCGGCCGTCGGCTTTCTGATGCTAACCTCCGCGGGTCCGCTGGGGGCAGCGATCCTGCACGCATTGATGAACCGGTAGCGCCTGATCCGTGCTCAGGAGCTTCCGGATCGCATCGGGGGGTCTCGACAGCCGCAGCGCACGCTCGCTCTTCAGAGCCCGAACTCGCCGCCGGGCACCGGGACCGGGTCAGAGTCAACGAGAGTCACGTCCAGCAGGACTGGCAGCCATCCTGCCAGCCAGGCACCGGGCCAGCCACCATCCATTCGAGAGTCAACGCGATCCCTTGCCGGAAGGCATCCCTCGGAGGAGGATAATCGGCAAATCCAGGAGGTCCGTCATGATCCAGCTTGGCAAGTTTGAGAAGTACCTGATTGAGGAATTCTTCGACGATTACCGCTCGGGCGCCATGAGCCAGCGCACGTTCACGCGCCGGGTGGCCTTCATCACGGGCAGCATGGGGGCGGCGTCGGCGGCGATGCTCCTGGTTGGCTGCACGTCCGATGAAGTTCCCCGCAGCACCGACCCCATGCCGACGCCATCATCGTCCTCGCCAGCCACGGGACCGGGGCCAGGTGCCTCGTCCGCGGGCGCCGTGCCGGGGGCAAAGAGCCCGCTGTCCGTCCCCGAAGGTGCGGCCGGACTCACGACGGCGACAGTGCGGTTCCCTGCGGGCGGCACCGAAATCAGCGGTTATCTCGCCCGGCCGGAGCGTGGTTCGGCCGGACCCGCGGTGCTGATCTGCCACGAGAACCGCGGGCTGACCCCGCATATCCAGGATGTGGCACGCCGCTACGCCAAAGCAGGGTACGCGGCGCTGGCCCTGGACCTGCTGAGCCGGGAAGGCGGAACAGCGGGCATGGACCCTGACGCCGTACCGGGGGCGCTGACCAAGGCCGGAGCCCAGCGCCACGTCTCGGACTTCGCCGCAGGATTCGACTACCTGAACGCCCAGGACTTCGTTGACCACGGGCGGATCGCCATGAACGGCTTCTGCTTTGGCGGCGGCATCACCTGGCAGGCTGCGACGGCGCTCCCCGGGCTCAAGGCCACTTCCGCGTTTTATGGGCCCTCACCCGATCTGGACAAGGTTGCAGCCATCAAGGCGGCCGTCTTTGGCGTCTACGCCGAACTTGACCAGCGGATCACCGGCGCCATGCCGGCGCTCCGGGAAGCCTTGGCCAAAACCGACGTCCGGCACGAACTCAAGGTCTATCCCGGCGTGGACCACGCGTTCCACAATGACACGGGGGAGCGGTACAACCAGGAGCAGGCCGCCGCCGCGTGGAACGACGCCCTGGCCTGGTTTGGCAAGTATGTCTGAGGTGCAGCTGCCGCGGCCAGCCGTCCTGCTCCTGCGCGACTGGATCCGTGACTATTCGCAAGCGCCTGAAGCCGCGCTTACTCTCCGGAGGCAATGTCCGGAAAGAACCGGCCTGCGGCGTCGGATGTCCCCTCGAAGAGCCCCGTCACGGCTTTCAACGCGGCGAGGTGCTCCGCCAGGGCCCGTTCCGGGTGCCCGGGATGCGCAGCAATTTGCCGGCGAAGCAACTCCCGGGCGTTGTCATGCTCCGGCGCGGTGTCGGCAAGGACGGCGTCGATGATTCTGGCGGCCTGTTGTCGGATTCCGGCGGCATCGGCGGCATGTTCCGCGCCGGATGCAAAATCAACGGGTTCCTGTTCCTGGGGGCGTCCGGAAATGGACGACGGCTCCACCGACATGGGCTATTCCTTTGATCATCGTTCCGGCTGAGCCCGGAACCGGTTTTCCGCCTTCCCCCCATCCCGGGTATGGGCCCCGGATCCAAAGGCGGACCACCGTGACAAACCATATAACGGCGCCGGGCGTCCAACCCCAACGGAGGCGAAGTTTTTGCCAAGGTGATGCACAAGTTACGGCGCTCGGGGGTCCTGCGCGGGCCCACGGCCGCCGTCGTCACGTCATCATTGCCCGGCACGGCTTGTATTGGTCATCTCCGCGAAAAGACATGGAAATACTCGCCGAGTAGCCTCGCGCCATGGATTCCGTTCGGAAAGGTAGTACATCATGCGTGTTGGATTGATCCGGGTGATGACGACGTCGGACCGCCGCCTGCTCAACGCCCACGGGAAACTCCTGCAGGAAGCATTCGGATTTACCGTTACCTCCCGCTGCATTCCGGACCAGCCGTCTGGAGTCTACGATCAGGCGTCCCTCGAGTCTGCTGCACCTAAGGTGGTCCACTTGGCGCGGCAAATGGCCGGCGACGCCGATGCCCTGATCATTAGTTGCGCGTCAGACCCCGGGCTGGCCGCAACCCGGGCGGCCGTGGATATCCCGGTCATCGGGGCGGGCTCCGCGGCCGCGGCTGCGGCACTGACTTTTGGCGGAAGGATTGGTGTCCTGGGACTCGGAGCCCACGTGCCGGGCCCGATCTCAGACGCATTGGGCGAACGCATGCTGCTCATTGACGGCGTGGGGCACGTCGAAACGCCCGACGCGTTCCTCATGCCTACCGGGATCTTCGACACCCTTGCCGCGGCCCACATGCTCGTTGATGCCGGCGCCGACGTCATCGTCCAGGCCAGCACGGGCCTGAGCAGCATCGGCATGGCAGACGTGCTCCGCCGTCGCCTCGGGGTTCCGGTCATTGACGCCGTGACAGCAGCCGGCTCCATGCTCGTCTCGGCGGTGCTTGCCCGCGAACTGCAGGAGGCTTGAGTCCGGCACCGGGGGCAACGCGCCACCCGATGCCGCCAAGCGACAAGACAACCCCGCGCCCCGTTTGGGCCGTGGGACTGCTGACCACGGCGACGTCCAGCCTTTGCACCTGTTTCCACCGCGGGCCGCGAGGGGAAAGAATGGACGCGTGAGTGATGCTGGCGAATTCATTGACGCCGCGCTGCAGCAGGAGAGTTCCTGGAGCCGTGCGGACGAACTGCAGTCCCGGCTGGGAAGGGAACCTGGGGGCAGCAGGCTCCGGTTCTACGGCGCCTCCGTGGGTGCCGTGCGGGGGACCGTCCGTAACGCCGGCCGCCGCTATCCCGGGCTGTCCCGTGATGAGGTCACAGCGCTCAGCTCGGAACTGTGGGCGTTGCCGGTTTTCGAGCGGCGCCTGGCCGCGGTGGTGCTGCTGCAGGCCAATGTGAGGCTGTTGACCAACTCCGACCTCACCCGGCTGGAGGGATTCATCCGGGAGGCAAGGGTGCGGGACCTCGTGGACCCGCTCGCCGTCGACGTCGTCGGACCCCTTGTGGACGGACTCGACGTTCTGGGCAGGGTGCGGGCAGACAGCGTGCTGGACCGGTGGGTGCGCGAGCCCGATGCCTGGCTGCGCCGGGCCGCGCTGCTCTCGCCGCTGCTGGCGCTGCGCGCGGGCGCGGGGGACTGGGACAGATTCGTCCGTCACGCCGGTTCCGTGCTCGACGAGCCTTCCGGGACCTTCACTTCCGACGCCGACGGAGACGCCGACGCCGACGGCGCGGTGGTCCGGGAGGCGGTTTCCCGGGTCCTGGCGGAGATGGCGAAGAAGAGGCCCGAGCTGCAGTTCACGTCCGTCCGAGGGTGACGGTCCGAACCGGCGGCGCCGGCGGGTGCCCTCGTTCAGTCTTTGGGATCACCCGGATCGCCCGGTTCGCCTTGGCCGACAGCGCTGCCGGCCCCGCCGGATTTTCCGCCGGCATTCGCCGGTAGTGCGAACCTCTTGGCTGCCCGTGACCCGGCCACGGCGCTCGCGGCAATGGTGATCAGTGCGCCCATCAGCAGGGCTGCCGCCTCGCCGGGGAGCAGGACGTCAAGCTGCGTGCCGATGCTCGCCGCGGCCACCGGCACGCCGAGTTGGGCCGCCGACAGCACGCCGAGCGGCAGGGGGAGCCCCAGGAATGCCAAACCGGAGTGCGTCAGCAGCGTCCCGGCTCCCAGCGCCACGCCGAGCGCAATCATGTCCGGATGCCCGGCCAGGTCCTTGAGCGTGAGTGAGGCGCCCAGCCAGACGAAGAACAGCGGGCCCAGGAAGCCGTCGCTGAGGGCGAACAGCTGCCGGGCCAGCCGCCTCGGTTCGCCGACGGCAGCCACCACCAGGCCGAAGGAAAAGCCCGCCATCATCACGGACACATTGCCGAACGTCGCCACACCGGCCAGGGCAAACAGCACCGCCAGTTGGATCCTCAGCTCCAGGGCAAACTTGCGGTTTTCCGAGAGCCGGTGCACGCGCCCGCGGATTCCCGTGTCCTCCAGCCAGCGCAGCACGACAAAGAGCACCACGGCGCAGCCCGTCACCGTGAGTACGGTCAGGGCCGCCCGGCCCGCGTGCGGCGGATCCACCAGGAGCGGCAGCGCCACAATGCAGGCAATGTCGGCGATCGCCACCTGCGCGGTCATGGCGACGACGTCGGGTCCGCCCAGGCGCAGCGAATCGACGATCGGAAGGACCAGGGCGGCCGACGAGGACGCCAGCAGCACGACGTAGAGGGGAGCATGTCCAGTCCCGAAGAGCAGGCCGATGCCGGTTCCGACTGCCACCGCCGCCGCAGCGCCCGCCGTGGCCCGGCGGGCGCCTTTGCCGAGGGCGGAACGGATCTGCGGATCCCGCACGGGAACATGGGTCCCGGCCACAAACATCATCAGCGCAAACCCGATGTTGGCCAGCAGGCTAAACGTCGGATCGGACGGGTCCACGAGGGCCAGGCCCGAACGCCCGATCACGATGCCGGCGAGCAGTTCGCCCAGCACTACCGGCAGCCGCCAGCGCACCGGCAGCGCCAGCAGCGGCCCAGCCAGTGCGACGACGGCGATCAGCGCCAGGGACCAGAACGTCACGGCTCGCCGCTGCGGGCCGGCGCCGGGCCTGTCGGGTCGGCAAGCGTGACCGTGACGTCGGTGTTGCCGGCCGTCGAATCCTTCATCATGGAATGAGATTAGTCCCGTCCACGGTGCCGTGCGCCTCCTGTGCCGTGCGCCTCCTGTGCCGTGCGCCTACGGTGCGGACCGCCGCTCCACGACCGCATACGCCTTCCCGTCCAGGAAGGCCCAGTCATTGACAACCATGAACCCGAGCGCGTCCACCCGATCGTTCAGGACGTGCTCGTCGAAGCCGCCGTCCCGCGGTTCCGCATCCCACGTGGACACGTGGACGTCCCGGCCGTCCAGGATCAGCAGTTCGGTGTTGACGTCGAAATCCTCCTGGGGCTGCTTGCTCAACTGGCAGATGGCGACACAGTGGCTGTTCATTTCGGGCCTCCGCTTCGAAGGTGGTGCTGATGGCATCATCCTATGTTCGAAAGGCGGCGCCGCCCTATGGGCATTTGACGGACGGTACCGTGGCCTCCGTTACCTTAATGTGACATTCGGGTGCGGTTCGCGCTACCGTGGAGATGTGCCTGTTGTCTCCGATACGGGCGCTCCCCAGCCGATTGCCTAACTCTGCCGCGGCCCGGGGGTAACTCGCATCAACGACCGGCAGAGACGGGGAAACCACTTTTGGCCTGCTGATACATGCAGGTCTTGGGGTGAAGCCGCACAGCGCCCGCAACGACGGGCCCTTGAGTGCGGCCGGGTGACTCCCATCCGAATCCGACAGCTCACCTCGCAGGCATTGGGAGAGGCTACATCCATGTCTTCAATCCGTACTTTTGCGCGCCATGCCACCGTCCTCGCCGCCGCATCCGGCCTGGTCCTCACCAGCGGAATGGCAGCCAATGCTGCCGCGGCACCTGCGCAGCGCGACTCCGCTCCGGCGTCCAATGTGGACGTCAAGGGACTCGTCAGCGCGCCGGTCAGCGCCGATTCAAGCGTCAAGATCAGCTTTGACCGCCCCGCGGTGGCCACTGTCGCCGCACCGGTCATCGAACAGCCCAAGCCCGTTGCCGCGGCTCCCGCAGCAGCGCCTGCCGCAGCGCCGAAGGCAGCACCCAAGGCAACCGTGCAGGTGCAGGCCGCTCCGGCCGCCCCGGCTGCGGCGCCCGCCGGTGGCCGGAACGCCATCATGCTCTCTGCCGCCTACAGCCAGCTGGGCATCACCCAGGACTGCACCGCCATGGTGGAAAAGGCGCTTGGCGCAGCGGGCAAGCCGGTCGGCGACATCGGTCCCCGGGCATTCCTTGGCCTCGGAACCATTGTGGCGACCCCGCAGCCCGGCGACATGGTGGTCCAGTCCGGCCACGTCGGCATCTACGCCGGCAACGGCCAGGTAGTCAGCGGTGGCATGAACGGCGTCAACCAGACGATGGTTCACCCGCTGTCCTGGCTCACCGCTACCGGCGGCGTGACCTTCGTCCGGGCCTAAGCCGTAGGGGCCAGACAGTCCCGCCCGGGGCTAGCCAGTCCGGAAAGACCGGCGATCGAATTCCCTTGGGGGCAAGCGATCGCCGGTCTTTCCTGTGTCCTGTTGATCCTGTGTCCGGGACTTCTCACGGACTCCCGACGCCGGCCAGCGGGAGCGTCATCTTCATGACGGTTCCCTCGGGACCGGTCGAGGCCACCTCGACGGCGCCCCCCGCAGCGACGGCGATCTCCCGGACCAGGGCCAGGCCGATGCCGAAGCTCCGCTGTCCCTGTGATCCGCCGGTAGCGGAGGTCCGCACGAAGCGGTCAAAGATCCGGGCCTGATCCACGCCGGTGATTCCGGTCCCCGTGTCCGCCACGGTGATGACCGCGCGGTCTGCTCGATCGACGTCCTGATGCTGACGCGGCCGCCCGGAGGGGTGTGGGCGAGGGCGTTGTCCGCCAGGGCCAGCACCGCACGGCGCAGCGCATTCGCGTCGATCCGGGCCAGCGGCCGGGCGTCGGCGGAGAAATCCAGGCGCACGTCCCGCTGGTCCGCCACCAGCTGAAGGCTCTCGGCGACGCCGGCGGCGGCGTCGGCCAGGTCGGCGGGCGCTACCGAGCGGTCCGGGGCGTCCGCGGTGGCCGCGAGGAGCAGTTCGTTGACAATTCCGGTCAGCGTGGCGGCGTCCTCCCGGATCCGGGCCAGGTCCTGGCCTTGCCTGGAGTCGGGCACGGTGTTGCGCTGGGCAAGCTGGATCCTGGTGTCCAGGATGGTCAAGGGCGTGCGCAGTTCGTGGCTGGCGTCCTGGACGAAGCGCCGCTGCCGGGCCAAGGCGTCGCCGAGGGGCCGGATGGCGCTGCGCGCGCTGAGCCACCCGACGATGCCCGCCAGCACGATTCCCGCCACCCCGGCGATGACCATGGCTTCGAGCACATCCTTGGAATCCAGGTACGCGTAGGCCGTCCCGGCCGCCGCGCCCGGGACTTCCGGATGCGCGAGCTGATTCATGAGGTAGAGGGCCGTGGCGGCGAGGAGCCCGAGAACCATGACCGCGCACGCGGCGCTGATCCGCAGGGCGACCTTGAGCGAGGCCTTGCGCAGTGTGGAGCGGTCCGGATTTTCGCCGGGGGTCGCGCTGTTACTCATGGGCATCGCCGATCTGGTAGCCGACGCCGTGAACGGTGCGGATGACGGCCTTGGCGATCTTCCGGCGCAGGTGGTGAACGTAGGTATCGATCACGCCGGGCTGGTCGGAGGCGTGGAAGTGCGCCGCGAGGAGCTCGTCCCGGGTGAAGACCCGGTCAGGTTCCGCGGCAAGGGCCGCCAGGAGCTGGCCTTCTTTCGCGGTCAGCTGCACCGCGTGCCCGTAGACCGACCGGACGGAGCGTTGCGCCGGGTCGAGTTCCCAGTCCCCGATCGTCAACGGTGCCGGGGCCGGGGCGAAGGTGCGCGTCAGGGCGCGCAGGCGTGCTGCCAGTTCGCCGGCGTCGAACGGCTTGGTCACGTAATCGTTGGCACCGGCGTCGAGTCCCCGGACTTTCTCGCCGGCATCGCCCAGGGCGGTCAGGATCAGGATGGGCGTGGCGATCCCTTTGGACCGCAACGCGGCGATGAGGGCGATGCCGTCCATCACGGGCAGCCCGCGGTCGATCACCATCACGTCCCACGTCTCGGTCAGCCCCAGGTGCAGGCCGTCACGACCGTCGGTGACCAGCCGGACCCGGTAATCCGGATCCAGGAGCTCGGCGATGAGCGGTCCCAGGACGGCGTCGTCCTCGACAAGCAGCAGGGACGGACGGTCAGCGGTTGTCATGGCACCTATTCTTCCGCGGCCATTTCCCGAGTCCGCAGTCCGTCGTCTAGTTCCCGCCTCCGTGTCGCCGGCGGCGTCCGCTATTGCGGCTGCGCCGCGGCGCATTGCGGCGGCGCCGCAGGAGCTGCACCGCCGCCGGCACGACCGAGACGAGGACCATGGCCACGGCGATGACGTCGATGTTCTTGGCGATGATGTCAAAGTGTCCCAGCCAAGTGCCCAGAAGCGTGACGGAGGCGGCCCACGCCACCGCGCCGGTGACGTTCCAGAGGGTGAAGTACTTGTATTCATAGCGCGCGATCCCGGCACTGAGCGGGGCAAAAGTCCTGACCATCGGCACGAAGCGGGCCAGCACGACGGCGGCGCCGCCGTGCCGCCGGAAGAAGTCCTCCGTGGTGGTCAGGTGCGCTGTCTTCAGGATGCGGGCATCGTCCTTGAACCATCGCCGGCCAAAGGTGCGCCCCAGCATGTAGCCGATCTGGTCGCCGGCGATGGCGGCCGCCGTGACGACGCCGATCAGCACCGGCAGCGTCAGGTGCAGCTGCTGGTGCAGGAGGCCCGCGGTGAACAGCAACGAGTCTCCGGGCAGGAAGGGGAAGAGCACGCCGGATTCGATGAAGACCATGAGCGCGATGACGCCCAAAGCGGCCGGGCCCAGACCGGCGAGCAGGCTTGCCGGGTCCAGCAGCGACGGTGTTCCGGCGGCCTGCGCGGCCGGAAGGAGGGTTGAAACGTCCATGATGTGCATCCTCACTTCCTCTCAGAGTGCCGGCGACCGGGTGGCGGCAAGGGCGGGAAGCCGGTTGGCCAGCCGCGGCGCGACAAGGTTCCACAGCCCGGCAAGCATCACCACGGCTGCGCTCGCAGCCAGGAATGACGCCGCGACGTCGGTGGGGTAGTGGACGCCGATATACAGCCGTGACCAGGCCACGACCAGCGCCATCGCGGCAGCTCCGACGGCCGTGACCTTGGCCCAGGCGGGTTCCGCGGGCCAGGAAGTACAGTGCAAAACCCAGGGCCACGGCGAAGGACACATGGCCGCTCGGGAAACTGTTGGAGCCGGTTTCCGGAGACAGGGGATCGAACAGCAGGGCCGGGTTGGGCCGCTGGCGGGCCACGATGAGCTTGAAGAATTCGCTGGCCACCCAGCCGGACGATGCCACGAGGCCGAAGGCCACCGCCTTGACCAGGCCGCCGCGGAACAGCCAGATGCAGAGGGCGGCCGGCGCCGATCAGTGCGACGCCGGCCACCGGCCCAAACACCACGTTCAGCACCATCGCGACGGCGGTCAAGGCGGCGGCGTGATGCTGGCTGAGGCCCTGGTCGACGCCGAGCTCGGCGGCGCTGAAGCCCGGGGTCAGCTGCGCCGTCAGGCCGAGTGCCAGGACGGCAGCGGACAGCAGGACGCCCAGCAGCACCCAGTGGCGGACCTGGGGGAGGGCCCACAGCCGCGGCTCCGCAGTGGCGACGTATGGCGGTGGCACGTACTGTGGCCGCATCGGGACGTACCGCAGTGCGGCTAAGTGCTGTATCGCGTTCAACAGGGGCGGGTCCAGTCATGGGATCCTCCGGCTCGGGACAAGGGCGCCCGGAAGGGCACCGGAGTCCCACTCTTCCGCCAGGCTGTTAAGGAACGCTAAGAAGTGCTGTGCGGAGGTGCTGTCAGATGCTGTCAGGTGGCGAGCTGCGGCCGGCTACGCGGCGTAGCGCAGCAGTGCCACCCCGTTGCCAAAGGCGCGCGTCTCCAACAGGCGGAGCTGGGCTCTGCTGTCCGCAGACTTGAACAAGGATCGTCCCCGTCCAATCAGTACGGGATGGACGTACAGCCAGTATTCGTCGATCAAGCCGAGCCGCCGGAAACTGTCGGCGAGTTCCGCCCCGCCGAGGGCCAGGTCCCCGCCCGGCTGCGCCTTCAGCTCCAGGACCTCTTCTGCCACCACGTCCCGGACCACAGTGGTGTTCCAGTCCGCCGTCGTCAGTGTCCGGGAGTAGACGAATTTGGGCATGTCCCGCCAGATTCGGGCGAACTCCGCCATCGGGGCGCTGATCGCGGGGTCCTGGTCCGCCGTCGGCCAGAACTCTGCCATCAGCTCGTACGTGACCCTGCCGTCCAGGAAGGCGCCCATGGTGCTGAGCTGCTCGTTGAAATGGCGGTGCAGTTCGTCGTCGACCATGTGCCAGCTGAGGTCACGGTCCGGGCCCTCGAAGAATCCGTCGAGGGACACCTGCATGGCCAGGATGATTTTTCGCATCGCCGCTCCTCCATCGTCTCCAGCCATTTTCTCCAGCGTACGCCGCGGCGAGATCCTGCCGGTAAGGGGTCCGGGAGAGGTTGAAGGTCAGCCGCAAGGCTCGGTTCGGCAGGATCTTGCCGAATTGCACCTAATGAGGCAGGATTGGAGCCAACAACCGGCGAACCGGCAGCATCCTGCCGACTGATGCGTGGGAGTAGTGTGCGGGAATGGTGCGCGGACTGGTGTGCGGGAATGGTGTGCGGAGAACCGGCTGATGCGGGATTGAGGTGCGGGGAATGTGGGAAGTAGGCGCCGGAGTGAGTGATGCTCTATCAGTCGCGGCGGGCATCCGGAGCGCCCGCAAGGATGCCGGAATCACCCAAGAGGACCTCGCCCACCTGGCCGGGACATCAGTGCGTACCGTCCGGACCATTGAGACTGGCACCGGAAACCCCTCCTTGCAGGCCGTCATCGCCGTCAGCAATGTCCTTGGCCTGCACCTGATGGTGCAGTGACCGGGCAGTGACGGTGGTGGCGAAGTGATGGCGGTTCTGACGCCGGGGGACCTGCAGGACCTGAAGTTTGTCCGGTCCGCGGACGTGTACAAGAACGGGGCATTGGCCGGCCGCCTGAGCCGGACCGGCTCCGGCGGGGTGAGCTTCGCCTATCTTGAGGCCTATGTCTCCTCCGGCCGGCCCGCCGTGGCGGTCTCCCTCCCGCTGTCGGCGGCGGCGGTGGAGACCCCTGCCGGGGCCCTGCCGGCGTTCTTCGCCGGACTCCTGCCGGAGGGACACCGCCTCACGGTGCTGAAGAATGCGACCAAGACGAGCTTCGACGACGAGCTGACCCTCCTGCTGGCCGTGGGCGCGGACGTGCCCGGGGACGTTCAGGTGGTCCCCGCGGGCGTTCCTCCGGTGGAACCGCCCAGCCTGGCCGACACGTCCCGGCCGGAGGAACTCGATTTTTCCCTGCTGGCCAACACCGTGGATCTCCACGGCCTGCCGGGAGTCCAGCGCAAGACCAGCGCCTCCATGCTGACAACGCCGCTTGCCCTGCGCGGGCACCGCTATTTGCTCAAGCTGGACCCGCCGGAACATCCGCATCTGGTGGTCAATGAGGCCGCGCACTTACGGGCAGCGAAAGCGCTGAAGATTCCGGTGGCCAAGAGCCGGGTCATCGCGGACCGGAACGGACTCCCCGGGCTCCTCGTGGAACGGTTCGACCGCGTCAAAGATCCGGCCGGTGAGTGGGTCCGGCTTCCGCTGGAGGACGGCACGCAGGTGCTGGGACTGCCGCCGGCGGCCAAGTACGGCGTCAGTTCGGAGCAGGTTGCCTCGGCCCTGGCCGGGATCTGCAAGGCCCCGGTGGTGGCGAGCCGAAACCTCTACCTGCAGTTTGTCTTCGCGTGGCTGACCGGCAACGGGGATCTCCACGCCAAGAACCTGGCCGTCCTCGGCGGCGGGCCTGACCGAAGGATTGCCCCGGTCTTCGATGTCCCGTGCACACTCCTGTACGGCGACGAAACCCTCGCGCTGCCAGTCGCGGGGAAGACCAGGAACCTCAGGGCCAGGCACTGGGCCGAGTTCGCCGACGCACTGGGCCTTCCGCCGAGGGCGGCGGCCTCGGCCAACAGCACCGCCCTCGCGGCCGCCGGCACTGTCCGGCTTGAAGACCTGCCCTTCACCGGATCCCCGCTGCGCGGCACCCAGCGGGAACTGGGATTCCGGCGCCGGGAACTGACCGGCTGACCACAGCTTTTCCCCAGGCCGGGCCCTTGCGCGGCGAACCGCGAGGGTGAAGAATGCAGGAACTTCATGGCCTCACCGCGGTCAGTCACCTTCGGGGGAAGAACGATGCCTGCGAACTTTTTCGAACAGCAGCCCGGGCGAGATCCGGATGACTGAGCCGGCACGCCACTACGGGTCCGGCGTGCACCGGGCCGACGCCGGATCAAAGCCCGGGCAGTGGCCCCTCGCCCGGCGTTTGCGGAGGATCCGGCCGCAGCTACCTGACTGCTGCCGCCGTCGCGGTTGCCCTGGTTGTTGCCGGTGGCGTCTACGCGAGCGTCCAGACAGGGACGCCGGTTGACTCACCGGCCGCCGCTGCGGCGACACCGTCGGGCACCGCCGTCGCGTCACCGCTGACGGCAGCCCAGGCATCGCCGACGCCGACGGTCACCGATGCCGGCGGGACAGCTGCGCCGGAAGCCACTGATCTGCCTGCAGCTGCGGCCGCGTCACCGAGCGCCGTCGCCGCCCCGGCTCCCACAGTCCCGGCTCCCACTGTCCCTGCAGCCGCCAGTAAACCCGCTGAGGTGCCCGTCGCCGCCGTCGCGGTCCCGGCGATCGGCCCCGAACTGGACGGCCAGATCAGCGCGATCATCGCGGCCAACAGTGCATACGCGCTGGGGGTGTCGTTGATCGATCTTTCGGACGGCGTGGTCCACGGCTACGGAGTCCAGGGCAATTTTGTGGCCGCCAGCACGGCCAAGATCCTTGCCGCGTCGGCTTATTACCACCTCGTGGAGACCGGCCGCGCCTCGCTGACTGCCCCGATGGGCGCCTCGACGGCCGGGGCCCAGATCCGCCAGATGGTCCAGCAAAGCAACAACGATTCATGGGCGCTGATCCTGTCGGCGGTCGGCCAGCGGGCGTCATTACCGACTACGCCGCGTCGATCGGGATCACCTACGACCGCACGGTGAACCTGCTGACCCCGGCAGAAATGGCCCGGACCCTCCAGCTTCTCTATACGGGACAGCTGCTCAATGCGCGCAACACCGCCCAGCTGTTGTCCTACATGCAGCACACCAACTACGAGACGCTGATCCCTCCCGCGGTTCCGCCCGGAATAGGGGTCTTCCACAAGTACGGGCTGCTGTTCGGAAACCTGCACGATGCCAGTGTCCTGGTCAAGGACGGCCGGGCCTTCGTATTCGTCGTTTACACCCGCGGCCTGAACTACTCGGACATGGGCCCGCGGACCCGGATCATCCAGCAGCTCACCCGGACAGTGACCGCCGCCCTGTTCTAACGTCAGCACCCTGTTCTAACTTCAGCACCCCTCACGGGCCCTTTCGGTGGTGCCATAGACGTCCGGGCTGACCGTATAGCCGTGACGGTCCTGCGCCAGCGCACGCTTGTTGACGGCGGCCAAGGCATCCGCACTCAGCGTCGTCGTCGAGTCGAGTTTCAGGAACTCCTGGCTGTCCCCGCTCGTGGCCGTGACCTTGAAGGTCCCCACTCCGGCGCGGTAGTACTTCTGCTGGTGGCCGGCTGACGCGCCGTCGAGCGGGTTGAACTCGTCGATCTTGAGAATAGTGGAGCTCCTGCTGACCACTTGGCCGCAGTCCAGGAAGCCAATCGACGGCGCTGACGCCTGCGTAGTGGGGCCAGATCCCGTCGACGGGTGTGCCAGCATGACGATGCCTGCCCGAGCCTTGTCCACCCCCGCGATGAACGTGCTCGGGGCGCCGGCAAACTTTCCGGCGTCGAATTCCTCCGGGTACTCACCCAGGAGCCAGACCGCACCCTTCTCGGTCTGCGCAAAGAAGGCCAGCTCGGATTCCTGAAGGACTCCGTCGGAGTAGTCCCGGTCCCACAGGACAACCGTGCGGACGCCGTCGATCTCCTTTGTCAGGCCCGTCACGATTGACACGATGCGGTGTGTGTGGACCTCAGGCGGGCTCGTGGTCAGGTCCTTGACGGTGCCGCTGAACTCGGAGCGCGTCCCGGGTTCCATGGGGAGCCAGGTGTTATCCACCCTCGGCTTGTGCGGGAAATTCCCCGCCTTGAAGTCCGGGAGAGAGCCCGGGCCGCAGTCTGTCGGGGCGACTGCACTGGGCAGCTGTCCGGCCGCGTGGCCGGTGCCGGCTTCCGCCGGACCGACGGTGAAGAGTGAGAGCGGCAGTGCCACAAGGCAACTGACTAGGGCAATGTTTTTGCGCAACATCGGGCTTCCTTTGCGGGGTTCAAGCGCGGCCTGTGGCCGCGGTCAGGCGGTCACCGGCCCGGCGGCCGCGCGTTCCCTCTCACGTGTCTTCTTGGATTTGGCGAACCGGAGATAGAGCGAGGGAACGATGAACAGATTGAGCAGGGTGGAGGTGACCAGGCCGCCCAGGATGACGACGGCCATGGGGTGCTCAATTTCGTGGCCCGGAATATTGCCCATGACCACCAGCGGCACCAGGGCCAGCGCGGTGGCCAGGGTAGTCATGAGAATCGGCGACAGCCGCTCCGCCGCCCCGCGCAGCACCAGGGCGCGGCCAAACTTCTCGCCTTCATAGGTTTCCAGATGCTGGCAGTGGTTGATCAGCAGGATGCCGTTGCGCGCAGCGATCCCCATCACCGTGAGGAAGCCAACGAGGGACCCGAGGGACAGGACTCCGCCGGTCATGTAGGCGGCTATCACCCCGCCCACCAGGGCTACGGGCAGCGTGAGCAGCGACAGCACTGCCAGCCGCCAGCTCCGGAAAGACGCCTGCAGCAGCAGGAGGATCACGGCAAGCGCAGCCAAGGAGTAGATCATCAGGCGGTTCGCTGCTGCCTCGCGTTCGGTGTACTCGCCGAGCAGCTGCACGCTGTAGCCGGTCGGCAGATCCAGGTTCTCCAGCCGCGACTTCAACTCGCCGACCACGGTTCCCAGGTCTGCTCCCTGGGCCAGGAAGGCCCCCGCTTCCACGCGGCGGGATCCGTTGGTGCGGTCGATCTGGTTCGGTGTGGGCTGCAGGCTCACGCTCGCGACGTCGGCGAGGCGGACCCGCTGTCCGCTCGGCGTATCGATGGGCAGGTCCTCGATGCTGGTAACACTGGAGCGGGTCGCCGGGGTGCTCCAGACCTGGACGTCGTAGGCCCGGCCGTCCCGGAAGACGTCCCCGACTTCCTCACCGGCCACGAGCGTCGCGGCCGCGCGCCTGACGTCGCCGGGTTTGAGCCCGTATTTCTGCGCCGCGGCCAGGTTGACCGTGACGGCGATCTGGGGGACTTCCACCTCAAGGGAGACATGCGCGTTCTCGGTGCCCTCGATCGTGTCCATGATTGCCTTGACCCGCTGCGCCTGCTCCCGGAGCACGTTGAGATCGTCTCCGTAGACCCGGACCAGGATCGGCTCGCTGGCGCCGGTGATGACCTCTTCAATCCGCTCCTTCAGATAGGTCTGGACGTCACGGTGCAGTCCCGGGTAGCCGCTGACCACTTCCTCGACGGCGGCCACCGTCTTGTCGTAGTCGGCGTGGCGGTCGATGCTGATCCAGTGCTCGCCGGCGTTGACACCGACGATCTCGTCCGCGGCGAAGGCCTGCCCAATGTGCGTCCCGCAGTTCAGGACGCCCGGGATCTTGAGGAACTCCTCACAGCCGCGCTGCGCGATCCTGTACTCCTCCGCGGCAGAGGTTCCCGGTTCCGAGATCCAGTGCATCAGGAAGTCCCGTTCCTTGAAGGTGGGGAACAGGGACGAGCCCATCAGCGGGGCGATGACCAGGCCCACCATCGCCAGCACGCCAAAGCCCACGTAGCCGTACCGGGGCCGGTTCATGGTCTTGGACAGGGCAGCGTGATAGCCGCGTTTGAGCACGCGGACCAGCGGTGCGTCGCGTTCTTCCAGTTTGGCGTTGCCCAGCAGGATCAGGGCCAGGGCCGGCGTGACGGTCAGCGCCACGAGCATGGAGGCAAGGACCGCCAGGGTGTAGGCGACGGCCAGTGGCCGGAAGAAGACGCCGGTCAGCCCGTCCAGGAAGAAAATCGGTACGGCGGCGACCACAATGATCAAGGTTGCGTAGACGATCGGGCTCCGCATCTCAAGGGAGGCTTTCAGGACCACCGATGACGCGGATTCACCACTGCCACGGGCGCGGCGCTGCCGAAGCCGGCGCATGATGTTCTCGACGTCGATGATCGCGTCATCCACCACGACGCCCACGGCGATGACCAGCCCCGCAAGGACCATGGTGTTAATCGAACTGGACGTGAAATAGAGCACCAGTGCGGCAGTGAGCAGGGACAACGGAATGGCGATGATGCTGATCAGGGCCGTGCGCCATTGGAAGAGGAACGCGACGAGGATCATGACGACGAGCAGGCAGCCCAGCAGCAGCGCGATGCTGAGGTTGGAGATCGCCTCCTCAACGAAGCTGGCGGGGCGGAAGATCGTGGTGTCGAAGCGGATGCCGCTCAGGCCCGGCTGCAGCTCGTGGAGGGCCTCCTCCACTCCCTTGGTCACGTCCAGGGTGTTGCCCCAGGGCAGCTTCTCGACGATCAGCATGAGCCCGTGCCCGTTGTTGATCACGGCATCACCAATGAGCGGCTGATGGTCCTCCACGACCTGGGCCACATCGCCCAGATGCAGCGCCACCCCGTCCTTTTCCCGGATGGTCACCTGGGCCAGATCCGCGGGAGTCTGGATCGGCTGGACGTGGCGGACCCCCATTCGCTGGGACGGACTGTCAATGAAGCCGCCTGTGCCGATGAACCGTCCGGGCGAGTATTTCAGCAGCCCTGCGTCGAGGGCGCCGGCGGTGACTTCCATGACCTGGTTGAGGGAGACGTTCTGGGCCTTGAGCTTGTCGGGCTCGACCTGGACCTGCAGCATCTGGAGCCGCTCGCCCCAAATGGCCACGTTGGCCACCCCGGGGACCCGCAGCAGCCGGGCCCGGATGGTCCAGTAGGACAGCATGGACATTTCGATGAGCGAATGTTCCGAGGACGTCATCCCGATCTTCATCACGCGGCTGGTCGCAGACAGCGGCTGGAGCATCACCGGCGGGGCCGCCCAGGTGGGCAGCGCCGCGGTCACCGAGGCCATCCGCTCCGATACGAGCTGGCGGGCGTTGAGCAGGTCCGTGCCCTGGTGGAAGAGCAGCACGATGGATGACAGTTGCGGCACGGACTTTGACCGGATCTCGTCCAGGCCCGGCATGCCGCTCACGGCGGCCTCGATCGGCACACTGACGAGCTCCTCGACCTCCTGGGCGGTCAGCCCCAGGCACGCGGTCTGGATTTCCACGCGGGGCGGGGCGAATTCGGGGAAGACATCCACGGACGCGGCACTCAACTGCAGGGAACCCAGCAGCATCACGGCGCACGCGAGGGCGACAACGACCGTCCTGAAACGGAGGCTGATCCCGATGAGCCAGCGCATGTCACTCGCCCGTGTCGAATTCGGCGCCGAGAAGTTCCGCGGCCCCTGTCGTGACCACCACGGTCCCTGCCGTCGGCCCGTCCGTCAGGAGGGCGACGTCGCCGTTGATGCGCTGGACAGTTATGGACTGGCGGACGTAGACCCGGGGCTCGGGGTTGGTATAGACCCAGGCCTTGCCCGTGCTGTCGTACAGTATGGCCCCGTAGGGCACGGTGAGCTTCCCGGTCTGGGGATCCACGGCCGTCGTAGCTGTTTCGATGCCGACCCGTTCGACGGCGTGCTCGGTGAGGGTGAGCCGGTGAAGGTCCGTGCCGGGCACCTCAGTGACCACCGCCGGATCGCCTTCGGCCGGGGCGGCTGCCGGGGTCTGGCCGCAGCCGGCGACGCCCACTGCCGTGAACACCGTCAAAAACGCCCCGATGATGAATGCCGCGATCCTGTTGCCCCGCGGCGATGTGGTGTTCATGACGCATCCTGGCTTTCAGTTCGTTCAGCCGTGCCCTGGCCGGTCCGCTCGCTCAGGGCTTGCTTCGGCTCGGAGCGAAGCAGCACGGCGGGCACAACAACCAGGGTGAAGAAAGTTGTTGTCAGCAGGCCGCCCCAGATGATCACGGCAAGCGGCTGGATGATTTCCGTTCCGACGACGCCGCCGACAAGGACCAGCGGGAGCAGCGCCAGGCCGGTTATCAGGGTCGAGACCAGGACGGGTCCCAGTCGCTCCCTGGTCCCGCGGACCACCAGGGCAGGCCACGGCGCCGTGGCGTCCGCGGCACGCAGGCTCCGGACATGGCCCGTCAGCAGGAGGGCGCCGCGGACGGCGATTCCCAGGACTGCGGCGAAGGCAACCAGGGCGACCAGCGAGTTGACCCCGCCCGTGGCCTGGGCGGCCAGCACACCGCCGGACAGCGCCAGGATCAGGCCCAGGAAGAGCGGGGCGGCGAGCCGCCAGCTCCCCGTCGCCGTCTGCAGCAGCACCAGGATGCCCGCCGCGGCAACCGCCGCGAGCAGCCAGAGCCACTGGTAATTGCTTTGCTGCTGGGCGTACTGGGTGAGGATTTCCGCGTGGTACGACATCGGGAACTGCATCTGCTGCAGGCCCGCGTCGATGTCACGCTGGATATCGCCCAGCGGGCGGCCCTGGATGTCGGCTTTGACATCGATGCGCCGGGAGGTGTCGTCGTGCAGGATCACGGACTCATTCGCGACCATGGTCACCTGCGCGACGTCGCCGAGGCGGGCGTGCCCGCCGTTGGGGGTGTCGATGATCAGGTTGCGGAGGCTGTCCAGGCTGTTGTGGGTGGCTGCAGTCCCCTTCACGATGACCGAGAAGACTTTCTGTTGTTCGTAGAGGTTTCCGACTTCAATGCCTTGCACCAGGGCGGCAGCCGCGCGCCGCACGTCACCGGGGACGACGCCGGCCTTTTGGGCCGCGGCCAGGTTCACCTTGACCTCGGCGATCGGCTGTTCGGCGGGCAGGTCGACGTGGGGATTAACGACACCGGCCGTGTGTTCCAGAATCCGCTGGACCTCCGCCGCTTTCTGCCGCAGGATCGTCGGGTCGAGTCCATAGACCCGGACGGCAAAGCCGCTGTCCGCTTCTTCCCGGATCTGGTCGATGCGTTCCTGCGGGTACGTGGAGATTTTGCTGGTCAGGCCCGGATAGCCGGCGATCACGCGGTCGACGGCGGCGGCCGTGTCGGCGTACGACGCGTCGGCAGCCACGGTCACCCACAGCTCGCCGGAACTGACGTCGCCGACCTGATCGGAGGTGATGGCCCGCCCGACGTGTCCGCCGACATTGGCCACGCCAGGCAGGGAGCGCAGCTCGACGGCAGCCGCCTCGGTGATCCGGCTCATTTCCTGGTCGGAAGTGCCGGCAATCGCGTTCCAGTGCACCACCAGGGTCTTGTCCGCCAGCACCGGCACCACGGGACGGCTGCCGGTCAACTGGGGAGCGAGGGCGAGTCCGGCCAGCGCCACCACCGCGGCGGCGGCGAAAACCCACCGGGTCTTCCCCGCCAGGCGCGTCACGAACCGGCCGTAACCGCCTTCAAGCCGCCTCAGGGGCCGCCGCTCCGGCGCCTTGGAACCGGCAGGAAGGACGAACGCGAGCGCGGCCGTGACGGTGAGGGCCACGATCATCGAGACAACCAGGGCCATCAGGTAGCTCTGGACCAAGGGACCGAAGAGGGCGCCGTTCTCGCCCGCAATAAAGAGCGCAGGCGTGAGGGCCAGCGCCATGATCAGCAGCGAGTAGAGGATCGGCGTGCGCACTGTCCGCAGGGCCTCCGGGATGACTGACTCGCGGCGTTGCCGGTCCTGGGCCGGCGCGGTGTCCGTCCCGCCGTCGGCAGTTTCGTGGCCGGACCTGGCTTCGGCGATCCGTGCCCGGGCGATGCCGTTGAGGTCTTCCGCGACATCGCCCACGATGACGGCCAGGGCCAGCACCATGCCGGCCAGGACCATGGTGTTCATCCCGGTGCCGCGCCAATCGAGGACCAGCGCCGCCGCGGTCAGCGACACCGGAATCGTAATGAGGCTGATCAGGGCCGTGCGCCAGGAGCGGAAGAAGGCGCCGAACATGGCAACGATCAGCAGCAGCGTAATCAGCAGGGCGATGCCGAGCGTCCCGACCTCTTCGTCGATAAAGGACGCCTGCCGGTAGACGCTGGAATCGATCGTGACCCCGGGCAAGCCTGGCTGGAGTGCGCGGAGTGCCTCGTCAACGCCCCGGGTCACGTCCATGGTGTTCGTCTCGGGGAACTTCTCGATTACCAGCAACAATTCGGCTTCCTTGCTGAGCAGGGCGTCGCCGATCAGCGGCTGGTGGTCGGTCGATACCGTGGCCACATCCTTGAGCAGGATGTTCCCGGCCGGGCCCTGGATGGGAACCTGGCCCAGATCCTCCGGCGTGGTGATCGGCAGGACATGCTGGACGCCGATCCGCTGGTGGCCCGTCTCGAAGAAGCCGCCGGTGCCCGGTGTCGATGCCTCAAGGTAGCTCAAGGGCGAAACCCACACGGAGTTGCCTGTCGTCTTGATGACTTCGTCCAGCGTGACCCCCTTGGCCTGGAGCTGCGCCGGGTCCACCAGGACTTGGAGTTGCTGGTCGCGCTGGCCCCAGATGGCCACGTTCGCGACCCCGGGCACGGCCAGGAGCCCGGGCTTCATGGTCCAGCGGGCCAGGACGGACATGTCGATGGCCGACATGTCTTTGGAGGTCAGCCGGATCATCATGACGCGGCTGGTCGAGGACAGCGGCTGCATCAGTACCGGCGCCGCCGAAACATTGGGCAGTGCGCGCGCCTGGGTCAGCCGTTCCGAGACCAGCTGGCGTGCGCGGAAGAGGTCCGTCCCTGGTTTGAAGACCATCTGAATGGAGGACAGGCCGGGCACGGACTTGGACCGGATGGCTTCCACCCAGGCCACCCCGTTCAGCAGGTCGGCCTCCATGGGGGAGGTGATGAGCTGCTCAACCTCGGCGGCCGAGAGTCCCAGGGCTTCAGTCTGGATCTCCACCTGCGGCGGGGCAAATTCCGGAAAGGCGTCCACGGACATGCCCGGCAGGCTGGTGAGCCCGAGGGCCAGGATTCCTGCCGCCGCGGCCAGGACGAGGATCCGGAACTGCAGGACCCAGCGGAGGATTGCACTCATCATGGCCGGTACCCCGCAGACTCCACAGGGTTGCCCGGATCAAGGGAGTTGCAGTCGTGGCTTCGGCGTCGTCGGTTTTCCGGGCCGTCGGGGTGGGCCGGGGGAGGGGGCGGGCCGTGGAGCGGACCTGCCGCGAAACTGATCACCGGGAAAAGGGTTTTGAAGGCTTTTCCTGTTTGGCCAACTGCTCCAATGCTCTTCATGGCGCGGCTCCTCAGTCCAAGGCCATGGCGCCCCCAGCCGTCAAGAGCAATAATGATCTTCGGGCACACAGGCGTCAATAGAGATACAGGTGATCGCCATGAAGGCAGTCGCAGGGGACCGCATCGTCATTCGAGGGACCACGGTCGAGTCCACGGACCGGCACGGCCTGATCCTTGAGGTGAAGGGGGCCGATGGTGCGCCGCCGTACCTTGTCAGGTTCGATGACGGCCATGAAACGATCATGTTCCCGGGCGGTGATTTCGTCGTCGAACGGACCGGGGCCGGGCCCTAGAGCCCGCCGCACTGTCAAGCTCGGCCCTAGAAACTCGACGAGCTCCCGGACCCGGAAAAGCTGCCGCCGCTGGACCCGTACCCGGTGGTGGTACCGCCGCCGCGTGCGCTGCTCACGCTGCTGACGCCGGTGCTGAAGCCGGAATTGAAGCTCGGGACCGAGAAGAAGTAGTAGGACGGATACACCGTGCCGAGAATGCTGGGCTCGTAGGCGCGGCCGTACCGGGCCTTTGTCCCGGCCTGCGCACTCTCCATCTCCTGGCGCATGAGCCCGGCTTCCTTCTCGTTGCGGGCATAGGCGTCGATCACGGTATCGGCGTGGTCCTTCAGCAGCTCCGAGAGATGGGTCCGGGCGTCACGCAACCGGTCCAGCGCCGTCTCGGGAGTGATCGAGCCGTCCGCCAGCTCCGAGGACCAGCGTTCAAGGTCACTCCGGCTTTCATCGCGGAAGGACCGCAGGGCGGCCGCCGTCGCTGAGGCTCCCTCGGCTCGGCGCTGGCTGAGCAGCTCCTCCAGGCCGTTCAGGTCACTGCGGAACGGTGCGAGCTGGTGGTCCCAGGCGGCCGGCCAGGATGCGCCGCGGTTGAGCAGGGCATTGGTATCGGCGATCACGTCGTCCAGCACATCGAGTTCCGCCGCGGCGTCGGCGTAGCTCCGGACCAGTGTGAGGTTGGGCCGGCGGCTCAGGTCCCGGCTGCTGAGGGCATGCACCTGGTTGGATAGCTCGGTGGCCGTGTTGTAGCGGTTCAGGAACGTGCGGTGTTTCTCCAGGACCGTGCTGCCGTACCGCGAGGACTCGGGAATGGTGCTGGCGTTGAGCTCGGTGACCTGCAGGTCCATGCTGACGTTCGCGTAGCTGGCGTCACCCCGGGCGAGTTCCTTCCGGCTGGACACCCTGGTCCGCCACCGGACGATCAGCCACGCCGCGGCACCGCAGACCGCGGCGATCACGGCCGTCCAGGCCGTGACGAGGAAAGCCGTGGACCGGTACCACGGCTGGTTGATCAGTTCGGCGCCGCGGCGGATCCCGGCAATGGTGCCGTCGGTCCACTGGGCATCGCGGAGCAGCTCCTTGGAGGCGTTCTGGATGTCCTCGCGCTGTTCGGGGGAGACCTTGCGGTCCTCACCCATGTACGTCCCGACATGCCGGCCCACCGGATCCAGGGCGAAGATGAACAGCCCGTCCGCCCACTTCTGCCCGTCGGGGCTGATCCACTCGGGGTGTTCGGCGCGGGCGAAGCGCAGGACTTCCTCGTTCAGGTTGTCCGCGGCCGTGCCGTTGTACGTGTAGACCGCCACCTTGGTGGGCTGGTAGAAGTCGGTGGACTGTACTGCCGGCAGGAGCGTCTTTTGGTCCAGGACCCCGGCGCGGTCTTCAACCACGACGGCGGTCGGCGTCACGGCGAGCGCCGCATGGGCGCCGCCGAGAAGCCCGACCATGAGCACAACCACAACGGCAAGGGCCTTCCGCATGATTCCCATTTTCCGAGCGTAGTGGCTGGCATCGGCCGCGTCGACGCAGACGCCGCGGAAAGGGGACGAAAGACATCGTGACCGTGCGCTGGCCCGGCGTCCATACTTGCGGCATGAGCCCGCAGCCTGAAGGACCGCCGGAGGAACGCCCAGCCGGAGGAACCCCCGCCGGAGGAACCCCGACGGAGAAGCCGGCGGAGCCGCGCCGCGCCAGGCCTGACCGGACCCTGCTGGCCATCATGGCCGCGATCGCGGCGATCGTGATCATCGCGCTGGCAGTCGTGTTCACCCGCGGGGAACCCGCGCCCCTGGCCGAGTCAACGCCCGCCGGCGTCGCGCAGCGCTATGCCGCCGCCGTCATTGCCGGGGACGAGGCGGCCGCCTCCGCCTACCTGACGCCCGCCGCCCGGAACAAGTGCACAACCGAGGCCCGCCCCGTGGCCCGGAATCTGCGCGTCACGCTGGTTTCCACCATCGAGCGGCCGGAATCCGCGGACGTGAGGGTGCTCATCACCGTGTCGGAGCCGGGCGGTCCCTTCGGCAGTGCCGAATATCAGGTGGAGGACGTCTTCGACCTCGTTCGGTCGGGCAACGGCTGGCTGGTCGACACCGCACCCTGGCAGCTGACAGTGTGCCCGGGCCAGGTGAAGCAATGAGCGCGCAGCGGACTGTGCGCCGGCTCATCACCTACGCGCTGCTGTTCGCGCTGGTGGTGACCACCGCCGTCGGGCTCGGCGGACTGCTGGGCCGCCTGTTGGTGGCGGGGACGGAGCTGGCCTCGGACGACGTCGCCGGGCTCGCGCGCTCGCTGGCTTTCGCCCTGATTGGCGGGCCGCTCGCGGCCCTCTTGTGGTGGGCGGTCTGGCGGCGGCTCGACGACCCGGAGGAGCGGTCCGCCATCGGCTGGGGTCTCTACGTGACTGGCGCCTACGTGCTCGCCCTGCTCATCGCCTCCACCAACGTGCTGAATACGATCTCGTCGCTGATCGGCGGGCAGGGTCCGGAGTGGCGGCTGTCCCTGGCCACCGGACTGGTGTGGGCTGCGGTCTGGGTCTGGCACCGGTGGATGTGGCGTCACCCCCGGAAGAGTCCGACAGACCTGGCCGACGTCCCCACGGTGCTCGGCTCGGTGCTGGGGCTCGTACTGGGCGTGGGCGGCGCCGTCTCAGCCTTATCCACCCTGCTGGATGCCGCCCTGCGGGGAGCCGCGACTGAGGCATCGGTGGGCAAGCCGTGGTGGGTTTCGGCGCTGCAGTCCCTGGCCTGGGCCGTCGGCGGAACCGCTATCTGGTGGTGGCATTGGAAGCACGACGGCGGCCGGAGGCTGCGGACCGGGCTGGCCGACGTCGCGCTCATCACGGTCGGGGTGCTCGGCGCGGGCGTCCTCACCCTGGGCGGAGCCGGGGTTGCGCTCTTCGTGGTCCTCCGGCTGCTGTTTGACCGTACCGAACCGCTGGAGCTCCTGCTGGAGCCCCTCGCGCCGGCCGTGTCCGCGGCCGCCATCGGCTGCCTCGTCTGGGTCTACCACCGCAACATCGCGCGTGGGCGCTCGGAGGCCACCCTGCAGGGCGGCAGGCTGGTGACCTCCGGCGTCGCCCTGGTCGCGGCAGCGTCCGGGATCGGCGTGATCGTCAACTCGGTCCTCGCCATGACGGCGACGCCGCTGGCCGGCACGGGGGTGCGGACGCTGCTGCTTGCGGGAATCAGCTCCCTCCTGGTTGGCGGGCCGGTCTGGTGGCTCGCGTGGCGGCCCCTGGAGCCGGCGGCGGCGACCGGCGCCGGACTGAACGCGCGGCGCATCTACCTGGTGGCCGTGTTCGGCCTGAGCGCCGTGGTGGCGGTGGTCACTCTGCTGGTGATCGGCTTCCGGATGTTCGAGTTCTTCCTGGGCGATGTCAGCGGCGGAAGCCTCGTGGACCGGATCCGCGCACCGCTGGGGCTTCTGGTCGCCACGGGACTCGTGTTCGGGTACCACTTTGCGGTGTGGCGGCAGGACCGTGCCGTCCTCGCCGCGGCCGGTCCGGTCCGTCCGCGAACCATCGGCCACGTGATCCTCGTGGCGGGATCCGACCCCGCACCATTGCGCCGCGTCATCGACGAGGTCACCGGGGCCGGCGTCACAGTCTGGAAGCGGGCCGACGGCGGTGCTGCGGACATTACTGGTGCTGCCGGCGTTGCCGGCGCGGGACGTCGCAGGGGATGCCGGCGCGCAGGAGAACCAGTTGGCGGCCGCACTGGAAGGCGTGGCAGCGGCCCGGGTTCTGGTCGTTGCCGATCAGCACGGGGGGATTGACGTCATCCCGCTGCAGGGCTGACCCGCCTGTCCTGCGCCTGGTCGGGCCGGCCACCCCCTAGGATTGCGGCATGTCTACCTACGAAGTTACCCGCAGCGCAGTCATTCCCGCACCGGCCGAGGACATCTTTCCGCTGGTCAACAGCTTCCGCGAATGGACCAAGTGGTCTCCGTGGGAGGCAGTTGATCCTGCCATGGAACGGAGCTACTCCGGCAGCGAATCCGGGGTCGGCGCCAAATACGCCTGGAGCGGCAACCGCAAGGCCGGTTCCGGCACGATGGAAATCGTGGACACCGACGAGCCCCGGAGCATCAAGATCCGCCTGGAGTTCACCAAGCCCTTCAAAGCCGTCAACCCCACCAGCTTCACGTTCACGCCGTCAGGCAGCGGCACCCAGGTCACGTGGACCATGACCGGAGAGAACAAGGGCATCGGCAAGGTCTTTGCCTTGTTCATGAACATGGACAAGATGGTCGGCGCAGACTTCGAAAAGGGCCTGGCCTCGCTCGCCACTGCCGCCGGACAGCGAAAAGCCTGACACGGGAAGCCCGCCGGTGACGCTGCCCTGTCACCGGCGGGCGTTCAGGACTGCCCGGTGGTCCGGACCAGCCCGGGGTGATGGATCCGGGCGACCTCCGGGTGGGCGCGCAGCCAGCCCTTGAGCACGTTGGCGCCGTAGGACGCGAGCATCGGGTTGTCCGGATCGTCAGTGATGCCCCGGGCCCGGGCCGCGAGCGCGGGCGGAAGGGGCACCGGCTCAATCACGGCGTCGAGCCGGGGCGAGAAGAAGAACGGGACCGTGTAGCGGTCGACGCCGGGCGGGGGCGCCTCGACGCGGTGAATGGTGGCCGCAAGATAGCCCTCGGTGGCGACTTCGAGCATCTCGCCGAGGTTGACCACCAACGCCCCCGCAATCGGCTCCACGGGAATCCAGCTGTCGCTGCCCGGCGGGAGCACCTGCAGGCCGCCGACCTGATCCTGGAGCAGCAGGGTGACGAAGCCATAGTCCGCATGGGCACCGACCCCCTGGGGGCCGGCATCCGCGACGACACCGCCGACATAGTGGACGAGCTTGGCCATCCACGCCGGTGAGTCCTGGAACGGTTCGTCGAAGTAGTCCTCCGGCAGTTCCAGGGACACGGCGATGGCGCTTAGCAGTTCTGCGCCGACCCGGGACATGCGGTCCGCCCAGGCCATGCACACGGTCCGCAGCTCGGGCAGT
The DNA here is from genome assembly GCA_963810895.1 of uncultured Actinomycetota bacterium. Taxonomy (GTDB): domain Bacteria; phylum Actinomycetota; class Actinomycetes; order Actinomycetales; family Micrococcaceae; genus Arthrobacter. The sequence continues at coordinate 92,312 of CAWEPM010000008.1, forward strand.
GCCCGGTCCGGCATCAGGTTGGGTCCCTGGATCAGCCAATACGGCTCGTCCGCCGGGTAGTCCTCGACGGCGGGGCGCTCCGGTCCAAAGTCGAGCTGCTCGCGGGCGTCCGGCCGGCCCTGGGTGACTTCGTGGCCCAGGCGCGTGTAGCCGCGGAAATGGGGCGAGAGCCGGTTGTCCAGTTCCAGTCGGGACTCGAGCGGGAGCTCGAAGAACCGCCGGGTGACGTCAAAGAGTTCGTCCACCTCGGCGGCAGAGGCCCCGTAGCCCGTCAACTGGAAGAAACCCACCCGGTGCGTGGCGTCGCGCAAGGCATCGATAAACGCCGGGTCAAACGTGCCGTCCTGAGCCCTTGCTGTGCTGAGATCAAGAAGCGGAATGGAATCCGATGGACCGTTCATGACTGCAAACTACCACCACCACTTTCACTACTGAACGGTACGCCGGTTCCGGTTCCTCTGGCCGTGGTTCCTCTGACTGCGGGTGCCTTTGACTGCGGCGCCTCGGCCGGTGGCGGAGCCGGCAAAACGCATTCCCAGCTATTGCCTAGGCTCTTCGCGGGCTTTCTTGATAGCGGTATGCAAGAGTTCAACCACCAGAGCCGCCAATGCCACGCTGATCGGGTTAACGAGAAAGCCGGAATCCATGCGCCGGAACGCCACGAAAACTCAACGTCGAATCGCCGTGCGGCTGCTTGTTGCAGCAGTCCTGGTGGTGTCAGCGGCAGCGTGCGAGCCCTCGCCGCCCGGCGGCAGCCCGTCTGCGGGACCCACTGCCGGGGGCACGGCCACTGCGAGGGCCGGCTCGAAGCCGGGGCACGTGTTCGTGATCAATCTCGAGAACAAGGGCTATGACAAAGTGTGGGGGGCAGGCTCCGAGGCCACGTATCTCTCGCAAACGCTTCGCAGCCAGGGCGTCCTGCTGTCCGACTACTACGGGATCGCCCATAACTCGAACCCGAACTACCTGGCCCAGATCTCCGGGCAGGCGTCCAATGCGATGACCCGCAACGACTGCCCCACGTACGCCCCGTTCCGGCAGACGGGGACGGCCTCGCCGGGGCAGGTTGAGGGAACCGGCTGCGTGTATCCGGCGTCGGTCCCCACGGTCGCCGGACAGCTCAGCGCAGCCGGGAAGACCTGGAAAGGCTACATGGAGGACATGGGCACACCGTGCCGGCATCCCGATCTTGGCGCGAAGGACAACAGCCAGGGCGCCAAGGTGGGCGACCAGTACGCCACCCGCCACAATCCGTTCGTGTACTTCGAATCCATCACCTCGTCACCGGACTGCCAGGCCAACGTGGTGGACTTCGGCGAACTCGCCGGCGACCTCCAGTCCGTGGCCACCACGCCGAACCTGGCCTACATCTCGCCCAATCTCTGCAATGACGGCCACGACAACCCCTGCGTCGACGGCAGCGCCGGCGGACTGGCAGCGGCGGACAGCTGGCTGAGCCAGCAGGTCCCGGCGATCCTGGACTCCCCGGCGTTCAAGCAGGATGGCATGCTGGTCATCACCTTCGATGAATCCGAGGGCAAGACGTTGGGACCGGCAGGACTGCTGCCGGGCGGGACGGCCGGCGGAAAAATCGGTGCGCTGGTAGTCTCGCCGTTCGCGAAGGGCGGCACGACGTCGGACCGGCCCTACAACCACTTCAGCCTCCTGGCCAGCATCGAAGACGCGTTCTCCCTGCCGCGCCTCGGATACGCCGGGGCGCCGGGCCTGAACAGCTTCGGCGAGGACGTCTTCAACGCCGGCACGTAACCGCCCGGCACGTAACCGCCCGGTCCGGCGGACGCCAGGGACGATCCGGACTGACCGGACCGGCCGCTAAGGAGCCGCGGGGTCCGAGCCGTTTCCGGACGCCTCCTGGCCGTATTCGGCCGTGATCAGGATGGGGAGGTGGTCCGAGGCGCCGCGGGGCAGCGTCTCCACGCTTTCGATGTCCAGCCCCTGGGAGGTGGCAAAGTCGAAATGGCCCTTGAAGACCTTGTACCGGGTGTAGGTCCGGCGGTCGCTCATCGTGAGGTCGTAGCCGGCGTCCTTCATCTGCGCGGTCAGGGACTTGGTGAAGAACGGATAGTTGAAGTCACCCACCATCAGCGACATCAGGCCGCCGCCCATGCTGAGCAGCTCGGCGTGGGCGGCATGGATCTGGTTCCGCCGCAGCGAGTTGGACGCCGTCAGCGGTGCCGCGTGGAAGGAGGCGATGACGAGCTCGTGGTCGGTCTCGTTGTCCGTCACACGGGTTCCGATGAGCCGCTCATGCGCGGGGGCCAGGAGCTGGTCGTGGAGGGACTTCTTCAAGGCGAACGTCTTGGTGTCGTACGCCGTGAAGCGGTCTTTGCGGTAGTAGATCGCCAGGCCCAGCCGGTTTCCCCGGGTGGCGTCGGCCAGGTGCAGGTTGCCGATTGTGGCCGGCAGGTCCTCGGTATCGCACTCCTGGAGGCACAGAGCATCAAGCTCGAAATCGCGGGCCAGATCGACCAGCTCTCCACTGGCCTTGTGCTTGCGGAGGTTGTAGCTGATGACTCGAATCAGGAGGGCACCCCTTCGGATGATAGTTTCGGACGCTGTGATCGAGTCTACCCAGTCCGGCCGGCTCAACGCGGATTGTTGAGCCGGCCGTCCGCGGTGTTTACCGGCCGCCGGGGCCCCGCGCCGCCGCACCGAAAGGATAGTGTGTTCTGGAATCACCAGCCACGCGAAAGGGCGGACGTTGACTGCTGTACTACCGGAACTTGCCGAGGGCGATTTCTACTATGAGGTGCTGGGCGGCGGGCGTTTCCGCTCCACGCTCCACGCCCAGGGCGCCTGGAACGAGCACGAGCAGCACATGGCCCCGGCGTCCGGGATCATGGCCGACTGCCTGGCCAGGCACGAGCCCCGCGAGGACATGCGCATGGCGCGGCTGAGCTACGAAATCCTCGGCCTGATCCCGGGCGGCGAGTTCGAGGTCGTGACCTCCACCCTCCGCCCCGGCCGGACCATCGAACTGGTGCAGGCCGAACTCGTCGCCGGCGGCCGCACGGCCATCCGCGCCACCGCCTGGCGGATGATCACCTCGGACACGTCCGCCATCGCGGCTTTCGAGGATCCGCGGATCCCGGCTCCGGAAGACTGCGAACCCTACGACGCCGCGAGCGTCTGGCCCGGCGGCTACATCGCCTCGCTGCACATGCGGATCGCCGAGGGCCACCGGGCCGGCTCGGGGACCGTGTGGCTCCGCACCGACCATCCGCTGACCGACCGGGCAGACAGCGGCGACCTCGCCCGGCTGATCGGCCTCGTGGACACGGCCAACGGCATTGCCGCCCGGGTCCCGCCGGGCAAGGGCAGCTACGCCTTCCCCAACCTGGACCTGCAGGTCCACATGTACCGGCAGCCGGAAGGGGAGTGGCTGGGACTGGACAACGAGGTCTCGTTCGGCACGGACGGGATCGGCCTGACCTCCACGGTGCTGCATGACCTCACCGGCCCGTTCGGCCGTGCCGAACAGATCCTGACCCTGCGCAAGTCCTAGTTCGTGTGGAAGACGAGCCAGCCGGCCAGCGTGGCCAGTGCCGTCAACGCAGCGCCCCAGAGGATGTCGACAACAATCAGTTGCCACGGCCAGGTCTTGAGCGTGGCGGCGTTGGTCAGATCGTAGGTGGCGTACGCAAACGTGCCCAGGGCGGCACCGTAGCCCGCGGCACTTAGCCAGCTGCCGCCGTCGAGCGCCGGCCTCAGGGCAAAGAACACGATCCCGGCAATGTAGATCACGTAGAACACCACCGCGTACCCTAGATTGGGCTTGTCGGCCAGGAGGTCACCGATCTGGCGGCGGTAGAACGGGTTCATCGTCTTGAGCCAGATGGCGTCGATGATGGCGAACGCGGCGGCTACGACGAGGAATTGCAGAATGACCATAAGGGAGCATAACAACATGCCGCAGGCGCCAGCCGGACCCCGGACACTGACGGTGGTGCGGCAGGAGGAATCCCTCGGTGCCGCCGCCGACCTCGACTTCGCGCTCGGGCTCCTCCAGAAGGTCAAGACCGGTTCGCTGGGTCCGACTCTCAGGTTATACCGGCCGGTTCCCACGGTTGCGTTCGGGCAGCGCGACACCCACTTGCCGGGTTTCGAGGCCGCAGCCGTGGCCTGCCGGGAGCAAGGCTTCGAGCCGCTGGTCCGGAAGGCGGGCGGCCGCGCCGCGGCCTACCACCAGGGAACGCTCGTCATCGATCACCTGGAACCGGACACGGACGCGATTGCCGGGGCCAAGGGGCGGTTTTCGCGCTTTGGCGAACTGCTCGCCCGGGCACTGCGCGACGCCGGCGTGGACGCCGGCGTCGGCGAGATCCCGGGGGAATACTGCCCCGGCGAGTTCAGCGTGCACGGCCGGGACCCGCAGGTCCCGGAGCACCTGATCAAGCTGGTCGGCACCGCCCAGCGGGTGGTCGCCGGCGGCTGGCTCTTCAGCTCCGTGATCGTGGTGGAGAATTCCGCCCCGATCCGTGCGGTCCTGGAGGCCAGTTACGCCGCACTCGGCCTTGACTGGGACCCGGCGACGGCGGGAGCGGCCGATGACCTCGTGCCGGGCCTCGACGTCGATGCCGTCGAAGCTGCCGTGATCGCCGCCTACGGCCGCTACGCCCCGCTCAGCCACGCGGAGTTCTCGAGCCTGCGCTAAGCGCGCCCGTCCGGCGGACGACGGCGTTCCGCCGGCGATGCTTAGAGGCCACCAAGGTTGCGGTATTTTTCGAGCCGCCGGGGGAGCAGCTCGGCGACCCCGGCACTGGCGAGGGCGGCGAGCTCGTATTCGATGGCCCGGCCGAGGCGCCGGCAGAAGGCTTGCGCCTCGTCGGCGGCATCGGGGCGTTCATCCACGATGTGCTCGACGAGTCCATTGGCAAAGAGGGATGCGACGTTGACGCCCTGGGCCGCGGACATGGCCGGGGCGAAGTCCGTGCTTCGGTGGACAATGGCGCTGGCGCCTTCGGGCGGCAACGGAGAGAGCCAGGCATGCTGGGCGGCGATAGTGCGGTCCGCGGGCAGGAGGGCCAGCGCCCCGCCGCCGGCTCCCTGTCCGAGCAGCACGGACACCGTGGGGGCGTTGAGCCCGATGAGGTCGTGCAGGGAGCGGGCGATCTCGCCGGCCAGGCCGCCTTCCTCGGCTTCCTGGGAGAGGGCCGCGCCGGCGGTGTCGATGACCGTGAGAAGCGGCAGCCCGAGCTCCTCGGCCAGGCGCATGCCGCGCCGGGCCTCCCGGAGGGACGCCGGGCCCATCGCCGTCTGTCCCAATGCCGCCTGGCCCATGGCCGTCTGTCCCAATGCCGCCGTGCGAGTCGGCCTGGGCCGGGTGTGGCCGATGACCACGCAGGATTCCTGCCCGAAGCGGGCCAGGGCCAGCTGCAGGCCGGGATCCTTTTCGCCCTGGCCGGTGCCGTTGAGCGGGAGCACGTCCCGGGCGCCGAGCGCCAACAGCTGCCGCACGTCCGGCCGGCGGGGATTGCGCGAGATGCCGATCGATTCCCAGGCGCCGGCGCCGGACGGCCTCACGGACAGCGTCGCGGGAGGGGCCACCGGCGGGTGCGTGCCGGTGACCAGGATGCCCAGGGCGCGGTCGACGACGTCGGACAGCTGCCGGGGCGGGACCACCGCGTCAATGAGCCCTTTGTCGAAGAGGTTCTCGGCCGTCTGGACGTTCTCCGGGAACGGCGTGCCGTGGAGGGCCTCGTAGACCCGGGGTCCGAGGAAGCCGAGCAGGGCTCCGGGTTCGGCGGCGGTGATGTGGCCGAGGGATCCCCACGAGGCCATGACGCCTCCCGTGGTGGGGTGCCGCAGGTAGACCAGGTAGGGCAGCCCGGCCTGCCGGTGGGTCCGGACGGCCGCGCTGATCTTCACCATGGACAGGAACGCGATGGTTCCTTCCTGCATGCGGGTGCCGCCCGAGGCAGGACCGGCGAGGAGGGGCAGGCCCTCGCGGGTGGCCCGTTCGACGGCGTTGACGATCCGTTCCGCCGCGGCCTGGCCGATGGAGCCGGCGAGGAACCGGAACTCGCTGACGATCACCGCGACCCGGCGGCCGCGGATGAGGCCATCGCCGGTGAGGACGGATTCGTCCACGCCGGTCCTGGCCCGGGCGGCGGCCAGTTCCTGCCGGTACTCGGGACCGGACTCAGGGTCCACGATCGGCGCGTCCCAGCTCCGGTAGGACCCGGCGTCGAGGACCTCGGCGAGGAGTTCGGTGGCGTCCAGGTGCCGGACCTTCTGCCGGGTCAGCATGCCGGGTGACCTTCCTGGGCCGTGCCGGATTCTTGGAGTGGGCCTGATTCTTGGAGCGGGCCGGATCCCGCGGCGGGCGGCAGTCCAAGCCACGTCCGGATCTGCTCCCCGTCCTGGTCCAGCAGCGGCGGTGCGGTGTGGGTCGTCAGCGTGGTTTCTGCGGCGTCGGCGGCGCTGAAGAACCGCAGCGGCGGGCCCGGCAGGCTCACAGTACCGAGGACTTCGTGCTCGACGTCGATCACGAGACCCTGCGAGCGGACCTGGTCCCATTCGTAGACTTCGTCCAGGGTCCTGACCTTGCCGGCCGGGATGCCGGCGGCGTTGAGTTTGGTGAGCAGCGGCTTCGGCCTCGAAATCGGAGAACACCCGCTCGACTTCCTCGATGACTTTCTCGCGGTTCCGCACCCGGTCGGCATTGGAGGCGAATTCGGGCCGCGTGGCGTCGATCCCGAACTCGGCAGCGAACGTGCGCCAGAGTTTCTCGCTGCCCACGCTGATCTGTACCCGGCCCTGCCGGCAGTGGAACAGGCCGTAGGGGGCAATCGAGGGGTGGTGGTTGCCCTGGGCCTTTGGAACCTCCCCCGCAACGGTGGCCCTGGTGCCCTGGAAGGCGTGGACCCCGATCAGGGCCGCCAGCAACGAGGTGCGGACAATCTGGCCCTGGCCGGTGCGTTCACGCTGCAGCAGCGCGGCCAGGGTGCCGAACGCCCCGTACATGCCGGAGAGGAGGTCGGCGATGGGTACGCCCACCCGCTGTGGATCGTCCGGCCCGGACCCGGTCAGGGACATCAGTCCGGCCTCGCCCTGCAGGATCTGGTCGTAGCCGCTGCGCCGGGATTCCGGCCCGTCGTGCCCGAATCCGGTGATGGACAGGACCACCAGCGCCGGGTTCAGCGCATGCATCGCCGCGGCGGAGAACCCGAGCCGGTCCAGGACGCCCGGACGGAAGTTCTCGATCACCACATCGGCGCGTTCCAGCAGTTCGCGCAGGACTGCCCGCCCGTCGTCGCTCTTCAAATCCAGGGCAATCGATTCCTTGTTGCGGTTGCAGGACAGGAAGTACGTGGCCTGCGGATCGTCCTCGGGGCCCACGAACGGCGGGCCCCAGCCGCGGGTGTCGTCTCCTGTGCCCGGGTTCTCCACCTTGATCACGCGCGCGCCGAGGTCGGCAAGCATCATCCCGGCATGCGGGCCGGCGAGGGCCCGGCTCAGGTCCACCACGAGATAGCCCGCAAGGGGACCTGCGGCGCGCGGCGTGGGTTCGGTACTCATGAGATGTGCTCCGGATCTGACGTTCACTGACTGGCTTAGTGGCCTAGCCTCCTAGACACTAGGTGTCTATGTCAATAGTTCTCCGGTAGTCTTGGGGGTCAGGACAGGCTGAAGGGACGCGCATGGCACGGCAGGCAGCAACGCATCAGATTTCCCGCGTTTCGCGGCCTCGGCTCTACGAGCAGCTGGTGGAGCAGATCATGGACTTCATCGAGTCCGCCGAGTTGGGTCCCGGCGACACGCTGCCGGCGGAACGGGAGCTTGCCGAGCGGCTGGGGGTTTCGCGGGCAACGCTGGCGCAGGCCTTGGTGGCCCTTGGAAGTGCTCGGCGTGATCGACGTCCAGCACGGCACCGGAGCGGTGCTGGTCTACCGGCCCAACGTCCCGTCCGTGATCAAGGGCCTCCGCGAGCACCGCAGCCGGCTGCCCGAAATCGTCGAAGCGCGGAGCACCCTCGAGGTCAAGCTTGCCGAGCTGGCCGCTGCCCGGCGCACCGAGCAGGACATGAACGCCATCGATCAGGCCCTCGCCGCGATGGCGGAAGAAGTCGCCTCCGGAGACCGGGGCGCCCGCGGCGACGAGCTGTTCCACCAGGCCGTGACCGCCGCGGCGCATTCGGCGGTCCTGGCCCAGCTGATGACGTTCATTGCCGGAATGGTCCTGGAAACGCGCCTCGAATCACTCGGACAGCCCGGCCGGCCGGAACAGTCGCTCGCCTCCCACCGCAAGATCGCCGACGCGATCCGGGCCCGGGATTCCGCGGCCGCGGCGGCGGCGATGCTGGAGCACATTGACCTTGTTTCCGATGTGGCGCTGCTGAAAAACGGCTGAAGCGGTATGACTGTGAACCTTTCCTTCGAGCCGCCGTGCGGCCCGATCACCGGATGGCGCGACGGCGCCGTCGTGCGTGCCACCGGCATTCCATACGCCGCCGCGGACCGTTTTCAACCTCCCGCACCCGTAGCGGACTGGTCCGACGTGCTCGCGGCAACCACCCTGTCCCCGGCGTGCCCGCAGGCTCCGGTGCCCTTCCTGGACGACGTGCTGGGCACCCGCTACGGCGAACTTCCAGGCAGCGAGGATTGCCAGCGCCTGTCCATCACCTTGCCTGCCGATCTCGACGACGGCGAGCGGCTGCCGGTGATGGTGTGGCTGCACGGCGGGTCCTATACGTCCGGATCGGGGGATCTGGCGATCTTCGACCCGGCCTCGCTGGTTGCCGAAACCCGCGTGATCGTGGTCTCGGTGACGTACCGGCTTGGCATCTTCGGGTACCTGGCCACGAGCACCGGCCGGCCCGCCAACCTGGGCCTGCTGGACCAGATCGAGGCGTTCCGCTGGGTGCAGCGCAACATCGCATCCTTTGGTGGCGATCCGGGCCGGGTCACCGCGTTCGGCCAATCCGCCGGGGGCGACGCCGTCGCCCACCTCATGGCGACGCCGGACGCGGCGTCCCTCTTCCAGCGCGCCATCATTCAAAGTGCCCCCTTGGGCATTACCCGCGGGCGGGAAAAGATGAACGCCGCCATGGGGGCCGCCGCGGAAGCGGTCACCGACGCCACTCCGGCGATGGACGTCGTCGCCCTCGAAGAAGATGTTGCCCGGGCGGCCCGGAAGTTCGGGCTGATGGCTGCCATGCCGTTCGGGATCCAGTACGGGCACGCACCCCTGCCCAAGGAGTCCGGGATTGACCAGGCCTGGAATGCTGCCGCGCCGGGGATCGAGATCCTGATCGGCCACACAGCGGACGAAGTCCGGCTGTTCCTGCCGCGAAGCCCCCATCTGAGCCGCGTGGCGAGGATTCCGGTGGTCGGCAGCGCTGTGCTCAAGGCAGTCACGTGGGTGGCCACGGACATGGTGTACGGCAAAGCGGCCAGACGGTTTGCCAAACGGCATGTGCGCGCGGGCGGACGGGCCCACAGCTACGTGCTGTCGTGGCGGGCACCCGGCAACCTTTACGGCGCCGCGCACACCGTTGATCTGCCGCTGCTGTTCGGCCACCAACAGACCTGGGAGGGTGCCGGACTGCTGGCGGGCGCCACCTGGGACGACATCAATGCCCACGGCCGGGCGCTGCGGGCGCTGTGGGCACGGTTCGCCTACGGGGAAAGCCTGGGGACCCGGGGAGAGATTCCCGGCTCACTCCGGTACCGCTCGGTCTGACCCTGGGCGTGACCGCGGTCCTGAGGGCGTCGAGGCTGAGCGTGCTGTCGACGACTGTTGATACAGGTATTCGTAGGGCCTCCCACAGGTGGGTGCAGCCTTTTAGGGTTGGGGGATGGATAACCGCAATGAGGTCCGCGAGTTCCTGGTCTCGCGCCGCGCCAGGGTCAACCCCGAACAGGCCGGCCTGCCTGCCTATGGCGGAAACCGGCGGGTGCCCGGGCTCCGCAGGGAGGAAGTGGCCCTGCTGGCCGGCGTCAGCATCGACTACTACATCCGGCTTGAGCGGGGCAATCTCGGGGGAGTCTCCGAGAGCGTGCTAGACGCCGTCGCCCGTGCGCTCCAGCTGGACGAACCGGAACGCGAGCATTTGGTCGACCTCGCCCGGGCCGCCGGCCCTGCCCCACGGACCCGCCGTCCCGTGCAGCAGCAGGTCCGGCCGACCGTCCAGCGGATTCTCGACGCCATGAACGATGCGCCGGCCTATGTGCGCAACGGGCGCAGGGACATCCTCGGCGCCAACCGGCTCGGCTATGCGCTGTACTCCGAGCTCTATGCCGATCCGGTGCGGCCCGTGAACGTTGCCCGTTTCGTGTTCCTCAACCCGCGGGCCCGTGACTTCTTCCTGGACTGGGACCGTGCCGCCGGCGACCTCGTCGCCAACCTGCGCACCGAGGCCGGCCGGAATCCGTACGACCGTGCCCTGACCGACCTGGTAGGAGAACTCTCCGTGCACAGCGAGGAGTTTCGCGCCCTGTGGGCCTCGCATAACGTGCGCTTTCACCAGAGCGGGCTCAAGGACATCCACCACCCCGTCGTGGGAGACCTGCATCTGGCGTTCGAAGCGATGGACCTGCCTGCCGATGCCGGGCTGTCACTCATTGTGTACAGCGCCGAGCCAGGTTCCGCCTCGGCCGACGCACTGAACCTGCTCGCGAGCTGGACCGCCTCCAATAGTGGCGGGTCAGCGGTCCCGGCCGTCCCGGCACAGGCGGAGCCCCAAGGAGACAAAAACCGCAGCTAGATCAGCACCGCAACTAGATCAGCACTGCAGCGATCACCCAGAGCAGTACCACGACGCCGACGGCGATCATCGGGCGGTTCCATGCTGTGGTCACTCTTCCGTCGGAGGAACGGAGCCCGGCGGCGCGGGCATCGTGCCACGCCTCGGCGATCTCGTCACGGCCGGTGTTCACCACGGGCTGTCGGATGCGAGCAGCCGCTGCACCTGCTGAGGCCGCTCGATATGGGCGAAGTGGCCGCAACGAGCGATCGTCACCGTCCGGACGTGCGGGACGATACCGGCCAACCGGATCAGGTCAGACGGCGGCGTGAACACATCGCTGTCCCCGCGGATCGCCAGCGCCGGGCAGAGGATGCGGCGCCACTGGCCAAAATCGTAGCGGGCTGCGGCCCTGACAGCGGCGGAGAAGCTGGCCGGGCGGGCGTCGTCGCCGAGCGCGCGGATCACCCTTACGGAGATGGCGGCGGGATCTGCGAAGAACGGTGACATCAGCGGTCTCATCGCCGGTGTGCCACCGATTGCGCGCACCAGCGCGGACCCGGCCGGACCGAGGGCCGCCAAGAAGCGCATGGTCAGCAGCATGCAGACGAACGCCGGAAACTTGGACAGGCTGCGCAGCGGCCAGCGGGCCGCCTCGGACACGCCGAATGTCGTGGCTGAAATGGTGGCCACGCTGGCCGGTCCGCTCCGGCCGCGTCGCGGCAATGTGCAACGCGAGGAAGCCTCCCATGGAGTGGCCCACCAGGTTCCACCGCGGTAGCCGAGCGACGTTCAGTATCTCGGTGACAGCGCGTGCCATCGCCTCGATGCTGAAATGTTCCAGCCGGGCACCCTTCGTGGATTCGCCCCAGCCCGGCAGATCAATCAGCACGCGGGCACTGGCCGGCGCCCGGAAGGCAACGCCGGAAGGTGGTCCAGGATCCCGCGGCGCCATGAAGGTAGACATCCGCTGTACCGGACGCGGGCCGCCGGCCTCCGGTGCCCTGCTGGACACGCACCGTGCAGGGACCCAGCTCCGTGGGAAAGATCTGCCGCCGCAGCGTCGCCGCTTCCGTGGGGGCGATTTCCTGCTCAACGCTCATGGTCAGCCTTCTGCTCGTGGTCTCTGAACGTGATTCGGAGCCGCAAAGGCACCGGACCGGATTCGCAGAGGTCCATGTGAAGTGACCGCAGTCTAGTGTTGGTCCATGGACCTCATAGCAGTTCTCGCGGTCGTGCTCGGAGCTCCGGCCGCGCTGGCTTGCCTCTGGTACTGGGCTTCCCGGCGGAACCGTCGGGGAGCGGTCAGACGGGGAGCCTCGGTAGGCATGCTTGGCATTGTGGACGAGATTTTTCGCCCCGAAACCCATCAGGCGCACGAGATACAAAAGATCCAGTATGAGCTACCCGCACCTGCGCCCGCTCCGGGCGATCCAAAGAATCCCTACTCCGGAACCGTCCGGCTCCCCAAGAGAGAATCCTGAGCGCCGGCATTCCGGCGAGGCTGCGACTGCCTGGCTGCTCAACACGTCGCCGGTCACCGCGGAGTCGCTGGAAGATGCGGCGCGTCCCTCACGCTGCTAAACGGCGTGTATCCCTTGATTCACCGGACGGACAGCGATCCTGCCGTTGCAGCGGGGATTTTACTCAGTGAGTTCGGCCAGCACTTCGGCCGCGTCCGTATTGCCGGCGGATGCCAGCCGCCGAAGCTCGTCGAAATCTTCTTTCTCAGCTGCAAGTTCAACGAGCTGATCCTCAGCGTCCCTGCTGCCGGCGTCGGCAAGGCGCCGTAGCTCGTCGAAGTCTTCCCGCTCCGCGGCGAGCTCGATAAGTTCTCCCATGCGTCGTTGTCACCATGGGCAGCTCGCTCGCGGAGTGCTGAAAGTTCAGAATCTGACATCGCGTGGGCCTTCCAAGATGACGGTTCTGCTGGACTCTTCCGGGCCGCCGAGGTCGAATTGGCTCATCATGGCCGGGGGAGAGACAGACAGGGTGTTAGTGCAGGGTACCGCGCTGAAGGAATCGGCTCTACTGTGATGTCTGCCAAGTGTTCTATGGGCCGGTCCGGACATTGAGATGCGGAGGTGGGGCCGTCAGCACCTGCACGAGTGGCCCGGCCCTCGGGCCGGCCGGCTCGTGGCTCCTGGCCGCAGTCAGTGTCCTCGTCATCCTCTACCTCGCGCGCCGCCTCGTGCGCGTCGCTCGGCACCGGTGACCTTGGTTGATAGATTCGGGGTCATGACCACTCCGGATGTCAGCGTCAGGGCCGCTACCGAAGACGACGCCGCTCGGCTGGCCGAGGTCCATGTTGCAGCCTGGCGGGCCACTTACCGCGGAGTCATGACCGATGAGTACCTTGACGGTCTCGACGTCGGACGCGCAGCGACTGCATGGCGCCGCAACATCCGTGAGCCCAGGGAAGGGATTGTTCACCTCGTTGTCCATTGCGGCAATGAGGCTGTGGGATTCGCGATCCTCGGTCCTGCCTCCGGAGATTCTGACCCGGGTAGCGGTCAGCTCCACGCGATCAATGTGCATCCGGACTGGTGGGCGCAGGGCATTGGCTCCATCCTGTTTGCCGCCGCCGAACAAGAGTTGATCGAACTCGGCTACGACCGGGCGTTTCTCTGGGTGGAGAAGAACAACACTCGGGCCATCAGCTTCTACAGCAACCGCCGCTGGCTCGACGACGGGGCCACCTTGGAGGACACCAGATTCGATCCACCCGTGGCTGAGAACCGCCACAGCCGGACTTTCTCGCACCCAACCGCCAGATCCGGCACGCTGTAAGCGCACCGTCGGGTCATTAGGGCACACTATTGGGTCTTTTTGATCGGGCCGGGCTGGCCTACCGTGATCAGTGGGCGCTGCCCAGCCGGGGCGGCCGACAACCCGGAAGGTCATGCCATGACAACGCACGTCGCGGACTGCAGCGTAACCAACTGTTCCTTCAACGACCATTCGGCCTGCAACGCTGCCGCCATCACGGTCGGAGGCAGCGAAGACCACGCTTCCTGCGCCACGTTCATCGACATCGGCACCCACGGCGGCCTGCCCAAGGTCCTGGCCGACGTCGGAGCATGCCAACGCTCCGAATGCGCCCACAACGACCATCTGATGTGCCGTGCCGCCGAAGTCCATGTCGGCCCGGGCGCTGACAACGCCGACTGCCTCACTTATGCGCACAGATAAGCGCGGGAATCCCGCGATCCGGTCCGGCCGGCGACGGTAGCGGTTTCCGCAGGACCGGCGCAGAGTTAGACCAGTGGCTGCAGGTGTCTCATCCGCTCGTCCAGCGCCGCAATGTGCTGTTGAGTAATCCGACCAGCACGCTCGTCCACCAGCAGGTCTGCGAGATGCACAGAGCCGCGAGCAAGCGTGCGCGCAGCCCGGCCGCCATTGCTGTGAACAGGGTGCCCGGCGGCAGCAAGTGCAGTTGCCTCATGGTTCGGGTCAGAACCAGTCCGTTGAGCATGAGGACCAGGATGCTCACAAGCTTGACCTGGGTCGGAGGGCTGGATAGATCGGGGTGCAGCATCGCCCCGGAGATGAGCAGAATGGCCAGCCCGCCCCAGATCAGCGGTTGCGCGGCGGATTCCAGTCTCCGTGTGTCGTGGACGTCCCGGCGGCCAAGGAGCCACAGCAGACCGACCCAGTCGAGCACGAGGATGGCTCCGAAGGACAGCACAAGGGCCAGAATATGGGCCGCGAGGGCGATGCGGTGAATCTCCGCCCCGGTCTCCAGGGACCCGCCGATCAGCACGGATACCAGCCACGCTGCCGAACACGCCACTCCAAGCAGCACGAGTCTCAGCGAGGGCTTGCCCGTGGGTCTGCCCGGCCCGCCATCGCTTGGCCGGCCTTTGCCTGGTTCCGGCAGGTCCGCACCGTTGTGTTGCCCGGTTCCTTCGGTGCCCCGTGTGGTGCCGGGCGCGCTGCCGGCTGCGGCCCCGGCGGTGGCGGCGGCGGTCACTCGAAGAGCCCTTCGCCGATGAAGCCTCCCGCCTTGGTTCCCGGGGGAACCGCGAACAGGCCCGAGCCGGTGTGCTTGAGGTATTCCAGGGCCAGGGTGTCCTCCTTCGCCATGGCCAGCTGCATGGGCACGTAGTGGGTCCTGGGGTCCGTGACGAAGGCGATGAAGAACAGGCCGGCGTCGAGGTGTCCCAGGCCGTCCGAGCCGTCGGTGTAGTTGTAGCCGCGCCGGAGCATCTTGACGCCGTCGTTCCGGCTCGAGTGCGCGAGCCGGACGTGAGAATCCAGCGGGATCAGCGGTTCCCCGGTCCGCCCCTTGATCTCAAAGTCTGGGGCGGTGAATTCCTCGCCACCGGAGAGCGGGGCTCCTGCGCCCTTGGTGCGGCCGATCAGGCCCTCCTGCTCGCGCAGCGACGTCCGGTCCCAGATTTCGATGTGCATCCGGATCCGGCGCGCCACGAGGTAGGTGCCGCCGGCCATCCAGGCCTCTTCCGGTCGGGTTCCGGGGCCGGCCCACACGTGCTCGTCCAGCAGGGCGGTGTCCTCGGCTTTGAGGTTGCTGGTGCCGTCCTTGAAGCCGAAAAGGTTCCGCGGGGTGGTCTGGGACCGCGAGGTGGAGGAGGTCCGGCCGAAGCCCAGCTGCGACCAGCGGACGCGCGTCTGGCCGAATCCGATGCGGGCCAGGTTCCGGATCGCGTGGACTGCCACCTGCGGGTCGTCGGCGCAGGCCTGGACCACGATGTCGCCGCCGGTGCGTCCGGGCTGGAGATCATCGCCGGGGAAGTGCGGCAGGTCGATGAGGGCGTCCGGGCGGCGTCCGTCCAGGCCGAAGCGGGCCTTGCCGTCCTTCTCGAACAGGTCCGGGCCGAACCCGAAGGTGAGGGTGAGCTTTCCGGCCCCCAGGTCCAGGGTCTCGCCCGTGTCCTCGGGCGGGGCGTCGTAGGGGCCGTCGACGGCGCCCGTGCTGCCCGTGCTGCGCCCGGCGGTCATGGCCTCGGCGGCAGCGGTCCAGTCCTTCAGGAGCCGGATGAGCTCGGCGCGGTCCTCGGTGACGACGTCGAAAGCTGCAATGTGAAGGCGGTCCTGGGCCGGCGTGACGATGCCCGCCTGGCGGTCGCCGTGGAAAGGGATGATATCGCCGGGCGCCGCGAGCGGAGCGGCCGCTGCCGCCACGGCGTCGTGGCTGAGGAAGCCTGCGGCCAATCCGGCGACGGCGCCGGCGCCGCCCGCCCCTGCGAGGGACAACAGCCCACGGCGGGACAGCCCACGTTTCCCCGGGGCGGCGGCCGGCGGCGCGGGTGTGGCAGCGTCTCCCGCTGCGCTAGCGGATTCCGGGGCGCCGCCGTCGGGCGTGTGACCGGGGCTGCCGCTGAAGGGGCAGCCGCTCACAGGACGACTGCCGAGGTGAGCTTGGCGAGCGGCTCGCCCAAGGCATCGACCAGGGAAGCGAGCTGCTGGACCTCGGCCTGGCTGAGCTCGTTGTAGTAGGCGAAGCCGTCGCCGGTGGAGTGCTTCTTGAGCCCGGCTTGCAGGGCTGCGAACTTTGCCTCGAGGACGTCGGCCAGGGCCGGGTCCTTCCGCTGCAGTACGGGCTTCAGGCTTTCGAAGGCGATCCTGGCGCCGTCGACGTTGGCCTGGAAGTCCCAGAGATCGGTGTGGGACCAGATTTCTTCCTCTCCGGTGACCTTGCCGGTGGCTACTTCGTCCAGGAGTTCCTTGGCGCCGTTGCCGAGCTTGTCTGCGGAGAGCTCCACGGTGCGGGTGCGCTGGGCCAGGTCCTCGGTGTCGGCCACGAGCTGCGTGGCAATCGCTGCGCGCTCCGCCGCGGTGAGGGGGGTGTAGCCGGAGGGCGGGAACAGGTCCTTTTCAGCCCGGTGCCAGCCGGTCCATTCCTGGCCGGGTTCAAGGTCGGCTTCGCGGGCATCGAGCTTGGGGTCGAGGTCCCCGAACGACTCGGCGACCGGCTCGATGCGCTCCCAGTGCATGCGGGTCGCGGCATAGAGCCCGCGGGCCTTGACGGCGTCGCCGGCAGCGTAGGCCTCCGCGAACGCCTTCGTGCCGCCCACCAGCTGATCAGTCTGATCCTTCACATACGCGGAGTACTGCCGGGTGCCGGTGTCCAGGAGAGCCTGAAGATCGGCGTCAACGGCGGGACTGGTGCCGGAGTCTGTGACCTCAAAGCCCGCGCGGATGCCGTCGCCCTGCGTTCCGGGCTTGCAGGCCGTGGTGTACTTGCCGGCGGTCGCCGTGACCACCAGGTTGCGGCTCAGGCCCGGGCCGATGTTCTCGACCTCGCCGATGACCCGCAGCCCGTCATCGGCCAGGAGGTAGAAATCGGCGGCCTGGGTTCCGTCGTTCTTGACGGCGAAGGTCAGGTTGCCGCTGGAGGCATGGCTGGCAGAGACCTTGCATTCGGTCTGCGTGCTGGTGACCTGGATCGGTCCGGCGGCTGCACCCGGGGTCTGGGCGTTGCCCGCACAGCCGGCCAGGGCCAGCGGAGCGGCGGTTGCCGCCGCAACCAGCGCAAGCGTTTTCCGGAACCGTGAGTCGGTTTTGGGCAGGGGGCTTCCGGGCATGGTGTTTCCTTTGGTCGGTGGGGGAGGAGCAGTGCGGGCGGAGCGGAGGAGTGGAGGAACAGCGGAGGGGGAAGGCGGGCGGTTGCGGGACCGTGACGCGTGGGGGCGCCCTCGGCGAGGGAGCTGAACCATGCCTTACTTAGCCGCACCTAAGTAAGGAGAATACTCATCCAGGCGGATTACGCAAACATTTCGTACCCTAATTTTGCTTAGGTAAGCCTAATCTAATAACATCGTCCGGGTGACCACGCAGCTTGATTTCATGCGGGTGCCCTTTGCCGCCGATTTAGCGAGCTACGGGGACAGCCCTGCCATTCTCACCGACACCCTGACACTGACGTACAGGGAGTTGGCGGAGCGCGTCGATGACCTGGCCCTCCGGCTGGGCAGCGAGCGGCGCCTCGTCGCGCTGACCGCAGCCAACGACCTCGACTCGCTGGTCGCCTATCTGGCGGCGCTGGTGGGCGGTCACCCCCTGATCCTCCTGCCCGAAGACAAACCAGCCGCCTTGGAAGCCCTCGTTGCCGCCTACGACCCTGACGTCATTGTGCGGTGCGGGAACGGGCGGACCGTGCTCGAGGAACGCCGGCCCGGCACGCGGCACGAGCTGCATCCGGACCTGGCGCTCCTGCTCAGCACGTCCGGATCCACGGGCTCGCCCAAACTCGTCCGCCTCTCGCAGGCGAACCTGCAGTCCAATGCCGAGTCGATTTCCGAGTACCTGAACATCGGCCCGAATGACCGTGCCGCGACCACCCTGCCCATGTCCTACTGCTACGGCTTGTCCGTGATCAACAGCCACCTGCTCCGCGGTGCCGGGCTGGTCCTCACCGACCTCTCTGTGGTTGATCCGTGCTTCTGGGAGCTCTTTCGACGCCGTGGAGCTACGGCCCTTGCGGCGGTTCCCTACACCTTTGAGCTGCTGGAACGGGTGGGGTTCGCGGACATGGAGTTGCCCAGCCTGCGCTACGTCACCCAGGCCGGGGGACGTATGGCACCGGAATCGGTGAGAAGCTACGCCGAGCTGGGCCGCCGCAAGGGCTGGGAACTTTTCGTGATGTACGGCCAGACAGAGGCAACGGCCCGGATGGCGTACCTCCCACCGGAGCTCGCCGCCTCTGTCCCGGGTGCCGTGGGCATCCCCGTGCCCGGCGGCGCGTTCCGCATCGACCCCGTGCCGGGGCTGGAACACGGCGAACTCGTCTACACCGGACCCAACGTCATGCTCGGCTATGCCGGGAGCCCGGCGGACCTCGCAGCGGGCCGGACCGTCACCGAGCTCCGCACCGGCGACCTCGCCCGGCACCACCCGGCAGGCGTCTACGAAGTGGTGGGCCGGCGCAGCCGGTTCGTCAAGATCGTGGGGCTGCGCGTCGACCTCGGACAGGTGGAGCGGATCCTGGCGGATCTCGGCGTGCAGGCGGCCAGCGCGGGGACAGACGACGGCGTCGTCGTCGCCGTTGAAGGCGACCACGACGCACAGCTGCTGGGCAAGGTACTCGCCCAGGGCGTGGGACTGCCGCGCGCGGCCCTCGAGGTGCACGCCGTCGACCATCTCCCGCGCCTGGCCACAGGAAAACTGGACTATCAGGCTGTCCTGGCCCTGTCCCGGCCGGAACCAGCGCCCGCGGCGGAAGCCGCCGCAGGGGGAACAGGAGCGCCGGACAGCGTCCGGAGGATCTTCGAGGACGCCCTGGAGTGCGCCGACATCGCGGACGGCGACACCTTCGTCTCCCTGGGCGGGGACTCGCTGTCCTACGTGGCCGCGTCGGTGAGGCTGGAACAAGCGCTGGGCCATCTCCCGCCGGACTGGCACGTGACTCCGGTCCGGGACCTGGAACCGCGGCCCCGCACTGCACCGGTCCGGAAGCTGCGACGGTTCTTTGCGCCGGTCGAAACGAGCATCGTGCTGCGGGCTGTGGCGATCGTCCTGATCGTCAGCACACACGTCGGCCTGTTCAGCTGGCAGGGTGCCGCCCACGTTCTCATGGCCGTGGCCGGGTACAACTTCGCACGCTTCCAGCTCTCCGGGGAGACGCTTCCGCCGGCTGCGGCGGCAGCTGGCCAGCCTGGCAAGAATCGTCGTGCCGAGCATGGCATTCATCGCGGTCGCCTACCTGATCACCGACAACTACACACCCGCCAATATCCTGCTGCTCAACGCCGTCGTCGGGCCGGAGGCGGTGACCACCCAGTGGCACTTCTGGTTCATCGAAATCCTCGTCTACCTCATGGTGGGGATCGACGGCGCTGCTGGCCGTTCCGTGGGCGGACCGCGCCGAGCGGCGCTTCCCGCTGCTCTTTCCGCTGGCGCTTACCGGCGCCGGGCTACTGACCCGCTATGAGTTGGTGAACCCCGGCGTGCCGCACACGGCGCCGGCCCTCTGGCTGTTCGCCCTGGGCTGGGCCATCGCGCAGACGCGGACCGTGGCGCAGCGCTGCGTTGTCTCCGCCATTGCGGCACTGACCGTTCCGGGATTCTTCGAGAACGCGAGCCGGGAAGGTACGCTCCTCGCCGGAATCCTGCTGCTCATCTGGCTGCCCAGCATCCCGGTCCCGAAGGTCCTCCGCCGCCTCACGATGGTGCTGGCCAGCGCCTCCCTCTACGCGTACCTGGTCCACTGGCTGGTCTACCCGCCGCTGGCCGGGGTAAGCCCGGCGCTCGCCGTGGCAGGCTCGCTCGCCGCGGGGGTAGCCTACTGGGCGCTATGCATGCGCGTCGTGAGTGCAAGCAGCCGACGGCGGGCACGCCTTGCCGGGCGACCTGCCGGGCGCTCGTCGCGCGCTCGCAGCCGGCATCAGGCCAGGTTCCTGCCCAGGAAGTTGAGGACCTCCGGGAGGACGGAGCACCAGTAGCCGGTGTCGTGGCCACCGGCCCGGAAGCCTCCCTCGTGTTCACCCGGAAGGTCCTTCACATAGTCCTTCACGCTGTAGAGCAGGTTGTCCGCCGTGCCGCAGTCAATTCTCTTCGGCAGCGACGCCAGCTCCGGCCGCAGGGCAAAGATGTCGTTGGCCGCAAAGTCCGCGGCACTGTCAAAGTTGTCGGACCGGCCGGCGTCGTACTGGCTCCAGACCGCGGGGCTCATCGCGGCGACGGCAGGACAAGTACGGGCACGAAGGCGGGGCAGCTGTGTCCGCCGACTGCCGTGACAGGCGAAATGACGAGCATGGCTTTCCGTCTGAAGGACCGTGATCGGCGCGCTGCGAGTCTGTGCCACGATCGGCGCATTCGTGCTGCTTGCCTGGCGGATATCGGGGTCGCTCATCCTGCTGCGGGCGGCGGGAGCCGCCTGGTTCCGCGCCCGCGCTACGTCGCTGACCCCAGCGGAAGCGCACACCGGAGGCAAAGAGTGACGGTTTCAGCACCGGAGCGCTGACTGCAATCCCCGTTATGGCAAGAACGCACGAATCCAGGTGAGCGTGACCGACGCAACAGGTGCGGAAGTCGTCAAGACCACCGCCGCCATGAACGACGCCGGCGGGTTCACCTACACGTTCGTCGTCCCTGCCGGGACAGCCGTGGGAGATGCGGCCGTCACCGCAGTGCCGTTCAGTATTGACTGGTGCGATGACACCGGAAGGAACAACCGCGTGGCGGGCACGGGCGTCGTCCTCCTGGAACGGGTGTCGTGTGCGATGCCTGTGAAGTCCCTGACCATCACCCGCTGAGGGAGCAGTCCCCGCTAAGGCGCTGGCCGCGAAGTGATTCAAAACCGCCCGCACGACGCTGTACCGTGGACGCCGATGACTCTCTCTGAAGAACTTCTTGCGGCGTACGACCAGCAACTCCGAACCGATGCGGAGACCCCAAGTGCCATCGCCGTCGAACGGCTGGGGCCCTTACGTCTGGTGACCTTCGCCGGCGGCCGGGGCTTCGTGACCTATCAGGACCTGGCCGGGGCCGGTGCGCAAACGATCGCGCAATGGGTAGTCGAAGCGCTCGCGTACTACCGCAGCGATCCCGCCATTGTGCGGGTCGAGTGGAAGACCCGTGGTCACGATCATGCGCCTGGACTCCATGAGGCGCTGCTCCGGAACGGCTTTGACCGTGATGAAACTGAGTCGATCATGATCGGACCGGCCAGCGCATTGACTGTGGATGTTCAGCTCCCTCCCGGCATCAGCCTGCGGCGGGTGACCGAAGAACGGGACATCCGCGCCATGAGCGCAATGCAGGACGAGGTGTTCGGCGATTCGGTCTCCGACGGCAATGCCGACGCCATCTTGCGCCGGGTGGCTCTCGACGACGGGATGGAACTGTGGGTTGCCGAACATGAGGGGTCGATTGTGAGCGCGGGCCGCCTCGAGCCGGTTGCGCACACGGAATTCGCAGGCATCTGGGGCGGGGCGACGCGCGCCGAATGGCGCGGCCAGGGTATCTACCGGGCCCTTACCGCGGCCCGGGCACGAGCCGCGTTGATGTTGGGCAAAACACTCATCCATAGCGATTCGACTGACTATTCACGGCCGATTCTGGAACGCTATGGGTTGCTGCGCGTGTCAACGACTACCCCGTATTACTGGCGGCGCTGAAGACCGGAGTGGCCCGCGATCACCATGACGATTCGCCTCCGGCGGTTCCGGCGTTAACGGTGTGGCCGGCTCGACAAGCGCTAAGAGCGTCTCCTCGGATCCGTCTACGGATCAACACTTTCCTAGCCCCAGGGCTGAAAGCTTGCTGGCGGCCCGGGGAACGGTCCTCCACCGCCGTCAGCGTCGCCCCCGGTGCCGCTGCCGAGGAGGCTTCGGGTGAGGGCAGCGCCGTCGGCCATCAGGTCATCCACAGCCTTCCCCAGATGCTTGTCCGCGACCGTGACGCCTTCCAGGGCGGCGGCAACGACGGCCCGGCGGACGAGCTCGCGTGCGAATGAGGCGGTGGTGCCTTCGGTGCGGGCTGCGGCATCCTCAATCGAGTTCGGGCTGAAGGGAATATCCCGGGCATACAGTTTGATCAGCGAGACACGTTCCGCCTGAGCTGGGAGGGGAATTTCCACGGCCAGGTCCACACGTCCGGGACGCTGTGCCAGGGCACGTTCCAGCATGTCCACCCGGTTGGTGGTGAGGACGAACGCGACGTCGGCGTCGCTGGCCATGCCGTCCATGGCGTCGAGCACCTCGAACAGCAGCGGCTGAGGGCCGTGACCGAAGCTTCGGTCCTCGGCGATGAGGTCGCAGTCCTCAAGAACGACGATGGAGGGCTGCAGGGCCCTGGCCATGGTGGCGGCCTCTGAGATCCTGGCGAGCGATCCCCCCGACAGGAGGATTGCCGTGACACCTTCGCTCCGGCTCAACAAATACCGCACCGTGTGGGTCTTGCCGGTCCCCGGTCTGCCATAGAGCAGGACGCCGCGTTTGAGGTGCTGACCGTACTTGGTGAGGCTGTCCCGGTGTTCGGCGATACCTATGGCGTGGTCCGACACCTTCTCCAGCAGGCCATCCGGCAGGATGACATCGGACGCGGCAAGGGCCGGCCGGGCGTGAAAGGTCACTCCGGCAGCGCTGGGACCGTACTCACCCATCACCAGGGAAATAACCTGCCCCTTGAGCACACTGCGGTGCTGCATCCGCCGGCGGAACTCCGAGAGGAAGCGGGCGGCCCTGTCTGTAGTGCCGGCCAAAACTTCAAGGGAAGCTGACTGTCGGCCATACCTGGGGTTGGCGTCCCGCTGCAGCACGGCGATTGGACTGCCTCCGTGGCTGAACAGCCACAGTCCAAGTGCCACGGCCTGCCGCTGTTCGTCCGGACCGACAGCGAGGTTGGCGTAGTCGGGCTGGGACAGGGGGTATTGGGGAAACAACTGGGACTGTTGCAACATGTCGCTCAGCGACTGATGGTGGCGCTGGTCTCCGCCGCCGATGCCGACGAGCCGGAACTCGGGGTCCTCTGCGGCGAGCTCTGCCATAAGGATGTCAGCGTCCACGAATCGGTGCGGCGGAATCTCTTCTACCACCACGGACACGGCTTCCGCCTGAACGGCCAAATGGTCGGTGAGCGTGGTCAGTAGCTGGGTTCCACGTTGCACCCGATGCTGCCCGGACTGCGCAAGCTCCACGAGCCGCGCGAAATTGTCGATGAACTTCCCCAAATTTTCATCCATGGGCAGACCCTACCAGTGCCGCATCCGGGTGTTGACGCTCATTCGCTCCCGGTGCGGGCCGACTTCGACGAAGTGTGGACCTTGTTTTACGGCGCTCTTTGCCTATCATGCGGCGGGTGGAATTGATATTCTGAATCCGGTCAGGAAGGGGCCTCTCACTTCATTGCGGGGAGTTCCTGCCTCATGACCACCGGATTCGATGTCACCGCCAGCGCCGACGCAGACCCGCTGACGTCCGCCCTGAAGCCGCTCGGACCCCTGGCCGCCCCCACGTCGTCGCCCTGCTCACGGCAGCAGGCCGGCTTGGTTGCTCCGCGCCCGGCCGCGTCCGGGCCCCGGTCCGTAAAACAGGCCCAAAACCCTGAACCGAGGTAGTCCTGCGGCTGCAGGACTACCGACCGATGCTGACTCAGGGGCGCGCCGCGAGGATCTGCTCGCGCAGGATGTCCGCGTGGCCGCAATGCTGGGCGAGTTCCCTGAGCATGTGCAGGTAGACCCACCGCAGGGGCAGCGGGCCGCGCCGGTTACCCCTGACGAGGTCGTCAAGACCGAGGGGAGCGGCGCGCCGTCGTGATTCCTCGCAGGCCCGGCTGTAGGCGGCCTGGAGGTCCGCGATGGTGTCGCCCTCGTCGAGGATGAACGATTCATCGGGAGTTGCCGGGATGCCGATCTCTTGCCGGCTCCTGCACGTGATGGCCTCGTCGAACCAGACCTTCTCCACGAACGTGGCGTGCTTGACCAGCCCCAGGAGCGTGGTCCGGGAGGGTACCAGCGATGCCCGGGCCTCCTGCTCCGTCAGCCCGTCCAGGCAGTTGAGCAGTGCCGCCCGATGCTCATCGAGGAACGCATCGAACTGGGTCCGCAGGTCCGCGGTCAGGGTTTTCGGATCCATGCTGGGAAGAGGGCTCATGGCCCCTCATCCTATTGGCGGGAAGGCCCGGTCCGGAACTGGCGGACCGGGCCTTCCCGGGGCATCGGCGCGGGTCAGTGCCCCCGCGCGATCCATTCCTCAAGGTGCGGGGCTTCCGCGCCGATCGTCGTCGGATCCCCGTGGCCGGTGCGTACCACCGTGTCCGCGGGGAGCGGCAGGAGGCCTGTTCCGGATGGACTCGATGATGGTGGGGAAGTCGCTGAAGGACCGGCCGGTGGCCCCCGGGCCGCCCTGGAACAGCGTGTCGCCGCTAAACACCGTGCCTTCAATCCGTGCCTTCGCTCCCGAGGAGGAAGCAGACGGATCCGGGTGAGTGGCCGGGGGTGTGGAGTGCCACGAGCCGGGCGCCCGCGACGTCGAACGTGTCGCCGTCGGCAATGGCGTGGTCCGGTTCGGTGCCGGGGAAGACCCGTTCCCAGAGCATCCAGTCGTCCCGGTTCAGGTACACGGGCGCGTTCACAAGCGTCCGGACCTCGCCGACGGCGCGGATGTGGTCATCGTGGCCGTGCGTGAGCAGGATTGCCGTGACCTTCCTGCCCGCGACGGCGGCGGCCACGGCAGCGGGATCGTGGGCGGGGTCGATGATGACGCATTCGGCGTCATCGCCGATGATCCACACGTTGTTGTCAACCTCCCAGGTCCCGCCGTCGAGCGAAAACGTCCCGGAGGTGACCAGCCGGTCGATCCGGAGGCTCACAGCTCCACCACCGAGCGCAGCACCGCGCCGGCGTGCATCTTCCCGAAGGCTTCTTCGATCTGGTCGATCGTGATCCGCTCCGTCACGAAGGCGTCCAGGTCCAGCTTGCCCTGCCGGTAGAGGCTGATGAGGGTGGGGAAGTCGCGTGAGGGCAGGCAGTCGCCGTACCAGGAGGACTTGAGCGAGCCGCCGCGGCCGAACACGTCCAGCAGCGGCAGTTCCAGGGTCATCTCGGGGCTCGGCACGCCCACCAGGACCACGGTGCCGGCGAGGTCGCGGGCGTAGAAGGCCTGCTTGTACGTTTCGGGCCGGCCGACGGCGTCGATCACCACGTCGGCGCCGAAACCGCCGGTCAGTTCGCGGATCGCTTCGACGGGGTCGACGGCGGAGGAGTCCACCGTGTGGGTGGCGCCGAGTTCCTTGGCGCGCTGGAGCTTCTTGGCGTCGATGTCGACGGCGATCACGGTGGTGGCGCCGGCGAGTGCCGCACCGGCGACGGCCGCCACGCCAACTCCGCCGCAGCCGATCACGGCGACCGAATCGCCGCGCTGGACGTTGCCGGTGTTGATCGCGGCGCCGATGCCTGCCATGACGCCGCAGCCGAGCAGGCCGACGGCGGCGGGGTCGGCGTCGGGGTCCACCTTGGTGCACTGGCCGGCGGCCACGAGGGTTTTCTCGGCGAAGGCGCCGATGCCGAGCGCGGCGGTCAGCTCCGTGCCGTCCTCCAGCGTCATCTTCTGGGTGGCGTTGTGGGTGTTGAAGCAGTACTGGGGTTCACCGCGGCGGCATGCCCGGCACTCGCCGCAGACCGCGCGCCAGTTCAGCACCACGCGGTCGCCGGGGGCAACCTCGGTGACGTCCGGTCCCACGGCACTGACAACACCGGTGGCCTCGTGGCCGAGCAGGAACGGGAAGTCGTCGTTGATGGCGCCCTGCTTGTAGTGCAGATCGGTGTGGCAGACGCCGCAGGTGAGGATGTCCACGAGGGCCTCGCCGGGGCCGGGGTCCGGCACCAGGATCGTCTCCAGGGTGACGTCGGCATTCTTGGAACGGACTACTGCGCCTTTGACTTTATGGACCA
This sequence comes from uncultured Actinomycetota bacterium, assembly GCA_963810895.1. Taxonomy (GTDB): domain Bacteria; phylum Actinomycetota; class Actinomycetes; order Actinomycetales; family Micrococcaceae; genus Arthrobacter. The sequence continues at coordinate 118,375 of CAWEPM010000008.1, forward strand.
TGGAAAAGCTCCTCTGCTCTGATCACGGGGTACCCGCACAACTTACTGGCACAACGGGCGGCGGCGCGGCCCTTGGGAGGCCGCGCCGTCGTGGTTCTGTGTCGTCCTGGGATAGGTCGTCTTGGGATAGAGGGAAGGCCTAGGCGGCGAGCCGGCTCTTGACCTCTGCCGCGGAGGGGTTCGTGGCGGCGGTGCCGTCCGGGAACAGCACGGTGGGGACGGTGCGGTTGCCTCCGTTGAGCTGTTCGACGAGATCGGCGGTGCCTTCGACTTCCTCGATGTTGATCTCGGTGTACCCGATGCCCTGCGCGTCCAGCTGCTTCTTCAGCCGGGTGCAGTAGCCGCACCACGTGGTCGAAAACATGGTGATGGTGCCGATTTCGGGGGTGAAGTCCACGAAGTTCTCCTCAAGGTGGTGGTTGGGGCCGGCATGGAGGGCCGGGTGCCCACGGAAGTCGTACGTCACTGTCAATAACCGTACCGCGCAGCCCACTATTCCCGCACGGCGGTCCGCGGTGGCATGCTGGGGGCATGTGTGGACGCTACGTGATGGCCCGGGCCGTCGGAGACCTGCTGGCCGAGTTCGATGCCCAGCTCGAAGAAGAGATCGTGATCCCGCCGTCGTGGAACGTCGCCCCGACGGCGGACGTGCCCATCCTGCTCGAACGGCTTATTGACGGCGAGTCTCCGGCCAAGCCGGTGCGGCAGCTGCACATTGCGCGCTGGGGCCTGGTACCGTCCTGGGCCAAGGACCCGGGCATCGGCTCGAAGATGATCAACGCCCGCAGCGAGAGCGTGCTGGAGAAGCCCGCCTTCCGGAAAGCGACGCGCTCCCGCCGCTGCGCCGTCCCCGCGGACGGCTACTACGAGTGGAAGGGCGAGGGCCGCAGCAAGCAGCCCTACTACGTGCATCCGAGCGACGGCGGGCCGATCGTGTTCGCCGGACTGTACGAATGGTGGAAAGACCCCTCGAAGGCCGACGGCGACCCGCACCGCTGGATGCTCTCGACGTCGATCCTCACCACGGACTCGCCGCCCGAAGGCTACGCCGGCGGGATGCTCGCGGAACTGACGGCCCTGCATGACCGTGTCCCGCTGCCGATGAGCCGCGAGACCATGCAGGCGTGGCTTGACCCGCATGCCGGGGACGCCGCCGCCCTGGTGGACCTGGTCCGCTCGGGGGCGCACGATGTTGCCGAGGGCTGGACGATCGACGCCGTCGGCACCGCCGTCGGGAACGTCAAGAACGACTCACCGGAACTCATTCAGCCGGTGGGAAGCCTGTTCTAGCGGCGCCGCCTGGTATGGAGGCGGTGCTGGTCCCCTGGTTGGAGCGTGACTGTTTCAGAGCGTCACTTTGCCGCCGCCGTCGACCGCCCAGCCGGGGTTGAAGGCGACCTCCCAGCGGTAGCCGTCGGGATCTGCGAAGTAGCCGGTGTAACCGCCCCAGGGCTGGGTCTTCGGTGCCGCGACGATGAAGGCGCCCGCGGACTCGGCTTCTGCCATCACCCAGTCGACTTCCGCCGTGCTGGCCAGGTTATGGCTCAGCGTGATGCACGCAATGCCGGCAGGGGGATCGGTGGCGGCTTCGGACTGCATGTGACCCGCGTCCCAGAGTGAAAGGATGAGGCCGTGGTTGGCCTGGATGAAGAGTACTTCGCCGGGGACTTCCCGGTGGACGGGCCATCCGAGGCCATCAACGTAGAAACTGCGTGAGGCGTCAACACTGCGGACACCCAGCGAAATTAAGTCGACTCGTGGCTGCATCTTTCGATACTGTCATGCACATGCCCACAAATCACGCAGACGACAAGACCGCCCAGGCCGACCGGGAGCAGCTCGCTGCCGTGAGGGTGGCTGTTGACGAGGTGGACGAGCAGATCGTGTCCCTGATCGGGCGCCGCGAACGGCTGATCCGGATCGCCGGAACCCTCAAGGCGGACAGCGCCGAGGTCCGTGCGCCCGGGCGCGTGGAGCGGGTCATCGAACACGTCCGCGCCACGGCGGAAAAGAAGGACATCGACGTCGAGCTCGTCGAAAAGACCTACCGGGCCATGATCGATGCCTTCATCACCCTCGAGCTGGAAGTGTACAAAGCCGGCAGCTAATCCTTACGGTGATTGGGTCTGGATCGGGGAGTTGTAGGCTCTCGACCAACCCAGGGGTCGTCGCGGGCGTGCGGTAGGTGTCCGGTCCTGACGGCGAGATCATCGCGGCCGATGAGGTGATTGTCTGCGCTGGCGCCTACCACTCGCCCGCGCTGCTCATCAGGTCTGGCATCGGCCCCGCCGCGGACGTAGCCGCACTGGGCCGGCCCGTCACGATGGACCTGCCCGGTGTGGGGACGAATCTCGCCGACCACCCCTGGGTGGCAATCGAGCTGCCCTGTCTCCAACCACTGGGAGACCCTCCGCTCTTCCAGGTGCTGGCGACAGCCCGGAGCAGCCGGAGTTCCGCGGCGGATCCCCCGGATCTCCAGCTCATGGTATGCGGACCGTACCTGCTCGGGGACGGGTACCGCTGCTTGCTCGCCGCAGCGTTGTTGAAGCCGGCGTCGCGCGGTGAGGTGCGGCTGTTCACACTCGACCCGATCGCCGCACCGGCCATCGACCTCGGGTACTTCCGTAATCCGGTGGACATCGATCGATTGGTGGAGGGCCTGCAGCTCGCGGACGCTGCCGTGGCCCACCCTCACCTGACCCGGATCACTCGCGGTTCCCGGCTCGCGCCCCGGCAGGACCTGGTGGCTGACGCCGTCGCCGTTCGCGCCTGGATCAAGGCCACGGCCACGACTTACCACCACCCCGTGGGCACCTGTGCGATGGGAACGGATCCGCTGGCCGGCGCCGTGGTCGACACCTCGGGAAGGGTGTACGGAGTGCCGGGCCTCTCGGTAGTCGACGCCTCGATCCTTCCTGAACCGCCGTCGGCTAACACCAACATCCCCACGATCATGGTCGCCGAGCACATCGCGACCCGGCTTCGCGGGGTCGGGGCGGGACTCTGAGGCAGGTAGGAGGTAGGCCCCGTTCGCCGGCATGGTCTCCGCCCGCCGCCGGGAAAGCGGCCGAACCTGCCGCCTAGAGGGCCTCTTCCACGGGGACATTCGCCTGGTACTCACGGCCGTCGGCGTCGCTGAACGCCGTCATGAGGTGACCCTTCGGCAGCCCCAGCACCGTGGTGAGCGGGAAATTGCCGGTAATCGTGTTGCCCGAGTGCTCTACCCCCTTGAGGTCAAAATTTTCCTCGGTGCCGTCATGGCTGAAGCAGTAGAAGGACACGGCCTCGCCGTTCATGAACTCGATCCCCATTCTTCGCTGATGGGAATGGTCCGGGGTTGCCGCCACGAGTCCCACCACATAGGCGCCCTGGCCGGGGATGTTTCCGTCTATATCAAAAGTCGCCACCAAGGTTGAATCCTTGGCGGCGATGCTTACGTGCTTCAGGAGTGCGTTATGGGAGCTCATGGCTCAATCCTGCTACCTGCACCTGCGTCCGTCCACCCCTGATCTGGGTTTTGTCGCCACTCCGACGTAGACTGGCGTTATTCGAAGATATGTTCGAATAGACTTGAAAGCAATGACGTTGAAAGCGGGTGACTAGCGGCCGGCCGTACAGGCCGGCGACAGGGTGCGGGAGGCAACGTGGGGATGTTCAGCGAGTCCGTGGATGTCTCCTGCACGCCCTCCGGGCAGCCCCTGCGCCTGGACTGGGCGGGCCGGCACTACACGGTCTGTGCGGAACCGGTCCGCTGGTATGAACGCCGCCAGTGGTGGACAGAGGAAAGCCGGGCGCCACTCGGGAGCGGTCCGGGCCTGGTGGACCACGAGATCTGGCGGGTCCAGGTGCGTGCCGCCGGGGAGGACACGGCGGACTCCACCCTCACCCTTGACCTGAGCCGGCATATCGGCAGCGGCCGGTGGCGGCTCCTGAGGATCCACGACGCCCTGAAGCCCCTCCGGAAGCCCGAAACAGCATGAACTTCACCCACCTGCACGTCTCCACCGCCTTCAGCGCCCACTATGGCGTCTCGTGGCCGGATGAACTGGCCGCGGCCGCAGCCGCCGACGGCGCCACCGCGCTGGCCTGCACGGACCGCGACGGGCTGTACGGAACCGTCAAGCACCTGAAGGCGTGCATGGCCGCCGGGCTGGATGCGATCGTCGGGGTGGACCTCGCGGTCTTTGACGACGACGGCGACCTCCGCACCCAGCTCGGGGGACGCGTCGTCGTGCTCGCGCACGGACACAACAACGGCGCCGGCTACCGGGCGCTGTGCCGGCTGATCTCCGACGCCCACGCCCGCACCACGGGCAAGGCGCAGGGAGCGGTGCCGGTCGCCGTCACCCGGGCCGAACTGGCCTCCCGCACGTTGCACCCGGAAACCCTGCAGCCGGTCCTGACAGTGCTGATCGGCCCGGACTCCGACGTCGGACGCGCCATGGGCGGCCGGCGGTACCTGCGCCCCCGTACCCTGTTCAAGCGCTGGCTGGACGCCATGCCCCCCGGGACGCTGGCGGCAGAGGTCGTGTCCCAGCTCAGCCCGCCCGGGGAACCGCTGAGCACCGCCCACGCGGTGCGCATGCTCAAACTCGCCGCAGAACACGGGGTGCCCGCCGTGCTGAGCAACGCCGTGCGGTATGTCGCCGAGGACGGCGCGGCCACCGCCGATGTGCTGGACTCGGCCCGGACGCTCAAATCCCTCCCCGAACTCTCCGCCGCCCCGCTGCTGCAGCCCAACGGGCAGGGCTGGCTCAAATCATCGGCCCGGATGCTGCAACTGGGCAAGGAGATCATCCACGCCGCCGGGTACGGCACGGCGGACCTCAAACGGCTCCTCGCCCAGACCGAGGCGCTCGCGGACCGCTGCCGGATGGATCCTGTGGCCGACATGGGCTGGAAGCAGCCCGTGGTCCCGGAGGCGTCCGTGATCGGGATCGCCGGCGACGCGCTCGCAGAGCTGACCCTGCGCTGTGAGGCCGGCATCGGCCGCCGCTTCCCGGGAATCTCCGGGCAGCAGGAACAGCAGATGCGGACCCGCCTGAAACACGAACTCCGGATCATCGACTCGCTGGGCTTCGCCTCCTACTTCCTGACCGTCGCCGAGGTCTCCCGGATGATCCTGGCCCTGGGCGTCCGGGCAGCCGCCCGCGGTTCGGGCGCCTCCAGCCTGGTCAACTACCTGATCGACATCAGCCAGGTGAACCCGCTCCAGCACGACCTCATCTTTGAACGCTTCCTCTCCCGCGACCGCGCCACCCTGCCCGACATCGACATCGACGTCGAAAGCGCCGAACGGCACAACGTCTACCGGAAGATCTTTGAGCGCTTCGGAGCCGAACGCGTCACGCTGATGAGCATGCAAAACGGCTACCGCGCTCGCGGTGCCGTGCGTGACGCCGGCCTGGCCCTGGGGATGGACGACGCCGAGGTCGGGGAAATCGCCAAGCAGCTGTGGCGGTTCTCGGCCCGGCACTTCCGCGAAGCCCTCGTGGAGAAACCCGAACTGAAGGAATTCGCGGACCGGGTGGAGCAGCGCGGCTTCACCGAAAACCAGCAGCTGGACCTGCTGGTGGACCTCACGGAACGGCTGGACCGGCTGCCCCGGCACATCTCCATGCACCCGTGCGGCGTCATCCTCGGCGATGCCACCCTGCTGGACCGCACCCCCGTCCAGCCCAGCGGCCTGGGCCTGCCCATGAGCCAGTTCGACAAGCACGACATGGACCCCATGGGCATGCTCAAACTCGATGTCCTGGGCGTCCGGATGCAGAGCGCCATGGCCTTCGCGGTCCGGGAAGTCATCCGGCTCCACCCCTCCAAGGCCGAGGTGGTGGCCGCCGGCGCGCATCCGGCCGGTCCGGACGGGACGGGACCGGCTTACATTGCCGAGGACGGGCACATCGACCTCAACGCGGTCCCGCTCGACGACGAACCCACCTTTGAACTGATCCGCAGCACCCACACCCTGGGCTGTTTCCAGATCGAATCCCCGGGCCAGCGCGAACTGATCGGCAAGATGGCGCCCCGGGAATTCAACGATCTCATCATTGACATCTCGCTGTTCCGCCCGGGCCCGATGAAATCCGACATGGTCCGGCCCTTCCTGGAACACCGGCACGGATTCGCCCCCGAGGTCTACCCGCACCCGGACCTCAAGCCGGTCCTCAAGGAGACCCACGGGGTCACCGTTTTCCACGAACAAATCCTCAAGACCTTCGACGTCATGACCGGGTGCGGGCTGGCGCGCGCCGACGAATTCCGCCGGGCGCTGGGCAACGAGGTGCTGGAAGGCAAGGTGGAGGAGTTCTTCCGGAAGGAGGCGCGGGCCCGGAACTACAGTCCCGAGGTGGTGGACAAGGTCTGGGGCACGCTGAAGGCCTTTGGCAGCTTCGGGTTCTGCAAGGCCCACGGGGCCGCCTTTGCCGTGCCCACGTACCAGTCGGCCTGGCTCAAGGCGCACCACCCGGAGGCCTTCCTCGCCGGGCTCTGGGAACACGACCCCGGCATGTACCCCAAACGCCTGCTCGTGGCCGAGGCCCGCCGGCTGGGCATCCCCATCCTTCCCCTCGACATCAACCGCAGCCAGGCCGAGTACCGGGTGGAGCCGGTGGAGTCCGGGCCGGACCGGGGCAGGCTGGGCATCCGGCTGAGCCTGAACGGCATCTTCGGACTCTCCGGCGCCGAACTGAAACGGATCGTGGCCGGCCAGCCCTACGATTCCCTGGCGGACCTGCGCGCCCGGTCGCGGCTGAGCAGGCCGAGCATCCAGCGCCTGGCCCAGCTGGGCGCCTTCGACTCGCTGCACCGGGAGTCCGGGGGAGCCGCCAACCGTGCGGACCTGGTCCAGCACCTGCAGAGGCTCCAGGCCAGGCCCCACCGAAAGGGCGTTGAGGTCATTGAGGGCCAGCTGGCGTTGCCGCTGGGGGACGTGGAACTGAGGAACCTGAAGGCCGTGCTGCCCGCGCCCAGCATGGTGGAGAACGTCCGGGCGGAACTGGACCTGATGGCCGTGGACGTCAGCGAGCACCTCATGACCAGCCACCGTCCGCTGCTGGACCGGCTCGGGGTCACCACCGCGGACAGGCTGCTGGGACTGCGCAACGGCACGGAGGTGCTGGTGGCCGGGGTGCGGGTGGCCACCCAGACCCCGCCCATGCGCGGCGGCCGGCGGGTGGTGTTCATCAGCGTCGACGACGGCACGGGCTGCGTGGATTCGGTCTTCTTCCACGAAGCGCAGGAGCAGGCCGGATCCTTGCTGTTCGGCACCCGCCTGCTGCTGATCCGCGGCACCACCCGCCGGACCGGACCGCGGGGGATCAGCATCAGTGCCAGCATGGCCTGGGACCTCAGCCGCCCGGAGACCCTGCCGTTCCCGGAACCGGAATCCGGCGCCGCCGGCCAGCGCGAGCCCTACCTGCCGGGCCCCCTGCCCGGCCCCCTGGACGGGATCAGCAGGAACCTCGCCATCACCGGGCTGGGCGGCTGAGCGCCCTTCGGAGCGACCCTCAGAACGACCGGCGCGGGGTTGCGGCTGCGGCCGTGGCGCGTTGGTTGGCCTCTGGAGAAACCGATAGCATGGACGAGGCTGGCTGTGGTCCCCGTACGCCACAAGCTACGAAGCCTTAACTTTGAATAGGAGACACCCGTGTCAGATGCCCAGCAGATCACCCTTCTCGTCGACGGCGAAGAGACCAAGGTGACTACCGGGACCACCGGCGCGGAACTCTTCTTTGAGCGCCGCGATGTTGTTGTGGCCCGCGTCAACGGCGAGTTGAAGGACCTGGACCAGGCCCTTCCCGAGAACGCCACGGTCGAGGCCGTCACCATTGATTCCCCGGACGGGCTCAACGTCCTGCGCCACTCCACGGCCCACGTCATGGCCCAGGCCGTGCAGCAGCTGCGCCCCGACGCGAAGCTCGGCATCGGCCCCTACATCACGGACGGCTTCTACTTCGACTTCGACGTCGCGGAACCGTTCACCCCGGAAGACCTCCGCCAGCTCGAAAAGATGATGCAGAAGATCATCAACCAGAACCAGAAGTTCGTGCGCCGCGTCGTCACCGAGGACGAGGCCCGCGAGGCGATGAAGGACGAGCCCTACAAGCTCGAACTCCTGGGCAGGAAGAACGACGCCGCCGAGGCCGGAGAGGGCGTCAACGTCGAGGTGGGCGCCGGCGACATCACCATCTACGACAACGTGGACCGCAAGAGCGGGGACAGCGTCTGGTGCGATCTGTGCCGCGGCCCGCACCTGCCGAACACCAAGCTGATCTCCAACGCCTTCGCCCTGACCCGGTCCTCGGCCGCCTACTGGCTGGGCAACCAGAACAACCAGCAGCTGCAGCGCATCTACGGCACGGCCTGGCCCACCAAGGATGCGCTCAAGGCCTACCAGGAGCGCATTGCCGAGGCCGAGCGCCGCGACCACCGCAAGCTCGGCGCGGAACTGGACCTGTTCTCCTTCCCGGACGAGCTCGGCTCCGGCCTGCCGGTGTTCCACCCCAAGGGCGGCATCATCCGCAAGGCCATGGAGGACTACTCCCGGCAGCGCCACGTGGATGCCGGCTACGAGTTCGTCTACACCCCGCACATCACCAAGGGCCACCTGTACGAGGTCTCCGGCCACCTGGACTGGTACCGCGAGGGCATGTTCCCGGCGATGCACATCGACGCGGAACTGAACGAGGACGGCACGGTCCGCAAGCCCGGCCAGGACTACTACCTCAAGCCGATGAACTGCCCCATGCACAACCTGATCTTCCGGTCCCGCGGACGCTCCTACCGCGAACTGCCCCTGCGGCTCTTCGAATTCGGCTCGGTCTACCGCTACGAGAAGTCCGGCGTGGTGCACGGCCTGACCCGCGTCCGGGGCATGACCCAGGACGACGCCCACATCTACTGCACCCGCGAACAGATGAAGGACGAGCTCACCACCACGCTGAACTTCGTCCTCGGGCTGCTCAAGGACTACGGCCTGGACGACTTCTACCTCGAGCTCTCCACCAAGAACGAGGACAAGTTTGTCGGCGACGACGCCACCTGGGAGGAAGCCACCCGCACCCTCGCCGAAGTCGCCGAAGCCTCCGGCCTCGAGCTCATCCCGGATCCGGGCGGAGCCGCGTTCTACGGCCCCAAGATTTCGGTCCAGACCAAGGACGCGCTCGGCCGCACCTGGCAGATGTCCACCATCCAGCTGGACTTCAACCTGCCCGAACGCTTCGAGCTCGAGTTCCAGGCCGCCGACGGCACCCGCCAGCGGCCCGTGATGATCCACCGCGCCCTGTTCGGCTCGGTGGAGCGCTTCATGGGCGTGCTGACCGAACACTACGCCGGCGCCTTCCCCGCCTGGCTGGCACCCGTGCAGGTGGTGGGCATCCCGGTGGCGGAGGCCTTCAACGACTACATGTTCGACGTCGTGGGCCAGCTCAAGGCGGCCGGCATCCGCGCCGAGGTGGACATCTCCTCGGACCGTTTCCCGAAGAAGATCCGCACGGCCAGCAAGGACAAGATCCCGTTCGTGCTGATCGCCGGCGGCGACGACGCCGAGGCAGGAGCGGTGTCCTTCCGCTTCCGCGACGGCAGCCAGGACAACGGCGTGCCCGTCGCCGAAGCCGTCCAGCGGATCGTCGACGCTGTCCGCAACCGGACCAGCTAGGCCGACGGAAGGGCAGCGCGTGCAGGAATCCACAGGGGCCGGGCCGGAGTATCCGGGCGACCACGCCGTGACGGACGACTTCGGCCTGGCCGGGGTCCCGGACGCTTTCCAGCGCCTGTGGACCCCGCACCGGATGGCGTACATCAAGGGCGGGCAGCACCAGTTCAAGAACGTGGACGACTGCCCGTTCTGTGTCGCGCCCGAGCGGGAGGACGAGGACTCCCTGATCGTGTACCGGGGACGGACCAGCTACGTGGTGCTGAACCTCTTCCCGTACAACCCGGGCCACCTGCTGATATGCCCCTACCGGCACATCCCCGACTACACCGATCTCACGGTCGAGGAAACGGCGGAATTCGCCGAACTGACCCAGACGGCCATGCGGGTGCTGCGCAAGGTCGCCAACCCCACCGGCTTCAATATAGGCATGAACCAAGGCGTCACCGGCGGGGCGGGAATCGCCGGCCACCTGCACCAGCACGTGGTGCCGCGCTGGGGCGGGGACGGGAATTTCTTCCCCATCATTGCCCAGACCAAGGCGATCACGCAGACGCTCGGCGAGGTTCGCCAGCAGGTGGCCGACGCCTGGCCGCAGGAGATCCCCGCGGAGCAAGAGGCAGCCGGGGAGCAGGATGCTTAACAGGCACGCGCGCGGGTTCTTCACCGCCCTGTTTCTCTCCGGTGGCCCGCTGGCTGCTGAAGATCGGCGTCTCCCCGGACGCCGTGACCGTGGTGGGCACGCTGGGTGTGGTGGTCGGCGCGCTCGTGTTCTACCCGCTCGGGCAGCTCTTCTGGGGAACCCTGTTCATCACGGCCTTCATCTTCTCCGACGTCATCGACGGCATCATGGCCCGGATGCAGCACCGCGGCGGACGGTGGGGCAACTTCCTGGACTCCACCCTGGACCGTGTGGCCGACGGCGCCCTGTTCGCCGGCGTCGCCGTCTGGTTCTTCACGGGAGGCGCCAATCCGCCGATCGCCATCGCCGCCGTCGTCTGCCTCGTGCTGGGCATGGTGGTCTCCTACGCGCGGGCCAAGGCCGAAGCCCTGGGTTTTCACGCCAATGTCGGCATCGCCGAGCGCGCCGAGCGGCTCGTGTCCGTGCTGGTGGTCACGGGACTCACCGGCCTGGGCCTGCCCGCCGTGGTGCTGTTCGTGACCCTGTGCCTCCTCGCGACGGCGAGCCTGGTCACCGTGATCCAGCGCATCATGACCGTCCACCGCCAGTCGCTGGAGGAACCGGACGGCACCGCCTCCGAACGCGCCGCCTGAGGGCGCTACCCGCCGTCCCGGCGGACCCGCCGAATCCCCGGCCCGGGGCGCGTTTGGGCTGCTGTAACCAGAATTCTGCCGCGCCGCGGCCGGGGGCTAGTATTAGCTTTACCGGCCAATGGATCCGGTAATCCGGTGTGCGCGAGGCACGTCATGAACGTGCCGTCCGCGCCCCGGCGAGGTCATCTATCTACCCATAGGGGTTTTTGTGTCTACACCTGATGTAAGCAGCGAAGCCGGCGCGTCCGCGAAGAACGTCACGGGCAGCAGCCGCGTCAAGCGCGGCATGGCGGAGATGCTCAAGGGCGGCGTCATCATGGACGTCGTCAACGCCGAGCAGGCCCGCATCGCCGAAGACGCCGGTGCCGTGGCCGTGATGGCGCTGGAACGTGTTCCGGCCGATATCCGCGCCCAGGGCGGCGTGTCCCGGATGTCCGATCCGGACATGATCGACAAGATCATCGCGGCCGTGTCCGTGCCGGTCATGGCCAAGGCCCGGATCGGGCACTTCGTCGAGGCGCAGGTCCTGCAGTCCCTGGGCGTGGACTACATCGACGAGTCCGAGGTCCTGACCCCGGCCGACTACACCAACCACATCGACAAGTGGAAGTTCACCGTCCCGTTCGTCTGCGGTGCCACGAACCTCGGTGAGGCGCTGCGCCGGATCAACGAGGGCGCGGCGATGATCCGGTCCAAGGGTGAGGCCGGCACCGGCGACGTCTCCAACGCCACCACGCACATGCGCCAGATCCGCGCCGAGATCAAGAAGCTCGCCTCCATGCCCGAGGACGAGCTCTACGTCGCGGCCAAGGAACTGCAGGCCCCGTACGAACTGGTCAAGGAAGTCGCCGCGACCGGCAAGCTCCCGGTGGTGCTGTTCACCGCCGGCGGCATCGCCACCCCGGCCGACGCCGCGATGATGATGCAGCTCGGCGCCGACGGCGTGTTCGTCGGCTCCGGCATCTTCAAGTCCGGCAACCCGGCCCAGCGTGCCGCCGCCGTCGTGAAGGCCACCACCTTCTACGACGACCCGGACGAGATCGCCAAGGCCTCCCGCGGCCTGGGCGAGGCCATGGTCGGCATCAACGTCGACGAGATCCCGCAGCCGCACCGCCTCGCCGAGCGCGGCTGGTAACGTTCGCGCCTTTGGGGCGCCGGACGGCGCTGATCCTCTGCGTGCATTCCGCGCCGTGTTGGCAGCTGAGGGGCTGCTCGGGGCGCGGGGCCCTTTTACGCACGCTGCCGGATCACACCGTCCTTCGCCTTGCGCTCCTGATTGAACGAGTCCGGCCCGTCACCTCTCCAGGTGGCGGGCCGGCGTCGTTTGCAGTTCTGCGGAGGGCTAGTCCAGGCCGCGGCGCTTGAGCAGCGGTTCGAGGTCCGCGTCGCGGCCGCGGAAGGCCCGGAACGACTCCAGCGGATCCCGGCTGTTGCCGCGGGACAGCAGCTCGGCCCGGAAGAAATCGCCGTTGGCGCGGCTGAGGCCGCCGTGTTCCTTGAACCATTCCACGGTGTCGGCGTCCAGGACTTCGCTCCAGATGTAGGAGTAGTAACCGGCGGCGTACCAGCCGCCCGCAAAGATGTGCTGGAAGTAGCCGGTGCGGTAGCGCGGCGGGATCAGGCTGTGCGCCACCCCGGCCGCGGCCAGCGCCTTCGCCTCGAATTCGACGACGTCGTCCGGGATGTCGGAGCCGTCCAGGACATGCCACGCCAGGTCCAGCAGGGCCGCGCCGAGGTATTCGGTGGTGCCGAAGCCTTCGCCCCAGAGCTGCGCGGCGTTGAGCTTGTCCACGGTTTCCTGCGGCAGGGCCTCGCCGGTCGCATGGTGGCGTGCATAGTTGGCCAGGACCTCGGGCCACATGATCCACATTTCGTTGACCTGCGACGGGTATTCCACGAAGTCCCGCGGCACGTTCGTACCGGAGAACCGCGGATAGGTGACGGCGGAGAACAGGCCGTGGAGGGCGTGGCCGAACTCGTGGAACGTGGTGCGGAGCTCGTCCAGCGTCAGCAGGGTGGGCTCGCCGGCCGGCGGCTTGGAGATATTGAGGTTGTTGATCACCACCGGCCGGGTGTTCAACAGTCCGGACTGCTCCACGAGGGAGTTCATCCACGCGCCTCCGCGCTTCGTGTCCCGCGTGTAGTAGTCGCCCAGGAACAGGCCCAGGTCCGTGCCGTCGGAATTCTTGACCTCCCAGACGCGCACGTCCGGGTGATAGCCGGCGAGGTCGGCGCGTTCGTGGAAGGTGACGCCGTACAAAGCGTTGGCAGCGAAGAACACGCCGTCGTTCAGGACCCGGTCCAGTTCGAAGTACGGGCGCAGGGCCGGCTCGTCCACGGCGTACCGCTCACGCTTGACCTTGGCCGAGTAGTACGCCCAGTCCCAGGCCTCGAGCGGATGCCCGGCGGCCTCGGCCAGCGCCTCGGCCTCGGCGTCGGCGTTGCGGACGGCGGCCGGGGCCAGCCGGCTCATCATGTCCTGCACGGCCTGGAAGTCCGGTGCCGTCTGCCGGTCCACCGTCAGCTCGGCGAAGTTCGCGAACCCCAGCAGGCTCGCCTTCTCGGCGCGGAGCCGGACCATGTCCTTGACCAGGTCGAGCACATCGAAGCTGCCGCCGTCGCTGCCGCGGCCGATCGAGGCCTCGTAGAGCCGCCGGCGGACATCCCGGTTCGAAAGGGCGGCCATGGCGGGCTGGTTGCTTGGCTGGATCAGCGTCAGCAGGAACTTGCCCTCGTGCCCGGCGGTCCGCGCGGCCTCGGCGGCGCTGGCGATGTCGTCGTCGGGCAGGCCGGCGAGGTCGGCGGCGTCGTCCAGCAGCAGGGCAGCGGACTTCATGCCTTCCTTGACGCGCTGCCCGAACTCGGTGCCGAGCCTGGCAAGCTCGGCGTTGACGGCCTTGAGCCGCTCCTGGCCGGCGTCGTCGAGCTGGATGCCCGAGGCACGGAACTCCTTGAGGTATTCCTCCACGAGCCGGGCGGACTCCGCGTCCAGGGCGGTAGTGTCCAGCGCCGCGAAGCGTTCGTAGAGCCCCCGGTTGAGGTAGACGGCATCCTGGTGGGCGGAGAAGAGCGGGGAGAGGCGGGTCTCGAGATCGCGGATGGCATCTGAGGCGTGCGCGGAAACCAGCGTGAAGAACGAGGCGGCCGCCCGTTCCAGGAGCCGGCCGGAGCGTTCCATGGCCAGGGCGGTGTTCTCGAAAGACGGGGCCGCCGGGTCGGACACGATGGCCTGGATTTCGGCGAGATGCTCAGCCAGGCCGGCCTCAACGGCCTCGGCGTAGTGCGCGTCTTCGATGTCCGCGAAAGGCGGCAGGCCGTAGGGCAGGGTGCTGGGGCTCAGGAGGGGATTGGTCATGAAGCGACTCTTTCATGCAGGACGCGGGTTCTCAATGACCATCTCAGTGTGTTGTGATTGCGCCCACCGTAGGATGGCCGGCATGGGGAACATCAGAGCCGGTCTGCGTGGCCGGATCGTTGCCGCTGCCTCAGCCGTTGTCCTGGCGGTGTTGTTGGCATCCTGCGGACTCCTCGCCGGACCGGGCGAACCAAGTCCGTCGTCGGCAACCGGCAGCACCGGGGAAGCGGCAGACGGCGCCCGGCCGCCGTCGGGCACGCCTACGCCGACGCCGACCGCCGACACCGACGCCGACACCGACGCCGACGCCGGGTAGGGGTCCCGGCTGTGCGGCCGTCCGCTGCACCTCCGTCCTGGTCACCGGGGACATGCTGGTTCACCCCCAGCTCTGGCAGCAGGCCCGCGAGGACGCCCGCGCTGCCGGTGCGGCGGGGCTGGACTTCGGGCCGTTGCTGGAGGGCCAGCGGCGCTACATCGAGCAGAGCGACGTGGCGATCTGCCATCTGGAGACCCCGGTGGCGGGCCCGGACGGACCGTTCTCCGGGTATCCCTCCTTCAACGTTCCGCCGCAGATCATCACCGCCGTGCGGGGTGTGGGCTATCAGGCCTGCACGACGGCCAGCAACCACACCGTTGACCGCGGCACCGCGGGACTCGTCCGCACCCTGGACGCCCTCGACGCCGCCGGGCTGCGGCACACGGGCTCATACCGGACCGAGGCGGAGTCGCAGGGAGTCCTGATCCTGCAGACCGCAGCGGCCAGAATCGCCGTCGTCGATGCCGCGTACGGCCTCAACGGGCTGCGTGCCGAGCAGTCCTGGCAGGTCGACCTGCTCGATCCGGCCGCCATGATTTCCAAGGCACGCAAGGCCAGGGCCTTGGGCGCGGACATCGTGCTGGGGGTCATGCACGCCGGCGAGGAGTACTCCAGCGAGCCGAACGCCCAGCAGCGCGACGTCGCCCATGCGCTCGTGGACAGCGGGCTGTTCAGCATGATCTACGGTCACCACAGCCATTCGGTGCTGCCGATCGAGAAGTACAAGGGAACGTGGATTGTGTACGGGCTCGGCAACGGCATCACCGAACTCTCGCCGTCGTTCGTGGTCAACAACGAGGGCCTGTTGGTCCGGGTGCAGTTCAGCCAGGACGCGGCCGGGGCCTGGGCTGCCTCGGACCTGGCCTGGGCGCCGTCGGTGGTGGTCCGCGGACCCTACCGCTGGTGTTCGGTGGCTGCCGACGCGCCGCAGGGCCGTTGCGCAGGTACGGCGGCGGACGCCGCCACGCGCCGGCGCACCACGGCAGCGGTGGAGTCGATGGGCGCCGCGGCGGCGGGCGCCCACGAGCTTATTCTTTCCCGGAAGCCCTAAGCTTGGGCGGCATGGAGATGATCAACGAACGGCGGCGGACGGTCGCCGTGCCCGGAGCCGTGCTGGCCGTGTTCGAGTTTGGCCCGGAACCGGGCCCGGACGTGCCCACCCTGCTCCTGGTTCACGGCTACCCGGACGACCATCGGGTGTTCCTTCCGGCCATCCGCGAACTGGCGCGGACGCATCATGTGGTGGCCTATGACACGCGGAACGCGGGCGCCTCCGCCGTCACCGGCCTCCCCGGGGACTTCACCCTGAAGACGCTCGTGGATGACATGTTCGCCGTGCTGGCGGCGGTCGGCGCCACGGACGTCCATCTCGTGGGCCATGACTGGGGATCGATCCAGGGCTGGGCCACCGTCCAGGACCCCAGGGCCGCGGGACTGATCTGCCGGTACACCAGCATCTCGGGTCCGGACCTGCGGCACTTCGCCCGCTGGGTGCGAGGCCGGTATTCGCGCCCACGGGCGTGGCCGCAGCTGGCCGGGCAATTGGCCCGCAGCTGGTACATCGCCGCGTTCCTTGTGCCGAAGCTGCCGGAGGCCGCCTGGCGCCTGTTCCTCACCAAACGCTACGGGCAAACGGCAAAGCGCGACGTCGGCGATGATCCCGTCCGCGGGCTGGCTCTCTACCGCGCCAATTTCTTCTCCTCCGGAAACTGGCCGGCAGGCGGCCGCGTGACGATGCCTGTCCAGGTGGTGGTGCCGCTTAAGGATTCCTTCCTGTCGCCGGACCTCGTGGAGGGACTGGATTCGTGGGTGGAAAACCTCACGTTGATCCGGGTGGACAGCGGCCACTGGTGGCCGGCATCCCGGCCTGCGGAGTTCGCGGAGCTACTACGGGGAAGCTACGTCAGCCAATGACATCGGCTCAGCGGCCGGTCGAGCGCATTGCCCGGAGCGGGACATTCCGGAACGGCATGGAGTACGTGCTGGGACAGCGGCCCGAAGACGCTCTTGTTCGTCCAGGGCGGACCAGGGAGCGCGGTGCCTCAAGGGATGATGCGCCGGATGTTCCGCCGGCAGTTCCAGCCGTATCTGAACGCGGGATATTCCGTCTGGATCGTGACCCGGCGCAGGGACATGCCGCCTGGGCACACGATCACCGACATGGCCGACGACTACGCCCACGTGATCACGGAGGAGTTCGGCGGCCACGTCGACGTCGTGGTGGCCGAATCGTTCGGCGGAATGATTGCCCAGTACCTCGCGGCACTGCACCCCGACGCATTCGGCCGCATCGTCGTGGTCATTGCCGCGGCCGAGCTCAGCGACTGGGGCAAGGACGTCGATGCGCGGATGGCGGGCGCCATCGCCAGCGGCGACACCCGGAGGGCCGGGACGGTTTTCGCCGAGTACCTGTTTCCAGGGGCGCGGCTGCGGTGGCTCCGCCGGCTGCTGGGACCACTCATCGGTGGTCGCCTGCTCGCCGGCTCCGACTACCCGCCGCAAGACGTACAGACTGAAGTCCGGGCGGAGCTGAGCTTCAATTCACGGGACGTTCTGCCGAGGATCCGGCCGCCGGTACTGCTCATCTGCGGGGACAGCGACAAGTTCTTCCCGAAAGATGTTGCTGCCGAAACCGCCGGGCTGATCCCGGACTGCACGCTGATTTGGTACGAAGGGCTCGGTCACCTTCGGGTGGCCGCCAGCAGCCGGGTCGCCCGCGACGTGTTGGCGTTCGTCAACGGCAATTAGTGCAGTTCACGGGTCATGAAGACGCTGTTGGGATCGAGCTCGTAGCCGGCGAACGGCGGGCAGGGCGCGAAGCCGTGCCGCTCGTACAGCCGGCGGGCCGGAGCGAAAAACTCCTGGCTCCCCGTCTCCAGGAACAGCCGCCGGTAGCCGCTGTTCCGGGCCTCCGTCACGAGGTGGCGGAGCAGCGCCGAGGCGACACCCCGGCCGCGCGCCCGTTCCGCGGTGCGCATCGACTTGATCTCGCCGTCGCCGGGAGCCAGGTGTTTCAGCGCCGCACAGCCCAGGAGCCGCGAGTCCTCCCGGGCGGTCCAGAAGCTGATGTCCGGTCCGGCCAACGCGGCAGGATCAAGGGCATGGACGCTTTCCGGCGGGGACGTCGCGTACATGTCGGCGAGGTGCCCGGCCAAGAGTTGCTGGACGTCTTCCCGCCCAGGGGTGTCGCGCTCAATCAGGATCATGCCGCCGGAAGTGCCAGCCAACGGAGTCAGCGGGGCCGGCGGGCGGCGTGTTCACGCGCCAGCACCGCGTAGGAGTCGTCCGGGGTGCCCGGCGTGAAGCTGCCGTATTTGCGTTCGACGGCGGTCCGGATCAGGAAGTCCGCCAGGGCCGGGTTCTTGGGCAGCAGCGAGCCGTGCAGGTAGCTCGCCACGATGTTGCGGTAGCGGGCGCCTTCCTGGCCGTCCGCGCTGTTGTTGCCGGTGCCTTTGGCCGTGGTTCCGAGCGGCTCGACGCCGGGTCCCAGTGTGGTCTGGCCGCTGTGGTTCTCGTAGCCCAGGATGCTGCCGAACTCGGGGGAGGAGACGGTGACGTTGCCGATCAGGCGTTCGTCGGTGCCGTGGGTCTCCACGTCCAGGACGCCGATGCCCGGAATGACCGAGCCGAGCCGGGTCTTGAAGAATTTCCCGAACAGCTGGTAGAGCCCGCAGATCACGAGCATCGGGGTGCCGTCCTCGGCCAGCGCCTTCAGCGTGGACTCGCGCGAGAGGAGGTCGTCCTGGATGACGAGCTGTCCGCTGTCCTGTCCGCCGCCGCCCACAATGAGGTCCACGTCCGCCGGGAACGGGTCTCCGACGTTGTATTCGAGCAGCTCCGGCGTGTAGCCGTGCCAGCGCAGCCGCTGCGCGAGGACCAGGGCGTTGCCCCAGTCGCCGTAGATGTTCATGTCCCGCGGGTAGAGCTGCAGGACCCGGATGGTTCCCTTGCTGGGGACAGCCGGGTCTTCGGGCGGGAGCTCGTGGCCAAAAGAGGGCTCGTGCGGGGTGCCCGGGGACTGGGGGGTCATGAGACCACCTCTACTGTGGTGATTTTGGACAGCTCGCGGCGGATGGCGAGCATGGCCGTGTACGTGCAGAAGATCCTTTTCGGCTTGCCCTGGGCGCCGCGGATGAACGCGGCCAGTGCCGGCGCGATCTCCGTGTCGACGGCGCCGATGGCGACGTCGTCGTACTGCAGCCGCAACGCCATGTCGTAGGCGCGGGAGCCCGTGAGCTGGTCCACGCCGCCGTCGCGGAGGGTGTCGAATTCGACGTCCCACAGCCAGGACATGTCCCGGCCGTCAGCGTAGTTGTCGTTGATGGCGATCATCGTGGCATAGCCGGCGGCGGGGAAGGATTTCAGGCCGAGCCGGAAGCCGCTGGGGTTCTTGACCAGGACCAGTTCCAGCGGCAGGCCGTCGACCACCAGGCTTTCGCCGCGGCCGAACGCCGGCGCCACCTTGGACAGCGCCGTCAGCAGCCCGGGCTGGTCGGTGCCCGTGCCGCGGGCGCCCGAAATCGCCCGGGCCAGGGTCAGCGCGGCGGCGGCGTTGAAGATGTTGTAGACGCCGCGCAGCTTCATCGACGTGGTGACCGTCCCGCCGTCGTACTCGAAATCGGCGTCATCGGCACCCACGCGGCGCAGCACGACGTCGGCAGCCGGCCTGGCCGGGGCGGCCGGCACCGGGCTGCCCGGGGCGGCGCGCATGTCGTCGTCGTTGGGGAAGGTGCTCAGCAGCGAATCGTCGAGCCCGAAGTAGAGCACCTCCGGCCCGTCCAGGGTGCCGGCGATCCGGGCGACGCGCGGGTCTTCGCGGTTCAGGACCACGGTTCCGGTGGTTTTGGAGGCGATGTGCTGGAGAAGTTCGGCGGTCTTGTCGATCTCGCCGAAGCGGTCCAGCTGGTCGCGGAGGACATTGAGCAGGAGGCTGTACCGCGGCGGGACCTTATTGACGAAGTGCACGGCATGCGCCTCGTCCAGTTCCAGGATCGCGACGTCGGCATCCAGCCGGCCCCGCCAGTCCACCTCGCCCAGGAGCGCAGCGGCCACGCCGCGGGTGAAGTTGCTGCCGGTCCGGTTCGTGAAGACCTTCAGCCCCTGGCTCTCCAGCAGTTCGACCACCATCTTCGTGGTGGTCGTCTTGCCGTTCGTGCCACTGACGACGGCGACCCCCAGGGGCAGCGTGGACAGGGTCCGTTGCATGAAACCGGGATCGATTTTTTCGACCACGAGCCCGGGAAGGGCCGAGCCTCCGCCCCTGAGCCGGGAGACCCGGCGGACGAGCTTGCCGAGCGGAACGCTGAAGTAAAGCATGCTCTGTAATATATCCCAGCAGAGGCATGGAACCCGGACGCCCCGGGCCTTTGCATGCATTCCGGGGACGTGCGGCGCATTATGCTGTGGGGATGACCACCCCCTCTCTTTCCCCTGTATCCCGCGCGGGAACAGGTCTCCGGATCGGCGTCCTGGCGCTCCAGGGCGATTTCCGGGAGCATCTGCACGCCGTGGAGGCCGCCGGCGCCGCCGGCGTCGGAATCCGCCGCCCCGCCGAACTTGACGGCCTGGACGGGCTCATCATCCCCGGCGGCGAATCGACCACGATCGACAAGCTCGTCCCGGATCTTCGGGCTCCGCGATCCGCTGCGCGAACGCATCCAGGCCGGCCTGCCCGTCTACGGCTCCTGCGCCGGCATGATCCTGCTGGCGGACGAGATCGCGGACCCCGCGACGGACCTGGCCGGAAACCCGCAGCAGACCTTCGGCGGACTGGACATCACCGTGCGCCGCAACGCCTTCGGCCGGCAGCGCGAGTCCTTCGAGACGGACCTCGAATTCAGGGGGCTGGACTTCAGCGCCGCCGGCGGCGCCGTGGCACCCGTCCACGCCGTCTTCATCCGCGGTCCCTGGGTGGAGCGCGTCGGCGACGGCGTCGAGGTCCTCGCCCAGGTGGAACCGTCCAAGGCCGGTCACCCCGAGTCGCTGGACGGGACGGCTAGAATTGTTGCTGTGCGTTCGGGCCAGCTGCTGGCCACCTCCTTCCACCCGGAAGTGACAGGGGAGAAACGCGTGCATGAACTGTTTATTCGAATGATCAGAGGAGAAGCGTAAAGCATGTCAGGCCACTCCAAATGGGCGACGACCAAGCACAAGAAGGCGATCCTCGATAGCCGGCGGGCCAAGTCCTTCGCCAAGCTGATCAAGAACATCGAAGTCGCCGCGCGCATGGGCGGCCCGGACCTTTCCGGCAACCCGAGCCTGGAACTCGCCGTCACCAAGGCCAAGAAGACCTCGGTGCCCGCTGACAACATCGACCGCGCCATCAAGCGCGGCGCCGGCCTCACCGGCGAGGTCGTCGACTACACCGAGATCATGTACGAATGCCGCGGCCCGCAGGGTTCCGCGCTGCTGATCGAGTGCCTCACGGACAACAAGAACCGCGCGGCCTCCGAGGTCCGGCTCGCGATCTCCCGCAACGGCGGCACGATCGCCGATCCCGGTTCGGTCAGCTACCTCTTCAGCCGCAAGGGCGTCGTCTCGCTGCCCAAGAACGGCCTGAGCGAGGACGACGTGCTGATGGCCGTCCTGGACGCCGGAGCCGAGGAAGTCAAGGACAACGGCGACAGCTTCGAGATCCACTCCGAGCCCACCGACCTGCAGGCCATCCGTGACGCGCTCAAGGAAGCCGGGATCGAGTACGACACCGACGAGGCCGAGTTTGTGCCCTCGATGCAGGTGCCGCTGGACCTCGACGCCGCCAAGAAGTTCATGAAGCTCGTGGACGCCCTGGAGGAACTCGACGACGTCCAGAACGTCTACAGCAACGCCGACCTCAGCGACGAAGTGCAGGCCGCACTGGAAGCCGAGTGACCCGGCCACCTCGCCGTGACGTTGAGGCCCGGTTTTGACCCTGCGCGTCTCTGGGGGTTGACCCGGGCCTCACCCGTTGCGGCATCGGCGTCGTGGACGTCGAAAAGAACCGGCGGGCCACCATGGTGGCCTTCGGCGTCGTGGGGACCTCCCCCGAAGAGAGCCTGGACCAGCGGCTGCTCGTCATTGCCACGTCCATCGACGAATGGCTGGACCTTTACGAGCCGGACGTCCTCGCCGTGGAGCGGGTCTTTTCCCAGCTCAACGTCAGCACCGTCATGGGGGTGGCCCAGGCTTCCGGCGTGGTCATTGCGGCCGCCGCGCGCCGCGGCATCCCGGTGGCTCTGCACACGCCGTCGGAGGTCAAGGCCGCCGTCACGGGAAGCGGCACCTCCAACAAGGACGCCGTCACCAAACTGGTGACCAAGATCCTCCGGCTGGATGCGCCGCCGCGCCCGGCCGACGCCGCCGACGCCCTGGCACTGGCCATCACCCACGCCTGGCGGGCCGGGAGCGGCACTTCCAACAAGGGCGCAGTCACCACCGGGCCGGGCAGCCAATCCCTCACCCCGGCCCAGCGGGCGTGGGCCGAGGCGGAGGCAAAAGCGCGCCGTGCGCGCTGAATGTCCGGCTCCGCTTGCTAGGCTATTCGTAGATATGTTCGGATAGTCGGGTTGCCCGGCTTCCGCTTCGCTGTAGACCCAGGAGCCCGGCCTTGATCAGTTTTCTTCGCGGAACCGTAGCGCATGTTGGCCTGTCCTCCGCCGTGATCGACCTCAACGGCGCCGGCATGAGCGTCAACGCCACGCCGCAGACCCTCAGCAGCCTGCGGGTGGGGGACGAGGGCAAGCTGTTCACGTCCCTGATCGTGCGGGAGGACTCGCTGACCCTGTTCGGCTTCGCCAGCGATGACGAGCGGGAAGTGTTCGATGTCCTGCTCAGCGTCAGCGGCGTCGGTCCCCGCCTCGCCCTCGCCGTGCTCGCCGTCCACGAACCGGAAGCCATCCGGGTGGCCGCGCACTCCGGCGACGGCAAGGCCTTCACGAAGGTCCCCGGCATCGGACCGAAGGTCGCCGGCCGGATCGTGCTGGAACTCGCCGGAAAGCTCGTACCGCACGGCACCGCCGGTGCGCCGGTCCCTTTGGTTTCCGCGGAGTCAGTCTGGAAGCCGCAGGTCGTCGCCGCAATGACAAGCCTCGGCTGGTCCGAAAAGGATGCCACCGCCAGCATCGACAAGTCCCTCGCCGATTCCCCGGACCTCGCCGCGAACGGCAACGTGGCGGAAATCCTCCGCGCGACGCTGCGCTGGCTGGGGCAGGACGGCGCCCGCGCCGGAAACCGGGTAGGCGCGCGTGGCTGAGCCGTCGATCGTCACCGGGGGAGAGGAGCCGGAGGAGCGCGTCATCGAGGCCGCCCTGCGGCCCAAGAACCTGCACGACTTCGTGGGCCAGCACCGGGTCCGGAAGCAGTTGTCCCTCGTCCTGGAAGCCTCGCGCATGCGCGGCCGCAGCGCGGACCACGTGCTGCTCTCCGGCCCTCCAGGCCTGGGCAAGACCACGCTGTCCATGATCATCGCCGCCGAAATGAATGTCCCGCTGCGGATCAGCAGCGGTCCGGCCATCCAGCACGCCGGCGACCTCGCGGCCATCCTGTCCTCGCTCTCCGAAGGCGAAGTGCTGTTCCTGGACGAGATCCACCGCATGTCCCGGCCGGCTGAGGAAATGCTGTACATGGCCATGGAGGACTTCCGCGTCGACATCGTCGTCGGCAAGGGCGCCGGCGCCACCGCCATCCCGCTGGAGCTGCCGCCCTTCACCCTCGTCGGCGCCACCACGCGCGCCGGCCTGCTCCCCGGGCCGCTGCGTGACCGCTTCGGTTTCACCGGCCACCTTGAGTTCTACTCCGTCGAAGAGCTGGAACTCGTCCTGCGCCGATCCGCCGGCCTGCTGGACCTCAAGGTCAACTCGGCAGGGTTCAGCGAGATCGCCGGACGGTCCCGGGGCACGCCGCGCATCGCCAACCGGCTCCTGCGGCGGGTCCGGGACTGGGCACTCGTGCACGGCATCGAGCAGATTGACGCCCGCGCGGCGTCCGCGGCCCTGGACATGTATGAGGTGGACAAGCGCGGGCTGGACCGGCTGGACCGTGCCGTTCTCGAGGCCCTCATTACCAAGTTCGGCGGGGGACCGGTGGGCCTGTCCACCCTCGCGATCGCCGTCGGCGAAGAAACGGAAACCGTGGAAACTGTCGCCGAACCCTACCTTGTGCGCGAGGGACTGCTGGGCCGGACGCCGCGGGGACGCATTGCCCTGGCGCCGGCCTGGACGCACCTGGGCTTCGCCGTTCCCGCCGGCGTCTTCGGCCAGGACCCGCTGGAACTGTTCCAGGCCGATGACCTGGGCGACGGTCCTGACAGCGAGTCCGGCGGCGGATTCGGTGAAGAAACCGGTCCGGAGCGGATCCGAAACAGCCGCTAACACCGTTCCTTCAGCTTTTCCCTTTAGACTGGTATGACGCTCGGCACGTTCGGGTTTTGTTTCCGTGGGCGGAGAGCAGGAAGCCGCCGGCGGTTGGGGGATGGTCTCGCTGCCAGCTTGCTGTGCAGACCGTTGCCCGCGCCGCCCGGAGCAAACGGACGTTGCTGAAAAACAGCTATGCAAGTACAGAACGGAACAATCCTGTCGGACTTTCTGCCGAGCCCAGCCGCGGCGGATCGACACATGACATTTCTCCTGTTCGTCATGCTCGGCGTGTTCGTCTTCATGATGTTCCGCCGCAACAAGAAGACGCAGCAGCAGCAGGCGCGAGCTCCAGTCGAAGTTCGGCCCCGGCGTCGAGGTCATGACGAGCTTCGGGCTGTTCGGCCGGATCGTCGACATCGACGAAGCGGAGAACAAGGTCACGCTGGAACTCTCCCCGGGCAACACGGCCACCGTGCACCGCCAGGCCGTCACCAAGATTGTGGAGCCTGTTGTCGCGGCCGAGGAGCCCACCGTTGTTC
This sequence comes from uncultured Actinomycetota bacterium, assembly GCA_963810895.1. Lineage (GTDB taxonomy): Bacteria > Actinomycetota > Actinomycetes > Actinomycetales > Micrococcaceae > Arthrobacter. The sequence continues at coordinate 142,847 of CAWEPM010000008.1, forward strand.
CCGACGACGCGTCCTCGCTCACCACCGAAAAAGTGAACGCTGAGAACACGGACAGCGCCGCCGCTGCCAACGAGGCGCCGCGCAATGAAACTCCCGAGGAAACCCTGCGCCGCCTCAACGACGAAGGCAAAAAAGACAGCTAGTCTGCCTACCTGAGCTATCCCGCGAAGCAACGGTTGCGGGCATCCGTCGGCGGGGGCCCAGTGCCCGCGCCGGCGGATCCGCCGTAAATAATAGAAAGATCGACAATGGCACGAACTGGCCCCAAAAACTCAGCCATCAGGATGCTGGTCTGGCTTGGCGTAATCATCGCCGCCATGACAGCCGTCCTGGCGGGCGGCACCCTTGCCGGCCAGGCCAGCTGGGCTCCCAAGCTCGCCCTGGACCTTGAAGGCGGCACCCAGATGATCCTGGCCCCCAAGGTTGAGGGCGATTCGGGTATCACCGAAGAACAGCTCAACCAGGCCGTGGCGATCATTCGTCAGCGCGTGGACGGCTCGGGCGTCGCAGAAGCGGAAATCAGCACGCAGTCCGGCCGCAACGTCGTGGTCAGCCTCCCGGGAACGCCTGCCAAGGAAACCCGCGCGCTGATCCAGGCATCCGCCGACATGAACTTCCGCCCCGTGCTCCAAGCTGGCGCCGGCGCGGCGGTCCCCGAGGCGTCCCGGACCCCCGAGGCACAGCTGCCCAAGCCGACGGCCGCCCCCGCCAACAGCAGCGACCAGAACTGGATCACCCCCGAGATCTACAAGCAGTTCGAAGCACTCGACTGCGACAACCCCTCCCAGGACAAGCAGCAGCGCTCCGACCCGACCAAGCCGCTCGTGACCTGTGAGCCGGCCTCGGCAAATTCGCCGGCCATCAAGTACATCCTCGGCCCGGTGGAAGTGAAGGGCTCGAACATCAAGTCCTCCTCGTTCCAGCTGCAGCGCGGCGCCCAGGGCGCGGTGACCAACGAATGGGCCGTGAACATCCAGTTCGATGACGCGGGCACCGCCAAGTTCAAGGAAGTCACCGAACGGCTGTACCAGTTCTACGCCGCCGGCGGCGGCCAGACCGGCTCGGACCCGCGGGCCCAGTTCGCCATTGTCCTGGACGACCAGGTCATCTCCGCCCCGCGTTCCCTCGCCGTCATCACCGACGGCCGGCCGCAGATCACCGGCGGGTTCACCGAGGAATCGGCCAAGGCCCTCTCCGACCAGCTGCGTTTCGGTGCCCTGCCCATCAGCTTCGAAATCCAGAGCGAACAGCAGATCTCGGCGACCCTCGGCGGGGAGCAGCTCCGCATGGGCATGCTCGCCGGCGTGATCGGCCTCCTGCTGGTGTTTGTCTACTCGCTGTTCCAGTACCGGGCCCTTGGCCTCGTGACCGTGGCGTCCCTCGTGATCGCCGGTGTGCTCACGTTCCTTGCCATCGCCATCCTCGGCTGGACCGAAAACTACCGGCTGTCCCTCGCCGGCGTCGCCGGTCTGATCGTGGCCATCGGCCAGACGGCCGACTCGTTCATCGTCTACTTCGAACGCATCCGTGACGAGCTCCGCGAAGGCCGCGGCCTGGTCTCGGCCGTGGAAAACGGCTGGAAGCGCGCCAAGCGCACCATCCTCGCGTCCAAGGCCGTGAACCTCCTCGCCGCCGTGGTGCTGTTCTTCGTGGCAGTGGGCAACGTCCGCGGCTTCGCCTTCACACTTGGTCTCACCGCGATCGCCGACCTCATCGTCGTCTTCATGTTCACCCACCCGACCCTGCAGCTGCTCGCCCGGACCAAGTTCTTCGGCGAAGGCCACAGGTTCTCGGGTCTGGACCCGAAGCGACTGGGTGCCGTCCCGCTGTACCGCGGTGCCGGCCGGATCCGTACGCCGGAGGACAAGCCTGTGGCCGTGGTTCGCGCCAAGAACACCGGCGCCGCGGCAGAGGCCGAGCGCCGGATGACTATTGCAGAACGCCGCCTCGCCGAAAAGCAAGAGCAGGCACAACAGGCACAGCTCGCCGGTTCCTCCAAGAGCGCGTCCAAGGAGGGCAAGTAAATGGTCAACTTCTCAACGTTCGGCAATGAGCTGTACACGGGCAAACGCTCGTACGACTTCGTCGGTTACAAGAAGATCTGGTTCCTGGTTGCCGGGATCGCCGTCGCCCTCTCCATCCTGATCCCGATCGCCAAGGGCGGCTTCAACCTCGGCATCGAGTTCCGCGGCGGCTCCGAGTTCACGGTCTCCAACGTCAAAACCACAGACGCGTCCCTCGGCGAGAAAGCCGTCCAGGAAGTCGTGGCAGGATCCGTGCCGCGCGTGGCCAACGTCGCCGGCACCACCATGCGCATCCAGACGGACAAGCTCACAGACGACGAAACGCTGCAGATCAAGGAAGGCCTCACCAAGGCCTACGGCGTGACGGACAACGAAGTGACATCCACATTCGTCGGCCCCACCTGGGGTGCGGACGTCACCAAGCAGGCCCTGCTGGGCCTGGCGATCTTTGTGGGGCTGGCCGCCGTCCTGATGGCGCTGTACTTCCGGACCTGGAAGATGTCGCTCTCGGCACTCGTCGGCATGATCGTCACGATGTTCATTACCGCCGGTGTCTACGGCCTCAGCGACTTCGAAGTGACGCCGTCGGCCATCATCGGCTTCCTGACCGTGCTCAGCTACTCGCTGTACGACACCGTGGTGGTGTTCGACAAGATCCGCGAAAACACCTCGGACATTCAGGCGTCCACCCGGCGCACCTTCGCCGAAGAGGTCAACCTCGCCATCAACCAGACGCTGGTCCGCTCCATCAACACGATGGTGGTGGCCATCCTGCCGGTCGGCGCGATCCTGTTCATCGGTGCCGGCCTGCTCGGGGCCGGAACCCTGCGGGACCTGTCCCTGGCGCTGTTCGTGGGTATCCTCGTCGGCACCGCCGCGACGATCTTCATCGCGGCTCCGCTGTACGCGGCGTTGCGGCAGGGCGAACCCGATCTGGTCAAGCAGGCCAAGCGGGTGGAACAGCGGCGCGCCGAAGCGGCAGCCAAGGCCGCCTCGCCGGCTACGCCCGCCACTGCCTGAGCGGACAGCGGACGGGCCGGAGAACGTCGTTTGCGACGGCCTCCGGCCCGTCGCCGTATCCCGGCCGGTTATCGAAGTATCCTGCTGCGGGAATACACTTGAATAATTAACCGGTCGCGAGAGGTGCTCCATTGGAAGAACGTTCGACGCCGGTGCCGGAGGCACCTGCGGACAAGGGCCAAGGCCAGGGTTCTAAGACTGGCCTGGTGGCTCCCGGACGTCCCGATGTGCCCGTGCCCGTGGACAATTCCGGTGCCCGGCCGACGTTCCCCGGCCGGCGCGAACGCACGCGGTCACGCCTGGCCCGGCTGACGGGCCGCGGAGCCCCCGCGTACTCCCCGATCCTGGAGCCGTTGCTGCGCACCGTCCGTGCCAACAACCCCAAAGAGGACTTCGACCTCATCCAGCGCGCCTTCGTGGTGGCCGAGCGCTGCCACCGCGGGCAGAAGCGCAAGAGCGGGGACCCGTACATCACGCACCCGGTGGCGGTGGCCACCATCCTTGCCGAACTGGGCCTCAGCGGCACCACTCTGGCCGCAGCCCTGCTCCACGACACGGTCGAAGACACCTCCTACACGCTGGCTGACCTGAAGGCCGAGTTCGGCCCGGAAGTGGCCATGCTGGTGGACGGCGTCACCAAGCTGGACAAGGTCAGCTTCGGTGAGGCGGCCCAGTCCGAGACCGTCCGCAAGATGGTCGTGGCCATGGCCAAGGACATCCGGGTCCTGATGATCAAACTCGCTGACCGGCTGCACAACGCCCGCACGTGGCGCTTCGTCTCCGCCGAGTCCTCGGCCCGCAAGGCACGCGAAACCCTGGAAATCTTCGCGCCGCTGGCCCACCGGCTCGGCATGAACACCATCAAGTGGGAGCTGGAGGATCTCTCCTTCGCCGCCCTCTATCCCAAGGTGTACGAGGAAATCGTGCGCATGGTGGGGGACCGGACCCCGGAGCGCGAAAAGAACCTGGCCGTCATCCGCAACCAGATCACCGAGGACCTCCGCGCGGCGAAGATCAAGGCCACGATCACCGGGCGGCCCAAGCACTACTACTCGATCTACCAAAAGATGATCGTCCGCGACAAGGACTTCGACGACATCAACGACCTCATGGGCGTCCGCGTCCTGGTCGACTCGGTCCGGGACTGTTACGCGGCCCTCGGCGCGATGCACTCCCGCTGGAACCCCCTGCCCGGGCGGTTCAAGGACTACATCGCGATGCCCAAGTTCAACATGTACCAGTCGCTGCACACCACGGTGATCGGTCCCGGCGGCAAGCCGGTGGAAATCCAGATCCGGACCCACGAGATGCACCGGCGGGCCGAGTACGGCGTTGCCGCGCACTGGAAGTACAAGGACCAGCCGAACCGGACGGCCGCCGGCCCCGGCAGCCCCCGCGACGGCGACATGGGCTGGTTGCGCTCCCTGGTGGACTGGCAGCAGGAAACGTCCGACCCCGGCGAGTTCCTCGACTCCCTGCGCTTTGAGATCAACGCCCGCGAAGTGTTCGTCTTCACCCCCAAGGGCGAGGTCATGGCCCTGCCGGCCGGCTCCACGCCCGTGGACTTCGCCTATGCCGTTCACACCGAAGTGGGCCACCGGACCATCGGCGCCCGCGTCAACGGCAAGCTCGTTCCGCTCAACAGCGAACTGAACCACGGCGACTGGGTGGAGATCTTCACCTCCAAGGCGGAGGGCGCCGGCCCCAGCCAGGACTGGCAGCACTTCGTCAAGAGCGCCCGGGCCCGGAACAAGATCCGGCAATGGTTCAGCAAGGAACGCCGCGAGGAAGCGATCGACCGCGGCAAGGACCTGCTGACCAAGGCGATGCGGAAGCAAAACCTCCCGCTGCAGCGGCTCATGACCCACGACGCCCTGGCGGCGATCGCGGAGGACTTCAAGTACGCCGACATCTCCGGCCTCTACGCCGGTGTGGGCGACGGACACACCTCCGCGCAGTCCGTCATGGAACGCCTGGTGGAGAGCCTCGGCGGGAACGAGCACCCGGACGATGAGCTCGCCGAGGTCTCCATCCCCACCCAGGTCAGCAAGGCCCGCTTCTCCGATTCCGGTGTTGTTGTCCGCGGCGTGGACGACGTCTGGGTGAAACTGGCCCGGTGCTGCACGCCGGTGCCGCCGGACCCCATCCTTGGGTTCGTCACGCGCGGCTCCGGGGTTTCCGTGCACCGGACCGACTGCACCAACGTCAGCGGCCTGATGGACCAGCCGGACAGGATCGTGGAAGTCGACTGGGCGCCCACGCAGTCCAGCGTGTTCCTGGTGGAGATCCAGGTCGAGGCGCTGGACCGCAAATCGCTGCTCTCCGACGTCACCCGGGTGCTGTCGGAAAACCACGTCAACATCCTGGCGGCCAGCGTCCATACGTCCACGGACCGGGTGGCGATCTCCAAGTTTGCGTTCGAGATGGGCGATCCCAAGTACCTCAGCCACGTGCTCAGCGCAGTGCGGCGGATCGACGGTGTCTTCGACGTGTACCGCACCACCGGAAACCGCCGCCGCAACTAGTTCGCCGCAGGGCCTGCTGCGGCGGGCTCGTCAGGCTGAGGCCCGACGGCGGCGAGTTTGGCCAGCGCCGCCCGTTTGTGCGGGAGGCGCGGGCTCGCGTCGACGGCAAGCCTGAGCAGCCGGAGCCGCACGCCCAGCTCGGGACGGGCCAGGAGCGCCCTCAGGGCGGGCACTGCCCGTTCCGCATCGACGTGCAGGGCGACATCCAGAGCCGTGCGCAGCGGGCTGGACACCATCAGCCCTCCCATGCTGACGACGTCGAACGGCCCCAACCGCACTTCATGGAAGGTGCAGCCGCGCACGGATCTCAGGCTGGAAATCCTCCGGTTGGCGTCCACCAGCAGCGCAAGCCGGTCGGGCTCCGCGGCGCAGCCGTAGATCCACGCCGCGGTCATCCGCCCCGCAACCACCCGCTGCCGGATCGCCGGCGCCACCGCCAGGGACGCGGCGCGGGCTCGCAGCTGCGGACTGGCAGAGGCGCCGGGCGGCAGGTAGCCGCGCTGACAAAGCTGCGTCAGCACGCCGTCGGCGGCCATGGCCTGCAGCTCCGGCCAGGAGAACAGGTCGCCGGGGGAGTAAAGCTCGCAGTGCTCCGGCCCCGGGGTGAGCAGCCCCGGAGCGCTTTGACCTAAACCGCGCTGCCCCGGCGGCGGGCCCGGAAGAGCGGCGGGAGCGCGGGGCACGAGTACCATTCCGCCATCGTTGCCGGTTCCCCGGACATAGAACAGGCCCCGTTCCGGTCATGTGGATAAACCGAAACGGGGCCTGGACTGGCTTCCTGGCGGGCCGCGTGCTTAGGAGAGTTCGCTCGCCGAGCGCTCGAGCTGCTCCAGCCAGGCCTGGCGCGCCTCGAGGGCCTCCTGGGCTGCCTTGATCTTGCGCTCGTCGCCGGCCTTTTCCGCCTTGGCCAGGTCGTCCTTGAGACCGGCAATGGCGGCTTCGAGCTGGGTCAGGGCGCTGTTGGTGCGCGCCTTGGTCTCCGGGTTGGAGCGCTTCCAGTTTTCGTCCTCGGCCTGGCGGACTGCGTCCTCCACCTTTCGCAGGCCGGCTTCGATGCGGCCCATGTCGGCGCGCGGAACCTTGCCGGCTTCTTCCCAGCGGTCGCGGATGGACTGCAGGGCCTTCTTGGCGGCCGTGAGGTCCTTGATCGGCAGGAGCTCGTTTGCCTCGGCCAGGAGCGCCTCCTTCACGACGAGGTTTGCACCGTATTCCTGGTCGATCTCGTCGTTGGCTGCCTGCCGGTTGGTGAAGAACACGTCCTGGGCGGCGCGGAAGCGGGCCCACAAAGCGTCGTCGTCCTTGCGGCTGGCGCGGGGCGAGGCTTTCCATTCGTCCATCAGGCGGCGGTACTCGCCGGCGGCAAATCCCCAGTCGGTGGAGGAAGAGAGTGCCTCGGCCTCGGTAATCAGCTTCTCCTTGGCGGCCTTGGCTGCCGAGTTGTTGCTGTCCAGCTGGGAGAAGTAGGCGCGGCGGTGCCGGTCAAAGACCGTCCGGGCGGCGCGGAACCGCTTCCACAGTGCGTCTTCGTTGCTGCGGCCGAGCCGGACGCCGCTCTTCTGCGCGGTCTTCCAGCTCTCGAACAGTTCGTTCATCCGTGCGCTGGAAGTCTTCCACTGGATCTGCGCGGGATCGTGCCCGGCGATTTCCTCGGCCTCGGCCACGATGGCCTCGCGTGCGGCAAGTTCAGCGGCGCGGACGGCGTCGTGTTCAGCCTTTTCGGCCTTTTCGAGTTCGCCGATCTGGGTCACCAGGGCATCCAGCCGGGCCTCGGCGGAGCGGATGTCGCCCACCATGTTCCGCTCGGCGAGCTGTTCGCGCAGGTGCGTGACGGTCTTCTGCATGTCCGTGGTGGGCGCCTTGGAGCTGACGCGCTGTTCAAGCAGGACAATCTGGGCCACGACGTCCTCGAACTTCCGGGCGAAGTAGCCCAGGGCCTCGTCGGCGCTGACGCCCGGGTACTGGCCGACCGGATATTCCGTGCCGTCCACCGTCAGGAAGACGTGGCCGTCACCTTCAACACGGCCCCACCGGGCTGCTTCGGCCAAGGAGGCGGCGGAGGACACGGCCGCCGGGGCGGGGGCAGGTGCGGCCGCCGACGGCTTGGCCTTCGGCCGGGCAGCGAACGCCGCCGGGCTCGGTGCGGGACGCTGTGCCGGCGAGGGCACCGGCGACGGAGCCGGGACAGCAGAAGACGCGGCCTCGGCAGCGGGCTCAGCAGCAGTAGGCTCCGCTGCCGTCTCCGCCGGGGTCTCAACCGGCGCGGCCTCGGCAACGGGGTCAGCGGGCGTCTCCACAGACGTCTCGGCCGGGATCTCGGCCGGCGCGGCCTCGGCAACGGGCTCCGCTGCCGTCTCCGCCGGGGTCTCCGCGGGCGCCGCCTCGGCGGCGTCCTCGCCTGCCGCGGCAGCGTTCTCGCCTGCGGCGGCCGGCGCCGTGTTGCCGTCCGTATCTACGGCAGCGCCTGCACCCTCGGCTGGGGTTGCCTCGGTATCGGTTTCGTTGGCAGCTGCTGTTGCCAATGTTTCGTCGGATTTCTGACTGTCTGTCACCGCTAGAAGTCTTTCGCTTGGAGGGAAATACCGGGACCACGGCCTTCAGGGCCGCGGCTGGTCACTTCAGTGAGAACGAGTCTATCGTGACTGGTTCCACAGGTGCGCCGTCGGTGGCGTTGTCGCCCGGCTTCAGCCCGGCGGCGGCAATCCCGCTCACCACATCGAGCCCCGAGGTCACCTTGCCCACCACCGTATAGCCGCCGGCGGCATCCGCCGGGATGACGGTGTCCTTGTACACAATGAAGAACTGGGTGCCGTTGCCGTTGGCGTTGCCGCTGGTCCGGGCCACGGCGATCGTTCCGGCCGGGTATTTGTTGTCCGGCGGCGTGTTTTCCAGCGGGCCCCAGGTGTAGGCCGGGTCGCTGCTGCCGTCTCCGGCCTTGGACCCGCACTGCAGGACACCAAAGTTCTCGGCCGTGGTCAGCCGGTGGCAGCTGAGGTTTTTGTAGAAGTTTTGGTCCGCGAGGGACTTGAAGACGGCCGCGGCCTGCGGGGCCTTCGTGCCGTCCATCTCAACGCCCAGCGTGCCGCGGTTCAGCTTGAGCTCACCGGTGAAGGTCTTGCCCGCGGCGGTTTCCGGCTTGGGGATGTTGTCGGCATTCGTGGCGGCAGCTGTCGGCGTGGCGGACGCTGACGGGCTCGCCAGTCCCTCCTGCGCGGCCGCGAACTCTTCTTCGGTCGGGTTCGACGAAAAGACGGTGAGCTGCAGGACCAGGGCCAGGGCGATCGCCCCTGTGCCGACGCTGATGGCCAGGACGTTGTCGCGCTTGCGGCGCTTGTCCTGGTCCCGGCGCAGGCCGCGCCTGGCCTCCATCTGCTGGACGCGCCGCTTCGCCTCACGTGCGTTGCGTGAACTGGCCGCCAAAGGTCCTCCTGGTTGTAAGGTGCGTGACCGTAGCGGGCCGTAGGCGCCGTCGCGGTAACAGCAGCAAGCTGCCGGCAGTCCCGCCGGGCCGGCTCCGTTGGAAGAAGCGGGCGCCGAGCGCATAAACTGACTGCCGCACACAGTTTATGCACGACTGGCCGGTCTGCCGCCTATCTTCGTTACGTTTCGACAGAGAATGCCGCGGGACGCCCGCGCCCGAAGATACTGCACAAGCACCGAGATACCGCAGTAGTAACCAGAGGAGAAAATTTCACCATGGCACGCACAGCCTCCCTGTCAGGATTCCCCGAGTGGCTTCCCGAGGAGCGGCTGGTGGAACTCCATGTGCTGGATACGCTGCGCCGGACGTTCGAGCTCCATGGTTTCTCCTCGATCGAGACCCGCGCCGTGGAAACGGTGGGGCAGTTGCTGCGCAAGGGAGAAATCGACAAAGAGGTCTACGGCCTGAGCCGGCTCCAGGACGATGAGGGGGACACTGCGGCCAAGGCCGACCCCCACGCCCTGGCTCTGCACTTCGACCTCACCGTGCCGTTCGCCCGCTACGTCGTGGAGAACGCCGGCTACCTGGCGTTCCCGTTCCGCCGTTACCAGATCCAGAAGGTCTGGCGCGGCGAACGTCCCCAGGAAGGACGGGCCCGCGAGTTCACCCAGGCGGACATCGATGTGGTCGGCGACGGCGAATTGCCGTTCCGCTATGACGTTGAAATCGCGCTCGTGATCGCCGAGGCGCTGAACGCGCTGCCCATCCCCGACTTCCTGCTGCGGATCAACAACCGCAAGCTGGCCGAGGGCTTCTATACCGGGATCGGGCTCACGGACACCGCAGGCGTTCTGCGCAGCATCGACAAGCTCGAGAAGGTAGGGCCCGCGAAGGTGGCCGAGCTGCTCAAGGAAGAACTCGGCGCCACCGACGATCAGGCGCAGGCCGCCCTCAAGCTCGCGAGCATCCGCACCAAGGACACGTCGTTCGTGGAACAGGTCCGGGCGCTGGGCGTCAGCAACGAGCTGCTCGAGGAGGGCCTGAGCGAGCTGGAGCAGGTCATCGCGGCCGCCGTCCAGCGCGCGCCCGGCCGCGTGGTCGCGGACCTCAGCATCGCCCGTGGACTCGACTACTACACCGGCACCGTGGTGGAAACCATCCTGGTGGGGCACGAACAGCTGGGCTCGATCTGCTCCGGCGGGCGCTACGACGCCCTGGCCAGCAAGGGCAACCGCAAGTTCCCCGGCGTCGGCCTGTCGATCGGGGTGACCCGCCTGGTGTCCCGGATCCTGAGCCAGGACCTCGCCAAGGCCTCCCGCTCGGTTCCGACGGCAGTCCTGGTGGCGCTGAACAACGACGACAGCTGGGGCGCGGCGCAGGACGTCGCTGCGCAGCTGCGCAGCCGCGGCATCGCCACGGAGGTCGCCGCGAAGGCCGAGAAGTTCGGCAAGCAGATCAAGTTCGCCGACCGGCGCGGCATTCCGTTTGTCTGGTTCACCGACGACGACGGCAAGCACCAGGTCAAGGACATCCGCTCGGGCGAGCAGTACGACGCCGACCCGGCCACGTGGACGCCCTCCGAGGAGGACCTGCACGTGCGGGTTACCGCCGTGCACGTAGAACTGCCGTGGGCTAGTTCTCTTTGGACGTGCTGGCCGGTCGGGCAGTCCTGCGCAGCCGCAGGACAAGGAACCGCCCGGCCACCCCGACGGCCAGCACGCCCGCCATGACCAGCATGGAGGCCGGCGGCAGGGTCACGGCCAGGACCAGGCAGCCGAGGAAGCCCAGCACGTTGAGCCAGCGCGGCGCGTGCCAGGGCCGGCCCTCCAGCGTGAAGGCCGCGGCGTTGGTCACGGCGTAGTAGATCAGTACCCCGAAGCTGGAGAATCCGACCACGGTCATCACGTTGGTGCTCAGCAGCAGGATGATGACGACGGCGGCGACGGCCAGTTCCGCCACAAACGGAACCGTGTGCGCGCCGCCCACCCGGGCCAGCGGGGCGGGCAGGTCGCGTTCCCGGGACATGGCCAGGGTGGTCCTGCCCACCCCGGTGATGAGGGCCAGCAGTGCGCCCAGGCACGCCGCCGCCGCCCCGGCCTGGACGAAGGGAACGCCGGCGCTGAGCTGCGAGACCGCCACCGCGTCAAGCAGCGGCGCCGTCGAAGTCGCCAGCTGCTGCAGGAGGCAGGTGCCACTGCAGCAGGGCGGCCAGGCCAAGGTAGACCACGAAGGCGCCGGCCAGCGCGGCCAGGATGGCCCGCGGGATGGTGCGCGTGGGGTCCTTGACCTCCTCGCCAAGGGTGGCGATCCGGGCATAGCCTGCGAACGCGAAGAACATCAGCCCGGCCGCAGGAAGGACGCCCCAGCCGCCGCCGGAGAGCGACGCCGGGTAGACCGGTGCCGCCGTCACTGCCGGGGCCCCTTCCGGGTGCGGACCCAGCAGCGACGCGACGGCGACGAACACAAGCGTGGCCAGCACCACGGCGAGCAGGATCCTGGTCAGCAGCGCGGTCCGCGTAATGCCGAGCAGGTTGACGCCGGTGAGGACCACGACGCCGGCGACCGCCAGCGGCGGTGGCGTAGGCCGGCGCCACGTAGTGCCCGAACGTGAGCGCCATCGCCGCGCAGGACGCCGTCTTGCCCGTCACGAAGCCCCAGCCCGCAATGAAGCCGGGCCACTCGCCGAGCTGCCGGCGTCCATACACATAGGTGCCGCCGCTGGCGGGGTATTTGGCCGCCAGCTGCGCCGACGCGACGGCGTTGCAGTAGGCGATGACGCCGGCCACGGCGACTGCGAGGGTCAGCAGCGGCCCGGCCAGGGCGGCGGCGGGGGCAAACACGACGAACACGCCGGCGCCCAGCATGGAACCGAGTCCGATTGCCGTCGAATCGAAGACGCCGAGCCGGCGCTGCAGCTGCTGCTGGCCGGGCCGGTCACCGGGGTTCCCGCCGGGCCGGTCGCCGGGCTGGGTTCCGTTGTGCCGAGTTGCCATGGCGGGAGGGTCCTTTTCAACGGGTAAACTCGAACGGGATCGTTCCCGTAGCGATCCTATTGAACATCACTTTTGATTTTCCCTCTGTCTTCTTCAGAAAGGCGTGCTGTGCTGCGCACACATGACCTCGGATCTCTTCGCTCCGAGCACATTGGACAAACCGTAACCCTCGCCGGCTGGGTCGGCCGGCGTCGTGACCACGGTGGTGTCGCATTCGTTGACCTGCGCGACGCGTCCGGCGTCGCCCAGGTTGTGGTCCGCGAAGAAGAGGTCTTCCACGGCCTGCGCAACGAGTACGTGCTGCAGATTGTCGGCACCGTGTCCCAGCGCCCCGAAGGCAACGAGAACCCGGCGCTTCCCACCGGCGAGATCGAGGTCATGGCCGAGAAGGTCACCATCCTCAACACCTCGGATCCGCTGCCGTTCCAGATCGACGAGCACGTCGAAGTGGGCGAGGAAGCCCGCCTGAAGCACCGCTACCTGGACCTGCGCCGCCCCGGCCCCGCCCGCAACCTGCGCCTGCGTTCGGAGGCCAACCGCGTGGCCCGCGAGCTGCTCCACCAGGACGGCTACGTGGAGATCGAAACCCCCACGCTGACCCGTTCGACGCCGGAAGGCGCCCGCGACTTCGTGGTCCCGGCACGCCTCGCGCCGGGTTCCTGGTACGCGCTGCCGCAGTCCCCGCAGCTGTTCAAGCAGCTCCTGCAGGTGGGCGGCTTCGAGAAGTACTACCAGATCGCCCGCTGCTACCGCGATGAAGACTTCCGCGCCGACCGCCAGCCGGAGTTCACCCAGCTGGACATCGAGGCCAGCTTCGTGGAGCAGGACGACATCATTAGTCTCGGCGAGAACATCGTCAAAGCCCTGTGGAAGCTGATCGACGTCGAGATCCCGACGCCGATCCAGCGCATCACCTACCACGACGCCATGGCCCGCTACGGCTCGGACAAGCCGGACCTGCGCTTCGGCCAGGAGCTCACCGAGCTGACCGAGTTCTTCAAGGACACCAACTTCGGTGTCTTCAAGGCGCCCTACGTCGGTGCCGTCGTCATGCCCGGCGGCGCCTCGCAGGCCCGCCGCGCCCTCGACGCCTGGCAGGAATGGGCCAAGCAGCGCGGCGCCAAGGGCCTGGCCTACGTCCTGTACAAGGAAGACGGCGAACTTGCCGGTCCCGTCGCCAAGAACCTCACCGACACCGAGCGTGCCGGCCTCGCCGACGCCGTCGGCGCCAAGCCCGGTGACTGCATCTTCTTCGCCGCCGGCGACAAGACCCCGTCCCGTGCCCTCCTTGGCGCTGCCCGCGTGGAGATCGGCCACCGCACCGGCCTCATCAACCCCTCCGACTGGGCGTTCTGCTGGGTCGTGGACGCGCCGATGTTCGAGCCGGCCGCCGCTGCCGTGGCGTCCGGCGACGTCGCCGTCGGCGCCGGCAAGTGGACCGCCGTGCACCACGCGTTCACCTCGCCCAAGCCCGAGTTCATGGACTCCTTCGACACGGATCCCGAGTCGGCGCTGTCCTATGCCTACGACATCGTCTGCAACGGCAACGAAATCGGCGGCGGCTCGATCCGTATCCACGAGCGCGACGTCCAGGAGCGCGTCTTCGAGCTCATGGGCCTGGACAAGGCAGACGCCCAGACCAAGTTCGGCTTCCTCCTGGAGGGCTTCAAGTTCGGCGCCCCTCCGCACGGCGGCATCGCCTTCGGCTGGGACCGCGTGGTTGCCCTGCTGGCCGGCGTGGAGTCCATCCGCGACGTCATCGCGTTCCCGAAGTCCGGCGGCGGCTTCGACCCCCTGACCCAGGCCCCCGCGCCGATCACACCGCAGCAGCGCAAGGAAGCCGGCGTCGATTTCAAGCCCGAGGCCAAGAAGGCCCCGGAGGCCAAGAACTAGCCTGAAAACACCAGCAGCAGGGGCTCCCCGGGCAACCGGGGAGCCCCTGCTGTCTTCCCAGTTGCCCGCAACCGTTCCGGACGGAGAACCTCGATGGACCTGAACCCGAAGCCGAACGCCGCATCGACTCCGTGATCGGTCCCCGGGCTGGAGGCGCTGATGGATGCCGCGTGGCCGGCCGCCGAGCGGGAGGAGTCCGGCGGGTGGGTGCTGCGGGCGGCCTCCGGCGTGACGCAGCGGGCCAACTCGGTCTGGCCACGGGATCCCGGCGAGGACCCGCACCGGCTGTCGGCCGCACTCCGGGAGGCGCGGCTTTGGTACCGGAACCGCCGGCTTCCGCTGATCTTCCAGATCTTTGGCGGCCCGCGCAACGCGCCGCTTAACGCCGTGCTGGATGAGGAAGGGTTCACCCGGCAGTCCGAAACCCTGGTCCTGGTCCGTGGTCGGAGCCGGGCGTCCGGAACCCGGCGCGGACTCCGGCGACCCGGACCCGGCCGTGGAAATCTCTGCCGAACCCTCCGCCGAGTGGCTGGACCTCTGGTGGAGTGTCGACGGCCGCGGCGGAGCGGCCGAGCTCGCCGTGGCCCGCGGCATCCTCGAAGGGTGCCCGGCCGTGTACGCCCTGGTGCGGGACGACGGCGGCGTGCCCGCCGCCGTCGCACGGCTCGCCTTGCCCGAGGCTGAGCCTGGCGGGCCCGGCTGGGGCGGCCTGTACTGCATGGCGACGCGCCCGGATGCGCGCCGGCGCGGCTATGGCGGCCGGGTTGTCCGGGCGCTGCTGCGCGAGGGCGACGCCCGCGGCCTGGACGGCTACTGGCTGCTGGTGATGGCGTCCAACGCCGGTGCCCGGGACCTGTACGCACAAGCCGGCTTCCGCGAATCCTGCCGGTATTTCTACCGGCAGGAGCGCCCGAAGCGGCACCTGACCGGCTGCTGAAACGGCGCCTGCTGCACCCGAGCGAATCGGGTGCAGCAGACGCCGTCGGGCATTGGGAAGCAGGAGCTGCTCCCTGTCTTGGCGGTTCAGGGAAGCCGCATGGCCGGCAGAGCCTGCTGCCCGGCGAGATTTTCCTCGGCAAGCAGTTCCCGGCGCCGGGCGGTCCCGGCCAGGTAGGGGCCGCCCAGGTCCTCGATGGGGGTCTTGTACGTCTCGCGGGAGAAGTACACGGAGGCGGCGGCGATGAGCATGCAGACCGTGCCGAAGACGGCCACGGGAACCCAGCCGGTGACACCGGGGGTCAGGAGCATGCCGGCGATCATCGGGGCGAAGCCGGCCAGGACCAGGCCCAGCTGGTTGCCCATCGCCATGCCCGTGTAGCGCACCGGGGCGGCGAACTGCTCGGCGAAGAACGAGGGCCAGATGCCGTTGAAGCCGGAGTACAGCACCGTCATGTTCAGGAACGCGGCCAGGAAGACCAGCACGATGTTGCCCGAGGACAGGGCCAGGAAGTACAGGAAGATGGTGACGGAGCAGCCGATCGCGGCGGTCAGCAGCAATGGGCGCCGGCCGATCCGGTCCGAGAGCTTCGCGGCCAGCGGCATGGCGAACATCGACAAGCCGATGGCCACGGCGTTGACGGTCAGGATGGAGGCCCGGTCAAAACCGGCCGTGGAGGTGGCGTACGCCAGTCCGAAGACCGTGAAGATGGTCTGCATCACGGACATGATGGACATTCCCATCACGCGGAGCACATCGGTGCCCTGAAACTTGAGCACTTCCTTGACCGGCATCGGGGCGACCTGACGCTGTTCCTGGGCCTCCTCGAAGACCGGAGTCTCGTCCAGGTGGGTCCGCACCCAGTAGGCGATGCCCAGGACGACGATCGAGAGCCAGAACGGGACGCGCCAGCCCCAGCTCATCATGGCTTCCTGCGGCATGGACGTGACCGGAATGAAGACGAGCGTGGCCAGGACCATGCCGGAGGCGTAGCCGGTCATCACGAAGCTGGTGAAGAACCCGCGTTTTCCGTCCGGGGAGTGTTCCAGGGTGAGCGTGGACGCGCCCGCCGACTCGGCCCCCGCGGAGAAGCCCTGGGCCAGCCGGCCGGCCACGAGCAGGATCGGGGCCCAGACGCCGACCTGTTCATAGGTCGGCAGGAAACCGATGCCGAGCGAGGCCAGGCCCATGATGCCCAGGGTGAGCAGCAGGATCTTCTTGCGCCCCAGCTTGTCGCCGAAGTGGCCCATGACCAGCCCGCCCACCGGCCGCGCCACGTAGGCGACGCCGAAGGTGGCAAAGGCGCCGATCAGGCCGATGGCAGGGTCGGCGGAGGGGAAGAACAGGTGCGGGAACACCAGGGCGGCGGCGGTCCCGTAGATGAAGAAGTCGTAGTACTCCAGGGTGCTGCCCAGGAACGATGCCAGGGCTGCCTTCCGCGGAGTCTTGCGCGCGGCCAGGCGTGGGGCGGGTGCAGTGTGCATGGGGATCTCCTTAAGACGACGATGTCTTAGTGGCAGCCGGCTGGGAATCCCCGAGGTGGAAGTCCACCGCGAGGATTTGCTGGCTGTTGGGGAATGAGTAGGCCTTGAGCGGTTCGTGCAGCGGATGGGTGTTGTACACCGCGATGTCCTCGACCTTTTCGAAGTCCGCCACGATGGCGTAGTCGAAGGAGCGCTCGGTGTTGAGCAGGTCCGGGCCGTGGGTCAGGCTGAGCATGCCGGGGATATTTCCGGTCATCTTGTTGAGCCCGGCGATCCAGGCCTGCTTGTCGGCGGGCGGGAAGTCCGGTTTGAACTTGAAGAGTACGGTGTGGCGGATCATCTCAGGCTCCTACCAGTTCAGCGGCGGCTTCAGCGGCGGCCTCGGTGCGGCCCGTTGAGACGAAGCCGGGGTCCTGGCCGGCGATGGTGCGGCCGGCGAGGTAGCCCATGGTCATGATCGGGCCGAGGGTCGCGCCGGCGCCGGGGTAGCCGGCGGCGTAGGCGTTTTCGGTCGTGTTGCCGGCGGCATAGAGGCCCTCGATGGGGCGGTTGTCCACGTCCAGGACGCGGGCCCGGCCGTCGGTGGCGACGCCGCCGTTGGTTCCGAAGGCGCCGTTCACCACTTCCATGGCGTAGAACGGTCCGGCCTGCAGCGGTGCCAGGGACGGGTTCGGGTAGGTGTTCTCGTCGTCGCCCCAGTATTTGTCGTACGCGCTTTCGCCGCGGCCGAAGTCGGGGTCCTCGCCCTTGACGGCGAACTCGTTGAACCGCGCCACCGTCGCCGTCAGGTTTTCGGCGGGAACGCCGATTTTCGCCGCGAGCTCTTCCAGCGTCGGCGCCTCGATCAGGTAGGCGGGGGTGGGCTGGCCGGCCCGGTGCGCCAAAATGCCGTAGCGCTGCATGTAGGTGTGGTCCACGATCACATGCGCGGGGGTGTTGAGCGTCTGGTTCCTGGCGGAGTCCCAGGACTGCAGGCTGCGGGCGAGGTCGTTGTAGTTCTGGGATTCGTTGGCGAAGCGGCGGCCGTGCCGGTTGACCATGAGCGAGCCGGGGCCCTGGCGCTCGAACCGCAACAGGGTCCCGATCGGCTGCCCGTCGCGGGTGTCGCCGGTGACCGACATCGGGGCCCACCAGGCTTCTCGGGTGCCGCGGGTCTGGCCGCCGATCCGCTGGGCCATCCGCAAACCGTCGCCGGTGTTCGAGGGCGGCGAGCACATCGTGTACAGCCGCGAGGCGAGCATCGAGTCGGCCAGTGCCTTGTCCCATTCGAAGCCGCCGGTGGCGAGCACCACGCCGTCGTTCGCGTGGAAGACGTCGCCGGTTTCGAGTTCGACGCCGGTCACCCGGCCGCCGTCGGTGACCAGGCGGTGGCCGCGGGCGCCGGTGACAAGGGCTGCGCCGTCGCGGACCAGGCTCGCCAGGAGCATGGAGACGAGGGCCTGGCCCTTGGCCACGAAGCCGTCGGCCTGCCGCCGGTTCAGGTCGTCCCACGGGAACTTGGTGAAGGCGCCCCAGTTTTCGTATTCCTGCATGGTGAACGGGGCACGGCCGTCGGTGCGGACGTGCCGGGTGAGCGCGCCCAGGGCCTCCTTGCTGTTGAAGAGCTCGGGCTCCACCGTGCGGCCGCCCTCCACGGCGCCGGGCAGGTCCTGGCGGTAGTCCGGGAAATTGTTGAGGAAAATGAACCGGACGCCGCATTCCTCCTCCACGAAGCGGAGCATCTGGTCCCCGTAGTCCAGGGCGGCGTCCAGGAGCTCCGCCCGTCCGCGACCGCGGGCCACGGCCCGCACGTACTTGGCGGCCGCTTCCTTCGAATCGGTGATGCCGGCTTCCCGGGCGTGGTGGTTATCGGCGACCCAGAGCATGCCGCCGGAGACGGCCGAGGTCCCGCCCAGCAGGGCGCTCTTTTCCAGGACGACGACGGACTTGCCGGCACGGGCGGCGGTGGCAGCCGCGGTGAGGGCACCGGCGCCGGAGCCGACGACGACGACGTCGTAGCGGTCCGATGCGGTTCCACTGACGAATTTCATGAATGTTGCCTTTCAGGAGGGGAAGAGTATGCGACCGTCAGACGGCGGTGTAGCCGCCGTCGATCACGAGCTCGGAACCGGTGGTGAAGCGCGACTCATCCGATGCCAGGTAGAGCACGCCGTAGGCGATCTCGTCCGGTTCGCCCTGACGCGGCAACGGGTTTGAGCCGACAAGCTGCTGGTAATAGGCCTCGGGGCCGATGTCGGACTGCTCGGCGGACCGGCGGCTCATGCGGGTGTTCATGGACCCCGGGTGGATGGAATTGACCCGGATGCCGTGGCTTCCGTAGGCCGCCGCGTCGGACTTGCTCAGCAGCCGGACCGCGCCCTTGGTGGCATGGTAGAGCGGCACGTTCCTGCCGCCCGTGATGCCGTGGATCGACGAGAAGTTGATGATGCTGCCGGCGCCCTTTTCGATCATGCCGGGGACCACGTGCTTGGTCATCAGCCAGACGCCCTTGACGTTGACGTTGAAGATCGCGTCGAAGTCAGTCAATGAGGCGGTGTGGGAGGCGCCGGCCGGACCGATGATGCCGGCCGCGTTGACCAGGATGTCCGGGGCGCCCAGCTCGTCCGTCACCCGTCGGATAGCGTCAGCGACGCTGTCCTCGCTGGTGACGTCGACGTCGTACTGGCTGATGTTTTCGTGAGTGGCGGCGGACGGGATGCCGGCAACGTCCAGGCTGGCGACCTTCGCGCCGTGTTCGGCGAGCAGGGCGGCGGTGGCGCTGCCCAAATCTCCGCGGCCACCGGTGACGACGGCGGTCTTCCCGGCCACGCGGCTCTGTGTGGGGTTCATGTGGTACTCCTCGTACTCCGGCAGCATCTTCGCTGCGTCTAAGCCAGAGTGGCAGGGGAGTTGTGACGGCGACCACACGATTGCCGATGATCGGCAAGATCTTTCTTTAGTGGCTCTGGCGGAGGGTTCCCTTGAGCTCGCCCCGCCAGCCGAGGGCCCGTGAAATGCCCCGTGCGGCAGCCATGAGGACGGGGACCCGGGCGGCCGCGTTCTCCTCATGGCGCGGCACCACCACGCTGAGGGCGGCACGGACGGTGTTGTCCGGGCCGAAGACGGGGACCGCGATGCCGCTGGACTCCGGCACGATCACGCCGGGCATTGCAGCGAAGCCGCGCTGCCTGATCTCGGCCAGGTGGCGGCGCAGCAGGGCGGGATCGGTCAGGGTGGTTTCGGTGTACTTCGTCAGGGGACGGGCCAGGATGGTGTCCTGGTAGGCCGCGGGGGAGTAGGCGAGCAGGACCAGCCCGGACGAGGTCGCATGGACGGGGAGGCGGCCGGCGATCTTGGTGATGTCCACAATTGTCTTGTCCGAGCCCAGCCGCTCGATGTACAGAACCTCGTCCGAATCGAGGATGCCCAGGGTGGTGGAGTGCTGCACCACGGCCTGGACGTCCTCCATGAACGGCAGGGCGGCCTCCCGCAGCCCCAGCATCTTGGACCCGCGGGAAACGAGTTCCCACATCCGGGTGCCGATGTGGATGTCACCGCCGGGCTCGCGTTCGAGGAGCCGTTCGAGCAACAGATCATTGACCAGCCGGTAGGTCGTGGTCACCGGAAGCCCGGTCCGGCGCCCCAGTTCCGCGACGCTCATGGAGGTGTGGCCGTCGTCGAACGCGCTCACGATCTTCACGAAACGCCCGATGATCGACTCGCCGGATGGGGAATTCGCCACTGAACCTCCTCAGGATTCCCGCTCAATGGTAATCGTCCTCGCGGTGATCCGCGTCACCGGCTCTACTGGGGGTCTAGCATTCCACCCCGGCCGCCGCAGCGAAGCGCGCGGCCGACTGAACGGAGCAAAACCATGAGTAAACCCGTCCTCTGCGATGTCCTCGTCATCGGCTCCGGCGTGGCCGGCATGGCCGCAGCACTGAAGGCCGCTTCGCAGGGATTGACCGTGATCGTGGCCGAGAAGGAGCAGTACTTCGGCGGCACGACGGCGATCTCCGCCGGTTGGGCGTGGGTCCCCGGCAACAAACAGGGCGTGGAACAGGGGGACACCCGGGAGGAAGCCGAGACCTACCTGAGGAACCTGGCCCCGGCGACGTTCAACGAGGCCGGCGTCCGTGACTTCCTGGATACCGTGCCGGAAGCGATCTCCTTCTTCGAGAACGAGACCGAGGTGAAGTTCACGTACCCGGAGAAGTCGCCGGACTATCAGATGGACCTGCCGGGCGCGAAGCTCTCGGGCCGGGCCATCCTGCCGCGCGACGTCGACGCGCGCGTGCTGGGCGACAAGCGTCTCCTCATGCAGCCCTACATGAGTTCCTACACCGTGTTCGGCTACATGCCGCAGGTCGGTCCGGATATCAACGAGTTCTTCCACGTGAACCAGTCGGTCAAGTCGTTCGTCTACGTGGCGAAGAAGCTGCTGCGCACCTGGGCCGACGCCGCCCGGTACAAGCGGCCCGTCCTGCGTTCCAACGGCAACGCGCTGATGACCCGCATGGTCCAGAGCGCCGATGACCTCGGCGTGCGCCTCTGGAATTCTTCACCGGCTCTTTCGCTGACCCGCGACGACGCCGGCACCATCACGGGCGCCGTGATCGGCGGCGAGCACGCCGCCACCGTGACGGCGCGGCTCGGCGTCATCCTCGCCGCCGGCGGCTTCTCCGGCAACAAGGACCTGCGGCAGCAGTACTTCCCGCACGACGCCGACGGCGACGACCACTTCACCCCGACCGTGGGCCACGGCGGGGACGCCGCCACCCTGGCGATCAGCGCCGGCGGCCACATCGACAATTCGGTCTTCAGCGTAGGGTCCTGGGCGCCGGTCACGGTGTTCAAGTACCTCAACGGCAAGCAGCGCCTCTTCCCGCACCTGCGTGCCATCGGGCTGCCGGGCCTGATCGCCGTCGACCGTCACGGCAAGCGGTTCGGGAACGAAGCCCTGAGCTACCACGACTTCGGCGGGACCATGATTGAGCACAACAAGGACGAGGACAAGACGTTCGGGTACGTCATTGGGGACGCGAAGACGATGCACAAATACGGCATCGGCTACGCCAAGCCCTGGCCGATGCCGCGCGGCTACTTTTACAAGACCGGGTACCTCGTCAAGGGCGACACCCTGGCGGAGCTGGCGGGCAAGCTCGGCATCGACGCCGCGGGTCTGAAGGCGACCGTGGCTGAATTCAACCCGGCCGCGGAGCGCGGCGAGGACCCGTCCTTTGGCCGCGGTTCCACGCTCTACAACCACTTCCGCGGGGACATGGAGCACAAGCCGAACCCGAACCTGGCCCCGGTCGGCAAGGGCCCGTACTACGCGGCCAAGATCCAGATGGGCGACCTCGGCACCTTCGCCGGGATCGGCGTCAACGAACGCTCCGAGGTGGTCACTGACGAGGGAACCGCCATTCCCGGCCTGATCGCCGTCGGCGCGGCAGCGGTGAGCGTCTTCGGCGGCGGCTACCCGGGCTACGGCTCGCACATTGGGCCGGCCCTCGTGTTCGGCTACCGGGCGGGACGCGACATCGCCAAGCTCGCCGCCGACCGCGGTGTGATCCGCGTGGCCGGCGTGGAAGCCGGGGCGCGGGCAGGTACGTTGGCAAACTCACCCACCGGTGAATCGGTGATCAGCCGCGTCGTGCGGCTCATGAGCGCGTTCGACCGGGACCTTCCCACCATGACGCTCTCCGGCCTTGCCCGCCGCGCAGACCTGCCCCTGACTACTGCCCACCGTCTGGTGGACGATCTGGTGCTGCACGGCCTGATCGAGCGGCTGGCCGACGGGAACCTGCGGTCGGGAATGCGGATGTGGGAGCTGGCAGCACGGGGATCGCGTGCGCTGAATCTTCGTGAGCTGGCACTGCCCTTCATGGAGGATGTCCAGGCCGCCGTGCACCAGCACACCACGCTGGCGGTACTGGACCACGGGACAGTGCTCTACGTGGAGCGGCTGTCCTCGCCTCAATCCAGCCTGGACGCGGCCCATATTGCCCAGAGAATGCCGATTCACGCCGCGTCATCCGGGCTCGTGCTGCTGGCCTTCGCGCCGCCAGCCTTCCAGGACGAGGTGCTCTCGCGCCCGCTGCCGGCGGTGACCGCGGAGACGATTACTGACCCGGCACTCATCCGGAAACACCTGGCCGACATCCGGCAGCGCGGCTACGTTGCCCTGCCGGGTATCGGCGTAACGGAGTGGACGGGCATCGCCGTGCCAGTCTTCGGCCCCGACAACACCATCGCCGCCGCGCTCAATGCCATCGTTCCGCGGGAGGAAGCCGCCGTCCCGTTGACCGTCCCGGCGCTCCTGACCGCCGCCCACGGGATCTCCCGTGCACTGAAGGCCTCCGGTCCGGTTCCGAGACGGGCCTGAGGGCAGTCCACCGTGGCTCCGGTCACTGCGGGGTGCCCGGCATTTGACGGCGCCGGTCAACGGCCCGTCACGCTGCATCCGGTCAAGCCGGCGGTGTTCCGGCAATGAACCCCAACGGGTCGTCATCAGTCATTCTCGGCCAGGAGCCGTGACCCCTGTTCGTCCGTGCCGCTAGGACAGTCCCTGGTTACCGAGCAACGGACGTACAGCTGCAGTTCAGGCGTTACGCGGCAACCCACGTAACTGCACTTAGATTGTCAGTGCGTCCTGATTTGCTTGGGTCATGGAAAGCAGAGCAGCGTGGAGTGCGGAGAGCAGGGCGGCCCTGGCGGCCGTCGCCGCGTCCGCTGCCGCGCTGGCTGCCCTCACCGGCGCCGGCGCCGACCTGCTGATCTGCCCGGCGCCGATGCCGCTCCGCGACGCCGACTGGCCTGCGTGATGCTGATCCGTTGCGGGATCTGGCGGACGGTTGCCTGGACGGGCTGGCCGAGGTGGCCCGGCTGGAGGCCCGGACCGCCGCGCTGAAGGTTCAGCTGGCCGCCGATTACGCCCGGGCGGCCAGGTTCCTGGCGCCGCCGGCGGCGTCCCCGCAGGAACAAACGGCACAGGAGATGGCCGTGGTCGCCGAGGTCGCCTGTGTCCTGACCGTCAGCGAACGCACCGCCGGAGCCCTGCTGTCCGACTCCCGGGCATTGACGACGGGGCTGCCGCTGACCCTGGCCGCGCTGCGGGCCGGGACGATCTCCTGGCAGCACGCCCGGATCCTCGTCGACGAAACCACCGGCCTGGATCCGGCCGGGGCGGCCGGGCTGGAGGCGCACTTCCTGGACCCCGACGCACCCAACCCGGCCCGCGGCTGCCCGGCCGGGGACCTCGTTCCGTCCCGGTTCCGGGCCAAGGCACGCGCCTGGCGGGAACGCCACCACCCGGTCAGCATCGAGGAACGCCACACCACAAGCGCCGCGGACCGGCGGGTCGAGTTCGTCCCGGACCGGGACGGCATGGCCTGGCTCTCCGCGCACCTGCCGGCCGACACCGCCGCGGGGATCTGGGAACGGACCACCGCCGCCGCCCGCGCCCTCCAGGGCCCGGACGAGGCCCGGACCCTGGCCCAGCTCCGCGCCGACATCACCGCCACCTGGCTCCTCACCACCGGCACGCCCGGCGGCGGATCACCGCGGACTGGCCGGCGGACCGGCGGCGGCGGCACCGGCCTGGCCGGGGCGGGTGCGGGGGTGTTCCGTCGCCGCGGGCGCAGGTCCTGGTCACCGTCCCGGTCCTGTCGCTGCTGGGCGCCACCGACGAACCGGCCGTCCTGGACGGGTACGGGCCGATCCCGCCGTCCATGGCCCGCCGCCTGATCGCCGACGGCGCCGACTCCTTCCACCGCGTCCTGACCGACCCCCGCGACGGCGCCCCGCTGGAAATCGGACGGACCAGCTACCGTCTCACGAAGGCCCAGCGTCACTGGCTCCGGCTCCGCGACGGCAGGTGCCCGTTCCCCGGCTGCAGCAACCACTCCCTGGACAACGAGGCAGACCACCTCCTGGCCTGGGCCGACGGAGGCACCACCGGCATCTCCAACCTGGGCCAGCCCTGCCCCAAGCATCACCGCCTGAAACACGGCTCCGCCTGGACAACCGACCGGGGCCAGCAGAGACCACCCGCCGGGCTGGACCTCACCGTCAGGACGGCACTACCCCAGCGAGCACCAGGACTGGGAACCGCCCCACTGGCCGGGCCACATCCCGGCCACGGACGCAGCCCGGACAAGGAACTGGACCAAGGCCTGCCCGCGGATCCCGAACCGGAACCTGCCCCCGGACCCCTTCCCGGACTGGCACCAATTCACGGCCGGGCACCGAATTCCCTGCCGCAGACACGGACGATCCGTGGTGGCCGGCGCCCCTCGACGACCCCATCCCCGAATGCGTCCTGTACCAATCCGCCTGATCGACCAGTTGCGTGCTGTTTTCAGCGCGGCATTCCAACCTCGTTGGTGGCACACTTCCTGCTGGTTTGTGCCGGACGAGCAACACCGGTGAGGCAGGGCCCGCAACCCTGCCTCTGACAATCGCCTTTGCCTGCGGACAAGTGCTACCAGGCGACTTTCACAACCGATGAACGGAAGCCCTATGGGGCCGATGCGGGGCCGGTGGGCACTCTTGATTGAGACGTGGATCACGTCGACTCACCCAGGGTATTCACCCGGAACAGTCACGCATGAAAGAAGGACAACGATGTCTGCCGCCACCACAGAACTATCGCCCGTGGAACAGTCTCCCTCCGCGACGGCCGAACTGCCCCCTTACTCCCATGAACTCGCCTGGCCGGATGGCATGGCGCCGTTCAAAGTCGTCGACGACGGAACCCAGGGCGACCCGTATGCGCACTACGCATGGATGCGGGACAACGCTCCGGTACTCCGCGCCGCATCGCCGGTCTCGGACGTCTGGTTTATCTCCCGCTACGATGATGTCCGCAAGGCCATGCGCGCCCCCAAGATCTTTTCCTCCCAAGTGGTGGACCCGGTGCCGCTGACCTTCCTGACCCTGTTCGATGCCCCGAACCACACCCGGCTGCGCCAGGTCGTGGCGCAGGCCTTCACCCCCAAGGCGATCGCCCGCTTCGAGGACCGGGTCCGCGAGAACGCCCACAAATACCTGGACCCGATGATCGCCGCCGGGGGAGGCGACGCCGTCGACGACTACGCGATCCCGCTGAGCATGTCCACCATCAGCGCCCTGCTGGACGTCCCGGCGTCGGACTTCGAGAAGATGAAGTTCTGGTCCGATGAGACCTTCAGCTACTTCGGCAGGCTGGCCCGCAATGCTCAGGGCACGGGGACCGACGAACAGAGCACCTTCGAGTTCTTCGCGTACTTGAAAGACACCATGGAACGCCTCTACCGCGAGGAAAGCGAGTCCGTGGGCGGCCACATCGCCCGGATGTGGAAGGACGGCCTGCTCAGCGAGAAGGAAGCCAAGGAACTCTGCGCCTTCGTCTTCGTCGCCGGCCATGACACCACCACCATCCTGCTGGCCAACGCCTTCCGGGTCTTCAGCGAACAGCCCGAACTGCTGGACCGGATCCGGCAGAACCCCGCCGACGCGAACCTCTTCGTCGAGGAACTGGCCCGCTTCCGCGGAACGGTGCAGCGCGCCAGCCGGATCACCACCGAAGACGTCGAGGTCGCCGGCGTGCGCATCCCTGCCGGCGCCATCGTCCGGCTGTTGCCGGCCGCCGCGAACCGCGACAGCACCAAGTATCCCGACGGCGAGACCTTCAACATCGACCGCACCACCGACGGCCACCTCGGCTTCGGCCACGGCGTGCACAGCTGCCTGGGCGCCCCGCTGGCCAGGCTGGAAACCGTCGTGACGGTGGAACTTCTCGCCGCGAAGCTTGGCTCCCTGACCCTCAACAAGGACAAACCGATCGAATACGTCCGCGGCAACAACCTGACCAACTCAGGCCCGGAACACCTCTACGTCGAACTGGAGAAGTTCAATGCCTAGTCAGCAACCCACTGAGAACGGCCTGAATCCAATCGTCATTGTCGGCGCCGGCCACTCCGGTGTCGCGGTGGCCGCAGGACTGCGCACCCGCGGCTGGGACGGGGACATCCTGCTGCTGGAAGCCGAAAAGGAGACGCCCTACGAACGCCCCCCGCTGTCCAAGGAACTCCTCAAAGCCGGCGCCCCGGATGAGTCCACCGTGTTGCGCAAAGAAAAGTTCTACCAGGACAAGCGCATTGACCTGTGGGCAGGGCTCACCGTCGACGCGATCGACCCGGCCGGCAGGACCGTCCAGCTGTCCGACGGCAGCCGCCACGTCTACCACCGCCTCGTCATCGCCACCGGTTCCCGCGCCAGGTCACTGACGGTCCCCGGGGCCGGCCTCCCCGGCGTGCAGGCCCTCCGGACCCGGGACGACGCCCTTGAACTCAAGCGCGCCCTCGTCCCCGGCGCCCGGGTCGCCATCATCGGCGCGGGATACATCGGCCTGGAAGTCGCGGCCGCCGCTGCCGCCAAGGGCTGCGACGTCACAGTGCTCGAATTCCAGGACCGCGTGATGAGCCGGGTGACCTCCGAACCGGTATCCCGCTTCTTCGAGCAACTTCACGAGCAGAACGGCGTCCGTTTCGTCTTCGGTGCCGCGGTCACCGCCATCGAAGGGGCCGAGCAGGCCGAGCGGGTGGTCACCGCCGACGGCACGACCTACCCGGCCGACGTCGTCCTCGCCGGAATCGGAGTGGTGCCCAACCAGGAACTCGCCGCTGACGCCGGAATCCAGTGCCGGGACGGGATCCTCGTCGACGAAGACGGGCGGACCTCGGTCCCCGGCATCTACGCCACGGGCGACGTCACGCGCTTCACCAGCACCATCGACGGCGCCAGCCAGCGCCTCGAATGCATCCAGAACGCCATGGCGCAGGCCGACAGGGTGGCAGCGGACATCACCGGCCGGGCCCCCGCGGACCCGGAAATCCCCTGGTTCTGGACTGTCCAGCACGGTGTCCGGCTGCAGACGGCCGGGGTCCGGCACCCCGACGACGAGGTGATCGTGCGCGGCACCCCGGCGGACGGAAGGTTCTCTGTTGTCTACCTCCGGGACGGGCGCCTCGCCGCCGTCGACACCATCGCAGGCCTCACCGACTTCCGCCCGGCCAAGAAACTGATTGCACAGAAAGCACGGATTGATCCGCTGCTCGCCGCCGATCCGGCCACCCCACTAACCGACGCTGCTTTCGCAGCTTCCTGAAACCGAAGGAACCACCATGAGCAACAACAAACTCACCGTGATCGACCGCGAGGGCTCCACCCACGATCTCGAATGGGAGCCGGACCAGACCCTGATGGAGGCCCTCCGGGACAACGACCTCCCGGTCCTGGCATCCTGCGGCGGCACCGCCTCCTGCGCCACCTGCCACGTCTTCCTGGAAAAGGAGGTCTTCGACACCCTGGCCGAGCGCAGCGAGGACGAACTCGAGTTGCTGGTAGACGCCGAGGGCTACCAGGAGTGCGGCTCCAGGCTCTCGTGCCAGCTCGACTTCAACCAGGACCTCGATGGCGTCACCGTCACTCTGGCGCCGGAAGAATAGCCGGAGCGTCCGGCAGCCGGATAGCGCCAGGGCCGTCGTTCCATCTGCATATATTGGGGGATGGAACGGCGGCCATTCCAATGCCGCCGCTTCTTACGACGCCGGATCCGTCACCAGGATCCGCACCGAGCACAGCTCCGCCGCAGCCTTTTTGAGGACCGCGGCGCGCGGATCCGGGACGTCCAGGAACGCCAGCCGCGGCAGGCCGGCGTAGCGCTTCAGCACGGGCTCGGCGAGCACCTGATCGGCCAGCGTCCGGTCGCCGCCCGGCGCCAGGTACTCGATCCGGTGCTCCGCGAAGATCCTCGCGGCGTGCTCCGCCACGGCCTCCACGAGGGCATCGGCCTGGTTGGCGCGCCGCCGGGCGAAGCGCTGCTGGGACCAGCCGCCGGCAGCGGTCCGGGACTGCACGTGGCGGGTGCCGGTCTTGGACGCGAGCACGGCGCCGCCGCTGACCACCGCCACCGAATAGCCGCCGCGGCGGACCAGCACCGTGCCGATGCTCCGCGGCTGCCCTGCCAGGGACGCCAGCCGCGACACCGCGTCGCCGCCGTGCCCGGGCCGGCCGTCCACGGGCCACGGCGCCTGCAGCAAGCGCCACCGCGCCGTCCGCGGCACGCAGCTGCAAGCCGGCGTCGAGCTCTTCCTCCACCAGCGCACCATGGCTCGCCGCGAAGCGCTCCACCCAGCCGGGCAGCCGGGCGCCGGAGACGAAGGCCACACGGGACTCGGGGCTGGGCATGGCGGGCTCTTCCGTTACAGGGATAAAGGGGGACGGCTAAGGGTGGCAAGGCGGACAGGAACTAGAAGTAGCCTATCTATGTGGATGATCTCTTTGGCGCAGGGCGGGACGACGCCGACGGAAGCGACGACGACGGCGGATACAGCGACGGCGAAAACCGCGACGGCGGGAACAGCGGCGGCGCCGACGATTCGGCCCGCGCCCGGTCCGGTGCCCGGTCGGCCGCCCGTCCCTCGGGGTCCGGCTCGCCGCGGAGTCCGCTCGCCGTCCGGATGCGGCCGCGCACCCTGGATGACGTGGTGGGCCAGCAGCACCTTCTCGGCCAGGGCTCCCCGCTGCGCCAGCTGGCCGCCGGCTCCGACGCGACCGGCCCCGCCGGACCGAGCTCGGTGATTCTCTGGGGTCCCCCCGGCACCGGCAAGACCACCCTTGCCCACGTGATCGCCAAGGGCCCCGGCCGGAAATTCGTCGAACTCTCCGCCATCACCGCCGGCGTCAAGGACGTCCGCCGCGTGATGGATGAGGCCCTGACCGCGCGCGACCTCTTCAAGACCACCACGGTCCTGTTCCTGGACGAGATCCACCGCTTCAACAAGGCCCAGCAGGATGCGCTGCTGCCCGGCGTCGAGAACCGCTGGGTGGTGCTGGTGGCGGCCACCACCGAAAACCCCTCGTTCTCCGTGGTGTCCCCGCTGCTGTCCCGCTCGCTGCTGCTGACCCTCAAACCGCTCACCGACGCCGACGTCGAGGGCCTGCTCCAGCGGGCCGTCACGGATGTCCGCGGCCTGAACGGCAAAGCCAAACTCAGTGCCGAAGCGCTGGCGCACCTTGTCCGGCTCTCCGGCGGGGACGCCCGCCGTGCGCTGACGGCACTCGAGGCCGCCGCCGGCGTCGCCTTCGGTGACGCGGACGACGTCGACGCAACTGACGCCGGCGCAGCCGACACCGACACAGCCGACACAGCAGCCGGCGCGGGGGAGCCGGAGCCCGTCACGATCCAATTGCGGCACACGGAGCGGGCCCTGGATGTCGCCTCCGTTCGCTACGACCGGGCCGGGGACCAGCACTACGACGTCGCCAGCGCGTTCATCAAGTCGATCCGCGGCTCGGACGTCGACGCCGCACTGCACTATCTCGCCCGGATGCTCGAGGCCGGAGAGGACCCGCGGTTCGTGGCCCGCCGGATCGTGATCTCCGCGGCCGAGGACGTCGGCATGGCGGACCCGACGGCGCTCCAGACCGCCGTCGCGGCGGCCCAGGCCGTCCAGTTGATCGGCATGCCGGAAGGCCGGATCATCCTCGCCGAGGCCGTGGTGCACCTGGCCACCGCGCCGAAGTCCAACGCCGCCTACATGGGGATCAACCAGGCGATCGCCGACGTCCGGGCCGGGCTCGGGAACGGGATCCCGGCCCATCTGCGCGACGCCCACTACCCGGGCTCCAAACAGTTGGGCCACGGCAAGGGCTACAAATACGCCCACGACGCACCGCACGCCGTGGCCACGCAGCAGTACCCGCCGGACGATCTCGTGGGCCGCAACTACTACGAACCCACCGCCAACGGGGCCGAACGCGACATTTCCACCCGGCTCGAGCGGCTCCGGAAGATCATCCGCGGCACGTGACCGGCACTTGACCTGCCTGCCCTGCCCAGCCCCTGTTCCGCCCCTGACCGGCGGCTGTTCCTCCGCGGCCCTGCAACCCCGGAATCCGCCGTTGACATAGGTGCCAAGAGGTCTAACGTGGAAAGAGGAACTACGTCAGCATGGATCTGCTGACAGTCCGTGCGGCGCAGGGGACAGCGCGGCTCACATCGCCGGCTCTCGCTACCCGGACCCCGGAACGGCAGCCGGCATCGCTCCACCTATAGGTCTTCCAGCGCGAGCGTCCCGCCCCGTCCCCAGGTAGTGTCCCATGAGCATCAATTGCGTTACCGCTATGGCAGTCAAGTCCTTCGATGTGCCCGACAGGAAGCGGTGCCCGGACAAGGCCGAATTCGACCTCTGCACCGTGAACGACTACTCGGTCGCCAAGCTGATCCTCGGCCCGGGCTGGCGGTGGTCAGTGAGCACCAGACCCTACGAGCAGACCGACGTCTGCCTGCACCACCATCTCGGCTTCTGCATTTCCGGTGCCATGGAAGTCGAAACAGCCGAAGGTCTGCATTCCATGATCCACGCCAATGACACGTACGCCATTCCGCCGGGTCACGACGAATGGGTAGTGGGCACTGAGCCTTTCGTGGCCGTGGAATTCCTGGGTGCGGCGTCGTTCGTGCGCAGGGGCGGCCGGGGCGTGCACGCCCGCATCTGAGTCGGCCCGACGGCAGGATCATGGTAGGCTAGTTCGTTGTCTGGCAAGGCACGGACGCACAATCCATTGAAACTTAGCATTTGATGAGGGTTGCCCTGTGCCCAGTAGCAAAAGGCAGCGGTTGGCCGATGCTCTCCATCGTGGAGGCCAGTAACACTGACACACCGCAGATATTGGAAGGACACAAGTGGCTAACAACACTCGTGCTCGCCGTACCGCACGCCTTTCGCGTGCACTCGGCATTGCTCTGACCCCCAAGGCCGCCAAGTACATGGAGCGCCGCCCGTACGGCCCCGGTGAGCACGGCCGTGCCCGCAAGAAGCAGGACTCCGACTACGCCGTACGTCTGCGCGAAAAGCAGCGTCTGCGCGCCCAGTACGGCATCCGCGAAGCCCAGATGACCCGTGCCTTCGAAGAAGCACGCCGCACCAAGGGCCTGACCGGTGAAAACCTGATCGAACTGCTCGAAATGCGTCTCGACGCCCTCGTGCTGCGTGCCGGCTTCGCCCGCACCATCGCCCAGGCCCGCCAGCTGGTTGTGCACCGCCACATCCTCGTTGACGGCATCCGCGTTGACCGCCCGTCTTTCCGCGTCGGCGAGGGCCAGCTGGTCCACGTTCACAGCCGCAGCGAGACCATGCCTCCGTTCCAGGTTGCAGCAGCCGGCGCTCACCGCGACGTCCTGCCGATCGTTCCGGCCTACCTGGACGTCAAGCTTGACGCCCTCCAGGCCCGCCTGGTGCGCCGCCCCAAGCGTTCCGAGATCCCCGTGACCTGCGAAGAGCAGCTCGTCGTGGAATTCTACGCACGCTAAATCAAAGGCAACACCTCCAAAGAAGCCCGTGGCAAGCGCCGCGGGCTTCTTTGTATGTAAGGTACTTGGGGGAGTTCCCCGGGAGCCGTTTCTGCTTGCCGGTTTAAACTGTCGGCTGAAACCGTCGGGACCCGACGCAACGAGCAGGTATCCACTGCAGTTCAAGGAGATGAGTGTCTATGTCTGGTGGCGATATTGCCGGCCTGATCGCGGCTGGAGTGTTTTTACTGCTGGTCCTGCTGCTCGCCGTGCCGATCCTGAAGCTCGGGGGAGTGTTTGACGAAATGCGGACCTCCATCCGCTCGATCAGCGACGGCGCCACTCCGCTCATGGACGAAGTCACCGCCACGGTGTCCACCACCAACGAGCAGCTGAAGAAGGTGGACGGCATTTCGTCCAACGTCTCGGATGCTTCCGCCAACTTCTCGGCACTGTCCTCGCTCATGGCCGCCACCATCGGCTCGCCGCTGATCAAGGTGGCTTCCTTCAGCTATGGCGTGCGCTCCGCCTTCACCGCCCGCAAAAAGCCCGCCACCGGCCGCCGCAGCCGCTAAGCCCTCCGGGAGAACCTGATATGAACAGAATCATCTGGATGGGAATCGGCGTCGCGATCGGCGTCATCGCTTTCCGCAAGATCACCGAAGCCCAGTCCGCGCTCGGCCCCGAAGGACTCAACCGGGCCGTGGGACGGCTCGCGGACGGCGTCTACGACTTCGCGGACGCCGTCCGCGAAGGCATGGGCGAGCGTGAAGCCGAACTCCGTTCCGCCCTCGGCATCGACACAACGATTGAGGCAGGTGTCGGCGGCCTGCTCGCCCGCCGGGATGCAGTCCGGCGCTAGCCGGGAGAGAATTAGTAAGTACGGTGCCCGTCACGGGCGCGCCGGCACGGCCGCGGGGCCCTAGAATCACCTGGAATGACAGGGCCCGCTCCGGTGCCGGACCTCAGCTTGTCCCGCGCAGCACAGACGCGGGCCACACAACGCAGTGCATATTGAAGGGTAAGAAATCAGCTCATGAAGTCGCAGGAGATCACCAAGCGCTGGATCGACTTTTTTGTCAGCAAGGGGCACACCGCGGTTCCCTCCGCCTCCCTGGTCTCCAGCGACCCCTCCCTGCTGTTCACGGTGGCCGGCATGGTCCCGTTCATCCCGTACCTGACGGCCCGTGAAGAAGCCCCCTACCAGCGGGCCACCAGCGTGCAGAAGTGCATCCGGACCGGTGACATCGAGGAAGTCGGCAAGACCGCCCGCCACGGCACCTTCTTCCAGATGTGCGGCAACTTCTCCTTCGGCGACTACTTCAAGGAAGACGCCATCAAGTTCGCGTGGGAGCTCCTCACCACCAGCGTGGACGACGGCGGGTACGGACTGCCGCCGGAGCGGCTCTGGGTCACCGTCTACGAAGAAGACGACGAGGCCAAAGAGCTGTGGCTGAAGAACACCGGAGTCCCCGCCGAACGCATCCAGCGGATGGGCAAGGCCGACAACTACTGGTCCACCGGCCAGCCCGGCCCGGCCGGTCCCTGCTCGGAGATCTACTACGACCGCGGCCCCGCATACGGCATCGAGGGCGGCCCGCTCGCTGACGAGACCCGGTACATCGAGATCTGGAACCTCGTCTTCATGCAGTACCAGATCGACAACGTCCGCTCCAAGGTGGACTTCGACATCACCGGCGAACTGCCCAAGAAGAACATCGACACCGGCCTCGGCATGGAACGCCTCGCGATGATCCTGCAGGGCGTCGAGAACATGTACGAGACCGACCAGGTCCGGCCCGTGATCGACAAGGCTGCCGAACTCTCCGGCAGGGAATACACCTCGGCCGAGACCCCCGAGGACCCGCACCACACCGATGATGTCCGCATGCGCGTCGTGGCCGACCACATCCGCTCGGCCCTGATGCTGATCGCCGACGGCGTCACCCCCTCCAACGAGGGCCGCGGCTACGTCCTGCGCCGCCTGATCCGCCGCGCCGTGCGCTCCATGCGCCTGCTCGGCGTCGAAAAGGCATGCCTGCCGGACCTGCTGCCGGCCTCGCGGGACGCCATGAAGGGCGTCTACCCGATCGTGGAAACCGACTTCGAGCGCATCGGCCGGATCGCCTACGCCGAAGAGAAGGCCTTCCTGCGCACCATCGCCTCCGGCACCGCCCGGCTCGAGGACGCCGTCAAGGAATCCAAGTCCGCCGGCCGGCCGCTCTCCGGCGCCGACGCCTTCGCCCTGCACGACACCTACGGCTTCCCGATCGACCTCACCCTCGAGATGGCCGAGGAAGCCGGGCTCAAGGTTGACGAGCCCGAGTTCCGCAAACTCATGCTCGAACAGCGCCAGCGCGCCCAGGCCGACGCCAAGGGCAAGAAGGGCGCCCACGCCGACCTCAGCGCGTTCCAGGAACTCCTCGCCCAGGGCGAGACCGTCTTCACCGGCTACACCGAACTCCAGGGCGAGTCCAAGGTCCGCGGCATCCTGGCCGGGGGCCGGAAGGTCGCCCAGGCCTCCACGGGCGAGGAAATCGAACTGGTCCTGGCCGAGACGCCGTTCTACGCCGAGGCCGGCGGCCAGGCCGCCGACACCGGGCTCATCACCGGCGACGGCTTCGTCGTCGAGGTCCTGGACGTCCAGCGTCCCGTCAAGGGCCTGAGCGTGCACAAGGCGATTGTCCGCGAAGGCGAAATCGGTGCGGACGCCCTCGTCCAGGCCGCCGTCGACCGCGAACGCCGCCACGCCGCCGAACAGGCGCACACGGGCACGCACATCGTGCACGCGGCCCTGCACCAGATCCTCGGCCCGGAGGCCCTGCAGCGCGGCTCCTTCAACAAGGCCGGCTACCTGCGCTTCGACTTCGCCTGGGGCGAGGGCCTGAGCACCGCCACCCGGTCCGAGATCGAGGAAGTCTCCAACATCGCCATCCGCAACAACTTCCGGGTGGAGACCAAGATCATGGGGCTCGCCGAGGCCAAGGCCCTCGGCGCCATGGCACTGTTCGGCGAGAACTACGGCAACGAGGTCCGGGTCGTGGAGATCGACGGCGCCTGGTCACGCGAGCTCTGCGGCGGCACCCACGTCGAGAACACCTCGCTGATCGGCAGCCTGTCCCTGCTCGGCGAACAGTCCGTCGGCTCGGGAAACCGCCGCGTCGAAGCCTTCGTGGGCATGGACGCCTTCCGGCACCTCGCCGCCGAGCGCGCCCTCGTCACCGAGCTCACCGAAATGCTGAAGGTTCCCTCCGGGCTCCTCGCGGACCGGATCGCCAGCACGCTGACCAAGCTCAAGACCGCCGAAAAGGAACTCGAGCGGCTCCGCAAGGAGCAGCTCACGGCTGCCGCCGCCCAGCTGGTGGGCACCGCCAAGGACGCCGCCGGCGTCAAGGTCATTGCGCACGACGCCGGCCAGGTCAGCGGCGCGGATGACCTGCGCGGCCTTGCCCTGGACCTGCGGACCCGCCTCGGCTCCGAGGCCGCCGCTGTCGCCGTCGCAGGCGTCAGCAACGACCGTCCCGTGATCCTGATCGCCACCAACGAAGCGGCCCGGGCCGCCGGAGTGAAGGCCGGTGCCCTGGTGCGCCTGGCCGCCGGTGTCCTCGGCGGCGGCGGTGGCGGCAAGGACGACGTCGCCCAGGGCGGCGGCACGGATGCCGCCAAGGTCGGGGCTGCCCTCAGCGCCGTCGTGGACGCCATCACCCGGCGATAAGCGGATCCCTCCATGACTGAAGGTGCTGTGGCCGGCGTCTATCCCCGGGGCGTGAAACTCGGGGTGGACGTCGGCACCGTCCGTGTGGGCGTTGCCGTCTGCGACCGCGACGGAATCCTGGCGACTCCGCTGCGCACGCTGCAGCGAAACGTGAAGAAGAACACTGACGTGCGCATCCTGGCCGCCCTGGCCGCGGAGCTGGACGCCGTGGAAATTTTCGTGGGACTGCCGCGCACCATGAAAGGCGAGGAGCACGCCTCGGCCCGGATGGCGACGGAGTACGCGCTCCTTTTGGCCCAGGCCCTGCAGGACGCCGGAACGGACGTGCCGGTGCGCCTGGTTGACGAGCGGCTCAGCACCGTGACCGCCCACCGCAACCTGCACGAAGCTGGCATGAGCAGCAAAAATCACCGTACAGTAGTTGATCAGGTTGCGGCGGCAGGTATTCTGCAACATGCGATTGATATGCAAAAGGCCAGGGGAACGGAGGTCGGAAACCGCGTGTACGCGGAGTCTGCGCCGGGGCCGACCGGAGACGGCGCACAGACCGGCCCGGCAGTACAGACGCACTCTTCAGAACATGGAAGGCTACAGTGAGCCCGGTCAACAGTGATGACTCCTCCGGTGACGCCCTTGGTGGTGCCGGCCGACCGCTGACGCGCAAAGAGATCAGGGCCCGGGAAAAGCTCCTGGCGACGCAGGGACACAACGTGATCCCGCCGCAGGCGTTTGAGACGGGACAGGACGATCCGACGCCGGACCCCGCACCAACAGCTGGGACCCGGCCCGAACCTGCTGACACCCCGGCCGCCGAAACCCGGCCCGCCGAAGACCCGGCCCGCCGAGCCGGAACCCGCCGAATCCCGGCCCGTAGACCCCCGCATCGCCGTCGTCTGGACGCCGGAAGCCCGGACACCGGAGAGCGAGCCGCCGCAGGCCGCCCCGGAACTCCCCGAATCCGCCCCGACCGTGCACGAGGAAGCCGTGCACGAGGAAACCGTGCACGAGGAAACAGTGCACGACGTCGCCGCCGACGCGCCGGCCCGCGAAGACTTCACGCAAATCATCCCCGTCCGCGACATCCCTGTCCGCGAGCCCGTCGGCAAAGCCGCGGGCCACTTGAACGCCGCCCACGAGGACGCCGTCTATGCGACGGCAGGCCAGCATGGCTACGAAGCCCGCCACGACGCGGCTGCCCCTGGCACCGGCCCCCACGACGGCTACGCGCTGCCCCCCCACGATGTGGGACAACATGATGAGGCCCACCATGTCTACGACGACTCCGGCGACCATCAGGCGCACCCGGAAGCCGAGTACCACGAAGAATCCGGCCACGAGCTGATGGCCGGATCCGTCCGGTATGACAAGGCCCCCTCCAAGAAGATCAAACGCCGGCGCCGCTTCCTGGCCCTGGTGCTGACGCTGACCGTGTTCGTCGTTGCCATCGCGGTGGGCGCACAGTTCCTCAAGCCCCTCCTGGGCGGGGACACCATGGCCGACTATCCGGGCCCGGGTACCGGCGAGGTCACCATCACGGTCGAACCCGGCGCCGGGCCGAAGTCCGTGGCCACCGAGCTGGAGTCGAAGAAGGTCGTGGCGAACGCGGACACCTTCCTCAAGGAGTTCGCCGCCTCCGGCGGAGCCCTGAGCCCGGGCAGCTTCTCGATGCGCCAGGAAATGAAGAACTCCGATGCCGTGGCCATCCTGCTCGACAAGGACAAGGGCAAGGTCATGTACTTTGCGCTCAGTGCCGGATTGCGGATCAATGAATCCCTGCAGGCAATTTCCGAGGGCACCGGGATCTCGGTTCCCGACTTGAAAGCGCTCAGCGATGCGCCGGCGCAGTTCGGCGTCCCGGCCAAGGCCAAGAACCTGGAGGGCTACCTGGCCCCGGGGGAGTACCGCTTCCCGCTGGGATCCTCCGCCAAGGAGATTCTGCAGAAGCTCGTGGGCACAACCCAGAATGAACTCAAGGCCCAGGGCGTCACCGATCCCGCCAAACAGTACGACATCGTGACGGTCGCCAGCATCGTCCAGGCCGAGGGCGGGCAGGCCGAATACGGTGACGTGGCCGGCGCCATCTACAACCGCCTCAAGCCCAACAACACCGAGACCAACGGGCTCATCCAGTCCGATGCCACGGTTACCTACGGGCTGGGCATCCGGAGCTTCCACATTGACGAAGCCCAGAAGGCGGACAAGTCGAACCCGTACAACACCTACGCCAACCAGGGCCTGCCCGCCGGGCCTATCGGTTCGCCCGGCAAGACGGCCATCGACGCCGCCGCCAAGCCCAAGACCAACCAGTACCTCTACTGGGTCACCATCAACCTGGACACCAAGGAGACCAAGTTCTCCAAGACCCTGGCTGAACACAACGGATACGTGGCGCAGTACAACGCGTGGTGCGAGGCCAACCCGGGACGCTGCGTATGACGCTGCGGGCGGCCGTGCTCGGGCATCCCATCAGCCACTCGAAGTCGCCGGCGCTGCACCGGGCCGCCTATGCCCACCTGGGCGTGGAGATCGCCTACTCCGCCATTGACGTGACCGAAGCCGGACTGCCGGCATTCATGCGGCAGGTCAGGGACGAGGCCCGCGCGGACGGTTCCTGGCGGGGGCTGTCGGTCACCATGCCGCTCAAATCCGCCATGGTGGCTGAAGTGGACGAGGTCCGGGGTGTGGCCCGCGCACTCGGTGTGGTCAACACCGTTGCCTTCGAATCCGACGACGGCAGTGCTGACCACACCCGGTTGGTCGCCTACAACACGGACGTTGCCGGGATCGTCAACGCGCTCCGGCACGCGGGAGCGGCCACGGCCCCCACGGCAGCGGTCCTCGGCGGGGGCGGGACGGCGGCAGCCGCCATCGCCGCCCTCAAGGAACTCGGCGCCGCGTCGGCGGAGGTCTTCGTCCGCGATGTCAGCCGCGCAACGGAGGCCCGCGCGGCCTCCGCCGCCGTGGGTCTGCCCGTCCGGGTGCTTCCCCTCGCCGGAGCGGCAGCCGCCGTCGCCGCGGCCGACGTCGTCATCTCCACGCTGCCGCCCCGCGCGGCAGACGCACTGGCCGGGGAGCTGGCCGGGAACTGGCCGAAGAGCTGGCGGCGAAGCCGGCAGGAGCACTGCCTCCGCACGGCAGCCCGGGGTGCTCAGCCCGGGCGTGCTACTGGACGTCGCCTACGATCCGTGGCCCAGCCGGATTGCCGCAGCCTGGCAGGACGCGGGCGGAACCGTGGTCCCCGGGCTTGAAATGCTCATCTACCAGGCGGTGGAGCAGGTGCGGCACTTCACCGGACTGGGCGAGGCCATGCCGGCCGGAGTCATAGATGTGATGTGTGACGCAGTCGGGGCGCCCCGACGGGTGTTCTAAGCTCCCGACATGGCAGGATGGAATCTATGTTGCGTTGGTTGACTGCCGGAGAATCCCATGGCCCGGCACTGGTCGGAATAATTGAAGGCGTGCCCGCCGGTGTGGAACTCACCAGCGCCCACATCAGCGAGGCCCTGGCCCGCCGGCGACTCGGCTATGGCCGCGGCGCCCGGATGAAATTCGAGCAGGACGTCGTCACGATCCTCGGCGGCGTCCGCCACGGCCTGACCCAGGGCGGCCCCGTCGCCATCCAGGTCGGCAACACCGAGTGGCCCAAGTGGGAACAGATCATGTCCTCCGATCCCGTGGCCCCGGAAATCCTGGCCGACCAGGCCCGGAACGCC
The DNA here is from genome assembly GCA_963810895.1 of uncultured Actinomycetota bacterium. Taxonomy (GTDB): domain Bacteria; phylum Actinomycetota; class Actinomycetes; order Actinomycetales; family Micrococcaceae; genus Arthrobacter. Next base: position 181,888 of record CAWEPM010000008.1, read on the forward strand.
CCGCTCACCCGGCCCCGGCCCGGCCACGCCGACTTCACCGGCATGCAGAAATACGGCTTCGACGAGGCCCGCCCGGTCCTGGAGCGTGCCAGCGCCCGCGAGACGGCCACGAGGGTTGCACTCGGCACGGTCGCCGCAGCATTCCTCAAGCAGCTCGGAATCGAACTCGTCTCCCACACCGTGTCCATCGCCAGCGTTGCCGTGCCGGAAGGCCGGCCGCTGCCGATGCCGGACAACGTCCTGGCCCTCGACGCCGATCCGCTGCGCTGCTTCGACCGCGAAACCTCGGACGCCATGGTGGCCGAGGTCGACGTCGCGCACAAGGAAGGCGAAACTCTCGGCGGGGTCGTCGAAGTGCTTGCCTACGGCCTCCCGCCGGGACTCGGCAGCTACGTCCACTGGGACCGGCGCCTCGACTCGCGCCTGGCCGCGGCCCTCATGGGCATCCAGGCCATCAAGGGCGTTGAGGTCGGCGACGGCTTCCTCACGGCCGCCCGCCGCGGCTCGGCCGCCCACGACGAAATCGTCAAGGACGCGAACGGCAAGATCATCCGCACGTCCAACCGCGCAGGCGGGATCGAAGGCGGCATGAGCATCGGCGATGTCCTGCGCGTCCGCGCCGCCATGAAGCCGATCGCCACCGTGCCCCGCGCCCTCAAGACCGTCGACGTCAGCACCGGGGAAGCCGCCAAGGCCCACCACCAGCGCTCCGACGTCTGTGCCGTCCCGGCCGCCGGCGTGGTCGCCGAGGCCATGGTGGCCCTGGTGCTCGCCGAAGCGGTCACGGAAAAATTCGGCGGCGACTCCGTGCAGGAGACCGCCCGCAACATCAAGGGTTACCTGGACAACATTCCGGCGTCCCTGGACTCGATCGGCCACTAGTGCCGGTCGGGAACAACGAACGGCTCGCCGCCGCCGCGACGCCCGCGGCAAAGCCTGTCGGTCCGATCGTCCTGATCGGACCGATGGCCGTCGGCAAATCGGCGATCGGACAGCAGCTCGCGCAGCACCTGGGGTGGGCCTTCGTGGACACCGACGCCGTCGTGGTGGCACAGCACGGGACGATCGCGGAGATCTTTGCCAGCCGCGGCGAACATGCCTTCCGTGAGCTGGAGGCCCGCGCCGTCGCGCAAGCCATCGAAGACGCGCAACGCGGCAACGCCGTCATTTCGCTCGGCGGCGGAGCCGTCCTCGACTCCGGTACGCAGCAGCTCCTGGGCCGCTGTACCGTGGTGTACCTCGAATGCGACGCCGAGACCGTGGCGGAACGCATCGCCAGGAATTCGGGCCGGCCTCTCCTGGCCGGCGACGCCATGGGCCGGTGGCGGACCTTGTTCGCCACCCGGCAGCCGGTCTACGAACGGCTCGCCGACGTCGTCCTCGATGTCCGGCGCGGCACCGTTCCGGAACTGGCTCACCGGCTGGAAGATGCGCTGGGGGAGTATGCCGCGGCTAAAACCGCTGCCGTGCCCACTCCAGCGGCGACAAAGGAAGTTGAATAGTGAGTACCGAATCAACCGTCATCAAAGTCACCGGAAACACGCCCGGTGAGAACTACGACGTCGTAGTCGGCCGCGGCCTCCTGGCAAGCCTGCCGGGCCTGCTGGGCGAGCGCGTCAAGCGCGTCCTGGTCATCCACCCCCGCGCGCTCCGGCTCACCGGCGACACCGTCCGGGAAGAGCTGGCCGCCGCCGGTTTCACCGCCCTGACCGCGGAGATCCCCGACGCCGAAGAAGGCAAGCACATCGAGGTGGCGTCCTTCTGCTGGCAGGTGCTGGGGCAGAACGACTTCACCCGCTCCGACGCCATCGTCGCGGTCGGCGGCGGCGCAGTGACAGACCTCGCCGGCTTTGTTGCCGCGACCTGGCTGCGCGGCGTCAAGGTCATCCACATGCCCACGAGCCTGCTGGGCATGGTGGACGCCTCCGTGGGCGGCAAGACCGGCATCAACACCGCCGAGGGCAAGAACCTGGTGGGCGCGTTCCACCCGCCCGCCGGCGTCCTCGCGGACCTCGACACGCTGGAGACGCTGCCGAAGAACGAGATCATTTCCGGCATGGCCGAGGTCATCAAGTGCGGCTTCATCGCCGACCCGGCCATCCTCGACCTGATCGAAAAGGACCCGTCCGCGGTCTCCGATCCCCGCTCCGACGTGCTCCGGGAACTGATCGAGCGTGCCATCAGCGTCAAGGCCCGGGTGGTCTCCGAGGACCTGAAGGAAACCGGCCAGCGCGAGATCCTGAACTACGGCCACACCCTGGGCCACGCGATCGAACTCGCCGAGCGCTACTCCTGGCGGCACGGTGCGGCCGTCTCCGTGGGCATGATGTTCGCCGCCGAGCTCGCCCGCAGCGTCGGCCGGCTCAGCGACGCCGACGCCGACAGGCACCGCAGCATCCTTGAAAGCCTTGGGCTTCCCATCACGTACCGCCGCGACCGCTGGCAGGCCCTCCTGGACGGCATGCGCCGGGACAAGAAGTCCCGCGGTGACCTGCTGCGTTTCGTGGTGCTCGACGGCGTCGGCCGGCCCGGCATCCTCGACGTCCCGGACACGTCCCTGCTGTTTGCCGCCTACCAGGAGATTGCCTCCTGATGATCATGGTCAAGGGCGGCACGAGCGAGTGGCCGGACGCGGGGTTTCCCGGGATCCGGATCAACCCGCAGAGCCTCATGCCGCAGATCGTCAACGACGAGGTAATGGCCGAAGCGTTGGCGGCCTCCACCGACCCCGGCGACCTGATCTTCATCCGGCTCGTCGAAGGGCACGCGGCCGAGGCCGCGGAACTCCTCGCCGAGGCCCGCTACAAGGACCCCGACTCGCTCCGGCTGCGGATCTTCGAGGCGGACGTCCTCCGGGTCTCGAACCGGTTCGACCGCGCCGTCGAGGTGTTCCGCCAGCTCCTCGCCGAGACCCAGGGCACCCTGGAGGAGGCGGCCGTCCGCCAGCACCTCGGCCGGTCCTACTTCGCCGGCGGCAACGTGGGCGCCGCCGTCGAGTCCTTCGCGAAGGCCCTCGATCTGCGCGTGGCCGGCTCCGCCGACGCGGCCCTCATCTACGCCTCCACCGTGGCGCTGCAGCGCGCCCGGGAAGTGCTGGAACAGCAGTCCTGAGCCCCCGTCAGCCAGCTGTCCGCGGGAACCGGTAGAATAGAACTTGGATTTTTGACAAACACGCGCTGGCGGGCCGATCGGCATGCCGGCCCGGCATACGTCGTCTGGCCGATAGCACCGGTCGAAACGAACCAGATAGAAACTAAGAGGATACAGTGGCAACCACTAACGACATCAAGAACGGAACCGTCCTTAAGCTTGAGGGCCAGCTTTGGAACATCATCGAGTTCCAGCACGTCAAGCCCGGCAAGGGTGGCGCGTTCGTGCGCACCAAGATGCGCAACGTGATGTCCGGCAAGGTCGTCGACAAGACCTTCAACGCCGGACTGAAGATCGAGACCGCCACGGTGGACCGCCGCGACTACCAGTACCTGTACCAGGACGGCGCCGACTTCGTCTTCATGGACACCTCGGACTTCGACCAGCTCACCGTTCCGGCCGCCACCGTCGGCGACGCCACCAACTTCATGCTCGAAAACCAGATGGTCAACATCGCCATCCACGAGGGCAACCCGCTCTACATCGAACTGCCCCCGAGCGTCGTTCTCGAGATCACCTACACGGAGCCGGGCCTGCAGGGCGACCGCTCCTCGGCCGGCACCAAGCCCGCCACGCTCGAAACCGGCTACGAGATCCAGGTGCCGCTGTTCGTCGAGAACAACACCAAGGTCAAGGTCGACACCCGCGACGGCAGCTACCTCGGCCGGGTCAACGACTAGTGAGTGCACGCGGTAAGGCCCGGAACCGGGCCCTCGATGTCCTCTTTGAAGCCGAGCAGCGCTCCGCCTCGGCCTTCGACGTACTGAAGTCCCGCCGCGAGCAGACAGACCAGATCGTCAACCCGTACACCCTCGAAATCGTCGAAGGCGTGGTGTCCCACCAGGCCGCCATCGACGAATTCCTCGAGACCTATTCGCAGGGCTGGACCCTGGAGCGCATGCCCTCCGTGGACCGCATCATCCTGCGGATCGGCACGTGGGAACTGCTCTACAACGACGACGTCCCGGACGGCGTGGCGGTCAGCGAAGCTGTGGCCCTGGCCAAGACGCTCTCCACGGACGAGTCGCCGTCGTTCATCAACGGCCTGCTCGGCCGGCTCCAGCAGCTGAAGCCTTCGCTGCTGGCCTAAGCTCGCGCGGGAGTAGGCTCCCGGCACCACGAAGAACCCCGCCCAGGACCTCCTGGGCGGGGTTCTTTCGTTTCCGAGGCTAGCCGACGACGGCGGCCCGGAGGGCGGCGATCTCGGCGAGCTGGTGCTGCTCGTCGCGTTGGTGCGCCGGCACGTCCCGGCCGCTGAGGATCCGTTGCCGGGTGAAGGCAAGCCGGGTGGCGGCATCGAGCAAGGCCTTCATCTGCGCGCCCCGCCCGATGGACTTGGCCCAGCGCAGCGCATTGCGGCGGCCGCCGGTGGTGGCCAGCATGTCCACCTCGGCCGCGGTGAACCAGCCCGCGGCCGCGTATTCCCTGAGCCGCTGGCGGGTGAGCCTGCGCTCCGCCACCCGCAGCAGCGCGATGACCAGGACCGCCAGCAGGAAGATCGGCACCTGCACCAGCACGTACTGGCCCAGGAAGTCCTGGCCCATGCTGTTCCAGCCGCTGTGCAGCAGCATCGCGGGGACGAGGCCGACGACGAACGCCAGCACGGACAGCCCGTTGTGCCCGCGGCGCGCGGCGAAGCCCATGATCAGGCCGGTGGTACCCGTGAAAATGGCGTGGGCGAACGGTGACATGACCCCGCGGAGGAAGAACACCACGGCGAGGTCCGTGCCGGGGTCGCTGGATTCGGCGATGGCGCGGCCGAAGTAGAGGATGTTCTCGGTGAACGCGAAGCCCGCCGCGATCGTGAAGGCGAACACCACGCCGTCGACCGGTCCGTCGAAGTGCCTCGGGGCGAAGAGCAGGAGCAACAGCAGCCCCAGGGACTTCGCGAATTCCTCCACCACCGGCGCCTGAACCGTCACGGCGAACGTCGCATAGTCCAGTCCCGAGGCCGGCCCCGCCACCAGCGAAAAATAGGGCTGGATCAGCATCGTCACCGCGATCGAGACCGCGGCTCCCCAGGCAAAGGCGAAAAGCAGCAGCGGCCTGGGCTCAGGCTCCCAGCGGTCGATGAACCGCACCGTCAGCAGCACGGTCCCCAGCGGAATCAGCGAGGCGATGAAGCCAATCACAAAGCCGGAGATTCCGGTCCTGTCCAGGAGGAAGGGCAGGACCAGGAAGAGACTCATGAACGCGAGGAATCCGCCGGCCAGCACGAGTCCAAAAACACCGGCGGAGCTGCGGCCGCCCGGGACCGTCGGGGCGGCGGGAGGCAGTGCCGGCTGGAACCGGCCGCGGTTGTTGGCCGGGGCCCGCTGGTAGTACTCCGGCCCGACATGCCCCAGCCACGTCGGGTTGGCCTGCTGGGGCAGCGGCCCCTGGCCGGAGGCGGAGTAGCCGAGGTGGTCATGCCCCGGCCGCGGCTCGTTCGTCGTCATGGAACCGAGCCTATGTCCGTGTGAGGTTAAACGCATGTCCGGCGGCGACGGGGCGTCAGTCCCGCTGTGGTAATTTGAAAGAGCAAATAATCCTTTTTTAATTCCGTCCCGTGAGGCGGGGAAAGGGGAGACGAGCTTTGACTTCTGTGCCATCAGCACCGGGTCCGGCGAAGGTTGTGCTCACCAGGGTTGTCCTCAACCAGGCTGACATTGACCGCGCGCTTACTCGTATCGCCCATGAAATTCTCGAGGCCAACAAGGGCTCCCAGGACCTCGTCCTGCTGGGCATCCCGCGCCGGGGCTATCCCCTCGCCGTCCGCCTCGCCGCCAAGATCGCCGCCGCCGATCCCACCGTGGACGCCGCCGCGATCGTCGGCCAGCTCGACGTCACGATGTTCCGCGACGACCTCTCGCACCAGCCCACGCGCCCGCCGTACCCCACCCAGCTGCCGCGCACCGGGATCGACAACAAGGTTGTTGTGCTCATCGACGACGTCCTCTACTCCGGCCGCACCATCCGCGCCGCCCTGGACGCCCTGATCGACCTCGGCCGTCCGAGGATCGTCCGCCTCGCCGTCCTGATTGACCGCGGCCACCGGGAACTGCCGATCCGCGCCGACCACGTGGGCAAGAACCTCCCCACGTCGTCCGCCGAGAAGGTCCGCGTCCGGCTGGAGGAAACCGACTCCGCCGGCGGGGAACACGGCGCCCCCGTCAACGAAGTGGTCATCGAGGCCACCGCATGAGGCACCTGCTCTCCACCGAAGACCTGAGCCTGGCCAACGCCGTCCGCATCCTCGACACCGCCGAGGAAATGGCGGCCGTGGGGGAGCGCGAGGTCAAAAAGCTTCCCGCGCTGCGCGGCCGCACCGTGGTCAACCTCTTCTTCGAGGACTCCACCCGCACCCGCATTTCCTTCGAGGCCGCCGCCAAGCGGCTCTCCGCCGACGTCATCAACTTCGCCGCGAAAGGCTCCTCCGTCTCCAAGGGCGAGTCGCTCAAGGACACGGCCCAGACGCTCGCCGCCATGGGCGCCGACGCCGTCGTGATCCGGCACTGGGCCTCCGGCGCACCGCACCGGCTCGCCGCGACCGACTGGATCGACGCCGCCGTCATCAACGCCGGCGACGGCACCCACGAACACCCCACCCAGGCCCTCCTGGACGCCTTCACCATGCGCCGGCACTGGTCCAAACTCGCCGGCACGCCGTCGGCCGGGGCGGACCTCAAAGGCATGCGCGTCGCCATCGCCGGCGACGTCCTGCACTCGCGCGTGGCCCGCTCCAACGTCTGGCTCCTGCGCACCCTGGGCGCCGAGGTCACGCTCGTCGCGCCGCCCACCCTGCTGCCCATCGGCGTCGAAAAATGGCCCTGCGCGGTCAGCTTCGACCTCGACGAGACCCTGGCGCAAGGGCGTGGACGCCATGATGATGCTCCGGGTCCAGGGCGAACGGATGAACGCATCGTTCTTCCCCACCACCCGCGAGTACTCGCGCCGCTGGGGCTTCGATGACAACCGGCTCCGCGCCCTGGACACCCTGGGGCTCAAGGACACCATCATCATGCACCCGGGTCCCATGAACCGCGGCCTGGAAATTTCCGCGGCCGCGGCGGACTCGCCCCGCTCCACCGTGCTGGCACAGGTCCGCAACGGTGTCTCCATCCGTATGGCGGCGCTGTACCTGCTGCTTTCCGGGGAGACCCGCGAACCGGCCGTCCCCGCAGCCGCCACGCATCGCAGCCGCCGCGTCCCACGCCGCCAATCCGAACGCCACCTATTCCCACCAGGAGAGCCACTGATGGCCGAACAGCAACAGCATGCAAGCAACAGCGGCGCCTACCTCATCCGCGGCGCCGCGATCCTGGGCGGAGCAGCCGAGGACCTCCTGATCCGGGACGGCATCATCGCCGCCCGCGGCCGGCAGCTCGACGCCGACGACGCCGGGGTGAGGGACGCAACAGTAATTGACGCCGCCGGCCTCGTCGCGCTGCCCGGCATGGTGGACATCCACACCCACCTGCGCGAACCCGGCCGCGAAGACGCCGAAACCGTGGAAACCGGCACCCGCGCCGCCGCCCTGGGCGGCTACACCGCCGTGCACGCGATGGCCAACAGCACCCCGGTGGCGGACACCGCCGGCGTCGTCGAACAGGTCCTCACCCTCGGCCGGACCGCCGGCTGGGTGGACGTCCGCCCGGTGGGCGCCGTCACCGTGGGCCTGGCGGGGGAGCAGCTCGCCGAACTCGGCGCCATGGCCGACTCCCGCGCCCGGGTGCGGGTCTTCTCCGACGACGGCATCTGCGTGCACGACCCGGTGCTGATGCGCCGCGCGCTCGAATACGTCAAGGCGTTCGACGGCGTCGTCGCCCAGCACGCGCAGGAACCCCGCCTCACCGCCGGCGCCCAGATGAACGAGGGCGAGGTCTCCGCCGTCCTCGGCCTGGCCGGCTGGCCGGCCGTCGCCGAAGAGAGCATCATCGCCCGCGACGTGCTGCTGGCCCAGCACGTCGGCTCCCGCCTGCACGTCTGCCACGTCTCCACGGCCGGCTCCGTGGAAATCATCCGCTGGGCCAAGTCCCGCGGCGTCAACGTCACGGCCGAGGTCACCCCGCACCACCTCTGGCTCACCGACGAGCTCGCCCGCAGCTACGACCCCGTCTACAAGGTCAACCCGCCGCTGCGCACCGACGCCGACGTCCAGGCCCTCCGCGCCGCGCTGGCCGACGGCACGATCGACGTCGTCGGCACCGACCACGCCCCGCACCCGAGCGAGCACAAGGAATGCGAATGGGCGCAGGCGGCCATGGGCATGACCGGCCTCGAAACGGCGCTGTCCGTGGTCCAGCACACCATGATCGAAACCGGCCTGATGGGCTGGGACGACTTCGCCCGCGTCACCTCCACCGCCCCGGCCGCCATCGGCCGGCTCCAGGACCAGGGCCGCCCGCTCGAGGCCGGCGAACCCGCCAACGTCATACTCGTGGACCCGGCTGCGCGCTGGACCGTGGACCCTTCTAAGATGGCAACCATGGGCCGTAACTCTCCGTTTGCCGGCCGGGAACTCCCGGGCAAGGTGGTGGCCACCTTCTTCAAGGGTCATCCGACCGTCCTCGACGGCAAACTCAACACCCCGTACCGGTGGCCCGCCGACGCTGTCGACGCCGCACCGTCGGGCCGGCCCTGATGGTCAAGGACCTCTCCCTGCATTTTCACGCTGGTCCTGGTTGGCGTCGCGCTGACGCTGATCTGCGATCGGCTGGCGCAACCGCCTGCGCCGCCAGTCCGACGTCGAGCCCCTCCCCGAGGTCCCCGCCGAACTCGGCGCCCCGCTGGCCGTCGCCGACGGCCAGTACGTCGCGTCCACCACCGCCGGCGACTGGCTGGACCGGATCGCGGTCCAGAATCTGGGCATCCGCACCAACGCCGAGCTCAGCGTGCACCCGGAAGGGGCGCTGTTCGAGCGCGCCGGCGCCGGCCCGGTGTTCATCCCGGCCGGACAGCTGACCGGTGTGCGCCAGGAAAGCGGCATGGCCGGAAAGTTCGTGGAGAAGGACGGCCTGCTGGTGCTCAGCTGGATGCTGGGCTCCCACGAGCTGGACACCGGCTTCCGGACCCGGCGCGCCGAGGACAAGGCCCTGCTCCTCACCACCCTCCAAGATTTGATCTCCGCAGCCCCTCAGGCAGAAGCCGATAGTGGAAAGTAACGACGTGACGGAATCCAACGAAGTGATAGAAAAAACAGTGACAGCAGAACGACTCTGCACCCGCTGCAGCAGCATCCACCCCCGCAGTCCTCGTGCTCGAAGACGGCCGGATTTTCCGCGGCACCAGCTACGGCGCCACCGGAACCGCCCTCGGCGAGGCGGTCTTCGCGACCGGCATGACCGGCTACCAGGAGACCATCACCGACCCCTCCTACGCGCGCCAGCTCGTGGTCCAGACCGCGCCGCACATCGGCAACACCGGCGTCAACACCGACGACGCCGAGTCCCGCCGCATCTGGGTGGCCGGCTACATCGTCCGCGACGCCGCCCGCCGGCCCTCCAACTGGCGCTCCGAGCGTTCCCTCGACGACGAACTCGTCGAGCAGGGCATCGTCGGCATCCAGGGCGTGGACACCCGCGCCATCACCCGCCACCTGCGCGAACACAAGACCATGCGCGCCGGCATCTTCTCCGGCGACGCCGCCCGCGCCACGGACAAGGAACTGACCGACGCCGTCCTGGCCAGCGCGCCGATGGAAGGCTCACGCCTCGCCGAGGAAGTCAGCGTCGACGCCGCCTACACGGTGGAGCCCAAGGACTTCGGCTGGGACGGCGAGCCGCGGTTCAGCATCGCCGCGATCGACCTCGGCATCAAGCGCATGACCCCCGTCCGCTTCGCCGAACGCGGCGTCCGGGTGCACGTGCTGCCCGCCACCGCGACCCTCGCCGACGTCCAGGCCGTCAACCCCGACGGCTTCTTCATGTCCAACGGCCCCGGCGACCCCGCCACCGCGGACAACCAGGTCAAGCTGCTGCGCTCGGTGCTCGATGAGAAGATCCCGTACTTCGGCATCTGCTTCGGCAACCAGATCCTGGGCCGCGCCCTCGGGCTTCGGCACCTACAAGCTGCGCTACGGCCACCGCGGCCTCAACCAGCCGGTGATGGACCGCCGCACCGGCAAGGTCGAAATCACCTCGCAGAACCACGGCTTCGCCGTCGACGCCCCGCTCAACGGCGCCACCCAGGCGCCCGAGGAACGCTACGGCCGCGTCGAGGTCAGCCACGTGAGCCTCAACGACGACGTCGTCGAAGGGCTCGCCTGCCTCGACATCCCGGCGTTCTCGGTCCAGTACCACCCCGAAGCGGCCGCCGGCCCGCACGACGCCGCGTACCTCTTCGACCGCTTCATCGAGCTCATGGCTGAGACAAAAGCAGCGTGTCCTGCATCGGTGCCGACACTGCGACCGACACAAAGACTGCCACCGATTCCAAGACTGAGGACAAGAAGTAATGCCCAAGAGAACTGACCTCAAGAGCGTCATGGTCATCGGGTCCGGCCCGATCGTGATCGGCCAGGCGGCCGAATTCGACTACTCCGGCACCCAGGCGCTGCGCGTCCTCAAGGAGGAAGGCCTGCGGGTCATCCTCGTCAACTCCAACCCGGCCACGATCATGACGGACCCCGAGTTCGCCGACGCCACCTACGTGGAGCCGATCACCCCCGAAGTGGTGGAGAAGATCATCGCCAAGGAGCGCCCCGACGCGCTCCTGCCGACCCTTGGCGGCCAGACGGCCCTCAACACGGCCATCGCGCTGGACAAGAACGGCGTCCTGGAGAAGTACAACGTCGAGCTGATCGGCGCCAACATCGCCGCGATCGAGCTCGGCGAGGACCGCGAGAAGTTCAAGGGCGTCGTGGAGCGCTGCGGCGCCGAGTCGGCCCGCAGCCACATCATCCACACCATGGACGAGGCCATCGCCGCGGCCGAGGACCTCGGCTACCCGATGGTGGTCCGGCCCTCCTTCACCATGGGCGGCCTCGGCTCCGGCCTGGCCTACGACGAGGGCGACCTCCGCCGGATCGTCGGCCAGGGCCTGCAGTACAGCCCCACGTCAGCGAGGTGCTGCTCGAAGAGAGCATCCTCGGCTGGAAGGAATACGAGCTCGAGATGATGCGGGACAAGAACGACAACGTCGTGGTGGTCTGCTCCATCGAGAACTTCGACCCCGTGGGCGTCCACACCGGCGACTCCATCACGGTCGCCCCCGCCCTGACCCTCACCGACCGCGAATACCAGCGGCTGCGCGACATCTCCATCGCCGTCATCCGCGAGGTCGGCGTCGACACCGGCGGCTGCAACATCCAGTTCGCGGTCGAACCGCACACCGGCCGCGTCGTCGTCATCGAAATGAACCCGCGCGTCTCGCGGTCCTCGGCGCTGGCCTCGAAGGCCACCGGCTTCGCGATCGCCAAGATCGCCACCAAGCTCTCCCTCGGCTACACCCTGGACGAGATCCCCAACGACATCACCCAGAAGACCCCGGCGTCCTTCGAGCCGACCCTGGACTACGTCGTCGTCAAGGTCCCGCGCTTCGCCTTCGAGAAGTTCCCGGCGGCCGACCCGACCCTGACCACCACCATGAAGTCGGTGGGCGAGGCCATGGCCATGGGCCGGAACTTCACCGAGGCCCTGCAGAAGGCCCTGCGCTCCCTCGAGCAGAAGGGCTCCCAGCTGGACTTCAGCCACGTCCCGGAATGGGAAGTCGCGGAGCTGATCGAGAAGGCCAAGCGCCCCACCACCGAGCGTCTGCACCAGGTCCAGCGCGCCCTGCTCGGCGGCGCCACCGTGGAGCAGCTCTTCGAGGCCACCAAGATCGATCCCTGGTACCTGGACCAGCTCCAGCTGCTCAACGAGATCTCCCAGGAGATCCGCACGTCCAGCGCCCTGACCCACGAGATGCTCCAGCGCGCCAAGCGCCACGGGTTCTCGGACGAACAGATCGGCGCCCTGACGCACAACTCCGAGGACGTCGTCCGCGGCGTCCGGCAGGCCCTGGGCATCCGCCCCGTCTACAAGACCGTGGACACCTGCGCCGCCGAGTTCGCCGCGTACACCCCGTACCACTACTCGTCCTACGACGAGGAGGACGAGGTGGCGCTGCACGCGAAGCCGTCCGATGATCATCCTCGGCTCCGGGCCGAACCGGATCGGCCAGGGCATCGAGTTCGACTACTCCTGCGTCCACGCCTCCATGGCGCTGCGCAAGGCCGGCTACGAGACCGTCATGGTCAACTGCAACCCCGAGACCGTCTCCACCGACTACGACGTCTCCACCCGCCTGTACTTCGAGCCGCTCACGCTCGAGGACGTCCTGGAGGTCATCGCGGCCGAGGAGCGCACCGGCGGCGTCATGGGCGTCTTCGTCCAGCTCGGCGGCCAGACCCCGCTCAAGCTCGCCCAGCAGCTCGCCGACGCCGGCGTGCCGATCCTCGGCACGTCCCCGGAGGCGATCGACCTCGCCGAGCACCGCGGCGCCTTCTCCCAGGTGCTCGACAAGGCCGGGCTCATCTCGCCCAAGAACGGCACCGCCGTGTCCTTCGACGACGCCAAGAAGATCGCGCGACGAGATCGGCTACCCCGTGCTGGTGCGCCCGTCCTACGTCCTGGGCGGCCGCGGCATGGAAATCGTCTACGACGAGCCCAACCTCTCCCGCTACATCGCGAACGCCACCGAAATCACCCCGGAGCACCCGGTGCTGATCGACCGCTTCCTGGAGGACGCCGTCGAGATCGACGTCGACGCCCTGTACGACGGCACGGAGATGTACCTCGGCGGCATCATGGAACACATCGAGGAAGCCGGCATCCACTCCGGCGACTCCGCCTGTGTGCTGCCGCCCATCACGCTCGGGAACAACGTCCTGGAGCGGGTCCGCACCGCCACCCTCGCCATCGCCGAAGGCGTCGGGGTCCGCGGCCTGATCAACATCCAGTTCGCCCTCGCCTCCGACGTCCTCTACGTCCTGGAAGCCAACCCGCGCGCCTCACGCACCGTGCCGTTCGTCTCCAAAGCCACCGGCGTCCAGATGGCGAAGGCCGCGGCCCTGATCGGCACCGGCGTCACCATCAACCAGCTCCGCAGCGCCTACAAGATGCTGCCGGAGACCGGCGACGGCTCCACGCTGCCGCTGGACGCGCGGCTCTCGGTCAAGGAAGCCGTGCTGCCCTTCAGCCGCTTCCGCACCCCCGAGGGCAAGGTGGTGGACTCCCTGCTCGGCCCGGAAATGCGGTCCACCGGCGAGGTGATGGGCATCGACAAGCACTTCGACACCGCCTTCGCCAAGAGCCAGGCCGCGGCGAACAACGCCCTGCCCACGGAAGGCAAGATCTTCGTCTCGGTCGCGAACCAAGGACAAGCGCTCGGTCATCATGGGCGTCAAGCGGCTCTCCGACCTCGGCTTCGAGATCGTCTCCACGGGCGGAACGGCCGATGTCCTGCGCCGCAACGGCATCCAGGCCACCCCCGTGCGGAAGGTCGCCGAGGGCTCCAGCGCCGAGGGCGAAGGCACCATCGCCGCTGGCGGTCGCTGTGGTAATTTGAAAGAGCAAATAATCCTTTTTTAATTCCGTCCCGTGAGGCGGGGAAAGGGGAGACGAGCTTTGACTTCTGTGCCATCAGCACCAGGTCCGGCGAAGGTTGTGCTCACCAGGGTTGTCCTCAACCAGGCTGACATTGACCGCGCGCTTACTCGTATCGCCCATGAAATTCTCGAGGCCAACAAGGGCTCCCAGGACCTCGTCCTGCTGGGCATCCCGCGCCGGGGCTATCCCCTCGCCGTCCGCCTCGCCGCCAAGATCGCCGCCGCCGACCCCACCGTCGACGCCGCCGCGATCGTCGGCCAGCTCGACGTCACGATGTTCCGCGACGACCTCTCGCACCAGCCCACGCGCCCGCCGTACCCCACCCAGCTGCCGCGCACCGGGATCGACAACAAGGTTGTTGTGCTCATCGACGACGTCCTCTACTCGGGCCGCACCATCCGCGCCGCCCTGGACGCCCTGATCGACCTCGGCCGTCCGAGGATCGTCCGCCTCGCCGTCCTGATTGACCGCGGCCACCGGGAACTGCCGATCCGCGCCGACCATGTGGGCAAGAACCTCCCCACGTCGTCCGCCGAGAAGGTCCGCGTCCGGCTGGAGGAAACCGATTCCGCCGCCGGCGGGGAAAGCAGCGGCGCCCCCGTCAACGAAGTGGTCATCGAGGCCACCGCATGAGGCATCTGCTCTCCACCGAAGACCTGAGCCTGGCCAACGCCGTCCGCATCCTCGACACCGCCGAGGAAATGGCGGCCGTGGGGGAGCGCGAGGTCAAGAAACTTCCCGCGCTGCGCGGCCGCACCGTGGTCAACCTCTTCTTCGAGGACTCCACCCGCACCCGCATTTCCTTCGAGGCCGCCGCCAAGCGGCTCTCCGCCGACGTCATCAACTTCGCCGCGAAAGGCTCCTCCGTCTCCAAGGGCGAGTCGCTCAAGGACACGGCCCAGACGCTCGCCGCCATGGGCGCCGACGCCGTCGTGATCCGGCACTGGGCCTCCGGCGCACCGCACCGGCTCGCCGCGACCGACTGGATCGACGCCGCCGTCATCAACGCCGGCGACGGCACCCACGAACACCCCACCCAGGCCCTCCTGGACGCCTTCACCATGCGCCGGCACTGGTCCAAACTCGCCGGCACGCCGTCGGCCGGGGCGGACCTCAAAGGCATGCGCGTCGCCATCGCCGGCGACGTCCTGCACTCGCGCGTGGCCCGCTCCAACGTCTGGCTCCTGCGCACCCTGGGCGCCGAGGTCACGCTCGTCGCGCCGCCCACCCTGCTGCCCATCGGCGTCGAAAAATGGCCCTGCGCGGTCAGCTTCGACCTCGACGAGACCCTGGCCAAGGGCGTGGACGCCATGATGATGCTCCGGGTCCAGGGCGAACGGATGAACGCATCGTTCTTCCCCACCACCCGCGAGTACTCGCGCCGCTGGGGCTTCGATGACAACCGGCTCCGCGCCCTGGACACCCTGGGGCTCAAGGACACCATCATCATGCACCCGGGTCCCATGAACCGCGGCCTGGAAATTTCCGCGGCCGCGGCGGACTCGCCCCGCTCCACCGTGCTGGCACAGGTCCGCAACGGTGTCTCCATCCGTATGGCGGCACTGTACCTGCTGCTTTCCGGGGAGACCCGCGAACCGGCCGTCCCCGCAGCCGCCGCAACTGCATCTGCCGCTGCGACTTCCCGCGCCGCCAATCCGAACGCCACCTATTCCCCCCAGGAGAGCCACTGATGGCCGAACAGCAACAGCATGCAAGCAACAGCGGCGCCTACCTCATCCGCGGCGCCGCGATCCTGGGCGGAGCGGCCGAGGACCTCCTGATCCGGGACGGCATCATCGCCGCCCGCGGCCGGCAGCTCGACGCCGACGGCGCCGGGGTGAGGGACGCAACAGTAATTGACGCCAGCGGCCTCGTCGCGCTGCCCGGCATGGTGGACATCCACACCCACCTGCGCGAACCCGGCCGCGAAGACGCCGAAACCGTGGAAACCGGCACCCGCGCCGCCGCGCTGGGCGGCTACACCGCCGTGCACGCGATGGCCAACAGCACCCCGGTGGCGGACACCGCCGGCGTCGTCGAACAGGTTCTCACCCTCGGCCGGACCGCCGGCTGGGTGGACGTCCGCCCGGTGGGCGCCGTCACCGTGGGCCTGGCGGGGGAGCAGCTCGCCGAACTCGGCGCCATGGCCGACTCCCGCGCCCGGGTGCGGGTCTTCTCCGACGACGGCATCTGCGTGCACGACCCGGTGCTGATGCGCCGCGCGCTCGAATACGTCAAGGCGTTCGACGGCGTCGTCGCCCAGCACGCGCAGGAACCCCGCCTCACCGCCGGCGCCCAGATGAACGAGGGCGAGGTCTCCGCCGTCCTCGGCCTGGCCGGCTGGCCGGCCGTCGCCGAAGAGAGCATCATCGCCCGTGACGTGCTGCTGGCCCAGCACGTCGGCTCCCGCCTGCACGTCTGCCACGTCTCCACGGCCGGCTCCGTGGAAATCATCCGCTGGGCCAAGTCCCGCGGCGTCAACGTCACGGCCGAGGTCACCCCGCACCACCTCTGGCTCACCGACGAGCTCGCCCGCAGCTATGACCCCGTCTACAAGGTCAACCCGCCGCTGCGCACCGACGCCGACGTCCAGGCCCTCCGCGCCGCGCTGGCCGACGGCACGATCGACGTCGTCGGCACCGACCACGCCCCGCACCCGAGCGAGCACAAGGAATGCGAATGGGCGCAGGCGGCCATGGGCATGACGGGCCTCGAAACAGCGCTGTCCGTGGTCCAGCACACCATGATCGAAACCGGCCTGATGGGCTGGGACGACTTTGCCCGGGTCACCTCCACGGCCCCGGCCGCCATCGGCCGGCTCCAGGACCAGGGCCGCCCGCTCGAGACCGGCGAACCCGCCAACGTCATACTCGTGGACCCGGCTGCGCGCTGGACCGTGGACCCTTCTAAGATGGCAACCATGGGCCGTAACTCTCCGTTTGCCGGCCGGGAACTCCCGGGCAAGGTGGTGGCCACCTTCTTCAAGGGTCATCCGACCGTCCTCGACGGCAAACTCAACACCCCGTACCGGTGGCCCGCCGACGCTGTCGACGCCGCCCCGTCGGGCCGGCCCTGATGGTCAAGGACCTCTCCCTGATCTTCACGCTGGTCCTCGTTGGCGTCGCGCTGACGCTGATCTGGATCGGCTGGCGCAACCGCCTGCGCCGCCAGTCCGACGTCGAGCCCCTGCCCGACGTCCCCGCCGAACTCGGCGCCCCGCTGGCCGTGGCCGACGGCCAGTACGTCGCGTCCACCACCGCCGGCGACTGGCTGGACCGGATCGCGGTCCAGAATCTCGGCATCCGCACCAACGCCGAGCTCAGCGTGCACCCGGAAGGGGCGCTGTTCGAGCGCGCGGGCGCCGGCCCGGTGTTCATCCCCGCCGGACAGCTGACCGGTGTGCGCCAGGAAAGCGGCATGGCCGGAAAGTTCGTGGAGAAGGACGGCCTGCTGGTGCTGAGCTGGATGCTGGGCTCCCACGAGCTGGACACCGGCTTCCGGACCCGGCGCGCCGAGGACAAGGCCCTGCTCCTCACCACCCTCCAAGATTTGATCTCCGCAGCCCCTCAGGCAGAAGCCGATAGTGGAAAGTAACGACGTGACGGAATCCAACGAAGTGATAGAAAAAACAGTGACAGCAAACGACTCTGCACCCGCTGCAGCAGCATCCACCCCCGCAGTCCTCGTGCTCGAAGACGGCCGGATTTTCCGCGGCACCAGCTACGGCGCCACCGGAACCGCCCTCGGCGAGGCGGTCTTCGCGACCGGCATGACCGGCTACCAGGAGACCATCACCGACCCCTCGTACGCGCGCCAGCTCGTGGTCCAGACCGCGCCGCACATCGGCAACACCGGCGTCAACACCGACGACGCCGAGTCCCGCCGCATCTGGGTGGCCGGCTACGTCGTCCGCGACGCCGCCCGCCGGCCCTCCAACTGGCGCTCCGAGCGTTCCCTCGACGACGAACTCGTCGAACAGGGCATCGTCGGCATCCAGGGCGTGGACACCCGCGCCATCACCCGCCACCTGCGCGAACACAAGACCATGCGCGCCGGCATCTTCTCCGGCGACGCCGCCCGCGCCACGGACAAGGAACTGACCGACGCCGTCCTGGCCAGCGCCCCGATGGAAGGCTCACGCCTCGCCGAGGAAGTCAGCGTCGACACCGCGTACACGGTGGAGCCCAAGGACTTCGGCTGGGACGGCGAGCCGCGGTTCAGCATCGCCGCGATCGACCTCGGCATCAAGCGCATGACCCCCGTCCGCTTCGCCGAACGCGGCGTCCGGGTGCACGTGCTGCCCGCCACCGCGACCCTCGCCGACGTCCAGGCCGTCAACCCCGACGGCTTCTTCATGTCCAACGGCCCCGGCGACCCCGCCACCGCGGACAACCAGGTCAAGCTGCTGCGCTCGGTGCTCGATGAGAAGATCCCGTACTTCGGCATCTGCTTCGGCAACCAGATCCTGGGCCGCGCCCTCGGGTTCGGCACCTACAAGCTGCGCTACGGCCACCGCGGCCTCAACCAGCCGGTGATGGACCGCCGCACGGGCAAGGTCGAAATCACCTCGCAGAACCACGGCTTCGCCGTCGACGCCCCGCTCAACGGCGCCACCCAGGCGCCCGAGGAACGCTACGGCCGCGTCGAGGTCAGCCACGTGAGCCTCAACGACGACGTCGTCGAAGGGCTCGCCTGCCTCGACATCCCGGCGTTCTCCGTCCAGTACCACCCCGAAGCGGCCGCCGGCCCGCACGACGCCGCGTACCTCTTCGACCGCTTCATCGAGCTCATGGCTGAGACAAAAGCAGCTGTTTCCGCGTCGGCTGGCGCCGACACCGCTTCCGACACAAAGACTGCCACCGATTCCAAGACTGAGGACAAGAAGTAATGCCCAAGAGAACTGACCTCAAGAGCGTCATGGTCATCGGGTCCGGCCCGATCGTGATCGGCCAGGCGGCCGAATTCGACTACTCCGGCACCCAGGCGCTGCGCGTCCTCAAGGAGGAAGGCCTGCGGGTCATCCTCGTCAACTCCAACCCGGCCACGATCATGACGGACCCCGAGTTCGCCGACGCCACCTACGTGGAGCCGATCACCCCCGAAGTGGTGGAGAAGATCATCGCCAAGGAGCGCCCCGACGCGCTCCTGCCGACCCTTGGCGGCCAGACGGCCCTCAACACGGCCATCGCGCTGGACAAGAACGGCGTCCTGGAGAAGTACAACGTCGAGCTGATCGGCGCCAACATCGCCGCGATTGAGCTCGGCGAGGACCGCGAGAAGTTCAAGGGCGTCGTGGAGCGCTGCGGCGCCGAGTCGGCCCGCAGCCACATCATCCACACCATGGACGAGGCCATCGCCGCGGCCGAGGACCTCGGCTACCCGATGGTGGTCCGGCCCTCCTTCACCATGGGCGGCCTCGGCTCCGGCCTGGCCTACGACGAGGGCGACCTCCGCCGGATCGTCGGCCAGGGCCTGCAGTACAGCCCCACGCGCGAGGTGCTGCTCGAAGAGAGCATCCTCGGCTGGAAGGAATACGAGCTCGAGATGATGCGCGACAAGAACGACAACGTCGTGGTGGTCTGCTCCATCGAGAACTTCGACCCCGTGGGCGTCCACACCGGCGACTCCATCACGGTCGCCCCCGCCCTGACCCTCACCGACCGCGAATACCAGCGGCTGCGCGACATCTCCATCGCCGTCATCCGCGAGGTCGGCGTCGACACCGGCGGCTGCAACATCCAGTTCGCGGTCGAACCGCACACCGGCCGCGTCGTCGTCATCGAAATGAACCCGCGCGTCTCCCGGTCCTCCGCGCTGGCCTCCAAGGCCACCGGCTTCGCGATCGCCAAGATCGCCACCAAACTCTCCCTCGGCTACACCCTGGACGAGATCCCCAACGACATCACCCAGAAGACCCCGGCATCCTTCGAGCCCACCCTGGACTACGTCGTCGTCAAGGTCCCGCGCTTCGCCTTCGAGAAGTTCCCGGCGGCAGATCCGACCCTGACCACCACCATGAAGTCGGTGGGCGAGGCCATGGCCATGGGCCGGAACTTCACCGAGGCCCTGCAGAAGGCCCTGCGCTCCCTCGAGCAGAAGGGCTCCCAGCTGGACTTCAGCCACGTCCCGGAATGGGAAGTCGCGGAGCTGATCGAGAAGGCCAAGCGCCCCACCACCGAGCGTCTGCACCAGGTCCAGCGCGCCCTGCTCGGCGGCGCCACCGTGGAGCAGCTCTTCGAGGCCACCAAGATCGATCCCTGGTACCTGGACCAGCTCCAGCTGCTCAACGAGATCTCCCAGGAGATCCGCAAGTCCAGCGCCCTGACCCACGAGATGCTCCAGCGCGCCAAGCGCCACGGGTTCTCGGACGAACAGATCGGCGCCCTGACGCACAACTCCGAGGACGTCGTCCGCGGCGTCCGGCAGGCCCTGGGCATCCGCCCCGTCTACAAGACCGTGGACACCTGCGCCGCCGAGTTCGCCGCGTACACCCCCTACCACTACTCGTCCTACGACGAGGAGGACGAGGTGGCGCTGCACGCGAAGCCGTCCGTGATCATCCTCGGCTCCGGGCCGAACCGGATCGGCCAGGGCATCGAGTTCGACTACTCCTGCGTCCACGCCTCCATGGCGCTGCGCAAGGCCGGCTACGAGACCGTCATGGTCAACTGCAACCCCGAGACCGTCTCCACCGACTACGACGTCTCCACCCGCCTGTACTTCGAGCCGCTCACGCTCGAGGACGTCCTGGAGGTCATCGCGGCCGAGGAGCGCACCGGCGGCGTCATGGGCGTCTTCGTCCAGCTCGGCGGCCAGACCCCGCTCAAGCTCGCCCAGCAGCTCGCCGACGCCGGCGTGCCGATCCTCGGCACGTCCCCGGAGGCGATCGACCTCGCCGAGCACCGCGGCGCCTTCTCCCAGGTGCTCGACAAGGCCGGGCTCATCTCGCCCAAGAACGGCACCGCCGTGTCCTTCGACGACGCCAAGAAGATCGCGGACGAGATCGGCTACCCCGTGCTGGTACGCCCGTCCTATGTCCTGGGCGGCCGCGGCATGGAAATCGTCTACGACGAGCCCAACCTCTCCCGCTACATCGCGAACGCCACCGAAATCACCCCGGAGCACCCGGTCCTGATCGACCGCTTCCTGGAGGACGCCGTCGAGATCGACGTCGACGCCCTGTACGACGGCACGGAGATGTACCTCGGCGGCATCATGGAACACATTGAGGAAGCCGGCATCCACTCCGGCGACTCCGCCTGTGTGCTGCCGCCCATCACGCTCGGGAACAACGTCCTGGAGCGGGTCCGCACCGCCACCCTCGCCATCGCCGAAGGCGTGGGGGTCCGCGGCCTGATCAACATCCAGTTCGCCCTCGCCTCCGACGTCCTCTACGTCCTGGAAGCCAACCCGCGCGCCTCACGCACCGTGCCGTTCGTGTCCAAGGCCACCGGCGTCCAGATGGCGAAGGCCGCGGCCCTGATCGGCACCGGCGTCACCATCAACCAGCTCCGCACCGCCTACAAGATGCTGCCGGAGACCGGCGACGGCTCCACGCTGCCGCTGGAAGCGCCGGTCTCGGTCAAGGAAGCCGTGCTGCCCTTCAGCCGCTTCCGCACCCCCGAGGGCAAGGTGGTGGACTCCCTGCTCGGCCCGGAAATGCGTTCCACCGGCGAGGTCATGGGCATCGACAAGCACTTCGACACCGCCTTCGCCAAGAGCCAGGCCGCGGCGAACAACGCCCTGCCCACGGAAGGCAAGATCTTCGTCTCCGTGGCGAACCGGGACAAGCGCTCGGTCATCATGGGCGTCAAGCGGCTCTCGGACCTCGGCTTCGAGATCGTCTCCACCGGCGGCACCGCGGACGTCCTGCGCCGCAACGGCATCCAGGCCACCCCGGTGCGCAAGGTCGCCGAGGGCTCCAGCGCCGAGGGCGAAGGCACCATCGCCGACCTCATCATCGCCGGCGAGATCGACATGGTCTTCAACACGCCCTCCGGCGGCGAAGCCCGCAGCGACGGCTACGAACTGCGCGCGGCGGCAACGTCCATCGGCATCCCGTGCATCACCACGGTGGCCGAATTCAACGCCGCCGTCCAGGCCATCGAGGCGCTGCGCACCTACGAATGGTCCGTCACGAGCCTGCAGGAGCACGCCGCGTACCTGAAGGCCCTGCAGGATGCCTGAGGCACGCACCGCCGAAACGCCCGGCCGGGAGTCCTTCGGCTCCCGGCTGGGCCGGGCCATGGCGGACCGCGGTCCGCTGTGTGTCGGCATCGATCCGCACCCGGCCCTCCTGCAGCGCTGGGGCCTGACGGACGACGTCGCCGGGCTGGAACGCTTCTCGCTGACCGTCGTGGAGGCCGTGGCCTCCCTCGCTGCCGCGGTGAAGCCTCAAGTGGCCCTGTACGAGCGGCACGGCTCGGCCGGAATCGCCGTGCTCGAACGCACCCTCGCCGCGGCCGCGGAGGCCTCCGTGCTGACCATCGCGGACGCCAAACGCGGCGACATCGGCTCCACGATGGCCGCCTACGCCGACGCCTGGCTGCGGGACGGCTCGCCGCTGGCCGCGGATTCGGTGACGCTTGAGCCCGTACCTGGGCTTTGAGTCGCTCCGGCCGGCCCTGGACCTGGCGGCCGAGACCGGGCGCGGCGTGTTCGTCCTCGCGCTGACCTCGAACCCGGAAGGCGCCTCCGTCCAGCACGTCGGCGGGGCGGACTCGGTCGCGCGGCGGATCACGGAGGCGGCCGCCGCGGAGAACCGCCGCTATGACGGTTCCCTCGGATCCGTGGGCCTCGTGGTGGGCGCCACGGTGGGGTCCGCCCTCACCACCCTGGATCTCGATCTCGCGGCGGTCCGCGGGCCCATCCTGGCCCCCGGCCTGGGTGCCCAGGGGGCCACGGCCGCGGACCTGCGGCGCACGTTCGGTGCGGCGTATCCCCAGGTCCTGGGCACCTCCAGCCGGGACATCCTCGGCGCCGGACCGGAGCTGACGGCCCTTCGGGATGCCGCACGGCGCACCCTCGACGAACTCCTCGCGGCCTGATAGCCGCGGCCAAACCGTCCCGGGACCGGCACAGCCGGTTCCGGGACTCTGGCTTACCCGTTCCGGGACTGTGTTTTCCCGTTCCGGGACCGCCGCAGATTGTCATTGATTTCTGCCTCCGCCAGAAGGTAGGTTCAGGGCAAGGGCATGGGTGCCCCGTCCCGCCATGCAGGGAGGACTTCAGTGAGTTTGAGACCCCTCACGCCGCAGGAGCGTTCCGACGCCCTTCGCAAGGCTGCTGCCGCAAGGGCCACCAGGGCCGAGGCCAAGGAGCGCCTCAAGACGGGTGAGCTAACTATCGCCAATGTCATCAGTTCCGCAGAGACCGACGACGCCATTGCCCGCATGAGGATCGTGGAGCTGCTCGAAGCCCTGCCCGGCATCGGCCGGGTCCGTGCGGCGGCCATCATGGAACAGCTCGGCATCGCGCAATCCCGGCGGGTCCGCGGCCTGGGAATCCACCAGCGCCGGGCGCTGGTAGATTTTATTGACGACAAGTAGCTCGCTCCGCCGAGCTGCCCCCACCGCCCAAAGGAATATGTGAGCAAGAAACCGGGACTGACAGTCCTCGCCGGCCCGACGGCTGTTGGCAAAGGCACCGTGTCCACCTACATCCGGGATAACTACCCCGGCGTCTGGCTGTCCGTATCGGCCACGACGCGCCCGCCGCGCCCGGGGGAGCAGGACGGTATCCACTACTTCTTCAAGTCGGCCGAGGAATTCGATTCCCTGATCGAAAACGGCGAACTGCTCGAGTGGGCCGTGGTCCACGGCCGGAACCGCTACGGCACGCTTCGCAGCACGGTTGAGGCCGCCATCGCCGAGGGCCGCTCCGTGCTGCTGGAGATCGACCTGCAGGGCGCACGGCAGGTCAAGGAGGCCGTTCCCGACGCCCAGTTCGTGTTCCTGGCGCCCCCGAGCTGGGACGAAATGGTCCGCCGGCTGGTCGGCCGCGGCACGGAAAGCGCCGAAGAACAGCAGCAGAGGCTGGAAACCGCTAAACTAGAACTTGCCGCTGAACCGGAGTTCGACCACACCGTCATCAATGATGACGTTCGTCGGGCAGCGGACGAGCTTGTTTCACTCATGGGGCTGACCCCGAACCCGCGCTCAGGCGCCGGGACGTACCGGCCCGTTAGAATTTGGAGAATTCGTGTCCACGAACCTTGAAGGCATCATCAACCCGCCGATCGACGAGCTGCTGAAGGCCGCCGACTCGAAGTACGGACTGGTGATTTTCGGTGCCAAGCGCGCACGCCAGATCAACGCGTACTACGCCCAGCTGCACGAGGGCCTGTTCGAGTACGTCGGCCCGCTGGTCGACACCAAGCTGAACGAGAAGTCCCTCTCCATCGCCCTGCGCGAGATCAACGAAGGCAAGCTCGTTTCCACGCCGATCGAAGCCGCAGAGTAATTCCCTTCGCGGGAAGAGGAAAGTAAACAGACTGCCTGTTGACGGAGATCACGTGCGCATAGTCCTCGGAGTCGGGGGAGGGATTGCCGCCTACAAGGTGGCGTCGCTCCTCCGGCTTTTTACTGAAGCCGGCCATGACGTCACGGTCATCCCCACCGAGGCGGCCACCCGCTTCGTCGGCGTTGCCACGTGGGAGGCCCTTTCCGGGCACCCGGTCAGCAACAGCGTGTTCGACGCCGTCCACACCGTCAACCATGTCCGCCTCGGCCACGAGGCCGAGCTGATCGTCGTGGCTCCGGCCACCGCCGATCTCCTGGCCCGCGCGGCCACCGGCCAGGCCGACGACCTCCTCACCAACACCTTGCTGATGGCCGGCGACTGTCCCGTGCTCATGGCGCCGGCCATGCACACCGAAATGTGGCAGCACCCGGCCACCCAGGCCAACGTCGAAACCCTGCGCAGCCGCGGCGTCACCGTGCTGGAACCCGCGAGCGGCCGGCTGACCGGCGCCGACTCCGGTCCCGGACGGCTGCCCGAGCCCGAGGCGATCTTCACCGCCGCCCTGGCCCTTGCCGGCGCGTCCGCTGCTCCGACAGTCCCGCCGGCTGACCCTGTCGCGCAGCTGGCCCCGGCCGCGGACCCGGCAGACGGCGGCCCGTCTGCGGTCCGGCCCCTGGCCGGGCTCACCGTCACCATCAGCGCCGGCGGCACCCGTGAACCCCTGGACCCCGTGCGCTTCCTCGGCAACCGCTCCTCCGGCAAGCAGGGCGTCGCCCTGGCCGCCGCCGCCCGCGACGCCGGCGCCCGCGTCCGGCTGCTCGCCGCCCACATGGAAGTCCCGGCGCCCGACGGCGTCGAACTCACTCAGGTCGAGACTGCCTTGGAACTGCGGGAGGCCGCGCTGCACGCGGCCGCCGACTCCGACGTCGTCATCATGGCCGCCGCCGTCGCGGACTTCCGCCCGGCGGACGTCTCCGGCACGAAGATCAAGAAGCGCGACGACGTCGCCGACCCCGTGATCAACCTCGTGCGCAATCCCGACATCCTGCGGGAGCTCGTCGAGGTCCGGGACGCGGCGTCCCGGAATCAGCTGATCGTCGGCTTCGCCGCCGAGACCGGCGATGCCGGGGGCGACGTCCTGGACTATGCCCGGGACAAGCTGCGCCGGAAGGCCTGTGACCTGCTGGTGGTCAACCAGGTGGGCCGGGACAAGGTCTTTGGCGAAGACACGAATTCCGTAGTCATCCTTTCCCGCGCCGGCTCCGAACCCCAAGAGGCGTCGGGTTCCAAATCCGACGTTGCGGCTGCCGTGATCGACCGGATCAGCGCCGAGCTGAGCCGGGTTGTACCGCCGGCCTAAGCCCGGCGTAACCAAGGTCTCCTTAGCATGGGGACACACGCCGCCGGACGTCCGTTTTCCAACCAGTAAGGTAGTTGAGTGACTTTACCGCTGCACATCCCTGACTTCCACGGGTCTACGCCCGCCGCGCTCCGGCTCTTCACGTCCGAGTCGGTGACTGAAGGCCACCCCGACAAGATCTGTGACCAGATCAGCGATGCGATCCTCGACGCCCTGCTCGACAAGGACCCGGAGTCCAGGGTGGCCGTGGAGACGCTGGCCACCACCGGCCTGGTCCACGTGGCCGGCGAGGTCACCACCGACGCCTACGTCGAGATCCCGCAGATTGTCCGGGAGACCATCCTGGGCATCGGGTACGATTCGTCGGCCAACGGCTTTGACGGCGCCCGGTGCGGCGTCTCGGTCTCCATCGGCCAGCAGTCCAACGACATCGCCGGCGGCGTGTTCAACTCGCTCGAAGCCCGCGAAGGACGCCAGGAGGACGACTACGACCTCCAGGGCGCCGGCGACCAGGGCCTCATGTTCGGCTACGCCAGCGATGAGACCCCGTCCTACATGCCCGTGCCGATCTGGCTCGCGCACCGGCTCTCCGAACGCCTGACCGAGGTCCGCAAGAACGGCGAACTCGCCTACCTGCGCCCGGACGGCAAGACCCAGGTCACGGTGGGCTACGACGGCGACCGCCCGGTCTCGGTCGAGACGGTCGTCATCTCCAGCCAGCACGCCGAGGGCGCCAGCCTCGACCA
Organism: uncultured Actinomycetota bacterium; assembly: GCA_963810895.1. Taxonomy (GTDB): domain Bacteria; phylum Actinomycetota; class Actinomycetes; order Actinomycetales; family Micrococcaceae; genus Arthrobacter. The sequence continues at coordinate 208,173 of CAWEPM010000008.1, forward strand.
GCTCCGGGCCGACCTCGCCGCGCACGTGGTGGATCCGGTCATGGCGCTGTCCAACCTGGACATCTCGCGGACCCACAACATCCTGAACCCCGCCGGCGCCTTCGTCATCGGCGGCCCGGTGGGCGACGCCGGCCTCACCGGCCGCAAGATCATCGTCGACACCTACGGCGGCATGGCCCGCCACGGCGGCGGCGCGTTCTCCGGCAAGGACCCGTCGAAGGTGGACCGCTCGGCCGCCTACGCCATGCGCTGGGTCGCCAAGAACGTGGTGGCGGCCGGCCTCGCCAAGCGCGCCGAGATCCAGATCGCCTACGCGATCGGACAGGCCCGCCCGGTAGGAACCTACGTTGAGACGTTCGGAACCGAAACCGTGGACCCGGCGCGGATCAGCGCGGCGATCGCCGAGATCTTCGACCTCCGCCCGCGGGCCATCATCGACGCCCTCGACCTCAAGCGGCCGATCTACGCCAAGACCGCGGCGCACGGGCACTTCGGCCGCGAAGACCCGGACTTCACCTGGGAACGCCTGGACCGGGTGGACGAGCTGAAGGCGTTCTTCAACGCCTAGGCCCGCGACCGCACTGGCGTCTGGAGACGTTATGCCAGTGCCTTTTGTCAGTGCCATGTCGTCGGTGCCGTGATCTGCTGTAGCCAGGCCGCCTTCCGGTGGCCGCTATGCGCTACTTAGGTGCACTGCATTTGAGTACCGGTCATTGAGCCGTTGTCGAAACGATCCGGAGGGGAGGTGCCAGCCGTGAGTCCGCAGTCCTGCCGGTAGCGTGCACGGCGAACCCCAGCAGCTTTCCCTGCTCCAGGGCTTTCCCGCCTCCGCCGCGCAGGCGTCCGGGCCGGCCCTGGCCGAGGACCTGCCGGTGGCCCGGGTGCTGATCGAATCCTCGCTGCCGCACCTGGACCGGCCTTTTGACTACAGCGTGCCCGCCGCCCTCGACGCCGAGGCCCGGCCGGGCGTCCGGGTCAAGGTCAAGTTCAACGGCCAGGAACTGGCGGGTTACCTTCTGGAACGTAGCGTCCGCATCCGACGCCGGCCACCCCCTCGTGCCGCTGCACAAAGTCATCTCACCCGTCCCGGTCCTGACCCCCGCCGTGGCCGAACTCGCCGGCCGGATCGCCGCGCGCTACGCCGGAACCGTCAGCGATGTCCTGCGCGTGGCCGTGCCGCCGCGCATGGCGAAACTCGAAAAGGAATTCGCCCCGGACGGCAGGCTCGACCCTGAACTGTTCGGTACTGGACATCCGGTGCGACTATCCGGTGCTGGCGTCCGGTCCTGCGACGTGTCGATTCAGCCGGCCGCCGCGGGCAGCGTCTGGAGCCTCGTACCGCAACGGACCGGCGTTCCTGGCCCACCTCGGCGCGGGGGAGTCTCCCCGGGCCGTGCTGACCGCGCTGCAGGGGTACGGGCCCGGCGGCTGGCCGCGGCTGGTCGCGGAGGCGGTGGCCGCGGTACGGCTGTCCGGCCGCGGCGCCGTCGTGGTGGTGCCCGACTACCGGGACCTCGACCGGGTGGAGTCCGCCCTCCTGGACGTCCTTCCCGCCGGCGACGTCGCCCGGCTCACCGCCGACGACGGCCAGACGCCGCGCTACCGCAGTTTCCTGCGCGTGCTCAGCGGCGCCGCCGGAGTCGCGGTGGGCACACGGTCCGCCGCCTACGCGCCGGTGCAAAACCTCGGGCTCGTGGTCTGCTGGGACGACGGCGACGACCTCCACATCGAGCAACGGTCCCCGTACGCGCACTCCCGCGAAGTCCTCCTGCTCCGCGCAGGCCAGGAGGGAGCCGCGTGCCTGCTCGCGGCCCACTCACGCAGCACCGAATCCGAGCGGCTGGTGGCCTCCGGCTGGGCGCGGGCCGTGGAAGCGGAGCGGACCGTCATCCGGCGGACGGTCCCGCGCGTGCTGAACACGGCCGACAGCTATGAACTCGAACACGACCCGCTGGCCCGCATCGCCCGCCTCCCGGGCGCGGCCTGGCGGGCTGCCAAGGAAGGCCTGGAACGCGGTCCGGTCCTGGTCCAGGTGGCCCGGGCCGGCTACGCCCCCTCGCTGGTGTGCGAAACCTGCCGGGAACCGGCGCGCTGTACCGCCTGCAGCGGGCCCCTGGCGATCGCCGGTCCGGGCGGCAGCACCGCCGTGCCGCAATGCCGCTGGTGCTCGGCCCCGGCCCCGGCATGGCGCTGCGGAACATGCAACGGCGTGCGGCTCCGGCGCGGCGCCACGGGAGCACTCCGCACGGCGGAGGAGCTGGGCCGGGCGTTTCCGGGAAAGCCGGTCATCACCTCCTCGGGGGACCAGGTCAAGGCCACCGTTCCGGACTCGAAGGCCCTCGTGGTTGCGACAGTCGGTGCCGAGCCGGTGGCCTCCGGCGGGTACGCCGCGGCGCTGCTGCTGGACGGCGACTCGCTGCTGCGCCGGGAAAACCTGAGGGCGGGGGAGGACGCGGTCCGGCGCTGGTTCAACGCCGCGGCCCTGGTGCGGCCGGCACCCGACGGCGGCCTGGTGGTCATTACCGCCGACGACGCCGCCGGGGTCGGCGCCCTGCTGCGCTGGGATCCTGCCGGGTACGCCAGCCGGGAACTGGCGCTGCGGCAGGAGCTGCAGTTGCCGCCCGCCGTGCGCGTCGCTTCCGTCACCGGCGGCCGGACCGCCGTCGGACATTTCACCGAGGCCGTGCAACAGCGCCTGGCGGCGCAAGGAACCGTCCTCCGGACGGCCGGGCCGGCGCCGGTCGTGCTGCCGGCGGCTGCGGGGGCCGGACGCCCAGCGCCACGGGATACTGCGCCGCGGGATTCCGGCGAGGAGGTGCGGACACTGCTGTTCATCCCCTATGCCCAGGCCGCGGACGTCACGGCCGTGCTGCGGGCCGTCAAGGCCGCGGCCGCAGCCAAGCGCAGCGACGACCCCGTGCAGCTGCGCCTCGACGGAGTGGACGTCCTCTAGTTCCAGTTCCCGGGCTAGCCCTTGTACCCGTTCCGGAGCGCGACGGCCTCTTCGGCGACGGCCACGAGCCGCCGCGCGGACTCGTCCCAGCTGAAGTCGGCGGCCCGCTCCACTGACCGGCGTGAGCGGGCCTTCCACAGGTCAGGGTCCTCGAGTTTGCGGACCGCCTCGGCAAACTCCGACGGCGAGTCGGGATGCACGTAGCTGACGGCGTCGTCGCCGACCTCCCGGAAGATCGGGATGTCGCTGGCGATCACAGGCGTGCCGTGGGACATCGCCTCGACGAGGGGCAGCCCGTAGCCCTCGGCCCGGGACAGGCTGATCAGGGCGGTGGTGCGCGCCAGGAGGGTCTCGTACTCGGCGTCGGTCACGCCGTTGTGGAAGACGATGTTTGCGCCCTGCGGAGCCAGGACCTCGAGTTCGGCCCGCCGCTCCGGGGTGATGCGGCTCAACAGGTGGAGGGTCATGTCCGGCAGCTCCGCCATGCCGCGGATCATGGTTTCCACGTTCTTGTAGGGCATGAAGGAACCCATGTAGAGCAGCGTCTTGTCGGCCCCCGCCCCGGGGTCGCGCGGTGTGTGGCCGTGCTGGGGGGCGTTGCCGACAATCCTGACGGGGCGCCGGGTGAGCCGGTACTTCGAGATCAGGGCCGCCGTGGTGGAGCTGATGGTTGCGACGATGTCGGCCCGGTTCAGCAGGAGCCGCTGGGGCCAGAAGGCTTTGTGGTACAGGCGCCACAGGACCCGGACGGGGGCCGGCAGGAACCCGGGAGGGGTGGGGTGCTCGTAGTAGATGAGGTCGTGCAGGGTCAGCGCCAGGGCGTACTTCCGGCCCCAGCTGCCCATGGTCTGCATGGGGCACACCACCACGTCCGCGCCCAGCTTGTTGACCCTGGCGGCCACGAAGAGCTCGGCCGGGGACAGCGGGCTGTTGATGATGGTGTAGGGAACGTCCGGCAGGAGCGCGAGCTGGCGGGGGTCGCTGATCAGCATCGAGACGTCGGCGATCTTGGCGGCCGCCGCGATCAGGCTGGCGCCGTAGCGGCTGATGCCGTCGTGGTGGTCCAGCCGGGTGAAGCGGGCATCGATAGAATGTTCCATGCGGCGTGGTCCTTGAGGAAGCGTCGGATATAGCGGGCGGCGGGTTCGGGGGTTTCGTAGTGGATCAGGTGCCCGACGCCGGGTATGACCTCCAGCGTCGCGTCCGGAAGCCGCGCCGCGAGTTTGTGCTGGTCCGCCACATGGCGATCTCGTCCTTCTCGCCCGCGATCAGCAGCACGGGCAGGGTCAGTTCGCCGGCCACCTGGGAGACATTGCTGCCAACCGAGGCTTTGAAGGCCTGCAGCAGGCTGTCCCGGTCCGCGAAGGCGGAGAAGTAGGAACTGTGCTGGGCGTGCACGAACCGGCGGAGATCCCTGTCCCGGTCTTGGCCATGGTCACGCTCATCACCCGAACGATCGCCTGGCTGCGCAGGAGGGCCAGTCCGAGCCGCTGGGGAAGGCGCGCGGCCTCGTAGTAGAACACCGCAAGCTTGGTCATCAGGCCTTTGGGGCCCTCGAGGGCGGGCGCCGCGATGGGATTGACCAGGATCAGTTCGGCCACGCCCTGGTCGAGGCCACGAAGTGGCTGGCAATGATCGAACCGAACGAATGTCCCAGCAGGACGGTGTCCGGGCCCAGGCCCAGCGCGGCCATGAAGCCGCTGAGGAACCGGCCGTAGGCGGCAACACTGTGTTCGGTGTCCTCGAAGGCGGCCGAGCCGCCGAAGCCCGGAAGATCGGCATGATCAGGCGCATGTCCGTCAGCTGGTCGGCGACCCGGAGCAGGCCGTGGTGGTCGCCGCGGAACCCGTGCACCACCAGGATCGTGCATCTGCCCCGGTGTGACCCGGACGGGTTCGTAGACCCAGTAGGCAATTGAGGTGCCGTCAACCTCCGCGGCCGCGGCCCGGGTGCGGGCGGCGAGTCCGCTGCTGAACAGGGGCGTGCGTGAGGACCCGGTGTCCACTTGTTCCATGGGTTCGAATCCTATTTGACGTTGTCGGGGTGGGAGCCGGTCCGGAACCCGCGCTCGAGGGCGCCGATCTCCGTCATGTCCAGCGGCGAGAGTTCAAAGTCGAAGACATCGCGGTTTTCATGGATCCGCGCGAACGAGCTGGCCTTGGGGATGGCGATGTTGCCCAGCTGCAGGTGCCAACGGAGGATGACCTGCGCCGGCGTGCGGTCGTGTTCGGCGGCAAGGATCACCGGGTCCTTCAGGGCCACTGGCCGCGGCCCAACGGACTCCACGCCTCGGTGCGGATGCCCAGAAGTTCGTGTTTTTCCCTCAGCTCGTCCTGCTGCAGCCAGGGATGCCAGTTCAATCTGGTTGACCGCCGGCACCACTTCGGCCGTTTGCAGGAGCCGGTTCCAGGTGCTGCGGCTGGAAGTTGCAGACGCCGATTGCACGGACTTTGCCTTCGCGGTACAGGGTCTCCAAGGCCCGGTACGTCTCCGAGAACAGGCCACGCTGGGCGCACGGCCAATGGATCAGGTAGAGGTCGATGTACTCCAGTCCGAGGTTGGAGATCGAGGTGTCGAACGCCCGCATCGTGGCGTCGTAGCCGTGGTCGTCATTCCAGACCTTGGTGGTGATGAAGAGGTCCTCGCGGGACACGTACGGTGCGGTTTCCCCGGGCCGCCGCCGGTGCCCTCAAATCCGGACAGGGCACCGATGCCCTTGCCGACGCCGGTCTCGTTGCCGTACATGGCGGCAGTCGAAGTGGCGGTAGCCGGCCTCGATGGCCATGGTCACCAGATTGGCGGCGTCGGCCGGAGGGAGCCCTTGTTCGAGCCCGAACCCCAGCCGGTCGATGAGTACGCCGTTGTTCAGGGTCAGCCGGGGAGAGATTCTCATGACACTGACTTTACCCATTGGTGCTCCCGAGTGGCGGACCGCGGTTGCCGTCTGCGGCATCGGGTCACCGTGCGCCGCGGCCGGTCAGCCCAGTCCGTCGAACCGGACGAGCCTGCGGGCGCTGGCTTCGTCGAGGATCAGGTCGAGTGGCAGGTCCTCGAACAGACCCTCAGTCCGTTGATCTTGGAGGCGCCGGACACCACGCAGATGCGGCGCCGCACCTTACGGAGCTGGGCGAGGTCGGGGCCGGTGGACCGCTCGTTGAGCGTGATGCCGTCCGAGGACCCGTCGGCGCGGAAGAACACCGTGGCGACGTCACCCGCCACATCGGAATTCGCGAGGACGTTCAGGTCGTCCTCATCGAGGTAGCCGCCGGCATAGACATGGCTGGGGTAGTCGGCGTCGACCGATCCCACACCGAAGATCGCGATGCTCATCCGGGACTGCAGATCC
>CAWEPM010000009.1:0-405950 GCA_963810895.1 uncultured Actinomycetota bacterium
CATGCGAGAACACTGGAATCAGGGCCAGACCGATATCCGCGAAGACCCCCACCAGCACGGCGTTGAACAGGGTTCCGACGCCGGGCCACTGCCGCAGCGGAATCCAGAGCAGCAGCACCAGGAAGCTCACAATGACCACCACCGTCCCCAAGCTGAGCCCTGTTCTGGCCGTCAAGCCCTGGTGAAGCACATCCCACGGCGCCGTGCCGAGGCTGGCTCGAATGAACATGGCGAGGGAAACGCCGTACATGGCGAGGCCGATCAGGAGCTGGAGGAGTCTGCGGGTCAACATGGACTCCATCTTCCAAGAAAACTGGCCTTGCAATCCATAGCCAGTTTGAAATACTGGCTACATGCCCATCTCTCTGACTCCGGGGTCGCTCGCCCGTCTGCTGGGCGAGTGGAACGTTGGCGCCGCCCCCGCCTACCGCGAGCTGGCCGACGTCGTCCGCCTGCTCATCCTCGACGGGCGCATCGCCCTGGACGTCGCCCTGCCGAGCGAGCGTTCGCTGGCCGCGACCCTTGGCATCAGCCGCACCACGGTGACCGCGGCCTACGCCCTGCTGCGCGAGCAGGGTTTCCTCAGCAGCGGCCAGGGCAGCCGCAGCCGGAGCTGCATCCCGGGCCAGGGGCCCGCGCACGCCGGGGGCCGCGATGGCGCCCTGAGGTTGAGCGGCGCTCCCGGGCTGGCCGTGCCGGACGGGATCCTGGACCTGGCCTACGCCTCGCTGCCCGCCAGCGGCGAGGTGGTGCACCGGGCCTTTGCCGCGGCACTGACGGAACTCCCCGCGCTGCTGCCGGGCTTCGGCTACGACGCCCTGGGCGTCGGCCCGCTCCGCGAAGCCATCGCGGCACGGTACACCGCGGCCCGGGGTTCCCACGACGGCCGGGCAGATTCTGGTCACTTCCGGCGCGCAGCATGCCCTGAACATTGTGCTCCGCACCTTGGCCGGCCGGTCGGGCACCAAGGTGCTTGTGGAACATCCGAGCTACCCGAATGCCCTCGACGCGATCCGGGCTGCGGGGTGCCGCCCGGTCCCCGTGGCCATGCCCGCAGCAGGCCCAGCAGGCCACAGGCTTTCGACGGCCCGGCCCACAGCGGCGCAGGTTTCGACGACGCAGGCGGCTGGGACATCGAGGCCCTGGAATCAGCGCTCCTGCAGCAGCGTCCCGCGATGGCCTACGTGGTGCCGGACTTCCACAACCCCACCGGGCGGCTGATGCCCGATTCCCAGCGGCGCCGCCTTGTGAAGGCTGCCGCCGCGTCGGACACCGTGCTGGTGGTGGACGAGACGCTGCGGGAGCTGAACCTCGACGGCGCCCGCTCGACCCCCGTCGCCGCGTTCAGCCCGGCGGTGGTCTCTCTCGGCTCACTCAGCAAATCGCACTGGGCCGGGCTGCGCACCGGCTGGATCCGCGCCAGCGAACCCCTCATCCAGCGTTTCGCCGCCGCCCGCACCACCATGGACCTCGGCGGGCCCGTGGTGGAACAGCTCGCCGCGGCGCACCTGGTCAATGCCATGACGGAGCCGCTCCCCGCCCGGCTCGCCGCGCTGCGCGAGAACCGGGACACCCTGCTGGAACTGATGCGCGAGGCACCTGCCGGACTGGGAACCGGAACGGCCCGACGGCGGCCTGTCCGTCTGGTGCCGCCTCCCGGCACCGATCAGCACCGCCCTCGCGGTGGTGGCTCCCGACGTCGGGATCCGGCTGGCCGCCGGGCCGCGGTTCGGCGTCGGCGGCGCGTTCGAACAATACCTGCGGCTGCCGTTCACCCTGCCGCCGGAACAACTGGAGACGGCAGTGCTGGCCCTCCGCTCAGCCCAGGACCGGCTCGAGGCCGCGCCGCAGCTGCGGCGCAACCTGCCAGCCGCGCCGGCCGCGGCCATCGCCTAGTTCCCGTATCGTGGCGGGCCCCCGGTCCCGTCCTGCGACGCCGATTCTTTCCTGCGCTGCGCAAAGGCCCCGGCGCGGCCCGCACTTTCCTGCGCTGCGCACACGCCCTGCCGACGCCCGTTCTTTGCTCCGCTGCACACATGCCCTGCCGACGCCCGAATCCGGGTGTCGACAGGGCATGTGCGCGTCGCCAGACAGGATGCGCGTCGCGGACCTAGGCGTAGACCTTTTCCAGGAACCCGACCCAGGCCTTCGCCGTCGCCGCCGTGTCCCCGCTGCCGCTGAAGTCGTGCACGGTCATGCCCACCGGTGCCCCGAACGCGTTGCGCCCGAAGAAGCGGTACATCGTGTCCGCGGTCCGCAGCCCGAGGAAGTTCTCGTTGGAGAAGTCCACTTCGCCGGTCAGCGGCCCGACGCCGTCGAGCTCCAGTTCCACCGTGTCGCCCTGGGCCGAGCCGGCGACGCCAAGGGCATTCCTAAGCCGGTCGAAGCCGTCCAGGGTCTGCGACGCGGCGGGCGCCTGGATGTCTGTGAAGACTACGGGCTTGCCGTCGAAATACTTCAGGTACTGGCCCAGGGTGTGCAGATAGAACACCGTGTGCTTGCTGGCGCCGTCGTACTGCTCATCCCAGTTGTCCGCAAAGATGCCGCTGTGGACATAGTGCAACCGCGCCCGGCCGCCGTCGAGCGGTTCCAAAACGTGCTCCAGCTGGTTGAACCAGCCATCCGGGCCGTCCATCCGGGACACCAGATGGGAGGGGTACTCATCCACGGTCCGGACCGCCGGCCATTGGTCCGTGGGGAACATCCAGGCCGGGGTGTCCTTGGTGACGGCCTCCCACACCCGCTCCGGAGTGCCGGGCAGTTCGGTGTCGCAGACGATTTCGAAGTTCCGCTTGTCAGTCATTGTCCTGCTCCTTAGCTTGTGGGTTTGTCGCTTGCGGGTTTGTCTGTTGCCGGGGCTGCCGTTTGTGGGGCCGCATGCGCCGCCTTGGATGCCGGCGCCTTGAGTGACGGGTGGAGTGCGACGACGAGCCGGTGCTTGCGCCCCGCCGGCCGGGAACCCGCCGGGAGGTCCGGTCCGCCGTCGTGGTACTTGTCCACGAGCCGGGTCACGGCGACGCCGAGCTCCTCGGCGAAGGCTGCCCGGTCCGCCGCCGAACGGAAGGTGATCTCGCCGTCGATGGCGAAGGTGGCGAGTTTCTGCTTGGCCGCGGCCGCGCCGGCGATCAGCTGGCCCATCTCCTGGACCATGCGGGCGGCGAGCGCCAGCAGCCAGAAGGCCGAGAAGCGGTCCGAGAACCGGTGCGGGTCCGGCGCCACGGAGGCCAGCGCCGCCGGCGAAATCAGGTACGACGCCGCCGTCGCGCGCAGGATGCGTTCGGTGACGTTGCCGCGCCGCCGCTCCTCGACGAGCTCGACGAGCCCATGCCGTTCAAGGGCCTTGAGGTGGTAATTCACCTTCTGCCGCGGCAGGCCCACCTTCGCGGCGAGCTGCGTAGCGGATCCGGGCTCGGCGAGCTCGCGCAAAATCCGTGTCCGGATCGGGTCCAGCGAAGCCTCCGCCGCGGCCGGATCCTCGATCACTTCGATGTCCAACATGCTTCCAGTCTGCCCACCGACAATTTTATTTGTCAAGAACTTTTTTCTGTTCGGCGGTTGGCGAGCCGGTCCCACGAGTTCGCCGGAAGCGTGCGAGGTCGCCCGACGCTTACGGCGACCGGGCAGGTCTCCCGCGAACTGGGAGGCGCAGCGGGGCGCGTGGGCGGAAGGGCCGGGGCAGGCCGGGCGTGCCGGAGTACAGCGGGCAGGCCGGGAGGCGGGACGGCCCGGGGCGACCGGCCGGGAGGGGCCGGAGACCGGCCGGAAGGGGCGGACACGTAGAATGGTCCGGTGATGCAATCCCCCCTCCCCGTGCGCGACGGCGTCAACGCAACGCGCCTTCGCCTGCCGGACGAGGGGCCCTGGGACACGGCGCTGGATTACATGATGCACCGCTGGGGGCACATCGATCCCCAGGGTATCGAGGACCGGTTCGACGCCGGGGAGATCGTCGGCGAGGCCGGGGTGGCCTTGGACCGCACCACGCCGCTGCAGGACCACACCTTCATCTGGTACTACCGCACCCTGCCGCCGGAGACCCGGATCCCGGTGGAGCTGAACATCCTGCATCAGGACGATCATCTGCTGGTCGTGGACAAGCCGCACTTCCTGCCCACCACGCCCGGCGGGACGTACATCCAGGAATCGGCGTTGGTCCGGCTCCGGAACCAGCTCGGCCTCCCGGACCTGATCCCCATGCACCGCCTCGACCGCATGACAGCCGGCATCCTGCTGCTCTCCACGAACCCCGAGACCCGGGGCAAGTACCAGGTGCTCTTCGAAAAGCGCCAGGTCCAGAAGGAATACGAGTGCGTGTCCGCCGCCGAGCCGGCCCCGGGCCATCCCGCGGTGGACTTCCCCGTGGTGGTGCGCAACCGGATGACCAAGTCCCGCAGCTACCTGCTCGCCGAGGTGATTGACGGCGAACCCAACGCGGAGACCCGGATCGAACGGCTGCGGACGTTTGACCGGCCGACGGAACAGGCCGGCACGCCTCACACGAGCGAACCCGGCAGAGAGCCCGACGGCGGATCCCGGCGTCGTGCGCTGTACCGGCTGGAGCCGCACTCGGGGAAGACCCACCAGCTTCGCGTGCACATGGCCTCGCTGGGGCTGGGGATCGTCAACGATGCGTTCTACCCGGAACTGCTGGACAAGGCCCCGGACGATTACTCCAGGCCGCTGCAGCTCCTGGCCCGCGGGATCCGCTTCACCGACCCCATCTCGGGGCGCCCGGTGGAATACCGCAGCGGACTGGAACTGAGCGAAGCCCGCTAGCGGCCGGAAGTGCGGTACCTTGTGCCCATGGACTTGGGAAACGCGGACAGCTGGGGTTCCGCACTCTATTTCTGGATCTTCCCCTTCGTGATCGGCGACGCCATTTTCCCGCCCGTCCCCTCAGAAATGCTCGTCATCACCGGCGGCGCACTGTCCGCGGAGGGCCGCGTCAACGGCTTCCTCGTGGTGCTCCTCGCCGCCGTGTCCTCGTGGCTTGGGGATCTGCTCGTCTTCCAGCTGTTCAAGCGGCGGCTGAGCCACGTGCTCGACCGCTGGAAATGGGGCCTGCAGTTCCACGCGGCTGTGCACGCGGCGATCGCGAAAGCGGGCAGGTCCTCCACCTATGGCGCGATCATTGGCGTCCGTTTCATCCCGGGAGGGCGGCTGGCCACGACGGCCGCGGCGGGCATCGCCAACGTCTCGACGCGCGGGTTCAGTCTCTGCGCGGCCATCGGCGGCCTGCTCTGGGCCAGCTGGTCCGTGGCGCTGGGCTATTTCACGGGCTCGGCCACCGGGCTCCCGTTCTGGGCGAGCTCCCTGATCGGCGTCGGCGTCGGGCTGGCGATTGGGGCCGTCCTGGGCGTGATCGTGACGCGGCGGCGAGGCAGCCGCTCCCCCGTGAATTCTGCCGCGAGCGATCCGGACGAGGAACTCGACTTCTAGACGCCTCGACTTCTAGACAGGCGCCCAGCGGCCGCGGTTGCGGCGCAGCACCGTGAGTGTTCCGGTAAGCGCAACCTGTTCGACGGCGTCGCGCATCATGGCTGCCGATTCGAGCGCCTGGCGGTTCTCGGCGGAGTAGGCGGTGGCATCGACCAGGAAGCGCAGGTTCAGCTGCGGGACGCCGCCGGCGAGCTCAAGCTGGTGCGATTCGACGTGGTGCCGCGTCCCGAGCGCCTCGATGGCCGCGGCCATGACGGCCTCCGGCGGGGTGCCCGGCTTGAGTCCGGTGATCTTCAGTCTGGTCTGGAACGACGGCATGGAACAACCCTACCGCTCCGCCCCCCCGTCGCGCACGGCTCCCGCGTGGCCACACGTGAAGGGAGCGGGGGGCCCGCGCGGGGCGTGCAGGCTACCCGGTGTTGCGCAGCCCGGCGGCGACGCCGTTGACGGTGATCAGCATGGCGCGCTGGAGGCGCTCGTCGATCTCGGCGCCGGAGATGCTCGCCCCGGCCTCGGCCCGGACGCGGCGCAGCAGTTCCACCTGCAGGTAGCTGATCGGGTCCAGGTACTGGTCGCGGATCTCCAGGGAGCGCTTCAAGGTGGGCTGGGCGTCGAGGATCACGTGCTCGCCGGTGAGGTTCTGGATCTCCGCGACGGTGAGGTCATACTCGGCCCGGATGGCGCGGAACAGGTGGTGCAGCTCTTCCGGCACCAGGGTGGAGACGTAGTAGCCGGCGATGTCCATGTCCGTCTTGGCCAGGGTCATCTCCACGTTGGACAGCACGGAGCGGAAGAAGTGCCAGCCCTCGATCATCTCCTTGAGCTGGGCCGAGTTCCCGGCCTCGCGCGCGGCCTTGAGGCCGGAGCCCACACCGAACCAGCCCGGAACGATCTGCCGTGACTGCGTCCAGCCGAAGACCCACGGGATGGCCCGCAGGCCCTCAAGCCCGGCGCCGGAATCGGGCCGCTTGGACGGGCGCGAGCCGATGTTCAGGGACCCCAGCTGCTCCACCGGGGTGGAGGCCATGAAGTAGGCAGGCAGGTCGGGGTCTTCGATCAGCGTGCGGTAGCGGGCAAACGCGGCGTCGGAGACGGTCTCCATGACGTGGCCGTAGCGCACGCGCTGATCCTCCGAGGTACGCGGCGTGCGGTGCAGCGCCGAGCCCTGCAGCACCGCGGCGAGGGAGAGCTCGAGGTTTTCGCGGGCCAGCTCCGGCAGGGAGTACTTGTCCGAGATGACCTCGCCCTGCTCGGTGAACTTGATCTCGCCCTCGAGCACGCCGTTGGGCTGGGCCATGATGGCGTCGTAGGTCGGTCCGCCGCCGCGGCCCACGGAGCCGCCGCGGCCGTGGAAGAGGCGCACCCGGACGCCGTGCTTCGCGGCCACGTCCCGGAGCTTGCGCTGGGTCTTGTAGATTTCCCACTGGCTCGTCATGACGCCGGATTCCTTGTTGGAGTCCGAGTAGCCAAGCATGATTTCCTGCACGTCGCCGCGCAGCCGGACCAGTTCGCGGTAGGACGAATCGGAGAGCAGCCGGTCCACGATCTCGGCCGAGGCGCGGAGCTCGTCCACGGTCTCCAGCAGCGGCGCGAAGCCGATCTTGGCGTAGGGCGCCTCGCCGAAGAGGCTGACCAGACCGGCCTCGCGGGCCAGCACGGCCGCGGCCAGGACGTCATCCGCGCCGCGGGTCATGGAGATGATGTAGGTCTCGATCACGTCGGGGCCGTAGGTGCGCAGGGCGCGCCGGATCTCCCGGAAGACGTCGTACGTGCCGTCGGCGACGCCGTCGAGCTTGATCGGGTGGCCGGAGAGCGGGCGCCGGGACGCGAGCTCGGAGCCCAGCACCTCGAGCCGCTCGGCGCGGCTGAGTTCGGCGTACCGGACGCCGGGGCCGCCGAGGCGGTCCATGAGCTGCCCGACGGCGTCATGGTGGTGGTCGGCGTGCTCGCGGATGTCCAGGGTGGCCAGGTGCAGGCCGAAGGAGGCGATGGCGCGGCGGACCCGGGACAGGGCGCCGTCGGCGGCAAGCGCGGCGTGGTGGTTGCGCAGCGACCGTTCCAGCAGGCCGAGTTCGGCGAGGAGCTCCGCGGTGGCGGTGTAGTCGCGGCCGGGCTCGTGCGCGGATCCGGCGGCGACCCGCCGGCCGGTGTTGATCAGCTTGGCCTTGATGCAGGTGAGTTTGAGCCGGTACGGCTCCTGCGCGTTCAGCTCGAGGACGCGGCGGTCCAGGCCAGGCAGGTTCTTGAGGTCGACGTCGATCGAGTCCAGGAGTTCCTGGTCCGCCCCGGCCAGCGCGGTCGAGTTGGACAGGATGGAGATGAGTCCGTCGATCAGGCCGATGCTGATCCGCACGGCGTGCTGGTTCTGGATCTGGAGGATCTCGCGCGTGACGGCGGCGGTGACATTGGGGTTGCCGTCCCGGTCGCCGCCGATCCAGGAGCCGAAGCGGATCGGCGCCTTCTCCGACGGGAGCGTGACGCCGTGCTCGGCGAGCAGCTCGGAGAGGTCCGAGAGCATTTCCGGCATGGCGTCGCTGAGGATCCCGGTGAGGTAGTAGATGGCGTTGCGGGCCTCGTCCACGGGGGTGGGCCGGACCTGGCGGAGCTCGTCCGTCTGCCACATCTGGTCGATCACTTCGGACAGGTGGCGGTCCTGGCGGCGGCGCGCGGACGTGCCTTCCGCCGTCGACTCGGAGAGGATGTCCGAGAGCCGGCGGATCTTGTCCAGCACCGAGCGGCGGGAGGCCTCGGTGGGGTGGGCGGTGAAGATGGGACGGACATCGAGCTCGTTGACGACTTCCTGCAGCACGGAGTTGCCGGCCTGGTCCGCGATCTCCTCGACCGCTTTGGCGAGCCAGCCGTCCTTTTCCTGCCGGGTGCGCAGCCCGCGGACCCGGTGGACCTGCTCGGCGGCGTTCGCCAGGTGGAAGTAGAACGCGAAGGCGCGGACCAGGTCCGTGGCCTGCTCGAGCGGCAGGGAGCCGAGCAGTTCACGGACCTGGGCGACGACGTCGTACGAGCTCCACGGCCCGGTGGCGTCGGCCCCGCCCCGGGCGGCCTCCTTGGATTCCTTGGTCAGCAGGCGCACCTGCTCGACGAGGTCCAGGAGCTCCGGCCCGTGCTGGCGGACCAGGGATTCGCCGAGGAGGGTGGAGACGCGGCGGACATCAGCCCGGAGTTCGGCGGCAAGATCGGTGTCGGAATGCATTGCAGTGTCAGCCATGGAAACTATCTTTCGAGGGTTCGACGTGGCTCGTACACTGCGCTGGATACTGTGAGCCTGATTACTTCTTCCCATGGGATGTTACCCGCAGGCACTCCCGGCTGGAATTCCGTCTCAGATAGTGTCAGACCCTTCCGGGACCTACCGCGCGATCTTGAAGTTGAACTCCCCGGTGCCCAGTGCGCCCCAGAGCCGCAGCCAGATCGGCAGGAGCATTTCCGCGCCGCGGGCAGTCGTGATGTCGCCAAGGTCGATCACGTCGCGGTGGCCGAAGCCCTTCAGGAGTTCCGTCACGGCGGCCTTCGCGTCGGCGTCGTTCCCCGAGACGAAGACCGAGTGATCGCCGCCTGCCACCCGCGCCGGATCCACCATCACCGAGGCCGTCATGGTGTTGAGGGTCTTCACCACCCGGGCCTCCGGGAAGGCCCGCTGGATCTGCTCGCCGAGGCTGTCCGTGTTCACCGGGTTCAGCGACGGCGGCATGCCCTGCGAGAAGTCCAGCGGGTTGGCGATGTCCATGATGATCTTGCCGGCGAGGTTTCCGGAGCCCGCGGCGGACAGCGCAGCCAGGGACCCGCCGCCGTGGGTGGCGTTGACGATCAGCTCGGCGCCGGCAGCGGCCTCGGCAAAGGCGGCGACGCCGATTCCGGTGTTCGCGGCATGCCACTGGGCGAACGGCGCGGTGCCCATCATGTCCGGCTCGGTCCGGGCGAGCGTTGCCTTCGGGTCGCGGGTTCCGATCACGACATCGTGCCCCAGGCCTGCCAGCGCGCCGGCAATCGTGCGCCCAACCATACCCGTTCCCAGTACTGCAATCTTCATGGCGTCCTCGTTCCAAAACGGTGGAGTAGACAGGTTCGTCTACGTGTGGGCACGACGCTATCAGACAGGTCTGTCTACGGCAACAGGAATCACCTCTCCCCGGGAAGGGAGGCCGTGAGACTGACAAAGATTGAAATCTGTCAGCTGATTGTTGTAGTCTCATTCCATGACAACCTCCACCCTCGGCACCACCCGCACCCTGGGCTCCACGGGTCCCAGCACCGCCCCCATCGGTCTCGGACTGATGGGCATGTCCGATCTTTACGGCCCCGCGGACGACGCCGAGAGCGTCGCCACGATCCACGCCGCACTCGACGCCGGCGTGACCCTGCTGGACACCGGGGACTTCTACGGCATGGGCCACAACGAAATGCTGCTGCGTGATGCGCTCCGCGGCCGCCGGCGCGAAAACGCCCTGATCAGCGTGAAATTCGGCGCTCTGCGCGACGCCCGGGGAGGATGGAACGGCGTGGACACCCGTCCCGCCGCCGTCAAGAACTTCCTGGCCTACAGCCTGCGGCGCCTCGGCACCGACTACATCGACATTTACCGGCCCACCCGCCTGGATCCGGCCGTGCCCGTGGAAGAAACCATGGGCGCCCTGGCCGAGCTCGTGCAGCAGGGCCTCATCCGCCACATCGGCCTCTCCGAAGTGGGCGCCGATACCCTGCGCCGCGCCAGCGCCGTTCACCCGGTCTCCGACCTGCAGATCGAATACTCCCTGATCTCACGGGGCATCGAGCAGGACATCCTGCCGACGGCCCGCGAACTTGGCATCGGCATCACCGCGTACGGCGTGCTGTCCCGCGGGCTGGTGTCAGGTCACTGGCCCGCCGCCGGAACCGGGAACCGACGCGACTTCCGCGCCCACCTGCCCCGCTTCTCCGGCGAGAACCTGCAGCACAACCTCGAACTCGTCGAACGGCTGCGCGCCATCGCGGACCGCAAGGGCGCCACCGTGGCCCAGCTCGCCATCGCCTGGGTCCTGTCCCGCGGCGAAGACATCGTCCCCCTCGTCGGCGCCCGCCGCCGCGAACGGCTCACCGAATCGCTGGGAGCAGCCGGCCTGGTCCTCTCCGGCGCGGACCTTGCGGAAATCGAGGCCGCCGTCCCGGCCGACGCCGCCGCGGGCACGCGTTACGACGCCGGCCAGATGGCCATGCTCGACAGCGAACGCCGGTGACCCCTGCCGCCGTCGTCCTGACGGAAGAACGCATCCTCGACGCCGCCGAAGACGTGCTGCGGCGCTTCGGACCGGCCAAAGCCACAGTGGTGGACGTCGCGAAGGCCCTCGGCGTCAGCCACGGCAGCGTGTACCGGCACTTCCCCACGAAGGTGGCGCTGCGGGACGCGGTGGCCCGGCGCTGGCTGGATCGGCTCGCGGAGCCGCTGGATCCGGCCCGGGATACGGATGGCCCGGCGGCGGAACGCCTCCTGCGCTGGCTGGAACGGCTCGCGGCCATCAAGCAGGGCATGGCGCTGAACGATCCCGAGCTGTTTGCCACGTTCAGCCAGCTGACCACCGAGGCCCGGGATGTCGTGGCGGTCCACGTTGGGCATCTGGCCGCCCAGCTCACGGAAATCATTGCCGACGGCGTGGGCAGGGGCGAGTTTGCCGTCGCGGATCCGGCAACGGCCGGCCGTGCCGTCCTGTACGCGACAGCACGGTTCCACCACCCGCTGCACGCGGCGGAATGGGCGGATCCGGCCATCGGCTCCGAGCTGCGGGACGTCTGGCGGCTGATCGTGCAGGGCCTGGCCGCACGCCCGTAACCCCGCCGCGGGCCCGCGGGGCGCCTGCGGGCCGATGGCCGGGGGGCTCGCGGGTGACCGGAATGGCTGGACCCGGGCATAGACAGACTTGTCTGTGTACGATGGTGTCATGACTCTGCCAGCAGCCACCGCACCGCCGGCTGCCCGCACCCCCGCCGGGCAAGCCAGGGAGAAGATCCTTGACACGGCCTTCCGGCTCTTTTACGCGCACGGTTTCCGGGCCGCCGGCATCGATACGATCATCGCCGAGTCCGGCGTCGCGAAGGCCACGTTCTACAAATATTTTCCGGCCAAGGACGACCTCATCCTGGCGTACCTGGAGAAGGTCGACGGCGTCTGGACCGGGCAGCTTCACGCCGCCGCCGAGGCTGCCGGGGACGAGCCGGCCGCGCAGCTCGTGGGCCTGTTCGATGCCCTGACAACCGCGTGCCGGCGCGACGGCTACCGCGGCTGCGCCTTCATCAACGCGGCCGCCGAGTCAGCCGCCGGCACCCGGGTCCACGACCGGACCGTGGCCCACAAGCAGCAGATCCGCGCCTGGATCCGGGACCTGGCCGCCCGCGCCGGCGCGCGGGACCCGGACCAGCTCGCCCGCAGCCTGACCCTGCTGCTCGACGGCGGACTGGCCAGCGGGGTGCTCGACGGCGACCCCGCCGCGGCCGCCGCAGCCGGGTCCACGGCAGCCCAACTCGTGGCGGCCAGCCTCAGAATTCCACCCACTCCCAACTGACTCGCAGCAGGGGCCGTTTTCAGGCCTCAAAACGGCCCCTGCTGCTAGCTAGTTGGGCTGATACCCCTGGAGGTGCCCATGACCGCTCCTGAACCCGGGCCTGGATCGAAGCCCGCAACTGATTCAGTGACGGACCCGCAGCTTGCCCGCTGGCAGCGCTTCCGGAACAGCCGCGACACGGCCCTTGCCGGCGCCGCACGGCTGGCTGACGCTGACCTCCTTCCAGTGGCTTGAGGACCGGCCGGCCGGCGTCGAGCTCGCCCCGGGACTCTGGTCCACCGACGGCACGGCGGCCTTCCTCACCGCGGCGGCGCCCGACGGCCTGACCCTCGTGGAAACCGGCGAACCCGTGGACGGCACCATGAGCGCCGTGCTCGCGGACGAGGAATCGCTGATGTGGGTACAGTACGGCGGCGACGACGGCCGCCAGGTGGTGGTGGAGCTCGCCATGCGGGCGGGCAAGTACGCCATCCGCACGCGGGACTCCCAGTCACCGGTGTTCACCGGGTTCGACGGCGTGCCAACCTTTGATTTTCGGCCGGACCTCGTCATCGAGGCCCGGTTCGTGCCCTATCCCGAGCCCGTGGACGTGCCGATCGGCACCGCCAACCCGCTGGTGGACGGGATCCACCGCTCGGTCGGCGAGCTCGTCTTCCGGCTCCCCGGCTCGGACCACGAGTTCCATCTGCACGCCGAAGAGGAAAAGCTCGGCGCGTTGACCGTGACGTTCCACGACGAGACCAACGGGGAAAGCACGGATGAGTGGCGCAAGGTCTCCACCGCCCGGCCCCGCGTCGATGCTGCGGGAAACCGCACGGTGATCCTGGATTTCAACCGCGCCATCAACTACCCCAGCGCCTTCACCCCGTACGGCACCTGCCCCATGCCGGTGAAGAACAACAGCCTGGACTACCGGATCACGGCCGGCGAGAAGGAACCCGGGGTCTTCTAAACGGTCTTCTAGACGATCGCGGACACCCCGGTGACGGCGCGCCCCGCGATCAGGGTGTTGATCTCGAACGAGCCCTCGTAGGTGTAGATCGCCTCGGCGTCGGAGAAGATCTTGGCCATCCGGTAGTCGGTGACGATCCCGTTGCCGCCCAGCAGGGACCGGCCCATCGCCACGGTTTCGCGCATCCGGGCACTGACATAGGACTTGGCGAGCGCCACCTGCGGCATGTCCGCGGCACCCTGCTCCTGCAGCTGCGCGATCCGGACCATCATGCCCATGCTGGCCACGGCATTGCCGAGCATGGTCACCAGCTGCTGCTGGACCAGCTGGAACTTCGCCAGCGGCCGGCCGAACTGCTGGCGTTCGACGGCGTACTGCCGGGCGACGTCGAACGCCGCGAGCTGCTGCCCCACGCCCTGCCAGGCCACCATGATCCGGGAGCCGCGCAGGAGCTCGTTGGTGTCCTCGAAGCTGCTGATGCCGGCGAAGCGGTCCGCCTCGGCCACGCGGACGTCGGTGAAGACGATGTCCGCGTTCTGCACCGTGCGCAGCGCAATCTTGTTCTCGATCCGGCTCCGGCTCACGCCGGGCAAGGTGGCGTCGACGATGAAGCCGCGGATGCCGCCGTCGGCCTCGTCCCGGGCCCAGACCAGCATGTAGTCGCAAAACGTCCCGTTGCCGATCCAGCGTTTGGCGCCGTTGAGCACCCAGGCATCGCCGCCGTCGGCCGCGCCGCCGGGGACCCGCCGGGCCCGGGTTTCCATGCCGCCGGCGACGTCCGAGCCGTGCTCCGGTTCGGTGAGCGCAAAGGCGCCCGTGGTGCGCAGGTTCGCCGCGTCGTCGAGCAGGCGCGCCTTTTGCTCGTCCGAGCCGAAGCCGTAGAGCGACTCCACGAAGAGGTCATGGTGGACCAGGAAGAAGGTCGCGAGCGACGTGTCCACCCGGGTCATCTCGGCGATCACGATCCCGGCGAACAGGTTGCTGTAGCCGCGCTGGGCGGGCGCGCTGAGCTCCAGGGCTGCCAGCTTGGGCAGGATGTGGGACGGGAACTCGGCCTTGTTCCACCAGTCCGTGGCGAACGGGGCGACCTCGGCCGCCAGGAACTCCCGCAGTTCGGACAGTTTCGCCTGCTCCGCGGCGCTGAGCAGGGATTCGTAGTCGAAGAAGTCGGCAGTGGGCAGGCCAGCCGTTGATGGTGCGGCCACAGACGGTGCGGCCGTGGCGGCCGGCCCTGTCCCGGTCATTTCGGGCCCGGTCATTTCGGGACCGGTCATTTCGGGCCCATGCGGATGGCGCCGTCGAGGCGGATGGTCTCGCCGTTGAGCATGGCGTTGTCCACAATGTGCGCCGCGAGGTTCGCGTATTCGGCGGGGCGGCCCAGCCGCGAGGGGTGCGGCACCTGCCGGCCCAGCGAGTCCTGCGCCTCCTGCGGCAGCCCGGCCATCATGGGGGTCTCGAAGATCCCCGGGGCGATGGTGACCACCCGGATCAGCGAGCGCGCGAGTTCGCGGGCGATCGGCAGCGTCATGGCGGCCACGGCGCCCTTGGAGGCGGCGTAGGCGGGCTGGCCGATCTGGCCGTCGAACGCGGCAACGGAGGCGGTGTTGATGATGACGCCGCGCTCGGGACCGCCGAGCTCCGTGGTGGCGGGCTCCGTGGCGGCCATCGCGGCCGCGGCGAGGCGGATCACGTTGAAGGTTCCCACGAGGTTGATCTGGATGACGCGGTTGAAGGTCTCCAGGGGCAGCACGCCGTCGCGGCCCAGGACCTTGCCGGGGGTGGCGATTCCCGCGCAGTTCACCACGATGCGCAGCGGGCCCAGGGCGGAGGCGGCCTCGACGGCGGCCTGCACCTGTGCCTCGTCGGTGACGTCGGCGGGGACAAAGACGGCGGTACGGCCGCCTCCGGCAGGATCGCCGGCGGAAGCGGTCAGTTCGGCGGCAAAGGCGTCCCCGGCGGAACCCGGCAGGTCCACGAGCACCACCGACGCGCCGGCGTCGAACAGGCGCCTGGCCGTGGCAGCTCCGAGACCCGAGGCCCCGCCCGTAATCAGCGCGACAGTACCCTTGATGTCCATACATCCTCCTTGATGTGGAACCGAACCCCGGCCGCGAAGCCTCGACGCAGGCGGCGCTGGCAGCAGCGACCCGCAGGGAACATTAGTTAGTGAATGTTAACTGGAATGCGGACATTCCGCACCTTTGCCCGCACCCTCCACAGCACCATTGCCCGCACCGTTGCCCGGACCGCTTCACGGCGCCGTCACGATCGCCGTCGGAAGAGGTCCCGCGATTAGGCTTGAGGCATGACCCGAGCAGACGCTTCCGCCCCCAACTGGTCCTTCCGCGCGGACGAGGCCGCCCGCTCGGTGACAAGGCTTTTCGGGCAGCGGCTGTTCTTCCTGCCGGGGACCCACATCGGCGCCGTCCTTCGGCCCTCCGGCCGGGTGAAGAACCTGTCCGGGCCCTGGCACTACTGGTGGCAGGCGCATTATCTGGACTGCCTCGTGGACGCCGGCCGCCGGGAACTGGGTTCGCCGGAGCGTCCGGGAGCCAAGTTCGACGGCGAGAACCGGCCCAGCGCCGGCCGGCTCGCCTCCCGGCTCGTCACGGGCATCCGGCTGCGCAACTTCCTCAAGGTGGTCAACAACTACTACGACGACATGGCCTGGCTGGCATTGGCCACGCTCCGGCTGGACAAGCTCGCCGAGGACTCCCGCAAACACACCGGCCGGGAGCGCAACGCCAAGGTCCTGCAGAGCCTGACACTGCAGTTCGACTCCGCCTCCACGGACGATCTAGGCGGCGGCACCTTCTGGAGCACGAAGCGCGACTTCAAGAACACGCCCGCTACCGCCCCGGTGGCCCTGTACTACGCGCGGACGGGCAACCCGGCCAAGGCGCAGGCGCTGCTCGACTGGCTGGATGCCCGCCTCTACGAGCCCGGACAGGGCCTGTACCGGGACGGCCTGCGGATATCCGGGACGGGTGACGTGCTCCTGGAAGAGACCATCTACACCTACAACCAGGGGCCGGTCCTCGGCGCCCTGCTGGAGCTCGGGGGCGAGGCGAACCTCGGGCGGGCGGCCGCGCTGGTGGAGGCCGTGGCGCGCAGCCTCACGCAGCCGGCGCCGCTGCTGGGTCGCACCGCCGAGGTGTTGCGCTGCGAGGGCACGGGCGACGGCGGCCTCTTCACCGGCATCCTCGTCCGCTACCTGGCCCTGGCCGCCCTCGACGAACGGCTGCCCGCCGAGACCCGCGCCACGGCGGCGTCGCTCGTGAACAATACGGCCGAGGCCCTCTGGGAAGGCCGCCGGATCCTCCCGCCGCAGGACCGCCTCGCCCGCCCGGGCAGCCATCTGGTCTTCTCCGACCGCACCGATCTGCCGGCGCGCCGCAGCTACCCGGAGGGCGCCGCCGTCGAACTGTCCACACAGCTCCAGGCCTGGATGGTGCTGGAGGCGGCCGCGTCGATCGCCGCGCCCGCCGCCCCGTAACAGGACCCCGTTACGGGACCCCGTAAGGACCCCCACAGCGGGCGCCAATTACGTCACGCAATAGTTTCGTAATTCATGTGATCCTGATCACTTAACGGCGCCTCAGGTTGGTTGCTTAGGTTTGGCTAACCTACAGTCTTTCTTAGTGAGCATGCCCTAACTTCCCCGCTCACGGGGGTGAGGGCACCTACGACGACTTCCTTGCAGAAAGTAGCCCCATGAAGATCCGCAACAACGCACTGGCGGGCATCGCCCTGGCCGCCACTGCCGCCCTGGGCCTGGCGGCCTGCGGCTCCGGTTCATCCTCTCCGGCCGGCAGCAGCGCAGCCTCCGACGGCAAGGCCGGCGAGATCACGGTCTATAACGCCCAGCACGAGTCCCTGACCAAGGAGTGGGTGGACGCCTTCACCGCGGAAACCGGCATCAAGGTCACGCTGCGCCAGGGCGACGACACCGAAATGTCCAACCAGATCGTCCAGGAAGGCCAGGCCTCGCCGGCGGATGTCTTCCTCACCGAGAACTCCCCCGCCATGGCCCAGGTGGAAAACGCCGGCCTCTTCGCGGACGTGGACAAGGCCACCGTGGACCAGGTCCCCGCCGAATTCCGCCCCTCCACCAACAAGTGGACCGGCATCGCAGCCCGCTCCACCGTGCTGGTCTATGACAAGAACAAGATCACCGAGGACAAGCTGCCCAAGTCCATGCTGGACCTGGCCAACCCCGAGTGGAAGGGCCGCTGGGCCGCCTCGCCGTCGGGCGCCGACTTCCAGGCGATCGTCTCGGCCCTGCTGGAACTCAAGGGCGAGGCCGTCACCCAGGAATGGCTCAAGGGCATGAAGGAAAACTCCAAGGCCTACAAGGGCAACAGCACGGCCATGAAGGCCGTCAACGCCGGCGAAGTGGACGCCGCCCTGATCTACCACTACTACTACTACGGCGACCAGGCCAAGACCGGCGAGAACTCCAATAACGTCACGCCGTTCTACTTCAAGAACCAGGACCCGGGCGCCTTCGTCTCCATCTCCGGCGGCGGCGTGCTGAAGTCCTCGAAGAACGCAGAAGCAGCACAGTCCTTCCTGAAGTTCATCACCGGCAAGAAGGGCCAGGAAGTGCTCCAGAAGGGCACCTCCTTCGAGTACGCCGTCGGCTCGGGCGTACCGTCCAACGACAAGCTGGTTCCGCTCAAGGAGCTGCAGGCCCCCACCGTGGATCCGGCCAAGCTCAATTCCGCCAAGGTCACCGAACTGATGACCCAGGCAGGACTGCTGTAACGGCAGTGACTAGCAAGCTGGCGGTCCCGGGTACGTCCGGAGACACGCACGACGGCGGGCAGGGGCAAGCGCCCCCGCCCGCCTTTCGGCGTTTCTGTTGTGTCCATCATGGCGGTCCTGATCGCCTTGTTCTCCTTGGTGCCCTTGGCGTACGTGATCGTCATGACGGCCGCCACCGGGTGGGACACCGCCGTGTCCCTGATCGTCCGCCCGCGGGTGGGCGAACTGCTGCTGAACACTGTGCTGCTGACCGTGGTGACCGTGCCGCTGTGCCTGGTCCTCGGCGTCGGCGGCGCGTGGCTCGTGGAACGCACCACCTTGGTGGGCCGCAAGTGGTGGGCCGTGCTGCTCGCCGCCCCGCTGGCCATCCCCGCCTTCGTCAACAGCTATGCCTGGGTTTCCGCAGTGCCCTCCCTCGGCGGGCTGTGGTCCGGGGTCCTGATCGCCACCCTGTCCTATTTCCCGCTCGTGTACATTCCGGCTGCCGCGACGCTCAGCCGCCTGGACCCGGCAATCGAGCAGTCCGCCGCGTCCCTCGGGCTCGGCGCCTGGCGCGCCTTCTTCCGCGTGGTGCTGCCGCAGCTGCGCATCGCCATGACCGGCGGCGGGCTGCTGGTCGCGCTGCACCTGCTGGCCGAATACGGGGCCTTCGCGATGATCCGCTTCGACACCTTCACCACCGCGATCATGGTGCAGTACCAATCCACCTTCAACGGGACCGCGGGCAACATGCTGGCCAGCGTCCTGGTCTTCCTGTGCCTGATCCTGCTGCTCGTGGAGGTCCGCAGCCGCGGCAGCGCCCGGTACGCCAGGATCGGCTCGGGCGCCCAGGCGCGCGCCTTGCGCCTGCCCCTGCACGCCTACCAGGTCCCCGCCCAGCTGTCGCTGATCGCCCTCACCGGACTGGCCTTCGGCCTGCCGCTGACGTTCGTGCTGCGCTGGATCGTCGCTCGGCGGCCCGGAGGTCTGGGCCGCCGAGGAGTTCATGCCGGCCCTCCTGCAGACCCTGGCCTACGGCCTCGGAGCGGCCGTCGTCACCACGCTGGTCGCCTTCCCGATGGCGTACCTGGCCGTGCGGCGTCCCGGCTGGTTCAGCAAGTCCCTGGAGCTGTCCAACTACATCACCAGCTCCATGCCCGGGATCGTGGTGGGCCTGGCGTTCGTGACCGTGAGCATCCGGATGATCCCCAGCATGTACCAAACCTCGGGGCTCCTGATCGCGGCCTACGTGCTGCTGTTCCTCCCGCGGGCCCTGGTGAACATCCGCTCCGGGCTGTCCCAGGCGCCGAAGGAACTCGACGAGGCCGCCCAGGCGCTCGGCAAGCCGCCCCTGCTGGCCTTCCTCCGCGTCACGCTGCGCCTGACGGCCCCCGCCGCGGCCGGCGGCGCTGCCCTGGTGTTCCTGGGGATTGTCAACGAGCTCACGGCCACCCTGCTGCTCTCGCCCAACGGAACCCGCACGCTCGCCACCGAGTTCTGGAGCAAGAGCAGCGAGATCGACTACGCCGGCGCCGCCCCGTACGCGCTGCTGATGATCCTGATCTCGGCGCCCATGACCTACCTCCTTTTCCAGCAGTCCAAGAAAGTAGCCGGACAGTGACCGATATTCACCCGTCGCGTGAGGCCCTCTCCCGTCTCCCTGAGCCGCGGATCGCGGCCTCCGTGGCCACCAGCACCAACAGCCACCTGGAAATCGACGCGGTCACCAAGAACTTCGGCTCCCAGGCCGTACTCAAGGGCGTCAACCTCTCCGTCGCCAGGGGCGGAACGACGGCGATCGTGGGACCTTCGGGCTCCGGCAAGACCACGCTCCTGCGCCTGATTGCGGGCTTCGAACACCCCGATACCGGCAGCATCTCGCTCAACGGCACCAAGGTGGCGGGAGAGAACGCCTGGGTCCCCGCCCACAAGCGGCACGTCGGCTACGTGGCCCAGGACGGCGCCTTGTTCCCGCACCTGACGGTCGGGCAGAACATCTCCTTTGGCCTGGACGCCGCCAAGCTCGCCGGCGGGCGCCGCGGCGTCAAGGATCGGGTCGCTGAACTGCTGGAAATGGTCTCGCTGGACCCGGCCATGGCCAAACGCCGCCCGCACCAGCTCTCCGGCGGCCAGCAGCAGCGGGTCGCCCTGGCCCGGGCGCTGGCCCGCGAGCCCGAACTCATGCTCCTGGACGAGCCATTCTCGGCCTTGGACGCCGGCCTGCGGGTGGCCACCCGCCGCGCCGTGGGCCAGGTCCTGAAGGACGCCGGCGTCACCACGATTCTCGTCACGCACGACCAGGCAGAGGCGCTGTCCTTCGCCGACCAGGTCGCCGTGATGCGGGGCGGCAAGCTGGCCCAGATCGGCAACCCGTTCGTGGTCTACACGCGCCCGGCGGACCGGGCCACCGCCGAGTTCCTGGGCGACGCCGTCATCCTGGACGCCTGGATGGAAGGCTCCCTGGCCACGTGCTCGCTCGGCGGGATCCCCGTGCGCCGCCCGCCGGCCCAGGGCCGGGTCCAGCTGATGCTGCGGCCCGAGCAGATCCGCATTTCCGAGGACGGCCCCATCCGCGGCACCGTGGTGGACACAGACTACTTCGGCCCCGAGACCACCGTGCGGCTCCAGCTTCCGGTCCCGCCGGTCCTTGCCGCCGGCGCCATTCCGGACCACCGCTACCCCGGCGGCGGGGAAATCATCACGATCCGGCACTGGAACGCCTCGATCGCCCGCCCAGGCACGGAGCTGCGGCTGCGCGTGGTGGGCGAGGCCGTCGCCTTCCCGGTGGATGAACAGCCGGCCCAATAGGGATGTGCCGTAGCGACCTGCAGAAGGGAACTGCGGTAGCGAACGCAGTAGCCCCGCACGAGGTCCGGGGTTCGGGTCCGGGCTGACGCTCCGGGGGCCGCGCGCCTGGTTCGGGTCCGGCGCACCGGGCGCATTGAGACCGCCCGGTGCCCGGCATAGGGTGGGCGCATGACTGTTCAGCCAGGCCTGCACCGCCAGCACTGCTCCGTTGCCGCCCCCACGCAGCTGTGGCTCGACCCGGACGGCCGCCTGGCCGGCGAGGCCGCCGCGCCTGGCGCCGGTAACTCTGGCGATCCGGCCGGATTCACCGGGCTCCTCCACGGTGACACCCGAATGCTCTGCCGGGCCCTCGTGCGTGTCAACGGCCTGGAACCCGAACCGGCCACCGTCGAGACCGAACCCGGCGGCGTCCTGCGCGTCAGGGGACTCGTCCGGGGCATCCCGGGCCCCACGGAGGATCCCGCCGTCGAGCTCCTCCAGACCTGGACCGTGACGCCCGGCGTGGTGCGGCACACCCTGCAGCTGCGCACCTCACTGGATTCCCTCGACGTCGAAATCGACGTCGAGCTCGCCGCCGACTTCACCGACATGGCCCAGATCCGGCTCAGCCGCTTCCGCGACGCGTCCGGGCCGTCCTCGGCCGATCAATCGGCGCTGCGCTGGCGGGAGGGCGGCAAGACCCTGACGGTGGCGGCCCCCGGCGCCGTGACCCCCGAAGGCCGGCTCGCCTGGCGCGGAAGCCTGCGCCGCGGCCGGCCGTTCGAGGCCGAATGGCAAGCCGTCCTCACGGACGAGGACGACGCCGTCGTGGCGGCCCGTCCGCCCGCCTCCCGGCCGCCGCGGACCGGCCCGGCCGGAGCCCTGGGCCTGCTCCTGGACAACTCCCTGGATGAAGTGGCCGGGCTCCGGCTGGCCGCCCGCCAGCTTCCGGACGCCCCCTTCATCGCCGCCGGGGCGCCCTGGTATTTCACGCTGTTCGGGCGGGACTCGCTGTGGGCGGCGCGGCTCCTGCTGCCGCTGGACACCGGGCCGGACAACGGGCTGACCGCGGGCACGCTGCGGGCCCTGGCAGCTTTCCAGGGCACCCGGACCGACGCGGCCGCCGCCGAGGAACCCGGCAAGATCCTGCACGAACTCCGGTCCAAGGAGCTCGTGCTGGAAAGCCAGGGCCTGCGCCTGCCGCCGGTGTACTACGGGGCCGTGGATTCCACCCCGCTGTGGCTTTGCCTGCTCGGTGAACTCTGGCGCGCCGGCCGGCACGACGCCGCCGTCCGGTCGCTCCTGCCGAACGCGGCACGCGCCGCCGACTGGCTGCTCGCCGCGCGCCGCAACCGGCAACGGCGGGTTCCTCAGCTACCGGGACGCCACAGGGCACGGCCTGAGCAACCAGGGCTGGAAGGACTCCCGGGACGCCATGCAGTTCCGCGACGGCCGGCAGGCCGAGGGTCCGATCGCCCTGTCCGAGGTGCAGGGCTACGCGTACCAGGCAGCGCTGGAAACGGCAGAGCTGTTCGACGCCTATGGGGAACCCGGCGGCCAGGCGCTCCGGGACTTCGCCGCCGCCCTTCGGCTCAGGTTCCGTGAGCGCTTCTGGGTTGAGGACGACGCCGGACCGTTCCCGGCCATGGCCCTCGACGGGCACGGGGTTCCGCTCGACATCCCGGGCTCGAACATGGGACACCTGCTGGGCACGGGCATCCTGGACGCGGCCGAAGCCCGGCTCGTGGCGGACCGGCTCGTGAGTCCGGAGCTGTTCTCCGGCTACGGTGTGCACACGATCTCGCGGCGGGCTGCAGGGTTTTGGCCCTTCAGCTACCACTGCGGCTCGGTCTGGAGCCACGACACCGCGATCGCGATCCGCGGCCTCCTGGCCGAAGGTTTCATCGCCGAGGCACGGATGCTCGCCGACGGCCTGCTCGCGGCGGCCGCCTCGTTCGGGCACCGGCTGCCGGAGGTGTTCGCCGGGGTGCGGGCCGAGGACTCGGGGGTCGCGGTGCCCTATCCGGCGTCGTGCCACCCGCAGGCGTGGTCCTCAGCCTCGGCGGTGGTGATCGCCCAGGCGATGGGCGTCGGGCTCTGACGGGCCCGCCTCTACCGGGCTTTCCCCAGACGGGCCCGCCAATACCGGCACGGGCGGCGACGGAGACGGCGACGCGGTCCGGCTGGCCGTGGCGGCGCGCAGCCCGTCGGCCAGGATGACGATCCCGGTGACGGCCAGCGCCAGGCCCATGGAGGCGAGCACGTCCGTCAACCAGTGATAGCCCAGGTACAGGCGGCTCAAGGCGACCACGAGCGTCCCGGCGGCCGCGGCCGCGAAGCCGAGCACCGACGTCGATCGTTTGCTCGTCCGCGTGCCGCGGGCCGCCAGCACCAGGTAGCTCAGAACGCACAGGAAGACGCCGGCACCGAAGGTATGGCCGGAGGGAAAGGACAGGGCGTCGTCCGGGCCCAGCAGGAAATCGCTGGCGGCGGGTCGGCCGCGGCCGACGTCATGCTTGATCAGGGTGGAGACCGCCAAGGTTGCCGCCATGGCACCGATCAGCAGGGCGGGACGCCAGATTTCCCGTTTCCAGGCCGCCCAGGCCAGGGCCAGCGCGCAGCCGATCACGGTCATCCACAGCGGCGACGTCACCGTGGTCACTGCCGTCAGGAGGGCCGTGGCCAGCGGGTTCCGGGACGCCACGAGGCCGTCGTGCACCGGCCCGTCCAGGGCGGCCGCCCCGCTGTTGGACTGCACCGCGGCGAGCATGGTCCAGAAGATCGTCTCCCCCGCGATCAGCAGGCCTGCGGCCACGAAGAAGAGTCGCCGCTGGGACGGAAGCGGCAGGCGGTCGGAGGGTCGCGGAGCACGCTGGGCAAGGAGCATCGGTCAATCCTGCCAGCGGCAACTACCTGTAGCCCGGACAGCTGCTGGGAGTTCTCTGGGATCGCGGCTGGCGACGCGGCGGCCGCTACGCTTCCGGCGGCCGCTTGGCCTGCGGATACGGCGTTTCGAACCGGGCGAGCATCTCCACGAACCCTGCGATTTTCTTTTCCCGGGTGGCGGCCTGCTTGACCCCGTTCGTGCGGTAGATCAGCGCATACCGGTTCACGGACGTCAGGACCTCGAACATCGCCTGCGCCCGTGGCTCCGCTGCGATGGCCGCGGCGAGGTCGTCCGGGACCTCCGCCGAGGACGCGCCCGAATAGGCGGCCTCCCAGCGCCCGTCCGCCTTGGCGCTGAGGACGGCGGCCTGTCCTGCCGGGGCCATCCGCCCTGCCGCCTCCAGGCGTTCAATCCGCTCCACGTTCCGCGCGGACCATACGCTCTTGGGTCCCCGCCGGGTCATCCGCTGGAACGAACTCTCCTCATCCCGCCGCCGGCCCTGCCCGTCGATCCAGCCAAAACACAACGCCTCCTGCAGAGCTGCCTCGTAGTCCAGCTCGGTCACCGAGCCGCCTTTCTTGTGCAGCACGAGCCACACACCGGGACTTTGCGCGTGGTGCTGTTCCAGCCAGGCGCGCCACTCGGCGGCGTCCTTCACCAGCAATTCCTCAAGTTCAACAGCCATGGCACCATTGTGCCCTTCGGGCCTGACCATAAGGGTTGCTTTGGTGGGACGATATCCCTGAGAACCGAATCCCGTGACCACCTGAGGAGCAACGATGCTGCGTGTCCGCCCGATCCACTTCACCTCCCGTCTTGATGAATGGGAGCGGCTGCTCACCGCCCTGGGCATGGTCAAGACCGTTGACGAGCCCACCTGGCGGGAGTTCGACGCCGGCTCCGGACGCCTCGCCCTGCACTTCGTCGAGGAGGGATCCGCCGAGGACGGCACCACATCCTTCGGCGTCGAGGTGGGCGATCTGAAGGAATTCGCGCGGCGCACCAAGGAGGCCGGCGCAGCCGACGGCACGGGCGGCACCACCGCTGAACTCATCGAGGCGGACCACGGATCTTCCTGCCGCATCACCGCCGCTGACGGTTTCAGTTTCCTGGCGGACCCGGCCACGCGAGCTGCCGACGGCAGCTGGGGCGGGTCGGCGGAAGCTGACCCGGGCATCGCCGTCGTCGGCGTCTGGTTCTCCGAAGATGCCGTCGCGGCGGCTCAAACGCTGCGCCACATCGGCGCCCGGCCCCGCCCGGTCCCGGGCACCGGCGCCGGCGGCAACGCCGACACAAACACAGACACCAACACAGCCGAATCCGAAGCGTTCACCGCGAAGAACGGCGGCATCCTGATGCTCGGCGCGGGCACCGGGACCGGGAGTGCCGGCCTGGGCTTCGAATACGCCGGCGACCTCGACGCCCTGCGTGAGCGCCTCAACGAGGCGGGACACGAGGCGGCGGTCATTGAGGAAGCCGCCGTCCCCACGCTGCACGTGGCCAACCCCGACGCTGACGGTACCGCCGCCCACCCGCCGGTCTGGATTTCCGCGGCACCCGCGGAGGAGTGAGACCACGGTGGAGTGAGCCCGCGGCAATGTGACGGTTCCGGATCGCGGGCGCAGCCTGCCGCCTGCCGCCTGCCGGTCAGTCCTCCAGGACCCCGTTGCAGAGCCGGTTCACTACTTCGGTGAGCATGGTCAGCCCGGCCACGATGTCCTCATCCGTGGTGTATTCGTGCTCGTTGTGGGAGATCCCGTCAACGCTGGGCACGAACAGCATCACGGTCGGGACAAGGTCCTTCATGTTGGTCGAATCGTGCCCGGCCAGGGTCATGACCGGCTTGTTCGCCAGGCCCAGGTCCGCCGCCACCTTGGCCGCCAGTTCAACGCCCTCGGGCTGGTAGGGGGTCACGGGCCAGGTGTGGGCGTGGTTGCGCTCCACCGTGACGTTCGCCAGCCGCTCGATCCCGGCGATCCGCTCGTCCAGCAGGGCGTCCGCCTCGGCAAGGACAGCTTCATCGGCGCTGCGCAGGTCCAGCAGCAGGCTCACCCGGGACGGCACCACCACCGGCGAGTTGGGGTAGACATTCAGTTGCCCCACGGAGGTGTGCAGCACGCCGGGGAAGGCGTCGGCGAGTTCCCGGGCGGCGACCACCATCATCGAGGCACCCAGCAGCGCGTCCTTCCGGTCGGCAATCACGGTGGAGCCCGTGTGGGCCTGCTCGCCGTGGACCACGAACTCGTATTTGTTGGCCGCCCAGTTGGAGTTCACCAGGCCGATGGTGATGCCTTCGCGCTCCATGCTCCGGCCCTGCTCAATGTGGATTTCGGCGCAGTACGCGGCTTCCGGGCCCTCGTAGCTGCCCCGGCAGCCGATCGCGTCCAGCGCCTCACGGACCGAGACCCCGGCTGCGTCCGTGGTGGCCAGTGCCGTCTCGAGCTCGAGTTTTCCGGTGTAGACGGATGAGCCCATCATGGACGGCTTGAAGCGTGAGCCTTCCTCGTTGAACCAGTTGACCACCGCGATGTTGAACCTGGGCTGCCCGGCGGGTCCGGCCGCGGCCCACTGCTCCACGAGCCGGAAGGCCGCGTGGGCTGCGGCCAGCACGCCGTACGCGCCGTCGTAGCGTCCCGCGGTCGGCTGGGAATCCATGTGGGAGCCCACCACCACGAAGGGAGCACCCGGCACGGCCTCGTACAGGCCCCATTGGTTGCCGGCCCGGTCGAACCGTACGGTGAAGCCACGGGCCTCGAGCAGGCCCGTGAGCCACTGCCGCTGCTGGCCGTCCGGCACGCTGGCCGCCTGGCGGTCCACGCCGCCGTTTTCGGTGGCGCCGAATTCGCTCATGATGTGGAAGTCCCGCACGAACGCGGCGTCGCGGGTGCTGAAAGTGGTTTGAGTAGTCACGGTGTTCCCCTATGAACGGTTGGTAGCTGTGCTGAAGGATGGAGCGGTTGCGGCGGGATCGGTCCGCCGTCCGGGGCGTGATGCCGGGCGTCCGGAACGTGAAGGTCCCCCCGACGGCGGTGGCCAGGACCTCGAGCCCGGCGATGCTGCCCGCGGAGAGCGGGGACCCGGACAGGACGGTGAAGTCGGCCAGCTTGCCCGCGGTCAGGGAGCCTTTGATGCCGGACGTGCCGGTGGCTGCGGCGGCCCCGGTGGTGTAGGCCGCCAGGGCCTGGAGCGGGCTCAGCCGCTCGTCCGGGTTGCCGAAAACGGCCCCGGAAGCCGTTCGCCGGTCCACGAAGGCCTGCATTCCGCGGAGCACGTTTCCGTCCGCCACGGGCCGGTCGGAACTGCCGGCGAGCGTCACCCCGGCGGCAAGGAACGACGCGGCGCGGTAGGCCCAGCCGAGCCGTTCCGGACCAAGCGAGGAGCTCATGCCGTCCCCGCCGTCGGAGAAGAAGCTGGCCTGCGGGGTGACGGCGATGCGCGCGGCGGCCAGCCGGCTGAGCTGTTCCGGCCTGGTCATCGAGGCGTGTTCAATCCTGTTGGGCACGGCCCGGGGGCCGTACTTCGCGGCGCAGCCGGCGATGATCTCGATCGCGAGGTCAACGGCGCGGTCGCCGATGGCGTGCGCCGCGATCGACCAGCCCGCCGCGTAGGCGGCCTCGATGTTTGCGCGGAGCGTCTCCGGTTCGGCCTGGAAGTAGCCGGTGTTGCCGGTGTTGTCCGTCCCGCCGTGGCTGCAGTAGTCCTGGCTGACCGCCGCGGTTTCGCCCAGCAGCGAGCCGTCCAGGAACACCTTCGCCGGGCCCAGGGACAGGAAGTCGTCGCCAAATCCGCTGGCGATGCCCAGGTCCAGGCCGGCAGGTGTGGTGCCCGGCGGGTGCTGCCCGCCCAGCGGGTGCAGCACGTCCAGGACCGGCATCAGCTGCGCCCGTGCATGGAGCCTGCCCGCGGACGCAGCGCGCTGGTACGCGGCCAGCTCCACCGGGCTGTGGCCGATCCAGCCGCCGCCGATCCCCGCCTCGGTGAAGCTCGTGATGCCCTCCGCGGCGTAGTGGCTGGTGGCCCGGTCCAGGGCTTCCTCGATCGCCTCGCTGGAGTACGGCAGGATCAGCTGCTGGATCAGCTGCTGTGCCGTTTCCTGGACCAGCCCGGTGGGGCGGCCGCCGGCGTCGCGGACAATCACGCCGCCGTCGGGATCCGGAAACGACGCCGGTTCGGCGCCTGCCAGCCGGAGCGCGGCGGTGTTGACGACGGCCATGTGGCCGGAGTTGTGCCGCATGAACAGCGGCCGGTTTCCCGTGATCCGGTCCAGGACGGCAATGTCCGGAAACTCGCCGCCGTGCTGCTGCTGGCTGAAGCCGGTGGCCAGGAGCCAGCCCGGCGCCGGGCTGGTCCCGGTCCCCGGCCCCGCGGCATGCTCTGCCGCCATGCCGGCCTCCAGCAGGGCGT
This sequence comes from uncultured Actinomycetota bacterium, assembly GCA_963810895.1. Taxonomy (GTDB): domain Bacteria; phylum Actinomycetota; class Actinomycetes; order Actinomycetales; family Micrococcaceae; genus Arthrobacter. The sequence continues at coordinate 27,764 of CAWEPM010000009.1, forward strand.
ACAGCTGGTTGAGTCCGCGCGCGGCGGAGACGTCCAGTTCGCCGAGGCCGAGCCCGAACCAGGTGGTGTGGCAGTGGGCGTCGATGAAGCCTGGAGTCACGGTGGCGCCGCCGAGGTCCAGGACTTCGGCGGCCTCCAGCCCGTCCAGGTCATCGTCGAGGCCCACAATCCGGCCCTGCCAGACCCCCAGCGAGGTGGCCTGCGGGCGGCGCTCATCCATGGTGATGATGTCCGCGTTGCGCAGCAGCAGATCGAGTTTCATGGGTTACCTAGCGTGGTTCTTTAGCGGTGGGAGGTGGTGACTGACTTGATGCGGGTGTAGTCCTCCAGGCCAAAGACGGAGAGGTCCTTGCCGGTGCCGGAGTGCTTGAAACCGCCGTGCGGGGCCTCGGCGGGGATCACCTGGTGGCAGTTGATCCAGACGGCGCCGAAGTCCAGCTCGTTGGAGACCCGGGTGACCACACCGTGGTTGTTCGACCAGACGCTGGAGGCCAGCGCGTACTTGGTCCCGTTGGCCAGCTCCACGGCTTCGGCCTCGTCCCGGAAGGGCTGGACGGTGACCACGGGTCCGAAGATTTCCTCGCACACCACCTCGTCGGCCTGGAACACTCCGTCGATCACGGTGGGTTCGAAGTGGAAGCCGGCGCCCGTCCGCTTGCCCCCGGCCAGGACCCTGGCGTTCGCAGGGAGCCGGGACATGAAGCCCTCCACCCGGTCCAGCTGCGCGGCGCTGTTCAGCGGCCCCAGGTCCGCGGCGTCGCCGCCGACCTTCAGCGCTGCGGCCGCCGCGGCGAGCGCGGCACCGAACTCCTGGTGGATGGATTCCTCCACGAGCACCCGGGTCACGGCCGTGCAGTCCTGCCCGGCGTTGAAGAACGCGCCGAGCGCGATCTCCCTGGCTGCCAGGTCAATGTCGGTGTCGGCGAAAACGATGGCCGGTGCCTTGCCGCCGAGTTCCAGGTGGACGTCCTTGAGGGTCTTCGACGCCGCGGACATCACCTGTGCCCCGGCCCGGGTGGAGCCGGTGATGGACACCATTTCCGGGATCTCATGATCCACCATGGCGGCGCCGGTCCCCCGGCCGCCACAGATAACGTTCACGACGCCGGCCGGGTAGGCCTCCTGCGCCAGCTCGCCCAGGACCAGGGTGGACCAGGGAGTGGTGTCCGCCGGTTTCAGGACGAGCGTGTTGCCGGCGGCGAGCGCCGGTCCGATCTTCCAGATGGCCATCATGAACGGGTAGTTCCACGGGGTGATCTGGGCGACCACGCCGAGCGGTTCCCGCCGGACGGTGGAGGAAAAGCCGCGGACGTACTCGGTCTGCGCCGTCCCGGACACCACGCGGCAGGCGCCGGCGAAGAAGCGCAACTGGTCGGCGCCGCGGAGGATCTCGATCTCGCGGGTGACCTCGCGGGGCTTGCCGGTGCAGGCCACCTCGGCGTCGAGGAGCCTGTCGACGTTGGCTTCGATGAGGTCGGCGAGTTTGAGCATCATGGCCTGGCGTTCGGCCGGGGTGGTCCGCTTGTAGCTCTTGAAGGCGGTGTGGGCGGCCTGGAACGCGCGGTCCACGGTGGCGGCGTCGCTGTCCGGGGCGGTGCCGAGCTGGACTCCGGTGGCTGGGTCGAAGAACGGCAGGGTGGCCGGGGCGTCAACAGCCTGGCCGTTGATGATGTTCTTGAGCGTGATCATGTGGGGCTCCGGTCAGTTGCTCTTGGGGGAACGGGTGGTGGGATCCTGCGGCAGGTGCAGCACGGCCGGCAACCCGGACTCGACGGCGCGGCGGAACGCGGCGGCGAAGTCCTCGGCCTTCTCGATGCGCTCGCCGTAGCCGCCGTAGGAGCGGGCCAAGGCGGCGAAGTCGGGGTTCGTCATGTGCGTGCCGGAGGGGCGGCCCGGGTAGTGGGCTTCCTGGTGTTCGCGGATGGTGGCGAAGATGCCGTTGTCCACCACCAGCACGATAAACCGGGCTCCGTGGCCCATGGCGGTGGCGATTTCCTGGCCGTTCATCATGAAGCAGCCGTCGCCGGCCACCGAGATGACCTGCCGGCCCGGGTAGGCCAGGGAGGCGGCCACGGCGGCGGGGATGCCCATGCCCATGGCGCCGTTGCGCGGGGCGGCCAAGGAGTTGGCGCTGTTGTGCTGCAGGTACCGGGCCGGCCACAGGGCGTGGTTGCCTGCACCGAAAGTGAGGACGGCGTCGTCGGCCATTTCCTGCTTGAGGATTTCCATGACGACACCGAGGTCCACATATTTTGAGTCCACTTCGTTCCCACTGTCAGGCTGGGCGGAGGAGAACTTGAGGTAGTCGGCACGGGCGTCGGCGAACCAGCCGGCCACCGGCCGCACGGCGGATTCCGTGCCGGCCAGGAGCATGGAGAACGCGGTGACATCGGCGGTGATGTGCTGGTCCATCCGGCCGAAGTGGCCCAGCAGATCGGCGTCGGCGTTGACCACCACGGTGGCGGCGTCGAGGCCGCGCGTGTAGCCGTCGGAGAGGACGTCGCCGCGGACGCAGCCGAGGAAGACGATCAGGTCCGCCGCGTCCAGCCGTTCGGCATTGGCGTCGCTGCGGCCATAGCCGAGGAAACCGGCGTAGGCGTCGGAGCGGTGCGGGACGGCGTCGTACGCGCGGAAATCGGCGACGACGGGGACGCCGTGGCGGCTTGCCCAGCCGGCCAGGGCCTCGCCGGATTCCTGGGTCCAGCCTTCGCCGCCCACCACGATGAGCGGCTTGCTGGCTGCGGCCAGCCGGGTTTCGAGTTCGGCCAGGGCCGGGGCCGCAGGTGCCGGGCGGGAGACGATGCGCGGTTCCACGGTGCCGGATTCAATGGCGTGGACCAGCACGTCTTCGGGAAGGCCGATCACCACGGGACCCGGCCGGCCGCTCAGGGCCGTGAAGATGGCGTCGTCCACCACGCGGGCGGCGGAGGCGGCGTCGTCGAGCGTCACCACTTTCTTGGCCGTGCTGCCGAACCAGGCGTTGATGTCGAACTCCTGGAACGACTCCCGGCCGCGGTCCGCAACCGGGATGAGGCCCACGAACAGGATCATCGGGGTGGCGTCCTGGTGCGCGGTGTGGATGGCGATGAAGGCGTTGGCGGCGCCGGGACCCCGGGTCACCATGGCCACGCCCGGAAGCTCCGTGAGCCGGCCTTCGGCGAGTGCCATGAACCCGGCGCCGCCTTCGTGGCGGGTCACCACGGTTTCAATGGAGGATCCGTGCAGGCCGTCCAGCACGTCCAGGAAGCTCTCACCGGGGACGCCGTAGACGCGCTGGATACCGGCTCGTTCCAGCTGGGCAACAATCAGGTGCCCGGCGGTGGTTGTTGTACTCAATGCTTCATACCTTCTTCTTCGATCGCCGCTTGCCCCGTGATGTGGCTCACCCTTGGGCCTGACTCCATTCTGCCAGTAGGTTCATCCAAAATAACTAGCAATGCATCACGGGATTTCGGCCCTAGAATGTGTAAATGCACAACATTCAGGACAACGCCGCACGCTGGGGAGAACTGGTGGAGCGGCTGCACGGGCGACTCGACGAACTCGTGGACCTCTTCATGGCCCGGGTTCAGGAGATCCCCGAGTATGCCGGCAACAGGGTTGGACTCCCCGAACTTCGGGATACTGCCCGCGAGACGTTCCGCCGTCTCGTGGATGGGCTGCGGGACAAGGAGCTGCAGCAGTCGAGCCGCAATGGCGACCGCGATTCGCTGATGCAGTTCTCCTCGGAGCTGGGCACCAAGAGGGCAAGGGCCGGGATCTCTCCCGAGGCCCTGATTTCGGCCGTCCGGCTGGATTTCAGCATCCTGTGGGATGACCTGCTGCAGATCTCCGATCCCGAAGACGCCATGCTGCTGACATCCAGGGTGGACAGGGTGTGGCGCGTTGTGGATGAATTCGCCACCCATACGCACTCGAGCTACTCGGCAGAGCGGGTGCGGATGGCACAGGAGGAATCAAATATCCGCCGTGAGTTCATCGCCCGGCTTTTCAGCAAGTCTGAACTCTCCGCAGACACGATCAGCCAGGCGGCTGCAGCCCTCGTTACCGATCCTGACGCACGGTTCTCCATAGTTGCTGCCAGCGGGGAGGCAGCGTCGAAACTGCGCGCCATTGCAGCTCAGGGCCCACTGTCCTCGCAGAGGCTCTTTGTGCACGAATTCGGCGGCAGCACATATGTTTTCTGGGCACTCGGCCGTCCCGCCAGTGGAGGGGTGCAACCGGAGGGATCCGCCTATCTCCCGGCCGGCATCGCCGGGATCCCCTGCGGCTATGTGGAGGGATTTGCCGGCCTGCGCGCCCTCCCGTCAGCGGCCCGGACTGCCGAGCGGCTGGCCCTGCTCCTGAAACCCTCGGACAAGGGCCCCCTGACTGCCGCTGACGCCTGGGCCAGGCTCGCGAAGCAGCAACTCCAGGACGCCGGCCTGGATCTGTGGGCGGACCTGGATTCGGCACTCTCGCCATGCCGCGGCGGGGAACGCGAACGCCTGGAGGAAACGGTGCGCCATTTTCTGTCCACAGGGAATATCACCACCACGGCGCAGGCCCTTTTCTGCCACCGGAACACCATCCTCAACCGGCTTCACCGCTTCCAGGACCTGACCGGGATCGACCTCGCTGTCCCCTCCCAGGCGGCCAGGCTGGTGGTTGCGTGGGCCTGAGTGCGGCCAGGGTGCTGCCTGCCTAAACCTCCCTCAGCGTTGTGTGAACACACAATTTTGATGAATTTTTGGTGGATTTTTCGCCATTGAACTGTGATGGCTGACACAGGATAGTTGGTGACTGTCTGCACCGGACAATCGTCCCCGCACCCCATCTGGAGAACTGATGGCTCATATGGTAAACACCACCGCCGCCGCTGCTACGGCACGGCTGGACCTCGCAAAAATGCGCAAAATCGCCCTCGCCAGCGTCATCGGCACCACCGTCGAGTGGTACGACCTCTTTGTATTCGGCACGGCATCCGCGCTCGTGTTCAATAAGATCTTCTTCCCCAGCTTCGACCCCATCGTGGGCACCATGCTCGCCTTCGGAACCTTTGCCTCCGCCTACATTGCACGCATGGTGGGCGCCATCATCTTCGGCCACTTCGGGGACCGCCTGGGCCGGAAGTCCATGCTCCTGATTTCACTGCTGACCATGGGCGCCGCCACCTTCGCCATCGGCTTGCTTCCGGACTACAACAGCATCGGCATCATGGCGCCTCTGCTGCTGCTCTTCCTGCGCGTCATCCAGGGCCTGGCCCTGGGCGGCGAATGGGGCGGCGCCGTCCTGATGACGGTGGAACACGCTCCCGCGTCCCAGCGCGGATTCTACGGTTCACTTGTCCAGGTGGGTGTGCCCGCCGGGACCCTGATCGCCAACGTCGCGTTCCTCATTGTCGCCTCGAGCGTCAGCACCGAAGCCCTCCTCGCCTGGGGCTGGCGCATCCCGTTCATGGCCTCCGCACTGCTCGTGGCCGTGGGCATCTACATCCGGCTGCACATCGAGGAAACCCCGTCCTTCCAGGCAGTCAAGGATGCCGGCGCCAAGGCCAAGCTGCCCTTCGCGGCCCTCATGGCCAAGTACTGGAAGCAGGTCATCCTCGGCGGCATCGCCACCCTGTCCACCGGCAGCACCTTCACCCTGCTCGTGGCCTCCGGTGTGTCCTACGGCAAGAAGGAGCTGGGCCACTCGGAAACCCTGATGCTGTGGGTTGTGCTGGCCTCCTGCGCCCTGTGCTTTGTCCTGATCCCCTTCTTCGGCCGGCTCTCTGACAAGTACGGCCGCAAGCCGATCATCTACGCCGGTGTGGCCGCCGAGGCAGCCCTTGCCTTCCCGATGTTCTGGCTCATGGACACCAAGTCCGTGCCGCTGCTCTTCGTCGCCTACCTCGCCATGATGACGGCCTTCGCCGCGAACTACGGCCCGATCGCCACGTTCCTCGCCGAGCTCTTCGGTTCCAAGGTCCGCTACTCGGGGCTGTCCGTGGCCTACATGCTCTCCGGGCTCCTCGGCAGCGCCGCGACGCCGTTCATCACCACCTGGCTGCTGGGCATGACCCACCAGAGTTCCTCCATCGCGTGGTACATCATGGCTGCCGCCCTCGTCTCGCTCTGTGCCTTGTTTGTCCTGACCGAAACCCGGCACGGCAACATCGACGCCGTCGACTCCGCCCCGGTTGATGCCCCCGCCGAAGCAACCGCCGAAGCGGTGGCCGCCAAATGACGTTACTCCCGCCGTTCTTCCCACTGCTCTCCCCGCTGTTCTTCCCGTAACCGGGACTGTCCGCCGGATCGCGCAGATCCCGGGCGGCGCGGCCGCCGTCGGCCCCTTCTCCCAGGCCGTGGTCGCCAACGGGTTTGTGTTCACCGCCGGCCAGATTCCGGCGATCAGCGGGCTGGGCGATCAGCCGGACACGTTCGAGGACCAGGTCCGCCAGACCATCATCAACCTCCGGTCCGTGCTCGAGGCCGCCGGATCCGGCCTGGAGCACGTGGTCAAGGTCAACGCCTACCTCACCGATCCCGGCCGGCTCGAGGACTACAACCGGGTCTACTCCGAGTTCTTTGGGGCGGCCCGGCCGGCGCGGACCACCGTGTGCGTGAGCCTGTGGGGCGTCGCGCTGGAAATCGACTGCGTGGCCGTGGTTGCCGGCGCGCCGGCCCCGGGGACACCGTGAGCGCCGGGCTTAGCGAAGGACTCGCCGAGACGCTTAGCGAGGGCCTCGCCGCCGTCAGCTACCCCACGCTCGGGCACTTCCTGGAGGACGGGTTTGTGGATCCGGCCATCCGGTCGCTGCTCGACGGCGTCCAGGTGGCGGGTCCCGCGGTCACGGTGCGGATCGCGGACCATGACGCCTACGCCATGAACCGGGCCCTGCTTGGAGCTGTACCCCGGCGCGGTGCTGGTCGTGGACATGTCCGGTGACCACCGGCACGCCCCCGTGGGCGCGGTCACCGCGGCAGCGGCCGCCGCGCAAGGGGCGGCCGGCGTCGTCGTCGACGGCGTGGCCACCGACATCCTGGAGCTCCGAGCCACCGGCCTGCCGGTCTTCGCCCGCGGGACCTCGTGCCTGACCACCAAGCGGGTCCGCAGCGGCGGTTCCGCCGTGAACGTCCCGGTGCGGTGCGGCGGCGTCCTGGTCAATCCGGGCGACTGGGTGCTGGGGGACGACAACGGTGTGATCGTCCTGTCTCCGGAGACGGCGGCCGGGGTCCTGGGGCAGGCGCTGGCCTCCGACGCCGCCGAACCGGCGCTGCTGGCACGGATCGCCTCGGGCGAGCCGCTGGACTCGGTGCTGGCGATCTGAGGCGCGGCGCGGGGAACGGGTCAGGGATGGGGTAGAACTTAACCATGAATGTGCGCACCCCTGACCCGAATCCCGGCTGGCTCTCCGACGACGACTTGTTCGAAGCGCGGGGAAGGCTGCCGATGGTCTATGTCGAGGCCGTTCCGGTCCGGCTGGACCCCCTGGGGTTCGTGAACGAGGTCGGCACCCTCCTGCAGGCCGACGAGGACGGCACCATGGTCAGGTCGCTGGTATCGGGCCGCGTCCTGTACCGCGAGACCATCCGCGCCGCGCTGCTCCGCCACATGGAGAAGGACCTGGGCCCGCTCGCCTTCCCGCAGCTGCCGGTCAGCCCGGTGCCGTTCACCGTGGCCGAGTACTTCCCGTCCCCGTCCCACACCGGCTTCACCGACGACCGCCAGCACGCCGTCGCCCTGGCCTACATCATTCCCGTCACCGGCGAATGCTCCCCGCGGCAGGACGCCCTCGAGCTGACCTGGATGACCCCGCAGGAGGTCATGAGCACGGACGTGCAGCTGGAATTCAGCGGCGGCCGCGGCGCCCTGATCCGGCAGGCGCTGGCCTTCGCGGGAGTCGGCAACTAGCCGACTCCCTTGGGTCCGGCGCCGTCCCGGGACGCTCGGGGCGTCCGCTGCGTCCCCGACTTCACGCACCCGATTTTGTAGACTGTAGGGCGGACCGCAAGAGAACTCTAAGGACTCCCGATGACCCACCCCCCAGCCTTCCGGAACTACAGCGAACAGCAGGCTGGATCTCTGCGGGCCGGCGACCACCTGATCCTGCCCGACGGGAACCGCTCTGCCGAGGTCCACCGGGTGGACGTCGAGTCCGACGATTTCGGTACGCCCGCCATGGTTCTGGCGACCCTCAGCGGCGGCGGGGTGCTGCGGATCGCGGCCGGATCAACGGTCCGGCTCGCCGGGGACGCCGAGCCCGGCGCGGACACCCCGGAATCCGCAGAGTTAGGGCCCGCCGACACATCTCTCGCGGATGCAGCTTCCGCCGCGTCCGACGGCGATTCTTCCGGCGGCGCCTCTTCCGACGGCGAATCGTCCGGCGCGCGCGCGCCGCGTTCGACGACGCCGCGTCCGACGGCGGTGCGTCCGCGCCGCCGGTGTCGGGCCCGTTCCCCGAACCCGACGAGGAGGTGCCCGACGCAGTTTTGTCCGACGTCCGACCAGTTTTGTCCGACACGGCGGGGCCCGCCGTCGTCGTTCCTCCCCAGCCCGTTGCCCCGCCCGCGGTGAGCGGACCCAGCGACGCGGACCTGGCACTCATCCCGGCCCCCGACGGCACGCCGGAATCGGTCGTGGAGGCCGTGGCCGAGGCCCACCCGGGCGCCGTCGGTGTGCTCCTGCTCAGCGAACGGCTCGCCAAGGGCATCAACACCAAGTCCGGGAGCTGCCTGAAGGATCTCAGCGACCTCGCGCATGAGCTGTTCGTCACCCTCAAGGACGCCGACAATGCCCTGGCGGTCGCAGACCTGCTCAACGTCCTGACGTTCGACGGCAACCCCGGCCGCTGGGCCTCGGTGGAGGCCTCCCTGTCGCTCTCCAGCTACATTTGCCGCCAGCTGGGGCAGGACGAACGCGCCCGGATCTACGAGAAATTCCTCCGCGCACCGGAGGCCATGGAAGCGGACCCGTTCAAGGCCAGGATCAACGCCAAGGTGCGCCAGCGCTCGCTCAACGAGCCCAACCTGTACGACAAGGAAATCTTCCGCTCGATCGACAACGCGAACCCGGACGCGGAACGCGAATGGCGGCTCCTGCGGCTCGAGGCCCTCCTGTTCCTGCGGGCGCACGGCGGCTCCGAGACCATCGGCGTTGCCGAGCTGGAACGCCGGATCGGCAACGAGCTGGAATCCGTCCGCGCCTGAGGCCGCGGCTACCCGTCTGCCCTTCCCCGGTCGGGGCTACCTGTCGGCTACCGTCGGGGCTACCGTTCGGGCCTACCCGTTCAGGGCCGGGCGTTGTAAATTCACCCCATGACGAACAATCTGAGCGTTGTGATCAATTCGGACGCGCAGCAAGTTTGGACCATGCTGCGCGAACCCGCCAGAATCGCCCAATGGCACGGCTGGAACGCCGATGACCAAGAGGCCGAAATCAACGAAATCTACTTCGGCCCGAATGTGGTCGAAGGCGCGGACCACACCTCCCTGGTGGTCGACGGCGGAGACGTCTTCACCTTGAAACCTGTTTCCACGGGCACGGAAGTCAGCGTCACCCGGGCGGCGATCGACCACAATTCCGAATGGGCCGCCTGGGACGAGGACATCACCCAGGGCTGGCTGACCTTCCTCCACCAAATGCGCTTCGCCCTGGAACGGCACCCGCATGGCAAGCGCCGGACCTTCTTCTTCTCCGTACCCGGCACCGGCGGGTCCGCGATAGAAAATCTCGGACTCAGCGATGTCCCGGCGCCGGGAGAGACGTATTCGCTCACCCTGCCCACGGGCGAGGAGATCTCCGGCAAGGTGTGGTTCCGCAGCAATCACCAGGTGGGCCTGACGGTCCACAACTACGCCGAGCACGGCGAAGGCCTGCTGATCGTGGCGGACCAGCCCGCCATCGCTGACGTCCGGCCCGACGGCGGATCCCTGGCGATCGTCTCCACCTACGACCTCGGCGCCCACCAGCTCGAGGCGATCCGCAATTACTGGGACAAGTGGCGGGCTGAGAACTACCCCACATCGGATCCCGTCCACTAAGGCAAGGGCTGCGTTAGCTGGCACACTTGAACCGTGCCAGCCAATCCTGACTCCCATCCTTTGCCCCCCGCGCCCGCCCGGCAGTCCGAATTCTCTTTCCGCGTGGGCAAACGCCTGAGTGAAGCGTGCCCGCCGTCGGCCGATCAGATTGCCGCCAACGGCGGCGAGTTCCTGGGCCGGACCGGCACCATCGCCACCCCGCACGGCGAGATCCAGACCCCGGCGTTCATCGCCGTCGGCACCAAGGCCACGGTCAAATCCGTGCTGCCGGAATCCATCGCCGAACTCGGCGCGCAGGCCGTGCTGGCCAACGCCTACCACCTGTACCTGCAGCCGGGCGCGGACATCCTGGACGAGGCCGGCGGGCTGGGCGCGTTCATGAACTGGCGCGGGCCCACGTTCACCGATTCCGGCGGCTTCCAGGTGATGAGCCTGGGCTCGGGGTTCAAGAAGGTCATCGACATGAAATCGGTGGACCATTCGGGACCCGACGACGCCGTCGCCCCCGGCAAGGAACGCCTGGCGCATGTGGACGAGGAAGGCGTGTGGTTCAAGAGCCACCTCAACGGTGACCGGCACCGCTTCAGCCCCGAGATCTCCATGAACGTCCAGCACCAGATCGGCGCGGACATCATGTTCGCGTTCGACGAGCTCACCACGCTGCAGAACTCCCGCGGCTACCAGGAGGAGTCCCTGGAGCGGACCCGCCGCTGGGCCGAACGGTGCATCACCGAGCACTTCCGGCTCACGAACGAGCGCGCCGGCAAGCCCTACCAGGCCTTGTTCGGCGTGATCCAGGGCGCCCAATACGAGGACCTGCGGCGCAAGGCCTGCCGCGACCTCGGCGCCATGAACTTTGACGGCTTCGGCATCGGCGGGGCGCTGGAAAAGGAGAACCTCGGCACGATCGTGCGCTGGTGCAACGAGGAGCTGCCGGAGAACAAGCCGCGGCACCTGCTGGGCATCTCCGAACCGGATGACATCTTCACCGCCATCGAGAACGGCGCGGACACGTTCGACTGCGTCTCCCCCACCCGGGTGGCCCGCAACTCGGCGTTCTACCACCCCACCGGCCGCTACAACCTCTCCGGCGCCAAGTACAAGCGCGACTTCGGCCCGCTCCAGGAAGACTGCGACTGCTACGCCTGCCTGAACTACTCACGGGCCTACATCCACCACCTGTTCAAGGCCAAGGAGATGGTCTCGGCCACGCTGATCTCGATCCACAACGAGCGCTTCGTGGTCAAGATGGTGGACGACGCCCGGCTCGCCATCGAGGCCGGCAACTTCTTCGAATTCAAGGCCGAGACCCTGGGCCGGTACTACTCGTAGGGCCTCATAGCCCGGCCCGCCGTCGCCGCCGCCGTCGAAATCGCCGGAAGCGTGCGGGGTCGCCGGAAGGTTCCGGCGACCCCGCAGCTTTCCGGCGACCTCGCGTGTTTTGCAGAGAACGACGGCGGCCCGCTACTCCGGCGCCTGTCCGCCCAGCTCCACGACCCTGTTCTCCAGCGCGCTGCGACGGGCGGCGTCGAGGACCGCCAGGGTCCGCACTCCCTCAGCGGCCGGCACCGGCCCGGGTCCGCCGTCCCGGACCGCGCGGGCGAACTCGGTGTAGAACCCGGCATAGTTGCCTTGCTCCGAGGGGACCTGTGAGCGCCCGCTGGATACCGCGAGGGTTCCCCAGTTTTCCGGAGCATCGATCCCCCATGTGGCAGGCTCCCGGGCCGGGCGGCGCCCCGCGGCCAGGGCCTCGGCCTGAACGTCGGCGCCCGAGGCAATGTAGCTGCCTTCGCTGCCGTAGGCGCGCAGTTCACGCGTGGTGGAGTGGTTGAGTTTGCTGGCCGAGACCGTCGAGACGGCACCGGACGCGTGCGTCAGCGTCACGAGGAAGCCGCAGTCGGTGGCCTCGCCGAAGCGGTCCGTCCAGTCGAGGACGCCGTAGACGTGGGTTGCCGGGCCCAGCAGCCACAGCATCTGGTCCACGAGGTGGCTGCCCAGATCGCGCAGGAGCCCGCCCGTCGCGCCGGTCTCGAGGGTGTCGGCACCGTCCTGGTCCATGATCGAGTGGACCCGCCACACCTCCCCGAGTTCACCCGAAGCAATGACGCCGGCCAGCGTGAGGATATCCGCGTCGCGGCGGCGGTTGTGATAGACGTTCAGGAGCACGCCGGCCTGCCGGGCCGCCTCGGCCAGCTCCCGCGCAGAGGCCGCATCGGGGGCGAACGGTTTATCCGCGACCACGTGGACCCCGGCCGCGATGGCCTCCAGCACCAGCTCGCGGCGGGTGTGCGGGGGCGTCGTGATGGTCACGGCGTCCACACCGGCGTCGAGCATCTCCGCAAGGCTCCCGTAGACGGGAAGCCCGGGGAAATCTGCGGCGACCTCCGCGCGCTTGTCCGGCGAACGCGCCACCACGCCGGCGAGTTCGACGCCGTCGGCCGCCTCGATGAAGGGGGCGTGGAAGTACCTGCCGCCGGCTCCGTAGCCGACAATTCCGATGCGCACGCGCCGTCGTCCTTTCTGTTCGGGGCTGTTCGGGGTGTCCGGGGACTGTACTGGGGCGCCCCGCCGTCGAAGTCGCCGGAACGCTGCCAGATCGCCGGAAGTTTCCGGCGACCCCGCAGCGTTCCGGCGACCTCGTGGGTTGCCGGGCCGCCAGGGGCGTCAGTTCGTGAGGTGCAGCGACGCCGAGAGCGCCGCGTCAGCGTCGCGCAGGACCTTGGCCGCCACCTGGAGGCCCTCGATCCGGCCAAGGGAGACGTCCTCGTGCTCGATGTTCACGAGCATGTCCGGGTCCACCTCGTACAGGGCACGCAGGAACTCGGTCCAGTAGGCGGTGTCGTGCCCGCGGCCCAGGGCCACGAAGTCCCAGGCGGAGTCCTTGGGCCATTCGTTGGCCCACTCGTCGCCGCCGAGGTTGGTGCGGTTCTCCTCCGGCGGAGAGCCGGCGGAAGCTGTTGTCGAGGACACCGTAGAGCGCGGCGTTCTCCGTGTTCACGCGGACGTCCTTCGCGGCGGCCTGGAAGACCAGCGGACCGAGTTCGCGTACCACTGCGACCGGATCCATCTGCTGCCAGAACAGGTGCGAGGCGTCCAGTTCGACGCCGACATGGGTCGCGCCGGTGAGCTCGATGAGCTTACGGACATCGGCGGTATTGAACACGATGTTCTGCGGGTGCAGTTCCAGCGCCACCTTCACGCCGTGGTCGGCGGCGAGGCGGTCGGTTTCCTTCCAGAAGTCCGCTGCGATGCCCCACTGGTAGTCGAGCACGTCCAGGGCCGCCGAGTTCCAGGCGTTGACGACCCAGTTGACCGTGGTGGCCCCGGGTTCGCCGCCGGGCAGGCCGGACATGGTCACCACCCGGTCCTGGCCCAGCCGCTGCGCCAGCCGGATGGAGCGGCGGATGTCCTCGGCATGCTTCTCGCCGATCTCACGCTTGGGGTGCAGCGGGTTGCCGTTGCAGTTCAGGCCCGCGATCGAGACGCCGGTGCCCTCGAAAATCGCGAGGTAGTCGTCCCGGGCCGCATCGCTTTCGAGGATCTGGTCCATGGTGGGGACGTGGACGGCGGGCAGGAATCCGCCCGTGTTGATTTCGATGCCGGTCAGTCCGAGGTCGGCGATGACCTTCAGGGCCTCGGGAAGCGGCCGGTCGTGCAGGATTGCGTTGTAGACGCCGAGTTTCATAGCGTGACTTTCTTTCCGTCGTTGAGCGCTGATTCGGTGACCGCGCCGAGCAGTTCCATGTTGCGCACGCCCTCGTCGAAGGTGGCGCAACGGGGCAGGGACTCCGCCTCGCTGAGACCGGCGACTTCTTCGAGGAATGCCCGGGCCTGGTAGCCGAAGGCGTCGTTCTGGCCGAAGCCGACCTCGGGGGCGTCCATGGCCAGGCCGCCGGCGATGTAGGGGTGGCCCGGGCCGAGGATGACCTGGCGGTAGCCGTTCTCGTTGCCGGAACCATCGTTGAGGAACAGTTGGATTTCGGAGGGGCGGCGCTGGTCAAACTTGGCCGCACCGTTCTCGCAGAACACTTCGAAGTTGAGGCTGTTGGCGTGGCCGGCCGCGACGCGGGAGACTTCAAAGCTGCCGGCGCCGTTTTCGAACTCTGCGGAGAACGCCGCGTAGTCGTCGTTTTCGACCGGCTCGAAGGTGTCGCTCACCGCAACGTGGTCGTGGCCCATGACGGCGGCGAGCGGCAGCGGGCGCTTGCCGATCACGGTGCTGAGGCGGCCGCCGGTGATGGACTTGATGTCGCCGCAGAGGAACTCGGAGACGTACGTCAGGTGACTTCCGACGTCGGCCAGCGCACCGGAGCCGGGGCCGCCCTTGTAGCGCCAGCTCATGGGTGCCGACGGGCTGAAACCATAGTCGGTCCAGTAGCGGCCGCTGAAGTGCAGGACGTTGCCGAGGACACCGTTGCGGATCAGGTCGCGGATATACGCGATGCCCGGCGTGCGGCGGAAGGTGAACCCGATGCGGGCAATCGAGCTGGCGTTGCGGGCAGCCTCGGCCATGGCACGGGCGTCCTCAATGGAGTCGCTCAGCGGCTTTTCGCACAGCACGTGCTTGCCGGCGGCCAGCAGGCCTTCCACGACTTCGCGGTGGAGGGAGTTCGCGATCACGACACTCACGACGTCGATGTCATCGGCCTCGGCGATCGCCTGCCACGAGGTGTCATTGCGTTCGTAGCCGAAACGCTTCGCCGCGAGGGATCCGAACTCGGCGTTGACATCGCCGATCGAGACCAGCCGGATGGGAGGAAGAATCGGGCTGTACAGCGCTGAGGCCGTGCGGTACGCGGCCGCATGCGCCTTTCCTGCCATTCCGGCGCCGATTACGGCAACTCCTAAACTGTCAGCCATCGATTTCTCCTTTGAAATTCGGCCAGGCCGACGGCCCGACACTAGAAAATTGGAGCGCTACAAAAACTGGCGCTGATAAGAAGCGTAGCTATGTGCATATGTCCTGTCAATGGTTGGACGGTTATCCTCGAATGAGACATGAAAGGCTCTGCAGATGACGCTGAACACCTCTCGAACCCGCCGCCCGACGATCTACGACGTCGCCAAGAGCGCCGGGGTCTCCCCGTCACTGGTCTCCCTCGTGCTGCAAAACCCGTCCAAGGTCAGCGAGAAGCGCCGGGAGGCCGTCCGGGCGGCCATGTCAGAGCTAGGATATCGCCCCAGCCGGGCGGCGACCACGCTCGCCAGCAGCCAGACCAAGAGCATCGGGCTCGTCATTGACGACTTCCGGAACCTCTGGTTCGTGGACCTGTTGCGCGGCATGGAATCCGCACTCTCCCCGCACGGCTACCAGGTCACCCTCGCGGACTCGCGGCCGGGCGAGAACCGCATCACGGAGGCAGCGGACGGCCTGCTGTCCATGCACGTGGAGGGCCTCGTCATCGCCGCCGAGCCGAGCGAGTCCATGATGGCCGGAACCTGGGTTCCCGCCGTCGTCGCCGGCTGGCGGGACGGCGTTCCGGCCGGCGCCGACCTCATTACCAATGACGACGACGGCGGCGGCCGCATGGCGGCGGAGCACCTGCTGGGGCTGGGCCACACGCGGATCGGACACGTTTCGGGCTCCGGCGGGGCCGCGGCCCACCGGCGGGAAGGCTTCCGCAGCCGCATCGTGGAGGCCGGCGTCGAGGTCCGGATCGCCGGCGAATCCCAGGGGACCTCGGAGGAGGACGGCTATGCGGCCGCCTGCTGGCTGCTCGAGCACCACCCGGACACGACGGCCCTGTTCGCGGCCAACGACACCATGGCCCTGGGCGCGCTCGCCGCAGCCAAGGCACGCGGCCTGTCTGTCCCGGCGGACCTCTCCGTGATCGGCTACGACAACTCCCAGCTGGCCAAGTCGCGCTACCTGGACATGACCTCCGTGGACAACCGCAGCGACGTTGTCGGCGTGGATGTGGCCAACACCCTGCTGGCCCGGATCCAGGACCCCACCCTCGAACCCCGGCGCGAGCTGATCGAGCCGGCCCTCATTGTCCGCGGCACCACGGCCCGCGTTTCCGGCTGAGGGAGGCGGCTCCGGCCGCCCCGGGCGCCGCCCGCCGTCGAACTCGCCGCTCCCCTCCGCACTCCCGCCACCTCCTGCCCCCTCCTGCCGCCACCCGCCGTCGAACTCGCCGGAAACGCCCGAACTCGCCGACAATTTACGGCGACGCCGCCGCGATCCGGCGATCTCGCGCCGCCCCAAGCCGGGCGGCCACCACGATCCGGCGACCTCGAGCTTTCCACATACCGACGGCGGAGCCTGCCGCCCGCTTCGGGGGTACCTGAAGCTGGAGGCATGACGCAGTTACTGGCATTGCCACCGACGGGCAACCTCTGGCGCACTGACCAATTGCTCGACCTCGGCTACGGCTCGCGGGCCATCCGCTCACTCCTGGATTCTGGCGCTCTGGTCCGGCTCCGGCACGGCTGCTACATCCGCGCCAGCCTCTGGAATGCCCAGTCCCCGGCCGTCCGGAGCAGGCAGCTCATCTTCGCGCACGCCCACGGAACGCGGACGACGTCGACAGGCAGCTTCCTTTACAGCCACTCGTCTGCGGCGCGGCTCCGCGATCTTTATCTTTGGGACGTGGATGACGCCATCCATCTCCTCCAGAAGGTGCGCCCGTCGAATGAGCGCCACGGCAGAGACGTCCGCTGTCACACGCGTCCGTTCGCCGAACACGACATCGCCGTGGTGAACGGTCTCCGGACGACCTCTCTGGAGCGCACCATTGCCGATTGCGCCATGATGCTGCGCTACAGGCAGGCGTTGATCCTCACAGACCACGGGCTTCGTCTGGGCGCGGATCCAGCCGCGCTTCAGGCCATGGCGGACGCGTTGGATGGCCGCCGAGGGATCCGGACGTTCCGCCGTGTCCTCACCGCGGCCGATCCACGCTCCGAATCTCCCGGCGAGACCCTGACCCGCGAGCTGATCCTGCGGTTTCGGATCAAGCCTCCCGAGCCGCAGTTGGAAGTATCCAGCCGCGCCGGACGCCACAGGCTGGACTTTGCCTGGAAGGAGGAGAAGGTCGCCCTCGAGTTCGACGGCAAGACCAAGTACTTCGACTACAGACCCACAGCCGAGGTGATCTTCGAGGAACGGCGCCGGGAGAAGGCCCTGGTGGAAGAGGGCTGGCGGTTCGTCCGCATTGAGTGGAAGGACCTCTTCCGCGAGCAGGAGTTCAAGAGCCGCCTGCTTCGCGCATTGGCAGACCGCGCAGGACCCTGACACGGCCCCGACACTGCCCCGAGCCGCGAATTCGCCGCTACGCTGCGGGGTCGCCGGGACCGTACGGCGATGCCGCAGCCTTCCGGCGACCTGGGCGCAGGCGAACAACAGCGAACCGGCAACCTGGGCGCAGGCGACCACAGCGAACCGGCAACATAGGCGCCGATACGTGGGCGCCGCCGGCCGTCCTACGCGCCGTAGCTCGGTTCGCGCTTCTTGACCCAGCCGATGGACAGCGAGGTCAGCGGCACGAAGGCGAACTCCACGAGGGTCTTGTAGAGGAATCCCACGAGGACGTAGTTCACGAACATCCCGGCGTCGGTAATGCCGATCACGGATGCGGCGATGCTGCAGAAGATCAGCGTGTCCACGAACTCGCCCACCACCGAGGAACCCATGATGCGCGCCCACAGGGACCTCTCCCCGGTCCGCGCCTTCATCTTCACGAGGATCCAGGAGTTGATGGTCTGGCCGGCGAGGAAGGCCAGCAGCGACGCCAGCACGATCTGCGGGACCGGACCCAGGGCGCCTTCCAGGGCCGCCTGCTTGGAGGCGCCGTACTCGTCGCCGAATCCCGGCAGGGCGATGATGACCCAGTAGCAGAAGGACGCGAAGACGGAGAGCGCGAAGGTGGTGACGATGGCCTTGCGCGCCACCTTGAAGCCATAGACCTCGCTGATGACGTCGCCCAGGATGTAGGCCAGCGGGAAAAGGAAGAAGCCGCCGTCGGTGATGATGGGGCCGATCGCCACGCCCTTGGACGCCCCGATGTTGGACAAGATCAGCACCACGGCCATGACGGCGAGCATGATGCCGAAGTACGGGGAACCGATCGAGGCGAATTTGGGCGGCGCTGACGCGGGGAAAGTCTTGGCGGAAGTCATGGGCATTCCATTCATAGTGGTTCGCTCGGCGGCCCGTGCCCGCAAGGGAACGCATTCGGCGGCCGGCTGTATTAGCACTGGACGGCCCCGGTGGCATGCACCGCCGGAACCGCCTCCATTCTCGCACCCGGCGGTGCGGGCCCGGCCAGGCAGGACCGGCCAGGAGCCGCGAGTTCGCCGGAAGCGTGCCGGGTCGCCGGAAATGTACGGCGACTCCGCAGGCTTCCGGCGATTTCAACGCCGCCGTGCCCCTGCACTGCCCGTCCCGCACTGAACTCTCACCCTGTGAACGCTCCGGGCGTGGTGGCAGGATGGGGCCATGAAGGAGACCCATGCCTGACACCGCGGTTTCCACGCGCGCCCTCGTCAAGCGGTACCGCGACGTCACCGCCGTCGACTCGCTCAACCTCGACGTCCGCCGCGGCGAAATCTACGGGTTCCTCGGCAGGAACGGGGCGGGTAAAACGACCACCATCCGCATGCTGCTCGGCCTGATCCGACCGAGCGGCGGGGAGGTGACCGTCCTCGGCCGGCGCATCATCCCTGGCGAGACGGGCGTGTTCGCCCGCGTCGGCTTCCTCGTTGAGACCGCGACCGCCTACCCCAACCTCACCGTGCGCGAGAACCTCGACATCCAGCGCCGGCTCACCGGTTCGCCGCCGCGGTCGGTCGCCGACTCGATCGCGCTGCTGCGCCTCGACTCTTACGCCGACCGGCGCGCCGGGCAGCTCTCGCTCGGCAACAAGCAGCGCCTCGCCCTCGCCCGCGCGCTGCTGCACTCCCCCGAACTGCTCGTGCTCGACGAGCCCGCCAACGGCCTCGATCCGGCCGGTATCGTCGAGATCCGCGAGCTGCTCCGCTCGCTCGCCGACGAGCGCGGCGTCACCGTCTTCATGTCGAGCCACATCCTCGCCGAGGTCGCTCACCTGGCCGACCGTATCGGCATCGTCCACGACGGCCGCCTCATCGAGGAGTCGTCGCGCGACGAACTCGCCGCGAAAGCACGCGCCTTCGCGACCGACGCCTACACCCCGGAAGAGCGCGAGCAGGCGCTGCTCACACTGGATCTGGAGCGCTACTTCCTCGCGCGCACGGGCGATGGCCCGAAGAGCGGCGCTTCGTCCAAGGGCGGCGGTGCTTGATGTTCGGTCAGGTTCTCGCCACCGAGTTCATGAAACTCCGCCGCGCCAAGGTGACGTGGGCAACCCTGGCGGTGCTGGCATTGATGCCGCTCGGCATCGCGCTCTTCATGTGGATCGTGCGCGAACCGGGGCGGGCGGCCCAGCTGGGGCTTCTGGGCACCAAAGCGAGCCTCGCCGGGCTCGAGGCGACGTGGCCCCAATACTTCTACATGCTCACGCTGGTCTTCGGCGTCGGCGGGATGCTGCTGCTGGCGTTCATCGTCGCCTACCTGTTTGGCCGGGAGTACCGTGATGCCACCGCCAAGAACATGCTCGCGCTGCCCGTGGCCCGTCACTGGTTCGCCGTCGCCAAGCTGGCGGTCGCGGCGGTGTGGTGGATGGCGCTCATCGTCATAGTCCTCGTCGAGGCGATGGCGATCGGACTGTCGATGGGTCTGCCGGGGTTCTCGGCGGAGCTGGCCGCGACCGGAATCACGAACGTGCTGCTCGCTGCGACGATTTCGTTCCTGCTCGCGCCCGTGGTCGCCTGGATCGCCGTGTGGAGCCGCGGCGAAGTGGCCCCCATCGCCTTCTCGCTCGTGATGCTGGCCCTGGGCAATCTGTTCGGCAAGACCGGCTGGGCGGAGTGGTTCCCCTATTCGATCGTCCCGCTGCTGATCGGCATGGTGGCCGACCCGGTCGGCTCGCTCCCGGCAGGCAGCTACGTGGTGCTCGCGGGAACGTTCGTGGCGGGCACCGCCGCCACGATCCTGCAACTGCGGTTCGCGGACAACGCCCAGTAGCCCGGGTCCGGCGGCCGCCGCCCGGCAGCAGCAGCGCCACCAGCAGCGCCAGCTTCAACGACGACGGCGGGCCGCCGGCTCCCGGAACGCACGTTCCGTAGCCGGCCACCCGCCGTCGTTCTCCTCCGCGGTATTCGCCGCGCGGTGGTCCTAGCGGCGCGAGGCGTCGATGAGGTCCTTGTCCTTGTCCTCGCCAGTGTCCTCGCCAGTGTCCTTGCCCGTGTCTTTGCCTGCGGCGGGAGCCCAGGCGTGACCCTGTTCGTGGTCCAGGTGCGTGGACTTCTTGTTCTTCAGCGCGAAGATGTAGACCAGCAGGGAGATGCCGATGGCCACGGTGACGTAGGTGAAGAACAGCTCTTCCTGGCCGGCCTTCTGCAGGGCCGCGCCGATGAGCGGGACGGTGCCGCCGAAGAGGGAGTTGGCGATCGCGTAGCCCAGGCCGACGCCGAGGGCCCGGATGGACGCCGGGAACAGCTCGGCCTTCACCAGGGCGTTGATGGAGGTGTAGCCGCCCACGATCAGCAGGCCGCCCATCATGAGCAGGAACGCCGTGAACGGATCCTGGGTGCCGGCGAGGGCGGACAGGAGCGGCCAGGTGAACAGGACGCCGGTGATGCCGAACCAGAGCAGCAGCGGCTTGCGGCCCACCTTGTCCGAGATGATGCCGTAGACCGGCTGGAGCAGCATGAAGATGAACAGCGCCCAGAAGTTGATGACCGAGGTGTCGGTCTTGGCGATGCCGGAGGTATCGTTCATGAACTTGAGGATGAAGTTGGTGTACGTGTAGAACGCCACCGTGCCGCCGAGGGTGATCCCGATGCAGATCATGAGCGGCTTCCAGTAGCTGGTGAACAGCAGCTTCATGGTGCCCGGCTGCGCCTCGCCCGCCACCGCGGGGGCCTTGGCCGCCTCGATCTGCTCGGCCGAGACGGTCTCCTCCATGGAGCGCCGCAGCCACAGGACCACGAGGGCGGCGACGCCGCCGACCGCGAACGGAATCCGCCAGCCCCACTCGGTCAGCTCGGCCTTGGGCATGGCGTTCTGCAGGATCACGAGGACCAGCAGGGCCAGCATCTGGCCGCCGATCAGCGTGACGTACTGGAAGCTGGAGAAGAAGCCGCGGCGCTTGGTGGTGGCGGCCTCGGACATGTACGTGGCGCTGGTGCCGTACTCACCGCCCACGGAGAAGCCCTGGATCACGCGGATGAGGACCAGCAGGATCATGGCCCACAGGCCGATCACGTCCTGGGTGGGCAGCACCGCGATGGCGAAGGAGCCCGCCGACATCATGGTCACGCTCAGCGTCAGCGCGGCCTTCCGGCCCCTGCGGTCCGCGTACCGGCCGAAGAACCAGGCGCCGATCGGGCGCATGAGGAACGACGTCGAGAAGACGGCCATCGCCTCGAGGCCGGCCTGGAGCTCGTCCTTGGAGTTGAAGAAGTGCGCCTGGAAGTAGGCCGCGAAGACGGTGTAGACGTAGAGGTCGTACCACTCGACGAGGTTTCCGGCCGAGCCTTTGAGGATGTTGCCGACGGCTTTCCGGGTCTGGGCCGCTTCGGACAGTTGGGTGCTCATCAATGAACCTTCCTGGATCCGGCGCCGCCTGTGAGCAACACCGTCCGCCACCATAGTCCACGTGATCCGGGACACTCAGGTTTTGTTCATACTGTTCGTGGAACGCCTGTTCAGGAGCACAATGCGGGCGGTTTTGGCGGGATGGCAGGATGGGACCATGACTTCCACCGCATTCGACTCCGCCGCCTTGGCTGTTTCCGGGACCGCTTCCTCCCCCGCCGTCGCGCTGACCATCGCAGGCTCCGAAGCGACCGGCGGCGCCGGCGCGCAGGCTGACCTGAAGACGTTCCAGGAACTCGGCGTGTTCGGGATCGCGAACCTGACCTGCATCGTGTCCTTCGACCCGAAGGACAACTGGAACCACCGCTTCGTCCCGGTGGACCAGCAGGTCATCGCGGACCAACTGGAGGCGACGACGGCGGCCTACGGTGCCGCATCCGGCGCACCGGCTGTGCTGGACACCGTCAAGATCGGGATGCTGGGCAGCCCGGCGACGATTTCGACCGTGGCCGCGGCGCTGGCTGGCGGGCAGTTCGCCAACGTGGTGCTGGATCCGGTGCTGATCTGCAAGGGCCAGGAGCCGGGCCACGCCCTGGACACCGACCAGGCGCTCAAGTCCCACATCCTGCCACTGGCCACGTTCGTCACGCCGAACCACTTCGAGGCCGAGTCGCTCTCCGGTCTGGAAATCACCGACGTCGAGTCGCTCAAGGCCGCCGCGGTCCGCATCCATGAACTCAGCGGCGCCGCCGTGCTCGCCAAAGGCGGGGTGCGGCTGGAAGGCCCCGACGCCGTCGACGTCTACTACGACGGCGACACCCTGGAAGTCCTGTCCGCCCCGAAGGTGGGCGAGGTGGCCGTGTCCGGTGCAGGGTGCTCGCTGGCCGCAGCCGTGACGGCCGAGCTCGCCAAGGGTGCCACCCCGCTGGCTGCAGCCCGGACGGCCAAGGCGTTTGTGACCGCGGGAATCCGGAACCGGGTGGCCTCGGGCGCCCCGTTCGACGCGCTCTGGCAGGGCGGCCCGCGCTAACCCGTCAGATACTGACGCTCCCTCACGTTTCGCAGCTTCCATCCGGACGCTCCCTCACGTTTCGCAGCTTCCATCCGGACGCTCCCTCACGTGCTGCGGAGGGATCCGCTTTTTGCGTGCAGGATCCGAGGGAGCGTCTCATCATGAGCGGGGGTCGGCCACGGTTCCCATAAACAGGGGCAGCCCGGATTCGACGTGCACGATCTCGTAGTGGAACGGTCGGTCGAAGTCGATGGTCTGCGCCGGCTCGGGCGGGACACCGGTGACTGCGCCGTTGACCTGGGTTACGGCCGCGGCCACGGTACCCTTCTCTGCAACCGTGATGTTGGCGGCCTGGGCCGCCTGCGTGAGCGTCAGCTTCGGCTGGATGGCGTTGAAGTCCTCCGCAGTGCTCAATGTTTTGTGCAGGCCGAGGGATCCGAGCACCCTCCGCAGGTCAAAACTGCATTTGTGATCCCACCGGGGCAGCTGGATCTGCACGGTTTCCGCCTGCGCCGTGTCGAAGGTTTCCGCAATTTCCGTCAACTTCCCGGCGTCGAACGCCGTGGCCGGCGGGCCGGAACCGGCATCGGGCAAAACCAGCCGCATGACGAAGCCCTCCGCATACGGAAGATCAACTCCGCGCCAGCCCTTGCCCTCCGCGTATTTCATTTTCAGTTCGTTGTGCATGGCGGGAGTGGTGATTTCCACGCCATCAGCCGTGGTGAAGGGCAGGTCCGAGGTGTTGTTCGGATCAAACGGCGCACGCCAGGCGGCGGCGAAGTACAGCGCATTGAGCAGGCTGAAAGTGTTGTCCGGATCGTATTTCGCCGGAGCCTCCTTGATCCGGCCACCGGTGTTCTCCTCCACCCAGGCATCCATGGCAGGCTTCGTGGAGCGCTCGTCCGGGAAGTCCACGGGGTAAACGCCAGTTCCATAGTGCCGGGCGAGGGTGTCCAGATACTCCTGGCCCGTGGCCACGTTCTTGTCCACAAACAGGCCGTTCGCCACGTGCATCACCGGTTTACGCGGCGGATTCTTCTCGTCCACGGCCCCGGGGTCGCCGTCGAACTTTTCGAGGGAGGCGAGCAGCGCGTTCATCGCTTCGTCCCGCCGGGCCGCGGGGAGCCCGAGCATTCCGTCCATTTCGACGGCGGTGTCGCCGGTGGCGCCGGCCCGCAGCATCGCCAGGGCAATCAGCAGGCCTCCCGGCGAGGAAACGACGTTGCCGTTGGAACCGTCACCGCCGTCGGACAGCAGGGCCCCGCCGAGTTCAAGGGCGGATGCCCGGAAGGCTTTCAGTTCTGCAACAAATGCGGCGCTGTCGACCCGAACCCGCTCCACGCCGTCGGCCTTCAAGAGCACGGGGGCCGGGGGCGAACATGCGGTGAGGGCCGCAACGGCTCCCGCCGCAGCAATTCTGGCCACCTTCAACGTCTTCATGGCTGCCCTCCGACAGGTGTCTCAGATTATTGGCGGAAATCCGCCGCTCCCAGTCAACCAGCCGGAACCCGGCAGAACGATGCCTGCACGGTCACGGTTTGCCGTCGTTTTGGTCTCGTCGCGGGGCGCCGGTTCGCTGGTTCGCTGGTTCTCCTGAGACGCGACGCCGGCGCCCCTGACGTCCAATTCGCCGGAACGGTTCCGTTTCGCCGTAAGGGAGTTCACGGCGAACTCGGAGAGGCTCCGGCGAGCTCGGAGGGACTTCAGCGCCGCGGGATGTTGCGCAGGTTGCTCCGGGCCATGCTGACGGCCTCGCCGGCGCCCCGGTTGAGGACCACCTTGGACATCGCCGTGGCGAAGCCCAGGATCTGCGCGCCCTTGATCTTCGGCGGGAGAGACAGCGCCTTGGGGTCCGTGATCAGTTCCACGAGCGACGGCCCGGGGTGGGCGAAAGCCTCCCGGTACGCGGCCTCGATGCGGGACGGGTCCGTGACGCGCACGGCGTGGAAGCCCAGGGCCCGGGCCACGTCCGCGTAGTTGGCGTCCGGGACGTCCACGCCGAAATCGGGGAGCCCGTCCACCAGCATTTCCAGTTTCACCATGCCCAGGGTGGAGTTGTTGAAGACCACCACGTTGACCGGAAGCCGGTGCGCGGCGACCGTGATGAGCTCGCCCAGCAGCATGGACAGGCCGCCGTCGCCCGAGACCGAGACCACCTGCCGGCCGGGGTAGGCCAGTTGGGCGCCGATCGCGTGCGGCAGCGCGTTGGCCATGGAACCGTGCAGGTAGGAACCGATCAGCCGGCGGGTGCCGAGCGGGTTGATGTACCGCGCGGTCCAGACATTGCACATGCCGGTATCCGCCGTGAAGATCGCATCCTCCGCCGCCACCTGATCGAGCAGCGAGGCCGCGTATTCCGGGTGGATCGGCTGTTTCGTCCCCACGTTCCGGGTGTACGCCCCCACGGCCTTGTTCATGAGCCGGTCGTGCTTCTTCAGCATCGCGTCGAGGAAACGGCGGCTCTTCTTGGCCTTGATCAACGGCATGAGGGCAGCGAGCGTGGGGAGGACGTCGCCATGCACGGCGACGTCGACGTCGGTCCGCCGCCCCAGTCTGTGGGCGGCCCGGTCCACCTGCGCCGTCCGGGTTGCCGGGCAGGAACTGGTCGTAGGGGAAGTCGGTGCCCAGCAGGATCAGCAGATCCGCGTCCTCGATGCCTTCGGCCGCAGCGCCGTAGCCCAGCAGCCCGGTCATGCCGATGTCATACGCGTTGTCGTACTGCATGAAGTCCTTGCCGCGGAGCGAGTGGCCGATCGGCGCCGCGATCAGTCCGGCGAGTGCCACCACCTCGTCGTGCGCGCCCTCGACGCCTGCCCCGGCAAAGATGGCCACTTTGTCGGCGGCGTTGATGGCGTCGGCCAGTTCCTGAACGCTGGCGGGGTCCGGCGTCAGCGTCGCCGGCCGGAATGCGGCCGGGGCCGGGGTCGGAGCGGTCGCTTCGAGGCCGGCGATGTCGCCCGGAAGGGTCACGACGGCGACGCCCCGGAGCCCGACGGCGTGCTGGATGGCGCTGTGCATGACCCGCGGCGCCTGTTCCGCGGTACTGATCAGCTCGGAATAGACCGAGCATTCGTTGAAGAGCCGGTCCGGATGGGTTTCCTGGAAGAAGCTGCTGCCGATCTGCTTGCTCGGGATGTGCGAGGCGATGGCCAGCACCGGTGCCCCGGAGCGGTTGGCGTCGTACAGCCCGTTGATCAGGTGCAGGTTGCCGGGCCCGCAGGAGCCGGCGCACACCGCGAGCCGGCCGGTCAGCTGGGCTTCGGCCGCCGCGGCGAAGGCGGCGGCCTCCTCGTGCCGGACATGGATCCAGTCAATGCCGCCCTGTTGCGACCCGCCGGTTTTGCGGACGGCGTCGACGATCGGGTTGAGGCTGTCCCCCACGATCCCGTAGATCCGCTGCACGCCGGCAGCCTGGAGTTGTTCGATGAGCTGGGTGGCAAGTTCCTTGGCCATGAGTGCACGCTCCCGCGAGATGGATCGATGAGCTGACACAGGCCAATATAGTCTGCCCGCCGGCGCAGCACCTGAGGGAGCGTTAGGCCAAAACCGCAGGACGTGAGGGAGCGTTAGGCCAGTAACCCGCAGGAAGTGAGGGAGCGTCCCGCCAAAAACCGCAGAACCTGAGGGAGCGTCAGTTCCCGGAGTGGGCCTGCAGGAACGAGTAGACCTCGGTTTCGTCCACGCCGGGGAAGGCCCCCGGCGGCATGGCGGCCAGCAGGTGGGAGTGGGCCCGGGCCGAGGGCCAGGCGTTGCCGGCCCATTCGGCGGTCAGCGACGCCGGCGGGCGGCGGCAGCAGCTTTCGTCCGGGCACGTGGACTTGGACCGCTCCGTCGTGTCCCGGCCGCGGAACCACTTCACGTGCGCATACGGGACACCCACGGAGAGCGAGAACTCCCCGTTCGCGGAGCGTTCCGTCCGGGCCGTGCACCAGTACGTCCCCGCCGGGGTGTCCGTGTACTGGTTGTAGGCGCTGAACTTGTCCGCGACATCGAACACCACCCGGCTGGTCCAGTTCCGGCACGAGAACTGGCCCTCGATGGCGCCGGTGTGGTCCTGCGGGAACGTCACGCCGTCGTTTTCGTAGGCCTTGTAGATGATGCCGCTCTTGTGCGTCTTCTGGAAGTGAGTGCGGATGCCCAGGTGCTGGGTGGCGAGGTTGGTGAACCGGTGCGCGGCGGTCTCGTAGGACACGGCGAAGGCGTCCCTGATGTCCTCGACCGCGATTTCCTTGGCCTGCTTGGCCTCCTGCAGGAATGCCACGGTGGCCTGCTCGGGCAGCATCAGTGCCGCGGCGAAGTAGTTTGTGGCCACCCGCTGCATCAGGAAATCCCCGTAGTTGTTGGGGGTCTGGTGGCCCAGGACGTAGTGGCCCAGCGCCTGCAGCAGCACCGAACGGGGGTCGTGATCACTGCGCTCGTTCTGCGTGAGATAAATTCGGCGGTTCTTAAGATCCGTCACCGAACGGGTGGAATGGGGCAAATCCCCCACATGGTGGAGGCTGAAACCCGAGGTGTCCGGCAATGTCCGAGATGACGTGGTGGGACAGCGGACCGCTCGTGTGGCCCACCGAGGCCAGGACCTTCTGCGCCTCGGCCTCGTACTCGGGGAAATAGTTGTTCCGCTCGCGCATCATCGCCCGCAGTTCACCGTTCGCGCGGCGGGCCTCCTCCGGCGTCGCCACCTGCTCGTTCAGGCGGCGTTCCAGCTCATGCTGCAGCCCCACCATCGACTCCAGCACATCCATCGGAAGCCGTGAACTGATGCGGATCTTGGGCAGGTTCAGGGACTCATAGATGGGGCTGCGCTGGTAGCGTTCCAGCTCGATCTCCAGCGCCGCGCGGCGGTTGGGCGGCTCCGCGCCGAGGAGCTCGTCGATGCTGACCCCGAGGGCCGCGGCGAGCTGCTGGAGCAGGCCGAGCTTGGGCTCGCGTTTTCCGTTTTCCATCAGGCTCAGCTGGCTTGGCGCTGTGCCGACGGCGGCACTCAGGTCGTCGAGCGTGAGGCCTGCCGCCTTGCGCAGGTGGCGGACGCGCCGGCCCATGCTGATGACATCCACCTCCGGCGCGGCAGGCGCGGACGGAGAGAGGACTTGGCGGTTCCAGCTGGTTGAGTGCATTTCTTGAGAATACGCGAAGAAGTGCATTTCTTTCCATAGCTTTGGTCTAGAAACCCCTTGGAAAGTAAAGAAAAGTAGATCTCACGGAAAGATTCACCATCCGGGAACAACCAGCCAGGATCTGCAGAGACGCAGACTGGCCGGCCCCGGCACCACCAAGGAGACAAAGATGACTGCAGCATTTGAGCCCACCCAGCAGACGCCCGAACAGCAGGCCGCCGCACTGGAGCTCGAGTGGGCCGCCAACCCGCGCTGGGAAGGTGTCACCCGGGACTACAAGGCAACGGATGTCATCCGCCTCCGCGGCCGCGTCTCCGAAGAACACACGCTGGCCCGCCGCGGTTCCGAGAAGCTGTGGAAGCAGCTCACCGAGGAGCACGGCACCGGCAAGTACACCAACGCCCTGGGCGCCCTGACCGGCAACCAGGCCGTGCAGCAGGTCAAGGCCGGGCTCCGCGCCATCTACCTCTCCGGCTGGCAGGTCGCCGCGGACGCCAACAACTCCGGCCACACCTACCCCGACCAGTCGCTCTACCCCGCCAACTCGGTCCCGACCGTGGTCCGCCGCATCAACAACGCCCTGCTCCGTGCGGACCAGATCGAGTTCTCCGAAGGCATCCAGACGGTCGAGGACTGGATGGTCCCGATCGTGGCCGACGCCGAGGCCGGCTTCGGCGGCCCGCTGAACGCCTACGAGCTCATGAAGTCCATGATCCAGGCCGGCGCCGCGGGCGTGCACTGGGAAGACCAGCTCGCCTCGGAGAAGAAGTGCGGCCACCTCGGCGGCAAGGTCCTGATCCCCACGCAGCAGCACGTCCGGACGCTGAACGCCGCCCGCCTCGCCGCCGACGTCGCCGGCACGCCGTCGGTCATCATCGCCCGCACCGACGCCGAGGCAGCCACCCTGATCACCTCCGACGTCGACGAGCGCGACCAGGAATTCATCCTCCGCGAAGGCGGACAGCCGGTCCGCACGCCGGAAGGCTTCTACAAGGTCCGTAACGGGATCGAACCCTGCATCGCCCGCGCCAAGGCCTACGCCCCTTACTCCGACCTCATCTGGATGGAGACGGGCACCCCGGACCTGGAGCTGGCCCGCAAGTTCGCCGAATCCGTCAAGGCCGAGTTCCCGGACCAGATGCTCTCCTACAACTGCTCGCCGTCGTTCAACTGGCGCAAGCACCTCGACGACGCCACGATCGCGAAGTTCCAGCGCGAACTCGGCGCCATGGGCTTCACCTTCCAGTTCATCACCCTGGCCGGCTTCCACGCCCTGAACTACTCGATGTTCGACCTCGCCCACGGCTACGCCCGGGAAGGCATGAGCGCCTACGTCGAGCTGCAGGAGAAGGAATTCGCCTCCGAGTCCCGCGGCTACACCGCGACCAAGCACCAGCGCGAAGTCGGCACCGGCTACTTCGACGACATCGCTACCGCGCTCAACCCGAACGCATCCACCCTGGCCCTGGTGGGATCCACCGAAGAAGGCCAGTTCCACTAATCCCCAGCCTTTCCCGCCCGTTGCCCTATCACTTATGGTCCCCATGAACCTCCTTTGGAGACCAAAAGTGATAGGGCAACGGCGGACATTCAAGGAGCAACTCCCATGAACAGCTTCACTGACAACTTCACCATCAACGGGATCACGCTGACCGCGCAGCCGATTTGCCGGCAGAGCGAGGTCCTCACGCCGGACGCGCTGGCGTTTGTTGCCAAGCTGCACAAGGCCACGGCCGGGCGCCGGCAGGAGCTGCTGCGGGCACGGCAGGAACGCCGCCAGCAGATCTCCAAGGGCCAGGACCCGCGGTTCCTGCGCGAGACCGAGTCCGTGCGCAACGACCCGAACTGGCGCGTCGCTCCCCCGGCCCCCGGCCTGGAGGACCGCCGCGTCGAGATCACCGGGCCGGTCGATAAGAAGATGACCATCAACGCGCTGAACTCCGGCGCCAAGGTGTGGCTCGCGGACATGGAGGACTCCTCCACCCCGTCCTGGCGCAACGTGATCCAGGGCCAGCTGAACCTCACGGACGCGCTGGAGCGCCGGATCGACTTCACCTCGCCCGAGGGCAAGGAATACAAGCTGCGCCCGGCCGGGGAGCTGCCCACGATCGTGGTCCGTCCCCGCGGCTGGCACCTGCCGGAAAAGCACATGCTCATTGACGGCACCCCGATCGCCGGCGGGATCGTGGACTTCGGCCTGTACTTCTTCCACAACGCCCACCGCCTGATCGCCCAGGGCAAGGGACCGTACTTCTACCTGCCCAAGATCGAGAACCACCTCGAGGCCCGGCTGTGGAACGACATCTTCATCCTGGCCCAGGACCTGCTCGGCATCCCGCAGGGCACCATCCGCGCCACCGTGCTGATCGAGACCATCACCGCGGCGTTCGAGATGGAGGAAATCCTCTACGAACTGCGCGACCACGCCGCGGGCCTGAACGCCGGCCGCTGGGACTACATCTTCTCCCTGATCAAGAACTTCCGCACCCGCGGCCCCCGCTTCGTGCTGCCGGACCGCAGCCAGGTCACCATGACCCAGCCGTTCATGCGGGCCTACACCGAACAGCTGGTCCGCGCCTGCCACAAGCGCGGCGCCATGGCGATCGGCGGCATGGCCGCGGCCGTCCCCAACCGCAAGGACGCCGAGGCCAACGCGATCGCCTTCGAGAAGGTCCGCGCGGACAAGACCCGTGAGGCCGGCGACGGCTTTGACGGCTCGTGGGTGGCGCACCCGGACCTCGTTCCGGTCTGCCGCGAGGTGTTCGACGGCGTCCTCGGCGACCGCCCGAACCAGCTGGAGCGCCTCCGCGAGGACGTCACCCCGGACGACCGCGCCCTCCTGGACATCTCCGCGACCACCGGAACCATCACCGAACAGGGCATCCGGAACAACATCGAAGTCGGGATCCGCTACATCGAGTCCTGGCTGCGCGGCAACGGCGCCGTGGCCATCCACAACCTGATGGAGGACGCCGCCACCGCGGAGATCTCCCGCTCACAGCTGTGGCAGTGGATCTTCTCCCGGGCCATCACGGACCACGGCGACGTCATCACCCGCGAATGGGTGGAGGACATGCTGGATGAGGAATTCGCCAAGCTGGAGCGCTTCGAAGGGGACCGCTTCGCCGACGCGCGGGACATCTTCGAGGAAGTCACGCTCAGCAACGAGTTCCCGGCCTTCCTGACGCTGCCGGCCTACGACCGCTTCCTGTATGAAGCGCGCGACGGCGCCGACCTCGCCAGCGAGAATCCGGCTCTCATCCCGGCGTAGCCCCAGAATTCCGTCAGCTGGGCTGCCCGCCCTTCGCAACAGGCAGCCCGAAATCCGGGTGGTAGCCCAGCAACGGAACACCCCGCAGCCCGACAACGGCGTCGAGCTGACAGTTAAGGCCCATGTTTTCGACAACATGGGCCTTAACTGTGGTCTCGGCGGAGGGCCTCCGGCACGAACGAATCCCGTCGCGAGCGGGAGGAGACTAGTGCGGCTTCGGGACGCGGCGCAGGGACAGCGCGGTGCCCAGGATGAACGCGCCCACGGAGCAGAGGATCAGCAGCAGCGGGCCGGTCCAGGCGCCGGAGACCCCGTGGACGTAGCCCAGGAGGGTCGGCGCCACGGCACCGAAGGAGTACCCCGTCCCCTGGACGACGGCGGACATCCGGGCCGCCGAGGCCTGGTCCCGGGCCAGCCGGATGATGGCGAGGAAGATCAGCGTGATGCCGCCGCCCTGGGCCACACCGCCCAGGGAACACCACAGCCACCACAGCTCCGGCGCGAGCAACAGGCCCACGGGTACCGTGAGCCACAGCAGCCCCAGGGTGAGGCCCACCGCCGTCGTGCTGGCGAAACGGGCCGCCAGGGGGACGCCCAGTCCGCCCACAATGGCGAAGATCTGGAAGAGCGAAGACCCTGCACCGGCGGCCGACGGCGACATGCCGAGTTCGTCGGCCAGAATGCTCGGCAGCCAGGCGGTCACCCCGTAGTAGGAGAACGCCTGCCCGGCGAACCCGAAGGTCAGGGCTGCCGTGATCCACCGCGACGTGAGCTTGCCGGCCGGACGCCCCGGGCCCGCCGCGGGGATGGCAGCAGGAATGAAGGCCGCCCGCCGGCCGACGGCGATCACCCAGACCGCGGCGGCCGCCACTGCGAAGAGACCGCTCGCGGCAATCGCGGTCCGCCAGCCCAGCAGCTCGGCCAGCGGCGCGGACACCACGGAGGTGAGGAAGGAACCGATATTGAGCGCCGCGGTGTAGGTTCCCATCGCCGCGCCCTGCCGGGCCGGAGTGAAGTCCCGCCGGATGATCAGCGGAACCACGATGTTGCCGATCGTGATGGCGACGCCAAGGATCACGGTGCCCAGCATGACCAGGGAGCCCCCGCCGGCCGAGCGGACCACGACGCCCAGGAGCACGCCGAACAGGGTCAGCGTGATGGCGAACTCGGGGCCCAGCTTGCGCCCGGCCAACGAGGCCAGCGGCGCGGCCAGGGCAAAGCACAGGACCGGGATCCCGGTCAGGAATCCCAATTCCACCGGCGTGAACCCGAGGTCGTGCTGCATCTGCGCGACCACCGGCGCCACGGCCACCAACGGACCACGCATGTTCAGCGCGATGAGCCCGATCGCGAGCATGAGGAGCCAGCCGCGCGGTGCCCGGGCGAGGTCGCTCATGAGGTGGGCCGTTGCCCGGCAGGCGGGCAGAAATATGGTTTCATCAGTCCCATTGCTATCACGGGCCCCTGCCGCACCTGCGGAATGTGACGATTCCGGGGACGGTGCCGCCCGGACCTCAAGGACTAATAGCCCCGCTACGCCTAGGAGTTGCGGCGCTCGACGGTTGCTTCAACCGCGTCGAGCAGGGCGTCAACGCCCAGGAAGAAGACCTCACGGTCACGCAGCGCGAGCAACTGCTCCCGCAGCGCATTGATCTGCGGATGCGATGCCGACGTCACGGCCAGCGAGCGACCCATCCACGATCGGTGCTCGTCGGCCGCCGCACCCTCATGGATGCTCAGCCCGCGTGCGATACCGGCCGCATAGGACAGGACGTAGGTGGACTGAGCCGCGTAATGCCGCACGATGTCCTCACCCTCAAGTCCGGCGACGCTGAGCCCATCGAGGATGAGTTCGACGATTTCGAGCTCCGCGGGACCCCCCGTGCTCCGCACGATCGCCTCGGCCCCGATCGCCGGATATTCGGTGAACAGATCAATCGTGGCCGTGGCCAGCTGCGTCAGGCGCATGCGCCACTGCCCGCGCGGGGCCGTCACGCGCTCAAGACTCATCGCGAACAGCCGGTCCAGGAGCGCCTCCATGAGATTCTCCTTGCTGCGGAAATGCCGGTAGATCGCCGTCGGATCGGCGCCGAGCAGCGCACCCAATTCCCGCACCGTGACCGCCGTCGCGCCCGGCCTCGCCGCGATCTGCAGCCCGGCGGCGATGATCGTCTCCGCGTCGAGTCGCGGTTTTGCCCGCGCCGTCCCGCGCCGTTCAACGAGAGGTCTCGCCACTTGACCCACTCCTTCTTGCTGTCGACTGACAGCAGTACATCACAATCACTGGCGGCGGATGTTCCTCCGCGCCGGGATAAGCGAATTCACCGCCTCCCCAGCTACCAGTATGGCGCCGTCCACATCGAAGTCAACTATGTAGTCCACACCGTTGACACGATTGCTGATAAGTGACTAATGTCACTGAGGAACGACCAGACGTGCAACGACGCACGGCAATCCCAGGAGGCTCACTTGGCGACAAAGACAGACTTAATCTTCACGGGCGGATGGATCTTCACCGCCGCATCGAACACACCGGAGCGGCTGGGAGTCGCGGTATCCGACGGCCGCATCAAGGCGATCGGGCCCGACGTCGACATTCTCGCGGCGGCCACGGAACAGACCCGGGTCGTCGACCTGGACGGCGCCCTCCTGATCCCGGGCTTCCAGGATGCGCACGTTCACCCGGCCTCCGGCGGCATGGAGCTTCTGCAGTGCAACCTCAGCGATGCGGGGAGCGCGGCCGACGCGCTTGCCACGATCGCCGCGTACGCCGCAAACAACCCGGACGCGGAGTGGGTCCTCGGCGGCGGCTGGTCGATGGACCATTTTCCGGGCGGCACGCCGACCCGACAGGCGCTCGATCGGCTCGTGCCGGACCGCCCTGTGCTGCTCTTCAACCGCGACCATCACGGCGCTTGGGCCAACACCCGGGCCTTCGAACTCGCCGGCATCCACGCGGGGACCGCGGACCCGGCAGACGGCCGTATTGAGCGCGAGTCCGACGGCCACCCGGCAGGTACGGTTCACGAAGGCGCGATCAACCTGTTCGACCACGTGCGGCCCGCCGTGCACCCCGATCTCGTCTACGCCGGGCTGCTCCGCGCCCAGGAGGAGCTGTTCGGACTCGGCATCACTGGCTGGCAGGACGCCGCCGTCGGCGCCCTGTTCGGCGCATCCGACACGCTCGAGACTTACAGCGCGGCCGTCTCCGAGGGGACGCTGCGCGCTCACGTCCGTGGAGCCCAATGGTGGGAGCGCGATTCCGGCCTCGAGCAGATGCCCCGCCTGACCGAACGCCGGGCCGACGTCGCCGCGCGGCTTCCGGGCGGCGCGTTTTCGGCCGGGACCGTCAAGATCATGGTGGACGGGGTGGCGGAGAACTTCACGGCCGCCATGACGACCCCCTACCTGGACAATCACGGCCACTGCACAGACAACGCCGGGCTCTCCTTCATCGACCCGGAGCGGCTCAAGGAGTACGTGACCGCACTCGACGCGGCCGGTTTCCAGGTGCATTTCCATGCGCTCGGCGACCGTGCCGTCCGCGAGGCCCTGGACGCAGTCGAGGCCGCCCGTCTGGCCAACGGCCCCAGCGGTAACCGGCACCACCTCGCGCACCTGCAGGTCGTAAGCGAGGCGGATGCCCCGCGGTTCGCCGAACTCGACGTCGTCGTCAACATGCAGGCCTTGTGGGCCTGCCACGAAAGTCAACTGGACGAGCTCACCCTGCCCTTCCTGCCGGCCGACGCCGAATCGCGCCACTATCCCTTCGGCGAACTCCTCGCCAGCGGGGCGCGCCTGGCCGCCGGCAGCGACTGGCCGGTATCGAGCGCGAATCCCATCGAGGCGATCCATGTCGCGGTCAACCGGGTGGCACCCCACTCCCCCTCCGGTCCGCTCGGCGACCCCAGCCAACGGCTCGACCTTGCCGCAGCGCTGACCGCCTACACGGCCGGCAGTGCCTATGTGAACCACCGGGACCATGACACGGGAATGATCGCGCCAGGATACCTCGCCGACCTCGCCGTGCTCCGGCCGAACCCCTTCGAGCTGGCCCCGTCAGATCTCCACACCGCCACCGTCACCTCGACCTGGGTGCGCGGCGAACAGGTCTTCGCGGCTACCCACAACACCCACAGTTAGCAGGAGGATCTCATGCCCACAGCACCACAGCTGCCAGTCTCCGCAACGCGCGGCCCTCGTCCCGTTTCCGCCCGGCGGTCCCTCGCCGCCACCGCCGTCCTCCTCACGGGTTTGTTGGCGTTGGCCGCCTGCACGCCCGCGAAGACCCCAGTGAGCGGGGGTGCAAACTACGAGCTGACCGCCACGACGCCGGCACCGACGGGGCAACTGGACTCCTTCACCTGGTCGATCTATGCGGAGCCCGCCTCGCTCGACTACGCGCATGCCTTCGACTACCCGGACAATCAGGTGCTCAGCAACGTGTGCGAGTCCCTGTTGCGCTGGAACGCCGACCTCAGTGTCTCGCCGGGCCTCGCGGAGAAATGGGACAACCCGACGCCGACGACCTGGGTGTACTCCATCAGGCCGGGCGTCACCTTCCACGACGGCACACCCCTCACGGCGGCGGACGTGGTGGCATCCCTCAAGCGCCATCTTGACCCTGCAGCCGGCTCATATTGGAACAGCGCGTACACCAACGTGTCCTCCATCGAGCAGACCGGCGAGATGCAGGTCACCGTCACCACCACGATTCCCGATTCGCAGTTCAATCTCTCCATGGCAT
This sequence comes from uncultured Actinomycetota bacterium, assembly GCA_963810895.1. Lineage (GTDB taxonomy): Bacteria > Actinomycetota > Actinomycetes > Actinomycetales > Micrococcaceae > Arthrobacter. Next base: position 63,535 of record CAWEPM010000009.1, read on the forward strand.
CCAGCCCCGGCACCGTGGAGTCCGCCGCCACACTCGCCCGGGACGGCGCCGACTACGGCAACTCCACCGCCGGCGTCAACTGCACCGGCCCGTTCTCGCTCGGGAAGTGGGACTCGGGCGAGGCCATAACGCTCGAGCGTTACGACGCCTACTGGGACAAGAACCTCGTCGCCAAGTCCAAACAGGTTAAGTTCGTGTTCCTGTCCGACCCGAACACACGCGTCAACGCCTTCAAGTCCGGTGAGGTCGACGGCGGCTGGATGATCCCGTCGAACGCCATCGGAGGCCTTGAAGTCCTCGCCGAACGGCAAAATCTACTTCGGCACCAGCACCGCGATCGCGAGCGAGATCGTCACGGACATGACCGGCCCGCTCGGCGATGTGCGCGTCCGGAAGGCACTCATGATGGCGATCGACCGCCCAGGACTGGTTGCGGCGGCGGAACAGGGCCATGCGAAGGTGACGGACGCCCTGACCCCCCGCTCGGTCTGGAACGGGGCCCGGAAGGAGGTCACTGACGGCGCGTACGCCGGCCTGGAGAGCTACCCGCTGGATGTTGCCGCCGCCACAAAGCTTGTCAGCGACGCCGGGGCGACCGGCAAGGAAATTGTCATCGCCACCTCCCCGCTCTCCGCCGGAGCCGACGTCATCGCCCAGGCCGTCTCGTCCGCCGCGACCGCGATCGGCCTCAAACCGCGCATCGACTCGATTTCGCCCGCCAAGTACACGACGCTGTTCTCCGACGCGGCCGCCCGGAAGGGCATCGACCTGCTGTACACCCAGTGGTATCTCTCGACCGCGGACCCGATCGACATGTTCGGTGTCCTGCGCACCGGCCAGTTCAGCAACTACGGCGGATGGTCGAACCCGGAATACGACGCCCTCGTCAACAAGGCGATTGGCATCGCCGATCCCAGCGACCGCGCCCGGGAAGCCGACAAGGCCCAGCACATCGTCAACGACGAGCTGCCGTGGCTGCCGCTCTACGAGGTGCCGACGACCGTGTGGCTCGGCTCCCGGATCACCGGGGTGTCACCGTCGATCAACTACTTGTACTTCCCGTGGGCGGCCACCATCGGAGCGCGGACATGACCATCACCCTCCTCCTGAAAAAGCTCGGGGCGCTCGTCCTGACCGTCTTCGTGGCCTCGGTCCTGGTCTTCTTCTCCATGTACCTCGTGCCCGGGGACCCCCTCGGCTTCCTCCTCCGCGGCCGCAGCCCGAGCCCGGAGGCCATCGCCGCGGTGACCGCACAGTACGGGCTCGACAAGCCGGTCCTGGCGCAGTACGTCGACTGGCTGGTCAACGTCCTGCACGGGGACTTCGGCCGGTCCTTCCAGTACCGCGAAGACGTCAGCACGCTGCTCGCGTCCCGCGCTCCGACGACGCTCGGGCTCGTCGTCATGGCCGGCCTCATCATCGCGGTGCTCGGTCTCGCGGCCGGTATCGTCGCGGCCCTCGCTCGCGGGAAGGCCGCGGATCGGATTATCCTCACCGCGTTGACGGGGCTCGCGGCGATCCCTTCCTTCGTCGGCGCCATCGTGCTCATCGCGCTCTTCGCCGTGCAGCTCGGCTGGTTCCCCTCGTTCGGCAGCGGAACAGGGTTTCTGGACACGCTTTATCACCTCGTACTCCCGGCCCTCGCCCTCGCCCTCGCCTTCGTGGCGCTCGTGGCACGGGTCACCAGGTCCTCGATGCTGGATCAGCTCGGCCGGGAGCACGTGGAGGTCGCGGTGAGCCGCGGCGTCGCCCGCGGCGCCGTCGTGCGCCGGCACGTGCTGCGCAATGCGCTCGGGCCCATCCTCACGGTGAGCGGCGTCCTCGTCGCCGGCCTGCTCGTGGCCAGCGCCGTGGTGGAACAGGCCTTCGGGCTCTCCGGCATCGGCTCCCTGCTCGTCCAGTCCGTTGACCGGCTCGACTTCCCCGTCGTCCAGGTCATCGTGCTGCTCATTGTGGTGATCTTCGTGACCGTGAACACGGCCGTCGACCTGCTCGCTTCCGCCATCGACCCCCGTAGCAAGGCAGGTGCAGCAGCACGATGACTACCTCCACGTTCACCCGTACCGGGCTCCGCCCGTTCCGCCTCACGGCAGGCAACGCCCTCTTCGTGACCAGCATCGTCATGGTGGGCATCATGGTCGCCGCCGCGGCAGCCGCGTCGATCATCGCTCCTTACGACCCCGACTTCGTCGACCTCGGAAACGTCCTGTCCGAGCCCACGGCCGCGCACTGGCTCGGCACCGACGCCGCGGGCCGTGACACCCTGAGCCGGATGATGTTCGGGGCGCGAACCTCGCTGCTGGGCCCGCTTCTGGTCGTGGGGCTCTCGACGCTCCTCGGCATCGCGCTCGGGCTCCTGGCCGGTTGGTTCGGCGGCTGGATCGATTCGGTCCTGGGCCGGGTCTTCGACCTACTTTTCGCATTCCCCGCCCTGTTGCTCGCCATCCTTGCGGTCGCCCTCTTCGGCAAGGGGCTCACGGCGCCGGTGGTCGCGATGATCATCGCGTACACCCCGTATGTCGCAAGATTCGTCCGATCGCTCGTCGTCTCCGAACGCGCCCGGCCCTATGTCGCGGCCTACCGGGTGCAGGGATTCTCCGGTGGGTGGATCGCCGTCCGGCGGGTGCTTCCCAATGTCATGCCGACCGTCGGGGCGCAGTCGACCCTGAACTTCGGGTATGTGCTCGCTGACCTCGCGGCACTGTCATTCCTTGGCCTCGGTGTGCAGCCACCGACGGCGGACTGGGGCTCAATGATCAACGACAGCCGGGGTGCGCTGCTGAGCGGCCAGGCGCTGCCCGCCCTGGTCCCGGCGATCGCCGTCGTGCTGGTCGTGATTGCTGTGAACATCATCGGGGAAGAGCTCTCCGATCGAATCGGCGGAAGGCTGCCCTCATGAGTTTGCTGGAGATTTCCGAACTGACGATCGATTTGGCGGGCGGGTCGGCTTCCCGCCTGCTGAACGGCATTTCCCTGCGCGTCGAAGCGGGAGAGACCGTGGGGCTCGTCGGGGAGTCCGGTTCAGGCAAGTCGCTGACCGCCCGGACCGTGCTCGGTCTCCTGCCCGCGGGCGCCCGCACCGGCGGATCCGTGGTGCTCGACGGAACGGACATGCTCCGCTGCCCCCCGGAGCAAGCGCTCGACCGACGGCGCGGCACCGTCTCGATGGTGTTCCAGGATCCGCGTTCCGGGATAAACCCGGTCCGGCGCATTGGTGATTTCCTCACCGAGTCACTACGGCTGTGCCACGGCTGGTCCAAGCGCGATGCGGACGAGCGCGCGCTCGAACTGCTCCGTTCGGTCGGTCTGCCCCGGAGCGAGTCGCACCTCACACAGTTCCCGCACGAGCTCTCCGGCGGGATGCTGCAGCGCGTCATGATCGCCGGCGCCCTCACCACCTCGCCCCGCCTGCTCGTCTGCGATGAGCCGACGTCAGCGCTCGATGTAACGACCCAAGCGGAAATCATCGCCGTACTCAGGCAGCAACAGGAAACGCGCGGCATGGGAATGCTGTTCATCACGCATGACCTGAACCTCGCGTCGGCGCTGTGCGATCGGGTCTACGTGATCCATGCGGGGCTCATCGTCGAGCACGGCAACGCGCGGGCCGTCTTCGCGAACCCTCAGGCCGAGTACACGAAGCGGCTGATTGCGGCGACGCCGAGCATCACTTCCGCCGTTGCCCGGCCGGTGTTGGCCGATGCGCACGGCCCGAACCCCCTGGACGCACCCGATGACGCCCCCGGCCCGCGCACACCGGCGCTCGAGGCCCGCGGGCTGACCAAGACGTACTCGATTCGCGGCGCTGAGGACCTCCGCGCGGTCGACGACGTGTCCTTCTCGGTGGACCGGGGCGCAGCCCTGGCGGTCGTCGGCGAATCAGGCTCGGGCAAGTCCACGCTGGCGAGAATGCTCGTCGGGCTGGAGCGTCCCGACGAGGGTGACATCCTTGTCGACGGGGTCTCGCGGTCCAAGCGCCCCGGCGGCCGGGCGGAACGGCTGGAACGCGCCCGGGCCGTGCAGATCGTCTTCCAGGACCCGTATCTATCCCTCGACCCCCGCATTTCGGCCGGGTCCGCGATCGAAGACGCCCTCCGCCTGCACTCGCCCTCGCGCCACGCCGACGCGCGGGCGCGTGTGCTGACGCTGCTCGATCAGGTCGGACTCGCCGGAAAGCACGCCCAGTCCAGGCCGCGCACGCTCTCCGGCGGGCAGCGCCAGCGTGTCGCGATCGCCCGGGCCCTGGCAGCGTCACCCGAGGTCCTGGTACTGGACGAGGCCACCAGCGCCCTCGACGTCTCGGTCCAGGCCCAGGTTCTCGACCTCATCGACGAAATCAGACGCGAACGCGGGCTGACCCTTGTGTTCGTCAGCCATGACCTCGCCGTCGTCCGGCGCGTGTGCGAAACAACCGCTGTGATGCGTCAAGGCACCGTGGTCGAATCCGGCGCAACGGCTGAGTTGCTGGAACACCCCCGGCACGCCTACACGCGGCTCCTCATCGACTCAATCCCGAGACCCGGCTGGAGCCTCGATGCAGTTGCGCGGTGAGGCTCCAGCCCGGATCCCCAAAGCCATGTCCGTAGGCCCGCCCCTCTGTTGCCGGGCGGTCCACCCACACCACACGCCATCAGGAGCGACGCCATGACCACCTACGACACCGCTGAGTCAACGATCAGCCGGCAACAAATCGCGACGGCGCTCGAAGGCGCCTCCCGGGAGCCATACTGGCTCGACAACCCGGCCCGTCCGGAGCCTCTGGCCGCGCTGGCTGCCGACACCACCACCGATCTGGCCGTCGTCGGAGGCGGCTACACCGGCCTCTGGACAGCGCTGATGGCCAAGGAACGTGACCCCGGCCGCCGCGTGGTGCTGCTCGAAGGCAACCGCATCGGCTGGGCCGCGTCCGGCCGGAACGGCGGGTTCTGCGACGCCAGCCTGACCCATGGCGAGGCCAACGGGGAAAAGCACCTCCCCGACGAATCGGACCGGCTGCATGAACTAGGGCTGGAAAACCTGCAGGAAATCTCAGACACGGTCAAGAAGTACGGCATCGACTGCGGCTTCGAGTGGACAGGCACTCTCAATGTTGCCACCGAGGACCACCAGGTCGAGTGGCTGCAGGCCGAGAAAGGCAAGAACCCGGACGTCGTGTTCCTGGATGAAACGGCCGTCCGCGCCGAAGTGGACTCGCCCGTCTACAAGGCCGGGCTCTGGGACAAGAAGGGCAGCGCCATGCTCAACCCCGCCCGGCTTGCCTGGGGCCTGCAGCGCGCCTGCCTGGAACTAGGGGTCGAAATCTACGAACACACGCCGGTCCGCGGCCTCACCAGAACGCCACACGGCGTCCGGCTGGCGACGGACGCCGGAACGGTCACGGCCGCCGAGGTTGCGCTGGCCACCAACGTGTTCCCGTCCCTGCTCAAACGGACCCGCCTGCACACCGTCCCGGTCTACGATTACGCGCTGATGACTCAGCCGCTCAGCGCCGAACAGCTGGCCGCCATCGGCTGGTCCAACCGGCAGGGGCTGTCCGACCTGAACAACCGCTTCCACTACTACCGGCTCACCGAAGACAACCGCATCCTCTTCGGTGGCTATGACGCGGTCTACTACTACGGCCGCACCGTCAAACCGGGCTATGACCAGCGCGAGCAGACCTTCGAACGGCTTGCGGCACATTTCCTCGCGACGTTCCCGCAGCTGGATGGCGTCAAGTTCACCCACAAATGGGGCGGGGCCATCGACACCTGCAGCCGTTTCTTCTCCTTCTTCGCCACGGCTCACGGCGGCCGGGTGGCCTACTCCGCCGGCTACACGGGACTCGGCGTCGGGGCGACCCGATTCGGGGCCAACGTCATGCTGGACCTGCTCTCCGGCTCCGCCACCGAACGCACCCGGCTGCGGATGGTCAAGAAGCGTCCGTTGCCCTTCCCGCCCGAGCCGCTGACCTGGCTCGGCGTAAAGATCACCACCGCGGCGATGGTCCGCGCAGACCGGAACCGGGGCCGGCGCGGACCCTGGCTGAAACTGATGGACGCAGTCGGAATGGGGTTTGACTCCTGATGGAACTCGAACTGATTCCCGGCTCTCCGGTGGACCTGACCGCGCTTGCCTTGCCGCACGAAGAAGTGCAGCCCGGGAAGGTGGCCTCAGGCGCACCGACCACCGCCACGCACACCCTGGGCAGCTTTTCAGACCTGACGCTCGGCGTCTGGGAAATGTCCACCGGCGGCATGCACGACGTGGAGGCGGAGGAACTCTTCATCGTCATCGCGGGGAGGGCCACCGTGGAAATCCACGAAGACGACCGCGAGGCGGGCATCGCGGCGCTGTCGCCGGGAACGCTGATGCGCCTCAGCGCGGGCATGCGCACCACCTGGACCGTCCACGAACGCCTGCGCAAGATCTACCTCAGCCCCTAGCCGCGCCCGCATTTCTGCAATCCAACCCAACCACCCATTGAAGAAAAGGTGATATCCGTGACCCAGCTAGCTGAACCGCGGAACCGGACCGATTTGAAGGCCGCAGCACGGGACAACCTCTGGCTGCACTTCTCCCCCCAGCCCCAGGCAGACGACGAGCTGCCGATGATCGTGCGCGGCGAGGGCGCCTACGTCTACGACGACCGCGGCCGCAAATACCTCGACGGGCTCGCGGGCCTGTTCACCGTCCAGGTCGGCCACGGCCGGACCGAACTGGCCGAGGTCATGGCCCGCCAGGCCTCCGAACTCGCGTTCTTCCCCCTGTGGTCGTTCGCCAACAAGCCCGCCACGGAACTGGCCGAACGCCTCGCGCACCTGGCCCCGCCGGGCCTGAACAAGGTGTTCTTCACCAACAGCGGCAGCGAGTCCGTGGAATCGGCCTGGAAGCTGGCCAAGCAGTACTTCCGCCTGACCGGCCGGCCGCAGAAGCACAAGGTCATCTCCCGGACCACGGCGTACCACGGCACCACGCACGGGGCCCTGTCCATCACGGGCATCGCGGACCTGAAGGTCGATTTCGAGCCCCTGGTACCGTCCACGCACCGGGTCCCCAACACCAACTTCTACCGGGCCACGCAGCACGCGGAAAACCCGGCAGCGTTCGGGCTGTGGGCGGCCAACCAGATCGAGGCGATGATCCTGGCCGAAGGCCCGGAGACGGTTGCGGCCGTGTTCCTGGAGCCGGTGCAGAACGCCGGCGGCTGCTTCCCGCCACCGCCGGGCTACTTCCAGCGGGTGCGCGAAATCTGCGACCAGTACGACGTCCTGCTGGTCAGCGATGAGGTCATCTGCGCGTTCGGCCGGCTCGGCACCTACTTCGGTGCCGAGAAATTCAACTACGTCCCGGACATCATCACCTGCGCCAAGGGCCTGACCAGCGGCTACATGCCCATGGGGGCCATGATCGCCGCGGACCGCCTGTTCGAGCCCTTCGCCAAGGGCGATGCCTTCTTCAAGCACGGCTACACCTTCGGCGGCCACCCCGTCGCCGCCGCCGTGGCGCTGGCCAACCTGGACATCTTCGAGCGCGAGGGACTGAACCGGCACGTGCTGGACAACGAGGACGCCTTCTGCGGCACCCTCGAAAAACTCCTGGACCTGCCGCTGGTGGGCGATGTGCGCGGGAGCGGCTACTTCTACGGCATCGAACTGGTCAAGGACAAGATCACCAAGGAAACCTTCACCCCGGAAGAAAGCCACCGGATCCTCAAGACCTTCCTCTCCAAGCAGCTCTTCGACAACGGCCTCTACTGCCGGGCCGACGACAGAGGAGACCCCGTCATCCAGCTCTCCCCGCCCCTGATCATCGGACAGACCGAATTCGACGAAATGGAGCAGATCCTCCGGCACACCCTCACGGCCGCCGAGGCCCTGCTCTAACCCTGCAGCTCTAACCCTGCAGCAGCCACCACCCGCACCGCTCTGACTGACCTCATGTCGGCCTAGGCGCGCCCTCCGCCGCGAAGGCGCTTCGCCGACGTCAAACAAGAAAAAGGTAACCACACGTGCACCAGTTCATCGCCGGACAATCCCAGACCGGCACCTCCGACCGCAAACTAGATATTGTCGATCCCTCCACCGGTGCAACGGTGGAAACGGTCACCCTCGCGAGTGCCGCCGACGTCGACCTCGCGGTGGCCGCCGCGCGGTCCGCCTTCCCGGAATGGTCCCGGGCCACCCCCGGGGAACGCTCCGCGGTCCTGTCCCGGTTCGCGCGCCTGCTGGCCGAACAAGCCGAAGAGTTTGCCGTGGCCGAAAGCCGCCAGACCGGCAAACCGCTCCGGCTGGCCCGCGAGTTCGATATCCCGGGGACCATCGACAACGCGGACTTCTTCGCCGGGGCCGCCAGGAATTTGGAAGGCAAGGCCACCGCAGAGTACTCCCCGGACCACACCTCCAGCATCCGCCGCGAACCCATCGGCGTCATCGGATCGATCTCGCCCTGGAACTACCCCCTGCAGATGGCCGCCTGGAAGATCCTTCCGGCCATCGCCGCGGGCAACACCATCGTGCTCAAACCGGCGGAAATCACCCCGCTCACGTCTCTCATGTTTGCCCGGACCCTTCAGCAGGCCGGGCTGCCGGACGGCGTGGTGAACATCATCGTCGGCGACGGCCCCGAAGCCGGCGCAGCACTGCTGCGCCACCCAGGCGTCGACATGGTCTCCTTCACCGGCTCCACCACGGTGGGCCGGACCGTCCTGGAAGCGGCCGCCGATCAATTCCAAACGGGTCCATCTGGAGCTCGGCGGAAAGGCGCCCTTCGTGGTCTTCGAGGACGCCGACGTCGACGCCGCCGCCCATGGCGCCGTCGCCGGCAGCCTGATCAACACCGGCCAGGACTGCACCGCCGCTACCCGCGCCATCGTGCACCGCTCCGTCTACCGGGAGTTCGTGGAGAAGGTCGCCGAACTCTACCGGGGCATCCGGGTGGGCCTGCCGGCCGACGAGGAGACCGACATCGGCCCGCTCGTCTCCTTCGCCCACCGGGACCGGGTCGCCGCCATGGTGGACCGCGCCCGCGGCTACGCCACAGTGGTCACCGGCGGCACCGCCCCCGGCGGGGACCTGGCCAACGGCGCCTACTACCACCCGACCCTCATCACCGACGCGGCCCCGGACAGCGAAATCGTCCGCGACGAGGTCTTCGGCCCCGTCCTGGCGGTGCTGCCCTTCGACACCGACGACGAAGCCATCGCCCTCGCCAACGACACCCCCTACGGTCTGGCCGCCTCGGCCTGGACCCGGGATGTCTACCGCTCGCTCCGGGCAACCCGAGAGATCAAGGCCGGCTGCGTCTGGATCAACGACCACATCCCCATCGTCAGCGAAATGCCCCACGGCGGCATGAAGGAATCCGGCTTCGGCAAGGACATGTCCGGCTACTCCTTCGACGAATACACCCAGGTCAAGCACGTCATGTACGACATCACCGGCACCGCGCAAAAGGACTGGCACCGAACCATCTACCGGCTCCGCTAGGGCACTGAAGACGCAGCTCCGCGTTAGCCCTCCATCGAGTCCCCGGAGACCGGCGCCGACACCAAGGACAGTCCCGCGTCTAGAGATCTCTAGGCCAAGGTGTCCTCTTATCTCTTTTTTCAACGCGGGTCGAGTGTGACTCGACCCGCATCGCACCATTGTTGTCAACAGCATTTACGCGGCCGTAGCACCTGCGACTGCATTCACCTATCGATTGGAGCCACCCATGGAGCTACATCACCTCACCGCAACCAAGGCACGCGAGCTTTTCACCTCCGGGGAACTCTCGCCCGTCGAATTGCTTGATGCAGTGGTGGCCCGCACCGCGGAGGTGGAGCCGCGCATCAACGCATTGACCGAACAAATGCTCGATGAGGCCTACGACGCCGCGCGCCTTTCCCAGGAGCTCTTCGCCAAGGCCGACTCGCAACTGGGGGCGCTCGAGGGCATCCCGCTGCTGCTCAAGGAAGAGCAGCCCATCGCCGGACGCACCAGGGAGGAAGGTTCCCTGACCGAAAAGGGAAACATTGCCGAGACCAGCCACCCGATCGTTGAGCGGATCTTTGCCGCCGGCGCCGTGGTGCACGGACGCACCACCACCCCCGAATTCTGCTGCGCCCCCTACACGCACAGCAAGCTCTGGGGCGTCACCCGCAACCCCTGGAACCTCGATCTCACCCCGGGCGGATCCTCCGGCGGATCCGGCGCCGCACTGGCGGCCGGTGAAACCATCCTGGCCACGGGTTCGGACATTGGCGGTTCAATCCGCATTCCTTCATCCTTCGGCGGCCTTGTCGGATTCAAGCCGCCCTTCGGCCGCGTTCCGGGCATGGCTCCGTTCAACCAGGACACCTACTGCGCCGACGGCCCCATGGGCCGCAGCGTGGCTGACGTGGCCCTGCTGCAAAACGTGATCGCAGGTCCCCACTCATCCGACCAGGCCTCGCTGCGCCCCGCCTACACGCTTCCGACCCCGAACGCCGCATCCGCGGTCGGCATGCGGGTGGCCCTGTGCGTGAACCTGGGCGACTACCGGGTGGATCCGGTCATTGAGACAAACACCCGTGCCGCAGCAGAGGCACTGCGCAGCGCCGGAGTCATAGTCGACGAGGTCTCGCTGCCGTGGACCCGCAAGCAGATCGTCGAGACGGCCTGGGCACACTTCGGCGGCATCATGGGACCGTTCATCTCCGCTGCAGACAGCGACCTGCTCATGCCCTACACCCTAGACTTCGCCAAGCGTGCCGCCGAGGCCGGCTCCTTCGCGGAGGGTCTGGTGTCCGAGGCGGCCCTCTACGAACCGCTGGGCAAGATCCTTGAAAGCTACGACGCCCTGCTCTGCCCCACCATCGCAACCCAGGGCATGGCAGCAGACTTCTCCGACCCGACCGCGCTCATCGATGTCGCCGGGGAGCAGGTTCCCTGGATCGAAACGGCCCTGACCGTGCCGTTCAACGTCATCGGCCGTGTGCCGGTGCTCTCCGTCCCGTCCGGAATCGCCACCAACGGGGTCCCGACGGGCGTTCAGATCGTCGGCCGCACCTACGATGATTCCACCGTGTTCACCTTGGGAGCTGCACTGGAAGAGTCGCTGAACCTGTGGACGCATCCGGAGTGGTGGCCAACCGTAAACACTGCCGCGAGCACTGTCTGAGACTGCCTCCCCGGCACCGGACCATCTACAAGATCCGCTGACAACCGGCAACAGCATCAGGTCGCCGGGCACCACGCAAGGCCGATTTCGCCGGACAGCAGCGAATTCGCCGGCAGTTTCCGGCGAGCACGCAGGCTTCCGGCGAAACCGCGGCGTCGAGGCCATCGGTGACGAGCTGAACATCCGCGCCGGCCAAGAGCTGCGCTGAACAATCCGGCCGGTGCGCCCTCGTTCTGGGAGACTCGGCGGCGTGCCCCTTTGTTAGGGCCCTAGCCCGTCGCCTGCAGGGTCGCCTCGATGACGGCGGGCGAGAGCACGTGCTGCGTGACCATCTGGCTGGCGCCAAGGATGGCGGACTGGTCCCCGGCCTTGGACAGGCCGATCCGCAGGTGCGTCGTGGCCAGGGGCAGCGAGCGCCGGTAGACCACCTCGCGGACCCCTGCCATGAGGTGCTCCCCGGCCTGGCCGAGGCTTCCGCCGATCACAATCACCGAGGGGTTCAGCAGGTTCACCACCGTGGAGAGGACGTCGCCGAGGTCCCTGCCGGCCTGCCGCAGCGCCTGGATGGCCTGCAGGTTCCCCTCAGCGACGAGGCGCAGGACATCGCCGCCGTCGCGCGCCGGCAGGCCCTGCTGCGTCAGCGCCTTGGCCACGGCGGGCCCGGAGGCCAGGGCTTCGAGGCATCCGTAGTTGCCGCAACGGCACAGCACGTCGTCGCCGCGCGGAACCCGGACGTGCCCGAGGTCGCCGGCGGTGCCGTTGGCCCCGCGCTGGAGCTGGCCGCTGCTGATGATGCCCGCGCCGATGCCGGTGGCCACCTTGATGAACAGGAAGTTTTCGTCCTCGGGCCAGTGCGCCGTGCGTTCGCCCAGGGCCATGATGTTCACGTCGTTGTCCACCAGGACCGGGACCGGAAGGGACCGCTGGACGTGGCGGACGACGTCGAACCCGTCCCAGCCGGGCATGATCGGCGGCTTGACCGGCATGCCGGTGGCGTGTTCCACGGGCCCGGGGAGCCCGATCCCGGCGCCGGCCAGGTCCGCGGTACTCGCGCCCCGCCTCGCCGAGCAGCTTCAGCCCTTCCTCGATCACACGGTCCAGGACAACCACCGGGCCGTCGGCGACGTCCTGCGCCAGCCGGCGCTCCGCGAGCACTTTTCCGTTGAGGTCGGTGACGGCGATGATCACGTGGGTGGCCCCGACGTCGACCGCCAGGACTACGCGGGCGGCGGGGTTGAAGGCAAAGCGCGACGGCGGCCTGCCGCCGCTGGAGCTCGCTTCCCCGGCGGGGCCGACGAGCCCCGAGCCCATCAGCGCATCGATGCGGGAGGCGACAGTGGAGCGGGCGAGCCCGGTGGTCAGGGCCAGTTCCGCGCGGGTCCGGGCCTTGCCGTCGCGCAGGAGTTGGAAGAGGTCGCCGGCGCGGGACAGGCTGCCGCCGGCTTCTGCGGCTGCGGGCTCGGTACCGGTGGGCGCACTCATGAGTAAGTGATAGCACGAAGACCTTCTGCATGTCACCTCACGGAAAGAGTGGAACGTAGTTTTCAACTTTTGCTTGACGCTCGTCAAAAGTATCTCTAGCTTTGGGTGTGAGCCACATCACCGGCCCGGCAGCCTGACTGCCACTGGACGGTTTCCGGGACTACGAAGGGGTATGGAAGTTGTCGAGCCAAGAACATGCGGCACCGGTGCCGCTGGGGGTGGGGATCCTGGGAGCAGGCCCCGTCACGCAGGCCATCCACTTGCCGTCCCTGGCAAGGTTGCGGGACATCCTGGAAGTCCGCCACATCATGGACGTCGACCCGGCCGTCGCCGAATCCGTGGCCGCACGGGTCGGGGCGCGCTTCAGTAGCAGCATGGAAGAGCTGCTTGCCGATCCGGAGGTCGAGATCGTCGCGATCTGCAGCCCGCACCAGTTCCACGCCGTCCAGGTGATCGCCGCCTGCCGCGCCGGCAAGAAGGCCGTTCTGTGCGAAAAGCCCTTCGCCATGAACGGCGAGGAAGCCGCGGCCATCGCCGCTGTATCGGCCGAAACCGGAGTACCGATCGTGGTCGGCGCCATGCACACCTTCGACCCGGGCTGGCTGGCCGCGGAATCCGCGTGGGGCAGCCTGCCGGACCAGGTCCACACCGTCCGGTCCTCGATCGTCCTGCCGCCCAACCCCCGTTTCGAGGACTTTGCCACCGAAATCGTGGGCCGCACTCCCCCGGCGCCCGCGGCCGACACGCGACTCCGCCCCTGACACCGCCGCGGTGAAAGCCATGCTGACCGGCGGCGTCATGGGCCTGGCCATCCACGACCTCCCCCTGGTCCGCAGGTTCGCCCCGGACTTCCGGGCCGTCGAGGTCCTGCATGCCCAGACCGTCCTGCCGTTCGGCTACGTCATCTCCCTGCGGGCGGGCGACGTGACAATCGAACTCCGCGCCGCCATGAACGGAACCTGGGAACCGTCCTGGACTTTCGAGGCCATCGGCAACGACGCGTCGCTGTCCGTCGACTTCACCCCGTCCTACGTCCACGCGGGATCGGCCACGGCCCGGATCCGGACCGCTGCCAGCACAACCGTCCTCGGCCCCTTCGGCCACAACGGTTACGAGGGCGAATGGCGCAAACTCGCCGAACTCGCCCGCGGCACCGGAACGGCCCCGAACCCCGAGACACTGATCCACGATCTGGAATTCGCCCTCGCGATCGCCGACGCCGCCGCCGCTTGCGTCGATGCCGGCGCCGCAGCCTACGAGGAGGCCCGCGCATGACAACGCCGCTCATTGGTCCAGGCCGGCCCGGACGCCGAACAGACGGGAGCCGTCGGCGCCGTCGTCGCGTCCCTGCCCGTCTCGTTCGCCCCGGCGGACAGCCGGCCCGACGTCGTCGCACTCGCCGGCACTGCCGGCTGGACCGCCAGCGCAACCGACGCGGTCCGCAGCGGTGTCCGCGGCGTCGTCGTCGTTGATCCCGTCGCTGAAGACCCCGCGGCACTGGCCGCGGCAGCAGCCGAGGCCGGCACCGCGGTGGTCCTCGACCAGGCCTGGGCGGGCAACCCCGTCCTCGCGGAATCCGGGGGCGCGGTCCGGAACGCCATCGCCGACGCCCTGGCCGACGCCGTGCTGCTGGATTCCGTGGCGTGGGGCACCCCCGGGACGGACCCGGAGGTGCTGCTCACGCGGCATCTTGCAGCGGTCCTGGCCTGCGGTGTGGAGCTGGCCGGCCTGCGGGTCATCCAGCGCAACGCCAACGGCTACACCGTGATCGGCAGCCTCCCCGGCGGGGCGCCGGCGGCCCTGCAGGGCATCACCACGTCCTCGGTCCCCGCGACGGCCACCGTTTCCGTCCTCACCTCCTCCGGCCGGGCGGATATCACCCTCCCCGACGCCTCCGCAGGCTGGCCGGCGGAGGTCCGGTCCGTCACCTCTGCCGGGGCCGCCACGTTCCCCACCCTCTACGAATCGGCCCACCGGCACAGCTGGAGGCGGCTCCGCGCCGCCGTCGACTCCGGCGCCCCGGCGGCCGATCTGGAACAGTTCGCCGCCCTGACCGCCCTCGTCGGGCAGCTCCACGACTCACCGCACTAACTGCACACCAACTGCACTGCCAGAAACACCTTCCGCATCAACTCACTGTCGAGAAGACCGGCCCGCCACCCCGCGGGCCGGTCACGAAAGGAAATCATCGTGACGATCAAGTCCTCTGTTACCTCCACCGCCTTCTCCCGCCGAGGATTCCTGGGCTTCGCCGCAGCCGCGGCCAGCGCACCGCTCCTCGCCGCGTGCGGCGGCGGCTCCGCCTCCCAGTCCGGAGGCGGCAGCGGCGCCATCAAGTTCTGGGACATGCCGTGGGCCACGCCGGCCTACAACGACGCCGCCAAGAAGATCGCAGAGGGCTACGCGCCGGCCTCGGGCAACCTCAAGGCCAGCTACCAGACCATCCAGTGGAACAACTTCTACCAGACGTTCTCCTCGGCCATCGCCTCCAAGACCGGACCGGCGGTGTCCACCGGCGGCGGCTTCCAGGCCTTCCAGTTCGAGCAGCAGGGCCAGATCGCCTACGCGGACAAGGTCGTGGACGAGCTGAAGAAGAACGGCATGTACGACGACTTCCTGCCGGGCGTCCTGGATCCGTTCAAGTCGGACAAGGGCTACGTGGCTGTCCCGTGGCAGCTGGACATGCGCGTGTTCTGGTACCGGAAGTCGCTGTTCGAGAAGGCCGGCGTGGCCGTTCCCACCGACTGGGCGTCCCTGCTCGAGGCGGGCAAGAAGCTCAAGACCATCGGCGCCTTCGGCTTCGCGACAGGTTCCGGCGCCGGCAACAACATCGGCAACCACTCGATGATCATGATGATGGTCAACAACGGCGGCGGCGTGTTCACCCCGTCCGGTGAACTCGATGTCATGAACGACCGCAACGTCGAAGCCGTCGAGTTCCTCCTCGAGCTGGTTTCCAACGGCATCATCGACCCCGCCGCCGTCAGCTACACGACCGACAACCTCAACGCCCAGTGGAAGGACAGCAAGGCGGCCTTCGGCCCGTACGTCCTCGGCGTCCCGGCCCGTGTCGGCGACACCTCCGGGGATATCGTGGTGGCCAGCCCCATCGCCGGACCGCACGGGGACAAGGCCGGCCTGGTCTTCCCGAACAACATCATGATGTACACGAACACGCCGTCGCAGGCGTCGTCCGAGGCTTTCCTGGTCGCCTACATGGGGCAGCTGAAGCAGCTGTGGCAGCAGAAGCTCATGAACGCGCTGCCGGTCTTCAAGTCCATCACCGAGCTTCCCGAGTTCAGCAGCGACCCCAACAACGTCAAGATCGTCAAGGAATGGCAGCCCATCGCCAAGACCTTCGCGGCCCAGGGCAACTCGCTCAACGCCAACCTTGCCGTGCTCGACGGCGGCCAGGCCCTCAACCAGTTCACGCAGACCATCCTCACGGGCAAGACCGATGCGAAGTCCGCGCTGCAGACGTTCCAGTCCGGACTGCAATCCGTCCTGAAGAAGTAAGCGGACCTTTCGATGGCACTGACCACAGCCCAGACCGGCCTGAGCCGGGCCCGCCGGGGCGTCGCTCCCGGCGGGTCCGGCAAGCCCGCCAAGCCCGCTAACCGCAAGAGCAAACTCAGTTCGCAGACCCGCAAGACCTTCTTCTGGCTCCTGCTGCCCTCCGTCGTCCTGCTCGTCCTGATCCACGGATACCCGCTCGTCTATGCCGGCGTCCAGGCCACGCATGACGGTTCCCTGATCGAGACCGGCGAGTTCGTCGGCCTGGAGAACTTCGCCAACGTCCTGGCCTCCGAGGCCTTCTGGAAGGCGGCCCGCTTCACGCTGCTGTTCACGATCGTGGGTGTGTTCGGGTCCTGGCTCATGGGGCTCGGCCTGGCCCTGCTGCTGCGCACCAAGATCCCGGCCGGCGGACTCTTCAAGGTCCTCCTGCTGCTGCCCTGGGTGGTGCCGATCGTGGTGTCCTCCACCGCCTGGAACTGGCTGGTGGGCACCCCGGACAGCCTCATCCCGAGCATCTTCCGGAACCTCGGTCTGGGCACCCCGCTCTTCCTGGCGGACCCGACCCTCGCGGCCATCACCGTCATGGTGTTCAAGGTCTGGATCAGCTTCCCGTTCATGATGATGATGACCTCGGCGGCCCTGGCGTCCGTGGACACCACCGTCTACGAAGCGGCCAGCATGGACGGCGCGAGCCGCTGGCAGCAGTTCAGCCAGATCACGCTGCCGCTGATCGCCCGGTCCACCTACATCAGCTGGATCCTCATGACGATCTTCTGCGTCAACGACTTCCCCACCATCTACCTGCTCACCGGCGGCGGGCCCGTGGATGCCACCACCTCCCTCGTGGTGCTGGCCTACCGGACCGTCTTCCAGGACTTCCAGACCGGACCGGGCGTCGCGATCGCCTTCCTCATGACCATTACCCTCGTGGTGGTCTCGGTCATCCTGTACCGCCAGATCCGAAAGTCGAGCGTCGAATAATGAGCGCAGTAGTCCACGCCCACCCCCAGTCCGGCCCGGTACTCGGCGTCGCCGACACCGGCAAGCCCAACCGTGCGCTGTCCGACGCCGGCCTCCGCGGCCGCTGGTGGCGGTTCGCCCTGATCCTGGCCATCACCGCCGTCGTGCTCGTTCCCATCATGGTCACGGTGGTCCTCGCCGTGACCCCCGGTCCCACCAGCACAGCCACCGGCTTCACGCTGGAGAACTTCGGCTCCGTCTTCTCCGAGACGCTCGCGTCGACCTGGCTGCAGAACAGCCTCATCACCACCCTCAGCACCGTAGTGGTCGCGGTGGCCGTCGCCGCACCGGCAGGCTACGTCCTCTCCCGCGGCCGCAGCAAGGCCGTCTCCGGCTATTCCCTGCTCCTGTTCGTGATGCAGTCGCTGCCCATCATCACCTCGGTGGTGCCGCTGTTCATCCTGTTCGCCGGGATGGGCCTCGTGGACAACCTGATGGGCCTGACCATCATCTACGTCGGCTCCACCATGACCGTGGCCACCTGGATGATGGCCGCCTACTTCGATTCCATCCCGATCAGCCTGGAAGAAGCCTCCTGGATCGACGGCTGCTCCGTCTTCGGCAGCTTTTCCAAAGTGGTGCTGCGCAACTCCCTCCCGGGCATTCTTTCCACCGCGATCTTCGCCTTCCTGCTGGCCTGGAACGACTACCTCGTGGCCATCGTGTTCCTGCGCTCCACCGAAATCTTCACCCTGCCCATGGGCGTGCAGTCCTTCTTCCAGCAGAATCAAACCGACTGGACCTCCGTCATGGCCCTGGCCGTGATCATGATGCTCCCGCCCATCATCGTCTTCGCCACCCTCAACAGGTACTTCAGCGTCGGCGGCATCGGCGGATCCCTCGCCGGCCGCTAGCGCCGTCCCCAACCCCGACGTCGGCCGGCTAACCGCCGGGCCGCTCCCCTACTTCAGAACAACCGACTCCCCGCAAAGGAACGCAATGTCCTACTCAATCCAGCTCTACACCCTCCGCAACGCCCTGCAGGAAGACCTGCCCGGCACCATCAGACAAGTCGCCGAGCTCGGCTTCACCCAGGTTGAGCCCTACAACTTCGTGGCAACGGCCGCTGAGCTCGGCGCGGCCCTGAAGGAGAACGGCCTGACCGCCCCGTCCGGCCACGCCCCGCTGCTGAGCCAGGACCAGGATGAAATCTTCGCCGCGGCCAAGGAACTCGGCATCAGCACCGTGATCGATCCCTACCTCCCGGCCGAGCACTGGCAGTCCGCCGAGGACATCCAGGCCACCGCCGCGAAACTCAACGCCGCCGCCAAGAAGGGTGCCGGGTATGGCATCCGCGTCGGCTACCACAACCATGCCTGGGAGCTGGAGTCCAGCATCGAGGGCCAGACGGCACTGGAATACTTCGCCGGACTCCTGGATCCGGAACTCGTCCTGGAAGTGGACACCTACTGGGCCGCCGTCGGCGGCCAGGACCCGGTCCAGCTGCTCCAGCGCCTCGGCGACCGCGTGAAGTTCATCCACATCAAGGACGGCCCCGTCTCCACGGACACCAAGGCGCAGCAGCCGGCCGGGCAGGGCAAGATCGCCGTGTGGGATGTCATCGAGGCGGCACAGTCCCTCGAAGTCGGCGTCGTGGAATTTGACGACTACTCCGGCGACATCTTCGACGGCATCGCCCAGAGCCTGGGCTTCCTGCAGAGCGGTTCCGCCAGCGCGCAGGGCGTGAACGCATGAGCGCCGCAGCGAACCGTGTAACACCGAACCGGGCCACCGGGCGCGGCCCGGTGGGCGTCGCCGTCATCGGCGCCGGCAACATCAGCAAGCAGTACCTGGACAACCTGACCGTCTTCCCCGACCTCAAGGTCCACGTCATCGCCGACCTCTTCGAGGACGCCGCCGCGGCGCGCGCCAAGGAATACGGGATCGCCGAGTCCGGCGGCGTGGACGCGGCCCTGAACCACCCCGACGTCGAGATCATCGTGAACCTGACCATCCCGGCGGCCCACGTGGAGGTGGCCACGGCCGCAGTCAATGCCGGCAAGCACGTCTGGACGGAGAAGCCGTTCTCGCTGGACCGCGAATCCGGCCTCGGCCTGCTCAAGGCCGCCGACGCGGCGGGGCTGCGGCTGGGCACCGCCCCGGACACGTTCCTGGGCGCCGGGCTGCAGACCGCGCGGCGCCTGATCGAACGCGGCGACATCGGCACCCCGCTGACCGCCATGACCACGTTCCAGACCCCCGGGCCGGAATCCTGGCACCCCAACCCGGCGTTCCTGTTCCAGTACGGCGCCGGCCCCCTGTTCGACATGGGCCCCTACTACCTCACGGCCCTGGTGCAGACGTTCGGCTCCGTGCGCCGCGTGGCCGCCACCGGCTCCAAGGCCAAGGAAGTCCGGGTCATCGGCTCCGGACCCAAGGCCGGCGAGGAATTCACGGTCGAGGTCCCCACCCATGTCTCCGCCATGGCCCAGTTCGAAAGCGGCGCGTCCTCCCACAGCGTCTTTTCGTTCGAGTCCCCGCGCCTGCGGATGGGCTTCGTGGAGATCACCGGGACCGAGGCCACCATCTCGCTGCCGGACCCGAACTACTTCGACGGGGACATCAAGCTCTGGCGCGCCGGGGACGAGGAATGGACTGTTATCCCGGCCACCGGACCCAGCCAGGGCCGCGGCATGGGCGTGCTGGACATGGCGCGCTCCATCCGCGCCGGCGTCCCGCACCGCGCCACCGGCAACCTCGCCTACCACGTCCTGGACACCATGGTCTCGATCTCCGAGTCGATCGATTCCGGCACCTTCATCGACGTGGAAAGCTCCGCCCCCGCCTCCGCAGCCCTCCCCGAGGACTGGGACCCCACCGCTTCCACACTCTAGGAACCAGCAATGAACTCCCACGAAACCACCCCCGGCCAGCCCCCGTTGGGCGTGGCCATGATCGGGTACGCGTTCATGGGCAAGGCCCACTCGAATGCCTGGCGGAATGTGGCCAGCTACTTCGACGTCCCGGCCTTCGAACGGCGCGTGCTGGTCGGACGCGACCCCGCCGGGGTGGCCGAGGCCGCCGCGCAAGTACGGCTGGGCCGAGTCCGCCACGGACTGGCGCGCGGTGATCGCCCGCGATGACATCCACATCGTCGATATCTGCGCGCCGGGCTGGATGCACGCAGAGATCGCCATCGCCGCCCTGGCCGCCGGCAAGCACGTCCTCGTCGAAAAGCCGCTGGCCAACACCCTGGCCGAGGCCGAGGCCATGGCGGAGGCGGCCCGTAAAGCCCGGGGCCAGGGCGTGCAGTCCATGATCGGCTTCAACTACCGCCGGGTCCCGGCCCTGGCGCTGGCCCGGGAACTGATCGCGGAAGGCCGCCTCGGCACCGTCCGGCACGTCCGCGCCGCCTACCTGCAGGACTGGCTCGTGGACCCGGACTCGCCCATGACCTGGCGGCTGAACAAGGACACTGCCGGGTCCGGGGCGCTGGGCGACATCGCCTCCCACGCGATCGACCAGGTGCTGTTCCTCCTCGGCGACCAGGTCACCGAGGTCTCCGGCCGGCTGCACACCTTCACCCCGCAGCGCCCCGGCGCTGACGGACTGGAGGACGTGACGGTCGACGACGCCGCCTGGGCCACACTGACCCTCGCCTCCGGGGCCATCGCCTCGGTGGAGGTCTCCCGGGTAGCCACCGGCCAGAAGAACTCGCTCAAGCTGGAGATCTACGGCGACAAGGGAGCCCTGCTGTTCGATCTGGAGGACCTGAACGAGCTCGGCTTCCTCGACGCCACGCTGCCCGTCCGCGAGCAGGGCTTCCGCCGCATCCTCGTCAACGAACCCGAGCACCCGTACGTTGACGCGTGGTGGCCGCAGGGCCACGTGATCGGCTGGGAACACACGTTCACGCACGAGATCCGCGACTTCCTCGTGGCGGTGGGCACCGGAACCCAGCCCTCGCCGTCGTTCGAGGACGGCCTGACCGTCCAGCGGATCCTGGCCGCCGTCGAAGAGAGCGCCGCTGCCAAGAGTTCGCTCATCCAGCTCGCCCCGTCCGCGCCAATCACCCACACCGCTACCGAAAGAGCCTGACATGCCCCGCCCGTACACCCTGTTCACCGGCCAGTGGGCCGATCTCCCCTTCGAGGAAGTCGCGCGCCTGGCCTCCGGCTGGGGCTACGACGGCCTGGAAATCGCCGTCTCCGGCGACCACCTGGACGCCTGGCGCTGGGACGAGCCCGGCTACGTCGAATCCAAACTCGCCGTCCTGGAAAAGTACAACCTCAAGGTCTGGGCCATCTCCAACCACCTCAAGGGCCAGGCCGTGTGCGATGACCCGATCGACTTCCGGCACGAGGCCATCGTCGGGGCGCGCGTGTGGGGCGACGGCGAGCCCGAAGGCGTCCGCACCCGCGCCGCCGAGGAAATGAAGCACACCGCCCGGCTCGCCAAAGCCCTCGGCGTGGACACCGTGGTCGGATTCACCGGCTCCTCCATCTGGCAGTACGTCGCGATGTTCCCGCCCGTCCCGGAGAAGGTCATCGAGGCCGGCTACCAGGACTTCGCCGACCGCTGGAACCCCATCCTGGACGTCTTCGACGAATGCGGGGTCCGCTTCGCCCACGAGGTCCACCCCTCCGAGATCGCCTACGACTACTGGACCACCGTGCGCACCCTCGAGGCGATCGGCCACCGCGAGGCCTTCGGCCTGAACTGGGACCCGTCCCACTTCATGTGGCAGGGCATCGACCCCGTCTCCTTCATCTGGGACTTCAAGGACCGGATCTACCACGTGGACTGCAAGGACACCAAGCTGCGGCCCACCGGCCGGAACACCGTCATGGGCTCGCACCTGCCCTGGGGCGACCCGCGCCGCGGCTGGGACTTCGTCTCCGCCGGCCGCGGCGACGTGCCCTGGGAATCGTCCTTCCGCGCCCTCACCGCGATCGGCTACGACGGCCCCATCTCCGTCGAATGGGAAGACGCCGGCATGGACCGGCTCCACGGCGCCCCCGAGGCCCTCGCCGCGCTCAAGAAGTTCGACTTCCCGGCCTCGAACACCTCCTTCGACGCCGCCTTCAAGCAGTAGGGGCTGGCGTTGACCGATGTGACCGATGTGACCAGGACCGCCGGGACCCCGCCGGTGGACGCCGCGGGTGAAACACCCGACGGCGGCGACCGTTTTGTCCCGCTGTTCGACGGCACCACCTTGGCTGGCTGGCGATCGGTACCCCGCGTCTATGGCACCGAGTATCCGGGCGGTCCGGCCCTCTCGGAACACTTTGCCACCCTGGGTTTGACCCCGCCCGTGGAACCCGAGAAGCACCCGGCCCGCTGGTTCGTCGAGGACGGCGTCCTCGTCGGCGAGCAGGACTCCCCCGGCAGCGGTTACGGCGGCTACCTGGTGAGCGAACAGGCATTCGGCGACTTCGAACTCGTGCTGGAAATGCGCCCCGACTGGCCGGCAGACACCGGCGTGATGATCCGGCGCCGGCCGGAGACGTGGGAAGGCTTCCAGGTCTTGGTGGACCACCGTCCCTCCGGCGGTATCGGCGGGTTCTTCGGCAACGGGCTGGCGAGCTTCTCCGCCGTGCCCTTCGCCGTCGACGTGGCCTGGACGCTGACGGGCGACCCACGGGTTTGATTGCGGACAACCCGGCCACGTCGGTGGAGCCTGTCACGGAAGAAAAGCGTGCCCGCCTGAAGCACGCCGCCGACGTCGAGGATTTCCTCAACGTCTGGCGCTGGAACGGCTGGAACGAACTCCGCATCCGCTGCGTCGGCGCCCTGCCCGTCATCACCACCTGGGTCAACGGTCTCAAGATCGCCGAACTGGACACCGCTACGCTGGACTCGCCGAACTACGATCCCGACGCTGTCTTGAGAGTTCTTGGCAGACCGCGGACACATCGCCTTCGAAGTCCACGACAACGACGCCCATTTCGGCGAGGCCCGCTGGGGCATCGGGGCGCAATGCCGGTGGCGGAACATCCGGATCAAGGAACTCTGGGTCGGAGGTGCTGCGTGACGGACACTGCAGCCCGGCCAGCGCTGCGAGGTCTGGATCGCGTCCGTCACAGGCGAATCGCGAACTGTGTCTACACCACCGACGAGCGTGCTCCTCGAGGCGCCCAACTGGACCCTTGACGGCGCGGCCCTCGTCCTCAACGGGGCCGGGAAGCTGTGGCGCTTCGATGTCGCAGGGCCGGACCATCAGCCAGGTCCCGCTCACCGGCATCCCGGACCTGAACAACGACCATGTCCTGGCGCCCGACGGCACCGGCATCTTCCTCTCGGCGAACGACGGCCACATCTACCGGGCCGAGCTTCGAGGGCGGCCCGGCAACGCGGATCACGACCGAGGACGGCACCTTCCATTTCCTCCACGGCGTCAGCCCGGATGGATCAAGAGCTGGCCTACGTCGGCATCGAGGCCGGCGACTTCACGCAGCCGGGCAGGCTCATGACCATCCCGGCCGAGCGGCGGCGCCACCACCGCGTGACGTCGATCGGCCACTGCGACGGACCCGAGTACTTTCCGGACGGGAATGGCTCTACTTCAACACCGAAGCCTTCACCAGCATCCCCGGCCACGCCCAACTTGCCCGGCTCCGCACCTCAACGGCGGCGCCCTCGAGCACCTGCTGAGAGCGAAACCGTCGACTGGTTCCCGCATCTCTCCCCCGACGGGCAACTTGGCCAGCTACATCCGTTTCCCCAGCGGCACGGTGGGCCACCCCGCGGACCTGCCGGTCGACGTCGTGCTTGTCTCCACCAGCGACTGGACCAACCCGATTCATGCCTGGCCCCTCTTCGGCGGCCAAGGCACCCTCAACGTCAACAGCTGGTCGCCGGACTCGACAAGACTTCGCCTACATTGCCTACCCGGTCGGCTGAGTCTGCGCCCGCCAGCGGGCTAGGGTTTTAGCTATGACGCACCAAATCCGGACAGCAACAGCGGACGACGCCGGGAGGCTGGCCGCACTTGCGGCCGTCACCTTCCCGCTCGCGTGCCCGCCGGAATCCCGGCCGGAGGACATCGCGGCGCACATCGCGAAGACCCTGAGCGAGGCCAATTTCCGCGCTTATCTGGCCGATCCCGAGATAACGGTGCTGGTGATCGACGCCGACGGCGAGCTCCGCGGCTACAGCCTGCTGGTGGCCCGCCCCACCCGGGACCCGGACGTGGCCGCGGTCCTGAGCGAGCTGCCGTGCACCGAACTCAGCAAGTGCTACGTCCACCCGGACCACCACGGACTCGGCGCCTCGGCTGAACTGATGCACGCCAGCATCGGCGCGGCCGCGGCGGCCGGCGCCCGCGGGCTCTGGCTCGGCGTGAACAGCCAGAACGCCCGGGCCATCCGGTTCTACGAGAAGTCCGGGTTCCGCAAGGTCGGCACCAAGTCCTTCCAGCTGGGCAGCACCGTGGAACACGACTTCGTCATGGAGCGCCGGGTCACCTTGTGAGAGCGGGCCTGCGCGGGGCCTGCCCGGCCCGCGGCCAAGCCTTGACCCGCCCGTGACGAAGCCGACAGGCCGCCGGGGAATGGACCAGGCGCCGGCGGGGTTGTTGCCGGCATGAAGATTGAGATCTGGTCCGACGTCGCCTGCCCCTGGTGCTACATCGGCAAACGCCGATTCGAAACCGCCCTCGCGGCCTTTCCGCACCGCGATTCCGTGGAGGTGCAGTGGCGCAGCTACCAGCTGGACCCCACGCTCCCGGAGCACTATGACGGCACCGAACTGGACTACCTGAGCACGCGCAAGGGCATGGCTCCGGCGCAGGTATCGCAGATGTTCGAGCACGTGGCGGCCCAGGCCAAGGGCGAGGGGCTGAACTACCGCTTCGACACCGTCGTGGTGGCCAACAGCTTCACGGCCCACCGGCTGATCCACCTCGCCGCCGCCCGCGGCAAGCAGGACGCCGCGAAGGAACGGCTGCTCAGCGACCACTTCGAGCACGGCATGGACATCGGCAGCCAGGAGTACCTGACCGCGCTGGGCCTGGAGCTCGGGCTCGACGCCGGCGACCTGGCGGAACTGTTCAGCACGGACGCCTACGCCGACGACGTCCGCCACGACATCGCGGAGGCCCGGGCCCTGGGCATCAGCGGCGTCCCCTTCTTCGTGATCGACCGGAAGTTCGGGCTCTCCGGCGCCCAGCCCGCGGAAACCTTCAGCGCCGCCCTCGAGCAGGCGTGGCAGGACAGCCACCCGCTGGTCATGGCGGGGTCCGGCGCCGGCGCCGCGGCGGGATCCGGTGCGGATGCCGCCGTCGCGGATTCCGGCGCCTGCGGCCCCGACGGCTGCAGCGTCTGAGCCGCACCGCCCGAGCCCGCCCGCGTCGAATTCGCCGGAAACGTCCGAGTTCGCCGGAAGTTTCCGGCGACCCCGAAGGCTTCCGGCGAACTCGGGCCGTCACTGCGATCCCCGGCCTAGAGTGAATCATGGACACTTCGGCCGGACCGGACGGACCCCGGACCTCCCTGTTTACGGACCACTATGAGCTGACGATGTTCCAGGCGGCCCTGCACTCCGGTGCGGCAGACCGCCGGTCCGTGTTCCAGGCCTTCGCCCGGGGGCTGCCGGACGGGCGACGGTACGGGATCGTGGCCGGCACCGGCCGGCTCCTTGAGGGCATCGCGGACTTCCGCTTCAATCAGGACGACCTCGATTTCCTGGCCGGGACCGGGGTGGTCCATGAGGACACGCTGGAGCACCTGGCCGCCTTCCGGTTCTCCGGCGACATCTGGGGCTATCCGGAGGGCGAGGCGTACTTCCCGCACTCCCCCGTCCTGATCGTGGAATCGACGTTCGCCGAGGCCTGCGTCCTGGAGACCTACGTCCTGTCGGTGCTGAACCATGACAGCGCCATCGCCTCGGCCGCGTCCCGGATGACCAGCGCCGCCGGCGGCAGGCCCTGCATTGAGATGGGATCCCGCCGCACGCATGAGGAAGCGGCCGCCGCGGCGGCCCGCGCGGCCGTGATCGCAGGCTTTTCCGGCACGTCCAACCTGGCCGCCGGGCGGCGATACGGGCTCCGGACCATCGGCACCGCGGCCCACTCCTTCACCCTGGTCCACGATTCCGAGCGCGACGCCTTCGCGGCGCAGCTGGCCTCGCTGGGGTCCGGCACCACGCTGCTCGTGGACACGTACGACGTCGAAGCGGCGGTCCGCACCGCCGTCGACCTCGCCGGCGACCGGCTCGGGGCCATCCGGCTGGACTCCGGAGACCTCGTGGCCCAGGCGCGGTGGGTCCGCGACCTTCTGGACAGCCTCGGCAATGTGCACACCAGGATCGTGGTGACCTCGGACCTGGACGAGTTCTCCGTCGCCGCGCTCCGGTCCGCCCCGGCCGATTCCTACGGCATCGGCACGGCGCTGGTGACCGGTTCGGGGGCACCCACGGCCGGCATGGTCTACAAGCTGGTGAGCCGGGCCGATGACTCCGGCGAACTGATCGCCGTGGCCAAGACCTCGAAGGACAAGATCAACGTGGGCGGCCGCAAGTTCGCGGTGCGACGCCTGGATGACCGCGGCACCGCCACCCACGAGGTCCTCGGCGTGGGCCACCCGCCCGCGGACGGCGGGAACGGGCGTCCCCTCCTGCAGCAGTTCATGAAGGACGGCGACGTCCTGCCCGGCTGGACCGGGCCGGACGCGGTGGGGCGGGCGCGGGAGCGGCACACGGCCTCCATGGCGGAACTGCCCCGAGTTGTCGACCGGCTGCAGCCCGGCGAGCCGGCCATCCCGACCATCTATGAGTGACGCGCCAGCCCGCGGCGCCGCCGCGCCGGCCGTGACACAGTCTTCCACCCGCCCGATTTAGTGACAGATCGCGCTAAAGTGTCCGTATGCCTAGGATTTCGGCCGCGAGCAACGCCGCCCAACGTGCCGAGACCCAGCGCCGCATCCTGACCGCGTTCGGGGAACTCCTCTTCACCCACGGGCTGCCCGGCCTGACCATGACCGACGTCGCGCGCCACGCCCGGATCGGCCGGACCGCCGTCTACAACTACTACGCGGACATCGAAGAGCTCCTCATCGCCTACGCCCTGGACGAGACGGAGCGGTTCCTGCTCGACCTGCGCGAATCGCTGGATTCGCTGGAGAACCCGGTGGAGCGGCTGGCCGTCTACGTCCGCGCCCAGGTGGAGGACCTGAGCCGCCGCCACCTGCCGCCGGGGCCGGCCATGGCCGCGGTGCTCTCGCCGTCGTCGTTCGCCAAGCTCGCGGACCACGTGGGCGAGCTCAGCGTGCTCCTGCAGGGAATCCTGCGCGACGGCATGGCCCAGGGCTACCTGCCCGAGTCGGACATCGCCCAGCTCGCCCAGCTCATCCACGGCACGCTCTCCTCGAGTGCCGCCCGGGGCGACGGGGCCGGACAGGACGCCGAGGCCGAGGCGCGGCTCGCCCGGACGGTGCGGTTCATCCAATTGGGGGCCGGAGCCAGGTTCGACGACGCCGGCCGGCCGGTCCGCGTCACTAGCTAGGCTGCGGCGGCAGCGGCTGCGCCGCCTGAGCCGCGCCGCCTGTGCCGCGGCGCCTCCGTTGCGGCGCCTCCGATTCAGGAGACGCGCTACCCCGCCGTGGGCGGCGCCGTCGGCGTGAGAGGCCACGTGGACTCGTCCACGATGCGCCGGTTCTCGCGGGGGCAGCTGAGCTGGCCCGGCGTCTGGTCCACGAGTTCGGGCTTGGCCAGTTCCTTGAAGTCGCCGGTCAGGATGACATCCACGCTCGGGTCCGTGCGGCCGTCCTGGACGTAGTCCGAGCCGGGCACGTTGCGCTGGACGCTGAAAGCGGCCGACTGGCCGGCGGCGCCGGAGACTACCAGCGCCACGCCGCGGTAGCTCGACGTCGTGTTCCCCACGGCGCTCACGGCAAACTTCCGGGCGGCGAACTCGTTGGCGACGCTCCGCGCCAGGCCGGGCCGGCTCGTGGAATTGTAGACGTTGAGGGTGACCTTCTCGCGGCGGCGTGTAGTCGTAGGTGGCCGCCGGGCACACTGATACAGGCGCTTTGCTCCGCTCCGCCGTCGGGCAGCTTGATCTGGCCGTTCATGATGGCGAGGGCCACCACGATCGCCGCCACGATCATGCCCACAAGCATCACCAGGACAACGCCGTGCAGGATCCTGCGGCGCAGCCGAACGGGATTGTCCCCCGCGTCGTCCTGCTCCACGAACGTGGCCCGTAGCTCGGAGCCACTGATGACGCGGTGCCCGTGCAGGACCTTGACGTCTGGCGGCTTCCTAGCCATTTATCACCAGGACCCGCGCGTGGATAGCGGTGCGCTGGTGCAGGGCGGTGCGGACTGCCCGGTGCAGGCCGTCTTCAAGATAGAGGACGCCGCGGTACTCCACGACGTGGGGAAAGAGGTCACCGAAGAACGTGGAGTCCTCGGCCAGCAGGGCTTCAAGGTCCAGGGTGCGCTTCGTGGTCACCAGCTCATCGAGCCGGACTGGACGCGGCGGCAGGGTCGCCCAGTCCCTGGGCGTGTTGTAACCATGGTCGGGGTACGGGCGTCCCTCGCCCACAGCTTTGAATATCACCATGCCAGCCTAGGGAACTTGAACGCCCAAGGGAATCAATGTCCCCGGCCGGCGTGAGGTTGTGGCCAAACGGTAACCATTAGTCACACGCCGCATTGACACGACCAGCGCCGGCCGCGTGTCACATCGAACGCCGGGGCGCCGATCTTCTCCACACTTCGCGCAAAGGAACCGCGCGGCTGACAGAATAGCGGTATGACTTCACCCGAGACTTCCCCTGTTCCGTCGCCGTCGGCCCCTGTGCTGGCACTGCTGCTCGACGTCGACGGTCCGGTCGCGAGCCCGGTCAGCCGCGACGTGCAGCCCGGAATCATCGCGGACCTGCTGGCGCTTGCCGCCGCCGGCGTGCCGGTCATCTTCAACACCGGCCGGTCGGACGCGTTCATCCGCGAGCAGGTCATGGAACCGATGATCGCGGCCGGCATTCCCGCCGGCACCGTCATCCACGCCATTTGCGAGAAGGGCGCCGTCTGGTTCAGCTACACCGCGGAAGGCCCCGGCCCTGTCCATGTGGATCACAGCCTCGCCATCCCCCGGGCGTTCGGCGACGACGTCCGCCGCCTCGTCGCCGAGGACTATGCCGCCCACATGTTCTACGACGAGACCAAGCGGGCCATGGTCTCCGTGGAGCAGCACATCGCCGTCGCCAACCCTGACTACCGGGCCGAGCAGGAACTCTTCGATGCCGATGCCATGGACCTCATGGCACGCCACGGCCTCGGCGTGGTGCGGCTGGACCACCACGTCCCCGATTCTGATGACCAGGTCGACTTCCGCGTCGACCCGACCATCATCTCCACCGATATCGAATCGGTGCGACTGGGCAAGGATCTGGGCGCGAGCCGGGCCGTGGAGCTCCTGGCCGCACAGGGCATCACGCCGCAGGCCTGGCGCACGGTGGGCGACTCCCGCACGGACTACGCCATGGCCGACTGGCTGCACCACAACGACCACGCCGTGAAGCACGTGGACGTCCGGCCCGCGGACGGCATCCCGGTGAAACCGTACGAGGTCCTCACCGCCGCCGATCTGGGGCTGGGCGAGGACGTGATCCACGACGACGCCGGTGCCGCCTTCCTGCACCACTGGCTGGCCGTCGTCACCGGCTGAGGCCCGTTCCGCCGTCACATTCCGTCGTCATGCACGCCAGGTGCCGGCCGGTTTTTCCGCGGCAATTTTGAGGCCCGCGTTATCATGCAAGTAGACACCAACGCACTCAAAGAAGCGGGAGCTTAGACATTACCGAAGCAGCGATCCAAGACGAGATTTACTATGGCAGCCAGGCATCCGCGGACGCCCACGCCGAGGTCACGTCGGCGGCCGCCGTCGCCAGATTCCGGACCCGCTCCGATGTCGTCCGCCACCGCGGCCGCTACGCGCTGATCAACGAGAACCGCACCCCGTACCAGGCCATGGTCGAAGACCTGATGTTCCTGCGCTCCGTCCTGGCCGACGCCGGCCTCGACTACCTGCTGGTGCGCGGCAACAACCACCGCCCGGTGATCGCCGTCGACTGGAAAGACCGCAAGGAACTCCGCGATGCCCTCGTGGAGGCGTGCCGCGACGAGCCGTTCTACTCCATGAGCGTGGACGCCAAGAAGAAGTCCTCCGTGCTGGTGGCCGACGGCGAGCTCTCGCCGAACCGGCAGGCCCGGATCTTCCGGCTGTACCGGCCCAGGGTGGAACCTGAGGGCGGCTTTGAATTCGGCGCCTCCGCCGGTGTGCAGCTGGAGCTGTGGAGCTTCGAAGGCGACCAGCTGATCCTGCCGATCGAGAACTCCCTGACGCGCCGCACCATGCTGGCCCAGGATGCGGTGCGCGGCACGGTGGAACGCTACGGCCACACGTGGCCGACCATCGAGAACATGTTCGCGGACCATGCCAGCGACATCAGCTTCGACATCGACCTCGTGTTCTCGTGGGTGGACGGCAGCTCCCCCGAGTACATCGCGGCCCGTCGGGCCCGCATGGCCGGCGTCGTCGTGGGCGAAGGCGATGACAACGAGGCCCGCTTCCGCCAGATCGATGAGCTCAAGTACGCCCTGCGGTCGGTCTACATGTTTGCGCCGTGGATCCGCCGGATCTTCATCGCCACCGACTCCCCTGCCCCCGCATGGCTGGCGGACCACCCGAGCGTGACGATCGTCCGCAGCGAGGAGTTCTTCGCCGATCCCTCGGTGCTGCCGACGCACAATTCGCAGGCTGTGGAGTGCCAGCTGCACCACATCGAGGGGCTCTCCGAGCACTTCCTGTATTCCAATGACGACATGTTCTTTGGCCGGGCCGTCGGACCGGACACGTTCTTCACCCCGGGCGGAATCACCAAGTTCATTGAGGCCGAAACGCGGATCGGGCTGGGCGACAATGACGCCGAGCGCAGCGGCTTTGAAAACGCCGCCCGGGTAAACCGCAAGCTGCTCTGGAACCGGTTCGGCCGCATCACCACCCGGCACTTGGAGCACACGGCGGCTCCCCTGCGGCGCAGCGTGGTGGAGCAAATGGAACAGGAGTTCCCCGCGGAGTTTGCCAAGACCGCCGCGAGCACGTTCCGGGCCGCAGATAACATTTCCGTGACCAATTCGTTCTATCACTATTACGCGCTGCTAACCGGCCGTGCCGTGACCCAGACGGCCGCCAAGGTGAAATATGTGGACACCACGGCGCGGGCCGGCCTGAACTATCTGCCGAAGCTTCTGGCCAAGCGGAACATGGACTTCTTCTGCCTCAACGACGGCAGCTTCCCCGAGGTCCCCGCGCAAGAGCGGGCCGAACTGGTCACGGACTTCCTGGAGAAGTATTACCCCCTCAAGGCGCCCTGGGAGAAGTAGCGGCCCGGGAGCGGGCCCGGTCACAGGCGCGGGCGCGACGGTCCCAGGTGCCGGCCGCGCCTGGTCCGGGTCCGTTCAGGGTCAGTTCAGCGTGGTGAACCTGCGGTGCGCCGGCGTGCGGGCCGGGGCCTCGAGCTTGGCCTGCTCCGGGATAGAGATCCCGGCAGCCGAGAGCCGGCGCTGGACTTCCTCGGGAGAGACAAGCTCGCCGACTGCGGGGGTGTCGCCGAGCAGCACCACGGAATGCACGATCGTGTGTTCGTAGACGTGGACCAGGTTGAACGCCTGCCCGCCGTCGCGGCCGCGGGTGCCGCCCACAGGCACGTTCAGATCCTGGGTGTAGCAGGTCGCTGATGCGACGGACACCGGAATGCCCGCAAAAGTTGCGGTGGTCGAGTAGTGCAGGTGGCCGCCCAGGATGGCGCGGACATCGGAGTTCCGCAGGACCCCGGCGAGCGCCGACTGACCCCGGAGTTCCACCAGCACGGCAAGATCCAGCACGGACGGTACCGGCGGGTGGTGCAGGGCCAGGATGGTCCCGTCCGGCGCCGGGGTGGCCAGTTCGGCGGCGAGCCAGTCCAGCTGGTCCTGGCTCAATTCGCCATGGTGGAAGCCGGGCACGGAGGTGTCCAGGGTGATGATGCGCAGCCCGTTGACGAAGTAGCTGTGATCCACCGGTGCGTCATTGTCCGCCTGGTCCAGGAGCCCGGCCCGGAAGTTGGCGCGGTCGTCATGGTTGCCCATCGCCCAGATGACCTTCGCTCCCAAGTCCCTGCACGCGGGATCCACGATGGCGCGGAGCTTGGCGTACGCTTCCGGTTCGCCGAGGTCGGCGAGGTCGCCCGTGAAGATCACGGCTTCGGGGCGGGCGCCTGAGGCGCGGACTTCTTCGAAGAGTTGCCTCAGCAGGGCTTCACTGTCAACGACGCCGTGCAAGGGTTGCGGACCCCCCAGCAAGTGGGGGTCACTCAGGTGAAGTAGGAAATGACGTGGCCGGGGGTGCTCGGCCTCGATGCGCTCCATTGCTGCCTTCTTGGTTGGGTGGAAGCGGTGCCTCCAGTGTCCCTCTCAGTAAGGACTATCCAACCAGACATTCGGCGAACAATGTAAAAACTTGGGCAGGCATGTTTGGAAAAACGCCGTTAACGGATCGCGGACCCTCACATGCTCCTGCCGGCATATGAGGGGGTGCGGCCGCCCGGCGGCACACTCGAGCCCCAGCTCAGCGGGGGAAGGGCAGTGCCGCCGGGTTCGGGTCTTCCGCTAGCTCAGGTAGCCGTTCGGGTTGAGCACGAACTTCGTCGCCGCACCGGCGTCGAACTCGGCGTAACCTTTGGGAGCGTCCTCCAGCGGAATGGCCTTCGCGTTGACGTTCTTGGCGATGTGCACCTTGTCGTGCAGGATGGCCATCATCAGCTGCCGGTTGTACTTCATGACCGGACACTGTCCCGTGGTGAAGCTGAGCGACTTTGCCCAGCCCGTGCCCAGGCTGAGTGAGAGCGAGCCTTTCCGCGCGGCCTCGTCCACGCCGCCCGGATCACCGGTGACGTAGAGCCCGGGAATGCCCAGGGCGCCGCCGGCTGCCGTCACTTCCATGAGGGAGTTCAGGACGGTTGCCGGGGCTTCGTGGGCTCCGGCGCCGTGGCCCTTGGCCTCGAATCCCACAGCATCCACGCCGCAGTCGACTTCCGGGACGCCAAGGAGCTGCTCGATTTGCTCGGCCGGCCCGCCCTTGTTCAAGTCAATGGTCTCGCAGCCAAAGCTGCGCGCCTGGGCCAGGCGGTCGGCGTTCATGTCGCCCACAATCACGACGGCGGCACCCAGCAGCTGGGCGCTGGTCGCCGCGGCCAGCCCGACAGGTCCCGCGCCGGCGATGTACACGGTGGATCCGACGCCGACGCCCGCAGTGACGGCGCCATGGAACCCGGTCGGGAAGATGTCCGAGAGCATGGTCAGGTCCATCATCTTTTCGAGGGCCTGGTCCTTGTCCGGGAACTTCAGCAGGTTCCAGTCGGCATACGGCACCAGGACGTAGTTGGCCTGGCCGCCCACCCAGCCGCCCATGTCCACATAGCCGTAGGCGCTGCCGGGGCGGTCGGGGTTGACGTTCAGGCAGATGCCCGTCTTGCGTTCCTTGCAGTTCCGGCAGCGCCCGCAGGCGATGTTGAACGGGACGGAACAGATGTCCCCGACCTTGATGAATTCAACGTCCGGCCCGACTTCGACCACCTCGCCGGTGATCTCGTGGCCAAGCACCAGATCAGCGGGGGCGGTGGTGCGTCCCCGGACCATGTGCTGGTCCGAGCCGCAGATGTTCGTGGCGACGGTTTTGAGGATTACGCCGTGGCGTACCTGCCGGCCGACGTTGGCGGGATTGACCCCCGGACCGTCCTTGAGTTCAAAGTCGGGGTAGTCAATGTCGATCAGTTCGACTTTTCCCGGCCCCTTGTAGGCAACGGCTTTGTTCCCTGTCATCGATTTCCTCCTGCTTTCACGGACCCCCGCACCGGGCGCCCAGTTGTGATTCACGAAGTTCTTTGATGCGCCCCCCGCAGGAATACCTCGGCCGCACTGCCGACGGGCGGCTGTCACGGATGACTGCGCCGTGGGTATGCCCGGAATGTTGGGGAGTCCGGCCAGTCTAGGCGGTAAGCATGCTTAGGGATA
Organism: uncultured Actinomycetota bacterium; assembly: GCA_963810895.1. Taxonomy (GTDB): domain Bacteria; phylum Actinomycetota; class Actinomycetes; order Actinomycetales; family Micrococcaceae; genus Arthrobacter. Next base: position 97,668 of record CAWEPM010000009.1, read on the forward strand.
GGGGTTGGGGGCCGAAATGCCGGGCCGTCCGCTTCAGTCCAGGGCGGACTGGACAGCTTCGATGATCTCCGGCGCGTCCGGCTCCACTGCCGGCGCAAAGCGGGCGATGATCTCGCCGTCGCGGTTCACCAGGAACTTCTCGAAGTTCCACTTCACCAGGCCTGGCAGGATGCCGTTCTTGAACTTGGTGAGCTCCTCGTACAGCGGGTGCTGGTCCTTGCCCCGGACGTTGGTCTTGGCTGTCAGCGGGAACGTCACGCCGAAGTTGCGCTGGCAGAATTCGGCGATCTCGGCGTCGGCCCCGGGCTCCTGTCCCGCGAACTGGTTGCACGGGACGCCCAGGACCTGGAACCCCTGGTCGCGGAACTTGTTGTGCAGCGCCTCGAGCCCCGCGTACTGGGGCGTGAAACCGCACTGGGACGCCACGTTCACCACCAGCACCACCTCCCCCTTGAAGCGGCCAAAGTCGGTCTCGGTGCCGTCGATGAGAGTCAGGGGAATGGAGTGCAGAGCGGTCATGGGCGCGTCCTCGCGATGTCGGTGGCCCGGAGCAGGGGTCCGGAACTAATCACTAGGATAGTTCGGCGCCGACGCGCGCGGGTATGGGTTGCGTCCTAGATAAGGCTTCGTGGCGGCTACGGGCTCGGCGTTGCGGTGGGCGTCGCTGAGGCTTTGGTAGTGGCCGCTGTGGTGGCTGACTTCGTGGCCGATGTTGGCTTTGGCTGGCCGGTTGGCGCGGCCGTCGGGGTCACCGGTGCGGGCGCGAGCGGCTTGGCCGTCTTTGAGACCGGCGGTGCGGCGGGTGTGGTGGTCGGTGCCGGCTTCGACGTGGCAGCCTCCGTCGCGCTTGGAGAGGCCGACGCTGGCGCCGAGGAAGGCGACGGCGCAATGGAAGGCTGGATCGGCACCGGAGCTGTCGGCGTCGCAGAGGCAGTTGCCGGCGGCGTCGGGGTGGGCGTCGCGGTCTTCGTTGGCGTCGGGCGTCGGCGTCGCGGTCTTCGTTGGCGTCGGGGTCGGCGTCGCAGTCGGCTTCGCAGAGGCGGTTCCGGTCGGCGTCGGCGTCGCAGAGGCGGTACCTGTCGGGGTGGCCGTCCGCGTGGGCGTCGGGGTCGCGGAGGGCGTTGCCGACGGCTTGTCGGCGGCGGCTTCGGTGGCTGCAGCCGAGGCACTCGCGGACGGCTTGGCCGCCACTGCGGCAGGCTGTTCCTGAACGCCGCCAGCCACCACGTGGGTCAGGTCTTCCCGGACGGGAATCGCCCAGCCGATCCCGGTGTTGGATGCCTTGCCGGCGTCGGGTGCGTAACTGGTCATTTCTATGGTGCCGAGTTGGTCCACCTGTTTGATGGGGACGAACGACCAGTCCATCGGATCGGTGTGAGAGCCGTTGAGGATCGTTTCGAAGTGAAGGTGGCAGCCGGTTGAGGATCCGGTGGTGCCCACCCGGGCAATGACCTCCCCCACCCGCACGGAGTCGCCCTTCTTGACCGCGATGGCCTCGAGGTGGTTGTACGTGGTGATGAGACCGTTGCCGTGGTCGATTTCCACCCGGTTGCCGCCGCCCCACGGATGCCACCCGACGGCCCGCACCACACCGGCGTCGGCAGAGTAGACCCGGGTGCCGCAAGGTGCGGCGAAATCCTGGCCCCAGTGGAATTCGCCCGCGAGCCCTGTGAGGGGGCTGGTGCGCAGTCCGAACGGAGACGACGGCACCAACGATTCCAGCGGGGCCATGAGGAAGCCGGCCGCGGGCCGGCTCAGGGACGCGGAGGCGACATTGAGTTCGCCGCCGATCCCTTCCCGGGTCACCGTTTGCACCGTGCTCCTGCTGAAGGCCACGAGCGCCTGGGCGTCGGCAGTGACGGCGGCCGGGGTCCCTGGCGCAACGGTCGCGGCGGCGTCGGCAAGCGGGTCCAGGGTTTCAGGGTCCAGCGTTTCGGGTCCCACGGCGCCGGTGGCCGGTACGGCGGCTGAGAGCCCAGAGGGCATCCCGGCGCTCAGTCCCTGAAAGCCGCCGAATGTCAGAACGGCCAGGGACAGGCACAAGCCTCCGGATACGCAGCGCACGGCAATGGTCCGTGCCCTGGTTGTCTGCTCACTCGATGAGTTTCCCCAGTGTTTTCCCACGATGTGACTCCCGCAATATGTCCGCCAGACCCCAATCTTCACGGACTTACCTCCCTATGGGACCACAGACCGCCGGGTCTGTGAACCGTCCGCGCGTCCCTTTTGCGGTCCTAATCGGAGTTCCCCGGGTATCCCCAGTAGCGAGCCGGTGGCGGCCCAGTAGTCCTCAGCTGAATTGCAGGTGCCGGGCGCCGCGGGGCCGGGTAAGAATGGAGCATGCGCAACGTCCTCAGGGAATGGCAGGCCGAACTCAAACAAACGTTCACCGGCACGCGCGACACCGTGCCAGCGTGGGTGCCCAGCCTTGCCGAGGGGGACGACGCCGGCTACCACTTGCCGGGGTCGGCGGTCTGGGCCGTGCACGGGGACATGCCCACCATCGTGGCGGGCATCCGGGCCCTGCTGATGCAGGCGCTCCATCCCGGCGCGCTGGCCGGGGTCCACGATCATTCCCGCTTCCGCGAGGACCCGCTGGGCCGGCTCGCGGGCACGATCCGCTGGATCTTCACCGTTTCCTACGGCTCCACCGACGCGGCCCGCGCCGCGTCGGACTGGGTGCTCCGGCTGCACCGGACAGTTCGGGGAGAATTCGTGGACGGCCACGGCGTCGAGCGCAGCTATGCGGCCAACGATCCCGAGCTGCTCAGCTGGGTCCACATTGCCTTCACCGACGCTTTCCTCTCCGCCCACAAACTGTGGGGGCGGCCCATTCCGGGCGGGCCCGATGCCTATGTCCGTGAGTGGGCCCAGGCCGGCCGGCTCATGGGCGTGGAATCCCCTCCGCTGAGCGAGGCGGAAATGCGGCAGCAACTGGACCGCTGGTACGACGACGGCGAACTCCGCTCCGACGAACGGGTCGCCGAAACGGTGGCATTCATCCGCGATCCGCCCCTCCACCCCGCGCTCAGGCCGGGCTACCGGGTGCTGTTCGCGGCCGCCGTGACGAGCCTCGAGCCCAAGTACCGCGAGCTGCTGGGCCTGCGGACCGCGCGGCTGGGCCCGGTCCGGTTACCGGTGAAGCTGGCCACGCGGGTCACGCTCTGGGTGGTGCATCTTGCCCTGGGCCGGGTGGGGCCGAGCGAGCAGGCCGCCCGGACCCGTCTTCGCCGGCTGGGCTACAGCGCCTGAGCCTGAGTCTGGCTAGCGCGGGCGGGGTGCGAGGGGCGCGGGGGCGTGCGGCGGGCCGGGCTCGTGGGGCGGGCCTGGCTTGTGGCGGCGGGCCGGTTGGGCCGGGCTGGCGCGCTGGGCGGCCTGGCGGGCTGGGCTGGCCGGGCGGCCTGACCGGCTCGCGGGAACGCACTTTTGTCCTATATCCCCTAGAACTCCACGAGGAAGCCAAGGCACGCGGACGCAAAAAGGCCCCGGTCCAAGGGACCGGGGCCAACCGCGGAGAATGGGGGATTTGAACCCCCGAGGGCGTTAACCCAACACGCGTTCCAGGCGTGCGCCATAGGCCGCTAGGCGAATTCTCCAGTTGCTTCTGAATCAAAAGCAGATACTAGAATACCTGAACTTTCCGGCTTCGCCCAATTGAGCCCTCCCCACCCCGGTCCGAGGCTCCTCCGGGGGACATGCCCCGCGCTGCATGCGAGGGCTGGACATAGTCCCATTGTGCCCAGCCCTGGCCGCGAATAATGAGCATGCCCCACGACGCACACCCCCACCACGGGACATGCTCCACGCTTTCGTCGAAGGCTGGACATGGTCCCCTGCGCCCCGCCCTAACTCAGGAGAAAATGAGCCTGCTCCCCGGTGCGCACAAGGGATGGACATGGTCCCAGCACGCTGCCAGGACATCCATCCATCCATCCATCCATCCATCCATCCATCCATCCAGGAATGAGCATGCCCAACGGCGCCCACGCCCACTCCGGGACATGCTCCGCGCTTCACGCGAGCGATGGACATAGGCCCAAACAGCCCAGTCCTGCCCGCGAAAAATGAGCATGTCCCGCGGTGGCGCCCCACTTCGGGACATGCCCCGCGCCGCACGCAGGGGATGGACATAGTCCCAAACAGCCCAGTCCTGCCCGCGAAAAATGAGCATGTCCCACCGGGATACGGGGCCAAAACGGCCCAATTCGGGGCACACTCAATCGTCGGGTAAACTTGCTGACGGCCCCTCATGTGGCGTCATCCTGTTGAACTCCCCCAGGACCGGAAGGTAGCAAGGGTAAATGGGCTCTGGCGGGTGCATGAGGGGTCTTTTATGTCTGTGCCGATTGGTAGGGTTAAATCTGTGACTGTTACTACCGCGCTTTACCGTCGATACCGCCCCGATTCGTTCGCGGACGTTATCGGGCAGGAACACGTCACCGAGCCGCTGATGACGGCCCTGCGCAAGAACCGCGTCAACCACGCCTACCTCTTTTCCGGCCCCCGCGGCTGCGGTAAGACCACCTCCGCCCGCATCCTCGCCCGCTGCCTGAACTGCGCCGAAGGCCCCACAGACACCCCCTGCGGCAAGTGCCCCAGCTGTATCGAACTCGCCCGCGGCGGCTCCGGCTCCCTGGACGTCATCGAGATCGACGCCGCCAGCCACGGCGGCGTCGACGACGCCCGCGACCTCCGCGAACGGGCCACCTACGCCCCGGTCCGGGACCGGTACAAGATCTTCATCATCGACGAGGCCCACATGGTCACGTCGGCCGGCTTCAACGCCCTGCTCAAGATCGTCGAAGAGCCCCCGGAACACATCAAGTTCATCTTCGCCACCACGGAGCCGGACAAGGTGATCGGCACCATCCGTTCCCGCACGCACCACTACCCCTTCCGGCTGGTGCCGCCGGAGCCTCTCATGGCGTACCTGGAGCTGCTCTGCACCCAGGAGAACGTCCCCGTGGCGCCCGGCGTGCTCTCCCTCGTCATCCGCGCGGGCGGGGGCTCCGTCCGCGACTCCCTCTCCGTGCTGGACCAGCTCATGGCCGGCGCCGGACCAAACGGCCTGGACTACGAACTCGCGGTCGCCCTCCTGGGCTACACGCACGCCTCGCTGCTGGACGACGTCGTCGAGGCAGTCGCCGCGTCGGACGCCGCCACGGTCTTCCGCGCCGTGGACCGGGTCATCCAGACCGGCCACGATCCCCGCCGCTTCGTCGAAGACCTGCTGGAACGCTTCCGCGACCTCATCATCGTCCAGGCCATGCCCGAGAGCGCCCAGTCCATCCTCCGCGGCATGCCGGCGGACCAGATCGCCCGAATGCAGAACCAGGCGCACAATCTCGGGGCGGCCGAGCTCTCGCGCGCCGCGGACGTCACCAACACGGCGCTCACGGACATGACCGGGGCCACCTCGCCGCGCCTGCACCTGGAACTGCTGTGCGCCCGCATCCTGCTGCCCAGCTCCGAGCAGACCGAGCGCGGCATCGCGGCGCGGATCGACCGCGTCGAGCGGCGTTTGAACTACGCCGGGAACGACGTCGGAGCTCCCCTTTCCGGCGCCCCCGCAGCTGCCCCCGTCCCGGCTGGCCCCGCCTCGCCTGCACGCGCCGAGCAGACGCCTGCTCTTCAGCCGCCCGCGGCACCGGCCGCCGCAGCCGTCAATCCTGCAGCCACGCTGCCACCAGCCGGACAGTCACCCGCCGGGCAGCAGCCGGCTACGGCGCCCGTGCCCGCCCCTGCCCCTGTCCCGCGCAGGACGAGCCTGTCCGGGAACCGCTCACGGCCCCGCGGGTCAGCACCAGCGACTGGCCCATGGACGAAGCCGCGGCAGCCAGCAAGCCCGCGCCCGCCCCGTCGCAGCCTGCTGCCGCCCAGCCGGCCCCGTCCGCCTCAACCCCGTCACCTGCGGCACCGCCAGTCGAGCCCGCCCCGGCCGCTGCGACCGCGGCCGAGGCGGCACCCTCGGCCCCGGCTGACTCGGCTCCCGCCGCAGCTCCCGGCCCCGTGTCCGGCACTGCCCCCGGCCCGGGCGCCGACGTCGAGGTTTTGCGCCGTGCCTGGCCTGAGATCCTGCAGACGCTCACCAAGATCAAGCGCAGCACGTGGGCGCTCGTGGAACCCAACGCCCAGGTCGGCCATTTCGAAGACCATGTCCTGACGCTCGCATTCACCACTCCGGGGCTGGCGGGCGCCTTCGGCCGGGCAGACCACGCCGACAACCTCCGGCAGGCGATCCACAAGACGATCGGCATCGACTGCCAGATCCGTGCCGTGGCCGGCGGCAGCAACAGCCCGGCGAGCTCTGAGCCAAACCCAAAAGCGCCCGCTAGCCGGGAGACCCCGGCAACGTCGGCCGACGCCGCCTGGGGCCTTGCTCCCCAGGCGCCTGCCGCACCGGCCAGCGCAACCGCTGAAACTGATCCGTCGGGAGCACCAGCCCCGGCGCACGTTCCCGTCGCCTCAACGCCGGCAACGCCGCCCGCCCCGGCCCCCGCGTCCGCGGTGCCTGCCGTCACCGCCGCTCCGGCACCGGAACCGCAGGCGCCTGCCCGAGCAGTCCCGGCCCCGGTCCGCGCGGCTGACCAGACCGACGGGTCGGCCGGCCCGTCGGAGCCTTCCGGGTCCTACGCCGACCCTGATGACGACTGGGGACCGCCCCGCGATGAGGACGCCCCGCCGCTGGATGAAGAACCCCCCATGGATTGGGATCCTTCACCCGCCGCAGCGCCCCGCCGTGCCGAGCCCGCAGCCCCGGCTCCTGTCCGGAAGTCCCCGGCCCCGGCCCCGCGGCATCCAAGGCTGCCGGTTCCCCGGCCGGGACGTCGCACGCGGACCCCGACACGTCGGCTGACCCGTGGGCCCGCGCCGTCGAGCAGTCGCCCGGCGTCTGGACGGTCGGCACGGATTCCAACGTCGGCGGGTACGTGACGCCGGATGCGGAGCCCGCGGTACCGGAGCCCGAGCCGGAACCCGTGCACTACGAGCCGGCGGCGGCACAGATCCCGGAATATGCCGGCGTCGTGTCCGCACCGTCCGGACTGGTGTCGGAACTGTCTGCCCATGCCGAAGCCGCACCGGCGTCGGCCGGCCCGCAGGCTGCCGCACCGCGTGGGACTGCCACTGCACTTGCCGCTCCACCGGCTCCGGCCGCAGTCCCCGAGGCTGGCAGTCCCCGAGGCTGCTGCAACGGCGGGCCGGCAAAGCCTGTACCAGCGGCTGTCGAACAGTCCGGAGGCCGAGGCCGGGCGGGCCAAAGCCCCCGCCCGCGCGGCTGCCGCAACCACCGTGTACGTGCAGGACATCCCGAGCGCCGATGACGAAACGATCGAGGAATCGGGCGTGTTCGGCAGGGCCGCCGTCGAGCGTATTCTGGGCGGGAAACTGGTGGAGGAGCGCTCCCTGGATGGAAGCCCGCTGCCGCCGCGCTTCTAGCAGACCCCCTGCCGGCTGGCCCCGGCCCCACTCCAAACGAACGAGGACATTGTGTACGAAGGTGCAGTTCAAGAGCTGATCGACGAGCTCGGACGCCTTCCCGGAGTCGGGCCCAAGTCTGCCCAGCGGCTGGCTTTTCACATCCTCGAGGCGGATCCGCAGGACATGAAGCGGCTCGTCGACGCCATCACCACGGTGAAGGAACGGGTCAAGTTCTGCACGGTGTGCGGGAACGTGACGGAGCAGGAACTGTGCAATATCTGCCGCGACCCGCGCCGGGATCCCTCGGTGATCTGCGTCGTCGAGGAATCCAAGGACGTCCTGGCGGTGGAGCGGACTCGGTCGTTCCGCGGCAGGTACCACGTGCTGGGCGGCGCGATTAATCCGATCGCCGGCATCGGTCCGGAACAGCTCCGGATCCGTGAGCTGCTTACCCGGCTCAACGACGGCGCCATCCAGGAAATCATCATCGCCACCGACCCCAACCTCGAGGGCGAGGCCACGGCGACGTATCTGGCCCGGATGCTCAAGTCGATCGGCATCGCGGTCACCCGGCTCGCTTCCGGCCTGCCCGTGGGCGGGGATCTGGAGTACGCCGACGAGGTCACGCTCGGCAGGGCCTTCGAGGGCCGCCGCAACGCGCTGAGCTGACCGGCCCGTGACGGCTGTCGGCAGCGTCTTGGCTGTCCGCACTCCCCGCGCGCTCTCCCCTTCCCGGCCCCCGGACATGTCCCGCGCACGCGCCCGCGAATGGACACAATGCCCTCATGCCCACCCCTGGCCGCCAGGAATGAGCATGTCCCCGGAACGGGAGAGCATGCCCACCCCTGGACCGCAGCACGGGGCATGTCCAGCGCAAGGCCTTGGCTGCCCGCACTCCCCCGCGTGCTCTCCCCTTCCCGGCCACCGGACATGTCCCGCGCACGCGCCCGGGACTGGACACAATGCCCTCATGCCCACCCCTGGCCGCCAAGAATGAGCATGTCCCCAGGAACGGGAGAGCATGTCCACCCCTGGGCCGCAGCACGGGGCATGTCCGGTGGAAGAAGTCAGGCGTGTCTGCCATTCGGTCACAATTCAACGGCGCAGGGCGCACGGCGATAAACTGGGAGGAGAAGTTATGCCGTCGCGCCGTTTGGTTGCCTGGCCCAGAACCCCGATGATCCAGTGAGGGTGCGCGAATGAGTTTGCCCACTACCGAAGTCCAGCCCGGATCGCAGCCGCAGACGCTGCCCGTCTCGGCCGCCGCCACCAAGCACCTTGTCGTGAAGAAGTTTGGCGGTTCCTCGGTGGCGGACGCGGAGGGCATCAAGCGCGTCGCCCGACGGGTCGTGGACGCCCACAACGCCGGCGACGAGGTCGTCGTGGTGGTCTCCGCCATGGGCGACACCACTGATGAGCTCCTCGACCTCGCCGGCCAGGTGACCGATTCCGCCCCGGCCCGCGAGATGGACATGCTCCTCTCCGCCGGGGAGCGCATCTCCATGGCGCTGCTGGCCATGGCCATCAACAAGTTCGGCGCCTCGGCCCAGTCCTTCACCGGGTCCCAGGCCGGCATGATCACCGACGGCATCCACGGCAAGGCCCGGATCATCGACGTCGACCCCCACCGCATCCGCACCGCGCTGGACAAGGGGCACATCGCGATTGTGGCCGGTTTCCAGGGCATGAGCCGCACCACGAACGAGATCACCACCCTCGGCCGCGGCGGTTCGGACACGACGGCGGTGGCCCTCGCCGCGGCACTCGACGCCGATGTGTGCGAGATCTTCACCGACGTCGACGGCGTCTACACGGCCGACCCGCGCGTCGTCCCGTCGGCCAAGAAAATCGACCGGATCTCCAGCGAGGAAATGCTGGAGCTGGCCGCATCCGGCGCTAAGATTCTGCACCTGCGCTGCGTCGAATATGCCCGCCGCTTCGGTGTACCGTTGCACGTCCGTTCCTCATTCAGCCAGAACGAAGGCACCTGGGTCCTGCCAGGCGCCGACGACAAGATCACGACCCAAGAGGGAGTTGCCTTGGAGCAGCCAATCATCTCCGGTGTTGCACACGATCGTTCCGAAGCCAAAGTCACGGTTGTCGGCGTACCGGACATCCCCGGCAAGGCTGCGGCGATCTTCCAGGTCATCGCGGACGCCCACTCGAACATCGACATGATCGTCCAGAACGTCTCCACCCATGGCACGGGCCGGACGGACATCTCGTTCACCCTCCCGATCGTCGAGGGCGCCGAGGCCCTGGCCGCCCTGCACGCCGCGCAGGACCGGATTGGCTTCGAGAGCATCGAATACAACGAGAAGATCGGCAAGCTCTCGCTGATCGGCGCCGGCATGCGCTCGCACCCGGGCGTGTCCGCGCGCTTCTTCGCGGCCCTCTCCGAGGCCGGAATCAACATCAACATGATCTCCACCTCGGAGATCCGCATCTCGGTGGTCACCCACGCGGACCTGCTCGACGACGCCGTTCGCGCCATCCACAGGGCGTTTGACCTCGACAGCGAGGACGAGGCCACGGTCTACGGCGGCACCGGCCGCTAGGCGGCAGGGCGAACCGGCGAGCTCGGCGAGATGTCGGCATAAGAATGAGGAAGGGAGCGGCAGGCGCCGCTCCCTTCCTCATTTCCGTTCGTCCTCGGACTTCGTCAGACCTCTTCTTTCCAGAGATCCGTTTTCCGGACAGCGTAGTGGTGTCCGTGTGAGTCCGTCTCGACTTCGAAGCCTGCCAGGTCGTCTTCCGAGGCGTGCTCGTAGTCGTCATGCTGGTGAACGACAGGCGCCGCGGTGTCGCCCCGGTTTGCGGGTCCGAACAGGACCTTCAGCTTGTCGGTCTTGTCCATGAAAGCCTTGACCGCACGTGTCACTAGTCCCACCCCCTTTCTTCGTCGTGGGTGGTTCAGGATGCTGCACAGCGGTGTGTCAGTGTCCTCATTTTACGCCCGACGGCGGGAAATGGCCCGGGTGAGGTTCGGGGAAAAGTGCCTACCGCAGGGATTTGTCGTCAGGGTTGCGGGGCACCACGTAGGTGCTGCCGTCGGGCCGGTGCACGGTCTCCCACTGCTGAGTCTCGGCCCGGCGCATCTCCAGCAGCCGCCTGTTCTGCTCGGTCATCTCGTGTCCGATCGAACTGCGGTTGGCTGGACCGAAGACGGCCCGGAGCTTCCCGGTTGCCCGCATGAACCTCTCGGCGGCGTTTTCCTTGGCCATGGCTATCCTTTCCTGGGAACAAGACATTGCTCCCAGTGTACGCTAATCATTAGTGCACTAATCATTGAAAGGAGTCGGTGTGACCAAAGGAACCGCTGGCATCCAGGCAACGGACGACACTCACGCAGCGCGGCACTCCCCAAAAGTGCAGGACTCGCAGGCGGCGCAGGACGACCTCCTCCTGGAACAACAGCTCTGCTTCGCCCTGACGGTGGCCTCCCGGAGCGTCGTGGGCGCCTACAAGCCCGTCCTGGACAAGCTCGGCCTGACCCACCCGCAGTACCTCGTCATGCTGTGCCTCTGGGAAGCCAGCCCTCGGTCTGTCCGCGACATCAGCGACGCCCTGGCCCAGGAGCCGGCCACGATCTCGCCGCTGCTGCGCCGTCTCGAATCCGCCGGCTTTATCACCCGCCAGCGGATGGAAGGCAATGAACGCACCCTGGATGTCCGGCTGACACCCCGCGGAGCGGCCCTTAGGGAGCAGGCCACCGCAGTCCCGGGCATCATGATGGCTCGGCTGGGCCTGACACGTGAACAGGTCGGCCAGTTGCACGCGTCCATGATGGACCTGATAGCGGCCACAAGGCCCGGCTCGGAAGACGCGCCCCGGCGGTAGACTGGGCGAAACAGAGGAGGACTGCTGATGCGCACGCAATCGGGCCGCCCGGCACTTGTTCTGGCGGCCGTCCTGATGGCCGTGGCCGGATTGGCCGCCTGCACGCCGAACGGCGGGCCCACACCCTCTCCCACCGCCGGCACGACGACGGGCACCCCCTCCAGCCCTTCCCCCACAGCCCCGTCCGGCTCACCATCGCCGGATACCGAGACGACGTCCCCGGCCCCGTCGCCGTCCGCGGTGCCGCTGCCGTCCGGCCCGGGACAGGGCAACGCCGAGCTCGCCATCATGGTCAAGCCGTCCGAAACCGGCACGCCGACCAACTTCACGCTCGTCTGCCAGAACGGGGTTCCTACCGCCGAAAGCCAGCACCCCAACGCCGCCGCGGCGTGCATCGCCATCAAGAACAACCCGGCCATCCTCAGCCCCGTTCCGGCCGGCAAGAACCGAGCCTGCACCCAGCAGGCGACAGTGCAGCAGTCGACCGTGCAGCAGTCAACCGGGCAACAGGTGACCGGGCAGCGAGCAATATACGGCGGCCCGCAGGTGGCGACCGTCACCGGCGTCGTGGACGGACACCCGGTCCAGGCGACCTTCACCTTGAAGGACGGCTGTGAAATCGCCGCCTGGAACGCCGCCAAGGACGTCCTGGGCTCATCCGGCGGGGCGAGCTAAGCCCTTGCACCTCCAGCAGGAAGAATGGCTGCCACGCCAGGCCGCCCACCAGCAACGCGTCCGCCGCTATGCGGATCCCTACCTTGAGCGGCGCTCCGCCGGCCGAAAGCACCCGGTGGAGGACTTTCTCTTCACCTACTACACCCAGAAGCCCGGGCAGCTGCTGCGCTGGCACCCGGGCGCCGGCGTCGTGCTCTCCGGCCCCGAGGCAGCGGTGCGGACCGGCTGGAAGTATTACCGCACGGCCGACGACGCCGAACTCGCCGCCGCCGGGCTGCCGGCGGAGTCGCCGGCCGTGACGGTCGACGTCGACGCCTTCCTCAGGGACCGCCGGGAAGCACTGCAGTTCGCCGGGATCATCCTTGCCGGGACCGCCGCGCGGCCGGCCCAGTTCGGCTGCTTCGGGCTGCACGAGTGGGCCATGGTCTACCGGCAGGACAAGTTCGACCTCCGGCACGAGTACCTGCAGTTGCGGCTGGGGTCCGGGCGCACCGACGAGGTGGTGGAGGAGAACCGGATCCGGTGCTCGCATTTCGACGCCTTCCGTTTCTACACGCCGGACGCCGTTCCGTTGAACAGTCTGGTCCCCAGCCGGGAGAACCAGCGGGCCATGGAGCAGCCCGGCTGCCTGCACGCCAACATGGACCTCTACAAGTGGGCCTACAAACTCGCCCCGCTGCTGCCCAGCGAACTCGTCATGGACTGCTTCGAACTGTCATGGCGGATCCGGGCCATGGACATGCAGGCCTCCCCCTACGACCTCGCCGACTGGGGGTATCCGGCCATCCGGATCGAGACGCCGGAGGGCAAGGCCGAGTACGTTGACTATCAGCGGGCGTTCGCGGCCGAGTCGCAGCAGCTCCGGGCGCGGCTGCTGCAGGAGCTCACGCCCCTGCTCACGATCGCGGCTCAACACCGCGGCCAGGACCGCCCCGGGACCGAAGGCCGGCACCCTGAGCCGGACACCAGCTTGAAGGGACCGTCATGACAGACACAGCCAGCCCCCGAAACTCCCCGAACGCCCGCAACGACGTCGATCTGACCATCCGCCTGACCGAGGCTCCCGGCGCTCCCGAATACACGTTCCGGCTGGAAGCCGGCGACGGCGGCCCCTCCGCCGCCTCGACCCTGCCCGATCCGGCCGCCGCCCTCGAGGCCGTCCGGCTCCACGGCGAGGCCGTCTTCTTCCCCAAGCCGGGGCCGCCGCGGCTGTGCACGCAGCAGTACGGCGGTCCGCAGACCGCCGTCGTGACCGGCTGGTACCTGGGCCGCGAGGTCAATAGCCGCTTCAGCCGGACCGACGGCTGCGAGATCGCCCGCTGGCGCGCCATGGCGCCCCTGCTCGGCGGCTCCGCGGGGGGCACGGGCGCCATCTGACGCTTCAGGGCCGGGCAGGCGTCCGGCGAGTTAAACGGCAACGGCCGGCGGTGCGAACCGCCGGCCGTTGCCGTATTTTGGTGCCGGATTCCGCCTAAACGGCGTTGCCTTAGATGGCGTTGTCCGGGGCGAAGGACTGATCGCTGTTCTGGATCTTGCCCTTCTCCTTCTTCACCTTCTTGCCCTTGTCCTTCTTGTCCTTGTGATCCTTGGCGCCATCGGCGTTGTCACCCGGACCGTCGTTGCAGTCCTGGTCCTCCGAGGTCGGCGGCACCACAACGGCCCCGGCCGGGGTCACGAGGACGCTGACGAACGTGGGGTCGCTGGCACCGGCGAACGTGACGCGTCCGATGTACGAACCCTCGGCCAGGCCCTTCCAGTTCAACGTCACGCTGCCGGCCTTGCCGTTGGCGAGCCGAAGCGGGCTTCGGGCTCAGCGAGGCCTTGCCCACGACGTCGCCCAGCACGGCGGCGTCGACCGAGGCCTTGGTGGCCTTGTTGTTCGGGCTGGCGTACAGGTTGGCGTAGATCGTGTACTCGCCCGGCGTCGGGTTGGGGATGGACACCGATTCGCTCGCCGACGACGTCGCGGACGTCACCGGGCCGTCGGGGGTCATGACGTAGAGGTCGAAGTCGGCGCCCGGATCAGAGGAAATGACCGAGAACTTGGCCAGCGGGGCTCCTTCCTTGACCGTGACCGTCTTGACGACGTTCGAGGCGTCCGGAAGGCCCGTGAACGGGCCCGGGACGAGCTCGGCGGTGGTGGAGTCGGCCTTCGAGAGACCGTCGAGGGTCATGTTGATCGGCGAGTTCGTGCCGGAGACCACCTTGATGTCGCCCGAACCGGTGCCGCCCTGGGAAGTGAAGGCAACGTCCTGCGACGTCACGACCGACTGCGGGCGGACCGCAATCGGCGACGCCACGTTCTTGTTGGCGCCCTGCCAGGTCAGCGAACCTGTCGCGAACTTGCCCAGGGGCGCGCCCTGGTTCTCAAAGGAGACCTTGAACGTGCGCTTCTCGCCCGCGGCGTTGAAGTTCAGAACGGCCGGGGTCACGCTGACCTTGATGCCGGGAACATCGAACTTGGCCCGGTAAACCCCGGGGGTCAGTGCGGTCAGTGTGCGGGTGACCTCGATCTTGCCGGCCAGGTTGCCCAGGGCGAAGGACGGGAGGTTCATGTCCCGCGGCTTGGTGGTGCCGATCCCGGGGATTGGGAGATCGAAGCCCGTGCCCTTGATGAACGCCAGGTAGTCATCCGTGGTGGCGTCGTAGACGAGGCCCGGATCCAGCACACGGGCCGGGTCCACCTGGCCCGCGCCGGTGGCAAAGACATCGGTGTTTTTCGATCCGTCGGCGTTCTTGACGTCGCTGGTGGTGGTCATCATCGCGGACTTGACCGTCGCCGGAGACCACGTGGGGTTCTTGGCCAGGATCAGTGCGCCGAAGCCAGCCACGTGCGGAGACGCCATGGAGGTGCCGGAGAGGAAACCGAAGTTGTCTCCGCCGGTGCCGATCGGTGAAACGCCGGCCAGCACGGCCACGCCGGGTGCCGTGACGTCGGGCTTCAGGAGGTCGGAGCCGGCAGCCAACAGCGGGCCGCGGGAGGAGAATCCTGCGATCTGCGGCTGCGCCTCGAGGGGCAGTCCGGTGGTGTCCTTGTTGACCAGGGAAACCGTGATGGCCGGGTTGGCGGTGACCTTGGCCTTGATGGCCTCGGTGGCGGGCGGGTTCACGTGGACGGTGGGGACCGAGTGCTTGTCCGTGTCCAGCGAGGAGTTGCTCAGGTTGACGAGGATCATGCCGACGCCGCCGCCGCGCTTGACCTCGGCGCTCTTCTCGACGCGGTCAACGACGCCGCGGTCGCAGACCACAACCTTGCCGGCGATCTTGGCCGGGTCCAGGGTGCCGTTGCCGCACAAGGCCGGGTTGGCGCTTCCGGCGGCTCCTACGTTCGCCGCCAGCACGACGCCGGCGTTGGAGACCTGGCTGTTCATGATGCTGGCGCCGCGGTATTTGCTGCCGTCGGAGAACTCGACCGTGCCCTGCAGTTCCTGCGAGAAGCTGCTGGCGGCGACCGTGGTCATCCAGGGTGCGCCGTGGTTGACGGTGCTGGGGGTCGGGCCGGAGTTGCCGGCGGAGGCGGCGACGAAGATCCCGGCTGAGGCGGCGGACAGGAACGCCATGGAGACCGGGTCCGTGGTGGTGTCCGTGGCGCCGGAGATGGAGTAGTTCAGGACGTCCACGCCGTCCCAGATGGCCTGGTTGATGGCGTCGATGGACGATGACGAGTAGCAGCCGCCGGTGTTGGGATCGGTGTCTTCCCAGCAGACCTTGTAAATGGACAGCTTCGCGGCCGGCGCGATGCCGCTGGTCTTACCGAAGCTCCGGCCGTCAACCATGGCTTCGACATTGGCGTTTCCGGCAGCCGTGCTGGCGGTGTGGGTTCCGTGGCTGGCAGCGTCGACCGGGGAAAGCCGCTCGCCCGGCGCCCAGTTCTCCGGCGGGACAGTGTTCGCGAAGTCGTCACCGAAGTAGCGGGCGCTCAGGACCTTGGAGTTGCACGCCGTTCCGTCGAAGTCGGTACCGGCCTGGCACTCGCCCGTGAAGGTCTCGCCGTCGGCTTTGAGCATCTTGATCTTGCCGTCCGTGTCGCGGTAGGGCACGCCGACGACGGGATCTCCGGTGAGCGGTTTGACCGCGTCGCCGGCGAAGTAGGCGCTGGACGGGGTGTATCCGGTGTCGATGACACCGACCACGACGCCCTTGCCGGCCCCGTCCTGGCCGCCGAACTTGGTGTTCCACGTGCCGTTGGGCCCGCTGAGCTTCAGGAAGTCGGTGCTGGAGTAGTCGGGTGCGTTCTCCGTGTCCGGCGCGACCATCAGGACCGAGGGGTCCCTGGCCAGCTTGAGGGCCTGGTCCGCCGTCAGCTTGGCGC
Source organism: uncultured Actinomycetota bacterium (assembly GCA_963810895.1). Taxonomy (GTDB): domain Bacteria; phylum Actinomycetota; class Actinomycetes; order Actinomycetales; family Micrococcaceae; genus Arthrobacter. The sequence continues at coordinate 113,914 of CAWEPM010000009.1, forward strand.
TGAAGCCGTTGAGGGCCGCGGTGAACTGGCGCTGGATCTTGACGCCCTGCTGGCCGGCCACTTGGGCCTGCTTCTGTTCCAGGTGAGCGCCGTACTGCTTGACTTCGGCCTTGTTCGCGTCCAGCTTCTTGCCGGACGCGGGCTTGGTGGCCGGCAGGCCGGCCGTTCCGCCGTCGTAGGTTGCGGACGGCTTTTCCGCCAGGACCACAATGTAGCGGCCGTCTTTGTAATTGTTCGGATCAACATTCTTCTGTGCGACGCCGGCCACGGCCGGGCCTTGCGCCGGGGCCGCGTTGGCGGGTGCGATCGCGATGCTGGACAGAAGAACCGGCAAGCCCAGGGTCAGCGCCGCGGCCCTCCGGAGTCCCCCGCTTCGAAGGAAGCTCTTTCCTGGTGATGTCACGAGTGATGAACCTTTCGTAAAGGAACGGCCCGGCTTCAATACCGGGCCCAGCGGACTGGCGGGGCCGCACCGGGCGATCGCCCGGCCTGCCCCGACGGATACCAGCCGATTCATACAGTACAGACTGAGAGCCAGATATGACATACACCACAAGAAGCTATTTAAAATTTGTCATGCAATACGACACGATGCGTCGACGAGGCTTCGACGAGGCTTCTGAGCTGCGTCGATGGAAAGTCGGTCGAATGGAAAGTCGGGAGGATCTTGCCGCGCGGGCGGGCCAGCCTACTGCCGTGGAGTCCGGACCACCTCGCTGATCCACGCGCGGGTCTTTTCGTCCAGCGGGCCGGCCACGTTGGTCTGCCTGGCCGCACGGTCGGCCCTGATCTTCTGCAGGACCATCCGGCCCAGCCCGGCGAACACTGCCGCGGCGACGACGGGCAACAGCACGGATTTCGGTTTCTCAGCCATGCGCACATCCTACTGATCCGCGGCAGCCCGGGGCCATAGGTCGTAGCCGCCCCCGCGGCGGCGTTCGTCCAGTTCGAGGACCTGCCGGGGAGGCCGCGTTCACACTCCCAGCCCGAATGCGGCCGGACGCACCGCGGCCGGTAGAATGGGCTTGCAAGCTCGCGGAGCGCCCTTTCACGCTGTATCCACCAGGCAGTCCTCAACACACAGCGGTTCGGCGTGAGACGGCACTACTCCGCTGCGCCCTTACCCAATGCTCACGCACAGGAGTTGCCGGATGCCCCGGATCGTTGTCGACGTCATGCCCAAGCCCGAGATTCTGGACCCGCAGGGGAAGGCCATCGTCGGTGCGCTGCCCCGGCTGGGCTTCACCGCTTTCAGCTCTGTCCGCCAGGGCAAGCGCTTTGAACTCACGGTCGACGGCGAGGTGACCGAGGAGATCCTGGCCCAGGCCCGCGACGCCGCGGAGACCCTGCTGTCCAACCCGGTCATCGAGGACGTCGTCAACGTCGAGGTCGTTGAGGCCTGACATGACTGAACTCCCCCTGATCGGCGAGGCTGTTGCCGTCGCCGCCCACGCTCCTGGGCTCGCAGGCTCGCTGGTGCGAGGATCGGCGTCGTCACCTTCCCCGGCACCCTGGATGACCGCGACGCCGCCCGTGCGGTCCGCCTGGCAGGCGCCACCCCGGTGGAACTCTGGCACGCCGACACCACCTTGGGTGACGTCGACGCCGTCGTGATTCCCGGCGGTTTCTCCTACGGTGACTACCTCCGCGCCGGCGCGATCGCCCGGTTCGCGCCGCTGATGTCCAAGATCATCGACGCCGCCAACTCGGACGCCCGACTGCCGGTCCTCGGCATCTGCAACGGCTTCCAGATCCTGACCGAGTCGCACCTGCTGCCCGGCTCGATGATCAAGAACGACCACCTGAAGTTCATGTGCCGCGACCAGGTCCTGCGCGTGGAGAACAACACCACCGCCTGGACCGGGGACTACGCCGTCGGCCAGGAAATCACCGTGCCGCTGAAGAACCAGGACGGCCAGTACATCGCGGACGAGAAGACCCTGGATGCGCTCGAGGCGGAAGGCCGCGTGGTGTTCCGTTACGTCGGCTGGAACCCGAACGGCTCCCGCCGGGACATCGCCGGCATCTCCAACGCCGCAGGCAACGTGGTGGGCCTCATGCCGCACCCCGAGCACGCCGTGGAGGCCGGCTTCGGCCCGGAGATCGGCTCCGGCACCGAGGGCCTCGGTTTCTTCACCTCTGTCCTGAACAAAATCGTGGGAGGCAACAAATGACGGAGACACCCGCAGTGGCGGCACCCGCGGAGACCGCCCGGAAGTTCAACATCGACACCGTCGAGAACGCGGCCAAGACACCGGACACCGAACTCCCCTGGGCCGAGCTGGGCCTGAAGCAGAACGAGTTCGACGAGGTCGTCAAGGTCCTGGGCCGCCGCCCGACCGGCGCCGAGCTCGCCATGTACTCCGTGATGTGGAGCGAACACTGCTCCTACAAGTCCTCGAAGAACCACCTGCGCCAGTTCGGCGAAAAGGTGACCGACGAGATGAAGAAGGACATGCTGGTGGGCATCGGCGAAAACGCCGGCGTCACCAACCTGGGCGACGGCTGGGCCGTGACGTTCAAGATCGAGTCCCACAACTCGCCGTCGTTCGTGGAGCCCTACCAGGGCGCCGCAACCGGCATCGGCGGCATTGTCCGCGACATCATCTCCATGGGCGCCCGCCCGGTGGCCGTGATGGATCCGCTGCGCTTCGGCGCCATCGACCACCCGGACACGGCCCGCGTCATGCACGGCGCCGTGGCCGGCATCGGCGGCTACGGCAACTCGCTGGGCCTGCCGAACATCGGCGGCGAAATGGTCTTCGACTCCGTGTACCAGGGCAACCCGCTGGTCAACGCGCTCGCCGTCGGCGTCATGCGGCACGAGGACATCCGCCTCGCCAACGCCTCCGGCAAGGGCAACAAGGTGGTGCTGTTCGGTGCCCGCACCGGCGGCGACGGGATCGGCGGCGCCTCGGTGCTGGCCTCGGAGTCCTTCGACGACACCAAGCCCTCCAAGCGCCCCGCCGTCCAGGTGGGCGACCCGTTCGCCGAGAAGGTCCTGATCGAGTGCTGCCTGGAGCTGTTCAAGGGCTCGCTGGTTGAAGGCATCCAGGACCTGGGCGCCGCGGGCATTTCCTGCGCCACGTCCGAGCTCGCCTCCAACGGCGACGGCGGCATGGAAGTCGAGCTGACTTCCGTCCTGCTCCGCGACCCCACCCTGACCCCGGGCGAAATCCTGATGTCCGAGTCGCAGGAACGCATGATGGCCGTGGTCACCCCCGAGAACATCGCCGCGTTTGAAGCGGTCATGGACAAGTGGGCCGTGGAGTACTCCTGGCTGGGCGAGGTGACCGATACCGGCCGCCTCATCATCACGTGGGAAGGCGAAGTCATCGTCGACGTCGACCCGCGCACCGTCGCCCACGACGGCCCGGTCTACGACCGCCCGTACGCCCGCCCCGAATGGCAGGACGCCGTCCAGGCCGACTCCTTCACCGGGTCCGTGCAGGACGCCGGCCGTCCCTCCGCTCCCGCGGACCTGGCCGCCGCCATCACCGAGCTCGTTGCCTCGCCGAACATGTGCAGCAAGTCCTGGATCACCAAGCAGTACGACCGCTACGTCGGCGGCAACACCGCCATGGCGTTCCCGGACGACGCCGGCGTGGTCCGGGTGGACGAGGAAACCGGCCTGGGCGTGGCCCTGGCCACCGACGCCAACGGCCGCTACACCTACCTCGATCCGTACCACGGTGCACAGCTGGCCCTGGCCGAGGCCTACCGCAACGTCGCCACCTCCGGCGCCGTGCCGATGGCCGTCAGCGACTGCCTGAACTTCGGCTCGCCCGAGGATCCCGACGTCATGTGGCAGCTGGCCGAAGCCATCCGCGGCCTGTCCGACGCCTGCATGGTCCTGGGCATCCCGGTCACCGGCGGCAACGTCTCGCTGTACAACCAGACCGGCACCACCCCCATCCACCCCTCCCCCGTGGTGGCTGTGCTGGGCAAGTTCGACGACGTCGCACGCCGCACGCCGTCGGGCTGGAAGGAAGACGGCCAGGCCATCTACCTGCTGGGCACGACGGCGGCAGAGCTGGACGGTTCGGAATGGTCCAACCTGCGCGGACACCTCGGCGGCCTGCCGCCCAAGGTTGACCTCGCCGCCGAACGCGCACTGGGCGAGATCCTGATCAACGCCTCCCGCGACGGCATGGTGGATTCCGCGCACGACCTCTCCGAAGGCGGCCTCGCCGCGGCCCTCGTGGAGTCCTCGCTGCGCTACGGCGTGGGTGCCCGGATCGCACTCCAGGACGTCCTGGACCGCGACGGCGTGGACCTGTTCACGGCGCTGTTCTCCGAAACCCAGGGCCGCGCCGTCGTCTCGGTGCCCCGCTCGGAGGAAATCCGCTTCACGGACATGTGCACCGCCCGCGGCTTCGCGCACATCCGGATCGGCGTCGTGGACGCCGAGGGCGGCACGCTGGAGATCAACGGCGTCGAGACCATGAACCTCGACGCCCTCCGCGAAGCCCACGAGGCCACCCTGCCGAAGTACTTCGGCTAGCGTCTCTACCTTCAACCAACGCGGGGTCACTTTCCGCCCATAAATCCCCTCGGGATGGGCGCTAAGTGACCCCGCGTTGCTGCTTTTCAGTCGTCGCTGCGGAGTTCGCGCTGCCGGGCGCTGAGCAGCTCCAGTTCCGGCCGGGCCGCGACGAAGCGTTCGACGGCGGCCAGCACCTCGATCAGGTGGGCCCGGTCCGCTGAGACCAGCCCGACGCCGATCACGGTGCGCCGGTGCTGGTCCTGGAGGTCCGTCTCGGCGACGGAGACGTCGAAGCGGCGCTTCAGCTCGGCCAGCACCGGCCGCACCACGGAGCGTTTCTCCTTCAGGCTGTGGACGTCGCCGAGGAGGAGGTCGAATTCAATCCAGCCGATCCACATGGCACGTTCCTTCCCTGGACGACCCTGAGGCGATGGTGAGTTCGCCCATCCGGTCCCAGCCGTCGCCGTCGATCTGCCGGCTGATGATGCGGGGAGTCTCCGCCAGGGCCTGCGGCATGTCCGCCATGGCCTGCTTGAAGTGCTCGCTGTTGACGTGGTCACCCGCGGCGTCGTCCTTGAAGGCCTCGACCAGGACGAATTCGTTGGGATCCTCCACGCTGCGGGACCAGTCGAACCAGAGGTTGCCCGGCTCCTTCCGGGTGGCCTGGGTGAAGTCCTCCACGAGTCCGAGCCAGCGCTCGGACCATTCGGGCTTGACCTTGAATTTGACGACAATGAAGATCACGGAAAAATCCTTTCAATCGAGTTCAAAATCTGGGGGCGTGCGGGGCTCAGCAGGCTTCGATGGCCTCGCGGGCCAGTTCCTGCTGCCGCGGGGTCCCGATCCGGCCGGCCCACTGTTCGGCGAGCTGGAACTCCACCATGGCCTCGGTGCAGCGGCCGGCGTCGTGCAGTGTCCAGCCGAGGTTGTTGTGGAGTGACACGATCCACCGTTTGGTCCGCTCATCGTGGACCGTGGAGGCGTACTCCAGGGCGCTCCGGGTCCAGGTCTCGGCGTGGGCTGAGTCGGCGATGGCGAGCATGTGCAGCGCGTCCACGGCCAGGAATTCCTCGCCCAGGTGGTCTGCGAGTTCGGCGGCCTGCTCAAAGAGCGGCACGGCCATCTCGGGGTGGCCGCTGGAATTGAGCACCCGGCCGCGTTCCAGGAGCACCCGCACCGCCACGGTGGGCTCGTCGCCGTCCACGGAGTCCAGGAGGGCGTCGGCTTCCTCGAAGCGGCCCTGCAGCCCGATGGCCCGGCCCAGTTGCGTGGTGAGTTCGGCGCGTTCGTCGGTGTCGTAGCGAGGATCGGCGATGGCCTCGCGGAACCGGGATTCCGAGAGCGCCGGGTCGTCGAAGTTCCACAATCGGTCAAGGGTCTGTTGATCAAGCATCCAAAGGCTCCTGCTCAGTTCACACCTGCGGCCAGTTCTTGGGCACTCCTAATGTATCGGGAAGTGACGTGGCGCCGTGCCCGCCGGGTCACGGCGCCGCCCGCGGCGTAGAACCAGTTGGACGGGCCGCCGAACGCGGTGATGGAGATCGTCACTATCCCGCGCGCATCGATGGAGATCTCGAACGCCTCTTCGCCGCGGACCGGATGTCCCGGCAGGGTGCCGTAGCCGAATCCGGCGGACTGCGGGCCGTCGCCCGGCACCGGCCGCCGGACCCAGACCACTTCGCAGGGGGCGTTGATGCGGAACGGTCCGACGCCGAAGCCGCTCACCACACGCGTTCCCGGGACCACGACGCCGGACTCGGCCCGGACCCGCAGCCCCGACCGCTTCTGGAGCTGCCACGTCAGCATCCCCTGGACCGCGCGCCGGTAGGCCGCCTGGCCCTCCCCCACGTAGGCCTGCGTGACCAGGCACTCGGTGCCCTCCGGCGGCGGACCGTGTTCCGTGGCGCCGATGCCGGGATAGTTCAGTTCACCCCGGGCGATCCGCGCGTTCACTCCCGGCCTCCGTCGACCAGCCGGGCCCAGCCGAGTTGCTCCTGCTGCCGGCGGCTCAGCGAAGCCACCACGAGGTCGTAGGAATCCTCCACCATGTCGCGCACCATCGAATCGGGCAAGGACCCGTCCAGGCGCACGCCATTCCAGTGCAACTTGTTCAAGTGCCACGCTCCGGTGATCTCCGGGTGGGCGGCCCGCAGCTGCTGGGCCAGGGCCGGCTCGCATTTCAGGCTGACGGAAAAGTCGGCCTCGTCCATCGCGGAGAGGGCAAACATCTTGGCCTCATGCCGGGCCCCGCCGGAGACGGCGGCACGGACCTTGAAGACCGACGTCTCGGGTCCGAAGGGGAAGTCCTCGAAGGCCCCGGGAAACCCGAGGCAAAGCGCGCGGAGTGCAGCTGCGTCCATGCTTCGAGCCTACTGCCCGGGTTCGGTTTCGGAGGCTACAGGCCGAAGCGCACGGCATCCTGCGCCGGGCACGCGTTCATGATCACATCGAGGCCCGCGGCTTTGGCTCGTGCGGCGGCCGCTTCATCGATGACGCCCAGTTGCAGCCAGACGGCCTTGGCGCCGACGGCGATCGCCTGGTCCACGACGTCTCCCACCTTCTGCGAATTCACGAAGCAGTCCACGACGTCGATGGGCCGCTTGCTCTCCGGGATGTCGGCGAGCCTGGCGTAGCCCGTCTCGCCGTGCACCGGATCCCCCGGCAGGTTCACCGGAATGATCTCCATGCCCAGCCGGTCCCGGATGAAGAGGGAGGTGTCATAGGCGGCACGCCATTCGTTGGTGGAGAGGCCGACGATGGCCCACCGACCCTTGGTGCGCATCAGCCGTTCGAGGACTGCAGGATCGTTCACATGGGGCATGAGCACAGCCTACGCGCAGTACCCGCGAGCGCGCCGGACGGCCGGCAGCCGCGGCGTCGACTTCGAAGAAATGGCCGCCGGAAGGGTCCGAAATTCTGCAGAGCCGAATATTACGCGGCACAAGACGGCAATTTCACGATCAGAACGCGCATCCGTTTAGTGTGAAGTACAACCATCCCGAGCGGCCAAGAGACCTGGATCGATGCAGGAAGCCGAAGCCGCCGGGCTCGACGTCGTGATGGACCGCTGCGTGAAGATTGAGCATGCCCGTTTCCACGGCGGCCTGCACCTGGCCGGCTTCGACACCGGCGTCATTTCCTCCAAGCGGCAGGTCCTGGCCTAGCAGCTACAGCAGGCCAACCCACCCGCACCCGCCAACCCCACCCGTTGCGCTATCACCTAGGGTCGTTCTCAGCGCTCAGAACCGCCCCAAGTGATAGCGCAACAGGTTTAGAGGGCGGCTTAGGGGTGGCCGGGGGCCTTGGTCGGAACGACGCCGGGCAGGGTTGGCGTGATGTGGCCGGGAACGCGGGGCAGCTTCTCGGCGTCGCCCCTGCCGCCCCCGTTTCCGCCGTCGCCACCGCCCGGAAAGCCGGGCGATTCGGGCAGTCCCGGCGCTTCGGGCCTCTGGCCCGGCGTCGGCAGGATACCGTCGCGGCCGACGGCGGGCGGGGCGGCGGGCGGCGTGTGGCCGGCCGCCCGGGAGCCTGAGGCGCCTGAAGTGTCCGGCGTTCCTGCGCCGGACGGCACGGCGCCCCGAGTACCCGCAGGAGAAGTGACGGCGGGCGCGGGAATGGCCGGGACGGAGGCCGGCGACGGCTCGACGCGCTCCGGGGCCGGCGTCGCGTGGCCCGCGGGCTGGAAGATGACGCCAACAGTGTTGCTGACGCTGTGCCGGAAATCCTCGCTGGATGCGGCCACGGCCCCGGCTCCGAGGGTCATGGCACCCACGACGGCGCCCCCGACGATTGCCAGCCGGCGCTTCCGGCCGCGGCGCTCGGCGAGGCTCGCGACCCCGGTCGGCAGGGATTCGTCGGCGGAATGGTTCGCGGATGCGACCGTGGGCAGCGCCGTCGTCGTGACTGGGACAGGGCTTGCGGGAACAGGGCTGGCTGAGACAGAGCCGGCGGCTCCGGCGGCAAGAAGTGCCGCGAGGTCGGCGCGGGGCGCGGGAGCCTCATGCGGGACCACGGCGCGGAGCTGTTCCAGCGCGCTCCGGAGCTCGGCCGCGGATTCGAGGCCGGAGTCGCTCAGCATCGCCTGGATGCTCCCATCCTGGGGATCGCGGGTGCCCGTCATGATGCTGCGTGGTCCTTTTCGGTTACGAGTTCGCGCAGGGCACTGAGGCCGCGCCGCTGAAGTTGTTTGATGGCACCCGGCGTCTTGTCCATGATGCCGGCCACTTGTTCGATGGAAAGGTCTGCGACGATGCGCAGGACCAGAACTTCCCGCTGCTCCTCGTTGAGCCTCGCGAGAGTGTCAGAGATACCGCCCAGGGAGCCGAGCGCCTCGTCCTCGGCCGACGCCGAATAGCGTGCGTCGTTCAGGGGATCGTATTCGGCCAGATGCGGCGTGCGTTCTGCCCGCCGCCTGTAGTCGACCAACCGCGCATGGGCGACGGAGAAGATGAACGTCCGCAGGCCCGTATGGCCGCCGGTGACGCCGGTCAGTTTCGGCAGGACGTCCACGAACACATCTTGGGTCAGGGCCTCGGCGTCATCCACCCCCCGGGCCCGGAAGTAGCCCAGGACGGCCGGGGATATAGCGACGTATACGGCGCTGAAACCTGATGGGTCACCAGCTAAGGCGGCTGACAAGTCGTCGTCGCTTAGCTGCTCTACCAAGAAGCTGTCCTTTTCGTTACTGCTGGGGGTGCGGCCCCCCAAAGTCTAGCGGCCGCACCCCCGAGCCCTCCAAAGCGAGGGCTCACTCCTTACTTTCAGACCCGGGCAGGGTCCAGGCTCAACAGCCGGAAATTACTTGTCGTGCTGGGGCAGCTCGACGGACGGCTGGGCCGGAACGGCCGGGGTTGCCGGTACGCCGTGGCCGCCGGGGACAGCAGGCACAGCCGGAACTGCGGCCTTGACGTTGGCGTTGGCGCGTGCCTCGCCGGCAGCACCCTTGACGCTGGCGTCACCCTTGACGGTGGCGCCGTCCTTTGCGTCGACGGAGCCGTCGACTTCGCCGGCACCCTCGGTGCCGTCAACGTCGGCGTCGGCGTCGGTGTGGCCTTTGGCCAAGCCATCAGTCGACGGTGCCGCCGGAACTGCGGGGACGGCCGGGACGGCGGGCTTTGCCGGGAGCGTGGGGGTGGCCGGTACAGCAGGAGTGGCCGGGGTGGCGGGCGTAGCGTGGGTCACTTCAGCCTGCTCGGTGCTGGACATCTGGGCCGCGTTGGCCAGTCCGATGCCGGAGAATCCTCCGACTGCCAGGATGGCGGCGCCGACAGCAATCTTGGTGGTCTTGCTAACACTCTTCATAACAGCAATACATCCTTTGTTTTTTGGTGGAAGGCGGGCTGAGGCCTCATGGGGGCAGTCGACAGCCCACTCTCGCCAGAAAAGGCTGGCCGGCGCCCATGGGGGCAGGCGCCGGCAAGCGCTTACGGTAAAGGGCCGACCGGAGACCAGATGGGGGGAAGGCGCCGGTCGGCACTTACGGTGGAAGGCCAGCCGGTGTCTGGTGGGGGGTCCGAACTCCGGCGGCGCTTACATAAGGAGTAATCGCTGGGGTGGCCCGAAAGGTTACGCACCGATCGGAAATTTCTTGATTTCTTTTTTGGCCCGGCGCTGCCGGGGCTTAACGACGACGACGGCGGGTCCCCCGCCGGGGCCCCCGAAAGGAGACCCGCCGCCGTCGGAACCGTGAGTGCCGCGTCAGGAACGGAAGAGCCCGCTGTAGGCGTTGAGGGCGATCTGGCCGCCCAGGTGGGCGTAGAGGACATTGCTGCCGGCCGGAATCTCCCGGCTTTTCACGAGGTCGATCAGCCCGGCCAGGGACTTGCCCTCGTAGACGGGGTCGGTGATCATGGCCTCGAGCGAGGCGCCAAGGCGGATGGCTTCCAGGGTGGAATCGACGGGGATTCCGTAGAGGTCCCCGGCCCAGCCCTCCATGACGTTGATTTCGTCATCCCGGAGCTCCCGGCCCAGGCCGATCAGCTCGGCGGTGTTCCGGGCAATGCGTTCAACCTGGTCGCGGGTCTTCTGCAGGGTGGCCGAGGCATCGATGCCGATCACCCGGCGCGGTTTGTCCTGGCCGGCGAATCCCGCGATCATGCCGGCGTGGGTGGAGCCCGTGACCGTGCAGACGACGATGGTGTCGAAGAAGATGCCAAGCTCCCGCTCCTGCTGTTCCACCTCGTAGGCCCAGTTGGCAAAGCCCAGGCCGCCCAGCCTGTGGTCGGACCCGCCGGCCGGGATCGCGTACGGCTTGCCGCCGGCGGCCTTGACCTCTTCGATGGCGTGTTCCCAGCTGCTGCGGATGCCGATGTCAAAGCCCGCACTGTCCAGCCGGACGTCGGCGCCCATGATGCGCGAGAGCAGGATGTTCCCCACGCGGTCAGAGAGCGGATCCGGCCAGTCGACCCAGTTTTCCTGGACCAGGCGGGCCTTGAGGCCCAGTTTCGCGGCCACCGCGGCGACCTGGCGGGTGTGGTTGGACTGGTAGCCGCCAATCGAGACCAGGGTGTCCGCGCCCTGCGCCAGGGCCTCCGGGACGAAGTACTCCAGCTTGCGGGTCTTGTTGCCGCCAAACGCGAGGCCGCTGTTGACGTCCTCCCGCTTCGCCCAGATCTGCGCCCCGCCCAGGTGCGCGGTGAGCCGCGGCAGCGGGTGGATGGGGCTCGGTCCAAACATCAGGGGGTAGCGCTCAAAATCGGTGATGGCCATCGACGGTCCTTTGCTCGCGGTGGGAAACGGCATCCTGAACATCCAACATGCAATATATTGCATTCTCCGATACACGCTCCCGGACGGCAAGGGCGATATACGATATGTTGCATGCCAGTTCCCTCGCTCGCCGGAGTCCACAAGCGGCCGCTGCTGCGGGACAACGTCTTTGAATCCATCCGGGACGCGATTGTGGACGGCACCTTCGAGCCGGGCGAACGGCTAAAAGACACGGAACTGGAAGCATGGCTGGGCGTTAGCCGGACCCCCATCCGGGAGGCGCTGCTGCGGCTGGAACGCGCCGGCCTGGTCATCGCGCTGCCGGGCAAGTCGACCATCGTGGCCCCCTACGACCAGGCGTCAACCGTCAGCACCCAGCAGGTGGTGGCCGGGCTGCACGAGCTGGCCGCGCGTCTGGCGGTACCGGTCCTGACCGAGGACCACCTCTCCGCCATGGCCGAGGCCAATGCGCGCTTCGAACAGGCCCTGCAGGACGCCGACGTCGAGTCCGCGCTCCGCGCCGACGACGATTTTCACGCCGTCTTTGTCACGGTCAGCGGAAACCCGGTGCTCCAGGAACTCCTGGAACAAACCACCCCGGTCCTGCGCCGGGTGGAGCGGATGCGCTTCGGTTCCTTTGCCGCCCGGGGATCGGTGGCCCAGCACGCCGAAATCATCCGGCTCGCCCGCCTTCGCGACGCCGAAGCCGCGGCCAGGGCGTGCCGGGAGAACTGGCTGTCGCTGCGCTTCACGTCCGCGGAGTAGGTCCCAGGTCATCGCGGCGTCGTGCGAATGCCGCTTAACCGCGACGGCGGCGGGCCACCCTTTCAGGTGACCCGCCGCCGTCGTGCCTGCGCAGTCTGAAGCGTCAGTCGTTGATGAGGTCGTTGACCACGATCGTCTGGTCGCGGTCCGGTCCGACGCCGATCGCGGAGAAGCGCGTGCCGGAGAGCTTCTCCAGGGCAAGGACGTAGTTCCGGGCGTTTTCCGGCAGGTCTTCCAGGGTGCGGGCCCCGGTGATGTCCTCGGTCCAGCCTTCGAAGTACTCGAAGATCGGCTTGGCGTGGTGGAACTCGGTCTGCGTCATGGGCATTTCGTCGTGCCGCACGCCGTCGACGTCGTAGGCCACGCAGACCGGGATCTGCTCGATGCCGGTGAGGACGTCCAGCTTGGTGACGAAGTAGTCCGTGAAGCCGTTGACGCGGGAGGCATGCCGCGCCAGGACGGCGTCGTACCAGCCGCAGCGGCGGGGGCGGCCGGTGTTGACGCCGAACTCGCCGCCGGTCTTCTGCAGGTACATGCCCATCTCGTCGAACAGTTCCGTGGGGAAGGGACCTGCGCCCACGCGCGTGGTGTACGCCTTGATGATGCCGATGGAGCGCGAGATGCGGGTGGGGCCGATGCCGGAGCCCACGGAGGCGCCGCCCGCGGTCGGGTTCGAGGACGTGACGAACGGGTAGGTGCCGTGGTCGACGTCCAGGAAGGTGGCCTGGCCGCCCTCCATCAGGACCACCTTGCCCTCGTCCAGGGCCGTGTTCAGGACATAGGTGCTGTCAATGACCAGCGGGCGGAGGCGCTCGGCGAAGGACAGGAAGTACTCCACGATCTCGTCCACCTCGATGTCGCGGCGGTTGTAGACCTTGACCAGGAGCTCGTTCTTCTGGCGCAGCGAGCCTTCGACCTTCTGGCGCAGGATCGAGGCGTCAAAGACGTCCTGGACGCGGATGCCGAGGCGGGCCACCTTGTCCATGTAGGCCGGGCCGATCCCGCGGCCGGTGGTGCCGATGGCGCGGCTGCCGAGGAAACGCTCGGTGACCTTGTCCAGGACCTGGTGGTAGGGCGCCACGAGGTGGGCGTTGGCGGAGACGCGCAGCTTGGAGGTGTCGGCGCCGCGGGCTTCGAGGCCGTCGATCTCCTGGAACAGGGCCTCCAGGTTCACCACGCAGCCGTTGCCGATGATCGGAACCGCGTTCGGGCTCAGGATGCCGGCCGGAAGGAGCTTGAGCTCATACTTCTCACCGCCTACGACGACGGTGTGCCCGGCGTTGTTGCCGCCGTTGGGCTTGACGACGTAGTCAACGCGGCCGCCGAGCAGGTCGGTGGCCTTTCCTTTGCCTTCGTCGCCCCATTGGGCTCCGACGATCACGATTGCTGGCATGGGATCCTCCCCCATTCGTTCGGGCCGAACTGCATGTGATTGACCAGGTGGCCACCGCAGCTCAGCGCCGTTCATGAGAATGCCCCGAATCTACCGCTGTGCTCTTACCCAACGCCAGAGTTCCGGGGCTCTTACCACCCAAGTTTAGCCGAAAACGGTGACCGGCATCGCTTTGGGTCCTTGCCGGGACACGGCAGCTAGCCTGCGGTGAACGCCAGGGCGGCTTCGGCGAGTGCCGGCCACGCCCTCGAAGGCGTCGACGGCGGCAGCGGCAGCGGCAGCGGCAGCGGACGATTCTTTCTTGTTCATGGCGTTCGTCATGACTGCATCATCCACCAGCACCGGCCCGCCACATAGCGGGCGTGACTTGCGGGACGATCCGGCGTGGAATTGAGTGAGAGTGACCATCCCGAGCGGCCGAGGGACCTGGACCGTTGACGCCGCAGCAACCCTGCCGGACACAGACCGCTTAACCGCGGCCGCCGTGACCGGCCACGGTGCTACCGCCAGGACCGATGGAAAGGAAACCGCGCCATGTCCCAGAACACTATTTCCCAGAACAACGGGTCCCAGAACACCGATCACATCCGCGTCACCCATGCCGGCTCGTTGCCCCGCACGCCCGAGCTGATCGCCGCGAACGAGGCCAAGGAAGCCGACGGCATCACGCCCGAATTCCTGGACCTGCTGGAAACCTCCGTGGTGGACGTCGTCCAGCGCCAGAAGGATCTCGGCATCGACATCCCCAACGACGGCGAGTACGGGCACACGATGTCCAGTTCCGTGGACTACGGCGCCTGGTGGAATTACTCCTTCTCCCGGCTCGGCGGCCTGGAGCCGACCGACGTCGACCGCTGGGCCGACGCCACGGCGCACCGGTCCTCGCCGGGCCACATCGTCCTGACGTCCTTCCCCGACCGCCGGGACCGGCTGAAGTTCGATGACGCCTACAGCGACCCCTCCTCGGGGATCCTGGCCCACCGCCGCGCGGTCACACAGCCGAAGATCGCCGGGCCGCTGACGTACACGGGCCAGGCGCTCGTGGCCTCGGACATCGCCAACCTCAAGACCGGCCTGGCCGCGGCGGGCCTCACCGAGGGGTTCGTCGCCTCCCTCTCCCCCGGTTCGTGCGCCCGCGTGGCCAACGAGTACTACCGGAGCGATGAGGAACTCCTCTACGCCTGCGCAGACGCCATGCGCGAGGAATACAAGGCCATCATCGACGCCGGCCTGACGGTCCAGCTGGACGACCCGTCCCTGGCCGAAAGCTGGGACCAGATCAACCCCGAGCCGAGCCTCGAGGACTACCTGAAGTTCATCCAGCTCCGGGTCGAGGCCACCAACTGGGCCCTGCGCGGCCTCCCGGCGGACAAGATCCGGCTGCATGTCTGCTGGGGCTCCTGGCACGGCCCGCACACCACGGACATCCCGTTCGCGGACATCGTCGGCCCGGTCCTCCAGGTCAATGCCGGCGGCTACTCCTTCGAAGCGGCCAACGTCCGGCACGAACACGAGTGGCGGGTGTGGGAAGACACCAAGCTCCCCGAGGGCAAGGTCATCATCCCCGGCGTCGTCTCCCACGCCACCAACGTCGTGGAGCACCCGGACCTTGTGGCGGACCGGATCGTGCGCTTCGCTAACCTCGTCGGCCGCGACAACGTGATTGCGTCCACCGATTGCGGGCTGGGCGGCAGGGTGCATCCGCAGATTGCGTACGCCAAGCTGGAGGCCCTCGGCGAAGGCGCCCGCCGCGCCACCAAGCGTCTCTGGTAGCAGCGCCGGGGCCGCAGGGTCCGGGGCCGGTGCTGCATTTCGCGGGGCTTGATAGACTGATAAGGATCGATCAGGAATCGGTCCACACCACATTTTCAAACCACACCAATGCTCCCTATGCCCGGTATCCGGCGTGCCCGCAGACGGTGTGGCAGCTTTGCCAATCCCCGCAGGAGACCCAGCAACATATGACAGCCCTGGCCACTGAAAATTTCCGCGAAGAGCTCCTGAGCCGCCGGTACGAACCCAACGTCGCCCCCGTCAATGAGCTCTGCGACGCTCTCCAGGCAACCAAGGCTGGCACCGCTGTCCCCTACGTGGACCCGATCCACGACGTCGATGAGTGCCGCATCATCAGCCTGTACTCCAACATCGGCACCGCGGACGCCTCGGGCTTCATCACCGCCGGCGACGACGAGGCGGCCACCCGCATGCTGGGCATCCAGTGGAAGCTGGGCCTGCGCCCCGAATTCGTCATGCCGTGGAACGTCCACCCGTGGCACGTCCCCGGCGAGCCCAACGGCAAGTTCACGCCGGACCAGATCTCCGCCGGCCTCAAGCCGCTGCTGAAGTTCCTGGCCCTCGTGCCCCGCGCCTCCGTCATCGTGGCCCACGGCACCGAGGCCAACCGCCTGGCCAACCTGCTGCTCAAGACCGAGGTGCCCATGATCTGGCGCCGCGGCCTGAAGACCTACAAGGTCCGCTCGCTCAGCGGCCGCGCCTTCGCCGGGACCCCGGCCCGCCAGGAGGAGTACCTCGCGGAAATGCACACCGCCTACGCGGACGCCATGGCCCGCACCGGTCTCGCCAAGACCAACTAGTTTCAGTCGCACGACGGCGGGCTCCCACCTCGAGGTGGGAGCCCGCCGTCGTTCGTTAAGCCGTCGTCGCTCTAAACCCCAACGCGGGGTCACTTCCGGCCCATCCACGGGTGGGATGGACCGGAGGTGACCCCGCGTTGCTTTGTGCAGTGCTGCGTCAGCCCTGGGCTTCGATGGCCGCCTTGGCGCCGGGGTCGGAATCGTTGAGGAACTTTTCGATCCGCTCCGGCTCCTCGGCCTCGCCGATCGCCGCGGACGCACGGCCCAGCGAGTAGAGGGCGCGCAGGAAACCGCGGTTGGGTTCGTGCTCCCACGGGATCGGCCCGACGCCGCGCCAGCCGTTGCGGCGCAGCGAATCCAGGCCGCGGTGGTAGCCCACCCGCGAGTACGCGTAGGAATCGATGGTGCGGCCCTCATTCCACGCTTCCTCGGCCAGGATGGCCCACAGGAGCGAGGACGTGGGGTGCTTCGCCACGAGGTCCACGGCTTCCTGGCCGAGCGCGAGGTGCTGGTAGATCTCAGTCTCGGCAGGCAGGAGCGTGGGCTCGGGACCCATCAGGTTCTTGCGGAACTCGTCGGACATGACTAGAAGGTCTTGCCGACAGAGCCGAGCTGCTGCGCGGCCTCGACCACACGGGCGGCGAGGCCGGCCTCGGCGGAGGCGCCCCAGACGCGGGGGTCGTAGAGCTTCTTGTTGCCGACCTCGCCGTCGACCTTCAGGACGCCGTCGTAGTTGCGGAACATGTGGTCCACCACCGGGCGGGTGTAGGCGTACTGGGTGTCGGTGTCGATGTTCATCTTGATGACGCCGTAGGAGACCGCGTCGGCGATTTCCTTCTCGGAGGAGCCGGAGCCGCCGTGGAAGACGAGGTCGAACGGGTTGGCCTTGCCGATCTTGGCGCCGACCTGCTCCTGGATGTCCTTGAGGATCTCGGGGCGCAGCTTGACGCCGCCCGGCTTGTACACGCCGTGCACGTTGCCGAAGGTCAGGGCCGTGATGTAGCGGCCGTTTTCGCCGGAACCGAGCGCGTCGATGGTGGCCAGGGCGTCCTCGACCGTGGTGTAGAGCTTGTCGTTGATGGCGTTCTCGACGCCGTCTTCCTCGCCGCCAACGGTGCCGATCTCGACCTCGAGGATCATCTTGGCGGCCGCGGTGCGCTCGAGCAGTTCCCGGGCGATCCGCAGGTTTTCCGGCAGGGTCTCGGCGGAGCCGTCCCACATGTGCGAGTTGAAGAGGGGGTTGCGGCCGGCCTTGACCTCGGCCTCGGACGCGGCGAGCAGCGGGAGCACAAAGCCGTCCAGCTTGTCCTTGGGGCAGTGGTCCGTGTGCAGGGCGATGTTGACGCCGTAGTTCTTGGCGACCTCGCGGGCGAAAGCGGCAAAGCCCAGGGACCCGGCGACCATGTCCTTGGTGGAGGCGCCGGACCAGTAGGCCGCACCGCCGGTGGAGACCTGGACGATGCCGTCGGACTCGGCCTCGGCGAAGCCGCGCAGGGCGGCGTTCAGGGTCTGGGAGGACGTGACGTTGACTGCCGGGAATGCGAAGCCACCCGTCTTTGCACGGTCGATCATCTCGGAGTAGATCTCTGGGGTTGCAATGGGCATGCTGACTCCTAATGTGAATTTCGTCTACGGGCTGGTGATCCTGGAGGGAACCTCGTCGGCTAGGAACCATCCTAGCCATTCCTGCGCCGGGGCAGTGTCTCCGGTCACTAGGCCGCTGTAACACTCGCGTCCGGCCCGGTCCGGTGTCCCGGCGGCTCCGTCGAGTGGGCATTTCACGGCAGTGTTGCACGAAAACACTGCCGCGAAATGTCAACTCGCGCGCCAGCCCCGGCTCTCCAGGGCATTCCGGACCTTGCGGACGGCTGCGGGATGCTCGCCTTCGAGGTCCAGCCGGGACATGCGCACCTCAAGCCAGCCGCAGCGCGTTGCAGTATCGGCCCTCCCGATGTCCCAAAGGTACTGGTCCTCCCCGTTGTGGTGCGCCCCTTCGTACTGGAGCGCAATCCGCCACTGCGGGTAGGCGGCGTCAGGCCACAGGACGGGAGAGCCCGTGCCGCCCCAAGGATCCCTGCCCCAGATCACGTGGTTCAGGATCGGTTCGGGCAGCCCGGCACGGACGAGCACCAGGCGCAGCCGCGTTTCGGGTGGCGAATCGGCGCCCACCCGGAGGAGCTCGACCGCTGCCCGGGCCTTCCGCACGCCTCGGTTTCCCGCGTGCAGCTCCACCATGGCCCGCAACTCCTCGACGCTGCACATGGCCTCGCGGGGGAAGGGAAACTCCGGCCCGTGTTCGCAAACCAGGGAATCGCAGGTCATCGGCGCTGAGCACCGAGGCCAGGTCCAGCCAGGCTCATCCGGACGGAGCGCCACTGGTGCCCCACGTCGTTGACCCGCCGCGGCGTACTGCGGCCCCGGCGACCGGGCGAGGTGGATGCGCCAGTCCGCCTCGAGCCAGCCGGGCAGGGGCGCGTTCCAGAGCCGCGCCGCCGATCCGAGGCTGAGGATGGACTCGTCATCGAGGTCGGTATACGCGCGCAGGGCGGCGGCTCCGGCGGCGGCAGAGCCCGTGGGGACCCGGATGCCGCGAGACACGGTCACCAGGTCCCGCGCCGCGGTGCGCGTGCGGGTGACACCCGCTTTGTCCGCGGCACGCAGAGAGAATGATCCGGTTGTCAGGTGGAGCGGAAGCGGTGCCCTGCGCATGGCCCATTGTGGCTGCTTCCGCCACGTCCGGGGCGAGTTATCCACAGCCCGGGGCCGCACGGCGCATCGAGTGGGCATTTCACGGCAGTGTTGCGCGAAAACACTGCCGTGAAATGCCAACTCGCGGGGACCTTTGGGGGACTCCCGGGGGACTCTTGGGGCCCTAGCCCGGGAGCTGGTTGAACACGTGGCGGCGGATCCAGGCGTGCATCGCGATGGCCGCGGCGGAGGCGGCGTTGATGGAGCGGGTGGAGCCGAACTGCTCGATCGACAACGTGGCGAGCGCCGCTTCGTGGACCTCCTGAGTCAGGCCCGGACCCTCCTGGCCGAAGACCAGCACGCAGTCCTTCGGCAGTTCGTAGGTCTCCAGCGGGACGGAGTCCGGGAAGATGTCGATCCCGATGATCGCGAGCCCCTCCCCCTGCGCCCAGGCCACGAAGTCCTCCACGGTGGGGTGGTGGCGGATGTGCTGGTAGCGGTCGGTGACCATGGCCCCGCGGCGGTTCCACCGGCGTCGTCCGATGATGTGGACTTCCTTGGCGAGGAACGCGTTGGCGGACCGGACCACCGTGCCGATGTTCATGTCGTGCTGCCAGTTTTCGATCGCGATGTGGAAGCTGTGGCGCTTCGAGTCCAGGTCCGCCACGATCGCCTCGTGCTTCCAGTAGCGGTACTTGTCCACCACATTGCGCCGGTCCCCGTCCGCCAGGAGGTCCGGATCCCAGTGCTCGCCCCGCGGAAGTTCGCCTTCCCAGGGGCCGACGCCGACCTCCGCCTTGGGCTCCACCTCTTCGGTCGTCTCTGCGGTCGCCTCTGTCGAACGGGCCGGCGAGGGCTCTGCCGCAGGCGCTACACCGGCGTCGCCGGGAATCTCGGGTTCAGTCACGCCTCAACATTAGACTTAGGCGCAGGTAGCGGCACACTTACGGCGGAGGACACCATGGCAGAACAGCGCGAAGACCAGCGGACAGAAACAGAGGAGCCACGTTCATATGCTTCGATGTACCGCAGCGGCCAGGAAATCGAGTGCTGGCTGACGGACATGGACGGCGTGCTCGTTCACGAGAACCAGCCCATCCCGGGCGCCTCGGAGCTGATCCAGCGCTGGGTGGACACCTCCAAGCGGTTCCTTGTGCTGACCAACAACTCGATCTTCACGCCCCGGGACCTCGCAGCCCGGCTGAGCTCGTCCGGCCTGGAAATCCCGGAGGAGAACATCTGGACCTCGGCCCTGGCGACGGCACAGTTCCTCAAGGACCAGGTCCGCGGCTCGGAGTCGGGCAACCGCGCCTACACGATCGGCGAAGCGGGGCTCACGACGGCGCTCCACGAGGCAGGCTTCATCCTCACCGACCAGAACCCGGACTTCGTGGTGCTCGGCGAGACCCGCACGTACTCGTTTGAAGCCATCACCATGGCCATCCGCCTGATCCTGGCCGGCGCGCGTTTCATCGCCACCAACCCGGACGCCACCGGGCCCTCGAAGGACGGTCCCATGCCCGCCACCGGGGCCATCGCGGCCCTCATCACGAAGGCGACGGGCCGCGAACCGTACATTGTGGGCAAGCCCAACCCGATGATGTTCCGCTCGGCGATGAACCAGATTGATGCGCACTCGGAAACCACGGCCATGATCGGCGACCGCATGGACACCGACATCATCGCCGGCATGGAAGCGGGCCTGCACACGGTGCTGGTGCTCAGCGGCATCACGCACCGGGACGACATCGCCGCGTACCCGTTCCGGCCGAACCAGATCCTCAATTCCGTGGCGGACCTCAAGAACCAGATCTGACCCGGGGCCCGCCGGACCCTGCGCTAAGAAAGCGTCAGAACGCGGTCTTCTTCCCCCCGCCGGTGGGCAGCGGGAAGAGGTCGTCCTGGAGTTTGTCGATGATGGGCCGGTAGACGAACGGGCTCCAGCCGGGGCTCGCGTGCTCCGGCCTGGCTCCGTCGGTGCGCAGGTCATCCGAGGCCATATTGGCTTTGAAGGTCAGTGACCACGTGTCCCGGGCGGTCTCGTAATCCACCGACTTGTCCTTCGGGTTGCCGATGAAGGCCATCTTGGTGCCGCCGAGCTTGCCAACAAAACGGCTGACGTCAAAGTGGTAGATGTAGGCGGATTCGGACTGGATCAGCACGCTGGAGGGCGCGATCGGCGACAGCTGCTCCAGGGACTGGTCCACGATCTGGCTCCAACTGCGCTCATCCTTGTGCAGCATCCTCTCGCCGAGCTCATAGCCGCCGCGCAGCACCGTGGGGAAGCGGAAGCCGCTCTCGTAGAGCAGCACCACGCCTTCGAACCAGCTCTGGTCCAGCACGTCATGCCGGCTCGCAGGGCTGGAGTCGAGCAGGATGAACGCCACTTCGACGCCGTGCAGCTCGCGCAGGCGGGCGGCCACCTGGGTTGCCACCATGCCGCCGAAACTGTGGCCGTAGAAGTACAGGGTGGTGAGCTGGTGGGCGCGGACGTGCTCGATCACGGCGATCACCACCTCGTCGATATCCAGTCCCTCGTTGGAATACCCGACGGCGGCGAGCTGGCCCCTCTTGTTCAGCGAGCCACGCAGGGCGTTCAGGATCCACTGGGCTTCTTCCCAGCTCGTCTTGTAGCCGGGGAACAGGATCCAGCTGGCGTGCGGAAAATACCGTTCGGCGACGTCGTCCTTCACTTCAAGGATCCGGTTGACGCGCCGCTCGGTCTGCACGCGCTGGGTGAACAGCATGTCCGCCGCCAGCAGGGACGCGGACCCGGCGCCGATCAGGAATGAGCGGCGTGAAAACCGCTTGAGTTCGACGGCGTGGCGGAGCAGGCGGGCCTCGGCAGGGCCGGGGCCTCGCGGATGGTTCGGTTCCATTTCGGCCGGCACATGACTACCGTATCCACGCTCCGGCGGGGAAGTGAAACGGACCGGCCCGAAGGGATGGAACGCGGCGGGAACGCGGCCGGAAACGCAGCCCGGGCCCGCGCCGGAACCACTGTCAGGCTAGGCGGGCTCGGGCTCGCGGCCGACCTCGCGGCGGCTGATCTCCAGGCCGATCTCGTCGTAGGTCGCCAGGAGTTCCGAGCGGGCCATGCCCGTGGGGTCATCGAGCAGGCCGAACACGGAGTCGCTCGCGGCGAGGAGTTCGTCGTCGGAGAACCGGGTCAGCCGGCGGGTGCCTGAGGGGTCGACCGAGGCCAGGAATTCTCCGGACATGTCCAGTGTCTGCAAAGTGGCGGAGTCATCGATGCGCGGGGTCAGTTCCAAGGAGACGCCGCCGGGAGCCGGCATGCCGGCGGTCTCCGGGCCGGCGCTTCCGCCGTCGATCGCGTTGAGGTCATTGCGCAGGCCGGCCAGCGCCGATGATTCCACGAACGCGGCCCGGCCGAGGTCGACGCGGATGTGTGCGGTGATGCCCATGCGGCGGACGCGCTGGATGATCTGCATCAGGGAGGGGCGGGAGGCTTGCGTGAGGCTCCCCCGGACGTCGATCCGGACGACGTCGGAGATGACATCGATTTTTACGTGGGCTTGCAGTGACTGGTCCATAGGTACTCCAAAGAAGGATGTCTATGGCCGACGGCTCAACCGCACCCAGCGTATCCTCGCCGGTGTTTGGGCACAAGTCATAGGTGACTGCCGGATCAGACCGCCTGTCGCCGGCCCGGCTCTTCGTAGTGCGTCCGCGTACCGGTTCCACCCACCGACTCGACGAGGGAGGTGGCGATGTTGCGCAGCTTCACGTTGCCGTTGCTGGAGGCGTCCGTGAGGATCCTGACCGCGGTCTCCTGGTCGCAGCGGTTCTGCGCCATGACGATCCCTACCGCCATGTCGATGACCGTCCGGGATTCGAGCGTGGCGCGCAGATTGGTGGCGCTGTCCGTGTGCAGGGAGAACCGGACGGCCAGCCGCAGCGCCTGGGAAATTTCGCGGGTGTAGCCCCGCGCCCGGGCCGCGACGTCGCCGTCGAATTTCCGCGGGACATCGGAGTAGAGGTTCAGCGCCGCCTGGGCTTCGCCCTGGAGGTGGAAGGGCACCGACAACACCGAGCGCAGCCCGTGCGAGGCCACGGCGGCGGCGTAGTCCGGGCCCCAGCGGTCCTCCTCGAAGAGGTCGGGGACGTAGACTTCCCGTTCTTCCTTGGCGGCGGTGAGGCAGGGCCCCTGGGAGAGCGAGTACTGGATCTCGTCGACTTCCCGCGCGGAATCGCTGCTCCACCCGATCGTGGCCGCCTTGCGGTCCCGCAGCAGCGTAATTCCGCACAGCGCGTCGTCGCCGGTGCCCGCCACCTGGTGCGCGGAAAAACGTGCGAGTTCGTTCAGGAACTCTTCGAAGTCCGCGCTGTCCAGGATCAGGTTCTGGATCTGGTCGACCGTGCTGATGGAGTCAGCGGTCAAGTCTTCAGGGTGCGGGAGCATGTCGCGTTTCTCCAGATGCGGGTACGGACGGGGGTATTTAAGAAATGATAAGTCACCCCCTAGGCACCGTCCACCCGCGTCAGCTAAGGGAGAAACGCTAGTTGAGGCCCAGTTCGTCCTTGCCGAAGGCGAAGAGGTACGGAACACCGGCTTCGGCTTCGATCTTTTCCTTGGCTCCCGTGTCGCGGTCCACGATCACGGCGACGGCCACCACGTTGCCCCCGGCCTTGCGGACGCCCTCGACGGCGGTCAGCGCGGAGCCGCCGGTGGTTGACGTGTCCTCCAGGACCAGGACCTGGCGGCCCTCGACGGAGGGGCCTTCCACCTGGCGGCCCATGCCGTAGGACTTCTGCGCCTTGCGGACGACGAACGCGTCCACCGGGCGGCCGGCGTCGACGGCGGCGTGCATGACGGCGGTGCCCACCGGGTCTGCCCCCATGGTGAGCCCGCCGGCGCACTCGAAGTCGATCCCGGCGTCGTCCATCAGGGAGAGCATGACCTGCCCCACCAGTTTGGACGCCTCGTGGTGCAGGGTGATGCGGCGCAGGTCGATGTAGTAGTCGGCCTCCGCGCCGCTGGAGAGGATGACCTTGCCGCGGACGACGGCCAGCTCCTTGATCAGTTCCAGGAGTCGGGCACGGGCAGCGGCAGCGTCGGCTGCGAAGTCACGGGTGGCAGTCATGGGTTCCAGTTTAGTGTCTGGCCGGCCCCGGATTCCCAGCCGGGCGCCCGTATGTCGGCGCCCCGGCACGGAGCCCGGCACGGAGCCCGGCACGGAGTCGGAGGTCCGGGGCGAAGCCGGCGGCCCGGGACCTTGTACTCTTGGCGGCACCATCGCACGGGAGTCCGATGGAAGCATGACGGCAGGAACCGAACCATCCATCCGCTGGCCTGCGATCACCAAAGACATCGGCAGTTTCCGGGTCCGGCCGAACCTGGTGGATTATGACGCGGCGTGCGCGGCTTTCACGTGGGATGAAGGCCGGCGCGCCCTGTCCGGACTCCCCGGCGGCCGCGGCCTCAACATCGCCTACGAGGCGGTGGACCGGCACGCGGCCGGCCCTGGGGCAGGCCGCGAGGCGTTGCGGTTCGTCCGGGCCGATGGCAGCACCCACTCCTTGAGCTACGCCGAACTCGCCGAACAGACCAACCGCTTCGCCGGTGTCCTGCGCAGCCTTGGCGTCGGCCGCGGGGAACGGGTCTTCTCCCTCACCGGCCGCGGCCCCGCCCTGTACATCGCGGTGCTCGGCACGTTCAAGAACGCGAGCGTGTTCTGCCCCTTGTTCTCCGCGTTCGGCCCCGAGCCGGTGCGGCAGCGCCTCACACTGGGCTCCGGCCGGGCGCTGGTCACCACGCGGGCGCTGTACCGCCGGAAGATCGCCCAGCTCCGCGAGCAGCTCCCGGACCTGCGCCACGTCCTGCTCATCGACGCCGACGGCGATCCCGAGCCCGGAACCCTGGACCTGGCCGCCCTCATGCGGGAAGCCCCGCCGGACGGGGACATCGCGGCCACCCAGCCCGAGGACATGGCCCTGCTGCACTTCACGTCCGGCACCACCGGCACCCCGAAGGGCGCCATCCACGTGCACGACGCCGTGACCGCCCACCACGCGACCGGCACCTTCGCCCTGGACCTGCACCCCGGGGACGTCTACTGGTGCACGGCGGACCCCGGTTGGGTCACGGGAACCTCGTACGGTGTGATCGCGCCCCTCAGCCACGGGGTGACGGCCATCGTGGACGAGGAGGAAATGGACGCGGACCGCTGGTACCGGATCCTCGCCGAACAGGGAGTCACGGTCTGGTACACGGCCCCGACGGCCTTGCGCATGCTCATGAAGGCCGGCGCCGACCGCGCGGCGGGACACGACCTCTCCGCCCTGCGCTTCGTCGCCAGCGTCGGCGAGCCGCTCAACCCGGAGGTAGTGGTGTGGGGACAGGAGGCCTTCGGCCAGCCGGTGCATGACAACTGGTGGCAGACCGAAACGGGCGGCATCATGATCTCCAACTTCGCCGCCACCGAGATCCGGCCCGGCTCCATGGGCCGGCCGTTGCCCGGCGTCGAGGCGGCCCTCGTGGTCCGGGACGCGGACGGCAAGCCCGTCATCCGCGACGGCGAAGCGGTGCTCGTCACAGACCCCGACGCCATGGGGGAACTGGCCCTGCGGCCCGGCTGGCCCTCCATGTTCCGCGGCTACCTGCACGAAGAGGAGCGCTACCGCCGCTGTTTCGCCGGGGGCTGGTACCTGACCGGGGATCTCGCCAAACGCGACGCCGACGGCTACTACTGGTTTGTCGGGCGGGGCGACGACGTCATCAAGTCGTCGGGGCACCTGATCGGCCCGTTCGAGGTGGAGAGTTCCCTCATGGAGCACCCGGCGGTCGCCGAGGCCGGCGTGATCGGAGTCCCGGACCCGGTGGCCGGCGAGGTGGTCAAGGCCTTCGTTGAACTCCGGACCGGCTGGGAACCGTCCGGGGAGCTGGCCCTGGACATCATCGGCTTCGCCCGCAAGCGGCTGGGCCCCGCCGTCGCGCCGCGGCTGCTCGACTTCACCACCGCGCTGCCCAAGACCCGCAGCGGGAAGATCCTCCGGCGGCTGCTCAAGGCCCGCGAGCTCGGCCTGCCCGAGGGCGACACCTCCACCATCGAGACGCCCCCTGCCCCGCAGGCTCCAACCCCGGGTCCCCCGGCCCCAGGTGTCCAGTCATCTGCCCCGCACGACCCATCCCGGCAGGCCCCCAAATGACCGGCACCGCGGTCCGGCGCGGAGGCCCAGCGGACGCCGCCCACGGACGGCACCTGCTGCTGCAGATGCTGCGCGTCCGCCAGCTCGAGGAGAAATGCGTCGAGCTCTACAGCGCCGCCAAGATCCGCGGCTTCCTGCACGTCTACATCGGCGAGGAGGCCGTCGCCGCCGGCGTCATGACGTCCCTGGGACCGGAGGACGCCGTGGTCGCGACCTACCGGGAACACGGCCACGCGCTGTTGCGGGGCGTCTCGGCCGGGGCGATCCTCGCCGAAATGTACGGCTACGTTGAAGGATGCTGCCGCGGGCGCGGCGGGTCGATGCACCTCTTCGACGCCGCCACCAGGTTCTTCGGCGGCAACGCGATCGTCGCCGGGGGCCTGCCGCTCGCGGTCGGCCTGGCGCTCGCGGACAAGATGGCGGGACGCTCCAACGTCACAGTGTGCTTCTTCGGCGAAGGCGCCGTGGCCGAAGGCGCATTCCACGAGAGCCTCAACCTGGCGGCCCTCTGGCAGCTGCCCGTGCTGTTCTGCTGCGAGAACAATCTCTACGCCATGGGCACCGCGCTGGCCCGCTCCGAATCCCAGACGGACATCGCCCTCAAGGCCGCCGCCTACGAGATCCCCGCCTGGGCTGTGGACGGCATGGACGTCCTGGCCGTCGAGGAAGCTGCACGCCGCGCGGTGGACGCCGTCCGCTCCGGTGGCGGACCGCACTTCCTGGAGCTGCGGACCTACCGCTTCCGGGCCCATTCGATGTTCGATCCCGAACGCTACCGGACCAAGGACGAGGTGGCGCGGTGGATGGAACGGGACCCGATTACGCTGCTGCGGACCGCCCTGGAAGCCGCGGGCCAGCTTTCGGGCGACGAATGGGTGCAGCTGCAGGCCGACGCGCAGGCGGAAATCGCGGCCGCCGTCGACTTTGCCGAGGGCGGAACCCCGGAACCGGTGGAAGAACTGACCCGCTTTGTCTACAGCGAGCGCGGCGCCGCAGAAGGCGAAGATGCGGTGCGGGTGCCGGTGCAGGTGCGGGGGCCGGCACCGGGCCAGCCTCCGGCACGCAGCCTGCCGGAAAGCAGCCTGCCGGAAAGCGGCGTGCCGGGAAGACAGCAGGCACGCCATGAAATCCAGCTACCGCGAAGCGCTCCGGGCGGGCATCCGCGACGCCATGATCCGCGACGAACGGGTGTTCCTGATGGGCGAGGACGTGGGCGCCTATGGCGGCTCGTTCGCGGTCAGCCTGGGCCTGCTGGAGGAGTTCGGTCCGGACCGGATCCGTGACACCCCGCTCTCGGAATCCGGGTTCGTCGGTGCCGGGATCGGCGCGGCCCTTGGCGGCATGCGCCCGATCGTGGAAATCATGACCGTCAACTTCAGCCTCCTGGCGCTCGACCAGATCGTCAACAATGCCGCCACCTTGCTGCACATGTCCGGCGGCCAGTTCCACGTGCCGCTCGTGATCCGGATGACCACCGGTGCGGGCCGTCAGCTCGGCGCCCAGCACTCGCACAGCCTCGAAGGCTGGTACGCCCACATCCCCGGGCTGCGGATCCTCGCCCCGGCCACCCTCGAAGACGCCCGCGGCATGCTGTGGACGGCGCTGCAGGACCCGGACCCCGTGCTCATATTCGAGCACGGCTCGCTGTACAACGTTCCCGGGGAACTGGCCGACGACGCCGGCCCGGTGGACATCGTCACGGCCGCCATCAGGCGCCCCGGCAACGACATCTCGCTGATCACCTACGGCGGGACCCTGCCCGCGGTGCTCGACGCCGCGGAACAGCTCGCCACTGAAGGGATCGACGCCGAAGTCCTGGACCTGCGCACGCTCCGGCCGCTCGACGACGCCGCCATCCTCGCCTCCGTGACCAGGACGCACCGTGCCGTGGTGGTCGATGAGGGCTGGCGCAGCGGCAGCCTGTCCGCCGAAGTGAGTGCGCGGATCACCGAGCAGGCGTTCTTCGACCTCGATGCGCCGGTGGCCCGGGTCTGCAGCGCCGAAGTGCCGATCCCCTATGCCAAGCACCTGGAACTGGCCGCCCTGCCGTCCGTGGAACGGATTGTGGCCGCGGCCAAAGCGACGGTAGACGCCGGTGGGTGACTTCCTGATGCCCTCGCTCGGGGCCGATATGGAGCACGGCAAGCTCGTCGAATGGCTGGTCAAGCCCGGCGACTATGTGCGCCGCGGCGATCTCGTGGCGGTCGTGGACACCGACAAGACGGTCATGGATGTGGAGTCCTTCCAGGAGGGCGTCGTGGCGGACCTCCTGGTCGGCATCGGCGAGACCGTTCCGGTGGGAACGCCGCTGGCCGTGATCACGCAGACCCCTGCCGAGGTGGGGGCTCCGGTTCGTGAGGCGCCCCCGGCGCGGGCGCCGTCGAAAGCCACCGCGGCCACGCCGCGGGTTCCGGCGGCGCCCGGCCCGACGGCGGGTCCCCCGATCGCACCTCCCGTGCGGCATCTGGCGCACCGGCTGGGCGTGGACACCGGCAGCATCCAGGGCACCGGCAAGGACGGCGCCATCACCCGCGCGGATGTGGAACACGCGGTGGCGGCCCGGACCGGCGGTCCGGGCAGGGTGCGTTCCTCGCCGCGGGCCCGGCGGCTCGCGGCGGAACTCGGGATCGGGCTGTCCACCGTGACCGGCACCGGCCCGGACGGCGCGGTGACGGTGGCCGACGTGCAGCGCGCCGCGGCCGGGTTGGAAGGTCATTGTGCCGGAACTTCCTGTGCTGGAACTTCCTGCGCCTGAACCCGGCGTGCCGGCCCCGGAAGCGCCAGCAGCGCCAGTCAAAGGGAGGCCGCCGTCGGAGGCCCGCGAGCGCGTCGCCAGCCTGCGCCGCGCCATCGGCGCCCTGATGACACGCTCGAAGCAGACCATCCCGCACTACTACCTCAGCACCACGCTGGATCTGCGCACCGCCGTCGACTGGATGCAGTCCGTCAACGCGCACCGGCCCGTCGCCGGCCGGCTGGTCCCGTCGGCGCTCCTGCTCAAGGCCGCGGCGCTGGCGGCACGGGACGTCCCCGAGGTCAACGGCTTCTACGACGACGGCGGGTTCCGGCCCAGCGCGGCGGTGCACCTCGGCGTCGCGGTGGCCCTGCGCCAGGGCGGCCTGGTGGCCCCGGCAATCCACGACGCCGACACCCTGCCCCTGGACGTGCTCATGGAGCAGCTGCGGGACCTTGTCAGCCGGGCCCGCGCGGGGCGTCTGCTGCGCGCCGAAATGGCCGATCCGACCCTGACCGTGACCAACCTCGGAGACCTCGGCGTGGACAGTGTGTACGGCGTGATCTACCCGCCCCAGGTCGCCATGGTGGGCTTCGGCCGGGTGATGGAACAGCCCTGGGCCCAGAACGGACTCCTCGGGGTCCGGCACGCCGCCATCGCCACGCTCTCGGCGGACCACCGGGTCAGCGACGGGCTGCGCGGCGGCCGCTACCTCGCCCGGATCAACGAGCTGCTGCAAGAGCCGGAACACCTGTGAAACCGGAGGAACCATGAACGAACAGGACGCCCGCGCGGCGGTGCACGCCGCGATCGGCGCGGTGGCCCCCGACGTCGAGCTCGACGACGTCGACGAGGACGCCCGGCTGCGCCAGGACCTGGAACTCGATTCGCTGGATTTCCTGCGGCTCGTGGAAACCATCGACACGGCCACCGGCGTGGACATTCCGGAGCGCGACTACCCGGCCGTGGCCACCATCAAGGGCCTGATCGGCTACCTCACGGCGCACGGCTGAGAGTGCGACGCATCAGTCGGAGGGCCCTGCACTCAGGGACGCCGGCCCCCGATGGTTGCTTCCTGTTCCATGTCCTGGGCGAGTTCGGCCTGGAACGCCGCGTAGCGGGCCAGGTGCGCGGGACGGCGGCGCAGGATGAACCACGCGATACCGAGCAGGATGAACCAGACCGGGGTGACCAGCAGGGCCAGGAACGTGTCCGGCTGGGTGGTCAGGGTCCAGAGCACGAAGGCGAAGAAGGCGAAGACAACCCAGACCATCGGGATCGCCGCCGGGCATCTTGAACTTGGACGCGGCATGCAGCTGCGGCCGGCGCTTGCGGAAGGCAAGGTAGCTGGCCAGGATGATCGACCAGACGAAGACGAAGCAGACCGCGGACAACGGTGGTCACCATGTCGAAGGCCTTACCGATGTCCTGTCCCGCGTACATCAGCACGACGCCGGAGAGCAGCAGGACGCAGGACAGGAACAGGGCGTTCCGAGGCACTTTGCGGCCCGAGAGCGCGCCGAACACGGCCGGGGCGTCGCCCTCCTGGGCCAGTCCGTACACCATGCGGGAAGTGGAGTAGATGCCGGAGTTGGCTGAGGACATCGCCGAGGTCAGCACCACCAGGTTGACGACCGTGGCGGCGGCTCCCAGGCCGGCCAGGGAGAACATGGCGATGAAAGGACTGTGTCCGGCGCTGAACTCGGTCCAGGGCGTAACGGACATCAGGATGATCAGGGCGCCTACGTAGAACAGCAGCACACGCACCGGGATGGAGTTGATCGCCCGGGGCAGGTTCTTTTCCGGGTCCTTTGCCTCGGCAGCCGTGGTGCCCACGAGTTCAATGCCCACGAAAGCGAACACGGCAATCTGGAAACCGGCTACGAAGCCCATGAATTCATTCGGGAAGAAGCCGCCGTGGCTCCACAGGTTGGTGAAGCTGGCCGGTCCGGCGTCGGAGCTGAACCCGCTGAAGATCATGAACAGGCCGACCACGATCAGGGCCGCGATGGCGATGATCTTGATCAGGGCGAACCAGAACTCCGTCTCGCCGAACGCCTTCACCGTGGTCAGGTTCAGCAGCAGAGAGGATGGCGATGGTGACCAGGCCGGGGATCCACAAAGGTAGCGCCGGCCAGAGTTCCTGGGAGTAGCCCGCAATGGCGATGACATCCGCGATTCCGGTGATCACCCAGCAGAACCAGTAGGTCCAGCCGGTGAAGAAGCCTGCCCAGGGCCCGAGCAGGTCCGCGGCAAAGTCGCTGAAGGACTTGTAGTTCAGGTTGCTCAGCAGCAGCTCGCCCATCGCCCGCATGACGAAGAACAGCATGAAGCCGATGATCATGTACACGAAGATGACGGAGGGCCCGGCCGCCGAAATCGTCTTGCCCGAGCCCATGAACAGGCCGGTGCCGATGGCGCCGCCGATCGCAATCAGCTGGATGTGCCGGTTGCTGAGCTGGCGCTCCAGATGGGGTACCTGCGTCGAGTTTTCGGTCTGAGACTTCATTGCGCTGCTCCTGGAATCGACGCGAGTTCGGTGGTCGCGGGGCTTGATGACGAGGGTTGTCCCACCGGTCACCCCGGTCAAGGTCGTTGAAACTGTAGAAGTGGATGCCCGCCACCTGGTCCGGGTGTTCTGCAAGCTCGGAAATCAGGGCCAACGGCGCGTACCGATCCCCGCTCAGGAGCTTGCGTGCCAGCGGCCCCTTGCGGCTGAGGAACTTCAGGGAACTTCCGACGCCGATCTGCGTGGCCAGGGAGACCAGCTTGGTCCGCGGGACGGACCCCGCTACCCCGGCCCAGACGGGCAGCTGCACGCCTTCCCGGCGGAGGAACGCCGCGTAGTCCAGGATTTTCGGCGCGGAGAAGCACATCTGCGTGACGACGTGCGTGGCCAGGTGCTGCTTGGCCACCAAGGCGTCCACCAGGTCCAGGGCACCCACTGAGGGGTGGCCCTCCGGGTAGCCCGCAATGCCTGCCCGCATCACGCCGCCGGAGTACTGCGCGATGTCTTCCAGCAACGGGAGGGCGGACTGGTAGGGGCCGGCCGACTGCTTCCGGTCGCCGCCAATGACGAACACTTCACCGATCCCGGCAACATTGCAGTCGCGCACGATTCCGGTCAGCTCGGCGCGGCTATGCAGGGTCCGCGCCGCGAGATGCGGGATGACACGGTAACCGAGCATGCTGAGCTGCACCGCAGCGCGCATGGTCCGCTGGACGCCGTGGTGGGGCAGGCACGTCACCGTGAGCGTGGTGGTCAAGGGCACCAAGGCCTGAACCTGCTCAACGATTCCCTCTGAAGGGATGATTTCGATCCTGGTGGGAAACATCTTTGGTCCTCTGCGGGTGTCAGACGCCGGCGTGCGCGGCGAGGATGGAACTGGCTTCCTGGCGGGTGCTGCCGCGGCAAGAAATGGACAATGACTCAATATCGGGGCTTCACCGCACGGGTACCGGCCCCCAATGACCGGTACCGGTGCGGTGAAGCGCTCACTCCGGAAGCGGGATACCGAGATCCATGACGACGGGGAAAGGCGAGTGGGCGGCGGCGAGGTCCGCCACCGGGTGCCGAAGACCCGACAGGGCCGCGTCGGCGTCGGAGGTGTGAATGTCGATCTGGCGGCGGGCGCCGATATGGCGGTCTGCAAAGGTGGAAGCGGACGAATGAATCGTCATGAGGAACTCCATAATTCAGGTGGCATTTTGGGTGCCACTTTGACTCGGGTTCCTCCCC
This sequence comes from uncultured Actinomycetota bacterium, assembly GCA_963810895.1. Taxonomy (GTDB): domain Bacteria; phylum Actinomycetota; class Actinomycetes; order Actinomycetales; family Micrococcaceae; genus Arthrobacter. The sequence goes on from CAWEPM010000009.1 coordinate 146,191, forward strand.
GCTCTGTATTGGACCTGAGAGTTTCCGCAGACCCTGCTGTTACAGGGTGCCGCTTGCACCGTCGGTGAGTCCGGTTACCGGACTGCTTTCCAGAGTTGCCTCGCCGCGGCGGTACGTGGGCCTGAGAGATTCCTGGGGAGGATTTGCTCCTACGGCGCCTGCTGAACGTACCGGCAGGACTCTCCCGCCGCAGATCAAAAGCAAGTATCACTTATCAGTGACACTGATCACACCGTAGCCATCGACTGGACCGCACGCAATAGTTACGTCACGCGAGCCACATATTTCCCCGCCGCATTCCCCGTTCGGCGAGCGGGCCGGCAGGAGAGCGAGGCTAGGGTTGCGGCTGTGGCCGGGGTTCGGCGCGCCGCGCGAACGCCGGTGCGTGCTCGGGCCGCGGACCAAAGGCAATGAACCGGGGAATGATGGTGCGGACTGCCGGAACGCGCCGGGCCACGAAGAGCGCCGCAGCCGGAAATTTTGTCCGCTTCCCGGCCATGATCGGGCCGAAGATCGCGCGCTGCATGAGCCGCTGCACGGTCTGCACAATGACGGTGGGCAGCCGCCGTCGCCGTTCGACTTTCTTGAGGTCTGCCGTGGTCACCCGGCCCCGGAGCAGTGCGGGGGCAAGGTACTCGGCCGCGGCCGCCGCGTCCTGGATGGCGAGGTTGATGCCGACGCCGCCGGCCGGGGACATCGCATGCGCGGCGTCGCCGATGCAGAGCAGGCCGTTGATGTGCCAGGTGTGCAACCGGTTCAGGCGCACGTCCAGCCAGTGGAGGTCATCGAGCGACTGGATGGCGTCAACGCGGTCCGCGAGGTCCGGGCGGAGCGCCGCGATCCGCCGTCGGAAGCCTTCGACGCCCTCCGCGCGGAGCCGGGCGTCGGTGCCCTTCGGGGCGAGGTAGCCCATTTGGTAGTAGTCGTTGCGGAAGAGGGCCACCAGCGCCTCGCCGGGGCCGAACGCGGGCACCAGCCCGGCCACCTCGCCCGTTTCGGCGGGATACCGGGGCAGCCGGAACCACCAGGTGTCGAAGGGCACCGGAAATTCTTTCGGCGCCAGCCCGGCGGCGGTGCGGAGCACGGAATGGCGGCCGTCTGTGGCGACAACCAGGTCCGCCAGGAGTTCGTCGTGTGTGCCGTCCGGGGTGCGGAAGCGGACTCCGCGGACGCGGCCCCCATTGCGGACCAGTCCGGTGGCGGTGTGGCTCATGAGCAGCGTGAATCCCGGTTCCTCGGCTGCGGAGGCGGCGAGGAAGTTCAAGAAATCCCATTGCGGCATCATGGCGATGTAGTTGTACGGCGGCGGCAGGGAGTCAAAGTCGCCCATCGTCACCGGCGGCCCGCCCGGGACCGGGAAGACGACATTTTTCAGACGGCTCTGCGGCAATTGGCGGAATTCCTGGCCGAGGCCGAGTTCGTCAATCAGCCGGATCGTGGAGGGGTGCACCGTGTCCCCGCGGAAATCGCGCAGGAAGTCCGCATGCTTCTCCAACACCGTGACCTGAACCCCGGCCCGGGCCAGGAGCAGGCCCAGCATCATCCCCGCGGGGCCGCCGCCCACCACCGCGCATCCGGTCTTCTCCATGGCCCCACGGTACCCCTGAGCGGGATGCCGCGGGAGGGGTTTTCGCGGCGGTTTTCGGCGTGCGCTACGCAAAATGCCCTGCGCTACGGGAATCTCGTAGCGCAGGGTATTTTGCGCAGCGTCAGGTCATAACCGCAGCGCCGGGTCACCGCTGGTCAGCCGCCGTTAGGCCGTCGGGTCAGAGCCGGGTGTCGAAGGAGTCGCAGAAGACGTTCTCGTTGAACGTGCCCTGGAACTCCGACTTGCCCTGGATCTTCTCGATCGCGGCCCGGATGGCCTCCGGCGTGCCCGCGTGGGCGTGGATGGCGGTCTTCACCATCGGCACGTCGATGAGGTGGTTGGGCTGATTGAGCGAGACGAACACGGTGGGGACCTCGGTGGCGTACCAGGGAATCTCGGCCGCCATGGGCGTCGACCACTTGATCCGGATGGCCGCTTCCTGGGCGAAGCCCTTGACATTGGCGAACACGAACGCGGCGTCGTACTTCTGCGCGTAGTCCGCCGTGGCTTCCTCGGAGATGACGGACATGAAGTTCACCCCGGTCTCGCCGGCGGCCTCGCGCTGATCGGCCGTCTTGAAGACATGGACTTCGAAGCCGGCTTTTTCGAGCTCGTCCCGGACAACGTCCAGGTAGGCCAGCGGGTCCGCCCGGGTGAAGTCCGCGCCGCCCGAGATGCCGTAGAGCCGGATGCGCTTGTGCGTCCGGGGCGTGATCGGCAGGTTGCCGGCCGTGTCCTTGACCAGGGTGACGGTCTTGTCGGCGATCTGCGCGGCAACCGCCCGGTGGGCCTCGCTCCCGATCAGCTGCAGCGCTTCGACCGGCGGGACGAGGGATTCCCGGGCGGCCTTGTGCAGTCCGAGCGACGCCTTCAGGCCCAGGATCCGGCGCAGGGCGTCATGCAGCCGCGCCTCCGTGATGACCCCGGATTTGTAGCCGTCCAGCATGTAGCCGAAGTCCTCGGCCGGGTTCCTGAAGAACAGGAACATGTCGCACCCGGCCGCAATGGTGGCCGGGACGAGCTCGCTGCGCTTCATGGCCTGGGTCAGGCCGATCATCTGCGACGCGTCGGTGAGGATCAGCCCGTTGAAGCCGAGCTCGCCGCGGAGCAGATCCTGGAGGAGCTCCGGCGCCAGGGTCGCGGGCAGGATGTCCTGCGCCGCCAGCCCGGGGCGGAAATGCCGTGACAAGTCCGGTGCGCCGATGTGGCCGATCATGATGGACTGCACCCCGTGGCCGATCATCTCCCGGTACACGTGCCCGTAGGTCTTGTTCCACTCCTCGTAGCTGAGCGTGTTGTAGGACGTCACCACGTGCTGGTCGCGTTCATCCATGCCGTCGCCCGGGAAGTGCTTCATGGCGCACACGGTTGGCGATTCGCTGATGCCGTCGAAGTACTCCTTGGCCCGTTCCACCACGATCTCCGGGGTGTTGCCGAACGCCCGGGTGGAGATGACGGTGTTGCGCCAGTTGTAGTGGATGTCCACGATCGGCGCGAAGGCCCAGTTGCAGCCAAGCGCGGCTGTTTCCACACCGGCCACGCGCCCCATCTGGCGGGCGATGTCCTTATCCGGGTGCGAGCCCGCCTGCAGGTGGGTCGAGACGAACGTCCCGTCGTCGCAACTGCCGGCGCCGCCCATCTCGGGGTTCGACGCGATCAGCAGCGGCACCCGCGACCTGGACTGCGCGTAGCGGATGTGTTCCTGCACGTCCGCCGACGGTCCGGGCCGGTAGCGCATGCCGCCGACGTGATACTGCTCCAGGACACCGTCGAGGTATTCCGGGGAGTAGTCGTTGTTGTGGTTGATGAACAGCTGCCCGATCTTTTCCTCGAGCGACATGGAGTCGATGGTGGACTCCACCCACGCAATCGCGGAATCGTCGAGGTTGAACGGAGCGGCCTTCAGGTCCACCAGGAACCGGGTGGCATCGCCCTGCGGCGCGTCAAGGGCCGCCACAGCTTCGTCAACGATCTGCTTCACTGGCGTGGCGATGTCCACTACAACACTCTCTTCGTCGGCCTGGAGTTCTTCGAGGGTTTCCAGCTGCGATTCCAGCAGCGAGAGCGGCATGAAGTGCCCCGGACGCGCGGCCATGCGGCTGCCCAGCAATTCCCTGGTCCCGTGCAGGTGCACGAACACCACGGAGGAATCACCGCTGCGGATGATGTCGCGGTAGGAACGCTTGAGCGCGCTGCACGCGATGACAAGGCCAGAGTCCGACGCCGAGAAGCGCCTGCCGATTTCGGCCAACCACGGTGCCCGGTCGTCGTCGTCCAGCGGAGTGCCTGAGGCCATCTTGTCGATGTTCGACTGCGGGTGCAGCGAATCGCCGTCGAGGAATTCCGCTCCGATGCGATCGGCGATGGCCGCGCCCACGGTGCTCTTGCCGCAACTGGTCACGCCCATCACCACAATGTGGTGGCGGGCGGGACCGGCGGTCTTCAGATCACCAGTCATGAACGGTTCCGTCGACGAGGCGGTTGTAGGGCAGGTAGGCCTGCTGGTACGGGAAGGCCGCCGCGGCTTCCTCGTTGAATTCGACGCCGATGCCGGGCTTGTCGCCCGGGTGCAGGTAGCCGTCCACGAACGTCATGGACTGCTCGAAGACCTCGTTGGTCTTGTCCGAGTGCTGCATGTATTCCTGGATGCCGTAGTTGTGGATGGCCAGGCCCACGTGCAGCTGCGCGGCGAACCCGACCGGGGAGATGTCGGTGGGGCCGTGGAAGCCGGACTTGATCTGGTACTGCGCGGCGAAGTCCATGACCTTCTTCAGCGGCGAGATCCCGCCGAAGTGGGTGGAGGCCGCCCGGACGTAGTCGATCAGCTGTTCCTTGATGATGGTCTGGAAGTCGTACACGGTGTTGAAGATTTCACCGATGGCCAGCGGGGTGGTGGTGTGCTGGCGGACCAGCCGGAGGGCTTCCTGGTTTTCGGCCGGGGTGCAGTCCTCGAGCCAGAAGAGGTCGTAGGGTTCCAGCGCCTTGCCGAGCTTGGCGGCCTGGATCGGGGTCATCCGGTGGTGCCCGTCGTGCAGCAGCGGCAGCTCCGGGCCGAACTCGTTGCGCACGGCCTCGAACACGGTGGGCAGGTGGCGCAGGTAGGCGCGGGTGTCCCAGTCCTCTTCCTGCGGGAACGCGCCGCGGCCGGCGGGCTCGTAGTCGTACCGCTCCCCCGAGGCCTGGGCCTGGGCGGCGACCCCGTAGACGGCCTTGATGCCGGGGATGGCGGTCTGGATCCGGATGGACTTGTACCCGAGCTCCAGGTGCTCACGGACCGAATCGAACAGGGACGGGATGTCCGCGCCGGAGGCGTGGCCGTAGGCGCGCAGCCCGTTCCGGGACGCCCCGCCGAGGAGCTGGTAGACCGGCATCCCGGCCAGCTTGCCCTTGATGTCCCACAGGGCCATGTCGACGGCGGCGATCGCGGCCATGGTGACCGGCCCGCGGCGCCAGTAGGAGCTCCGGTACAGGAACTGCCAGGTGTCCTCGATCCGGTGCGGGTCCTTGCCGATCAGCAGCTGCGCGACGTGCTCCTTCAGGTAGGCGGCCACGGCGAGCTCGCGGCCGTTGAGGGTCGCGTCGCCGATGCCGGTGACGCCGTCTTCTGTCGTGATCCGCAGGGTCACGAAGTTCCGGGAGGGGCTGGTCACGAAGACTTCAGCGGCAATGATTTTCACAACGGGTCCTTTTCTGGTCTTTCGGGGGTGTCTTAGTTGCTGGGCGCCAGCGGTTTGGCGTCGGTGGGAACAGTGCCGGCGTCGGCGGAAACGGTGCCGGCGCCGTCGGAGGTTCCGCTGGCGCTGCCGGAACTGGCGCTCCCGGAGTCGGCACTGCCGGCACCGTCGGTGCGGCGGGCCCGGATCTCGCCGAGGATCCGGGCATGCATGGCATCGGTGAGCGTGTACTTGGCCATCACGAGCACGGCCAGGATGGTCATGACCGCCGGCAGTGCGCCGGCCGCGATCTGGATGCCGAAGACGGCGTCGGGGGTCTGGACGGCGCCGGACTTGTAGCCGCCCAGGGCCAGGGCATAGGCCGCGAGCGCACCGCCGACTGCCTGGCCGGTCTTGCGGGTGAAGGAGAACAACGCGTACGTGATGCCCTCGGTCCGGACGCCGGTCTTCCATTCGCCGTACTCCACGGTGTCGGCTTCCAGGGCCCACACCACGATGTTGACCGCGAGGACGCCCACGAGGCTAATGACCAGGCCGGTGAAACCGATCCAGACCTGGCTTGCCGGGGTGACGAAGATGATGGTGCCGCCGATGACCGTGAGCAGCGACGAGAAGATGTAGACGCGCTTCTTACCAAGGTTCCGGACCAGCTTCGGCATGAATCCGGCCAGCACGAAGGTGAGGACGAGCTGGGTGATGGACAGCACCGGGTACAGGTCCAGCCGTCCCAGGACATCGCGGAGGTAGTACAGCTGCACCGAGGTGAGTGCCAGGTAGCCGGTCAGGAAGAAGAAGGAGCTCAGGCACAGCATCAGCAGCGGCCGGTTGCCCTTGAGCGTGTCCATGCTCTGCTTGAACGTGACGTTGGGGACGGCGCGGTGGACCCGCTCCTTGGTGGTCAGGAAGGTGAAGAGGTACAGGGCCGCACCGATGACGACGAAGGCGAGGGTGATGGTGGTGAACGTGGCCTGCAGGTTGGCGCCCGGCTTGATCAGCGGGGCCACAAAGATACCCAGGGCGGAGCCGACCAGCAGCGCGCCGATCATCCGGGCGGAGCCCAGCTTGGCGCGTTCCGCCGGGTCCTGGGTCATGGCGCCGGCCAGCGAACCGTACGGGATGTTGACCAGGCTGTAGGCCAGGCCCAGGGCGGCGTACGTGACGTAGGCGTAGAGCAGGGTGCCGGATTCGCCGAGCTCGGGGATGGAGAACGTTGCCACGCTCAGCAGCAGCAGCGGGATGGAGCCGAACATGATGAACGGACGGAACTTGCCGAACCGCTTGCTGTATGTCCGGTCCACCACGCGGCCGGCGAAGACGTCGGCGAAGGCGTCGAAGATCCGCACCACAAGCAACAGGGTGCCGGCGGCCGCCGCGGAAATCCCGGCCACGTCCGTGTAGTACACCAGCAGGAACATGGTGGCGGTGGTGAATGCGAGATTGTTTGCGGCATCGCCGGCGCCATAGCCGACGATGCTGAGCTTGGAAAGTTTTTTCATGATTGGGCTCCTTTACCCGTTGCCGGCCTTGGGGCCCGGCGAAAAAATGTGCGGTAAGGCCTACGCCTCGGAAGTGTTGTTCTTGGTGCCGGCCAGCGCCGTCCACCGTTTGCGCAGGGCGTAGGCGGCGGGCTTGGGCCGCCTGTCCCGGGTGAAGACACCCTTTTTGTTGCCGTCCACGCGCATGATGCCGTTGGAGGTCTGGAAGTCCGCGAAGTTCCAGACCTGCTCGCCCACCATGGCGTCCACGCGGTCAAAGACCCGGTGGTACATGGCCAGGAACGCCGCCTGGTATTCCTCGCTCCAGGGCTGTTCATAGATGGAGTGGAAGCCGGGCATGGTGTCCGGTCCGTACTCGGTCATGATCATGGGCTTGCCGTACTTGGCTTCCCACTCGCGCAGTTCCTTCTCGAGGTTCTGCTCGGCCGTTTCGAGGTCGCCGTTGTTGAGGTACCAGCCGTAGTAGCGGTTGAGCATGATGACGTCGAACAGGTCCCCGAGCAGTTCCTTGTCCGGGGTGTCGAACATGACGTTGACGTAGCCGACGGGCCGGGTGGGGTCCAGGCTGCGGGTCAGCTCCACGAGGGGTGCGAAGTATTCGCGGGCGCCCTCTTCCGAGCCGTTGGGTTCGTTGGCGATCGACCAGATCACGACCGAGGGGTGGTTCTTGTCGCGGGCGACGAGTTCGGAAATCGCCTGCCGGTGGTTGGCGGCGGTGTTGGCGTCCACCCCGCCCTCCTCGTAGGTCTTCTTCGCGATGCCGCCGAAGACGGCGCCGAAGCCCAGGTGCAGCCCGACGGCGGCGGTCTCGTCGATCACCACGATCCCGTGCCGGTCGGCGAACTCCATGACTTCCTCGGCGTAGGGGTAGTGCGAGGTCCGGAAGGAGTTGGCGCCCACCCAGTCCAGAAGCTGGAAGTCGTTGACCATCTGGGCGTTGCTGTGGCCCTTGCCGATGGCCACGTGGTCCTCGTGCATGCCGAAGCCGGTGAAGTAGAAGGGCTCGCCGTTGATGAGGAATTCCTTGCCGCGGACTTCCACGGTGCGGACACCGACGGGCAGGGTGTAGCTGTCCAGCAGCCGGCCGCCGTCGCGGACTTCTGCGGTGAGGCTGTACAGGTAGGCGGCGCCGGGCTTCCAGAGTACGACGTCGGCGATCGTCAGGGTGCCGCGGGCACCGTCGGCGCGGGCGACCTCAGCGCCGTCGGCGTCCCGGAGGGAAACGGTGACCGTTTCGCTGCCGCTCCCGCCGGCGGTGGCGATCGTGTAGTCGACGCTGCCGGTTGATCCTTCGAAGCCGGTAACGACGGTGATGTCATCGACCGTCACGGCGGGGGTGCTGAACAGCCAGACGCTGCGGTGCAGGCCGGCGTAGTTGTAGAAGTCGTGGAGGTAGCTCTGCTGGCGGCGGCCGTCCTCGGTGACGGTAATGGTGCCCGGCGGGATCGTGGCCTGGGTGAGCTCGTTGTTGACGGAGATCGTGAGGCGGAAGACCTGCCCGGGCGTCACGTGCTCGGTGATGTCCGCGCTGAACGGCATGTACCCGCCGGCGTGCTGGGCCACCAGGGTGTCATTGACCCACACCATGCCCTCGTGCGTTGCCGAATCGAGGCGGACGTGGATGCGCTCCCCGGCCCAGCCCCGCGGCACGCGCACGTCCCGCTGGTACCAGACGTAGCCCACGTGGTCCCGGATGGCCTTGTCCGGGAAGACGTCGTTGTAGCTGGCCGGGACACCCATTTCCAGGGGCGAATCCAGGGCCGCCTTGAACCATTCGTCCCGGTGGCCGGAGCGGTCAAAGTCCACCTTGAAGCGGTACAGGCCGTCGAGATTGACGATCTCGCGGGTTTCGCTGGCCTGGGGCTTGAGCATTGTGGGAAATCCTTACGCGTCGTTGCGGGGCGGGCCTTCCGGTTCGGCCGGCGGTGCCGGTTTGCCACCCGGTGGCCTCTTCGTCTGAATGTAATCCTAGTCACTTGGCAATCATTTGGCAAGCGGTTGCCATACATTTCTGCCGGGTCCGTCGTTGGGGTTCGATTGTCAGGCCCCTCTGCGGCGCAACACTGCCCGGACCCGGCGGTCACCAGGCCCGGGCAGGGGTTGCGAAACGCAGTGCGGCCGGCGGCGCGGGCTGCCGCCCTGCCTGCGGCGATTACCCGGCGACAGCCGGTACGGAGAAGGACCCGCGCAGGCCTTCGATGAGGGCCACAATCGGGCCGCCGCCGGGGGCGGAGGGATCCACAAGTTCCGGGGACACCAGGCCGAGGAGGGCCCGGGTGCGCTCCGCGCCGCCCAGCGCATTGGCCGCGGCCACCTCCGCCGCGAGCGGGTCATGGAATTCGGCCGCCGCGGCGCTGAAATCCATCCATGCCGCGATCATGAGGGCCGCCGCCGCGCCGGACCGGCCCTGGGCACGCTCGGCCAGGAGCACCGGGACGGCGCGCATGCGCAGCTTGGTGCTTCCGTCCATCGCTATTTGGGCCAGGTGGTGCGCGATCCGGCCATTGCCGAAGCGCTCCAGCAGTGCTGCGCGGTACGCGGGAATCTGCAGGTCCGGGCCGGGCAGGTTGGTTTCCGCCTCGTCCCAGAACCGCTCCACGGCCTGCCGGCAGAGCTCGTCCTGCAGGGCTTCGGCCACGGTGGCGTGGCCGCGCAGCTGCCCGGCGTAGGCCAGCAGCGAGTGTGCGCCGTTCAGGAGCCACAGCTTGCGGTTTTCATACGGCTCAATGTCGTCCACGAACACCGCCCCGGCGTCCTCCCAGCGGGGGCGCCCGGCCGGGAAGTCGCCGCTGAGGACCCAGTTGCGGAACGGTTCGGCCACCACCGGGGACGTGTCCCGGTAGCCGCAGCCGGCCTCGACGGCGGCGAGGTCGGCCTCCGTGGTCCGCGGCGTGATCCGGTCCACCGAGGTGCTGACAAAACTGACGTTGGCCTCAATCCAGGCGGCGAGTCCGGCGTCCCAGGCGGCGGCCAGGCCGGTGACGGCGCGGCGGGCGACGGTGCCGTTGCTGGCGAGGTTGTCGCAGCAGACCACGGCCAGGGGTCCGGTCCCGGCGGCCCGGCGGGCGGCGAGGGCGAAGACCAGCCGGCCCAGCGGCGTCGCGGGGTTGCCGGCGCCCCGGGCCAGCACGTCGAGATCCGCCACGACGTCGGCGGCCCGGAGGTCCAGCCGCCCGTCGGCGCCAAGGCGGTAGGCGGCCTCGGTGATGGTCAGTGTGATGATGGCGGTGGCGGGCGCGGACACCAGTTCGGCGAGCCGGGCGACGTCGGCCCCGTCCACGGCGGCGACAATGCTGCCGATGATCTCGAAGGAGTCCCCCGCGTCGCCGCGCTCCACGAGCGTGAACAGGCCGTCCTGCTCCGCGAGCGCCAGCGCCGCGTCCGGGCGCCGGCCGGTGAAGGAGGCGATCCCCCACTCCGCGGCGTCGCCGGCCCGGTGGGTGTACCAGGCCTGGTGCGAGCGGTGGAAGGCGCCCAGGCCCAGATGGACGATCCGCACCGGGGCCTTGGCCGCGGGACGAAGGCTGCGGTTCAGCCGCGGCAGCCCTGCCCCGGCATCGGCGGGCCCCGTGTGGCCGGCGTTCTCTGTCATGGTCATAGCTTGAAAACCCTTCGTGGGGAGCCGTCGACGAGGTCGACGATGATGTCGTGGGCGCGGTCCTCGCTGATCCGGTGTTCTGCCACGAGGCGGGCCAGGAAGGAGGCCTCGATCCGGCGGGAGGCATCGTGCCGGGCGGGGATGGAGCAGAAGGCGCGGGTGTCGTCGATGAATCCCGAGGACCGGGAGAAGCCTGCCGTTTCGGTCACGGCGGACCGGAAGCGCAGCATGGCGTCGGGTGCGTCGAGGAACCACCACGGGGCGCCGAGGTAGACCGCGGGGTAGAAGCCGGCCAGCGGCGCGAGCTCGCGCGAGTACACGGTCTCATCCATCGTGAAGAGCACCAGGTGGAAGTCCTTGGCAGTGCCGAAGTCCTGCAGCACGGGCCGGATGGACTCGGTGTAGTCGATCGCGAAGGGGATGTCGTGGCCGGTATCGGCGCCGTACTTGTTGAAGGTGTCCGTGTGGTGGTTGCGGAAGGACCCCGGGTGGATGGTCATGACCAGGCCGTCCTCCACGGACATCCGGGCCATCTGGTACATCATGTGCGCTTCGAAGTCTTCGCGCTCGGCGGCGGTGGCTTCGCCGGAACGCGCCCGGTCGAAGAGACGCTCCGCGTCTGCGGCGTCCAGCTTCAGGGTGCGCGGGGTGCGCACGCCGTGGTCGGCGGACACGGCGCCGTGCTCCACAAAGTAACGACGCCGGTTCTCCAGTGCCGTGAGGTAGCCGGCAAAGCCGCTGCCGCCGTCGCCCGCTGCCGCGATGAGGCGCTCAACGTTGGCGCCCCAGGCGGGGTTGGCCGGATTCAGGTAGGCATCCGGGCGGAAGGTCGGGAGGACGCGGCCGTGGAAAGTGGCGTCTTCGGCCAGGGCCTTGTGGCTGGCGAGATCGTCCAGGGGATCGTCGGTGGTGGCCAGGACCTCAATGTTGAAGTCCTTGAACAGCTGGCGGGGGCGGAAATCCGCTTCCTGGAGCCGGGCGGAGATGGCGTCGTAGGAGGCATCGGCCGTGGCGCCGCTGATCTCCTGGTCCAGGCCAAAGACGCTGCGGAACTGGTCGCGGAGCCAGTAGCCGGAGGCGGTGCCCTCGAACAGCGGCCAGGCCTGGCAGAATTCGCGCCATACGGTCCGGGAGTCCGGAGCCGCGGCGGACGGGTCTGCCTGGGACGGGTCTGCCGGGGCGGGGGCCTGCGGGCGCAGCCGGTCCAGCGGGACGCCGCTGGCGTGGATCAGCCGGGTGACGTAGTGGTCCGGGCTGACCAGCAACGCTGCCGGATCAGGGAAGGGGGTGTTCTGCTCGAGTACGGCGGCGTCAACGTGGCCGTGCGGGGAGATGATCGGAAGGTCCTGGACCCGGCCCAGGAGGTCGCGCGCGATCCTTCGCGTTCCGGGGTCCGCGGGCAGGAGCCGGTCTGGGTGGGCAGCAATCGACTGTGACATAGCTCAATGGTCCTGCCGCGGCAATCAGTTTGTCAACCGGTTGCCAAAAATTGCCAGAAGATTCCGCAGGCGTCTTTCATGCTCGTTGCGGCAGCGCTTACTTGGCGACGATCAGCCGGCCGCTGGACCCGCGCAGGACGAGTTCGGTTTCCACGCTCAGCGTCCCGGCGGTTTCCCCGCCGGCGCCGGCCAGGTGGTCCAGGAGGATTGTTGCCGCGCCGGAACCGCATTCGCCCAGCGGGGAGCGCACGGTGGTCAGGGGCGGGGTGGTGAAATCCGCCCCGAAGATATCGTCAAAGCCCACGATGCTGATCTGGTCCGGGACCACCACGCCGGCGGCCTGGAGTTCCTGCATCAGGCCGATGGCCAGGAGGTCGTTGTAGGTCAGGACCGCGGTTGCGCCGCTGGCCAGGACCCCGCGCGCGGCCTGCCGGCCGCCGTCGACCGTTGGCTTGGTGGATTCGAGCCGCACGGCTTCCAGCTTGGACCATTCGCACGCGGAGCGGACACCGTCCCAGCGCCGCGCGGACATCCAGGACTGGGACGGCCCCGCAACGTAGGCCACTTTCTTGTGCCCGTTGGCGGCCAGGCTGCGGACGGCTTCGCTGATCCCCTTGTTGACGTCCGGGACCACGCACGGCACGCCGTCGACCTCGCGGTTGATGACCACCACCGGTTTGTCGCGGGCGAGCGCGCGGATGTCGTCGTCGTCCATGCGCGGGCTGGCGAGGATGAGCCCGTCCACGGTGGTCATCATCCGCCGGGCCGTTGTCAGCTCGGTGACGGCGGACTCGGCCGCGTCCGCGAGCACCAGGGTGTAGTCGCGGGCGGTGGCGGTGGTCCCCGCCCCGCGGATGATGTCGAAGAACGTGGGGTTCGTGATGTCGGCGACGATCAGGCCGAAGGTGCTGGTCCGTCCCGTGGGGAGCGCACGCGCGAACGGGTTGACCTGGTAGTGGAGCTCGGCCGCGGCATCCTCGATGAGTTTCTGCGTCTTGGCACTGACCCGCCCCGGCTTGCTGAGGGCCCGCGACACCGTGGACGGGTTGACCCCGGCAACCTTGGCGATGTCGTAGATCGTGGCGCTGGATTTCCCGTCCCGGGCGTGCTTTTTGACCGGACCTGTTGTTGCGGCAGCTTCCGGCGTCTTGGGTTCAGTCACCGCCCCATCCTAACGAGGAAACATCCCAACTAGCTCGCAGTTGTGGCCGTTTTGAGCCCTCAAAACGGCCACAACTGTTAGTCAGTTGGGCGGGGTTGCCGGGCCGGGGGTTGCCGGGCGGGGCGTCAGACGCGCTCGGGGAACTTCCCCTCCTCGGCGATCCGTTTGTTGAGCTCGGTGAGGAACTCGTCCTGGTCGAAGTCCAGGCCCACTTCGCGGCCCGTCCAGCTGGAGAGGTGGATGGCGTTGGCCAGCCGGACGCCGTTGATGCCGTCCGAGCCCGGCGCCAGCAGCGGCGTGCCGTCCAGGATGTTTGCCGCGAAGTTCTCCAGGACGCCTGAGTGCTGGGCACCCCAGGCGGACTCGAACTCGATGACTTCGGTGCTGTAGTAGTCCGCGGAGTTCAGCTCGCCCATGAAGAGCTTCCGGACGTCCTCCATGCCCATGCCGTCGCTGAGCTCGCGTTCCGGCAGGGCCATCCGGGTGACGGTGGCGGTCTTGCTGTCCGTGACGACGATCTTGCCCTGGTCGCCCAGGATCTCGAAGCGGTCGGTGCCGGTGAGGTCGTGCGTGGCGGTGACGAAGACGCCGGTGGCGCCGTCGCCGTAGTCCACCACCGCGGTGACCTCGTCCTCGACGGCGATATCGCGGCGGAAGCCATAGGCCACCTTCGCGTACACGGACTTGGGCACACCGCAGATCCACTGCCACAGGTCCAGCTGGTGCGGTGCCTGGTTGACCAGGACGCCGCCGCCCTCGCCGCCCCACGTCGCCCGCCATGCGCTGGAGTTGTAGTAGCCCTGCGGGCGCCACCACGTGGTGATGATCCAGTTGGTGCGGCGGATCTTGCCGATCTCGCCGTTGTCCACGATTTCCTTCAGCCGCTGGTACAGCGGGTTGTTGCGCTGGTTGAACATGATGCCGAAGGTCAATTCCGGCTTGCTCGCGGCGAACGCGTTCAGTTCCTCCACCTGCTTCGTGTACACGCCTGCAGGCTTCTCCACGAGGGCGTGGATGCCGCGCTTGAGGGTCTCGATGCCCATCTCCGGGTGGAGGAAGTGCGGAACGCAGGTGACGACGGCGTCGACGTCGCCGCTTTCGAGCATGGCGACGTAGTCCTCGTAGAACGGCACGTCCGGGTAGTTTCCGGCGGCAAGGTCCTTCTTGGCCGGATCGGTGTCGCAGATGGCGCCGATTTCCATGTTGGGGACCAGACCGTCCGTGATGAACTGGGCGTAGGCGCCGCCCTGCTGGCCCAGGCCGATGATGCCGAGGCGTACTTTCTTGCTCATGTGGTGATTCTCCCTGTCTAGAAAAGGTTCGAGTGGCCCATGGCCACGAGGTTGTCGTAGGAGGTCTGCAGCGCGTCCCACACGGTGCGCCCGTAGAGTTCGTCCTGTTCCACGAGCAGGTACCGGGCGCCGGCGGCCTGGGCGGCCGGGATGATGGAGGGGAAGTCCAGGTTGCCTTCGCCCACTTCGGCGAACTGGACCACGTCCTTGAACTCGGCCATGAAGCCCTTGAAGTCCCCGGTTTCCAGGAGGCCGAAGGCGCTCTCGGGGAGCTGGCCGATCCGGTAATCCTTCAGGTGCACCATGGCCGTGCGGCCGGCGTACTTCTCCAGCGTCCGGACCGGGTCCAGGCCGCCGCGCTGCACCCAGTGGACGTCGATTTCCAGGCCCATGGCCGGGGAGTTCGCGGCGATGATGTCCAGCATGGAGGTGCCGTCGAACTTCGCGAACTCGATGTGGTGGTTGTGGTAGTACAGGCCGATGCCGTGCCCGGCCAGGCGCTCGGCGTAGTCGTTGGCCTGCTTGGCGAAGTCCACCACGGCGTCGATCGATTTCATGGCGGGGAACGGCAGCATGCCGATCCGCAGGAGCGTCGTGTCCAGGCGCTTGGCGTCCTCGACGATCTTGTCGAAGTGGTCCTTCAGCGAATCGCCGGGCATGCCCTTGGGGGTTTCCATCGCCACCGAGAGGGCGGCCACGTCCATGCCGAGTTCGGTCTGCGCCCGGTCCAGTTCCGCCACGTTTTCCGGTGTCATGGGGATCTGGGAGATTTCGACGGCGTTGTAGCCGATCGCGTTGACCTTCCGGAGCGTCTCGAACGCCCCGAGTTCGGCGAAGCTGTCCTTCAGCATCATCGCCTGCACGCCAATTCTGGCTGTTGTTGCCACGCTTTTTCCTCCGTTGCCTGCCGGGTCCGCCATGGACGCCGGCCGTTGTGTTCGTTGCCGTTGTGTTCGCTTGCTGTTGTGTCCGCTTACTGTTGTGTCCGCTTGCAGCGGGTACTCAGGCGAGGGCGCCCGCTTGTTCGTGCTGCATCCGCTGCGTTTCGAGCAGGCGGTGCCGGTCCGCGCGGCGCAGTTCCTGGCGGTCCGGGTCGGGGACCGGGGAGGCGAGCAGCAGCCGCTGGGTGTAGGGGTGGTCGGGGTCGGTGGTGACGACGCCGGCGGGGCCTTGCTCGACGATCTCGCCGTGGTACATCACGGCGACGCGGTGGCTGATGTGCCGGACGACGTCGAGGTCGTGCGAGACGAAGAGGTAGGACACACCGGTATCCTTCTGGATCTGCAGGAACAGGTCCAGCACCCGGGCCTGGGTGGAGAGGTCCAGTGCGCTGACGGGCTCGTCGCAGACGATCAGCTTCGGCGAGAGTGCCAGGGCGCGGGCGATCGCCACGCGCTGGCGCTGCCCGCCGCTGAATTCGCGCGGCAGCCGGTTGATGGCGTCGGAGGGCAGGCCCACCTGATCCAGCAGTTCCTGCACGCGCTTCTTGGCCGCCGCGGGTTCCATGCCCTGCACGCCCAGCGGTTCGGCGAGGATGTCGCCGATCTCCAGTGCGGGGTTCAGCGAGGTGTACGGGTCCTGGAAGACCACCTGCAGATCCCGGCTCAGGACGCGCCGGTCCCTGCGGGTGGCGTGGCTGATGTCTTTGCCGTCGAAGCTGATCTTCCCGGCGGTCACCGGAGCCAGCCCCAGGATGGCACGGCCCAGGGTGGTCTTGCCGGACCCGGACTCCCCCACCAGGCCGAGGGTTTCGCCGCGGCCGATGCTGATGTTGATGTCCGTCAGGGCGCGGAATGGCTTGGCCCGGAACTTCTTGCTGGGGTACTCGACCACCAACTGGTCCACGGTGAGCAGCGGCGCGCTTTCCAGGATGCTCATGCGACTGGCTCCTTCTGCAGGGTGGAAACGAGCATGGACATGGGTTCCTTGCCTTCAAGCATCGACGCCAGCAGCGTCTGTGTGTAGGGGTCCTGCGGATTGCGGAGGATCTCGCGGACAGGTCCTTCCTCCACGAGCCGGCCGTTCTGCATGACGGCCACGCGGTCGCAGAGGTCCGCCACCACGCCGAAGTTGTGGGTCACCAGAATGACGCCGATGTTCAGGCGCTTCTGGAGCTCGCGCAGCAGGTCCAGCACGTCCGCCTGCACCGTGACGTCCAGGGCCGTGGTGGGCTCGTCGGCGATCACCAGGTCCGGTTCGCAGCTGATGGCACCGGCGATCAGCACACGCTGGGCCATGCCGCCCGAGACTTCGTGCGGGTAGGCGGCGAAGGTCCGTTCCGGGTTGACGATTCCGACGTCCGTGAGCAGTTTCAAGGCCCGCTTCCTGGCCTCGGCCTTGGTGATCCCGAGGACGCGCACCATGGGCGTCACCAGCTGGTAGCCGATGGTGAAGGCAGGATCCAGGTTGCTCATGGGCTCCTGCGGAATGTAGGAAATCCGCTTGCCGCGCAGTTTGGACAGGCGCTCCTGGCTGACGCGTTCCTCGCCCGGGGCAACGGTGTAGCCGCCGTCGAACTGGATGGAGCCGGCCACAATGCGGGCGTTGTCCGGCAGCAGCCCCAGGATGGAGAAGGCGGTCTGGGACTTGCCCGAGCCCGATTCGCCCACAATGCCCAGGATCTCGCCGCGGTCCACGTGGAAGGAGACGTCGTCCACAACCTTCTTGATGGAACCGTCCGCCTGGGGATAGCCGACGCCGAGATTGGTCACCTTGACCAGGTGGTGCTCGGTTCCGGGGACGACGGCGGCCACCGACTTCCGCGACGGGCGCGCGGCGGCGGGCGCCGCCGTCGTCGGGCGCTTCACCGAGGTTGCCTCCTTCTTGCGGGGCTTGATCTTTTCGCCGTCTTCGAGGGCGTCGCGGATGGCGTTGCCCAGCAGGACCAGGCCGCCGATGGTCAGCGCCATGGCCAGCGCCGGCCAGAACAGCAGCGTCGGGTTCAGGTAGACGTTCTTGAAGCCCTCGGAGAGCATGACGCCCCAGGTTGACCTGGTGGGATCCCCCAGGCCGAGGAACTCCAGGCCGGACTGGATGGCGATGGCCACACCGGCAATCGCCGCGGTCTGGATGATGATGGGTGCCCGGACCACGGAGAAGATGTGGCGCACGATGATGCTCAGGTCCGAGAGCCCGGATACCCGTGCGGCGTCAACGTACAGCTCGTTGCGCACCGACTGGACGGCCGTCCGGGTCAGGCGGAAATAGGACGGGCTGATCAGGATGCCGAAGGCGATCATGGACATCCACACCGAGGGGCCGAAGGCCGCCCGGATGGTCAGCAGCACGATCAGCCCGGGAAGGCTCATGAGGATGCCGACCACCCAGTTGGAGACCGCCTCGAACTTGCCGGCATAGTAGCCGGCGATCAGGCCGGCCGGCAGGCCGATGGCAATGGCCACGCCGGCGCACAGCAGGGCCGAAAGAAGCGTCAGCTGCGCTCCGAACAGCAAACGGCTGAAGACATCGCGCCCGGCGCTGTCCGTTCCCAGGATGTTGACGGAGTCCGGATCGGCGAGGGTCTTGGCAATGTTGGCGTAGTTCTGGTCAAAGGGCGCCAGGACCGGTGCCAGGACGGCCAGGAGCGAGATCACCGTCAGGATCGTCATGGCAACGAGGCCCAGGGGGTTCCTGAACAGGCGCCGGATGACGGTGGAACGGACCACCGTTCCACTTTGCCCGGCACGAACCACAGGTGTGGGGGCAGCGGGGGCCGGAGCGGCGGCTGCGGCGGTTTCTAGGGAATCGCTCATGACACACGTACCTTCGGGTTGAGCCAGCCATTGAGAATGTCCACCAGCAGGTTCACCGCGATGACGACCACCACCGTGTACATCACGACGCCCATCACCACCGGAAGATCCGACTGGCCGGTTGCGGCGACCGCCAGCGGCCCCATGCCGGGGAGGGCAAAGATCTGCTCGATGATCACCACGCCGCCAAGCATGCCGATCAGCTGCAGGCTCAGCACGGTCAGGCCGGCCGGAGCCGCGCTGCGCAATACGTGCTTGAACAGAATCTCGCGCTCGCCGATCCCGCGGCTGCGCAGGGTGCGGACATAGTCCCGCTCGAGTTGTTTGATGACGGCGCTGCGGATCTGCTGCGCGCCCCCGGTGACGCCGTTGATCAGCAAGGCGATCACCGGAAGCGACATGGAATAGACCCACGCGTCGGCCCCGGAGTCCGGGGAAATGGTGCTGGTGGCCGGGAAGAGACCCAGCTGGATGGCCAGGATGGTGACCAGGATGACGCCGATCACGAACCCCGGAACGGAGTCGCCGATGATGGCGCCAACCTGGACCACCCGGTCCACCCAGCCGCGCTTGACCGCGGCGATAACACCAATGAGTGCGGCGCAAATTGCGATCAGGATCATTGCGGCGAAAACCATGGTCATGGTCACCGGAATCCGGGTGGCCAGGGAGTTGGCCACCGGTTCCGAGGTGAACCAGGAAGCACCCAGGTTTCCGCTGAGGGCGTCGGCCACCCAGGTGAAGTAGCGGGTCAGCAGGGGCTGGTCCAGCCCCAGCTCGTGTTCCTTCATCGCCACCTGCTCAGCGGTGGCCTGGTCGCCCAGGATGTTCCGGGCGATGCTCCCGCTGGACATGTACAGCAGGACGAAGGTGAGTGCCGAGACCACAAGCAGCACCACCAGCCCGCTGCCCAGCCTTTTCGCAATGAACCTGATCATGGTGTCCTACTTGGCGGGTGCGTAGTTGTAGATGGACGGAACGGCCTGCTGGATCTGCGGAGTGACGTCCACCTTGGCGTTGTGGTAGTACATCTGGTTGACGCGGAACAGCGGCGCGAACCATGCCTGCTCCACCACGTACTTGTTCACTTCCTGGGCCAGCTTGCCGGCGTCGGCGCCGCCGTTGCGCACGGCGTCAATCTTGGCGTCGAGCTCCGGCGACGCGTTCTTGAACGGGTTGTAGAGCGCCTTGGTGGAGATGATCTGGTTGATGGCAACTGTGGGCTGGCCCTGGAAGAGGGAGAAGTACATGGTGGTGTATTTCTGTCCCGCCACATCGGATGTGAAGGTGTTGGTGAGCGCGGCGCCAATCTTCAGGGTGATGCCGACGTCTGCCAACTGCTGCTGGACCACGGAAATCTGGGTCTGGAAGTCGGGGATGCTCGGGACTTCCAGGGTCACGCCGGATTCATAGCCGGCTTCCTTGAGGAGCTGCTTGGCCTTGGCGGGATCGTAGCTGTAGTAGTTTTCCAGCTCTTCGGTCCAGGCCCCGCTGGCCTTGCCGAACGGCTGGGACGTCGGAGTACCCTGCCCCAGCAGGACCTGGTCCAGGATGGTCTTGCGGTCAAAGGCGTAGTTGATCGCCTGGCGGACCTTGACGTTCTGCAGCGCCGGGTTTTTGGCACCGTCACGGTCCAGGAGGAGCAGCCCCTGCCAGTCCACCTCGTTGGCGGCCAGCTTCATCTTGGCGCCCTCGGCCTGCTTGCCGGTCTTGGGGTCCAGGAGGGTGGCGTCCACCTGGCCGGAGACCAGGGCGTTGGTGCGGGCGGTGGGATCGGCCAGGATCTTGAAGGTTAGCTTGGAGTACTTCTGCAGGTCCTTGTTCCAGTAGTCCTTGCGGGCCGTGAAGACGGTCTGCGAATCCTTGACGGTCGCGGCCTTGTCCATCACGTAGGGGCCAGAGCCGACCGGTTCGGTCTTGATGCCGTCCGTTCCGAGCGCCTTGGGGCTGCCCATCAGGCCGGCGGCCTGGCTGAGGAAGTATTCCAGGGCCGGGTCCGGGGTGCTGAGGTTGATGTCGATAGTGTCGGCGTCCACAACCGTCACGTCCTGGACGGCAGCAAGCTGCGCCATCTGCGGACCGTTGGCCTTCTTGAAGTGATCCATGTTGGCCTTGGCAGCCTCGGCGTCGAACTTGGCGCCGTCGCTGAAGGTGACGTCGGTGCGCAGGTCCACCGTCAGCTTGGTGTTGGTTGCGTTGTACTTCCAGTCCGTCGCCAGCATGGGGCTGAGCTTTCCATCCGGCTGGCGCAGGATCAGGGTGTCATAGACCGCCTGGTACGGCTGGAGAAGGTGACCCACGTGGGCCTGGGCCGGGTCCCAGGACCGAACGTCCTGGATGGTGCCCAGCGTCAGGGCCGTGGCCGCGGTGCCTGCGGCCGCGCCGCCTGCTGCAGCGCCGCCGCCGCAGCCGGTGAGCGCGAGTGACGCGCTGAGGATGAGGGCAGCAGCTGCTGCCTTGGGACCGAACTTCATTGTTGGCTCCTATCGCTTGACGAGGTCCGTTTCAAAGGACGTTTGCGGCGGCACTGTGGCTCAGGCCACAGTGCCGCTTGTGGGTTCAGCGTACGTTGGGTTGCCATATCTGGCAACCGATTGTCATAAAGTTTCTGCATTGTTGCCTCGTGGGGTGCCGACGGGGACGTACGACGGCGCGCTGGCGCCACCTTGGGGTCCGCCGGGGCGGTCCGGGCGGTCGTTTGGAGTGCATGTGCGGCGTGTGCTCGTGGGCGTCACGGGGCGCGCGCTCAGGGCCCACCGGGGCGCTCCGGGACGCCCGGGCAGCGCACCCTTCGGGGCGTTGCGGGGTGCGGGCAGCGCGCCATTCCGGGCTCTGCCGGGGCGCGCGGCAGCGCGCCAGCGGTTGCGCAAGCGTTGCGCAGCGCCGCTGAAACGCGTCCGCCAGACTAGGACACTTTTTCCTCGGAGCCGGGGTAGGACTGCCGGTACAGTTCCTTCACGATCCGCAGCGATTTCGCCCCTTCGGCGGCGTCGATCCAGAACGGGCCCGGCTGTGCCAGGCCGGCATAGAAATCGGCGATCAGCAGGGCATGCGAAACGCCCCAATAGGAGCGCCCGCCCGAGCCGGCGGCGCGTTCACGCACCACGTCGCTGCGTCCGTCGTCGTAATTGACCGTAAGGTCCCCGCGCAGGCTCAGCGTTGCCTTCTCGGTGCTGATGTCCAGGGTGACCGGAGCGTTGACCGTGTTGGCCAGCGTGGCGTAGAAGACGCTGCGCGCGCCGTTGCTGTGGATCGCGGCAAACTCGGCCGTGTCCTCCACCTCAATAGCGTCTCCCAGCGCGTGGGTCGAGGCGCTGCCGGAGAGCGACACGACGTCCCCCACCAACCATTGCAGCAGGTCAACGGTGTGGATGGCCTGGTTCATCATCAGGCCGCCACCGCCGCCGCCCCAGCTTCCGCGCCAGGGCCGGTCGAGGTAGTAGTCGGCATTGCGGTGCCACATGACCGTGGCCGAGGCCCCCAGCACCTTGCCCAGTTCGCCGGAGTCCAGCAGCCGGCGCATCTCCTGCACCGGGGCGTTGTAGCGGTTTTGGAAGCAAAGCCCAATCCGCGCCGTGCTTTCGGCGGCAGCGGCCAGCAGCCGCTCCCCCTCGGCCAGGGTGTGCGCCAGGGGCTTTTCCAGCACCACATTGACGCCACGGCGCAGGCAGTCGATGGCGATCGCCGCATGTTCATGGTGCGGGGTGGTGATGTGCACGACGTCCGGGGCGGCCGCCTCCAGCATGTCGCGGTAGTCCTCGAAGCCGGGGACGCCATGGGCCTGCTGCGCCGCGGCGCGGCGCCCCGGATCCGTGTCGCAGACCGCCACCAGTTCGGCGTCGTCCATTCCTGCAAGTGCTTCAAAGTGAACGATCGACACGTCGCCGCAGCCGATGATTGCCGCCTTTGGCATCCGGAGCTCCCTGATTGTCTAGTGCCTGATTCTTTGCAGGCTGATTCTTTGCTAGCGCAGTTGTGCTAGATAAGTTCGATCTGGTTCTTCGCGGCCAGCCCGGCGAAGGCGCGGGCCGCGGAACCGAAGGCAACCGGGCCGGAGAATCCGCCAAGTTCATGGGCGCTGGCCAGGTGCGGCTCCAAGGAGGCGAAGCCAGTGTAGCCATCGGCCTTCAGCGCGGCGATGGTTTCGTTCAATTCGCCGTCGCCCTGCCCGGCCGGCACCACTTCTCCGCTGGCCGCCAGCGCGTCCTTGACCTGGAAGTACTCCAGGTAGGGCCGCAGCATGGCGTAGCCGTCGGTGTACGGCTTGACGCCCACCTGGACGAAGTTCGCGTTGTCCCAGGCAATGCGCAGAGACGGCGAATCGACCGACTTCATGATGTCCAGCACGCGCTCGGGCGTATCGCCGTAGATGCCCTTTTCGTTTTCATGCAGAAGCACGACGCCGGCCTCCGCGGCGAGCGCTGCCAGCGCCGTCATGCGGGTCATGACGTCCTCGCGGATCTCTTCCTGGCTCTGGGCTTCGGCCCGATAGAAGGAGAAGATGCGGATGTACTTGGTGTCCAGCGTCCTGGCAGCGTCAATGATCTGGCGCAGCCGCTGCACTTCATGCTCAACCGGGAGGGACACGTCGACCTTGCCGATCGGGCTGGCGATGGCCGAGACCATCAGGCCCTTGGCGTCCAGAACGGCCTTGAGATCGACGAGCTGCTCCGCGGAAAGCTCGGAAACGTTGGTTCCCCAGGCGCTGCGCACCTCAATATGCTTGGCGCCGATCGCCAGCAGCACAGCCGCCTGGACCTCGGGATTGGGGTCAACCTCGTCGCCGAAACCGGAAAGGGTGAAAGTTGTTGATGCTGACGCTGTTGTCAATTCAGGCTCCCGCTTCAGGTGTCCCGCCGTCCGGGCAGGGTGAGTCAGTTCACAATGATGCTCGTGGTGCGAGTCTAGTCGCGCCACCCTTTATTGACAACCGATTGCCAAAAGATTGCAATTGTGCCAATCTTTGTTCACGGAGCCTATGTGGCGCGGCTCACCCGGCACCTTCCCCAGGGATGCGTGACGTGATCCGGGCCCGGCGGTTTCCGGCTGATTTTCCCACCTGCTCAGAGCCCTTCGCTCAGAGACATCGCCCCGAAACATTTGCTCAGAGACATTGCTCAGAGAGGAGCCCCGTGTCGATCCGACCGGACCAGGCCGAGCGGCCGGCCACCATCCACGACATTGCGGCGTTCTGTGGCGTGGCAGCCTCCACTGTTTCCCGGGCGCTCTCGACGCCCGATCGGGTGAACGTCCGGACCCGTGCGCGCATCGAGGAAGCGGCGGCCAGGCTCAACTACACGCCCAACAGCCAGGCCAAGGCACTGAGTTCCGGCCGCACCGGCGCAGTGGGGGTCCTGGTGCCGGACATTACCAACCCTTTCTACTTCGATCTCATCCGGGGAACGCAGCTTCAGCTCAAGGCGGCCGGCTACACCCAACTGCTGGTGGACACGGAGGAGTCCGATGAGGTGGAAGCCAGCGCGATGGAGCAGCTTCGCAAGGGGGCCGACGGAATCATCGTGGCCGCATCCAGGCTCAGCGACGATGTCCTTCTGGCGGCGGCGGCAAGGATTCCCATCGTTGCGGTCAACCGCGACGTTCCCGGGGTGCCGGCCGTCATCATCGACACGCCGTCCGCGACCAGCCAGGCGCTGGACCACCTGATCTCGCTGGGACACACCCGGGTGGCCTATGTGGCAGGTCCCGCGACGTCGCAGTCCAGCGAACGGCGGTGGACTGCCCTGTCCGCGGCCGCCGAAGCGCGCGGCGTGGAGGTCTACCGGCTCGGCCCCTTCGCCCCGACCACACAGTCCGGCGCGGCCGCCGCGGATGCCGCCGTGCACAGCGGGGTGAGCGCCTGCATCGCTTTCAATGACCTCATCGCCATCGGCATGCTCCAGCGGCTGAGTGCACGCGGGATCCGCGTTCCGGAGGACATGAGCATTGTGGGCTGCGATGACATCTTCGGTGCCGACTTCTGCAATCCGCCCCTGACCACCATGGCTTCCCCGATCGAACAGGCCGGCCGGGTGGCCGTGTCCATGCTGCTGGCCCGGTTGAATCCGCTGGCCGGCGGCGGACGACGCAGCCGCTCGGTCATGCCCACCCATCTGACGGTGCGCGGTTCCACCGGCCCGGCGCCCCAGGTGGGATAGGCCGGCGTAGATGGGCCCGGATCGCCGTGGCGGTCGTTTTCGCGGCGGTTCCGGATACGGGCGGCGGTTCCGGCCCTGCGCGGCGGGGATCCGCGTAGCGGCGGCCCGAAATCGCAGCGCCAGTCGCGAACCGCCGCGCAATGCCGACGTCGGAGCCGCACCTCGCCCGCTTGCCCGCCGGCCCGGCCGCAACAGTTGAGCGTGGTTGACACCGCTGGCTAGGCTGTGAGGCATGCGTGAACTCCAGGCGAAGATCATCGAGGAAATGGGCGTGCAGCCCCGGATCGACCCTGCCGGGGAGGTGCGCAAACGCGTGGCGTTCCTCAAGGAATACCTGGCGGCCACCCACACCAAGGGATTTGTCCTGGGCATCTCGGGCGGCCTGGACTCTTCCCTGGCCGGGCGGCTGGCCCAGCTGGCGGTCGAGGAGCTCGAGGCCGAGGGCGTCGAGGCGAACTTCGTGGCCGTTCGGCTGCCCTACGGCGTCCAGCACGATGAGGACGACGCCCAGGCGGCCCTGGACTTCGTGCGCGCCAAGACCGAATGGACGTTCAATATCTCGGCCGCGGTGGACGGCTTCGAGGACGAGTTCCAGAAGACGGTCGGCACGGAGATCTCCGATTTCCACAAGGGCAACACCAAGGCCCGGACCCGGATGATCGCCCAGTACGCCCTGGCCGGCGAGCACAACTACCTTGTGATCGGCACGGATCACGGCGCTGAGTCCGTGACCGGCTTCTTCACCAAGTTCGGCGACGGCGGCGCGGACATCCTGCCGCTGTTCGGGCTCAACAAGCGCCAGAACCGCGCCCTGCTTGCCGAACTCGGCGCGCCCGCCCGGATCTGGGAAAAGATCCCGACGGCGGATCTCCTGGACGGCACACCCGGCCGCATCGACGAGGACGAACTCGGCGTGAGCTACGACCTGATCGATGACTACCTCGAGGGCCGCGAGGTACCGGACGCGGTTGCCGAGCGGATCGAGGGGATGTACCTGCGGACCCGCCATAAGCGCACGGTGCCGGTCACCATCTTCGACACCTGGTGGAAATAGCCTGAGCCGAGGGCCCCGGGGCCGGGCTGCAGGCCGAAACGGGGAACTTTGAACTGCGGCTGGACCTTTTCGGCCTCAACGGACGGCGTGTCCGTGTCAAAGAGCCCCACGACAGTCTTCTTTGCCTCGATTTCCTGGCCTAGTGTTCTTGGCCCGCTGAGGTTCCAGTTACGGGATCAGCACGAGCTTGCCTCGGACATGGCCTGCGCGGCTGATGCCCAGCGCCCGGGCCGCATCGGTGAGGGGAATCCGCTCCTGGATGCTGAAGCGGAGCTTTCCATCGGCTGCCAGCCGGGCCGCCTCCGCTACCCGTCCGTCCAGCAGCCTGACCGGTGCAATTCCGGCGGCGTTGGCCTCTTTGCCAGGCACGGTGGTCACCGCGGTGCCGTGGCCGCCGAGCAACTGGACCGTCGCCGTCGTCGTCTCTTCCCCGCCAAAGGTATCCACGACGGCGGTGATGGTGCCCAGGGAGCGGACGCGTTCCACCAGCCCTTCTCCGTAGGCCACAGGCTCGGCGCCGAGGCCGCGCAAATAGTCATGATTTTGCTCTGAAGCGGTGCCGATGACCCGGGCGCCGAGGTGCCGCGCGATCTGGACTGCCGCCGAGCCGACCCCGCCCGCTGCGCCGTGGACGAGGACCGTGTCCCCCACGCCAATGCCAAGCTGGACCAGCGCCGAATACGCCGTGCCGCCAGCTATCGCGACGCACGCCGCCTGCTCAAAATCGATCCCCGTGGGCTTTGGCGTCAGTTGGCTGGCCGGAAGATTGGCCACGGCGCGGTAGCCTCCGGCGACGCCGTTCCAGATGACCTCGTCACCCACCTCGAACCCGGTCACGCCAGGGCCGACGGCGGTCACTGTTCCTGCCGCCTCGCAGCCGGGAACTGCAGGGAAGTCCAGGGGAAGGTACCGCTCCAGGTAGCCGGCAACGACTTTCCAGTCGATCGGGTTGACAGCGACGGCGCGGATTCCCACCTGGACCTCGCTCTCCCTCGGAGCCGGCAGTTCCTCTTCGCCCACAGTGACGATGTCCGGGCTTCCATAGTGAACGAAAGAAACCTTGATGTTTTTCATGAGACTGCGCTCCTTCGGCACGACGCGATTGCGGCCTGCTGCCAGCTTCTGGCACAACCGGCGCCTGCGCAAGAGCCTCGCGACTGGGTGAATTGTCCGAGGTAGCTTGAGCCGAACCGGGGCACTTTGAGCCCCGGCTGGACCTTTTCGGCGCTCAATTGCCGGCGTGTCCGTGTCAAATCCCCCCACGATGGCCGGGCACGACGGACGGGCACCGGGCAGCCGACGTCGAGGTTCCGGCCCTGGCAGCGTCAGGCGCCTGGCGCCCTGCAGCTGCGTCGAGATCCGGTGCGCTTCTTCCATCAGGAGGCGGCCCAGCATCTCCTGCCGCTCCCCCTTGAAGCGCGGCTCGATGCCGGTTAGCGACAACGCCCAGGCGGGGCGCCCGCGCTGGTCGAAGACGGCGGCCCCCATCCCCCAACTGCCCTCGAGGACCAGCCCCGGGTTGACCGAATAGCCGGCCTGCCGCGTCGCTTCCAGGTTCTCCCGGACGCGCGCTTCCGTGTGGGCGGCCGCAAAGCTGCCTGCGTGGGCGGCCCAGTCCGCGAGCAGCTCCTCCTGCTCCGTCTCGGGCAGGAACGCCATGATGGCGGTGCCGGCGGATGCGACGCCGAGCGGAAACCGCACTCCCTCGTGCAGCACGAAGGACCGGACGGGGAAGCTGCCCTCCTCCCGGAGCAGGCACACCGTCTCGTTGCCGCGGCGGATGGAGAAGAACGCGCTCTCGCCCGTCTCCTCGGCGAGCCGGCGGAGGCTCGGCCGGGCGATGTCCTCCAGCGGAAAGCGGGCTGAGGCCACGGAGCCCATCAGCAGGATCTCCGGACCCAGCACCCAGTTGCCGCTCTGCGGGTCCTGGTCCAGCAAGCCCTCGGAGGCCAGCGAGGAAAGCAGCCGGTGCACGGTGGGGCGGGTGAGCCCGGATTCCCTGACGAGTTCCACGAGCGGGGAGCCTTCCGGTTTCCGTCCGACAATGCGCAGCAGGGACGCGACGCGGCTGACGACTTGTGCGCCTTGTACCGGTGGTGAAGTCATCTTTTTCCTCGGACTTTGCATTTGACCTGCCGAAATCATCCATATTGTGGACACTCACCAGCCTACCGTCCACACTGTAAAAACGGCACCTTTGAGGCCAAAATCGTCCATTGACAGCCCATATTTCGACACCGTAGGCTCCAACACCAGAGGAACAGTCCACAAAGTGGATTGCGTCAAGAGCTCAATGAGGAGATGCAATGTCAAAGCTGAAATCCGGAGCGGCCGCCGCGCTGCAGGACGTGCTGCGGGACGGCATGACGCTCGCCGTCGGCGGTTTTGGCCTCAGCGGGATCCCCGCTGACCTGATCGAGGCCGTGCGGGACTCCGGGGTGAAGGACCTGACGGTGGTCTCCAACAACATGGGCGTGGACGGCAAGGGCCTCGGCGTGCTGATCGAAGGCGGCCAGGTCCGCAAGGTCATCGCCTCCTACGTCGGGGAAAACAAGCTCTTCGCAGAGCAGTACCTCGCCGGTCAGCTGGAGGTGGAGTTCACCCCGCAGGGCACCCTCGCCGAACGCCTGCGCGCCGGCGGGGCCGGCATCCCGGCCTTCTACACGAAGACCGGTGTGGGCACCCTCGTCGCCGAAGGCAAGCCGCTGGCCGAGTTCGACGGCGAAACTTTCGTCCTGGAACGCGCCATCAAGGCCGACGTCGCGCTCGTGCACGCACACACCGCCGACACCGACGGCAACCTGATCTACCGCTACACCGCCCAGAACTTCAACCCGGTAGTGGCGACGGCCGGCGCCGTGACGGTCGCCGAAGCCGAAGTGATCGTGGAGCCCGGCCAGCTGGACCCGAACCACATCGTCACCCCCGGCGTGTTCGTCCAGCGCCTCGTCCAGGCCAGCGGCCGCGTCAAGGACATCGAACAGCGGACCGTGCGCCCCCGCGCCGAAGCCAACGAAACCGTCGAAGCCGCATCCGTTCCGGCCTGAGCGCCGCCCCTACTTTCTTCAGGAGAATCATCATGGCTTGGACCCGGAACGAAATGGCTGCGATCGCGGCCGAAGAACTGAACGACGGCGACTACGTCAACCTTGGCATCGGCATCCCCACGCTGGTGGCCAACAACCTGCCTGACGGCGTCCGCGTCGTCCTCCAGAGCGAGAACGGCCTGCTTGGCATGGGCCCGTTCCCCTACGAGGGCGAGGAAGACGCCGACCTCATCAACGCCGGCAAGCAGACCGTCACCGTCCTGCCCGGCGGCAGCATCTTCGACTCCGCGACGTCCTTCGGCATGATCCGCGGCGGCCACGTGAAGGTCGCGATCCTGGGCGCCATGCAGGTCTCCGGGGACGGCGACCTCGCCAACTGGACCATCCCCGGCAAGATGGTCAAGGGCATGGGCGGCGCCATGGACCTCGTCGCCGGCACCCCGCGCGTCGTGGTCCTCACGGAGCACAATGCCAAGGACGGCACCGCCAAGATCGTTAAGGAATGCACCCTGCCGCTCACCGGGCTCAGCTGCGTGGACCGCATCATCAGCGACCTCGCGGTGTTTGACCTCGTGAAGCATGAACAAGAAACAGGCGGCGTCCGGCAGCTCACGCTGACCCGCCTCGCCCCGGGCGTCACCGTGGAGGAACTCCGCGGGAAAACCGAAGCCCACTTCGACATCGCCCCATCCCTCGACGCAACCACCACCATTGAAGCCAGCACCCTTGAAGGAGCCACAGCATGAGCCTGCGCGAACAGTTCGGCAAAGACGTCCTACTGACCGGCTGGGGCCACAGCCGCTTCGGCAAACTCACGGACGAGACCCTGGAGTCCCTGATCGTGCAGGTGGCCACCGAGGCGATCGGCAACGCCGGGATCGAGCCCGGCCAGATCGACGAGATTTACCTCGGCCAGTTCAACTCCGGCATGATGCCGCTGGCCTTCCCGTCCTCGCTGGCGCTGCAGGTCTCGGAGCAGCTGGCCAACGTCCCGTCCACCAGGGTTGAGAACGCCTGCGCCTCCGGCTCGGCCGCGTTCCAGCAGGGCACCAAATCGCTGCTGGCCGGCACCGCGAAGACCGTCCTGGTGATCGGCGCCGAGAAGATGACGCAGGCCGGGGCCGACGTCGTGGGCGCGGCCCTGCTCGGCGCGGACTACGACATGGCCGGCAAGACCTCCACCACCGGGTTCACCGGACTCTTCGCCGAGGTCGCGAAGCACTACGAGAAGCGCTACGGGGACGGCAACGGAAAGCTCGGCGACGTCCTGGGCACCATCGCGGCGAAGAACCACCGCAACGGCGTGGACAACCCCTACGCCCAGCTCCGCAAGGACCTCGGCGAGGACTTCTGCCGCACCGTCTCGGACAAGAACCCGATGGTGGCCGATCCGCTGCGCCGCACCGACTGCTCCCCCGTGTCCGACGGCGCCGCCGCCGTCGTCCTCAGCGTCGCCCCGACCGGGGGCGCCACCGCCCCGGTGCGGCTCGCCGGCTTCGGCCAGGCGAACGACTTCTTCCCGGCCGAGCGCCGGGACCCCACCGAATTCGCCGCCACGCGGGCCTCCTGGCAGCGCGCCCTGGGGATGGCCGGCGTCGGGCTGGAGGATCTCGACTTCGCGGAAGTCCACGACTGCTTCACCATCGCCGAACTGCTCATGTACGAGGCCATGGGACTGACCGAACGCGGCCAGGGCGCCCGGGCCCTCGAGGAAGGCTGGGTCTTCAAGGACGGCAGGCTTCCCGTCAACGTCTCCGGCGGGCTCAAGGCCAAGGGCCACCCCGTCGGCGCCACCGGCGTCTCCCAGCACGTCATCGCCGCCATGCAGCTCACCGGCACCGCCGGCGCCATGCAGCTGGCCAGCCCCCGCCGCGCCGCGGTGCAGAACATGGGCGGCGTGGGCATCGCGAACTACGTCAGCGTCCTCGAAGCCCTCTAAGAAGCAACGCGGGGTCAGATCCGGCCGATGCCGGAGGGCTTAATGGGCCGTATCTGACCCCGCGTTGGCAGTGTTGCCGGCCCCCGGGGGCCACGACGGCTGGCAACCGGGACGGAGGAGCAGCCCGCCGATCTGCCCTGTCTTTGGCACCGCGGATCCCATAGGATTTCAGAGGGCCAAATGCATTCCCGGCGACCGCCGGACCACAAGGAGGTGGCGGATGCCGACAGGACCACCCAGTGCATCAAGCAAGTTCCGCGCGCCCGAGCCGGTTGGCCAGTGGGTTCCCCGCACGCGACTGACCGAGATGCTCCACTCGGACCGGAAACGGCGGCTGGCGTTGATCCACGCCCCGGCCGGTTTTGGCAAGTCGACCCTTGCCGCCCAATGGATGGAAAAACTGGCGTCCCAGGGCCTCGTCACCGTCTGGTTGTCCTTGGACCGGGACGACAACAACACCATCTGGTTCCTTTCCCATCTGCTCCAGGCAATCCGCAAAGCCCTGCCCGGAATTGAGGAGGAACTACAGCAACTGCTGGAGGAGCGGCCCGACGACGCTGAGCAATACGTAGTTCCCGCTCTCATCAACGCCATCGACGAGGGCGGCCAGGACATCGTCATAGCGCTGGATGACTGGCACCTGGTCACGGAGCCCAGAACCAGGGCGGTAGTGGAACGGCTGCTGGATGCCGGCGGCTCACATCTGTCCTTCATCATCACTAGCCGCACCCGCTCGGGCCTGCCACTGGGCCGGCTGATGGTGCGGGACCAGCTACTCGAAGTGGACGCTGTCGCGCTGAGGTTCGATGAAAACGAATCCCAGGACTTCTTGGTCGGCATCAATCGGCTCGATCTGGATGCGGGAGACGTGGCCAGCCTCCACCGGACGACTGAAGGCTGGATCGCTGCGCTGCAACTGGTCTCCCTGTCCCTCAGAGACCACCGCGAAGCCTCAGAACTGATCGAACGACTCTCCGGCAGGCACTCGTCCATTGGCGAATATCTGGCCGAAAACGTCCTCGACACCCTCGACCCCGAAACACTGGATTTCCTCCTGATGACGTCGGTTCCGGAACGGCTGTGCGCGGGGCTGGCGTCCGCCCTCTCGGGGGTGGAACTGGGCCAGGCGATGCTGGAGAAGATTCAGGCACAGGATCTTTTCCTGCAGCCGCTTGACGAGGAAGGCACGTGGTA
This sequence comes from uncultured Actinomycetota bacterium, assembly GCA_963810895.1. Classification (GTDB taxonomy): domain Bacteria; phylum Actinomycetota; class Actinomycetes; order Actinomycetales; family Micrococcaceae; genus Arthrobacter. The sequence continues at coordinate 177,581 of CAWEPM010000009.1, forward strand.
CCGCTATCACCACCTGTTTGAGGATTACCTGCGCCGCCGCCTGGAGCGCGATTATCCCGGCCGGACCAAGGAACTGAACCTGATCGCTGCCCGCTGGTATTCGGAAAACGGATTCCCCAGCGACGCGGTGGACCATGCCCTCGCCGCCGGGGACGTTAATCTCGCCGTGGAGATCGTCGAATTCCGCGCTATGTGGCTGGTGGAACACTCCAGCATGTCGACCCTGCTGGCTCTCGTCGGCAAGATCCCGGCTGACCATGTGGCCGGGCAAGCCCGGCTCCAGACGGCGATCGCCTGGGCCCATACCCTGCTTCACCAATCCGCAGCGGCGCAAAGTGCCTTGGACCTCGCCGAAGCCGTGATGCCCGCCGATGCGACTCTGACCGAACACGACCGTTTTGAACTGGGCGTCGAGGGGCTCGTGGTGCAGAGCTGCATCGACATGTACGGCGACAGAGTGAATCACGTGGATGAACTGGACGAGAAGTGCTTCGCCCAGGCGGACCTGCTCCGGCCCTGGATCGTCTCAGTGGCAGCGAACGTCTCAACGTTCAAGAAAATCCACGACGGCGACTACCCTCTCGCCCTGGAGCAACAGCGATGGGCCGCGAAGTTCCACGGCCTCACCTCTGGCCCCTTCAGTGGCGTGTACGGACAGTGTTTTGCAGGTCTTGCCGCCTACGCCCTGCTCGATCTGGACCGCGTGGAGCAGCACTTCACCGCGGCCGTGGAACTCGGCCGGCGCAAGGCAGGGCGATACTCGCATGCGGCGCGGCTGGCGGGAGCGATGATGGGCCAGCTCCTCTATGAACGCGGCGAACTCGACAAAGCCGAGAAGTTACTCGAAGAAACCCGCGAACTGGGTTCCGAAGGCGGGGTGGTGGACTTCATGTTGTCCACGTACGCCACGCTGGCAAGAATAAAAGCACTCCGGGGGGACACCCCACGGGCCCGGGAAATACTCGACGAAGGCGATCTGGTGGCCGACAGCCTCGGCCTGGACCGGCTCAAACTGGTCATGAACCTGGAACGCGTGCAGTTGGGAATCAGCCCCCGGACCATCGACGCCGAACCCCACAATGCCGTGCTGGGCGCGGCAGTTGCCCAGGAAGCGGCGGACACCACCGGACCACGGTTGGATGGGCTGGCCGAGACTAAACACCAGATCCAGCTGGCCACGCAGCTGCGGCACGCCATGGCTGACGCCGAGCACGAGGGCACGGACTCCCCCAGCAAACTGGGCACGGTGCAAGGCGCCCGCCACTTGCTGGCGCGGGCAGCAGCCTATTTGGGGCCGAGGGCAGAACTTAATGCCCGTATCCTGCTGGCCGTCGCGCTCGAACAGGCGGGGAACCGCGAGGAAGCCGAAACAACGCTATTCCCGGCTCTGGAGACGTGTTCCCGGCTGGGCCTGGTCCGACCCGTGCTCGATGGCGGCGCAAGCTGCCTCGAGCTGGTGCGCGCCATCTCGGCCAGGCTGCGGCGCGGGACCGCCCCGGAGGGGAGCAGCCACGAGTTACCGCGGTTCCTCAGCATCCTCATCCGTCTGGATTCCCAGGCCAAGACCAACCGCGATGCCGGGTGGTCTGCGGATACGGCCCCTCCCACCACCGGCCCGGGCACCATCTCCGTTCCGGAACCGGGCTTGTCGCAACGCGAACAAATGATCCTGCGCCTTGTCGAGAAAGAACGATCCAACCGCGAAATCGCCCAGGAGCTGCATCTGGGCATCGACACAGTCAAGTGGTATCTCAAGAGCCTGTTCAACACTCTCGGCGTCAGTGACCGAAGGGCCTGTGTCATGGAGGCCCGACGCCGGCACCTGCTCCCGTCGAAGTAACCGGAAGGAAGTTACCCCAGGGTTTCCAGTCTGGCCAGTACGGCCTCCGGCGACGCGGTGCTGGGGATCTCGCCCAGATAGAAGTCCCCGGCCGGGAGTTCCACGTCCGACTCCAGCCAGAACCCCGCAGGAATATAGGCGCCAACCGCCGCGTCCCCTTGCAGACGCGCCTGGTCGTCGTCGAGCTGCCCCAGCGTCCAACGGTAGTTGCCGGCCAGATTGGCAATCGGAGTATAGGCCTCCAGCGGAACGTGCACGCTGCGGGAGGCGCTGGCAGGCGTTCTGTTGTCCAGTAAGAGTCCCGCGACGGGCAGCCCCGCGAAGGCCCGCAACCAGTCACTGACATACATGGAGGCATTCTCGGCATTGTCGGCGTCGAGGTCGCTGGTATCGTCCGCGCCGGAGAAGTGGTGCGTGCCCATGAGCCACATCATCGGCGACGGGAAGCGTAGCACCACAGGCTGGCGGGCTGTCTTGGCGAACACGGTAACGAAGTCCAGCACCGCCCGGTTGAGGTCGGCGTCTCCCAGCAAAGTCCGCAGCGCGAAACCTGTCCGGGATCTGGCCGCCATGTCGTTCTCCAGCCTGGTGTTGCCGCTCGTCAAATGACCGTACAGCCGGTTCAGGTCCAGGAGCGCGACGTCCGGCCGGAGCAGCCCCTGTGCCTGGGCGAAGAAAGCCGCGTAGTCCGTGGCGTTGTCCCACGGGACGGGCCGGCCACGAAGAATCACGGAAGCTGCGTACTCGTGGTGGTCGAACAACACAGCTTTCGGCCGCCCCGACGGAGGGGAGGCAACAACGTTGGCGAGTGTGGTGGCAGTGGAAGTGGTCATGACGTCTTTCTCCAGACTTTGGCTGATAAAGGCCTTCAGCGCCGCACCGTCCTGGATTGGGAGGATGCGGCGCTGAAGGCTTCTTGAGTTGCTGCGTCCCGGGTCGGGACGTGCCGTAGCGGGCTAGGACTTGCGCTGGACAACTTCCCCGTGCTTCAGTTCGAGCTCGCGGATTCGGTCCTCCAGTGCGCTGATCTTGACTTCCCTGCGGTCCGGAAGCATGATCAGCGGCAGCTTGTCGATGGTCGCTTTGACCCGTTCCGGTCCGTTGTTGGTGAAGTGGGTAGCGGTGAGCTCCTCCGTATCGTCGCCCCAGGACCCGTAGTAGAGCAGGTCCTTCGGGGGCTCGGCCTTCACGTAGCCCTCAAGGAACTCCTTGTACGGCTTGCCGCGGGCGATCCGGGCCTGCCGTGAGTCGTGGCGCAACTGGGTGGTTGCCTCTTGGTCCACCACGAAAGTTTCAGGATCCCAGACGACGCCGTAGATGCTGGTGGCGACCTTGGGTGAAATGCGGCCGAGTTCCAGATCCTTGGCCACGGCTTCCGGATCACGTTCCAGAACGTCGCCGTACCCCCCGCCGGAGCCCTGGGCGATCATGTACATCTCGCCATCCTTGGCGACGTCGAACTGAAGCCCCATGTGGGAAGTCGTGTATTTGCCGCCCTCGTAGGGCTGCTCGTTCATGATCCGTTCCATGGACAAATCGAATTTGCTGGAGTCCTTGCGGATAACGTCGTAGATGTTGATGCCCTTGACCATGGCCAGCGGTGTCGTGCTGCAGCCGTAGCCGCCGAACATTCCCGTGACGGACGAGAACTTGGACCCCGAGGTAACGGTCATGAAGCCCCACATCGGCGTTCCCTCGGCGGCGACGATCATCTCGTAGCCCATGCCGCCGCTGTTCTTGCCGAAGCCCTGGTTGTCGCGGACGATCCGTTTGCTGACCAGCTGCATGAAAGGAACTTCCTCTTCCATGACTTCCTGTTCGGCAGTGTCAGCCATGGCGCAGAACAACGGGGAGACGGCGTCTTCACCGTCGCGGAATGCCTTGGCGCCGCCGCCCATGCCGTTGAGGTCGGCACACAGGTTTCCTACCTGGTCGCCGTGCTGGGTCAGGCCTCCCCACAGGAAGGTGTTGATCTGGTTGAACCACGGAGCCAGGACATTGGAGAACTTCTCCGGGTTGGAGAACTGCATCTTGGCAAAGGCTGTCTGCAGGGCAGAGAATCCTCGGAACGACGCCTGCAGCGACTGCCCCATCGGGGCATCGTAGCCAGCGTCGGCCCACGTGTGTTCATCCGAGATGATGTCGATGGGCGACATCGCCGAGGTACAGCGGGGCAGGTCCGGCCACCAGAACGCCAGGATCGCCTGCATCATCATCGACTTGACCGAGCACAGCGGGGAGTTGATGGCCCGGTTGAGGATTTCGGGACCGGTGCCCCTCAGGTCCACCGTCATTTTGTCTCCCTTGACCGTCACCTTGCAGGCGAACTTGATCAGGATGTTCTCCTTGAGCGTGGAGTCCATGAACTGGTTGAAGGACACCGTCCCGTCCGGCAGTTCACTGATGCGGCGCTTGACTTCCTGCTCCACGTCTTCAACGGTGACCCGCAGGGCAGCGACGAAGGTCTCCACTCCCACTTCGTCAATGATGCTGTCGACGCGTTCCTGGATGCGCTGGACGGCACCGATCTTGACCTTAAGGTCAGCCAGTTGCAGCTTGGGGTCGCGAACCGAGTGCTGCAGGAACGTCAGCAGGTCCCGGCGCAAATCGCCCTTCTCAACGATCTTGAACGGGGACATCCGGAGTCCGTCGTCGAACGGGGTCTCGGAGCCTGACGGCATTCCGCCGGGCTCGCAGGCCCCGTTCTCGCCTTCGTGAATGGTCGCGGCGACCCAGGCGATGATCTTTCCCTCGCGGAAGATCGGCATGATCATGGACTGGTCCGTGTTGTGGACGTTTCCGTACCGGGCATCGTTGTGGATGAATCCATCGCCGGGGTTGATCCCCACCGTCGGCTCGTCCTTCCAGTACTTCATGATGTAGCGGATCGGGTGATGCAGGATCGCCGAGAACGCGATCACGCCGTGGCAGGACAGGTAGGTAACGTCCCCTTCGGCGGTGTAGATCGCCGTCGTCAGGTCCCCCCATTTGGCACCGGGAGCGGCCCCCATGGCCTCGCACATTTCGTAGCCCTCATCCAGGGCGCCGGCCAGGCGCTTGCGGATGCGGTCCACCTTGATAGGGTCCACGCCCTTGGAGATGCACTCCTCTTCGTAGGCGGAGCGGGAAGTGATCTGGTGGCTGCGCATGATGGCCGGGTCCGGGCCGAGGAAGAGGGTGGTTTCGTCCATGAACTGGTCCACCCACTGCTGTTCCTGGGCGGTCAGCGGCTGGGCGGCGTCGGCCGTGCCGCCAGCCGTGTCTCCGGCTGTGTCTCCGGCTCCGCCGGCGGTGCTGCTTTCATTTGCTGTAAGCGTCATTGCTGTCGAGCTCCTTCAATGGGATTAGCTGGAAGGTCTGGATGTGGATCCGTGAGGCACGGGATCAGTCTTTGAGGAACCACACGGCTCCCTGCGGATGTCGGTTCCAGGCGCCATCCCGGCTCCACCAGATACGTGGTGTTTTCCGTGGTGACGATGGCCGGGCCGTGGATGACGTGTTGGTGGTGGAGGGCCTCGGCGTCGTACACCGGGGTATCCACGGCTCCGTCGATCTTCACGAAGTGGACCTGCCGGGTGCCGACCGGGCTGGGCATGGTCCTGTCATGTCCGGAGTCGATCGAATCGAACTTGACCACGTCCCCGTCCACATAGGACGACACCCTCACGGTCTGGGCCCGGATGCCGGCCTCGGGGGCCTGGCTGCCGGCACCGTAGCGCTTGCCGTAGATATCCGAGAACGTCCGGATCAGGTGAAGAACGTCGGCGACGCCGTTCACACGGTTGATGTCGAAAACGACGGCGGTGGTCACCAGCTGGTTGCCGTAGCGCATGTCCATCTCGAGGCTGTAGCGGATGTCGGCGGCGTCGTACCCCTGGCGGATCAGGTCTTCCTTGCCCTTGGCTTCCAGCTCCTGGATGACATTGTTCAGCTCGTCGTAGCTTTGGTAGAGGCTGCGGTCCGTGGGGTTGTACAGCACCACGTGGGAGCCCCGCTCATGGATGTGGAGGGGCTTCATGTTGCCGGCACCGCAGGCCGAGAACACCGAGGAAAACGGCGGCGCGAGGATCCTGCGGATGCCGGCGTGATCGGCGATGCCGCAGGCGTGCAGGGGGCCGTTGCCGCCGTAGGCCAGCATGGTGAAGTCTTCCGGGAGGTAGCCCCGGACCCGCAGCTCCTTGGCCATGCCGATCGCCATCTGCTCGTCGACCGCATTCTTGATGATCTTGGCGACCTGGATGGTCTCCATGTTCAGGTCATCAGCGAGAACCTCGTCGATTGCGTAGATGGAACGCTTCTTGTTCAGCTTGATGTAGCCGTTGGCGTAGTTGTCCGGGTCAAGGTACCCCAGGACCAGGTCAGCGTCCGTGACTGTTGGTCGGAGGCCGCCGCGGTCGTAGCAGGCGGGGCCTGGATCCGAGCCTGCCGATTCGGGCCCGATCTGTACGGCGTGGTGGATGCGGTCATAACTGGCAATCGACCCGCCTCCCGCACCAAGCGTCAGCAGGTGGATCATGGGAACGGATACCAGCCAGCGGCCGATGGTCGGCTGGAAGTCGTAGTGCTTGACTCCGCCTTCCGGGACCAGGCCGATGTCGAAGGACGTGCCGCCCATGTCGGTCGAAATCACGTTTCCCAGGCCGGTGCTGTCGGCCAGGTGCTGGGCTGCGCCAACACCGGCGATGGGTCCGGAATGGATGGTTTGCAGGGCATCCGTCGAGTTGGACTGCGCCATGCCGCCCGAGTTGTGGATGACCAGCATGGGCTTGTCGTAACCGGACGTACGCAGGTTGTTGGACAGCTGGCCCAGCGCGTGGAACATGATCTCGTGCAGGAAGGCGTCCACAATAGTGGATGTCGCACGGACGTATTCGCCTTTTCGGCCGGACACCTGGCTTCCCAACAGGACGGGGATGGCCCCGAGCTCGTGGGCCGGGTACTCGTCGAGGATGATCTCCAGGATCTGCTGCTCATGGACCGGGTTTTCGGTCGAGTTGACCAGCGAGACCACGATCGCCTCCGCCCCGGCGTCCACGAGTTCGCGCACCTGGGTGCGCACGTCGTCTTCCATCAGCGAAACGACAACCTTGCCGGCCGAGTTGATGCGCTCCTTCACCGACCGGATCAGCGCGCGGGGCACGAGCGGATCAGGGCGGGTGGCATCAGGCATGTTCTGCTGCTTTGAAGGGTCCAGTCCTTCGCCGTAGCCGCGGCCGCGGGACAGCGGGATGGTGTCCTCGAAGCCGTGGGTGACCAGCGCCCCAACACGCGGGCCTTTGCCTTCGATCAGGGCGTTGGTGCCGAGGGTGGTGGCATAGCGGACGGAATCGACTTCCTTCAGGACGAGGTCCCTGTCCAGTCCGGCACGTGAGCAGGCGAGGTCGAGTGCTTCATTGAAGCCTTGGGCCAGGTTGTGGTGCGTTGTGAGCGCCTTTGCTTCAACGTACTGGTCTTCCCAGGCAAAAAAGCAGTCAGTAAATGTGCCGCCGATGTCGACGGAGATTCGTTTCATGGCCAGTGGTCTCCTTAGCTGTGCGAGTGAGGGGCGGACGGGGACAGACTGTTGTATGAGCCGAGGGCCGGGGTGAAATCGGCGACAGCCTCTTCGCCGGGTCCGTAGTTGATGACGACCTCAGGCTTTGTGCCCCGCTTGATCCAGGTTTCGCGGAGCGAGTCGATGTCCCACAGCATGTCCACTGTGGGCGGGTGTCCCGGCGGTACGTACTCCGTTTCCAGCTGTGTCCCGCAACCCGGGCAGTAGAACTCGAGAATCCTGCAGAAAGTGGGGTCCGGAGCGAACGTGAATTCGTACTTCTCCGGGTCCAGGATCGACTGGTGGATTTCCGTGGGGTCCCGGTCGTAGACCAGTGTCCCCTCCTTGTAGTTGCCTCTGGCGTCGCCGAGGTCTTGGCTGCAGACCTTGCAGTTCCACCGCTCGGTTTCGAGATCGATGATCAGATATTCCGTCATTGGAATTCGCATAACGTGTCTCACCTGTCTTCTTGCTGGTTGTGTGGGGTCACTTCTGGATGGTGTCTGTGAGCATGAGGTCACCGGAGACCGTCACATCGAAGACCCAGCCGTGCGGCACGCGGGCCGTGAAGTAGGGGCCTTCGACGATTGCCGGGCCCGCCGCAGAAGCCCCGGGCGTTTGGTGGTCCAACTCGAAGACCAGAACCTCGTCCACCTTGTCCACGGCGGAGCGGACCTTTCGGGTGGAGGCGGCGACGGCGGGCGTCGTCGCCACTGCTTCGGCCCGCCTGATCGACGCGTGCGGCAGTTCGTACCGGGCGGTCAGGGCCAGCATGGTGTTGTGTTCGCTGGTGCCGGGCCGCGGATCGGAATCCAGGTGCGGCAACTCGGAAATCAGCTGGCCTTCGGCGTCTTCCAGCACGACGTTCCATTCGAGCCGACATTCGTCAATTTCGTGGCCCTCCTGGAACATGTCCCGTGCAGCCCGGGCCAGCAGCATCTCCTTGGTTGCGCCGAAGGTTTGCGCGTCCATTCCCGCGACGTTCGCTTCGTAGGTCTGCGCAATGTCAGAGAAACCGATTCCGAAGGCTGAGAAGACCGCGGCCATCTTGGGCACTAGTACGCGGCGAACGCCTGCGATCCGTGCGGCACCACAGGCACTCATCGGTCCTGCCCCACCGAACGCAGCGACTGTCGTGGCGTCCGCAGCCTCGACGTCGGCGGCAAAGGACTGCGACATGCGTTCGAAGTATGCGGCCTCCATCCGGATCAGGGCGTCATTCAGGTGATCCCCAAAGGTTCCGCAATGACTTCGGTGATTACTGCGCGGGAGCGTTCCGCGTCAAGACTGAACCCTCCATCGAGGTAGGTGTCCGGATCGAGTACGCCCAGGAGCAGATTTACGTCCGTGATAGTGGCCTGCTTGCCCCCAAAACCAAAACAAGCGGGACCCGGTGCAGCTCCGACGCTCTCGGGGCCGACCGTAATGACGCCGTCGCGAAGGGCGATGACGGAACTGCCTCCCACGCCGCTGGAGTGGACGTTGCTCATCTCGAATGACACCGGAACTCCCTGAATGGAGCCCCTGCGATCCGTCGAGATGGTCGAGTTCTTTACCGAGCCGACGTCCGTGGTGGTGCCGCCGACGTCGATCATAAGAACGTGCGCGAGTCCGTAGGCCGCCGAGAGGGCCTTGGTTCCTTCCAGTCCACCGCGGGGTCCGGAAGAGTAGGTCTTCAATGCGACGGACTTGGCCACCCGTGACGACGCTCCGTCATTGCGGTAGATGAGGAGCGGGTTCTTGACCTTATGGTCGCGCAGCCGGTGCTCGGTGCTGTAGAGGAACCGCTCCATGGTGGGATGCAGGAACGAATTGATGATTCCGGACCACACCCGGCGGGCCTGGACGGTGTCGGGCGTGAATTCCCAGGAGAACAGCATGGGTACCGAACCCAGCAGGTGGCGGGGGAACTTCCGGAGCAGAACGCCTTTGACGGCCTTCTCCTTGTTGCGGTCCGCCATGGCGATGACAAGCCGTGCGGCGCCGTCGGTCGTCAGCCGGTTGACATGCTTGACGATTTCCTGGGCGAGCGCCTCCACGTCCTGTTCAGCGTTGATGACTGCCACCCGCGTGCCGACCAGGTCGTCGAACAGCGCAGCTGCCGCCTCGCCGTTGCGGAGCTCGCCGGCCAGCGCGGGGCTGTCGGTGAGGATGCCGATCCGGGGACCCTTGCGCTCCACGAGGGCATTGGTGCCCTGGGTGGTGGAGTACCGGATGTGACGGGTTGAGTGCAGAAGCCCGGGGAGATCCTCTTCGCCGAAGATCTCCTTGGAAGCTTTGGCCATGCCGTCGAAGAGACACTGGGAGAGGTCAAAGGGCGTCGTGAGAGTCTTCGTGAACGAAAAATTCTCACCGTCCCAGACACAGATATCGGTCAGCGTCCCACCGTTGTCGATGTTAATGAGCCGTTCCATTGATACTCCTTTGTATGTTGAGGCGCGGTGACACCAGCGGCGTATTCCTCAACTTGCGACTGTGATCCAAGCCACATTGAGGACTGGTTTCAGTGTGGTTCAGCAGCCGGAGTGGCCCGCAACCACCTGACCGGGTGGACTATGCGGGGCTTGGGCGACTACCCGGGTGGGCGGCGGTAGTTCCAGCAGGGCACCAAAAAGCAACGCGGGGTCAGATCCGGCCCATGCCGGGGGCTTAATGGGCCGGATCTGACCCCGCGTTGCTAGTGGTGCGGGTGGGGCGACGGGTCAGGCGTAGTCGTTGTAGAAGCCGCGGCCGCTCTTGACCCCCAGCCAGCCCTTGGCGATGTACTCCTGCAGCATGGGGGCCGACTTGTTCTCGACGCCGGCCACCTCGCAGTAGTGGTTCTCGATGTCCAGGACCACGTCCAGGCCCACCTCGTCCATGAAGCGGAACGGGGTGATTTCGGACTTGAAGACGTCGGCGAACAACGCGTCCACGTCCCGCGGCTCCGCCACGCCCTCGGCCACGACCAGCAGCGATTCGCGCTTGATCGCCGCCCAGATCCTGTTGAAGATGAAGCCGGTACTCTGCTGGCGCACCCGGTGCGGCATCAGCGCGTACTTCGGCAGCTCGGCCATGAGCAGCTCGATGATCCGCGGATCGGTGTGGCCGCTGGACATCAGCTCTACCGAACGGACCGATGGCGGCATGTAGAAGTGCATGTTCAGGACACGCTCCGGGCTGCTCACGCCGCCGATGAATTCGGCGGAGGCAAACGAGGAAGAGTTGCTGGCCAGCACGGCGTCCGGGGCTGCGAGGTGGTCAAGGTCAGCGAAGAGAGCCTGCTTGAGGCCAAGCTTCTCGGGGACCGCCTCGACCACGAGCCACGAATCCCGGAGGGCCTCCACCAGATTGTCCTTGGCCGCGAGCCGGACCGCCGGGTTGCCCCCAAGCTCTTCCACGGCGCGGTGGCGCTGCGTTGCGATGTACTCGATGGCAGCCCTGGCAATGGCGAGGTCCGTGTCGTAGACGCGCACCTCGGCGCCTTGGAGCGAAAGCATCAAGGCGATGCGCCGGCCCAGGGTGCCGCCGCCGACGATGGTGATGGGCCGGTCCGCGATGTCGGCGGGGAGCGTGTAGGTCATGTCGATTCCCTTCAGGATGCTGCTGACGATGCGGCGGCCAGGTTAGAGCGGTTCGTGCGGGTGCCCTTGGCGATCAATACAAGGCCAGGGACGGCGGCAAGCACAAGGGCCGAACCGCAGATCCGGGTGGTGTTCGTCATTCCGGGGCCGGGACCAGCAGGCCCGCCGCCCGGCTGTCCCCGGCTACCCGAGGGGACCTCGGCGGTCCGGGACGACTAAACTCGGTCCAAGCCCACCCACCACCATGCGAGGAGCCCCCATGCGCGCCACCATCATCCACGGTCCCGGCGACATCCGAGTCGAAGATCGCGACTACCCCACGGTCCAGCTGCCCACCGACGTCGTCGTGAAGGTCACCGCCTCCTGCGTCTGCGGCTCGGATCTGTGGCCTTACCGCGGGGTCAGGCCCACCCACAAACCGTCCGCAATCGGACACGAGTTCATCGGCACGGTCGAAAGCATCGGCGAGGACGTCACCGAGCTCGCCGTGGGCGACTTCGTGATCGCGCCCTTCGTGGTCAGCTGCGGCGAGTGCCCGCAGTGCCTCAACGGCGTCACGGTGGCCTGCGACCACCTGGCCGGCTGGGGCGGCAAGGATGACACCGGTTTGAAAATCGACGGCGGCCAGGGCCAGGCTGTCCGCGTGCCGCTCGCCGAATCCACGCTGGTCAAGGTCCCGGGCGTCACGGATCCGGACGACGCGCTCCGCGCCAGCCTGCTCACGCTCTCCGACGTCATGGCCACCGGCCACCATGCGGCCCTCGCCGCCAAGGCCGGCCCCGGCCGGACGGTGGTTGTGGTGGGCGACGGCGCCGTCGGGCTCTGCGGCGTGCTCGCCGCCAAGCGCCTCGGCGCGGAGCGGATCATCGCCATGTCGCGGCACGCCGACCGCCAGGCGATCGCCCGCGAATTCGGGGCCACGGACATCGTCGCCGAACGCGGAGACGACGGCGTGGCCAAGGTCCGCGAACTGCTCGGCGGCGTGCTGGCCGACTCCGTGCTGGAGTGCGTGGGGACCAAGGAATCCATGGACCAGGCGCTGCACAGCGTCCGCCCGGGCGGCGCCCTCGGCTTTGTCGGCGTCCCCACCGGCGGCGCGGAGGCCCCGCTGCGCTTCCTGTTCGACACCAACATCTCGATCGCCGGCGGCATGGCCCCGGCCCGGACGTATATCCCGGAGCTGCTGGCCGACGTGCTCGACGGCACCATCAATCCGGGCCGGGTGTTCGACTCGGTCATGCCCCTTGAGGAGGCGCCCGAGGCCTACCGCGCCATGGACGAACGGCGCGCCATCAAGGTCCTGCTGACCCCGTAGCAGGACTCTCGACGGCGGCGGCGCCGGATCCCGCGCGGCCGCTTGCCCCTGCCCTTGCACGTGCCCTTGCACCCGCAAGTACGAGGGTCTAGCGTGAAGCGCATCAGCATCCGCCGCCGTCGAGGAGCCGTCATGGCCAGGTTTGTGCAGATCATCGAATTCCAGACGTCCCGCATCGAGGAGATCGAGCAACTCGGCCGCCCGTCGAGAACGGAGGGGACCACGGCCCCGACGTTCCGCCGCATCATGGCCACTGCCGACCGTGACCGCCCCGGAACTTACCTCACGATCGTTGAGTTCGACTCCTACGAGTCGGCCATGGAGAACTCCAACCGGCCCGAGACCTCCGAATTCGCCGCCAAGATGGCCGCCCTCTGCGACGGTCCGCCGGTCTTCCGCAACCTGGATGTGATCTGGGAGGACACCGGCGAGGCCGACGCCGGCCAGTAGCTCTGCAGCAACACCAGGCAGAGTGGCCCCGCCGCCGGGCACAGAGCCCGCAAGCGGCCGTAGTTGAATACGCGGACAGGACGTGGGAGCAGGGAAATGGGTTCTGCAGAGGGCAGGGCGCCGGAAAGTCTCGTCGTGGATCTCAGTGAACTGGGTTCCGCTCCCCTGCCGCTCGCGGGCGGCAAGGCCATGAACCTCGGCAAGCTCATGGCGGCCGGGTTCCCCGTGCCACGCGGCTTCTGCCTCACCACGGCCGCCTACCGGAAGGCCGCCCCGGCCGCACTGGCGCGCACTGGCGGCGCGCCTGGACGCGGAACTTGTCCACCCCGAACCTGACCTGCGCGAACTGGCACGGCAAGCGCGGGAAATGATCGTGACCGCGCCGATTCCCGCCGATGTGGATGCCGCCGTCCGCGCCGCGTATGCCGCGCTCGGCCCCGATGCCGCCGTGGCGGTCAGGTCCTCCGCCACCGCCGAGGACCTGCCGTTCGCCAGCTTCGCCGGACTGCAGGATTCCTTCCTCAACATCTCCGGAGCCGATGCCGTGGTCGAGTCGGTCCGGCGCTGCTGGGCCTCACTCTGGACCGAACGGGCCGTGGCCTACCGTTCCACCAACGGGATCAGCCATCGCGAGGTCGGACTCGCCGTCGTCGTCCAGGACGTCGTCGCCGCCACCACCGCCGGTGTGCTGTTCACCGCCAATCCCGTCACGGGCACCCGGACCGAAACGGTCATCGATGCGAGCGCCGGGCCGGGCCAGGCGGTCGTCTCCGGCAGCGTGAACCCGGACCATTTCGTCGTGGATACGGCCACGGGACGTGTCCTGCTCCGCTCGCCGGAGCGGCCCCCGGCCGGCCGGCCGCCGGCCCTGGACGACGCCCGGATCCGCGAACTGACGGCGCTGGCCGATACCATCCAGCGGCTGTTCGGTGCCCCGCAGGATGTGGAATGGGTGATCGACGCTTCCGGCAAGATCTGGGTAACGCAGTCGCGGCCCATCACCACGCTGTATCCGTTGCCGGACCCCGCTGCCGCCGAACCCCTTGGCACGGAGTCCGTGGCCGCCACTGACACCCGCGTGTACCTGTGCGGCACCCTGCTCCAGGGCCTGACCCGCCCGCTCACCCCGATGGGGCTCTCCGTGCTGGGCTCAATGCGGAACCGCAAGGGACCGTGGAAGTACGTCAACCCGGGGCTGCGCATGTACGTGGACATGACGCCCTTCGTTCACAACAAGTACGGCCGACGCTACCTGCTGCGGATGCTCCCGCTGGCGGACGGGAGGTCAGGCGCGGTTTTCCCGGCGTTGCTGGAGGATCCGCGGTTCGGCGTGCGCGAACGGCCGCCGCGGCGGACGCGTCCCGGCGCCGCGGCAACGCAGGCCCCGCCGAAACCGGAGGCCGGCAGGGCTGCAGCACGCAGCGCGGACAACATGGCCAACCTGGCGCTTCTGGCCCGGGTGATTCCGGCCCTGCTGCGGGCCGGGGCGCGGCCGGCCGCAGAACTGCGCCACGCTTTCGACTACGGAAAGCGCCTCGAGGCGGAGCTGGTCCTGCCGGAACCGGCCACCGCCTTTGGCCGGCTCGATCACGCCGAGCGCATCCTGGAGCGCACCGTGGACGAGCTGATCCTGGCCACGCTGCCCGGGCCGTCCGTCGGTTACCTCATGCTGGCCGCTGCCCGCAGGCTGTTGCGCGGCATCGCGGAGCCGCGGGAACTCGAGGCGGTGTTGCGGGGGCTGCCGAACAACGTCACCACCGAGATGGACCTTGAACTCTGGCAGCTGGCCGTCACCATCGGCGCGAATGACGCGTCCCGCGAGGCGTTCCTGGCCCACGGTCCGGGAGAGCTGGCCGCCATGTACGCGGCCGGGACGCTGCCCACGGTGGCGCAGACCGGACTGCACGGGTTCCTGGACCGCTACGGCCACCGTGCCGTGGCGGAGATAGACCTTGGCATGCCGCGGTGGTCGGAGAAGCCGGACCATATCCTCGGCATGATCTCGAACTACCTCCATGTGGAGGACCCCGAGCAGGCCCCCGACCGGCAGTTCGCCCGCGCGGAGGAACACGCCGAGGCCAGGATCCGCGACCTTGTGGAACGGACCCGGGCCCGGGGCCAGCTCCGGGCGCGGGCGGTGGAGTTCTGCCTGCGCCGGACCCGGCAGTTGTCGGGACTGCGCGAACTGCCGAAGTTCTACATCGTCCTCACGCTCGCGGAGATGCGCCGCCAGTTCAACGAGATCGGCGCCGAACTGGCCCGGTCCGGTTCGATCGCCGCCGCGGACGATGTGTATTTCCTGGAATTCGACGAGGTCCGTGTGGGGTTGCGGGGTGCCGACCTCAAAGGCATCGTGGCGGGCCGCCGCCGGCTCTACGACGTCGAACTGCGACGACGCCGGATTCCGCGGCTCCTGCTCTCCGACGGCACCGATGTGGAGGCCGCGGTGATGGCCAAGTCCCCCGCCTCCGACGCCCTCGCCGGGACACCGGCGTCGGCCGGCAGCGCCACCGGAACGGTCCGGGTCATCCTGGACCCGGTGGGCGCCCACCTCGAGCCCGGGGAAATCCTCGTGGCACCGTCCACCGACCCGGGCTGGACACCGCTGTTCATGACCGCCGGCGCCCTGGTGATGGAGATGGGCGGGGTGATCTCGCACGGGGCCGTGGTGGCCCGCGAATACGGCATCCCGGCCGTGGTGGGCGTGCCGGACGCGACCACCCTTCTGCGGACCGGCCAGCGAGTGACCGTGGACGGATCCGCCGGAACGGTGCGGCAGGTGGACGCCCCGCTCTCCCCCGCGAAGACCGCCAGCACTCTGGCCGGCTGACCCGCGGTTCCCCTAGCTTTTCCCTGACTTTGCACCGGCGCCGGGCCGGCTCCGGCCTTCCGGCCGCGGCAGGTCCGGCAGGCGGATCCGCCGGAGGTCCGCCGGAAGCCAAGGGGCTATGTTAGGAGCATGGTGTCTGCCGGCAGCAACGCACAGGACACCCCGGTTCCCGAGCCCGAAGGCTTCGGTTCGGGGCTGGTGGATGTTGCCGCCCGCCGGGATGCCGCGCTGCCGGACTTCGACTGGTCCGCCCTGCCGGAAGGCGTGGTGCGCGGCGAGTTCGAGGCACCAAGCGGCACCCTCGCGACCATCACCGCCGGGGATCCCGGCAACCCGCGCGTCCTGCTCATTCCGGGCGCTACCGGCTCCAAAGAAGACTTCATCCTCATGCTGCCCGAGCTCGCCGCGGCCGGCTATTTTGTCCTCAGCTGCGACATCGCGGGGCAGTACGAATCCGGCCAGGCCGGCCCGGAAAACCTCGTTCCGCCGCGGACCCACTACGACTACGAGCTCTTCCGTGACGACCTCATCGCCATGCTCGACGCCGGGGAAGGCGCGGCACACGTGGTGGGGTACTCCTTCGCGGCAACCGTCGCCCAGCTGGCCTTCCAACAACGGCCCGAGAAGTTCCGGAGCCTGACCTTGATCAGTTGCCCCCCGGAGCCCGGACAGTGTTTCCGCGGACTGCCCTTCGTCGGCTGGTTCAGCGGCTGGGTCAACGGCCGGGTCGGCGCCGCCTTGATGATCTGGGGCATCCGCAGCAATGTCGCCAGGGTGGCGCCCAAACGGCTGCGGTTCGTAAAAAGCAGATTCGCGTTCACGCGCCGCGCCTCGGTCGTCGACATCATCGGCCTCATGCAAAACACCCCCGATCTGCGGCAGCTTCTGGCGGCAGCGACGCTGCCGAAGTTTGTCGCCGTCGGGGAACACGATCTCTGGCCGCTGGCGCTGCACCGGTGCTTCGCACAGTCGATCGGGGCGAAAATTGCGGTCTACCGGGGCGGTCACAGCCCGAGCGAGACGTCGCCGTACCAGATCAGCCGGGACCTGATTGAGCTCTTCGACGCCCCCGCTTCGGAATGACTGAAGCAGCTTGCCGATGCGAAGACCCCCGTCAGACTCTTGCACAGGGGGCCGTCGCCCCGTACGTTGGGGGACAGCGGACGAATGTCTCCGCAGCCGTTGGCCTTATGGCCGCCGGAGATCAGCAGCATTTCAGAAGGATAAAGGCATGGCTACAGGCACAGTTAAATGGTTCAACGCCGAAAAGGGTTTTGGCTTCATTGCCCCGGATGACGGGTCGGCCGACGTTTTCGCCCACTACTCGGCAATCGCTACCAGCGGCTACCGCTCGCTGGACGAGAACCAGAAGGTTGAATTCGACGTCACGCAGGGCCCGAAGGGCCCGCAGGCTGAGAACATCCGCCCGCTCTAAGTACTCCGGATAATGTCCCGGCCGCCCGGCCGGGGCACTTTCCCCGAAGACCACAACGCCCCTCCGGAGGATTCCTCCGGAGGGGCGTTTGTGTTCCCGGTGTCAGCAAACAGTGTCAGCCGACGTGGACCCAGGGCCGCCGGGTGACGTCCGGCTCGGCCTCGCGCAGCACTTCACGGGTGACCGGAGCGATTTCGCCTTCGCCGAAGGCCAGGAACCGCAGGAGGTTGGTGATCGGGTTGCCCTCCGTCCAGCGGAAGTAGATGTGCGGCATCAGTCCGGTGACGTCGCGGATGTGCAGCAGCACCGAGGCGATCGTGTTGGGCACCACGGGCCCGTGGACCTCCAGGATCTGGTACCCGTGCCGGACCACGCCGCGGACCTCGAGCTCGGTCTCGAAGTCCGAGGAGTCGTCCACCACCACTTCCAGGAACAGGGCCTGGTAGTCCACCGGCAGGTGGCTGACCTCGATGGCGGACGTCAGCTTGTCCCGGTACGCCTCCGCACTGAGCCGCAGCGGCTCGTGGGCGATGATCGCGATGGGGCCGGTCTCGTTGGCGGCCAGGAATTCCAGGGCCGGGGTGTCCATGCGCACATGCGTGGCGTGGAGCTCGAAGGAGCGCCGGATGCGCGAGAGCAGGGAGATGACGATGATCCCGAGGATGAACATCGCCGCGATCCGGATGCCTTCCGGCCGCTCAAAGATGTTGGCCACGGTGGTGTAGATGAACACGACGGCGATGGTCCCGAACCCGATGGTGCGCTTGCGTTGCCGCTGGCTGCGCGCGGAGAAGGTCACGGCGACCGCCGCCGACGTCATCAGGACCAGGACGCCGGTGGCGTAGGCGCCGCCCTGGGCGTCGACGTCGGCGTCGAAGAGCCAGGTGATCAGGAACGCCACAAGCGTGAACACCAGGACCAGCGGCCGGACGGCGCGGGCCCATTCCGGCGCCATGCCGTACCGGGGCAGGTAGCGGGGAACGAGGTTCAGGAGCCCGGCCATGGCGGAGGCGCCGGCAAACCACAGGATGGCAATGGTGCTGATGTCGTACACCGTGCCGAAGCCCGCGCCCAGGTATTCGTGCGCGAGGAAGGCCAGGGCACGCCCGTTCGCCGGGCCGCCCGGCTGGAAGTCCTGCTCCGGGATGAGCACCACCGTGGTGAAGCTTGTGGTGACAAGGAACGCACTCATGATCACGGCGGCCGTGGTCAGCAGGCGGCGTGCACCCTTGATCCGGCCCTCGGGGTTCTCCTCGGTGTCCGTTGCGTGGCCGCGGATCTGCGGCATGACGGCGACGCCGGTCTCGAAGCCCGAGAGGCCCAGGGCCAGCTTGGGGAAGACCAGCAGCGCGATGCCCACCACCATCAGCGGGTTGCCGTGGGATGTGGTCAGGGCCAGCCACCAGTTGTCGACGGCCACCGGGTGGCCGATCACTTCGAAGATCGTCGTGACGACCACAATGACATTCAGCCCGAGGTAGAGCCCCACGAGGACCACGGCGACGCCGATCGCCTCCTTGAAGCCGCGCAGGAACACCGCGGAGAGCATGGCCAGCAGGACCAGCGTCACCGCGACGTTCTGGCCCTGCATCCAGGCGGGAGCGAAGGGGTTCTCGATGGCGTGGGCTGTGGCGTCGGCGGCGGAGAGCGTCATGGTGATCATGAAGTCAGTGGCGGCGAAGCCGAGCAGCACCAGGACCAGGAGTTTCCCGCCCCAGCGCGGCAACAGGCGTTCCAGCATGGCGATGGACCCTTCACCGCGCGGGCTTTCGCCGGCAACCCGGCGGTACACCGGCAGCGCGCCCAGCAAGGTCACGGCGACCAGGACCAGGGTGGCCAGCGGCGAGATCACACCGGCCGCGAGCGCGGCAATGGCGGGCTGGTAGCCCAGCGTGGAGAAGTAGTCCACGCCGGTCAGGCACATGACCTGCCACCACGTGTGTTTTTTCAGGTGGCTGTCGCTGACCGCCCCGGGCCCCTGATGGATTCCCTTGGCGTCCTGGAGGCCGAACAGCAGCCAGTTCCTGAAGTGATCCCCGGCACCGGGCCGCAGCGCCGAGGGGTCTGCCGGGGGCCGGCTGAGCGTGGTCATAATGTCCTTTCCACGCGACGCACCGCGCCGCTTCCGTCCGCGACAGTACCAGCCCCCGCAGCCGCAGCCACCGTCCGGCGGACAATCCTGATGGTTCCTTAACGCGGCGCTTCAGGCCGGCGCCGCGTCGCCCGTGTCCGTCTCCAAGTGACAGAATGACGACATGGCACGTGGAACGCTGCGGATCTTCCTGGGGGCCGCGCCCGGAGTGGGCAAGACCTACGAGATGCTGGAGGAAGCCCACCGCCTCGGCGAGCGCGGCGAGGACGTCGCCGTCGCGTTCGCCCTGGACCACGGACGCGCAGACACCAGGGCCCTCATGGCGGGCCTCGAGATCATCGCGCCCAGGCGCCTGCCCTACCGGGGCACGGAGTTCGAGGAAATGGACCTCGACGCCGTCCTGGCCCGCGCCCCCGAAACCGCGGTGGTGGACGAATACGCCCATACCAACGTCCCGGGCAGCCGCAACCAGAAGCGCTGGCAGGACGTCGACGAACTCCTCAACGCCGGCATCAATGTCCTGTCCACGGTCAACATCCAGCATCTGGCGTCCCTCGGCGACGTCGTCAGCGCCATCACCGACGTCCGCCAGGCGGAGACGGTGCCGGACGACGTCGTGCGCCGCGCCGACCAGATCGATCTGGTCGACATCCCGCCTGAACTGCTCCGCCAGCGCCTGGGCGACGGCAAGATCTACGCCGCGGACAAGATCGATGCCGCCCTGTCCAACTACTTCCGGCTGGGCAACCTCAGTGCGCTGCGCGAGCTCGCCCTGCTGTGGCTGGCCGACCGGGTGGACGAGGGGCTGGCCAAGTACCGGGCCGAACAGGGCATTGAAGCCAGCTGGCCGGCCCGCGAGCGCATCGTCGTGGGCCTGACCGGGAGCCCCGAAGGGGAGGCGCTCATCCGGCGCGGGGCACGCATCCTGACCCGGGTCAGCGGCGGGGACCTCCTGGCCGTCCATGTGCGCGCCGCCGACGGTGTCGCCTCGGAGTCACCGCAGGCGCTCGAACGGCAACGGCGGCTGATCCAGGACCTGGGCGGCAGCTACCATATCGTCGCCGGAGAAGACCCGGCGGCCGCCCTGCTGGACTTCGCCCGCAGCGTCAACGCCACCCAGATCGTGGTCGGGATCTCGCGCCACAAGAGCCTCGCCGGGCTGATCGGAACCCTCCTCGGTGGCGGGGTCGGCACCCGGGTGGTCCGCGACTCCGGCGACATCGATGTCCACATGGTCTCGCATCCGCTCGGCGGCCAGGGCACGGGGGTGCCGCGCCCCCGCGACCTCGGCCGGGCCCGGGTTGCGGTGGGCCTGCTCCTCGCGGTGCTCCTGCCTGCGCTCCTGCAACTGCTCCTCGTGTTCCTGAATCCGCAGCAGAACGTAGCCACCGCCATGCTGGTCCAGCTCAGCGGTTCCGTGGCGGTGGCCCTGGTGGGCGGGCTGTGGCCCGCGGTCCTGGCGGCCCTGTGGAGCAGCCTGCTGGTGAACTACTTCTCCACGCCCCCCACCGGCAACCTGACCATCAGCGATCCGCAGAACTTCCTGGCGCTCTTCGTCTTCCTCGGAGTGTCGGCTGCCGTGGCCGTGGTGGTGGACTTGTCCGCGCGCCGCTCGAAGGAGGCCGCCCGGGCCAGGGCCGAGGCCACCACGCTCAGTGATCTCACCCGCGGGGCCGCCGGTTCGGAGGACACCGTCCAGTCGTTGCTCGAGCAGGCCACGGACCGTCTTCCAGGTCCGCGGGGCGGCTCTCTTCAGCCAAGTCCGCGGGGCGGATCTCTTCGGCGGCGGAACCTGGCGGCTCCTGGCGTCCGCCGGCGACGTTCCGGCCGGCGACAAGCCCCGACGGCGAGAACGTCGAGGAGATCGACCCCACCACCCGGCTGGTCCTCTACGGCCGGATCCTGCCGGCCAGCGACCGGCGGCTCCTCGCAGCCTTCGGCGTGCACCTGGCCGCCCAGCTGGAGCGCCAGCAGCTCGTGGCCAGCCGGCGCGAAATGATGCGCCTGGCCGAGAGCAACACCATGCGCACGTCCATCCTCCGCGCGGTCTCCCACGATCTGCGGACACCGCTGGCCGGGATCAAGCTCGCCGTCGGCGGCCTCCGGGGGACCGGCGTCCGGTACACCCCGCAGGAAGAGCAGGAACTGCTGGCCACGATCGAGGAATGCTCCGACCGGCTCGACCTGCTGGTCGGCAACCTGCTGGACATGTCCCGCATCACCTCCGACTCGGTCAGCCCCCAGCTGCGCCCCCTCCGCTGGTACGAGGTGATCCCCGGCGCGCTGCATGGCGTCCCGCCGGGACGGGTGCGGGTGGAGCTTCCAGCCAACATGCCCGAGATCGATGCCGACCAGGGCATGCTGGAGCGCGTGGTCGCAAACATCGTCGAGAACGCCGTCAAGTACGCCCCGGATTCGGACATCGTGGTGGTGGGAGCCGCCGGCGGGCTCAGCCCGGCCACGCTCCGCGGGCGTCCCGCGGGCGAGCTGCGCATCATCGACCACGGCCGGGGTGTCCCGGCGGAACGGGTCCTGGACATGTTCCGCCCGTTCCAGCGCCTCGACGACGACGCCCAGGGCGCCGGCGTCGGGCTGGGCCTGGCCGTGGCGAAGGGATTCACCGAGGCGATGGGCGGACGGCTGGCGGCAGAGGCGACGCCGGGCGGGGGCCTGACCATGGTGATCACCCTGCCGCTCTCCACCGGCGTGCCCTTTGATGCCCCTCCGGAACAGGCCCCGCTGGAGCCGCAATCGGCGCTGACCGGCCGCCGCCGCCGGCCACCGCTGGCCGTCACCGGCCAGGAAACC
The DNA here is from genome assembly GCA_963810895.1 of uncultured Actinomycetota bacterium. GTDB lineage: Bacteria > Actinomycetota > Actinomycetes > Actinomycetales > Micrococcaceae > Arthrobacter. Next base: position 199,447 of record CAWEPM010000009.1, read on the forward strand.
CACCAGGACACCGGGCAGGTCAGTCTATGACTGCCGTCCTGGTGGTCGACGACGATCCCCACCTGTTGCGGGCCCTGCGCATCACCCTGCAGGCGCACGGCTACGAGGTCTCGACAGCGGCGGACGGCAGGTCAGCGCTGCTCAAGGCCGCGCAGGAGCCGCCGTCGGTGGTGATCCTGGACCTAGGCCTGCCCGATCTGGACGGCACGGCGGTGATCCGGGAGCTGCGCGGCTGGAGCAGTGTGCCGGTCCTGGTGCTGTCCGCCCGCCACGGCTCCGAGGACAAGGTCCAGGCCCTCGACGCCGGCGCGGACGACTACATCACCAAACCGTTCGGCCTGGACGAGCTCCTGGCCCGGCTCCGCGCCCTGCTGCGCCGGAGCATCGAACCGGAACACGAAGCGGTGGTCAGTACGGAGAACTTCACCGTGGACCTGGGCAAGCGCAGGGTCATCCGCGAGGGACAGGACGTCCGGCTGACCCCCACGGAGTGGAAAATGCTCGACGTGCTGGTCCGGAATCCGGAAAAGCTCATCACACAGCAGCAGTTGCTCTCCGAGGTCTGGGGTCCGGCGTACGCCAAGGAAACCAACTACCTGCGGGTCTACATGGCCCAGCTGCGCCGCAAGCTCGAGCCGGACACCGCCAACCCGCGCCATCTGCTCACCGAGGCCGGCATCGGCTACCGGTTTATGCCCTGACCGTTTATGCCCTGACGGTTTTTGCCTGATGGATTTGCTGGCGGTTTTTCCTGCCGCGGCCGGACATGGATACTGGGGCAATGACTAATCGCAGCCCGCTCAACAGGGATGATGCCGGCTTGTCGCCGCTGCCGGCGATCCCGGCACAGCTGCAGGCCGTCCTCAACGGAATCCCGGCCCTGGTGAACTATTGGGACACGGGACTCCGCAGCCGCCTGGCCAACGACGCCTACTGCGAGTGGTTCGGGTTCGAACCCCAACAGCTGCACGGCATGCATATCCGGGACGTGCTCGGTGAGGCCGTGTTCGAGGCGAACCGGCCGCACGTCGAACGGGTGCTCGCCGGAGAGCCGCAACAGTTTGACCGGACCCTCGTGGATGCCGCGGGCGAGTCGCGTTTCACCGAGGTGACCTACACTCCCGATACCCGGGACGGCGCGGTGCAGGGCTTCTTTGTCCTGGTCACGGACGTCACCGAGCGGGTGCTGGCCGACCGGCGCCGGCAGCGGGACATGGACCGGTACCGTGCCCTGGCGCGAAGCGTCCCCGGCGTCTTCGTGCTCCTCTTCGACGCCGAGCTGCGCTACCTGATCGCCGAAGGCCAGGAGCTGGAGACCTTCGGCTACCGCACGGAAGAGCTCGAAGGCCGGCGCATCCAGGACGTGCTCAAGGGCGACCTCGCCAGCGAGCTCGAGCCGCGCTACCGGGCAGCCCTCGCCGGCCGGGAGGTCTCCTGGAGCCGGCAGATCGGCCACCGCACCTACCGGCTGAAGGCCGGGCCGGTCTACTCCGACGACGAGGCCGCGGCCGGCATGGTGGTGGCGGTTGACGTCACGGAGCGCCTGCAGCAGCAGCAGGTGTGGGAGGCCCTGCACGAGATCGCGACCGCCGTCGCCCGCAACGCCGCCCCCGCCGACATCTCCGAGCGGGTCGCCGCAATCGTCCGCGAGCTGTTCAACGTGGACTCCGCCGCCGTCGTCCGTTTCACGGGGGCGTCGTCGGCAGAAATCGTCGCCATGGCGCCGGCGCTCCCGCCGACGCTGAGCCGCCGGCACATCTTCGCCCCCACGGACGAGTCCGCCACCGTCCGGGTGGCTGTGACCGGCAAGCCGGCCCTCGTCGTCTACGGCCCGGAGGGCGGACCGGCCGCGGAGCAGATGCGCGCCGGCGGTTTCCAGTCCGCGGCGGCGGCGCCGGTCCGGGTCGGGGGAAGCCTGTGGGGCGTAGTGACCCTGACCTCGAAGTCCCGCACGGGCGTCACGGAAGCCATGATGGAGCGGCTGGCCCAGTTCGCGGAGCTCGTCGAGATCGCCATCGGCAACACGGAGGCCCGGACCGACCTGGAGCTCCAGGCCACCACCGACTCCCTGAGCGGGCTGCCCAACCGGCGGGCCCTGGAACGGCACCTCGCCGAACAAGTTGCGCTGGCCCGGAGCCGCGGGACGAGCCTGAGCGCCGTCGTCCTGGATATCGACCACTTCAAGAGGGTCAACGACACCCACGGTCACCTGACGGGCGATGTGGTCCTGGCGGCGGTCGCGGCGCGGCTCCGGGCGGTGGCCCGCGCCAAGGAGATCGTGGCCCGGTTCGGCGGCGAAGAGTTCGTGTGGCTGCTGCCGGAGACCGACGGCGCCGAGGCCCTGCGGGCGGCGGAACGGGCCCGGGAGGCCATCGCGTCCGAGCCGTTCGGGGACGTCGGGTTCCTGACGATCTCCGCCGGCGTCTGCGATCAGCGCGACGCCGCGGCCGGCAGCCTGCTGGACTGCGCGGACCGGGCCCTGTACGAGGCCAAGAACGCCGGCCGCAACCGCACGTCCCGCTACGGCCACGCCACCCCGGCCGACCAAGAACAGGCCCGGCCACGGGGTGGACGGACACACGGCCTAGACGAAGGCCGACTTACCGGTCACGGCCCGGGCCACGATCAGGGAATTGATTTCGTAGCTGCCCTCATAGGTGTAGAGGATTTCGGCGTCGCCGAAGAGCTTGCCCATCTCGTAGTCGCTGCTGATCCCGTTGCCGCCCATGAGCGACCGGCCCATGGCCACCGAGGCCCGCGCCAGCCGCGTGGTGGTGGATTTGGCCATCGCGGCCTGGACCATCTCAAGCTTGCCGTCTTCCTGGATCCTCGCCAGCTGGGCCATCAGGGCCAGCGAGGCGGTGGCGTTGCCCAGGATCTCGGCAAGCTGCTGCTGGATGAGCTGGAAGCGGGCCAGTTCCTTGCCGAACTGCCGGCGCTGCAGCGAATAGGAACGCGCGACGTCGAACGCGGCCAGCTGGATGCCCGCGGCCTGCCAGCCCACCCAGGCGCGCGAATCGCGCAGGAGCTCGTTGGCCTTGGAGAAGTCGGTGGCACCCGGCAGCAGGTTGGCCTCCGGGATGCGGACCTCATCGAGGACGATGTCCGCGTTCTGCATGATGCGCAGGCCGATCTTGTTGGCGATCTTCGTGGCGGTGTACCCGGGCCGGTCCGTTTCCACGATGAAGCCCTTGATGTGCTGGTCGGCGACGTCGCGGGCCCAGACCAGGGCGAAGTCCGCGATGGTGCCGGCCCCGATCCAGCGTTTGGCGCCGTTGATGACCCACTCGCCGTTCTCCAGCCGCGCCGTGGTTTCCAGCCCGCCGGCGATGTCCGAACCATGGTCCGGCTCGGTCAGGGCGAAGGCTCCGAGCTGGGTGAAGGCGGTAAGGCCGGGGAGCCAGCGGGCCTTCTGCTCCTCGGAGCCGAGCTGATCGATCATGCCGACGATCAGTTCGTTGTGGATGCCCACGAGCGCGGAGAGGGAGACGTCGGCGCGGGCCACCTCGACATACATGAGGCCCTTGAAGAGCTTGGACGTGCCGTCCGTCTGCAACCCGCCCAGGCCGTACTTCCCGAGTTCCGCGAGCAGGCCGAACGGGAACTCCTCGCGGTTCCAGTAGTCGATCGACGCGGCCCGGATCCGGGACTGCAGGAATTCCCGGACCTCCTGATACCGGAGCTGCTCGTCCGGCGGCAGCAGGTCCACGATGTACATCAGGTCGGCGTCGGGAAACGGCGGCTCCGCCGGGGCGTCTGATTCGGCTGTGTCTGGTTCCGCTGTGGCGGCACCCTGTCCGCTTACACGTCCTTGTGGCTGCACGGGCACGTATCCCTTCGTCATGCGCCGCCTGTAGAGCAGCGCCGCTCTTCCAAACCCTTGGATGTCCTAGTATATTGCAGAGTGACGGGGATCACTAGGCAGGCACCGCGCCGGGCTGGCGGGATCCCAGGCAACGGCGCCGTGCCACCGACCGCCCGGAACGGCTGCGCCAGAAGACTTTCGAAAGGTGCACCATGACCGTGACTGAGGAATTCCGGGCCGCGAGGGACCGGCTGCTGGCTTTGCGTGGGGACTACGAGGCCGCCCGCAGCGAGTTCCAGTGGCCGCGCTTCGAGGAATTCAACTTCGCCCTGGACTGGTTCGACCAGCTCGCGGCAGACCCTGCCAAGGCGGACAAGCCGGCACTGGTGATCGTGGAGCAGGACGGGTCCGCAACGCGGCGCAGTTTCGCGGATCTCTCCCGGCGCTCGTCCCAGGTGGCCAACTGGCTGCGGGGACAGGGCGTGCGGCGCGGGGACCGGATGATCATCATGCTCGGCAACCAGGTGGAGCTCTGGGAACTCATGCTGGCCGGCATCAAGCTGGGCATCGTCATGATCCCCACCACCACCCTGATGGGACCCGCCGACCTCCAGGACCGGGTGGAGCGCGGCGGCGCGGCCTGGGCCGCCGTCGGACATGCCAACATCGCCAAGTTCGCCGACGTCGCGGGTGACTACACACTGATCGAGATCGGCGAGGGCGCCGGCCCCGCCGCGGTCCGGGGCGCGGCGCTGCAGTATGCGGATGCAACCGCGGCGGCCGTGGACTTCACGCCGGACGCACCCACCCCGGCCGACGAGACACTCCTGCTCTACTTCACCTCGGGCACCACGTCCAAGGCCAAACTGGTGGAGCACACGCACACGTCTTACCCGGTGGGGCACCTGTCCACGATGTTCTGGATCGGGATGGAACCGGGCGACGTGCACCTCAACGTGGCCTCCCCGGGCTGGGCCAAGCATGCCTGGTCCAATGTGTTCACGCCGTGGATCGCCGAGGCCTGCGTGTTCATCTACAACTACGAACGCTTCGACGCCAAGGCCCTCATGGAGCAGATGGACCGCGAATCCGTGACCAGCTTCTGCGCCCCGCCCACGGTGTGGCGGATGCTGATCCAGGCCGATCTCACCCTGCTGAAAAACCCGCCCACCAAGGTGGTGTCCGCCGGCGAACCGCTCAATGCCGAGGTGATCGACCAGGTCCACCGCGCCTGGGGCCAGACCATCCGCGACGGCTTCGGGCAGACCGAGTCGACCGTGCAGATCGCGAACACCCCGGGCCAGCCGATCAAGATCGGCGCCATGGGCAAGCCGCTGCCCGGCTACGACGTGGTGCTTGTGGACCCCGCCACGGGTGAGGAGTCCGACGACGGCGAGCTCTGCCTGCGCCTGGACCCCCGCCCCGTGGGGCTCATGAAGGCGTACTACGGCGATCCGGAGAAGACGGCGGAGGCCTTCCGCGACGGCTACTACCACACGGGGGACATGGCGAGCCGGGACGAGCGCGGCATCATCACGTATGTGGGCCGCGGCGACGACGTCTTCAAGTCCTCGGATTACCGGCTGTCCCCGTTCGAACTGGAGAGCGTCCTGATCGAGCACCCGGCGGTGGCGGAGGCCGCCGTCGTCCCCTCCCCCGACCCGCTCAAGCTCTCGGTGCCGAAGGCGTTCGTGGTCCTGGCGGCCGGGCACCAGCCCGGCCCGGAGCTCGCCGAGGACATCCTGCGGTACTGCCGCGAGCATCTGGCCCCGTTCAAGCGGATCCGCCGGCTGGAGTTCGCCGAGCTCCCCAAGACGATCTCCGGCAAGATCCGGCGCGTGGAACTGCGCCACAGCGAGGAAGTACGGCACGGCGGCGGGCCCGTTCCGGATGGCTTGGGCATCGAGTATTCCGACGCCGATTTCCCAGGGTTGAAGGGCCAGGGCTGAGCGTGGGAACGCCGCTGCCGCGCGATCCGATCGCCGACGCCCGGCTGAACTGGGAGCGCCACGGCTGGTCCGACGTCGCCGCCCCGATGGCCGCCATCACCGCCATCATGCGGACCCAGCAGATTCTGCTGGGCCGGATCGAAGCCGTCCTGAAGCCGTTCGGGCTGACCTTTGCCCGGTACGAGCTGCTGGCGCTGCTCAGTTTCGCCCGCAGCGGCGCGCTGCCCATGAACAAGGCCAGCGCGCTCCTGCAGGTCCATCCCACCTCGGTCACCAACGCCGTGGACCGGCTCCAGGAGGCCGGGCTGGTGATCCGCTCGCCGCACCCCACGGACGGACGCACCACGCTGATCGAACTCACCCCGGAGGGCCGCACCCTGGCCAAACAGGCGACGGCGGTGCTGAACTCCGAGGTCTTCGGCCAGTCGGGCTTCGGGGACCAGGACGTGGACCAGCTGATCCGGATCCTGGGCACGTTCCGCCGGAACGCCGGGGATTTCAGCGGCTAGGGAACCGGCTCAGCCTCCGGCGCCGGCCGGAACGGGCCTGCGGTCGAGATGGATTCCGGCGATCATGCATCGCACGGACCCTCCGGCCAGTTCGATCGTGGGAACGTCGACGGGCAGCAGGGTGCAGCTTCTTTCGATGATGGCCTTCTGTTCCGCCGTCAGGGTTCCCAGGGCCCGCCGGGACAGTGCCAGCACGCGGCCTTCGGTGCCCTGGAGCTCGATCGCGTTGCCCGCGAAATTGCAGATCTGGTGGGAGTTCAGCTCGATCACCGTCCGTCCACCGCCGGAAAGCCGCTGCATCACCTCACGCCGGCGCTCCGCCGACGGGATCAGATCCAGTCCGACCATCGCGAAGTCCGTCGCCACGGACATCATCACATTCGTGTGATAGACGGCGGTGCCGTCTGCGTCGAGCGCGTCGAACAGCATGGGCTCATAGCCGAAGTTGGTACAGAACCGCTCCAGCGCCACGGGGTCGGCCCGGCGGGACCGTGCGGCATAGGCCACACGGGAGCTGTGGTCCAGGACCATGGCCCCGGTTCCCTCCAGGAAGACGTTGTCCATTTCCAGCCCGGAGTAGTCGACGACGTCCTGCACCCGGTAGTGGGTCTTCAGGAAGTCCAGAATGTCGCTGCGGCGTTCGTGGCGGCGGTTGGGGGCGTACATCGGGAATATCCCGATGCGGCCGCCCGCATGGGTGGAGAGCCAGTTGTTGGGAAACACGCTGTCCGGGCGGGTTTCGTCATAGTCCTCGAACAGGTGCACCGTGACGCCGGCCGCCTCCAGTGCCTCCGCCAGCCCCGTCACCTCGTGACGGGCGGCGGCGGCCAGCGTTTGCCGGTCCCCGGGATGAGCCGGCATCTGGAAGGCCATCTGGAAGGCATTGTCCGATGCAGTCGCCGCGTTGGGCATGAAGGCGTGCGGCCTCACGAGGACGACGGCGGAGGGGGCTTGAACGGACATCGCAGGCCTACGAGCCGACCGGGGAAAGGGCGCCGACGAGGCCGAACAGGTTCTTCGGGTCCTCCGGGCTGGCCACGAGGTCGATCTCCACGAAGAATTCGGTGCCGTCGACGGCGTCGCGCACGAACCGTAGGGCGGAGAAGTCCTCAATGGCAAAGCCGACTGAATCAAAGATGGTGATCTGTGCATCGTCGGTTCGTCCGGGTGCCTTGCCCGTGAGGACCTGCCAAAACTCCGTTACCCCAAAGTCGGCCGGCATGTGCTGGATCTCCCCTTCGATGCGGGTTTGGGGGGTGTACTCGACAAAGACGTCGCCGCGTCCGAGGATCGCCGACTCAAGCTCGGTCTTCCCGGGGCAGTCCCCGCCGATGGCATTGATGTGGACGCCCGGCTCAATCAGATCCGCCGTGAGGATGGTGGCGTTGGCCTTGTCCGCGGTGCACGTGGTGATGACATCGGCGCCCCGCACCGCATCCGCCGCGGACGTGGCGACCGTAATGTCGAAGCCCAGCGGCGCCATGTTGGCCACGAATTTCCTGAGCGCGGCGGGATCCGTGTCCCATACCCGGAGCGTGGAAATACCCAGGGCACTCCGGAACGCGAGGGCTTGGAACTCGGACTGGCTTCCGCTGCCGATCATCGCCATAACGCGCGAGTCGGCACGGGCGAGCTTCTTCGCCACCATGCCGGACGTCGCCGCGGTGCGCAGCGCAGTCAGCACCGTCATCTCGGTGAGGAACGTGGGATAGCCGTTGTGGACGTCGGCCAGGACGCCAAACGCTGTCACGGTCTGGAAACCGCGCGCAGGGTTGGACGGGTGGCCGTTGACGTACTTGAAACCGTAGGTCTCGTGATCGCTCGTGGGCATGAGCTCGATGACGCCGAACGGCGTGTGGCTGGCGACCCGGGGAGTCTTGTCGAACGATTCCCAGCGCCGGAAGTCATTCTCGACGTACTCGATCATGGCGGAAATGATGTTCTCCGGCCCTCGTCCGGCAACCCAGCGCACCATATTGTGGACATCGACAAAGCGCGTCATTGCGCCCCCTCATTCTCTAGTTGACTGCTGATGCAACAACTCTAGAGTTCGGCGATATGCAGCCTCAATTGCCAACTAGCAAGCTTTTTGTTGCACAACTGAGCATAATGACGAAGTCCATTGCACATTATGTTGACTGGACCCTGCGGACTCCCTGATCCCTAGCGCAGCACGGAGCTCAGCAGGAGGCTCGTTTCGCTATTGACAACGCCATCGACTCCCCGGATCCGCCCCAGGACCTGGTCGAATTCAATGAGACTCTCGGTACGGAGTTCGGCCACAAGGTCCCACCCGCCGTTGGTGGTGTGCAGTGCCGTGATTTCCGGAAAGCCCCTGAGCTGGCGGATAACCCTGTCCGTGGTCCTGCCTTCCACTGCGATCAGGGCAATGGCGCGGATCGCCAGCGGATCGAGCTCGTCACGGACCCGGACCGTGAAGCCGACGATGGTCCCGGATGCCACCAGCCGCTCCAGCCGGCTGTTGACCGTGGCCCGGGCGACATCAAGCCGGCGCGCCAGGCTGGCCACCGAGGCCCTGCCGTCCTCACGGAGGGCGGAGAGGAGCCTGCGGTCAAGGTCATCGAGAGCGGTCATGGTCACAATGTATGTTCCTCCTCATTGTTTTGCGACTTTCTTCAATGAAAAGTAAGTCTTCTGGCCATTGATCATGCACATCACCCAGCCCCTTGGATCCCTGGGCCTGCTTCCGCCGCAATGGCGGGAGACAGGCGAAGCACCGGGAGCCCGTCCCGGTGGCCGTCTCGCAGGGGCATGAAGGAGCCGCGAGCAGCTATTCTGCCCGGGATCCGAGCGGAGTATCGTGGATCCCTGCAGGACGGTCTCGTCCGGTCCGGCAGCGCGCAGTGCTCACAAGCGTCATATTGGCGACCGCTTAGGAGGGCCCATGCCTTCAGCCACCGTCCCCATACCGCAGCCTCCCCCGCGGCCGGTAGTGGGCAACTTGCCCGATATCGACTCCAGCAAGGGCATTCTGGGGCTGGTCGAGGTGGCCGAGCAGTACGGCCCCATCGTCCGCATTCAATTCTTCAACCGCAGCATCGTCGCCCTCTCCTCCCAGGAGCTCGTCAACGAGGTGTGCGACGAATCCCGCTTTGGCAAGGTGCTCGGCGTCGCCCTCCGGGAGGTGCGGCAATTCGCCGGCGATGGCCTGTTCACCGCGGAAACACAGGAACCCAACTGGCAAAAGGCACACCGGATCCTGATGCCGGCGTTCGGGCCGGCAGCGCTGAAGCGGATGTTCGCGGGCATGGACGACATCGTCGAGCAGCTGCTGCTCAAGTGGGAAAGGCTCGGCCCCACGGCCCGGATCGACGTTCCGGACAACACCACCCGCCTGACGCTGGACACGATCGCCCTGTGCTCGTTCAAATACCGGTTCAACAGTCTCTACCGGGAGGAGATGCATCCCTTCGTCGGGGCCATGGTCCGCGCCCTGGTCGAATCCGGGGATCGGGCCCGCAGGCTCCCGGTGCAGAACAAGATCATGCTGCGCCGGCGGCACCAGCTCGAGGAAGACAATGCCCTGATGTTCGAGGTCGCCGAGCAGATGATCAGCGACCGGCGGCGCAATCCCAGCCCGGCGGGCAGCGAGGACATCCTCGACACCATGCTCAACGCGGCGGACCCGGTGACCGGCGAGCGGCTGTCCGATGAGAACATCCGCTATCAGATGGTCACCTTCCTGATCGCCGGGCATGAGACCACCAGCGGCCTGCTGTCCTTCGCCCTCTACGAGCTGATGCGGCATCCGGCGGTGCTGGCCAAGGCGCACGCCGTGGTGGACGAGGTCCTGGGCTCCGAAAGCGCCAGGTTCGAGCACCTGCCCCGGCTGGGGTATCTGGACCAGATCCTCAAGGAGACGCTTCGGCTCTGGCCTACCGCCCCGGCCTTCAACGTGGCGCCGTTCGAGGACACGACGCTGGGCGGCCGCTACGAAGTCCCCGCGGGCCAGCCCATCCTGGTCCTGCTCCCGCGGCTGCACCGGGACAAGGCGGCGTGGGGTGAGGACGCCGGCATCTTCGACCCGGAACGGTTCTCCCCGGAGCGGGCCGCGGCAATCCCCGCCAATGCGTGGAAGCCTTTCGGCAACGGGCAGCGCTCCTGCATCGGCCGGGGCTTTGCCCTGCAGGAGGCCATGCTCTTCCTGGCCAAGCTCCTGCAGCGCTTCGACATCACCCCGGCGGACCCGGGCTATGAACTGCAGATCAAGCACACGCTGACGATGAAGCCGGAAGGGCTGTTCATCCATGTGCGCCGGCGGGACGTCCGGATCGACGCGGCCCGCCATGCCGCCGTCGAACATGCCCGGCAAGCGGAAACGCCGAGCGCCGCCCCCAACGGCATCCCGATCCGCGTGCTCTACGGCTCCAACGCCGGCACCTCCCAGGACTTCGCCCAGCGCATTGCCAACGACGCCGGACGGCGCGGCTACAGCCCCACCATCAGTCCGCTCGACGAGGCAGCCGGCGGACTGCCGACGGAGGGGCTCGTCGCGATCGTGGCCTCCTCCTACGAGGGGCAGCCGCCGGACAACGCCCGAAAATTCCTGGCCTGGACCGAAGGCCTGCCGCCGGGCAGCCTCGCCGGGGTGCGGTATACGGTCTTCGGCAACGGCAACAAGGACTGGGCGCGAACGTACCAGCAGGTGCCCAAGGCGATCGACGCGCGGCTCGAGGCGGCCGGCGCCGTGCGGATCTATGCCCGGGGCGAGGCCAACGCCCGCGGCGACTTCTTCGGCGATTTCGACGAGTGGTACGCGGGGTTCTGGCCCGCCGTCGACGCCGCCCTCGGGCAGAGGACCAGCCCGCCGGCCGCGCAGCCCCAGCTTGAACTACAGTTCGTGGGCAACGTCCGGGACCCGCTGCTGCGCCAGAACGGGCTGGCACTCGGTACCGTGGTCGCCAACCGGGAACTGGTCGATCTGGCCAAACCCGGCGCCCGGTCCAAGCGGCATGTCGAGATCGCCCTGCCCGAAGGGATGAGCTACCGGACCGGCGACTATCTGGCCGTCCTGCCGCTGAATCCCAGCGGACTCGTCCAGCGCGCCCTGGCCCGCTTCAACCTCGACTACGACTCGCACGTCCTGTTGAGCATGGAGCGGGGAGACACGTTCCTGCCCACCGGTGCGCCTGTGGCCGTGGGCGAACTGCTGAGCAGTTACGTCGAGCTTGCGGTCCCGGCCACGCGCACGCAGCTCGAGGACCTGGCCGACGTCGCGGCGGATCCCGCACACCGGACGGAACTTGAAGCCCTGGCGCAGGACCGCGAGCGCCATGCGGCCGAGATCCTCGACAAGCGCGTCTCCCTCCTGGACCTGCTGGAAACGTATCCGTCATGCCAGCTGTCGTTCACCTCGTTCCTGCAGCTGCTGACCCAGCTGACGCCCCGGCGGTATTCCATTTCCTCCTCCCCGCTGTGGAGCCCCGACCACGCGACCCTGACGTTCGCCGTCGTCCAGGCACCGGCGTGGTCGGGCCGCGGCATCTTCGAAGGCGCCTCGTCGACCTACCTCGCCCAGGCCAGGCCCGGGTCAAGGATCGCGGTGACCGTTCGACCCTCGAATGCGGCCTTCCACCCGCCCGCGTCCTTGGCGGTCCCGCTCATCATGGTCTGTGCCGGGACCGGGCTGGCGCCCTTCCGCGGCTTCATCCAGGACCGGGCGCTGCGGGCCCAGGCCGACGGTTTGACGCCGGCACCTGCCGTGCTGTTCTTCGGCTGCCGCGCCCCGGACACCGATTTCCTCTACCGTGCCGAACTGGAAGCCTGGGCGGACGAAGCCAACCTGGACCTCCGGCCGGTCTTTTCCACCGCACCCGAAGACGGCCTGAAGTACGTCCAGCAGCGGCTCTGGGCGGACCGGGCGGACGTCGTCGAGCTGGTCAAACAGGGCGCCACGGTCTACGTCTGCGGCGACGGCAAGCACATGGCGCCGCAGGTCCGCGACACGTGCGCACTCATCTACCAGGAGGCGACCGGCGCTTCCAAGCCGGACGCCGAGGCGTGGATGGATGAGGTGGAACGCACCCACGGCAGGTACGTGGCCGACATCTTCACGTGATGCCGCTCAGCCGCTCCCGCAGCCCTGCCGGTGGCGCCTAGCGGTGGTTGAACTCCGGCTGCCGCTTCTCGGTGAAGGCGGCCATGCCTTCCTTCTGGTCCTCGGTGGCGAACAGCGAGTGGAACACGCGCCGCTCAAACAGCACGCCCTGGGCAAGTCCGGTCTCGAACGCCGCGTTCACGGCCTCCTTGGCCACCATCGCCACCGGCTTGGATTTGGACGCGATCACGGCGGCAGCCTTCAGCGCCTCCTCGACGACGTCGGCCGCCGGGACCACGCGGGACACCAGGCCCGCCCGTTCGGCTTCCTCGGCGTCCATGAAGCGGCCGGTCAGGATCATGTCCATCGCCTTGGACTTGCCCACCGCGCGGGTGAGCCGCTGCGAGCCGCCCATGCCCGGGAGCACGCCGAGGTTGATTTCCGGCTGGCCGAACTTGGCGTTGTCCCCGGCGATGATGAAATCGCACATCATCGCCAGCTCGCAGCCGCCGCCCAGCGCGAACCCGGACACGGCTGCCACGACGGGGATGCGCAGCCGGGTGAAGTCCTCCCAGCCGCGGAACCAGTCCGCCGCGTACATGTCCATGTAGCCCTTGGACTGCATTTCCTTGATGTCCGCGCCGGCGGCGAAGGCCTTCGCCGAACCGGTCACCACCACCGCACCCACCGCCGGGTCCGCGTCCATCGCGGTGACGGCCTTCACGAGCTCTTCCATCGTGGCCTTGTTCAGGGCATTCAGGGCTTCGGGCCGATTGAGCGTCACGAGGCCCACACGGCCGCGGCGCTCCACCAGGATGTTCGCGTACTGTTCCGTCATGAGTGTTCCCCTTAGCTGGTTCTGGGTCTGGGTGTAGCGCGGGTCCGGGACTAGTGCCCGGACGTGCCGGATTCTGATTTGCCTGCTTCTGACTTTTCACGGATGTCGGTGATGATGCCGGAGAAGTCCCGCCCGGCACCGCCTTCCGCGGCAAAGGTATCGTAAATTTCGGATGCGAGCGGGCCGAGCCGGGCCGCGACGCCGGTGCTCTGGAGCGCGTTGAGCGCCAGTTTGAGGTCCTTGGCCATGAGCGCCCCGGCAAAGCCGGGCTGGTAGTCCCGGTTGGCGGGGCTCGTCGGGACCGGCCCCGGCACGGGGCAGTTGGTGGTCAGCGCCCAGCACTGCCCCGACGCCGCGGAGGCGACGTCGAACAGCGCCTGGTGGGTCAGCCCGAGCTTCTCGCCCAGCACAAACGCCTCGCTGACGGCGATCATCGAGACGCCCAGGATCATGTTGTTGCAGATCTTGGCCGCCTGGCCCGCACCGTGCACGCCGCAGTGGACCACCCGCTTGCCCATGACGTCCAGCAGCGGCTTGACCGCCTCGAAATCCTCCGGGAGGGCACCGACCATGAACGTCAGCGTGCCCGCTTCGGCCCCCACCACGCCGCCGGACACCGGGGCGTCGACGGCACGGTGGCCGGCCGCGACCGCGAGTTCCGCGGCCTCGCGGGCCTCGTCCACGTTGATCGTGGAACAGTCGAGGAACATGGTGCCCGGCGCCGCGGCGGCCAGCAGGCCGGGCTGGCCGCCGGTGCCCCGGTAGGCGTCGAGGAGGTGCTTGCCGCTGGGCAGCATGGTCAGCACGACGCCGGCCCCCGCCGCGGCCTCGGCTGCCGTCCCGGCGGTCGGGATCCCGTGCTCCCGGGCAGCGTCCAGCGCCGCCGGCACGACGTCGAACCCGGTCACCGGGTAGCCGGCCTTGACCAGGTTGACGGCCATCGGTCCGCCCATGTGCCCGAGGCCCAGGAAGGCGATGTGGCCTGTTTCAGCCGGTCCTGTTTCAGACGGTGCGGTGTCAGACATTGTTCTTCTCCTTCGGAGAGAGCTTCAGTTCGCGCCCGCCCAGCGGGGCGAAGTAGGCCGCGACGTCGGCCGGGGTGACCTCGGCGAGGGTGGCGGGCTTCCAGCGGGGATTGCGGTCCTTGTCCACCACCTGGGCGCGGATGCCTTCCCGGAAGTCCGGTCCCTCGAGGAAGCGCAGGCCCACGCGGTACTCCTGCTCGAGGGCCTGTTCCAGGCTCAGCCCGCGGACGCGGCGCAGGGACTCGAGCGCCACCTTCACGGCGGTCGGCGACTTGGCCTCGATGGTGTCGGCGGCGCCGGCTGCCTCGCCGCCCACCGTGCGCAGCCGGCCCAGGATCTCCTCGGCGTCGTCGCTGGAGTAGCAGGCGTCAATCCACTCCTGCTGCGCGGCGAGGATCGACTGCGGAGCAGGTTCGGCGAACCGTGCGACGGCGGCTTCCACCGGTTCGGTTTCGAGCGCTGCCGCCAGTTCCGGCAACCGGTCCGAGGGCACGAAGTGGTCGGCGAGGCCCAGGAAGAGCGCGTCCGCCCCGCTCAGGTGGGCACCGGTCAGGGCCGCGTGCGTGCCGGTCTCCCCCGGTGAGCGGGAGAGCAGCAGGGTGCCGCCGACGTCGGGCACGAACCCGATCGTCGTTTCGGGCATGCCCATGCGGGTGCGCTCGGTGACAATCCGCACGGAGCCGTGCGCGGAGATCCCCACCCCGCCGCCCAGGACCAGCCCGTCCATGAACGCCACGTAGGGCTTGGGGAAGTCGGAAATGAGCAGGTTCAGCCGGTACTCGACCGCCCAGAAGTCCGCGGTGGTATCCCCGCCGTCGAGCATGTCCCGGTAGATGGCGACGATGTCGCCGCCGGCGCAGAGGCCCCGGTCGCCGGCGCCGCGCACCAGGACTGCGGCGACGGCGTCGTCGTCGGCCCAGCGCGTGAGCTGCTCCAGCATGGCGGCGGCCATCCCGGCGGTCAGGGCGTTGACGGCCTTGGGCCGGTTCAGGGTCACGACGCCGAGGCGGCCGCGCCGTTCAAACACGACCTCGGCTGTTTCCCCGGTGAGGGCCCCGCCGGCCGCGGCTCCGCTGGCCGCTTCCCGCGCAACTTCGGCCCCCATCAGCTGCCTTCCGGCATCACGAAGCTGGCGCCCTGGCGGATGCCGGAGGGCCAGCGGGAGGTGACCGTCTTGGTCTTCGTGTAGAAGCGGAAGGCGTCGGCGCCGTGCTGGTTGAGGTCGCCGAAGCCGGAGGCCTTCCAGCCGCCGAAGGTGTAGTAGGCGATCGGCACGGGGATGGGGACGTTGATGCCCACCATGCCCACCTGGACCCGGCTGGCGAAGTCGCGGGCGGCATCGCCGTCGCGGGTGAAGATGGCCACGCCGTTGCCGAACTCGTGCTCGCTGCAGAGCCGGAGGGCTTCGTCGTAGTCCTGGGCGCGGAGCACGCTGAGCACCGGGCCGAAGATCTCTTCCTTGTAGATCTTCATGTCCTTCGTGACGTTGTCGAACAGCGTGGGACCCACCCAGAAGCCGCCGTCGTAGCCCTCCACCTTGAGCCCGCGGCCGTCGGTGAGGAGGCTGGCGCCTTCTTCGACGCCGGAGGCGATGTAGCCTTCGATCCGCTCCTTCGCGGAGGCCGCCACGACCGGGCCGAAGTCGGAATCCTTGGCGAGGCTGTGGCCGACCTTGAGGACCGCGATCCGCTCCTGCAGCTTCTCCACGAGGGCATCCGCAGTCTTCCGGCCGACCGGAACGGCCACCGAGATCGCCATGCAGCGCTCGCCCGCGGAGCCGAAGCCCGCCCCGATGAGGGCATCCGCGGCCATGTCCAGGTCCGCGTCCGGCATGATCACCATGTGGTTCTTGGCCCCGCCGAAGCACTGGGCGCGCTTGCCGTTCGCCGCGGCGGTGGCGTAGATGTACTGGGCAATGGGCGTGGACCCGACGAAGCCGATGGCCTGGACCCGGGGGTCCTCCAGCAGCGCGTCCACGGCTTCCTTGTCCCCGTTGACCACGTTGAACACGCCGTCGGGCAGGCCCGCCTCGGTGAAGAGCTCGGCCAGGCGGAGCGGCACGGAGGGGTCCCGCTCGGAGGGCTTGAGGATGAAGGCGTTGCCGGCGGCGAGCGCCGGCCCCGACTTCCAGAGCGGGATCATGGCCGGGAAGTTGAACGGCGTGATGCCGGCGACGACGCCGAGCGGCTGGCGCATCGAGTGCACGTCCACGCCGGTCCCGGCGCTGTCCGAGAACTCACCCTTGAGCAGGTGCGGGGCGCCGGCGGCGAATTCGACGACCTCAATGCCGCGCTGGATGTCGCCCTTGGCGTCGAGGAAGGTCTTGCCGTGCTCGGAGGACAGCAGGGTGGCGAGCTCGTCCATGTTCTGGTTGACCAGGTCCACGAACTTGAGCAGGATCCGGCCGCGCCGCTGCGGGTTCATGGCGGCCCACTCCAGCTGGCCCTTTTCCGCGCTGGCAATCACATTGCGCACTTCCTCCGCGCTGGCCAGCGGCAACCGGGACTGGACCTCGCCCGTGCAGGGATCGTACACATCGCTGAACCGGCCGGAGGTGCCGTCCACCCGCTGCCCGTCGATGTAATGGGATAGTTCACGAACCATGACCGAATGCTCCTTTGCATGTGACCTAGATCATCTCTCCAGCCGAATATACTCGGACTTCCTACTAATTTCCAGAGGACGGGTAAGGGCCGGCCGCTTCGCCCGGGGGCCAAGTTCGGTAAGTTAGGGACTGTGAAGATTGCTACCTGGAATGTGAATTCGCTCCGCGCCCGCGCCGACCGCGTCGAGGCATGGCTTCAGCGCACCGACTGTGACGTCCTGGCCATCCAGGAAACGAAGTGCAAGGACGAGAACTTCCCGTGGGAGCTGTTCGAGAACCTGGGCTACGAGGTGGCGCACTTCGGCCTGAGCCAGTGGAACGGCGTCGCGATCGCCTCCCGGGTGGGGCTCGACGACGTCGAACGCACCTTCCTGGACCAGCCCGTGTTCGGAAAGAACGGCAAGGATGCCGTGCAGGAGGCCCGTGCCATCGGCGCCACCTGCGGCGGCATCCGGGTCTGGAGCCTCTACGTCCCCAACGGCCGCGCCCTCGACGACGAGCACATGCCGTACAAGCTCAGCTGGCTGGATACCCTGAAAAGCCACGCCGGCACCTGGGTCAAGGAGGACCCCCAGGCGCAGATTGCGCTGATGGGTGATTTCAACATCGCACCCCTGGATGAAGACGTGTGGGACATCGACTACTTCCGCGCCGAGGGCCTCACGCACGTCAGCGAGCCCGAGCGCGCCGCCTTCCATGCCTTTGAGGAGGCCGGTTTCCAGGATGTGGTCCGCCCGCACACGCCGGGGCCCGGCGTCTACACCTACTGGGATTACACGCAGCTCCGCTTCCCGAAGAAGGAAGGCATGCGGATCGACTTCATTCTGGCCTCCCCGGCCCTGGCGGCGCGGGTGACCGGGGCGATGATCGACCGCGAGGAACGCAAGGGCAAGGGCGCCTCAGACCATGCCCCGGTGATTGCGGAACTGGCGGACTAGTGGCTGCCGCCCAGGGAAGCGTCGTGATCCAATGACGGGGAACATTTACCACGGACAGGTCGGGCTGCCGTTCTCCTCCGCGCTCCGGATCTACGAGCCCCTGGAGGCGTTCCCCGAGCAGCAGCAGGAATCCCTGCGGGCCGCGGGCGCCGGGCAGAAGTCCCGCGCGGCCGTGGAGAACGCCGAGCTCCTGGCGTCCCTGGGCCGCATCACGCGCCAGGACGGGGACCCGTTTCCCACCGGCCGGACCGACCTCGTGCGCGTTGTCCCCGCACCGGCAAAGCAGGCGTCGGCCGGCGCAGCGCAGGACGCCGCCGAGTCAGGTTCCGGGACTGCCGCCGCGCCGCAGGCGGACCGGTTGCTGTACTGCCCCAGCCAGATGGTCCTCCGCGCCGGGCTGGCCGCCAACGCCCTGATGGAAGGCATCCACGGGCCCTTGGCCCAGCTCCTGATCCCCGAGGAACAGCGGGACAAGCACCAAGAGCGCATTGATGAGGTGCGCGCCCACGAAGGCGTGAGCCGGGTCCACACCCGGGCGTCCACGTGGGGCATCCCGTTCAGCTGGTTCTGCCTCTTCAAGGAATCGGACCCCACGGACGTCGTGGAATCCGAGGGCCGGATCGTCACGGTCCGCATCCGCACGAGCATCGCCGAGGCCCTCGAGCGCGTGAGCTATGCGGTGGCGCACCTGGCCATGGCCGCGCCCGATCTCGACATGCTCGAGGACCTGACCCAGCTCACGGAGTGGCTTGAGCTCTTCCACCCGGATTCGGCCGTGGAGCTCGACTACGGCGCGGTGGCGGACAAGGTCTATCCGGACGATTCGCCGCTGGACGTGCGCCTCGGCATCGAATGCCTGGCGGAGGGCGACATGACCGGGGCGGCCGCGGCCTACCGGCGGCTGGCCTCGCGCTGGGTGCCGATCCGGCAGCTGGCCCGCGCTTCCTAGGCCCGCTCGGTCCTAGGCCCGTGCTTCCTAGACCCGCCCGCCCTTAGGCGAGCGGTTCAGGCTGGTGCCGCGGCGGCGCCGTCGTCCTGCGCACGATCAGCCGGTGCGGCGCCACGGCGGACTGCACGGACCCGGCAATTCCGTCGAGTTCGTCCAGCAGCATCTTGGTGCCGAGTTCGGCTTGTTCGTCCGGGCGCTGCCCTACCGTCGTGAGCCCCATGGCGTCGGAGAAGTCGTGATCGTCGATCCCGATGACCGACAAATCCTCCGGCACCCGTACCCCGGCCTTGTTGGCCTCGAAGATGACACCCATGGCCATCTCATCGGAGGCGCAGAAGATTGCTGTGGGCTTGGGCCCGTTCCCGGCCCACAGGCGGCGGAACGCCTCCTGGCCGCTGTGGACGGTGAAGTCCCCCCACTGGTCCCATTCTGGCCGGACAGGCAGCCCCGCTTCCCGCATGATGTCCTGGAAGGCCTGGATCCGGACCCTGGGGACGTCGAAGTTGAGGTCGGTTTCGTCGTCGCCGTGCAGGAGCGCGATATCGGTGTGGCCCAGCCCGATCAGGTGGCGGACCGCGGTGGCGGCCGCGGCGTAGTCGTCGATCCCGATGTAGGGGCACTCCTCGACGTGGCCGCCCACGACCACCAGCGGGATGTCGATCTTCTGGAGGTGCTCGATTTCCTCGTGGGTGAGGGCCATGCAGAGGACCAGCAGGGCGTCGATCTGCTTGTAGACCATGGTCTTGCTGAAGAGCCTCTCACGGTTGCTGCCGTGGCCGCCGAGGTTGAAGAGGGAGAGGTTGTACTGGCGGGCGTGCAGCTCCCGGTCTGCGCCCTCGATTGCCTTGGAGAAGAACCAGCGGCTGACGAACGGGGCCAGCACACCGATGGTCTTGGTCCGGCCTGTCGCCAGGCCGGACGCGGAGGACGATGCGACGTAGCCCAAGGATTCGGCAATGCCGAGGATCTTCTCCCGCGTCGCCGGGGAAACGCGGGGCAGTCCGCGGACGGCCCGGGACACGGTGGCCGTGGATACGCCTGCAGCGGCGGCGACATCCTCAATGCTGACGCCGGAGTGGCCGCCGCGCTGCGCCCTTTCTGTCCGTGCCACTTTTGTCCCCTTGTTGACGGTCCGTGGATGCCTGACGGCAGTCCGCAGATGTGTTGTGCCCCGCCTCCCCCGCGGCAGTTGAATAGCCTGGCTCGCCCTTGGCTGCCGCGCTGCCTAGCGGCGCCGGCTGGCTGTCCGGTTCGGCAGGCGGCGGCGCAGCCGGATCATGCCGTAGAGGGCCAGCAGCGTGGCGAGCAGGCCCAGGGCCCAGCCGAGGGCGTCCTGGGCGGTGACCTCCATCCAGACGGTGACCACGAGCAGCACGACGGTCCAGAAGCCGAGGAACCCGATGATGATGTCGAAGTCCTCGCCGGAGCGGACCTTTCGGCGGGTCGCCGGCACGTGGCCCTGGTTCTGCTCGTCGGTCATGATGCCGGCCTCACGTGAAACCGGCGTCACTTGACGGCGCCGGCGGTGAGGCCGGCGACGATCTTGCGCTGGAAGACCAGGACCAGGATGACCAGGGGGATGGTCACGATGGTGCCCGCGGCCATGATCGCGGTGTACGGGATCTGGTTGGGCTGGGCGCCGGCGAAGCTGGCGATGGCCACGGTGACCGGCTGCGTGGCGTCGGAGGAGAGCTGGCTGGCGATCAGGAATTCATTCCACGAGGAGATGAACGCCAGGATCGCGGTGGTGAAGATGGCCGGGGCGGCCAGCGGCATGATGACCTTCCGGAAGGCCTGTCCCTGGGTGCAGCCGTCCACCCGGGCCGATTCCTCCAGCTCCCACGGCATTTCCCGGAAGAAGGACGTCATGGTGTAGACGGTCAGCGGCAGCACGAAGGAGATGTTCGGGATGATCAGGGCCTGGTAGGTGCCCATCCAGCCGATGTTCGTGAAGAGCTGGAACAGCGGGGTGATGAGGGCGACGCCGGGGAACATGGAGGCCCCCAGGATGAAGCCCAGCACGAGGTACTTGAACTTGAAGTTCAGCCGGGCCAGGGCGTAGGCGGCGAACACGCCGATCAGCAGCGACACCACGGTCACGACGGTGCCGATGAACAGGCTGTTGAGCAGGGCCTGGCCGAAGTGGTTGCCGAAGGAGGTGTCGAACGCCGTCTTGAAGTTGTCCAGCGTCACGTGGGTCGGCAGGATCGAGGTGTCGTAGGTGTAGCCGACGTCGCGGAACGCCGTGACCACCATCCAGTAGGCCGGCGCCAGGCACCAGAAGAGGATCACGGCCGCGCTGATGTAGGTGCGTCCGCTGGCCCACTTCTCGCGGTTCTGCGCGGCCTTCCGGCCCCGGTCCTGCTCTGCGCGCAGCTCGGTGGCGGCGGTTGTCGCGGCGGTCATTTCTTCCCCTTACCTGCGCCGGTCTGCTGCTCCACGACGTTCGCTCCGAGGAAGCGCACGAAGATGAAGGCCACCAGAAAGATGATGATGAACGTGATGGTGGACAGAGCCGCCGCCGCGTTGAAGCCCTGCCTGATCTGGTTGATCACCAGGATGGACAGCGTGGTGGTGTTGTTCGCCCCGCCGGTCAGGATGTACGGGAGGTCGAACATGCGCAGCGCGTCCAGGGTGCGGAACAGGATGGCCACCATGAGCGCCGGCTTCACCAGCGGCAGGGTGATCATCCGGAACCGCTGCCAGGCGGAGGCGCCGTCGACCTTGGCCGCCTCATACACTTCCGCGGGAATCATCTGCAGCCCGGCCAGAATCAGCAGCGCCATGAACGGGGTGGTCTTCCAGACGTCCGCGATGATCACCGCCCACCTCGCCGGCCATTCGCTGCCGGTCCACAGGACCGTGGTGTTGAAGAGTTTGTTGCCGATGCCCTCGAAGGCGAAGATGAACAGCCACAGCTTGGCCGTCACGGCGGTCGGGATGGCCCACGGCACCAGGACGGCCGCGCGGACCAGGCTGCGGCCCTTGAAGGCCCGCGCCATGATCACGGCCATCCAGAAGCCCAGCACCGTCTCGAACGCCACCGTGACGATGGTGAAGAAGAACGTCGTGCCGGTGGCGGACCAGAACTGCGCACCCAGGGTGCCCGGCGGGCAGTCCACGGTTCCGCCGCCCGGGGCCGGGCACTGCTGGAAAATCCAGTTGTAGTAGTTCGAGAAGCCGGCCGGGCCGCCCTCGACGAACAGACCCGTGGCGGGGTCCAGGCCGGCATCCTTCTGGAAGGACATCACAATGGCGGTGATGATCGGGTACACGATCACGACCGACAAGGCGAGGATGGTCGGCGCCAGGAGCCAGGCTGCCCAGCGCCCCTGCGTCGCGATGCGGTTGTCCTCCCCGACACCCTTGGGTGCGTGGTGGACCGGTGTCCCGCCCGGCGCCGGTGCCTTGACCGACGTCGGGCCTACTTCAGTTGCCATGATGGACCTACTGTCCCGCGCTAGCGGATTCGATGGACTTCTGCATGTCAGACAGGGCCGCGTCGACGGTCTTCTCGCCCTTGATGGCCGAGTACGCGTTTTCCTGGATGGCCTTGGTCACGGCCGGGTAGAACGGGGTGACCGGGCGGGGCACGGCGTTCTCGATCGAGGTCTTCAACACCGGCAGGTACGGCAGCTTCGCGACGAGCTCCTGGTCATCGTAGAGCTTGCCGAGCACCGGGGCGAGCGAACCCTGCGTGGCGAAGAACTTCTGCGTCTCTTCCGTGGTGAGGAACTTCAGGAAGTCCAGGGCCGTGGCCTTGTTCTTCGAGTAGACGCTGACCGCGGCGCTGTGGCCGCCCAGCGACGAGGCGCCCGGACCGTCCTTGCCCGGAAGGGCCGTCATGCCCAGGACGTCCTTGACCTTCGAGGAACCCTCGGTGGTGGCCAGGTTGTAGACGTAGGGCCAGTTGCGCAGGAACAAAAGCTTGCCGTCCTGGAACGCCTGGCGGCTCTCCTCCTCCTGGAAGGTGATGGCCTCCTTCGGGATCTGGCCGTCTGCGTAGGCCTTGGTCAGGTTCGCCATGCCCGCCTTCGCCTCCGGCGTGAGCAGGCTGGGCTTGCCGTTCGCGTCCAGCACGGCCCCGCCGGCGGAGTTGATCGCCTCGGAGGCGTTGACGGTCAGGCCCTCGTACTTCTTGAACTGGCCCGAGTAGCAGCCGATGTTGTTGGTCTTGGCGATCGAGCACATGCCCATCATCTCGTCCCAGGTCTTCGGCGGCGTGGGGACCAGGTCCTTGCGGTAGTACAGGATGCCGCCGTCGGAGGATTCCGGCGCCGCGTACAGCGTGCCCTTGTAGGACGCGGCCTCGACCGTCGGCTTCAACATGGCCGAGGTGTCCAGCGCCATCTTGTCCTTGAGCGGCTGCAGCCAGCCCTTGGCCGCGAACTCCGCCGTCCACACGACGTCGACGCTCGCAACGTCATACCCCGGATCCTTCGCCTGGAAGTGCTGGACGAGATCGTCGTGCTGCTGGTCCGCCTGGTCCGTCTGCTCCTTGAACGTGACCTTCTCATTCGGGTGCGCCGCGTTCCACTTATCGATCAGCGGACGAACCACATTGCTGTTGTCCTTACCCTGGACATACGTGATCGGACCACGCCCGTCCAGGCCCTGCGAAGCAGCATCGCCGCCGCCGGAAGTGCCGCCACCTCCGCCGCCGCAGGCCGAAAGGGTCATGGCCAAAATGCCTGCTGTGGCGACGGGAAGTAGGAAGTTGCGGGTTTTCATACTGGAGTGCTCCTCGCTGAGTACCGGTGAAAGACGGCCGTGCAGTTGATGTGCCGACCATCACAGTAATCAACACCCGGCAAGGAATGCAAGCGTTTACATGAATCCTTTATGCAAAGGAGACCCGGCGGGCCTACTGGCCCGGCTACGTGCCTACCGGGAACTTTGCCTCAACCTCACCCCGCCTCAGCGGACGCGCTCGGCCCGGCCGAAGCGCGACCGCGCCCCGGATCCGATGTGGATCAGGACCGGGGTGCGCTTGCCGATCACGGCGTCGAGCGCCTCCACGAGCGCGGAGACGTCGGCCGCGAGCTTGTGCGGCGCGACGCCCTGGCGGGGCTCCACACGGATCTTCAGGGCAGATACTCCCCGGATTTCATAGGCTGCAACGGTGACTCCGGCCAGATCAGGCCGATCCGCGAGGGCCGCACGGAGCGCCTGCTCGGCCACGCCGCCGCTGATCCCGACATTTCCCGGCACACCGCCCGGGTCCTCCTCGGCCACGATCAGGCTGGTCCGGCCCTTGCCCTGCTGGGCAACCCAGGCGACCATCAGGCCAAGCACCACCACCAGCGCGAGGCAGATCACCAGCCACAGCCAGCTCTCCTGGCGGCGCGGGAACTGCGTCCGTTCGAACAAATCGAGCCAGAAGTTCAACACGCCGCCGGCCCACTCATGCCACCAGTAACCGACCGCGGGGACGGTCGCCAGCAGCACCAGGAGGACGCCGATGGCGAGGAGCATGATGCCGAGGATGCCGATCAGGACGCGGTTCAGGACCCGGGGAGTGTTGTTCATGCCCCCACCACCCCTGCCGTGGCCACGTGGATCCGTACGTCCGGCATGGGTGAGGGGCCCATCTCCTCCAGCTCCCGCCGCACAGCCTCCAGGACGGCGTCCGGCCGCAGCGGCACCCCGGAGGTCGGCCGGACATTGACCACCACCCGGTTCCGCGACACGATCACCATCACCTGCTCCTGAGTCACATTGGCGGCCAGCCGCGCCCGGCGCGCCAGGGCCGCGGCGATCACTTCATCGTCCACCACGACGGCGGCCCGGCGGTCCGGGAGCAGGTGGCGGGCACGCCGCCCCGGCAGCACGGCATTGAGGAAGAAGAACAGCCCTGCCATGGCCACCACGGCGCCCGTGACGACAAGCAGAAGCGGCGGCATGCCCGCCGGGAGCGCGACAACCCGCTCGGCCGCCGTCAGCGGATCGACAATCCACGGCGGCTGCCCGATCGCACGGACTCCAGTTTCCAGCAGCGCATAACCGCACACCACAACCACCAGGGCGGCCGCGATGACGGAAACGACGGCCCGCGATGAGTGCGTCTCCCGTTTGAGGATCCGTCCCATGCCGGCCGCACCGGAACCCAACGGTGCGCTCTCCGGCACCGGGCCGGCGTCGTACGGGCCGGGACCGATACCGGCGTTCTGGGTGTCCTGGCTCAATGCACCCGACCTCCCCCGCGCACGGTGGCCCCGCTGATGCGGATGTCCACCCGGCTGAGCTGCGCCCCGGTCAGTTCGGTCACGCGGTGCAGGATCTGGGCCTTGGCGGCGACGGTGCGCTCCCAGATGGAACCGCCGAACCCCGCCACACGCGCGGGATCCCGGAGAATGACCGTCAGGGGCGGGATCCCGACGGACGTGACAAGTGAGAGCGCCAGCAGCCCGTCATCGTCCGACCACGCGGCCCGAACGTCCTGCGGCGGCACGCCGAGGGCCTCGCCCGCGGCCCCGCGCGCCACGCTCGTCAGGGCCTGGGTGCTGATGCGGTTGTGCCCGGCCATCGCGACGCCGCGGACGGGCGCCCCAGCCGTGATGCTCATGAGGAGGAACGCCGGCCGGTGAGGGCGTCAAACACGCTGCGCAGGTCCAGTTTCCCCTCCGCGGCCCGGCCAAAGAGAGCGCCGATGCCCATGAAGAACAGGGCACCGAGGAATCCCCAGGCGCCGAACTGGAAGGACATGAAAGCCACGAAGGCCCCCGCGGCGATTCCCACTACCGTCAGACTCATTGGATTGCCTCCCTTACCGGCCGGACCTCGCCGGACACGGCGGGTTTGGCCGGGCCGGGCACATAGACGTCATTGATCTCAATATTTACCTCGATCACTTCGAGCCCCACCAGCTCTTCCACGGCGGCGTAGACGGCGGCACGTACCTGGTCCGCGAGGGCCTGCAAGTGGGTGCCGTACACGGCAACGAGGTCGATGTCCACGGCGACCTGTGTTTCGCCGACTTCCACGCGGACTCCCGCTGCATGGTCAGCGCTGCCGACGGCGTCGCGGATGGCCCCCAGGGCTCGCGACGGACCCGATCCCAGCGAGTAGACACCCGGCACCGATCGGGCGGCGATGCCCGCGACCTTGGCGATGGCGGCTTCCGAAATGACGGTGCGGCCGATGCCCGCCGGCGTCGGCAGCCGGTCCACAGGACTGGACGCGGCACCGGGCACAGCACCCGCAACGGGTTGAGAATTCTGGTATTCCATGAGCGACTCCCCCTTCTCTTTGACACAACCCTAGTCCCTGCCTTGGGCCGCGCGGGGGAATCTTGTCGCGCCCGGTCGCCACGGCTGATGCAGGCCCCGTCCGTGGGGCGCGTGAAGTCTGTGAAGTCTGAAAAAGGTAGCAGGATCGGCGCCCGGTTCTCAGCAGTGGGACTGCAGCCACGCGTCGATCGGGGCGATGGCCTTCTCCGCCTCCGCGGTGTCTTGTCCCGTTGCCGCGGCCATGGGTAGGGCCAGCACGGACAGCACGGTGGCACTCACGGCGGCACAGGCTTCCGTGATGCTCCCGAATCCGCCCAGCGCTCCGCCGGATGCGTCGGGGCTGCCAGGGGCCGTGCCCGCGTCACCGCCGGACGGGAGGCTGGACGGGCTGGCAAATGGGGTGCTGGGCGGACTGTCAGGAACCTGGGATTGCGGGCCGGAGGAGGTCGCCGGCCCGGGCAGGATCCAAGGTGTTCCGGCACCCCAAGAGTAGTGCTGGAACACCCGGGCGGAACAGTGCCGGAGGGCCGGTGGACCTACTTGCAGTTGGTGGCGATCCAGGTCGTGACGGGTGCCATGGCGGCCTGGAGCTTTCCGCTGGAGAACACCGTCTGGTCGGTGACGCCGGCAACCGCCACCTCCTTGAGGTTGGCGAAATCGGCCTTGAGGCTGTCCGGAACGCGCTCGGCTGTTTCGGCGAGGTCCGTCTTGAACTGCTCCAGTTCCGCCGTCTTGCCCTGGGCCGCCGAGAGCGGAAGGAGCGTGGCGCCGGTGGCCTGCTCCGAGATCTTGGCGCACGCCTCTGCGGCGCTGGTGAAGCCGCCGAACGGACCGGACGTTGTGGTGGGGCTCGGCGTGCCGGACGCGGAGGCAGTAGCGGGGGCCGCGGCCGACGACGGCGCGCTGCCGGCCTGCGGGGCCGAGCAGCCGGTGAGTGCCAGGGCGGCGAGGAGGGCGGTTGCGGCGAGAGGACGGGCAATATTCTTCAAAGTCACGTTGCAGAATCACTTTTCGGTTGAGATTGCGCCGCCCGCCCGGTCCGGGCTGCTGGCGGCCTTGGTGTTCTTTCCCCAGCGTGCGAGTCTAGCCCGGCCAGCCGGCCAGCCCCCAACCGGGCGCCGCGGCGGGCTTCCCGTGGATGCGCCGTCGATAATCCCGTCGATGCGCCGCCTGTCTCGCCGTCGATTGCTCCGTAGCTGCCCTTTTGACCCGCCAGAAGGGCAGTTGCGGAGCAATCGATGGCGTTAAAGAAGAAAAGCACCAGTTCTCAAAGAACTGATGCTTCCCAGTGGTGGCTCCGACCGGCGTCGATCCGGTGACCTTTCGATTTTCAGTCGAACGCTCTACCAACTGAGCTACAGAGCCTAGGTGACACGTCACCTTGACAGCCGGAACTTCTTCCGGCAATCAGAGCGACCCTGACGGGACTTGAACCCGCGACCTCCGCCGTGACAGGGCGGCGCGCTAACCAACTGCGCTACAGGGCCTTGCTTGTTTACTGCTTGTACTGCGTGTTTCTTGCTGTCTGCGGTATCGCTACCGCAATTTTTCAAGGCCTTTAGCCTACCAGACTTTTTCATCCGGTTTGACCAGTTCCTTGCGTACCCCCAACGGGATTCGAACCCGTGCCGCCGCCGTGAAAGGGCGGTGTCCTAGGCCGCTAGACGATGGGGGCCAGGACGCCATCCGGTGGAACATATCAGGGCAAAAATTAAGGGCCGAAGCCTGTCGTTTTTGTCCTTTCGGGTTCCTCCGAACTGGACTATAAAACTATAAGGGCAGACCCCCGGATTATCCAAAATCGGCCCCGCGCAGGCGCAAGATGGGTGCAAGGTGGGTGCAAGATGGACGGATGGATGCCGTTGATGCCCTCAATGAGATTGCGTTCTGGCTGGAACGCGAACTGGCCCCCACGTTCAAGATTCAGGCGTTCCGAAAGGCAGCCGGGATTATCGGCGCCCTGGAGCCGGGCGAGGTCGCAGCGCGGGCACGCAGCGGCAGGCTGAAGAGCATGAAGGGGATCGGGGACAGAACCTTCGAAGTCATCAGGCAGGCGGTCGACGGCGGCGTCCCCGACTACCTTGAGGGCCTGCGGCAACGCGGACAGCAGCCACTCGCGAACGGCGGGGCCGAACTGCGCTCCGCCCTCCGCGGGGACCTGCACAGCCACAGCGACTGGTCCGACGGCGGGTCCCCGATCGGACTCATGGCCGACGCCGCCCGGACGCTGGGCCGGGACTACCTCGCCCTGACGGACCACTCCCCCAGCCTCAAGATCGCCAACGGCCTGAGCGCCGAACGCCTTCGGGAACAGCTCGACGTCGTTGCGGACATCAACGGGGACGGCGAGGGCTTCCGCCTCCTGTCCGGGATCGAGGTGGACATCCTGGAGGACGGCACCCTGGACCAGTCCCCGGACATGCTGGACCAGCTGGACATCGTGGTGGCGAGCGTACACTCGAAGCTCCGCTCCGACCGGCGCACCATGACCGACAGGATGCTGGGCGCCATCAACGATCCGCACATGAACATCCTCGGCCACTGCACCGGCCGGCTGTTGCAGGGGTCGAGGGGAACCCGGCCGCAGTCCGAGTTCGACGCCGGGCGCGTGTTCGCGGCGTGCGCCGAAAATAATGTCGCCGTCGAAATCAATTCCCGTCCCGAACGGCAGGATCCGCCGGACGAGCTGATCCGGCTGGCCCTCGAAGCCGGCTGCCTCTTCAGCATCGACAGTGACGCCCATGCGCCGGGCCAGCTGGATTTCCTGCAGTACGGCGCCGAGCGCGCGGCCTCGAACGGCGTGCCCGCCGAGCGGATCGTCACCACTTGGCCGCTGGATCGGCTGCTGGAGTGGTCCGGACGCGACAAGTAGCGGCCGCGCCCGTAGCCGGGCCCGCGGCCTGGACCACCGACACCCTAGCCCCGGGACGGTTCCGGACCGTCGGGCCGCCACGGCGTGAGCCTGGGCAGCCAGCGCGGGACGTTACGGCGGTACTCCTCGTAGGCCGCACCGAACTTCCGGGTCAGTGCCGGCTCCTCGTACAGCCGGACGAAGGCCACCACCGGGACGGCGCCGATGCCCAGGGCCACGAAGAGCTTCGGCTGGCCAAGCAGGAGTCCCTGCCCGGCGACGGCCGCCGCAATGGACACGTACATCGGATTCCGCACGTACCGGTAGAGCCCGCCAACCACCAGGTGCCTGGGCGGGGCAAATGGCGCGGGGGTTCCGATGCCCTCCACGGCGAAATGGACAAAGGAGTTCGCGATCACCGCCGCGCCCGCGCCGATCAGCAGGGCGCCGGCGATCTGCGCCGGCACCCCGCCGGGGACCGGGGCTTCCACTTCCCAGCGGGTCAGAAGCCACGGCACCACGCCGGCGGCCGTCGCGGGGGCAACCGCGAAGGCGGCCGTACCGATGGCTGCACGTTTTCTTTCGCGGGCCGAAGCTGCGGATGCTGTCATGCCAGCAATGGTGAACCCGCCACATTATGCGGACAAGGGCCTACCGGCCCCTGACCTGAGGGCCGGATCCGGATCAGCTTGCGCCTTCCGCCGCACCTTGCGTCGGCGGCGCGGTGGGCCCGCGCGGTGGGCAGGCCCAGCGCGCAGGCGCGGTGCTCAGGCGACCAGCAGCACCGCCAGCGTCACCATCACGACGGCGATCCCGGCGTCGAGCACGCGCCACGCCGCCCGCCGCCGGAACACGGACGAAAGGAAACGCGCCCCCACGCCGAGGGCGGTGAACCAGGCAATGCTCCCAAAGCCGGCCCCGGCGGCGAACCACCAGCGCCCCGACTCGCCCTGGGCGGCCGCGAGGGACCCGAGCAGCAACACCGTGTCCAGATAGACGTGCGGGTTCAGCCAGGTGAAGGCCAGGCACGTGCCCAGCACGGCCGCCCGGCCGCCGGCCGGCTTGTCGCCGGGGTGGTCCATTTGCTCCCCCCGGACCGCACGCCGGGCCGCGAGCGCCCCGTAAGCGAACAGGAAGGCGGCGCCGGCCCAGCGGATCACCACGAGGGCGGCGGGAGCCCGGTCCAGGAGGACGCCGATGCCGGCGACGCCCAGCAGGATGAGCACCAGGTCCGACACGGCGCAGACCGCCACCACCAGGGCGACGTGTGAGCGCTGGATGCCCTGGCGGAGGACAAAAGCGTTTTGCGCGCCGATGGCGACAATGAGGGACAGTCCGGCGGAGAGGCCGGAGAACAAGGGGAGGATCACCGTTCCACGGTAGGTCCCCGCATCAGATGAAACCAGTTAAAGTTTCTTCCGGTACATAAGATGAGCTAATGATCGACATTTCCCCCGAGCAGGCCCGGACGCTCGCCGCGATCGTGACGCACGGAAGCTTCGACGCCGCGGCCGCCCACCTGTCCGTGACGCCCTCGGCCATCAGCCAGCGGATCCGTGCCCTCGAGGCCGCCGTCGGCCGTCCGGTCCTGACCCGGGCGCGGCCCGCGGAACTCACCGAGTCCGGCCAGGCCGTGGTGCGGTTCGCCCGGCAGCTGGAACTGCTCTCCGCGGACCTCGCGGAGGAACTGCAGCCGGACGAACCCCAGGGGCGAACACGCCTGACGCTGGTGATCAACAGCGATTCATTGCACACCTGGGCGCTGGCGGGTCTCGCGGCGGCCAGCGACACCATCCAGCTGGAGATCCTGCGCGAAGACCAGGAGCACTCGCTGGACCTGCTGCGCGCCGGCGCCGCGGCGGCCGCGATCACGGCGACAGCCACGCCCGTGCCCGGGTGCTCGTCCCGCAAGCTGGGCATCATGCGCTACCTTCCGGTGTGCGCGCCGGACTTCACCCGCCGCTGGTTTGAGGCCGGCGTGACCGCGGCGGCCCTGGCCAAGGCCCCCGTTCTGGTCTATGACCGCAAGGACGATCTGCAGGACCGCTGGCTGCGCCGGTCCAGCCGCTCCTTGCTGCAGCCGCCGCGCCACTATGTGCCGGCCGCCCAGGAGTTCGGCGATGCCATCCGTTGGGGCATGGGCTGGGGAATGATGCCCGAGATCGAAATCGGCGAAGACCTCCGGAACGGCACGCTCGAGACACTCACGCCCCGCGCCCACGTGGACGTCGCCCTGTACTGGCAGCAATGGCGGCGCGGCTCGGCGGCGCTGACCGAAATCGCGGGCGCCGTCCAGGCGGCGGCACGCGTCCTCCGCTGAGGCCAATCGGCATGTTGGCAGGATCTCGACTAGACGTGACCGATTCCCGCCAGCCGGGAGGTCGTGGCAACGGCTAGATTGGCAGCATGGCTACCACCGCCGCATCCGGCCCCACTCCGTCCGCAGGCCCCCACGAAGGGTCTTCGCACGCTGCCTCCGCACCCACCCCGCAACCCGCGCCAACCCCGCCCGGACAGCCGGCCCCGATCAGCAGGCTCGGCATCGCCGCCGTCGTGGTCACCGTGGTCCTGTGGGCCTCCGCCTTCGTGGGCATCCGGGCCGTGGGCCCGAGCTTCTCCCCCGGCCCCCTGACGCTCGGACGGCTGGCGGTCGCCGCCGTCGTGCTGGGCCTCCTGGTGGTGCCGAAGCTGCGGGGACTGCCCCGGGGCCGCGAATGGTGGCCCATCCTGGCCTACGGCGTCATGTGGTTCGGCGGCTACAACGTGGCCCTCAACGCGGCAGAGCACATGCTGGACGCCGGCACCGCCGCCCTGCTGATCAACGTCAACCCCATCCTGGTCGCCGTGATGGCCGGCGTGATCCTCAAAGAGGGATTCCCGCGCTGGCTGATCATCGGCAGCCTTGTGGCGTTCGGCGGCGTCGCCGTGATCGCGCTTGGTTCCGGCCAGCGGTCGACGGCGGATGTGGCCGGCGTGCTGCTCTGCCTGCTCGCGGCCGCGCTGGCCGCGGTGAGCGTCATCGTCCAAAAGCCGGTGCTCCGGAAGTTCCCGGCCGCCCAGGCCACGTGGTTCGGCATCATGGTGGGCGCCATTTGCTGCCTGCCCTTCAGCGGCCAGCTGATCACCGAGCTGCAGGCCGCTCCCCTGCCCGCCACGCTCGGACTGGTGTATCTGGGCATCTTCCCCACGGCGATCGCGTTCACCACCTGGGCCTACGCACTGTCCCTGATCGATGCGGGACGCCTCGCCGCCACCACCTACCTGGTTCCGGGCACCACGATCCTGATTTCCTGGCTGGTACTCGGCGAGGTTCCGACCATCTGGGGCCTGGTGGGCGGCGTGATCTGCCTCGTGGGCGTGGGGCTGACCCGGCGCCGGTCCCGCTAGAGTTTCACTATGCCTTCGTCCCTCCCGCCCGGCCTCCCGATCGTTCCGGACGGCGGGGACGGCCCCGACGGCCCCGACGGACCGTTCCCGATGTCGGAATCCGATTTCGAGGCCGCCGTGAGCGACGCCCTGGACCGGATCCCGCCGGAGCTGGCGAACACCATGAGTAACGTCGCGATCTTCATCGAGGACGACTACACGCCGCAGCCCGGGGAGGACCCGGACACGGTGCTGCTGGGGCTCTATGAAGGCGTTCCCCTGACCGAACGGGACTCCTGGTGGGATGCCGGCTCGCTGCCGGACCGGATCACGATCTTCCGCCAGCCCATCCTGGACATCTGCGCGTCGCGGGAGGACGTGATCGAGGAAGTCACCGTGACCGTGGTGCACGAGATCGCCCACCACTTCGGCATCAGCGACGAGCGGCTGCACGAGCTCGGCTGGGGCTAGCCTTATAGGCATGGGACACGACCACAGCCACTCACACGGCATTACCGCCACCGGCACAGCGAAGCACCGGAAGCGCCTGATCGCCGTCCTGGCCATCACCCTCGCTGTGGTGCTCGTGCAGACCATTGGCGCCGTCGTCTCCGGCTCCCTGGCGCTGCTCGCCGACGCCGGGCACATGCTCTCCGACGCCGCCGGCGTCTTCATCGCACTGCTGGCCGCATGGATCGCCACCCGGCCCGCCAGCGACCTGCGCACCTACGGCTACCAGCGCGCCGAGGTCCTGGCGGCACTGGCAAACGCCCTGGTCCTGATCGTCATCTCGGTGGTCATCTTCACCGAGGCGATCCGCCGGCTCGGCTCAGCACCGGAGGTCCACACCGACGTCATGCTCGCCGCGGCGATCCTCGGCGCCGTCGCGAACCTGGTGTCCCTGCTGATCCTGCGCGGCGCCCAAAAGGAAAGCCTCAACGTCCGCGGCGCCTACCTGGAAG
Source organism: uncultured Actinomycetota bacterium (assembly GCA_963810895.1). Lineage (GTDB taxonomy): Bacteria > Actinomycetota > Actinomycetes > Actinomycetales > Micrococcaceae > Arthrobacter. The sequence goes on from CAWEPM010000009.1 coordinate 232,531, forward strand.
TCCTGGGCGATCTGCTGGGATCCTTTGCCGTCATCGCGGCGGCGGTGGTCATCATGGTCACCGGGTTCCAGGCGGCAGACACCATTGCGTCGATCCTCATTGCCCTCATGATCCTGCCCAGGGCCTGGCACCTGCTGCGCGACGTGGTGGACGTGCTCCTCGAGGCCACGCCCAAGGGTGTGGACGTCCAGATGATCCGCGAGCACATCCTCGCGGTGGACGGAGTGGTGTCCGTCCACGACATCCACATCTGGACCATTACCTCGGGCGTCCCCGTCTTCTCCGCCCACGTGGTGGTGGAGGACGCGGCGCTCGGCGCCCGGGGCGCCGACCGGGTCCTGGACAAGCTCACCGCCTGCCTGGGCTCCCATTTCGACACGGAGCACTGCACCTTCCAGCTGGAGCCCGCCACGCATTCGGAGCACGAGGCCCACCAGCACGCCTGACCTCGCGCTGACCGTCTGGCCGCCGGCCGGACACACCCATCGCAACCGTGGCCAAATGACACCATTGTTGTTTATGTTATTGGTGTGACTCGTGTTGCCAAAGTGGTCTTTGGCACGTAGCCTCATGCCTGCTGGGTGATCCGCAGAGGGGCTTTTTCACGCGCCAAAATCCAACCTCGCTCATTCCAGCCTGAGACTTCAGCGAGGTTTGCCCATGAGCTGGACCGGATCCGGTCGCAAGACGGCTGTGCTCTGCGCCGCCGTCGTCCTCCTTGGAACGCTCGCGCTCCCGGCACAGGCCGCACCGCTTCCATCTGTGCTGGCTTCTGCACTGACTTCTGCGCCCGGGCAGCTGCCGGCTGCCGGCCGGGTTCCGGCGTCGCCGGAGATCCCCTCACCGGAGGAGATCGCCGCTGCCAAGTCCAGTGAAAGCGCGACGGCGGCAGAGGTCACCAGGATCGACGGGCTCCTGGCCGATGCCTCGGCCGCCCAGGAAGCCAGCCTCGCCGCGTCCCTGCAGGCGAACAACGCGTACGGCGAGGCCCTCGTGGAGTTGGCCACCCGCCGTGAGGCAGCGGCCGTCGCGGCCGCCAGGGCTGCCGCCGCCGAGGCGGAACAGGCCAAGACCCGCAAGCAGCTCGGCCAGCTGGCCGGCGACCTCTACCGCAACGGCGGCCTGAATCCGGCCCTCAGCAGCTTCGTCAGCGGCACCGGTCAGGCGCTCGAAGATGCCGCGACCCTGGAAGCTGTGACGGCCGGACGCGCGCGGGCGTTCCAGTCCGCGGAAACCGCAGCCGCCGCCGCACAGTCGCTGACGGAATCCGCGGCGGACGCCAACCGCGCCGCCGACGAGGCTGCCGCGACGGCGGAAGCCCGCAAGGGAGACGCCGACCGTGCCACCGCGGCCCAGCGCCAGGCCGTGGCCGATGCCAAAGCACAGCGCAGCGCGCTGGTAGACCAGCTGGCAACGCTGAAGAACACCACCGCGGCGCTGGAATCGGCCCGGGTGGATGCCCTGGACCGTCAGCGCCAGCAGGAGCGGCTGGCGGCGCTGACGGCGGCGGCCGGCGCCGCGCCGCAGCCGGGCACGGGCACAGAGCCCGCCCCGGCATCACAGCCTGCCCCGGCATCGCCGGGAGGCGGCGATTCTGCCGCCCAGCAGCCGGCCGCGCGGCTCCCGCTCCGGAGCCCGAACCGGCGTCGGCCCCCGCCCCGGAACCGGCTGCCCGTCCGGTTCCGGCGCCCATTCCCGAGCCTGTTCCGGCGCCCCTTCCGGTTCCCGTGCCGGTTCCGGTCCCGGCGCCCATTTCGGGCGGGTCAAACCAGACCGCGATTTCCGTTGCGCTCGGCAAGACCGGCTCGCCGTTCTACTACCAGTACGGCGGAACCGGGGCCTACGGGTTTGACTGCTCGGGCCTGGTGCAGAATGCGTTCGCCGCGGCCGGCAAATACCTGCCCCGCACCGCCTCGCAGCAGTTCGCGCAGGCCCCCGTCCACGTGCCGCTCTCGCAGGCGCGTCCTGGCGATTTGCTCGTCTGGGGTTCGTCCCCGGGCTTCTACCACGTGGCCATCTACCTCGGCGGCGGCCGCGTCGTCCAGGCCCTCAATCCCGACGCCGGCATCACCGTGACCGATGTTGCCGCCATGTCCGGGATGCAGCTCTACGGCTACGTGGCGCGCTACTGAAGCCCACGCCAGGCGCCCGTTCCGGAGTCTAGGAGAGCACATCCTTGGTGATGAACCTGCCGTAGGCCAGAGCTCCGAAGACGGCGATGTAGCCGCCCTGCAGGACCGCGTTGACGGCAAAGGAGTCCCAGGAAACGGGCTGCCGGAGGAGATCGCCAAAGTCCAGCCAGTAGTGGCTGAACAGCCAGGGATGCAGCCACTCAAGTTGCGGCAGCGCGTCCAGGACCTGCGAAACGACCGAGAGCACCACGGTCGCCGCCATGGCCCCCACCGGAACGTCGGTCAGCGTGGAGATGAACAGGCCGATCGCCGACAACCCGAGCAGCGAAACCGCCAGATAGGCGGCGATCAGCAGGAGCCGGACCATGGCCTCGCCCGTGCCGATCGTGTCGCCGGAAAGCAACGTCACCGGCCCCACCGGGAAGAGCGCCGCGCCGATTCCGGCCCCGACCAGGGCGACCACGAGCGGGGCCACGACGACGAACAGCGCCGCGCCGGCATATTTGACGAGCAACAGGCGGAGCCGCCCGGCCGGAGCGACCAGCAGGTACCGCAGGGTTCCCTGCCCGGCCTCACCGGCGATCGTGTCTCCGGCCACCACGCCGACGGTAAGCGGCAGGAACAGCGGAACGGACACCACCATGGCCGTGACGCCCACGAACAGGCCGTTCTGGCTGATCCGGTCCAGGAAGGCCGGCCCGCGGCCGGCAGGAACGGCGGAGGAGACCCGCACCGCCACGGCGATCAGGACCGGGATGGCCGCCAGCGCGCACAACATGGCCCACGTCCGGCGGCGGCGGAACAGCACCCCGAGCTCGGAGGCCAGCAGCCCGCCGGCCAGGGACCGGCGCCGGACCGGCGGACCGGCTGCTGTGACGGCTCCGGCAGTGTCACCGGACGCGGCGGCGCGGCGGCTGTCGGCCGGGCCGACAGTTGGGCCGCCCATGGATGAGCTGTTACTGGACAACGTCGAACCCCTCCCCCGTCAAGGCGACAAAACGGTCTTCGAGGCTGACCTGTTCGGTCGCGAAGCCGCGGACCCGGACTCCCGCCGCCACGAGGGCAGCCACCACGGCCTCCGGCTCCACCGGTTCCCCAGCCCGTGCGTTGTCCCGGTTTGCGGTGGAAGCCGGAACCGACAGCAGCGGCGCGAAGAGGACCGCGTCCGTCCCTGAGCGAGTGCCGCCGGCGCCGGGGCCGCCGGAAGCACCGCCGCCGTCGGGACTCAAGGTGGCGGCCAGGCCCAGGCCGGCCAGCACCTGCGCCGCGGTGCCGGGGTCCGGGGTCAGCACGCGGATCCTCGCCTGGCCCGCCCCGCGCAGTTCCGCCAGGGTCCCCTGCGCCACCAGCCGACCCGCGCTCATGATGGCCGCATGCGTGCAGATCTGTTCCACTTCGGCCAGCAGGTGGCTGGAAACGAACACCGTAGCGCCGTCCGCCGCGAGCGATCGCACCAGGCTCCGCACTTCCCGGGTGCCCTGGGGATCCAGTCCGTTGGTCGGCTCGTCCAGCACCAGCAGTTCCCGCTGAGCCAGCAGGGCATTGGCGATCCCCAGCCGTTGCTTCATCCCCAGCGAATAGGCTCGGACTTTCTTGTCCGCGGCATGCGTCAGACCCACCCGTTCCAACGCTGACTGGACCCGGGCGCGCCGCGTGGCGGCCGAAGCAAAGGGGTCCGCGGCGTCCATGCGGCGCAGATTGGCGGCGCCGGAGAGGAACGGGTAAAAGGCCGGCCCCTCGACCAGGGCCCCGACCCGGGGCAGCACGTCCTTCAGTTTCCGGGGCATCTCCTCGCCCAGGACGCGGATGGAACCGCCGGTGGCCGCGGCCAGGCCGAGCAGGAGCCGGATGGTGGTGGTCTTCCCGGAGCCGTTGGGGCCCAGGAAGCCGAAGACCGCGCCCTTGGGCACGGCCAGATCGACGCCGTCGACGGCCAGTTGATGGCCGAACCGCTTGGTCAGGCCTTTGGTCTCGATCGTCAGCTCGGCCCCCGGCCCGGGGCCGCTCACGCGTCCGTCACCGGAGGGCCGCCGGGCACCGTGCCCGTACTCACTTCTGCGCGGCAGCGGCCTGGAGCCGCTCCGGTGGCACGGAGCCGGCGAAGACCCGCCCGTCGTCGAGCACCAGCACGTTCACCAGTGCAGTGGACAAGAGCCTGCCGCCTTGGACCGGAACGGTGGCCTGTTGGAGCAGGGCCGTCGCGTCCGACGTCGGGCCGGCCGTTCCCGCCGGGAACTCAATGACCGAGTCCCAGCCGGAGCCGGTGACGGCAGGCTTGTGCGTGCTGTCCTTGGCTCGGCGGCGTTGCGTTCACGGAGTCCTTTCCGTGCTTGTGCTCCGGGACCGGGATCTCCTTGACGGTGGCGCCCGGCGGCGGGCTGAAGCTAAAGACCGACGCGTCCGGGGCCTCGAGGGTCAGGCTCGTGTAGGCGACGCGGAAGGCAGGATCCGCCTGTCCGCGGGCCTTGACCTCGACGCCCAGCGGGAGCCCGGTCTGGCCGTCAACGGCAACCGCAATGGATGACACCAGGGTCGCTTCGGATTTCGGTGTGAGCACCAGGTTGTAGGCGGGCCGGCCGGCCACCTGGACGTCGGCGCCCACCTTGACATCCGTGCTGGGGTCGATCTTGGCCAGGAACATCGCGGCGAGCTGGTCGGGGGTGGCCGTGGCGTCTTTGCCGCTGTGGTGGTCGGCGTCGCCGGCAGCCTCGGCGGGGAGCTGGGCGTGGGCGGCCGTGTTGTCCTTGGAGTTGTAGAACCACACCTCGTTGCCGTGGCGTATGGCATCCCGCTCCGCCAGCCGGTCCATCACCTGGATGCGGGCGTTGTCCGGGCCGTCCCGGTAGACCCGCGCGGTGTGCGGCCCTGTCAGCAGTTCGAGCCAGGCGGTGCTTGAAGAGTCCGTGCCGGGACCGGTCTTGGGGAGTTCGGGAAGGCCGAGCTCAGAAGTCTGTTCCAGGGTTCCGGAGAGGGCGGGCTCGCCGTGCTGGGCGATCAGCTGCAGCACTTGCTCGGGGGTCTTGGGCGGCAGCGGATCACCCGCGCTGGCGGGCAGGGATCCGGCCAGGGCACCGGCGGCGATGACGGCAGGAACGGCCGCGGCGGGCAGCCAGCGCAGCCATTTGCGGGTCATCATGACCGCGCCCCAAACTTACGCGCCCCACGAATTGACGATCCAAATTTCCACGGCTGAAATTTCCACGGCTGAGGAATGCGCGCTCCAGTGCAGCTCATACGTCAACAGTACGCCTGGGTCCGGCCCCGCGGTTGTCCTGCGTCAGCGCATTGTTGCCCTACTTCAACACGTTAATCGTCAGCTCCACCGCGCCCAGCAGGAGCGCGAGCACGGAGGTGCCCAGGCCCGCCACGAGCAGGAGCCCCGGATGGGCCAGGCCCACCACCACCCGCCTCAGCCGCGGCCTGTCCCGCAGGAACTTCTTGGGCACGGCACCGGGTTCCGGAGTTTGCTTCCAGCCCCGGAGCTTCCGCAGGAACCAGGCGCAGCGGATGATGAAGGCCAGCCACAGCACGGAGACCACCAGCGGGATCGCGGCCACCAGGAGGTTGAAGCCCACCGCGGTGACCTCGCGTTCGGACGCGCCCACGAGTGACTGAAGGGTGGTGGAGATCGAGGCGCTCATGACCACGGACACGCCCCAGACGAGGAAGGCCGCGATCAGGGCGAGGAAGCGGACAAAGAAGTGGCCCAGCACCGTGTCGCGGCGCGGCTTCAGGTACCGGCGCGGGGTGGCGTGCAGCAGGGCGATGCTTGCCAGCAGCGTCGGCAGCGCGGCCATGCCCACCAGCACATACCAGGTCCAGCCGGCCAGATCCAGGAATTCGTCGGCCACGATCAGTGCCGCCCAGAACCCGGCCCACGCCCAGCCGGCCGTCAGCGGATGCTCCACGAGCCACGCCGGCAGCCACGCGTCCGGGTCCGGGGACGGGCGCTGTCCGGAGGCGTCCGGGGCACGCTCTTCCGGCCCGGCGGATCCGGGCGCAAGAGCGCCGGCCGCGGGGATTTCGGAAACGCCGGCCGAGGGGTCTTCGGGCGGCGCGGCCGCGGGGTTTTCCCGCGGCATGGCGTCGGGTGCCGGGGTGCCTGCGGCAGGACTTCCGGCTGTCCCGGGCTGTTGGCCGTCGGAACCGCGCACTTCGCTCATGGCCCCACTGTAGCGAGCCGGCCGCCCGCGCCGGCTCACGGCACCCGCCGGTGTTACGACGTCGGCCTTCCGACGGCGGACGTCCGGTGTCAGCGTGCCGGCGTCACGGTGCCGGCGGCGCCGTCGACCGTGACGTTGTGGCCCGTGGCAATCCGGGACGTCGCGTCGGGGACGCCCACCACCGCGGGGATGCCGTATTCCCGCGCGACGACGGCGCCGTGGGAGTTGGGGCCGCCCATTTCCATCACGAGGCCGCCGGCCGTCAGGAACAACGGCGTCCAGCCGGGATCCGTGGACGGCGCCACAAGGATCTCGCCCGGTTCCAGGTGCGCGCCCTGCGGGTCCAGGATCACGCGGGCCCGGGCGGTGACGGTGCCGGCCGAGGCCGGCGTCCCGGAGAGCACCCCCGCCGGGACGTCAGCGCCTGCCCGGCTGCCCCGGCCGGCGTCGGCCTGCACGGCTTCGGGCTCCCGTCCCGTCGGAGAGCAGGACGCGGGGAATGTGCCGCCGGCCCAGTTCGGCCTGGTACGCCTCCCGGCGCTGCTGCACGACCCCCTGCAGCGCGGCGCCGCGCAGCCCCACGTGCGCCTCGGTCAGGTCAAGGAAGAAAATATCGTCCGCCGCATCGATGGCCCCGGCCGCGGCGAGTTCGGCCCCCACCGCCGCAAGCTGCTGGCGGACGGCGCCCAGCGCCTCCACGAGATGGTACTTGGGCAGTTCGCGCAGCCCGGCGAACATCCGCGTCCGCCTCAGCGCGGCCCGCACCAGTGCTGCGTGCAGGCGGCTGCGCTGCCCCGCCGCTGCCACAAGCCGCTCCACCTGCGCGTCCGCGTCGCGCGCCGCCTTGTCGAACTGCCGGTCCGGGGCGAGCGCCGGGTCATCCACGCGCAAATAGTTGGCCAGGACCCCGAGGATGTGCGTCGGATCGTCGGACCAGCGGGGCATGCCGAGGTCGATTTCCGCCACGGCGCGGTGGCCGTACCGGCTCAGGAACCCTGACAGCCCGGACTGCGCGACGCCGGGAAGCTCCCCCGCCCGGTAACGCCGGGCCATCTCGGGCAATGCGGTCTCCCTGAACACCGCCGCCGACGCCGGGTCGTGCCGGATGGCGGCAGCCAACCGCCAGAGGTCCAGATCCATTTCGGTGGTCACATTGTTGGGCAGGCCCCGCAGGACCTCCTGCAACGCCCCGTTCCCCGGGCTTCCCGCGAGTTTCCCGGCCGCGGCCAGCAGGGCGAACCCCAACGCGGGCAACGGCAGGAGGGCGGGAACCACCGGAAAGACGTTCCGGCCCAGGATCCGCTCAACGTGGTCCAGGCGCTGCGCGGCCGTGGCGTCGGCAGGCACCGTGAGTGAGGCCCTGAGCTGTTCGCCCACCCGGTCTGCCCGGCGCAGCGCGTCCTCGGGCCGGATCAGGGCACGGATCAGCGTCTCCGGGACTCTCGCCCGCGCCGCCACCGGGGCGATGTGGCGCAGGAGCCGCCACGGCGAGGTTGAGACGACGGAGAACCTGGGATCGGTGAAGAGTTGGCGCAGCACGACGGCCGAGCGCGCCTCCATGATGTCGAACACCCGGGGGACGATCGTGCGCCCGGTCTTGCTCCGGACCACGGGCGTGAGGTCGAAGAACATGCGCTGTCCGGCCTCCGCATACGGCGAGGGTCCATCCCGGGGCGCCGGCACCGGGAACTGCGCCGCACGTGCCACGGAGGACGCAATCAGCCGGATCCCGGCGAGGCCCATCGGCGTCAGGGGCCGGGTCAGGCCCTGGGCCAGGCTGAAGCACAGATAGACGCGCATCCCCGGTCCGGACGGCGGCTTGTCCGGCATCGGATAGAGCGTTGTGATGGGCCTGGACTGTGTCAGCCACACGGCACCGTCCTGGCCGATGGCCCATTCGAGGTCCTGCGGCGAGCCGAAGTGCACCTCCGCGCGGCGGCCCAGAAGTTCCAGCGCGGCCAATTGAGCGTCGTCCAGGCTTGGCGCGGACCCGGCGCCGGGTTGCGCCACCCGCTCGGTTCCGCCGCCGGGCAGGGCACGGATGAGCAGGCCCTTGTCGCCGATCCTTCGCTCCAGGATCTGTCCCGTGGCGCCGTCGAGCACGAAGTGGTCCGGGTTGACGGCCCCGGACACCACCGCCTCCCCCAGCCCCGGGCTGGCGTCGATGACGGCCTCGTGCCGTCGCCCGGTCACGGGGTTGGCCGTGAACAGGACGCCCGCTACGGCCGCGTCCACCATGCGCTGGACCACCACCGCGAGGGACACCGCGGAGGGGCCGATGCCCTGCACCGCCCGGTAGGTCACGGCGCGGTCTGTCCACAGCGAGGCCCAGCACTGGCGGACGGCAGCCAGCACGGCATCCGCGCCGACCACGTTCAGGAAGGTGTCCTGCTGGCCGGCGAAACTGGCGAACGGCAGGTCCTCGGCGGTCGCGGAGGACCGTACCGCGACCGCGGTGTCCGGGCCCAGCGCCGCATACGCGGCCCGCACGGCGGCGTCGATGCCGGCGGGGACGTCGGCGTCGAGCACCAGCGCGCGGGCCTTCGCGGCGAGCGCAGCCAGCCCCGGCAGGTCATCGGCGGCGGTCGCGGCGAGGGCACTGTGCACGTCCGCCAGCGCCGGCGAGGCCGTGGCGTCCAGGTAGGCCCGGGTGGTCAGGCAGAAGCCGTCGGGAACGGGCAGGCCGGCGCGTGTCAGCTCGCCGAGGTTGGCCGCCTTGCCGCCGACCTCGGCCAGCATGTCCTGGCCGAGGCGTTCCAAGGCCAGGACCGGCCCGTCATGGGCCGCCTTGCCAGGACCGGCCCGTCATGCGCCGGGTCCGGCCTTCGGGGGTGCTCCATCTGCGGATCGTCCTTCCGTCGTCGGGCCCGTAGCCTCAGTCCGTCAGGAGTCGCCGAGCATCGGTCCGAAGCTGGCCCGGTCCGCCAGCCGGGGGTCGTCGCGGTCCGGCACCACCATGACGGGCCCCTTGGCGTGGTGGAGGACGCCGTCGGAGGTGGAGCCCAGCAGCATTCCGGTGAAGCCGCCGCGACCACGGGTGCCGACCACCACGAGTTCCACGTGCCGGCTGGCCTCGACGAGGATGTCGACGGGAGAGCCGTCCACGAGCTGCGTCTCCACCTGCAGGGTGGGGAAATGGCTCCGCAGCCAGGCCACGCCGGCGTCGAGCTGGACCTTGATGTCGGCGAACAGGGCGTCGCGGTCCATCGGGGTGGGCACCCAGGCCAGCGAGCCGGTGTACTGCGGCACGGCGCACACCAGCCGCAGCCGGGCGGAGAGCCGTTCGGCCTGGGCGGCGGCCTCCAGCACCGCGACGCGGGCCTGCTCGGAGCCGTCGACGCCGGCCACCACAACGTTCTCGACCGGCTGATGGCCGGACTTCGCCCGTTCGGCCAGGACATGCTTGTCGCTGGTGGTTTCACCCAGGCGGTCCGCGCAGATCAGCGGCACGGTGACCGTGGGGCACTTCGCGTGGGCGGGCAGTGCGCTGCTGACGGAGCCGAGCAGCCGGCCGACGAAGCCGCCGCGGCCGCGGGTCCCGAACACCAGAAGCTCCGCGGTTTCGCTGATTTCCAGCAGCACGCCGGACGCATCGCCGTTTTCCACGGAGGCGTCGACGTCGATGTTGTAGCCGGAGACTTTGTCGAGGGCGTGTTTGAGAATGGCTTCGGCGCCTTCACGGATCACGGAGTCATCCACCGTGGCGTAGCCGCCGTCGAGCCCGGAAGCGGCGAAGATCGGAACCGAATAGGCGGTCACTATATGCAGCGGGCGGCGACGCCGCTCGGCCTCGCGGGCTGCCCACACCAGGGCGCAGTGGCTGTGGTCCGAGCCATCCACACCCACCACGATTCCCCGAGGAGGTGCCGGTTCGCCGCCGGTCTCCCACTCCGGCTCCGGGTGCACCTGTTCACGGCCCATGGGGTCCGCCTCCTCGCGATTCTTGCCTGATGTTGCGGCTATTCTGCCAGAAGTACCTGCGCCCGGCGTGCAGCGGCGAGGCGACCCCGAATCTGCGCGCAGGAACCCCTGATTTTCCTCACTATTCTCGGTTAATCGCGAACATTCAAGACGGCCGCCGGGCGTCCCCGGCGGCCCGCCACCAAAGGATTTACGCAGAGTTAACACGCCGTTTGGTGGCCGGGATTTCCGGGCTTTCGGGGCCGTTCCCGAAGGATATCGGGCGCGGAAACCGCGGAAATCCGCGGGCTTCAGCCAATGTCCTACCTCCCCTATCCACGGGCGGGAATCTTAGGTATCCTTCGAGGCATTGCTGAACCGAGACTGGCAGTTCAGAACGCAGCCGCTGGGGTTGATTGCGTGAGAGCCAGGCCTAGGTCGGCGTCCGGGGTTTCACTCCGCGACTGGCACCATTTCGAGGAGGAACCCTGCAGTGTCGAGCATGCCTTTGTACGGCGGGATTGAGCGGACCACGGCCGTAGTCATCGGGACGGGGCTCTCCGGCCTGGCTGTGGCCAGCGAGCTCCAACGCCGCGGTGTCGCGTCCATCATCGTGGACGGGCTCGACCTCCTGGGTGCCGGCCATCCGGCCAATACCTCCTCGCTCCAGCGCTGCGACGCGGCGGACGCCGCCAGCTTGAAGGAGCGCAACGAAATCCTGCGGCACCTGCGCAACTACGCCGCAAGCCACAAGCTCGACGTGCGGAACAACATCCGGGCCCTGCAGCTGGACCACCTCGAGGCCGGGACGGACGGGTCCCCCACCGAGCAGTGGGCCGTCCAGACCCCGGGCGGGGTCCTCCTGGCCGACCATCTTGTCCTGACCCGCTGTGCCCACAGCCAGCTGCGCCGCATGCTCTCGCAGCTGGGCATGGCGGCCGGACAGAACCTCATGGCGGCAATGCATGCCCTCGGGATGTATCTCGTGGGGGTGGGCGAGCTCATTACCCCCACGCCCAAGGAAGTCCTCCGCCAGGCCAAGGTGGTGGGGCAGGCGATCTCCGCCAAGGTCTACCCGGACGGCATTCCCACGTTGCTGCCCGGCGGCTTCGCCCTGGCGGCTCCCGCCTAGCAACGCGGGGTCAGCTACGGCCCATCATAGGGCTCCGGATGGGCGCGAAGTGACCCCGCGTTGCTTCTGATCAGCTGTCGGTGTCGCTGCCGTCCTCCGGTGTGAGGCGGCGTTTGGCCATCAGGCCCAAGGCCACCAGGATGCCGACGCCCACGGCAACGAAGCCCATGACGCTCCAGGGAAACGGCTGTGACTCATTCGACGCCGGGGCCGGGGCCGGCGTGATGCCCGGCTGGGCGGTGCCCATCGTGGGGACCGCGGCAGCCGCCGTCGTGCCCGTTGCAGCAGCCGTCGCGGTGAAGGTGAAGCTGCCCTCGATCGGGTGGCCATCGGAGCTGGCTACCCGCCACCGTACGGTGTACTTGCCCGCGGGGGCGCCGGACTTCAGCTTCTGCGCGGCGACGTTGTCCACGATCGCCACGGGACCGTCCGCCCAGTTGGCGCCCGTGGCGTCGGCGACCTGGATCTGCGATCCCAGGGCCAGCGGATTATGGTTGAACGTGACCGAGACCTGCTCCGGCGGTGCCGCGAGGGTTGCTCCGTCGGCCGGGCTGGTGGACTCCGCGGTATCGTGCGCCGACGCCGGGCCCACGGTTCCCAGCAGGACGGCCACGAGGACGACGGCGCCCAGCAGGGCACTGAGCAGTTGTCGGATACGGCGCATGGGCAGGCTACTCCTAGTGTTGTCTTCCTTACAGACTAGGCGAAAACGCGGGGTTGGCTGCCGGGCTCCCAATAGGCTTGAGGTCACACCCATCACCCCCGGAGGACCAATGCAAGGACTAATGCTCAAGCAGGGCTCTGCACTCGACCGGTATTTCAAGATTTCCGAGCGGGGGTCGAACTTCTCGCGCGAGATCCGCGGAGGGTTCGCCACGTTCTTCGCTATGAGCTACATCGTGGTGCTGAACCCGCTGATCCTCTCCGGGCCGGATTCCACGGGTGCCACGCTCGGGTTCCCCGCCGTCGCCGCCGTCACCGCCTTCGTGGCCGGCATCCTCACGATCCTCATGGGCGCGTGGGCCAAGCACCCCTTCGCCTTGGCGACCGGGCTGGGCGTCAACGCGTTCGTCGCCGTCACGGTAGCCACGAACCCCGGCCTGACCTGGCCGGACATGATGGGCCTGGTGATGCTCTCCGGCGTCACCATGCTGATCCTGGTCCTCACCGGCTTCCGGACGGCCGTATTCAAGGCCGTCCCCGAAGGGCTGAAGACCGCGATCGTGGTCGGCATCGGCCTCTTCATCGCCCTGATCGGCCTCGTCAACGCGGGCTTCGTGCGCCGCATCCCGGATGTCGCCGGCACCACGGTCCCGGTCGGCCTGGGCTTCGACGGCAAGCTGCTGGGCTGGCCCACCTTCGTGTTCGTCTTCGGCCTGATCCTGACCATTGCCCTCGTGGTCCGCAAGGTCAAGGGCGCGATCCTGATCGGCATCGTCGCCTCGACCATCCTGTCCGTGATCCTGGAATCCATCCTGCATATCGGCCCCAGCTTCGACGGCACGAACCACAACCCGCAGGGCTGGTCCCTCGTCGCTCCCAAGTTCTCGGAGTGGGCGGCCCCGGACCTGTCCCTGATCGGCAAGGCCAACCCCTTTGGAGCCTTTGAGCACCTCGGCTTCGTCGCGGCGACCCTGCTGGCCTTCGTGATCCTGCTCAGCATCTTCTTCGACGCCATGGGCACCATGGTGGGCCTGGCCACCGAGGCCGGCAGCATCGACAAGGACGGCAACATCCCCAACGTCGACCGTGTGCTGCAGGTGGACGCCCTCGGCGCGATCATCGGCGGCGGCGCCTCCGTCTCCTCGAACCAGATCTACGTCGAATCCGGTGCCGGCATCGGCGAAGGCGCCCGCACCGGCCTGGCATCCATCGTCACCGGCCTGCTGTTCCTCGTGGCCATGTTCTTCACCCCGCTGATCAACCTCGTGCCGTTCGAGGCCGTGGCCCCGGCCCTCGTGATCGTCGGCTTCATGATGGTCTCGCAGGTCGGCAAGATCGACTGGCAGGACTTGGGCATCGCGATCCCGGCCTTCCTGACCTTCACCCTCATGCCGTTCACCTACTCGATCGCCAACGGCCTGGGCGCGGGCTTCATCACCTTTGTGCTGATCCGTCTGTTCCAGGGCCGGGCCCGCGAAGTGCACCCGCTCATGTGGGTTGTGGCGGCCGCGTTCACGCTGTTCTTCGCGATCGGCCCGATCGAGGCGGCCCTCGGCATCCACTAGGGTCCTCCCGCCTTCCCTCCCGCCGAGATGGCATTTCGCGGCAGTGTTTCCCGAAAACACTGCCGCGAAATGCCATCTCGGCGGTGTTTAAGCGCGGATTCCGGGATTCCGGACGGTCCGACGGCGGAGCGGCTGGTTTTCGGGTGCCGGCTGGGGTGAGCTAGAACCATGGTTTCTTCTGCGCTCACCGTTGATGTCCCGCCGCAGCCCTGGACCGGGCGGTTCGATGGCGACGGCGCCGAGCACCGCCGCTGGTGGCAGGCGGTGACGCCCTATGCTCCGCCCGCCAGCCCGGCAGCGTCCCCGGCCGGCGCGCGGCCCGCCGTCATCCTCGGCTTCAGCAGCGACGAAGGCGTGCGACGCAACAAGGGCCGCACCGGCGCCGCGGCCGCCCCCGCCGCCATCAGGGCCGCCCTGGGCCCGCTCGCCTTCCACCACGGCCGGGACGTGCTCGACGCCGGCGACGTCACAGTGCGCGACGAGTCCCTCGAGGCCGGGCAGGCGCGCGCCGGGATGGCCATTTCCCGGCTCATCGACGCCGGGCAGCTTCCCGTGGTGCTGGGCGGCGGCCATGAAACCGCGTTCGCCAGCTACCTCGGCGTGGCCGGGTCGGCAGCCGTGCGCGACGGGCTGAGGGTGGGCGTGCTGAACCTCGACGCCCACTTCGACCTCCGCGACGAACCCGTGCCCAGCTCGGGGACGCCGTTCCTGCAGATGGCCCGCGCGGAAGCCGCCGCAGGCCGCGAACTGAAGTACGCCGTCGTCGGGATTTCAGAGCCGAACAACACCCGGGCGCTGTTCCGCACCGCCGACGAGCTCGGCGTGGACTACCTGCTGGACGAGGACTGCTCGGCGGAGGCCGCCCAGGCGTTCGTGGCGGCGTTCCTGGCGCAGGTGGACGCGCTGTACCTGACGATCGACCTCGACGTTTTGCCGGCCTCCGTGGCCCCCGGCGTGAGCGCCCCTGCCGCGTACGGCGTGCCGCTGCCGGTGATCAGCGCCGTGTGCCGGCAGGTGGCCGCGAGCGGGAAACTCCTGCACCTGGATGTTGCGGAGCTGAACCCGGAGTTCGATATCGACGCCCGCACCGCCAAGGTGGCCGCACGGCTGGTCAACACGCTGCTGGGGTAGGCGCCGCAGGGATGGACTGTCCGCCCCGCGCCAGCGATCATGAAAGCAGGCGCGAGGTTTCGGCGACCAACCCGGCCTCTCCTTGCGCGATGGAGGCGCAGCGCGATGTCCCCAACGACCGGCCCTGCAGATCATGCCCCGGCGGACGCTTCCGCCGGCGCCGCGGACGCATTCCTGACGGGCTACTACGAGCATGTGGCCGACGACGAAATACGGAACTACACTGCCGAATCGCTCCGGAACCGTGCCGAATACCACCGTTCGCTGGCCGCAACCCGGGACCCGGGACAGGCTGTCATCGGAGTGCTGAGTGAAACCGACGCCAGCGTGGTGGCAATCGTGGCTGAGGACATGCCATACCTGCTTCCCTCCATCACGGCGGCACTGGCCCGTGACAATGCCGCCATACGCTTGCTGGTCCACCCCACCTTCACCGTTGCCAGGGCCCGCGGGACGAACATGCTCGTGGACATCCATCCGGTGCCGCTCCGCACTGCCTTGCCGGTGGCGAATGAGCCTCCGGCGATGCCGTCGCCGCCTGATTCCAATGGAGAGTTGACCCGCACGGAGGCTTGGGTCGCCGTCGAAATCGCCAGATTGCCGGATCAGGCCAGCGCCGACCTGCTCATTCGGAATCTCCAGGCGGTCCTGGCCGATGTCCGGGCGGCCGCCGAGGACTCCGCAGCCATCCATCGGCACGTGGCCGCGGAAGTTGCCGGCCTGGATGCCAGAGCCGGCGCGGCCGCCGATGCAACCGTGCAGGAGACCAAGGACTTGCTGCTCTGGCTGGAGGACGGCAACTTCGTGTTTCTCGGGTACCGCGGGTACGACATCGCCGACGACGACGGACTGCCGGTCCTCGCGGCGCGGCCGGGGTCCGGGCTCGGGCTCCTCCGGCACCGGGAGCAGAGCCGGTCGCTGCAAGGTTCCGCCATGCCGGGGTCCCGGGGTCCGGCCGTGGCCCTGGCCCTTACGAAGGCAGGCATCCGTTCCACAGTCCTCCGGGACGCCTACTTGGACGAAGTCAGCCTCCTGAGCCTTGACACGGCCGGCAAGCCGACCGGGGAAGTGTGCTTTGTCGGCCTTTTCGCCCCCGGCGCCGCAAGCCGGTCCGTGCGGCAGATCCCGGTCATCCGGGACAAGGTGGCCTCGGTACTGGACCGCTTCGGCTTCCCGCCCGCGTCCCATGCCGGCAAGGAACTGCTGGCCGTCATCGAGGCCTATCCGCGTGACGAGCTCTTCCACATCGACGCAACCGACCTGGCCAGCCATGCGCGCGAAATCCTGCGCCTCCAGGAACGCCACAGCACCCGGCTGTTCCTCAGGACCGATTCCCATGGACGCTTCATGTCCGCCCTAGTCTTCCTTCCCCGCCGCCGCTACAACACGGCGGTCCGGCTCAACATCGAGCGGGAACTGCGGGAGAGCTTCAACTCGAAAGCCGTCGAGTTCGAACTTCGTCTCAGCGAGTCGGCCATGGCCCGCGTGTTTTTCCGGATCCTGCTTCCGGACGGAGGACGGGCCGCCGTCGACCCCGCGGCACTGGAGCTGCGCATCATTGCTGCCACGAGGTCATGGGCCGAGGGCCTGGACGAGGCTCTGCAGCACAGATTCCCCGCCGGCGACGCCGCACGGCTGTCCATGCAGTGGGCCCAGGCGTTTCCGGCAAGCTACAAGGCCGACTACGGGGCGGAGGATGCCGTCGAGGACATCATCAAATTTGAACGCCTTGACGGACCGGATGCCGGGAACCGCGATGACCCGCTGCTTTCTGTCTACGCACGCCCGGGGACTCCGGTGCTGGCCGAGGACGCCCGGATCCGCCTCTATCTGACACGGCCGCAGAGCCTGACGCAGATTCTGCCGTTCTTCCACAACCTGGGACTCGAGGTTCTCGACCAACGGCCCTTCGATGTCCGGCGTGCCGATGGCCACACCTTCTTCCTGTACGACCTCGGGCTGAAATACCCCTCCGGCGTGGACCCCCTGGGCACCAGCGCGCTGCTTGCCGATTCGTTTTGCGCAGCGATGAGGGGAGACATCGAGTCCGACACCTTTGACGCACTGGTCATCAGGGAAGGAATCGGTTGGCGCCAGACAGGCATCCTGCGCGGCTATGCGAAATACCTGCAGCAGCTCGGAACCACCAACTCATACGGCTTCATGGCGGACACGCTGCGGGCGAATGTCCGGGCCACGCGCGCGCTCCTTGCACTGTTCGAGGCAAAGTTTGATCCGGATCTGGACCAGCCGACCCGCCTCAGCGACATGGACTCCGCCAGAAGTGAGCTGACGGCTGCCATCGACGCCGTGCCGGTCCTAGACGCCGACCGTCTGCTGCGTTCCTTCGCGAGTCTTGTCGAGGCCACCCTGCGCACCAATTACTTCCTGGACAAGCCCTACCTCAGCTTCAAGCTCAACCTCTCCGGCGTCCCCTTCGCACCGGCTCCCCGGCCAAAATACGAAATCTGGGTGTATTCGCCCCGGGTTGAAGGCGTGCATCTGCGCTTTGGCGCCCTTGCCCGTGGCGGGCTTCGCTGGTCCGACCGCCGGGAGGACTTCCGGACGGAGATCCTGGGACTCGTCAAAGCGCAGACCGTCAAGAACGCCGTGATCGTGCCAACGGGTGCCAAGGGTGGTTTCTATCCGAAGCGGCTGCCCGACGCCGCCACAGACCGGGCGGCCTGGCTGACCGAGGGTCAGGAAAGCTACCGGATCTTCATCCGCGGCATGCTGGACATCACCGACAACCTGCTCACATCCCCCGACGGCGCCCACGGGGCCACCGAGCTGGTGGTACCGCCCGAGCGGGTGGTCCGGCACGATGGCGATGACTACTACCTGGTTGTCGCCGCCGACAAGGGGACGGCCGCGTTCTCGGACATCGCCAATGCTTTGGCCCTCGAGTACGGATTCTGGCTCGGCGATGCCTTCGCCTCGGGCGGCTCGGTGGGCTATGACCACAAGCAGATGGGCATCACGGCACGCGGGGCCTGGGAGTCGGTCAGGCACCATTTCCGCGAGCTGCTCATCGACTCCACGGCCGAGGACTTCACGGTAGTGGGCATTGGCGACATGAGTGGGGACGTGTTCGGCAACGGAATGCTGCTTTCCCGCCACATCCTGCTGGTGGCGGCGTTCGACCACCGCCACATCTTCCTCGATCCAACCCCCGATCCGGCGGCCTCCTATGCGGAGCGGCAGCGGCTGTTCAGGCTTCCCCGGTCCTCCTGGGCCGATTACGACGTCTCGAAAATCAGCGCGGGCGGCGGCGTGTTCTCCCGGCTGGAGAAGTCGATCGAGATCACTGAAGCGGTGCGCCTTGCACTGGGGCTGGAGCCGGGGACGACGGCGATGAGCCCACCGGAGCTGCTCAAGGCCATCCTCCTGGCCCCCGTCGACCTGCTCTACAACGGAGGCATCGGCACGTACATCAAGGCCTCCACCGAGATCCACGCGGACGTGGGCGACAAGGCCAACGATGCCATCCGCGCCAACGCCATTGAGTTGAGGACCAGGATCATCGCGGAGGGCGGCAACCTCGGCATCACCCAGCGAGGCAGGATCGAGGCCGCGCTGGGTGGGGTCCTGGTGAACACCGATGCGATCGACAACTCAGCCGGCGTGGACTGTTCGGATCACGAAGTGAACATCAAGATCTTCCTCGATCGGATGATCGCCGCGGGAAGGATGTCCGCGGACGAAAGGACAGGCTTCCTGCACTCTCTTCAGGAGGAAGTCGGACACCTGGTCTTGAAAACCAATGTGGACCAGAATGTGCTCCTCCTCAACGACCGCCAGCTGGTGCTTCAATGGAGCCCCAGCTTTGAGCGGACCATGGACTGGCTGGAGGCCGTGACGGACCTGGACAGGGACCTTGAATGCCTGCCCAGCACCGAGCAACTGCACGCCCGTCTGCAGACCGGCGTCGGCCTGACATCTCCGGAGCTCTCCGTGCTGGCCGCGTATGCCAAGATCGAGCTGGCCAAGGAACTCACACTCAGCGGACTGGCCGATGACCCTTGGTTCTCCCAGACGCTGCGCGACTATTTTCCGCGCCAGCTATCGGAGCGGTTCGGAGACGAGCTGTCCACGCATCCGCTGCGGCGGCAGATCGTGGCCACTGTGATTGCCAACGACATGATCAATCTCGGGGGCATCGCCTTCGCCTTCAGGGCAATGGAGGAGACCACTGTGTCGGCCGCCGCCGTGGCCCGCGGGTTCGTGGTCATGCGCAAGATCTGGGACTTCGACTCAATCACCGAAGCCCTCGCACAGCTGCCGGCAAGCATCCCCGTTGAGCACGGGTGTGCGGTGGCACTCGACATGCGCCGCCTGCTGGACCGCTCGACACGGTGGTATGTCACCCACGATTTTCGGGACAAGCCAATCTCCGATGCACTGGCCCGGCTCGGGCCCCCCATGTCGCTTCTGCGCTCAAAGTTCAGCAGCTTCCTTCACGGCGTGAACCTGCAGCATGCGGAGATCCGACTGGCCCACACCGACGCCGTCGGCCTGCCCCATGAGTTGGGCGTGCGTGCCTCCGAGATCCTGGTCAGCTACGGTCTCCTGGACATCTCCGCCATATCGGAAGAGCTCCAAGAGCCCGTGGACACCGTGGCCGAAGTGTACTTTGCCGTCTTCGAGCGAATCTCGGCGGTCCCCATCCTTGAACACATCACGGCGTTGCCGCGGGAAACGCACTGGGAGGCCCTCGCGCGGGCGGCACTTCGGGACGACTTGTATTTGGTCCTTGCAGGCATGACGAAGGCTGTTGTGCGAAATACTCCACGCCCCTCCGCCCCCGGAGCCGATCCGGTGGAGCGCATCGTCGCCTGGGAACGCGAAAACATCGAACAACTCGGCAGGATCCAAGAAACCATCAAGGAGGCCATCAAGCCGGGCCCGGTGGACATCGCAGCATTGTCCGTTGCGGTCAAGCTGCTGCGGGCCGTGGTCAGCCGCTAGGCGGCACCGCTCAGCTCCCGTATCTCCTGAAGCCCGTCCGCCACAGACAAAAACCGGGGCCCGTTCGCCCAACCGCACCACCATGGTGCGGAACGGCGAACGAGCCCCGGCTTTCTGTTGAAGTGTTGAAGCTACGCCCGGCGCACCTGCACGCCATCGGACTGCAGGAAAAGCTGCGTCTCGGACGGCCCGGCGGGGACCAGCCAGAGCACATTTCCGCTCAGTGAGACTTCTTCGACCTCACCGGCTGCAATGACCTGTGCGTGCTTGACGATTTCGACCCGCTCGCCGACCCGGAGGCCGCTCCAGTCGGAAACCGTGGCTGCGGATGCAAGGCGTCTGGACAGTACCGTGCCGCGTGCTTTCATTGAACTTCTACCCCTTTGTATGTGTTCTTTGCCACAACTTCGTTGGTGTGGACTTTCCATTTGTACTACAGTTCCCGGGCCCCCGCTGGCCGTGTCGCAAAAGATTTCGGGGGCGCCGGGAATTGTTCAGCTGCCGTGCACTTTGTTTCTTCTCAGGCGAGATTTCCGACGGCGGATTCGGCAGCCGCCCGGACCGCGCCCGACGCCACCAGCGCGTCCGCCGCTTCAAGCTCCGGCGACAGGAACCTGTCGGTGCCGGGACCGTCGACGACGTCGCGCAGCGCGGCGATCACGGCCGTGCCCGCGGGACCCGGGGTGAGTTCGCCGCCGGAGGTCTGGGTGCGGATGTCCAATGCCCGGGCCGAGGTCACGAGTTCGACGGCCAGGACGCGGCGCAGGTTCTCGACCGCGCGGCGGAGCTTGCGGGCCGCGTGCCAGCCCATGGAGACGTGGTCTTCCTGCATCGCCGAGCTCGGGATCGAGTCCACCGACGCCGGGACGGCCAGCCGCTTGTTGTCCGAGACCAGCCCGGCCTGGGTGTACTGGGCGATCATGAGGCCCGAGTCGACGCCGGGGTCCGAGGCCAGGAAGGCGGGCAGCCCGTGCGAGCGGGCCGGGTCCAGCATCCGGTCCGTCCGGCGCTCGGCAATGGAGCTCAGGTCGGCGACGGCGATGGCCAGGAAGTCCAGCACGTAGGCCACCGGGGCGCCGTGGAAGTTGCCGTTGGAGCTGACGCGGCCGTCGGGCAGGACCACCGGGTTGTCGATCGCCGCGGCCAGTTCGCGGGAGGCGACCAGGGCTGCGTGGTCCACGGTGTCGCGGACGGCGCCGGCCACCTGGGGTGCGCAGCGCAGCGAGTAGGCGTCCTGGACCTTGGTGTCGTTGATCCGGTGCGAGGCCACGATCGGGGAGTTGGACAGGACCCGGAGCATGTTGTCCGCGGAGGCTGCCTGGCCCGGGTGCGGCCGGAGCGCCGCGTGCAGCTCGGGCAGGAACACCTGGTCCGTGCCGAGCAGCGCCTCGACGCTGAGCGAAGCGGTGATGTCCGCCGTCGTGAGCAGCTGGCGGATGTCCGCGATGGCCATCAGCAGCATGCCCAGCATGCCTTCGGTGCCGTTGACGAGGGCCAGGCCCTCCTTCTCGGCCAGGGTGACGGGTTCGATCCCGTGGGCGGCGAGGAGCTCGGCGACGGGACGGCCGCCCTTGCCGCCGTAGAGCTCACCGTCGGGGCCGGTCGCTTCGCCTTCGCCCATGAGCACGAGGGCGCAGTGGGACAGCGGGGCGAGGTCGCCGGAGCAGCCGAGCGAGCCGAATTCGCGGACCACCGGAGTGATGCCGGCGTTGAGGACATCCACCATGGTCTGCAGGACCACGGGGCGGACCCCGGTGCGGCCGGAGGCGAGGGTCTTGGCGCGCAGGAACATGATGCCGCGGACCACTTCGCGTTCCACGGCCGGGCCCATGCCGGCGGCGTGGCTGCGGATCAGGGACTTCTGCAGCTGGGTGCGCAGCTCGTTGGGGATGTGCCGGTTGGCCAGGGCGCCGAAGCCCGTGGAGATGCCGTACGCCGGGACCTCGCTGTGGGCGAGATCGTCGATGTGGGCGCGGACCTTGGCGACCGTGTCGAGTGCTTCCTGCGAGATGGTCACCTTGGCGTCGTGGCGGGCGACGGCGACGACTTCCTCGGGGGTGACGCCGCTGGAGCCGAGGGTGACGGTGAGCGGTTCGTGCGTTGTGACAGTCATGGCGTGTTCCTACTTCTTTGCTTCTGCGGAGTCTGCGGACTCCAACATGGGGATGCGGACGCCGCGTTCCTTGGCGACCTCGATGGCGCGGTCGTAGCCGGCGTCGACGTGGCGGATGACGCCCATGCCGGGGTCGTTGGTGAGGAGGCGCGCGAGCTTTTCCGCGGCGAGGTCGGTGCCGTCGGCGACGGAGACCTGTCCGGCGTGGATGGAGCGGCCGATGCCGACACCGCCGCCGTGGTGGATGGAGACCCAGGTGGCGCCGGAGGCGGTGTTGAGCAGGGCGTTGAGCAGCGGCCAGTCGGCGATCGCGTCGGAGCCGTCGGCCATGGCCTCAGTCTCGCGGTACGGGGAGGCGACGGAGCCGGAGTCGAGGTGGTCGCGGCCGATCACGATGGGCGCCTTGACCTTGCCTTCCTTGACGAGCTGGTTGAACAGCAGGCCGGCCTTGGCGCGTTCGCCGTAGCCAAGCCAGCAAATGCGGGCCGGCAGGCCTTCGAACTCGACCCGTTCCTGCGCCGCGTCGATCCACTTGTGCAGGTGCTTGTTCTCGGGGAAGAGCTCCTTGATGGCCTTGTCCGTGACCGCGATGTCCTCAGGGTCGCCGGAGAGGGCCACCCAGCGGAACGGGCCGAGGCCCTCGCAGAACAGCGGGCGGATGTAGGCCGGGACGAAGCCGGGGAATTCGAAGGCGCGGTCGTAGCCGCCCATGCGGGCCTCGTCGCGGATGGAGTTGCCGTAGTCGAAGACCTCGGCGCCGGCATCCTGGAACTCGACCATGGCCTGGACGTGCTTGGCCATCGAGGCCTGGGCCTTCTTGGTGAAGCCTTCCGGGTCTGCCTCGGCTTCGCGGTGCCAGTCCTCGACCGTGATGCCCTCGGGCAGGTAGCTCAGCGGATCGTGCGCGGAGGTCTGGTCCGTGACGATGTCCACGGTGAGCTCGCCGGCGTTGTGGCGGCGCAGGATCTCGGGGAAGACCGTGGCGGCGTTGCCGACATAGCCGACGGACCAGCCGCGGCGCTCTTCCTTGGCCTTGAGGACCTTGGCGATCGCGGCGTCGAGGTCCGTTTCGACCTCGTCGAGGTAACGCTTGCCGGCGCGGCGGCGCAGGCGGGTCTCGTCGACGTCGACAATCAGGCAGGCGCCGTCGTTCAGGGTGACGGCGAGCGGCTGGGCGCCGCCCATGCCGCCGCAGCCGCCGGTGAGCGTCAGGGTGCCGGCGAGGGTGCCGTTCTCGTCCCCGGTGAGTTTGCTGGCGATCGCGGCGAAGGTCTCGAAGGTGCCCTGCAGGATGCCCTGGGTGCCGATGTAGATCCAGGACCCGGCGGTCATCTGGCCGTACATCATCAGGCCCTCGGCCTCGAGCCGGCGGAATTCGGGCCAGTTGGCCCAGTCGCCGACGAGGTTGGAGTTGGCCAGCAGTACACGCGGCGCCCACTCGTTGGTGCGGAAGACGCCGACCGGCTTGCCGGACTGGACCAGCAGGGTCTCGTCCTTTTCCATGGTTTCCAGGGTGCGGGTGATGGCGTCGAACGCGGCCCAGCTGCGGACGGCGCGGCCGGTGCCGCCGTAGACCACGAGGTCATCGGGGCGCTCGGCGACCTCGGGGTCGAGGTTGTTCATGAGCATGCGCAGCGGGGCTTCCGTCTGCCAGCTCTTGGCGGTGAGCTCGGTGCCGCGGGCTGCTTTGACCGGGCGGGCACCGGTGGTGAAATCGGCGGGTGCCATGAGGGGCTCCTTTGTTTCGTGGTGGTGTCTGTGCTGGATGGTGTTTGTGCTGAAGGGTGTCTGTAATGGTGAATCAGGAGGAATGAGGTTCTGTATCAACTAAAGCCCTTTCGCGGCCGCGGAAACAGTCCCTCCGAAGGGGTGCTGTCCGGGATTCCAGACCCTCACCCTCCCCCTGTTGCCGCATCCCCGCCCCCCTCTTGCGCTATCAGATATGGCGCCCAAAACGCTCGGATAGCAGCCATACGTGATAGGGCAACGGGTGGGGATGGGCGGCGGGTCAGGCGGGGCGGCCGTGGATCCGGATCGAGAGCTCGTCGGCGACCTTCTGGATCCGGGCGGCCAGGGCCGGCCACTGGTCCGCGGGCAGCCTGTCCTCGAGGAAGGTCACGGCGACGGCGGCGGTCGGCCACCCGACGTGGTCGGTCACGGCGGCGGCGATCGAGCCGAAGCCGGGTGTGACCTCGCCGTGTTCGGTGGCGTAGCCGCGCTGCCGGACCTGGTCCAGGTGGGAGGACAGCGCGGAGTACTTCATGATGGGCGACTCGGTTTCGTGCCGGGCCGTGAACGCGGCGGCGTTCGGGTACAGCGCCCGCACCTGGGACTTCGGCAGCGCGGCAAGAATCGCGCGGCCGCTCGCGGTGAGGTGGCTGGGCAGCCGGACCCCGACGTCGGTCACGAGGGACGGCCGGTTCTTGGCCCGCTCCTCCACGATGTAGAGCACGTCGCGGCCGTGCAGCACGGCCAGATGCGCGCTTTCGCCGATCACATCCACGAGCGAGGCGAGCATGGGCCTGCCCAGCCGGGAGAGCGGCTCCTGGCGGGAATAGGCCGAACTGAGCTCGAAGGCGCTGATGCCCAGGCCGTAGCGCTGCTCCTCGTGCAGGTGCAGCACGAAGCCGTTCGCCTCCATCACGCCGAGCAGGTGGTAGACGCTGGAGCGCGGCAGGCCCAACGCGGTGGCAATGTTCGACGCCGCCATCGGCCCGCGCTTGGAAGCCAACAGTTTGAGGATGCGCAGGGTATTTTCCGCCGCCGGCACCTTCGACGTCACTTTGGCGCCGGCGGTCCGGCGGACGGCTTTGGGCACGGGCGCGACGGCGGCCTCAGCAGCGGGCGCAGCGGCGGCCTCGGGGGTGCTCTCGGCCGCGGCCGTTGCGGCGGCAGCGTTCTGAGCGGCAGCGGGCAGGTGACTCAGGGTGGAACTGGTGGCTGGCATGGGTCCTCTTCGAAAAATCGGGCGGTGTCCGGTATCCCGTACTTAAGCATGCGCCCGGCCGGGAGGGTCCGCCAGACCTCCGGCCTCACGCACTGTCTGGAATCCCGGACAAACCCGATTTCCGAAGACCCTCCCGTGCCGCCCCGACGAGCCGCCACCAGCAAACCGGAGATGAACCGGTCACGGAAACCGGGCTGCGGGCCCCGCCCCGGCGGCCCGGCGGAAGGACTACGATCTGGAGCATGAAGCAGACGTGGGAGCCATCCCAGGACGGCGTCCTGGTGCTTCCGTCCGGCCGGAGCATCCGCGGCCGCGGACTGCATTACCCGCTGCCCGCGGGCCCGCTTCCTGAGTTCGGCCTCTACCTGCTGGGCCAACAGCCGCCCCTGGTGGAGTGGGAGTCCCGATGGCTGCTCTGGCCCGACCTGCGGCTGCCGGCCGACCGGCAAGACGCCCTCGACGCGTTCCGGGAGGCGTGGCGCCGGGCCGAGTCCGAACGGGTTGAAGTGGCCTGCTGGCGCGGCATCGGCAGGACCGGCACCGCGCTGGCCTGCATCGCTATCCTGGACGGAGTCCCGCCAGGCAAGGCGGTGTCCTACGTCCGCCGCCAGTACCGGCTTCTGACGGTGGAAACTCCGTGGCAGCGGCGGTACGTCGCCCGCTTCCGGGCGGAAACGCCTTAGTCCGCGCCCAAGCCAGGCCGCACCCAAGCCAGGACGACGCTCAAACAGTAACGACGGCCTTCCCGCGGACGCGGCCGTCGCGCAGGTCCTGGATCGCCGCCGGCGCGTCGGCCAAGGCATAGCACTTGCCGATGACGGGCGTCACCGCGCCCGCCTCGATGAGCCCGGTCAGGAACCGGAGGTCCTCCGCGCGCTCGACTGACATGACGCCCTTGAGCTGTTGGCCGACGAACGCGGACAGCAGCCCCGCGCCGATGGAGCGTTCAAACCCGCCTGTCAGCCGTCCGCCGCCCTCCCCGCCAACGATGGCGAGCGTTCCCTTCGGCGCGAGCGCCCGCCGGAGGACGGAGAGCGGGCGGTTGCCGGCGATGTCGACAATGAGGTCGTATTGCCTGGACCCGTCCGCGAAGTCGTCATGCTTGTAGTCGATGACATGGTCCGCGCCGATCGACCGGACCAGATCGGTTTTCGCGGTGCTGCACACCCCCGTCACCTGCGCCCCGAACGCCTTGGCGAGCTGCACCGCGAACGTGCCGACGCCGCCGCCCGCGCCGATGACGAGGACCTCCTGCCCGGCCTGGACCTTGCCGGCGTCCCGGAGCGCCTGGAGAGCCGTGACTGCGGAAATCGGGACGGCGGCGGCCTGCTCGAAGCTGAGGTTCTTCGGCTTCAGTGCCAGCTTGCCTTCCTTCGCGCACGCGTATTCGGCGAAAGATCCCTCGCAGGTGCCGTACACCTCATCCCCCGGCCGAAAGCCGACCACGTTCCTGCCGACGGCTTCCACCCGGCCCGCCACGGCCCGGCCCCGGATGCGGGTCTTCGGTTTCGTCAGCCCGAAGCCGATCGCGCGGGTCAGGTAGGGCAGACCCGTCATGAGGTGCCAGACGCCCTGGTCGACGCCGGCGGCCCGGACCCGGATCAGCACATCGTCATCGCCGGGCACGGGAGCGTCGACGTCGCGCAGCTCGAGCACCTCAACGGAACCGTAGGTGTCCTGAGTGATCGCTTTCATGGTGCTTCTCCTTCAGAGTCGGGGTACTGGAAGACGTCGTCGAGCGGAACTTTGAGAACGTGGGCGATCTGGAATGCCAGCTCCAGCGACGGCGAGTAACGGCCCTGTTCGATCGCGATGACCGTCTGGCGGGTCACGCCGATGCGTTCGGCGAGCTCCGCCTGGGTCAGCTCGCCGTTCTCGAACCGCAGGCGCCGGATGGAGTTCGTGACGCGGGTCGGCTTCACCACGGCTGGAAACCTTTGCGGTAGGCGACGACCTTGGCCACCGAACCCAGGATCGCCGAGAGCACGAACGCCAGGTAGATCACGTTGGAGATCCAGAAGTAGTCGAGCTCGGCCATGGCCATAATCAGCGCCGCCACGGCCCCCACCACGAGGAACGACTGGCCGATGTACTCGCCGAAGCGGTAGATCTCCTTGTCCCGCTGGTCCTTCATGCCGGCGTCCTTCGCGGAGAAGGCCCGGATCACAATGTGCAGCACGATCGACAGGACGATCGAGCCGCCGACCGTCCACAGCAGCGGCGCCACGTAGGGCACTTCCGTGAGCGGCATGGTGCCGGCCAGGACGAAGACGACGGCGAGGTACACCGCATAGGCTCCGGCCGCCAGCACCCCCATGATCCAGGCGCTCTTCTCTTCAAATGACATGTGCCGCTCCCGCGCAACGAACCGGCTGCAAAACACACCGGATGTAAAACAAACCTGACACCTCAAAGTAAAGAAAACCTGACATGATGTCAAGAGTTTTCGACTCGCCTCCGGCTGGAATCCGACGACGACGGCGGCCGGCGCCGCCCGCGCCGCGGACGCCGCATAGTCTGAAATCAAAGACACGAAGTTCCCGTGAGATCTCATCACAGCGGCGCCGGACATGGTCTGCTGGATAGCGGTCCCCCTCCCAATGACGAGAAGGTATTCGCATGCAACAAGCCCAAACCGCCACGAAGCCGGCATCTGCCGGAGCGGACGCCGGCAACGCCGGCAGCCCCGTCGCCGCCGTCGGCGCAGCCGTCGATTCCGTACTCAGCAGGGGACTGAACGTCCGCCACATCCGTTTCATGGCCCTGGGCTCGGCGATCGGCACGGGGCTGTTCTACGGCTCCGCCTCCGCCATCCAGAAGGCCGGACCTTCCGTCCTGTTCGCCTACATGATCGGCGGCGCCGCCGTCTTCATGGTGATGCGCGCCCTCGGGGAAATGGCGGTGCGGCATCCGGTGTCCGGGTCCTTCGGCCAGTACGCGAGCCGTTACCTGGGACCGCTGGCCGGGTTCGTGACCGGCTGGACCTACGTCTTCGAGATGGCAATCGTGGCCATCGCGGATGTCACGGCCTTCAGCATCTACATGGGATTCTGGTTCCCCGGCGTGGAGCGCTGGGTCTGGGTCCTGGCCATCATCTTCTTCCTGGCGGCCCTGAACCTGCTCAGCGTCAAGGTCTTCGGCGAGCTGGAGTTCTGGTTCTCCCTGATCAAGGTGGCAGCCATCATCGCCATGATCGCGGGCGGCGCGGCAATCATCGTCTTCGGTTTCCAGACCGGCGGCGCCACGGTGGCGCCCGGGCTGGGCAACCTCGTGGAGCACGGGGGCCTGTTCCCCAACGGGTTCGAAGGGCTCCTGGCCTCCTTCGCGGTAGTGATGTTCGCGTTTGGCGGGGTGGAAACCCTCGGGATCACCGCCGGTGAAGCCGCCGATCCGAAGAAGGTCATCCCCAAGGCCGTCAACACCGTGCCCGTGCGCGTCCTGCTGTTCTACGTGCTGACCCTGGGCGTGCTGATGAGCCTGTTCCCGTGGGACGAGATCGGCAGCAACGGGAGCCCCTTCGTGCAGATCTTCAGCAGCCTGGGCATCCCGGCCGCGCCGCACATCCTCAACGCCGTGGTGATCACGGCGGCGCTCTCGGCCGTCAACAGCGACATCTTCGGCGCAGGCCGGATCCTCTTCGGCCTGGCCCGGCAGGGCCACGCGCCGGCGAGCTTCGGCAAGGTTTCCCGTCACGGGGTGCCGTGGATGACCGTGGTGATGATGACGGGCATCCTGCTGGTGGGTGTGGTCCTGAACGCCGTGATCCCGGAGGACGTGTTCCTGATCATCGCATCGATCGCGACCTTCGCCACCGTGTGGGTCTGGGCCATGATCCTGGCCTCCCATGTCGCCATGAAACGCGAGATCGCCCGCAAGGGACTGCCGGCGTCGGAGTTTCCTTCCCCGTGGTGGCCCGCCGCATCCGTGCTGACTATCGCGTTCATGGCCCTCGTGATCGTGATCCTGGGCGCCTTCGAGGACACCCGGGTGGCGCTGTACGTGGGCGCCGTCTGGCTCGGCCTCCTGGTGCTCGCCTACCGGCTCTGGGTCCGCGGCCACGGCCGGACCCGCGCCGAACTCACCGACGAAACGGCGCAGCTCCCGCAGGTTCCCGCCGGGCGGTAGTGACGCCGAGCCTCCCGGCGCCCCGCGGCCTCCCGGGAGCGCCCCGGCGGGGCTAAGATCAGGCATGGTTCCCGCCGCCAACCTTCTGGCCTTTGCCCTTGCCGCCCTGGTGCTCATCGCCGTCCCGGGGCCCAGCGTGCTGTTCGTGATCGGACGGACCCTGGCCCTGGGACGCAAGGGCGGCCTGTTGAGCGTCCTGGGGAACGCGGCCGGCGAGGTGGTGCAGATCGCCGCGGTGGCCCTGGGCGTGGGAGTGGTGCTGGCCCAGTCCCTCCTGCTCTTCAGCGTGGTGAAGTTCGCCGGCGCCGCCTACCTGGTGTACCTCGGGATCCAGGCAATCCGGCACCGCGGGAGCGGCCCGACGGCGGCGGACCCCGCCAACCCGTCGTCCACCGCCCGGGTGCTCCGGGAGGGATTCATTGTGGGCGCGACCAACCCGAAGTCGATTGTCTTCTTCGTGGCCGTGCTCCCGCAGTTTGTGGACTATTCCGCCGGCGCGATTCCGGTTCAGCTCGGCACGCTGGGGGCGGTGTTCCTGCTGATCGCCCTGGTGTCCGACAGTGCGTGGGCCCTCGCGGCGGGCACGGCCCGGCACTGGTTTGCCCGGTCGCCCCGCCGGATCGCCGCGCTCAGCACCACCGGCGGCGTGATGATGATCGGGCTGGGCGGCACCCTGGCCCTCGTGGGCAACTCCGCGGAGTTCCAGGCGGGCAAGTAGGCAATTAGGTCGTTCAAGCGTCGCCGGTGGCTCTGATCAGAGAAGGCAGCCCGGTTTGTCGGCTCGGCCCCGGCCATGATCTAATGGGCACGATTTTGCAGGGCAACATGAGAGAGGAGGACGTGTCCATGTACACCGAGCCTCCAAGTACCGGCGCCGGGGACATCTCCTCTCCCGCCTGAACCCCGTGTCCCGGGTTCCGCACGTCATCCACACGTAGTCCCGCGGGAGAAGCCATCAAGGCCATCTCACCCTGCACTTCGTACGTCTGGATCACCACCATGAACGCTCGCCGCATTTCCACGCGCCTGTACAAACTCACTTCGCTTACCCGCCCCACCGTCACGGTCCCGGTTCCGGCATCGGCCGGGACCGGGAACCCGGCCGCCGCGGACCGCCCCAGCCTGGTCGACAGCGGCATCTATCTGGACGGCAAGCGGGTATCCTCGCCGATGACACTGCCGGAGACGTTCCGGGAACTGAGCCGCTTCGATGGTTCCGTGGCCTGGATCGGTCTCGTCCGTCCGGAGGCATCCGAGCTGCAGTCTCTGGCCGCCGAATTCGACCTGCATGAACTCGCCGTCGAAGACGCGGTCCTGGCACACCAGCGATCCAAGCTCGAACGCTACGGCGAGACCCTGTTCGTGGTCCTTCGGGCAGCCCGCTATCTGGATTCGCGGGAAGAGATCGAATTCAGCGAACTCCACATCTTTGTTGGCCCGAACTTCATCATCACCGTCCGCCACGGCGGTTCGCCCGATCTGGCGCAGGTACGCCGGCGCCTCGAGCACGACGCAACTTTGCTGCGTCTGGGCCCTGAGGCCGTGCTCTACGCGATCCTGGACGCCGTCGTAGACGGTTACGCCCCTGTGGTCTCGGGCCTGGAGAACGACATCGACGAAATCGAAACCGAAGTCTTCGGCGGCGACCCCGCCGTGTCCCGGCGCATCTACGAGCTCTCCCGCGAAGTGATCGAATTCCAGCGCTCGACCCACCCGCTGACGCGCATCCTTGACGCCCTGGCCGGCGGCTTCACCAAATACGGGATCGCCGAAGACCTCCAGCAGTACCTGCGCGACGTCGCCGACCACACAGCGCAGGTCAACGAACGCATCGATGGCTTCCGGTTCATGCTCAGGGACATCCTCACCGTCAACGCGACCCTCGTCGCACAGAGCCAGAACGAGGAAATGAAACACCTCGCGGAGTCCAGTAACGCCCAGAACGAGGAAGTGAAGAAAATCTCCGCTTGGGCGGCCATCCTGTTCGCTCCCACCCTCGTGGGCACCGTGTACGGCATGAACTTCGAGAACATGCCCGAACTGCATTGGGAGTACGGTTATCCGCTTTCGGTCGCTTCGATGGCCGCCGTCAGCACCATCTTGTACCGGATCTTCAGAAAACGCAGCTGGATCTAAGCCGGTCCCCGGGACCCGTGCTGAGGGTCTTCCGGCCCTAGGCTGCAAAAGGACAAGGCAGAGATATTGGACGTATCGTTGGCAAGTTCCCCGAAGGGCACGGAATCGTGTACAGCCGGATCGTGGTCGGTGTCGATAACTCGAGTGCGGGGCACGCAGCCTTGGAGTGGGCGGCCAGGCGGGCCGCCCACCTTCATGTCCCCCTCAATCTGGTGCGCGTCGTTCCGGGTCCTTGGTCCTTCCGGCACGCAAGCCGGTATATGGATGCCATGAACCAGGCCGCGGAGCTGCTGGCTGCGGAAGCTCATCGGGTGTCGGCCCTGAACCCCGCGATACCGGTCACCACGACTCTTGGGACCGGAGAGACGGCCCGGGCCCTTCGGCGGCTCTCCGGGGATTCGGAGATGGTCGTGGTGGGAACCGACAGGCGCCCGGACAGGCACGGTGAGGGCTTCGGATCCGTCAGTTTTGAGACGGCCACCATCAGCAACTGCGTGGTGGCGGTCGTGCCCGCGGCCGGCGACGATGGCCGGACCGGTGTTGTCGTCGGCACCGACGGGTCCGCCGAAGCGGCCCTGGCGGTGGAATGCGCGGCAGCGGAAGCGCTCCGCCTTGGCCAGGATCTGACGGTGATCCACGTCTGCAACGGCCATGAAGAACCCGACGGCGGACGAGCCGGCGTCGGAGCCGACGGAGTGGCCACGGATACCTGCACGGTTCTGGCTGCAGCCGTCGCCGGTCTAGCCCAGGACCATCCCGGCTTGCACGTTGACCCGGTTCTGGAGAGCGGCAGGTATCCGGCGCCGGCCCTGGTCAGGGCTGGCGCGCATGCCCTGCTGCTGGTCATTGGATGCAAAGGCCGCGGCGGCATGGAGGTCCTGGTGGGGTCGGTTGCCCGGGACGTCCTCATGGATATTCAATGCCCGACGCTGATCACCCGCCCGGTACAGCAACACGAACAGCCCTCCCCGCAGCGGGACGGACTTCCCGCGCCTTCCGGTCGCCAGGCCTCCACGCAACCGGCACCACCAGATCCGGACAGCCCCGGTAACTGAAGGCCCGGGCTGCCGGAGGCTGACCGCGTCCGATGACAGTGGCAGCGCTTTCGTCTGCTGTTCAGAGCCATTTGCGGTGCTTGAACGACATGTACAGGACGATACCCATGGCGAGCATGAGGCCGAGCGCGAACGGGTAGCCCAATGGCCAGGCCAGTTCGGGCATGTTCTCGAAGTTCATCCCGTAGACGGTTCCCACGAGGGTGGGGGCGAAGAGGATGGCCGCCCAGGCGGAGATTTTTTTGACTTCCTCATTCTGGGCCAGGCCCGCTTCGGAGAGGTGACGCATCTCCTCGTTCTGGGCCAGGCTCGATTCGGAGAGACGCTGCATCTCCTCGTTCTGCTGCTGGGCCACCAGGGTTGCGTGGACCGTCAGTGCGCTCTGGAGCAGAACACGGAAAGCGTCGACCCGCTCCACGACGCGGATGGCGTGGTCATGGACGTCCCTCAGCCTGCGCTGCAGCTCCAGATCAAGATGGTATTTCTCCGCACCGCGTTCAAGAGCCTCCAACATGGCCCGAATCGGGTGTGTGGCGCGCTGGAACTCGATGACTTCCCGGGAGAGCTCGTAGATGCGCCGGGCCACGTCCGGGCCGGCGCTGAACAGCTCGTCCTCGATCTCGTCGATGTCGTTCTCCAGACCGGCGACGACGGGTTCATACTGGTCCACGACCTCGTCCAGGATCGCGTACAGCACGGCCTGCGGGCCCAGCGCCAGCAGCGCCGGAGCGGCCTCCATCCGGCGGCGGACCTTGGCCAGGTTAGGGGACTCCGCATGCCGGACCGTGACCACGAAGTCCGGACCGACAAAGACGTGCAGCTCGCCGAACTCGACCTTCTCCACATCGTCCAGATACCGTGCCGGGCGCAGCACGGTGAACAGCGTGTCCCCGTAGCGTTCAAGTTTGGCCCGCTGGTGACCGTGGAGGGCATCCTCCACGGCGAGCTCGTGCAGGCTGAACTCGTCCGCCACCGACGTCAGCTCCTGCAGGCCCGGACGGTACAGTCCGATCCATGCCATCCCGCCGCGCTCCCGCATCACCTCATACGTTTCATCCAGGTTCTTCGGGTTGTCGGTCCGCAGGCCGTCAACATAGACGGCGTTGTCCACCATCGTCATGATGTCTGTCCCTCTCGCTCCTGCGTGCAACCCGTGCCCCGCCCACGGCCAAGGCGCCGGTGGGTCCACTGTATCCGTACGCGGGACTGCCCCGTCGGATCGCGCTCATGGCTGTCCGGGCAGCGCTATGCCGAGGGCGGAAGGAGGAACAGGTACCAGATCGCCGTCACGGTGTGATGCCAGGACGCCTGCTGCCAAGGGCGTCCGCGCAGACGCGGCACATTCTCAGATCACTTCCACCAGCTTGATCACTTCGTCGTGGCGCTCGAGCTCGTTGGACCAGTAACCAGGGTCCTTCACCATCTGACGGTACTCAGGCAGGAAATCACGGAAGAGCTCAGCCATCAGGGTGTCATCGTTTTCCACCACACGGCGGACCGCCTCCACGTCCAGCGGAGTGCCCAGAAGTCGATCGGCGGGGACGATGACTTCGTGGATATTGTCCTGATACCGAAGACGGAACGAGTATTCGATGGCGAGTTTCATACGGCTGCGCAACTTTTCGGCTCGGGTTGCATTACTTCATGGGCATGAGGTCAGTAGAAAGGAACGCGGGCTCTTAATGTATCGGGGACAGACAAAGATAAGGAAGATGGCGCCGACGCGGGGTCCGCGTGCCCGCAAGCTGAATGCTGCTTCCAGTGCGGGAAAGGCCTCCCCGGCACAGCAGGCATTAGGACTCACTCATCTACCGCGCGGACCAGCCGCCGTCCATCGTGTAGCTGGCGCCGGTGACCATGCCGGCGTCGTCCGATGCCAGCCACGCCACCAGGGACGCCACTTCCTCGGGCTCCACGAGCCGCTTCACCGCTGACTCGGTCAGCATGATCTTGGCGAGGACCTCGGACTCCGGAATGCCGTGCACCTTGGCCTGATCCGCGATCTGCGACTCAACCAGGGGCGTGCGGACGTATCCGGGGTTGATGCAGTTGGAGGTGACGCCGTGTTCGCCGCCCTCGAGGGCGGTCACCTTGCTCAGACCCTCCAGTCCGTGCTTGGCCGAGACGTAGGCGCTCTTGAACGGCGAGGCCCGGAGCCCGTGGACGGAGGACAGGTTGATGATGCGGCCGAAATTGTTGGCGTACATGTGCGGCAGCGCGGCCCGGATCAGCAGGAACGGCGCCTCGAGCATGAGGGTGACGATGCGGCGGAAGTCGGCCGGATCGAACTCCTCGATGGGGCTGATGCGCTGGATTCCGGCGTTGTTGACCAGGATGTCGCAGTCCAGGCTGAGCGTCTGGAGGGATTCGACGTCGAGCAGGTTGACGGCCCACGAGGTGCCGCCGACCTCGTCGGCGAGGGCTGCGGCGGCGGACTCGTCCACATCCGCGATCACCACCTTGGCCCCGCGTGCGGCGAGGGCGCGGACGCTGGCTGCGCCGATCCCGCCGGCTCCGCCGGTGACCAGTGCCTTGCGTCCGTTCAGCGTGTTTTCCATAACTCAGCCTTCCATATCAAAAATCCAATGAGGCGGCCGGCTCCAGCATGGCTGGAGCCGGCCCAAACTCAAGCAGCCCAGTGACTCTGGCAGCCCAGTAACTCAAGCAGCTCAGCGCATGGCTGCTACGGGCAGGCCTTCGCGTTCGGCGTCGGCCCGGTCCACGTCCTCCAGTGCGATGCCCTTGGTTTCCTTCAGGCTCAGCACGGCCACGGTGGTGATGGCGCAGGCGACCACGAGGTAGATCGCGGTCGGCAGCCAGGAGCCGGTGTCCTTGAGCCACTGGGTGGCCAGGAGCGGAGCCAGCGAACCGGCGAAGATCGAGGTGACCTGCGAGCCAAGGGAGACGCCGGCGTAGCGCATCCGGGTCGGGAACAGCTCCGACATGAGGGCCGGCTGGCCGGCGTACATGAAGGCATGCAGGCACAGGCCGATCGTGACGGCCAGGACGATGACCACCGGGTTGCGGGTGTCGAACATCGGGAAGGCGAAGAACGGCCAGGTGGCACCGGTGATGGCGCCGACGAGGTAGACGGGCTTGCGGCCCCAGCTGTCCACGAGGCGTCCGATCTGCGGGATCACCAGGAAGTGCACGACGTGGGCGATCAGCAGGGCGAGCAGCAGCGAGGAGGTGTCGTACTTGTGCACGGTCTTCAGGTAGACGATCGCGAAGCTGACCACGAGGTAGTACATGATGTTTTCCGCGAACCGGAGGCCCATGGCCTGCAGGATGCCCTTGGGGTACTTGCGGATGACTTCACGCACGCCGTAGCTGACAGCCTGCTCTTCTTCCAGCAGGGCCTTGGCCTCGAGGAAGATCGGCGATTCGGAGACGTGGGTGCGGATGTAGTAGCCGACGAACACGATCACGGCGGAGAGCCAGAACGCCACGCGCCAGCCCCAGCTGAGGAAGTCGGCGGCGCTGAGCACGTTGGACATGATGAACAGGACCAGGGTGGCCAGCAGGTTGCCCACCGGCACGGCGGCCTGGGGCCAGCTGGACCAGAAGCCGCGGGACTTGTTGGGGCTGTGCTCGGCGACGAGCAGCACGGCGCCGCCCCATTCGCCGCCAAGGGCGAAGCCCTGGATGAAGCGCAGGATGACCAGCAGTGCCGGTGCCAGGTAGCCGATGGTGGCGTAGCCCGGGAGGCAGCCCATCAGGAAGGTGGAGACACCGATGATGATGATGGTGAGCTGCAGGGTGGGCTTGCGGCCCAGCTTGTCGCCGATCTGGCCGAACACGATGCCGCCCAGCGGGCGGGCCACGAAGCCGACGGCGTAGGTCAGGAATGCCTGGATGATGCCGTCCAGCTCGTTGCCGGTGGCGGGGAAGAAGTACTTGCCGAACACCAGGGTGGCGGCGGTGGCATAGAGGAAGAATTCGTACCACTCGACGACGGTTCCCACCATCGATGCTGCGACGATTTTCTTGAGCCCGGAACCCTTGGATGCGGGTGCGGCGGGGGTTGTTGCAGAGCGTTCGTTTACGCTCATCTGGTTCTCCTTAGTGTCCACGGTGACACGCGCTGTGATGCACAGCACTGAAATGGCTCCATTGAGTATTGCCGCACATCCACGGCGGTTCAATGGCCAAACCGGCACCCTGTATGTGCAGAATTGCAGATATGAACGCCAATCCCGATGACCTGCTGGTCCTGCTCGCCGTCTCCCGTTCGGCGAAATTTACGACGGCGGCCCAGACCCTGGGACTGAACCACACCACCGTTTCCCGGCGGATCGCCGCGCTGGAGAAGGCGCTGGGCGGCCGGGTGCTCTCGCGCGCGTCGGGCGGGTGGGAACTCACCGAGCTCGGCGCCGAGGCCGTGCGGGTGGCCGAGCAGGTGGAAAGCGCCGTGCGCACCCTGGAACAGCCCGGGCACACCCCGGATCCCATCACCGGAGTGGTCCGGATGACCGCCACGGACGGCTTCAGCGCC
Organism: uncultured Actinomycetota bacterium; assembly: GCA_963810895.1. GTDB lineage: Bacteria > Actinomycetota > Actinomycetes > Actinomycetales > Micrococcaceae > Arthrobacter. The sequence continues at coordinate 269,056 of CAWEPM010000009.1, forward strand.
TACATCGCCGCCCCGGCCGTGGCCCGGCTCCGCCGCGACCATCCCGGCCTCAGCGTAGAGATCATCACCGTGACGCGCCGGGCGCTCCAGCAGCGCTCCGGCCTGGACATCGAGGTGGTGGTCGGCGAGCCGCAGGTGCACCGGGCCGAAGCCGCGCAGCTCGGCGAGTACATGCTGGGAATGTATGCCTCCCGCGGCTACCTGGCCGAGTACGGGACCCCGGCCACGGTGGAGGAACTGACGGCCCACTCGCTCGTGTACTTCGTCGATTCGATGCTGCAGGTGGACGATCTGGATGCCCCGCGGCGGCTGGTGCCCGCCATGCGGGACGGGCTGAGCTCCACCAACGTCTTTGTCCATGTGGAGGCCACCCGCGCCGGCGCCGGGATCGGATTCCTGCCCTGCTTCGCGGCCGACCTGCATCCGGACCTCGTCCGGCTCCTCCCGGAGGAATTCGCGGAAATGCTCCCCTACTGGATGGTGCTCCGGCCCGATTCGATGCGCCGGCCGGCCGTGGCGGCCCTCGTGCAGGCACTGCGGGAGCAGACGGCGGCGCACCGCGACGCCCTGCTGGGCCGGGGCGGAACCCTAACGACTGCTCCGTAGCCGCCGTAGCCGCCGTTACGGAGCCGCAAAAGGGCCGTTACGGCAGCAGTCGACGGCTCAGCCGAGGTCTCGGCCGACGGCTCAGCCGGAGCGGAGCCTGCCGGGTCGTGGCGGACGGCGGCGCCGGCCGCGAACGCCCGCACCTTCTCGTCGTTCCAGATGTGCGCGGGCACCGCACCGCCGAGCAGGCGGCGCGCGAGGCCGGGATCGTCGTCGAACGGGACGTCGCTGCCGGCCATGATCATGTTGCCGTAGCGCCGGCCCTTGAGCATGGCCGGGTCCGCGATGAGCACGGTGTGCGCGAAGGCGTCAGCGATGGTGGCGGCGTCCTCGCGGGCGTTCTTCAGGTCCGGGGCGTCGCCGGAGTTCACCACGTACACCCCGCCCGGCGCCAGGACGCGTTTGGCGTGCTCGGTGAATTCCCGGGTGGTGAGCGGCCGCGGGGTCAGCGAGCCGGCGAAGACGTCGCGGATGATCAGGTCCCGGGTCTGCGGGGTCAGGCTCTCGGTGACTTCCCGGGCCTCCCCCACGCGCAGGCGCATCAGCGGGGCCTTGGGCAGGTCAAACCAGCCCCGGACGTAGTCGGCCAGCTTGCCGTCCAGTTCCACCACTACCTGGCGGGCGTCGGGATAGGCGGCGTGGAAATAGCGCGCCAGTGAGCATGCTCCCCCGCCGAGGTGCAGGGCGCGCAGCTTGGGCCGTGAATCGCGGGGCCAGCGCGATTCGACCAGGGCGGCGATCCAGCGCATGTACTCGAAGTCCAGGAACAGCGGGTCTGCGAGGTCAATGTGCGAGCTCATGACCCCGTTGATGCGCAGGAGCCAGCCGGTGGAATTGTCCTGGTCCGGGATCAGCTCGCAGTCCCCGGTGTCGATGTAATACACCCCGGCCACCGGACCGGCCGGGCGGGAGCCCTTCGGAATCTCCACTACTCCCGGCTCGGCGGTTCCGGCGCCCCGGCCCCTGCCCCGCTTGGCCATCAGATATCCCCCGCATTGTCCATGTTTCAACCCTAGTTCACCGGCACGCCCGGCCAGTCCGGCCAGCCGCCGGGCCAGCCGTGCCACGGCCGCATCAAAGTCAACAAGCAAGGGTACTTACTATTTATTAGTAATCATGCTTACTATTTAAGCCCCGCATCGCTGGTTTGTGATCAGCAGCAGATCTTCTTGGAAAGAGAGCGAAGATGACAGAGAACCCATGGCCCCAGGATGGGAGCTACGGCACCCCTACGGCTACCCAGCAGACTCCCCTCCGGCAGGCATCGACGTTTCCGCCCGTTGCAGACGGCGAAATCTACAGCGCGACGCCGGACGGCGCCCCGATAACCTCGCCCCCGGCACCGGCATCCGGCACTTCCACGGCCGAGACCGCCAAGGATGAGGCTGCGGAGGTCTCCCGGCAGGCCGCGGATTCAGCCAAGAACGTGGCAGAAACGGCCAAGTCCGAGGCCGCCCACGTTGCCACCGAGGTCAAGAGCAACGCCCGGGACCTGCTCAATCAGGCAAGATCCGACCTCACCGAACAGGCCGGTGCGCAGCAGCAGAAGGTTGCCGAGGGCTTGCGCTCCGTCTCGACCGAACTGCACTCCATGGCCGCGGCCTCCGACCAGCCCGGCGTCGCCACAGACCTCGTACGGCAGGCAGCCGAGCGGTCCTCCGCCGTGGCAACATGGCTCGACGGCCGGGATCCCGGTTCGCTCCTGAACGAAGTGAAGTCCTTTGCCCGGCAGAAGCCCGGCACGTTCCTGCTGCTCGCGGCAGGAGCGGGTGTACTGGCCGGCCGGCTCAGCCGCAGCCTGAGTGCCGGCGCCCCGGATGCCGCCGCCACGGCCGGGACCCCGTCGACCGCCGGCACCCCTGCGGCGCCGATCAGCCGGGTCCCGGACACCGGAATGGCGGTTCCGCCGCCGCCGGTACAGCTGCCGGCTCCGGAAACGACGACGGCGGGCTTCGCGGACACCTACCCGCCGAGCCCGCTGGAGGCTGAGGGCACGGAAAGTGATCCTTGGCCGGCCGACCCTGCCACGGCGGAGCCTTACCGTGCTACAGCCGACCGCGCGAATCTGCGCGGCGAGGACCCCTTTGACGGTGGACGTCGATGAGCGAGATGCCTCCGACCGCAGCCCAGGTCAAGGCGGAAACCTCGTCCCTTGGTGACCTCTTGGGCGATGTCACGCGGGACATGTCCACCCTGATGCGGCAGGAAGTCGAGCTCGCCAAGGCCGAACTCAAGCAGTCCGCAGCCCGGGCCGGCAAGGGCAGCGGAATGCTCGCCGGCGCCGGCGTAGCGGGCCACTTCGTGCTCCTGTTCCTTTCCCTGGCGCTCTGGTGGGCGCTCGGGAACGTCATGGGGCTGGGCTGGTCAGGCGTCGTCGTCGCCGTCATCTGGGGAATCGTCGCCGCGATCCTGGCAGCCAAGGGCCGCAAGGAACTCAAGGCAATCAAGGGCATGCCCCAGACCACTGAGACCCTGCAGGAAATCCCGCCCACGCTTAAACCCAACTCCTAGTTCCAGCGAGGAAACACGATGAGTGAAAACCCGGATGTCATCCGAGCAGATATCGAAGCAACCCGCGCGCGGCTCGGCACCAATGTCGACGCCGTGGCGGACAAGGTCACGCCGTCGCACATCGTCCAGCGGCAGAGTGACAGAGTCAAAGAAAACGTCAAGGATGCCGTCTTCGGAGTGAAGGAGAAAGTCATGGGCGCAGCCGACCACACCGCGGGCACCATGCACTCCGCCGCCGGGAGCGCCGGCGCACCCCTCGGCGAAGCAAGTTCCGACGCCGGCTCCGCGATCGGGGACGCCCCCACGCAGGTCAAGACCAAGACCCAGGGCAACCCCCTGGCGGCAGGTCTGATCGCGTTCGGTGCGGGCCTCTTGGTCTCCTCCCTGATCCCGGCCAGCCAGAAGGAACGCGAAGCCGCGGATGCCCTGAAGACCGCGGCCGAACCGCTCACGACGGAACTCACCGAGGCCGCCAAACACGTGGCGGATGGGCTCAAGGAGCCCGCCCAGGCCGCGATGGAAAACGTCAAGGCCACGGCCACTGAAGCCACCGAGCACGTCAAGGCCGAAGGCCAGGGCGCAGTAGCGGACGTCAAGGATCGGACAGTCGAGGCCAAGGACAACGTCCAGCAGGCCTGATCCCGTTCGAACCCGGCCGGCCGTCCTGCGCTCACGCGCCGGGCGGCCGGCCGATGCACTTAAACCCCGAAGGGAACCCCCATGTCCAAAAACCCCGCCGCGGCAGACACTTCGGCCGACGCCGAAAGCCAGGAGAGCAGCACGGCCAAGGCCCGAACGGCGCCCGCTCCGGACGATTCACGCAAGCCGGACAGCCCCACCGAGGTGACCAAACCGTCGTGGAAGTACATCGCGAAGAAAACTCTGCGCGAATTCACGAAGGACCAGTGCCCCGACCTCGCCGCGGCCCTCACCTACTACTCGGTCCTCTCGCTATTCCCCGCGCTCTTGGCCCTCGTGTCCCTGCTCGGCATTTTCGGGCAAGCCGAAAAGACCACGTCGGCGCTCCTGGACGATCGTCCAGGGCTTCGCGCCCGCCGAAACGGTGGACGCCATCCGCCAACCGGTCGAGCAGCTCAGCAGCTCCTCCACCGCCGGGTTTGCCCTCGTGATCGGCATTCTCACCGCCCTCTGGTCCGCCTCCGGCTATGTCGGGGCGTTTGGCCGGGCCATGAACCGAATCTACGAAGTTGACGAGGGCCGGCCGTTCATCAAGCTGCGTGCCACCATGCTCGGCGTGACCATCGCCACCTTGCTGATCGTCGTCGTCCTCGCCTTGATGCTGGTTCTCAGCGGGCCGGTGGCAGCGTCCGTCGGCAACGCGCTGGGCCTGGGCGGCGCGTTCGTCGCCGTCTGGAACATTGCCAAATGGCCGGTGATCCTGCTGCTCGTCGTGCTGGCGATCGCCATCCTCTACTACGCCACCCCCAACGTGGAACAGCCGAAGTTCCGGTGGATGAGCCTGGGGTCCGTCATCGCCCTGATGATCTTCCTGCTGGCCTCCGCGGCCTTCGCGTTCTACGCGGCCAACTACAGCAGCTACAACAAGACCTATGGTGCCATCGGCGGTGTCATCATCTCGCTGCTGTGGCTCTGGATCCTGAACATGTCACTGCTGTTCGGGGCAGAGTTCGACGCCGAGATGGAGCGCGGGCGGCAACTGCAGGCGGGCATCGAGGCCGAGGAGACCATCCAGTTGCCGCCCCGGGACACCAAACAGAGCGACAAGCTGCAGGCCCGCGAGGAAGAGGACATCCGGCACGGACGCGAACTGCGCGAGCAGCACGGCAGCCCGCGGGACCAAAGCCCCTAGCCATTCCCGGACCGCAGCGTTGTACTGGGGCTGCACGTATTGCCGGGCGAAGGGGTGGCGTCCGCCGAGCCGGGAGGAACCATGACGTCACCCGCGAGGCATGACGGCGGCATCGTGGCAGTCGGCTACGGCGGGTCCGAGGCCTCCCAGCTCGCCGTCCGCTGGGCCGCCGGCTACGCGGCCGCCACCGGGCTCGACCTGCGGGTGGTCCACGCCTGGGTGTGGCCGGTCTTCACCAAGAACCTGGGCCCCGTCAAGGGAGTGGCCGGCAGCGGGCTGCGGCACTCCGCCGAAGCCATCCTCGCTGAGGGCGTCGAACTGGCCCGCAGCGCCGTCCTGGAAGCAACCGGGGCCACCCGGGCCGCACCCGAGGCCGCGCCCGAGGAAGCACCAGCCAAGGAAGCAGCACCCGGGCAAGCAGCCGACGCTGCGCCGCCCGGCGTCCAGCGTGCCGTGTCAGTCACGGGGCCGGGACACGCCGGCCCCGTCGTCGACGGCGTCATGGAGGCCGGGCTCGCCGCACCCGTGCTGCGCGACGCCGCCCGGGACGCCCGGCTGCTGGTAGTCGGCAGCCGGGGACTTGGCGCCGTGCTGGGCCCGGTGGCGGGGTCGGTCTGCCTTGATCTGGCCGGCTCCGCGCACTGCCCCGTGATGGTGATCCGGCGCCCGCGCAGCCCCGGACACCCCGTCGTGGTGGGAGTCGATGACTCGCCCCGCAGCCCTGCCACCGTGGCCGAGGCGATCCGGCTGGCAGAAGTCCTCGGCGACCCGCTGCACCTCGTCCACGTGGACCCGCAGCGGGGCGGGGCGCGGGAGGAGCACGGCCGCCATGCCAGGCACCACGGCCAGGAGCTGCTGGACCACGCCGTCGACGACGCCCGGAAGCTGGCGTCCGGGCTGGAGGTTTCCGGGATCCTCGTCGAGGGCCATGCGGCTGCCCGGGAGCTGCTCGCCGCGGCCGCCGACGCCGACGTCCTGGTGCTCGGGACCCATAACCCCTCGGCGGGCCCCGGCAACACGGTGTCCGCCGTGCTGCACAAGGCACGCTGCAACGTCATGGTCAGCCGTTAGCCGCGGTAAGAACTGGGACAGCAGAGACTGCAGAAAAGGAGGCAGCGGTGCGAGCCTGGCGGGTTGGACGTCCGGGGCCCATGTCCAGCGGCCCCCTGGTGGCCGACGACTGCCCGGATCCCCGGCCGGGGCGCGGCGAGGTCCTGCTGAAAGTGCGGGTCTGCGGCGTGTGCCGCACGGACCTGCATTTGGCCGAGGGCGACCTCGAGCCGCGGCACCCCGGGACCATCCCGGGCCACGAGGTCGTCGGCGAGGTGATCGGGTTCGGCCCGGGGGCGGCCAGGTTCGGCCTCGGCGAACGGGTGGGCGTGGCCTGGCTGGGCGGCACGTGCGGCGCCTGCCGGTTCTGCCTGCGGGGCCAGGAGAACCTCTGCCTGTCCCCCACATTCACCGGTTGGGACCGCGACGGCGGGTACGCCGAGCTCATCACGGCGGCCGAGGACTTCGCCTACCGGATCCCGGACACGTTCAGCGACGAGCAGGCCGCACCGCTCCTGTGCGCGGGCATCATCGGCTTCCGTGCGCTGAGCCGCGCGGAGCTGCCGATCGGCGGCCGGCTGGGCATCTATGGCTTCGGCGGTTCCGCGCACCTGGCCGCCCAGATCGCCTTCTACCGGGGTGCCCGCGTGTACGTCATGACCCGGTCCGAGGAGGCTCGCAAGCTGGCCCTGGATCTGGGCGCGACGTTCGCCGGCGGGGCCGAGGAGCAGCCCCCGGATCCGCTGGACGCCGCGATCCTCTTCGCCCCGGCGGGCGGGCTGGTGCCGGTTGCGCTGCGCGCCCTGGACCGCGGCGGGACCCTCGCCGTCGCGGGCATCCATCTGAGCGACATCCCGTCCCTGCACTACACCGACGAGCTTTTCCAGGAGCGCCAGCTGCGCAGCGTCACGGCCAATACCAGGGCCGACGGCGAGGAATTCTTCCGGATCGCCGCCGAGATCCCGCTCCGCCCCACCACCGTGGCCTACCCGTTTGAGGCCGCGGATCAGGCCCTGCGGGATCTGGCGGAGGACCGGATCACGGGGGCGGCCGTGCTGCACATGGACGCGACGTAGCCCGGAAACATCGCACGCCTCATTGACGCCGCAACGACGCCCCAAGTTACGCTTCGAGCGTCAGCCGGGCGGCCCGGCGGCCCGGCGGAATTCGTGCTCCTGGCCTGCCCGGAGCAGCACCTTCTCGACGCCGACCCGCACCAGCACCGGGGCCGCGTCCCCCGGGGCGGCGGACACCCGCAGCCGGTCCGTCCCGAGGTGCACGGCCAGCAGCTGGTCACGGTAGCGGACCTGGAACTCCACCCGGGACAGCTCGGCCGGCAGCCGCGGGGTGAAGTCCAGGGCGTCCCGGGTGATCCGAAGCCCGGCGAAGCTGCGCTGGACCACGTCGATCGAGCCCGCCATGGCGCCCAGGTGGATGCCCGCACTCGTGGTGCCGCCCTGGGTGTCGTCCAGATCCGTGTCCAGGGCTTCCCGGAATGTCGCCCACGCCCGTTCCGGATCGTGCTGCGCCAGCACGGAGGCATGGGTGACCCGGCTCAGGGTGGAGCCGTGCGCGGTCCGGGCCAGGTAGAAGTCCACGGTGGCCGCGATCTGGGCCGGCTCGACCTCGTAGCCCATCCGGCGCAGGAACCCCAGGAGCTGGTCCTCGCCCAGGACGTACAGGAGCATGAGGACGTCCGCCTGTTTGGCCAGCCGGTAGTGGTTGGTGCTGTCCCCTTCGGCCTCGAGGATCAGGTCCAGGCGTTCGATGTTCCGGTAGGCGCGGCGGTAGTGCTTCCAGTCGAGCTCCCGGAGTGAGCCGTAGCCGTCGAACTGGCTGATGATGCCGCCGTCGTGGAAGGGCACGAACATGCGCCGGCTCAGGTGCCCCCAGGCGTCGATTTCCGCGCCCGTGATTCCCAGCCGTGACCGCAGCTCCTCCATGTCGAAGCCCCGCACGGAATGCATGATCCACACCGCCTGGTCAAACACCCAGGCCGCCATGACGTTGGTGTACGCGTTGTCGTCCAGGCCGCCGCCGGGGTTGCCCGGATGGCCGGTGTGGTACTCATCGGGCCCCATGACGCCCCTGATGTGGAACCGGTCCTCGGCTGAGTCGTGCTCCGCCAGGGAGGCGAACAGCCTGGCCACGTCCACCACGATCTCGGCACCGTGCCGGGTCAGCCAGCCCCGGTCCTGGGTTGCTTCGAAGTACTGCCACGCGTTGTAGGCCACCGCCAGGCCGACATGCCGCTGCAGGTGCGAGAAGTCCGGCACCCAATGCCCGGAGAGCTTGTTGAACAGGAACTTGGGCGTCTGCTCGGTGCCGTCGCTGCCGCTCTGCCAGGGGAAGAGGGCGCCGCGCAGCCCGGCCTTCCGGGCCGCGTCCCGCGCGGTCCCCAGCCGCCGCCAGCGGTAGTCAATCAGTTCGCGGGCCACCGCGGGCAGCCGGGAGTTCAGGACCGGCAGGACGAACAGTTCATCCCAGAAGATGTGCCCCCGGTAGCCTTCGCCGTGGAGCCCGCGGGCCGGGACCCCGGCGTCGAGCTCGGCCGTGTGGGTGGTGAGGGTCTGCAGCAGGTGGAAGACGTGGAGGTTCAGGATCAGCTGGGCCTGGGACGGGGCATCGGATTCGATGATGAACGGCGCCAGCAGCAGGCTCCACGCCGCCTCATGCTCCGCCAGCAGCGCGTCGAAGTCCTGGGGTGCGCGCGCCAGCACCGCGAGCGCCGCCGAGCCGGGCGAGGCGATGGCGTGGTCCCGCGATGTGGCGACGGCGACCGTCTTGGTCACCGTGACGGGGACGGCGTCCGTGACCTGCACGTCGAAGCGGTGCCCGTGCATGCCCCCGGCCGACTCGGGAATCGCGCCAGCCCCGGATTCTGGCTGTAGCGGTCCGCCGCGGGAAATCCGGGTCCGCAGCGCCAGGGCGATCCCGATCCTGCTCCCGCTCGTCTGCACCTGAACCGTCAGCTCCGCGGCGTCCGAACCGTCCTCCGACGAAGACACCGACGAGGACACCGCCACCGCCGTCAGGTGCCGGTTGGCCAGTTGGGCGTCCTCGGGCACGTTGGAGTTGGTGACGCCGGTGTCGCAGCCGCTGCGGATGCTGAGGGTCCCGCTCCACCCGACGGCGGTCAGCGTGGTTTCCAGCGCGGCCAGGTGGGGCTCGGCCATGGACACGAGCCGGCGCTGGAGCAGCCGGAGCTGCCGGCCGGCGTCGTCCTCCAGGAGCGCCTCCCGGCTCAGCAGGGCGCGCTTGAGGTCCAGCGTGCGGCGCTCGCTGCGGAGCGTCAGGCCGCCGTCGGACCACCACGCGCCGTCGCCGATCCGGACATCCAGCGGCAGCCAGTCCGGGATGTTGACCATGTGCTCGTCCACCGTCTCTTCGCCTTGGACAACGCTCGCGAGGCTGTTGTAGACGCCGGCAAGGTAGCTGCCGGGATAGTGGACCTCCCCCGCGCGGTGTTCCGGGGCGGCGCCGCGGGTGGCCAGGTAGCCGTTGCCGAGGGTGGTCAGCGCCTCCCGGTGCCCTTCGTGGGCCGGGTCGAATCCCTCGTAGACCAGCAGCCACGGGTGAGTGATGACCAGCCCGATGTCCAGTTCGCTGACATCTTCAACCACGACGTCGGCGCCCGCGGCTTCCAGCGCGGCCCGCCGCCCGGCCCGGTCGAGGCCGACCACGAGCCCGAATCCTCCGCGCCGCCCGGCTTCCACGCCGGCCGCCGCGCCGGCAATGACCATGGCCCTGGCCGGGGTGATCTCCAGCCGGCGGACGGCCTCCAGGGCCAGGGCCGGAGCCGGCATTCCGGCGACATCGTGGTCCAGGGCCGTCTGGCCGTCCACGATGTGGTCGAAGACATCGCCAAGGCCCGCGGCGGCCACGATCGCGGCGGCGTTCAGGCTGGACGTGGCAAGGACCACCGGGATCCGCCCTGCCCGGAGCCGTTCAAGCAGCGCCACCGTACCGGGGAAAACGGGGACGGGCCGGCCAGCTAGCATGCTTTCGAAAATTCCGTTCTGGCGCTGCGCGAGCCCGAACGCCGTCCACTCCGCCGGGCTGTCCGCGGGCGAGCCGCGGGGGATGGCGGCGTCGCGCGAGGCCAGGAACGTGGCCACGCCGTCCTCCCAGGTCCGGCCCTCGATGCAGCGGGCGAAGTCGTCGTCTGTGAGGGGTCCGCGCCGGGCGTCGACGGGAAGCCGGGGATCTTTCATGACGTCGTCTACGAGCTGTTTCCAGGCTGCGGCGCGGAGACTCGCCGGTGTCGGTCACGACGCCGTCGAGGTCGAAGATCACGGCATCGACGGGCGCCAGCGCGGCGGCAACTGTCGGCGACTCCGTCATGGCCCAGTCCTATCAGCGATCGACGCGGGGTAACAGTGGCGTTCGGCCCGGCTGCGCTCAGCCCAGGAGTGCGTCGAGGGTGGTGAAGCCGTAGCCGGCCTGGCGGATGCGGCTGATGACCTGAGGCAGCGCATCGGCGTCCAGGGTTGTCCCGTCGTCGGGATTGGAGCCGATATGCATCAGGACTATTTCCCCCGGCTGCAGGGCCGCCAGGACCCGGTCCGCCACGAGCTGCGCCGTCACCCCGCCGCTGGTGCCTTTCCAGCCCAGGGTGTCGACGCTCCAGCGCACCGGAAGATAGCCAAGGTTGTTGACCGTGGCGATGGTCCTGGCGTCGCGGTCGCCGAAGGGAAAGCGGAAGAGTGGCCGCGGGTCCGCGCCCGCCGCCCGGATGGCCTGTTCGGCCGATCGGACCTGGTCCGCGATGACGGCATCCGACAGCCCGGTGAAGGCCGGGTGCGTCATGGAATGGTTGCCCACCCGGTGCCCGCCGGCGACGATCGCCGCCACGCCTTCGGGGTTCGCGGCAGCCCAGCTGCCGGTGAGGAAGAACGTGCCCCGCACGCCCGCGGCGGCCAGGCTCTGCAGGATGCTGGGCAGTCCGGCGGAGTTGGCCCCGGCGTCGAAGGTCAGGGCGACGGCGGCGCCCGCACCGGGGATGACCTCGAGGTCGCGGCCGGCGAGCGCGCCGGGGAACGGCGCCGCGGGCGGCACGGGAGCGGGAGCCGGCGGTTCCGGAGCCGGCGGCGCCGGCGGGGCGGTGACAGGCACGCTGGTGCCCGGGGGCGGCGAGACAGGGGGCGGCGAGGCAGAGGCCGGGGTCTCGGAGCCAGTCGCGGAGTCAGTTGCGGAGGCGGATTCGGACGCCGTCGGGATGACCGGCGCGGATGCGGGCGGGGACGCGCCCGGCGTCCCCTGCCACATCAGGACAGCGGCGCCGGCGGCCAGCAGCACCACGGCAGCCACCACGGCCGCGACGACCTTCAGCCGGCGCCGGCCGCCCGCACCCATGGACCTCATGTTTCACCTTGGCACCACGCGCCACGGCAGGCTAGTGCTCAAAGGCCCCCGCGGGCGGCGGGAGCGGCGCAGTAGGATTCAGATAGTCGAAGACGTCAAAACTGACACGCCGTCGAAGGCAGAAAATCCGTGAAATTCGTGCTCCGGTATCCGCTCGTCGCGGGGACCCTCGTTGCGCTGCTGGCGGTGCTGGCCCTTGTGGCCGCAGGCCAGGAAGGCATAGCCCGGGTCGCCGCGAGCGCCTATGCCCTGGCCGTGGCGGCCTACCTCGCCGTCGGGATGGCACGCCGGCTCGCAGGCGGGCAGTTCGGCATCGACATCCTGGCCGTCACCGCAATCGTCAGCACCGTGCTGGTGGGTGAGTACATCGCCTCGATGATCATCGTGCTCATGCTCGCGGGCGGCACGGCCCTTGAGGACTACGCCGCCGGCCGGGCCAAGGGCGAGCTGACGGCGCTGCTGGAACGCGTCCCGCAGACGGCCCACCGGGAGCGCGACGGCACCTCCGCTGCCGGAACCCACACGCGGAACCCAAACAAGACGGCCAGCACGAGGACGTGGCGGCCACCGACGTCGAGATCGGGGACATCCTGCTGGTCAAGCCCGGCGAGGTGGTCCCGCTGGATGGTGTCCTGCTCTCCGAGTCCGGATCGTTCGATGAGTCCTCACTCACCGGCGAAAGCCTGCCGGTGGAGCGGTCCGCCGGGGAAGGCCTGATGAGCGGGTCGCTGAACGGTGAGGCCGCGGTCCGGATGCGGGTCACGGCGCGCATGGAGGACTCGCAATACAGCCGGATCGTCGCCCTCGTGAAGGAAGCGGCGGAAAGCAAGGCTCCCATGGTCCGGCTGGCCGACCGCTACGCGGTGCCGTTCACGGCCCTCGCCTACGTTCTCGGCGCCGTGGGCTGGATCATCAGCGGCAGCCCGGAACGCTTCGCCGAGGTCCTCGTGGTGGCCACGCCGTGCCCTCTGCTGATCGCCGCGCCGGTGGCGTTCCTCGGCGGGATGAGCCGCGCCGCGCGCTCCGGCGTCATCGTCAAGTACGCCGGGGTGCTGGAACAGCTGAGCCGGATCAAGACGGCCGCCTTCGACAAGACGGGAACCCTCACGTACGGCCGCCCGGCCCTGGTGGGCATCCGGACCGCCGGCCCCCTCTCCGAGGACGAGGTCCTGCAGTTGGCGGCGTCCGCCGAACAGTATTCCTCGCATGTCCTGGCCGCCTCGGTGATGGACGCCGCCCGTTCCCGGGCCCTGCCCTTCGCGTCCGCCACCGAGGCCACCGAATTCGCCACGCACGGGGTGCGCGCCAGGTTCGACGGCCGGGACGTGGTGGTGGGCAAGCCCGCGTTCGTCGCGGAGTGGGCGTCCGGCGTGGCGGAGGCGGAGCTGGCCAGCGGCGAGCTCGCCATCTACGTCGGTGCCGGCGGCAAGTTCGTGGGCTCCCTGGTGATGAGCGATCCCATCCGCAAAGAGACCCGCCGCACCCTCGGCGAGCTCAAGGCCCTGGGCGTGAGCCGGACGGTCATGCTGACCGGTGACGCGCTCGCCACGGCCCGGCACATCGCGGACGAGGCAGGGCTCACCGACGTCCGCGCCGAGTGCCTGCCGCCGGACAAGGTCGAGGCCGTCAGATCGCTGCCGGACCGTCCGGTCATGATGGTCGGCGACGGCGTCAACGATGCCCCCGTCCTGGCGGTCGCCGACGTCGGAATCGCCATGGGCGCCCGCGGCTCGACGGCGGCCGGCGAGTCGGCCGACGTCGTGATCATCCTCGATGACCTCTCCAAGGTGGCGACCGCCGTCCGGATCGGGCGACGCACCGTGCAGGTGGCCCTGCAGAGCATCTGGATCGGCATCGGGCTGAGCGTGGCCCTCATGCTGGCCGCGGCCGCGGGGTACGTGCCGGCCATCGCCGGCGCCCTGTCCCAGGAACTGGTGGACCTCGCCACGATCCTCAACGCCCTGCGCGCCCTCGGCTCCGGGCGCCATGGCGCGGCCAGCACGGTGCGGCCCCGGGAAGGCGTGCGGCGGGCCCCGCTACCGGGCTGACGCGGTCTTGGCTGGCGCTGTCTGGCTGGCGCTGTCTTGGCTAGCGCTGTCTTTCCGCTTCCGCGATCCGCGGCACGGTCTTGAGATAGCTGTCCGGGTTCAGGGAGATCGAGTCGATCCCTTCCCGCACCAGGAACGCGGCGAACTCCGGGTGGTTGCTGGGCCCCTGCCCGCAGATGCCGATCTTGATGCCGCCGGCGTGGGCCTTCCGGATGGCCTCGCTGATCATCGCCATCACGGCCTCGTCCCGCTCATCGAAGAGCGCCGCGAGCGGGCCTGAGTCACGGTCCACGCCCAGGACCAGCTGCGTGAGGTCGTTGGAGCCGATCGAGAACCCGTCGAAGCGGGTGGCGAACTTCTCTGCCAGCACCACGTTGGACGGGATTTCGCACATCATGTAGACCTGCAGCCCGTTGCTGCCGCGGACCAAACCGTGCTCGGCCATCACGGCCAGGACCTTGTCGGCCTCCTGCGGCGTGCGGCAAAACGGCACCATGACAATCACGTTGGTGAAACCGAGCTTCTCGCGGACCCGTTTGAGCGCGGCGCATTCGAGCGCGAACCCCTCGCGGTAGCGGGGGTCGTAGTAGCGCGAGGCGCCGCGGAAGCCCAGCATGGGGTTCTCTTCCGGTTCCTCAAAGGCGGCCCCGCCGAGCAGGTGGGCATATTCGTTGGTCTTGAAGTCGCTGAGCCGGACGATCACGGGGCGGGGATAATACGGTGCGGCGATCTTGGCGATGCCCAGCGACAGTGCATCCACGAAGTACTCGGCCGGGTCCGCATAGGCCTGCGCCAGCTCCCGGATCTGCCGCGCCTCGGCGGCGTCAGTGACCCGTTCCGGATGGACCAGTGCCATGGGATGCACGCGGATCAGGCTGCTGATAATGAACTCCATCCGGGCGAGCCCGACGCCGTCGGCCGGCAGCCGCCACCACTGGAAGGCCGCGGCCGGGCTGGCGATGTTGACCATGACGGCCGTGCGCGTTTCGGGCAGCGCGCCGAGGTCCACGTCTTCGGTTTCGAACGCCAGGGTGCCGTCATAGACGCGGCCCAGATCGCCCTCGGCGCAGGAGATCGTCACGGGCCGGCCCTCGGCCAGGACGGCCGTGGCGTTGCCGGTTCCGACGACGGCGGGGACGCCCAGCTCGCGGCTGACGATCGCCGCGTGGCTCGTGGGGCCGCCGTGGTCCGTGACGATCCCGGCCGCCCGTTTCATGATGGGCACCCAGTCGGGGTCGGTCATTTCGGTCACGAGGATGGCGCCGTCGCGGAACTTCGCGATGTCCGCCGCGGTCCGGATGACGCAGGCCGTGCCGTGCGCGATCGAGTCGCCGATGGCCGATCCGGTGGCGAGCACGGGCCCCTGTTCCAGCAGGTGGTGGATGGTGAAGTGCGGCCCGGTCCGGAGCGACTGGACTGTCTCGGGCCGGGCCTGGACCATGAAGAGTTCCCCGGTCTCGCCGTCGCGGGCCCATTCCATGTCCATGGGCCGGCCGTAGTGGTTTTCGACCGTGACGGCCCAGCGGGCGAGGGCGAGGATCTCGGCGTCGCCCAGCACGAAGGCCCGGCGCTCGGCCTCCGAGGTGTCCACCATCCGGGTGCGGGCGCTGCCGCCGCGGGCGTAGACCATTTTCCGGGCTTTGGAGCCGAGGGATTTCTCGATGATGGGGGTGATGCCTTCCGCGGCCGCGGATTCTGTCAGGAGCGGCTTGAACACCAGGTACTTGTCCGGGTTGATGGTGCCCTGGACGACGGTTTCGCCGAGGCCCCAGGCCGCACTGATGACGGCGGCGCGGGGAAAGCCCGAGTCGGTATCGATGGAGAACATCACCCCGGAGGCCCCGACGTCGGAGCGCACCATCCGCTGGATGCCGATCGAGAGGGCGACGTCCATGTGGTCGAAGCCCTTGACCTCGCGGTAGCTGATGGCCCGGTCCGTGAAGAGGGAGGCGTAGCAGCGGCGGCAGGCGTCCAGCAGTTCCCGCTCGCCCGCGATGTTCAGGAAGGTCTCCTGCTGCCCGGCGAAGCTCGCGTCCGGGAGGTCCTCGGCGGTGGCGCTGCTGCGGACCGCGACGGCGAGCCGGTCCAGGCCGGCGCGCTCCCCCAGGGTCCGGTAGTGGGCGCGGATGGATTCGGCGATGTCGTCGGGGAACTCGCTGGCCAGGAACAGCTCCCGGATGGCCTCGCCGGTGGCGCGCAGCGTGGCGTCCCCGGACCGGTAGGCGGCAATGCGCGATCGCATGGCGGCGTCGATGCCGTTGGCCGCGATGAAGGTGCGGTACGCGGCGGCCGTGGTGGCGAACCCGTCGGGGACCCGGACCCCCGCGCTTTGGAGGGTCCGGATGAGCTCGCCAAGCGAGGCGTTCTTCCCGCCGACCCGCGGGACGTCGGCCATGCCGATCTCGTCAAACCACATCACGGGCGATTCGGCCATGTCAGCGCTCCTGTGCGTTGTCGGTGGACCCATACTGCGTGGGACCGGTGTCCCGGGGTCAGGGGCTTTGGACCCGCGTGCCGCCGCCGGCTTCGGTACCGCCTGAGGGAGAGCCGCCGAGTCCGGCGCCGCCGGCGGGAGCCGCCGGCGGGTAAACCTGACCGGCGGTGACGGACGATCTTGTACAGCCAGTCGGCGAGGAGGACGGCGGGGACGGCGGCCAGCGCCACGGCCAGCCCTCCCGGCGTCGGCGGGGCTTGGCCCAGCAGCGCAGCCAACGGCCCGAGGAACAGGAACACGCACAGCAGCCCCAGCTCGGCCAGCACGGCCCACAGCAGCAGCCTGTTGGTGAACCAGCCCAGCCGCCAGGGCGGGACGGTGGCGCTGCGGCAGGCGAAGGCGTTCGCCAGCTGGGCCAGGACAACCGTGGTGAAGGCCGCGCCGGACGCCGCCATGAGCACGTCCGTAGCCGGCAGTTCCGCGCCCGGCCGCCACCCCGCGCCGAGCAGCACCACCGTGTACGCCGTCATCTCCATCAGTGCCTCCACGGGTCCCAGCAGTCCAAACACCCGGAACATGAGGGCGCGGTCCATCAGGTGCCGGCGCTCGGGCGGCCGCTTCAGCGTCCCCTTGCTGGGCGCCTCGCTGCCCAGGGCCAGGGCGGGCAGCAGGTCGGTGCCGATGTCCAGGGCCAGGATCTGCAGCACGCCCAGCGCCAGGGGGAAGTGGCCGCCGGACAGGGCCCAGATGACGAAGGGTGTGAGCTCGGCGACGTTGTCCGTCAGGTGGTACGTCAGGAACCGCCGGATGTTCGCGTAGGTGGCACGGCCCTGCTCCACCGCGGCGATGATCGTGGCGAAGTCGTCGTCCAGCAGCACGAGGTCGGCGGCCTCACGGGCGACGTCGGTGCCGCTCAGTCCCATCGCGACGCCGATGTCGGCCTGCTGCAGCGCCGGGCCGTCGTTGACGCCGTCGCCGGTCATGGCCAGGACGTGCCCGCGGCCCTGAAGGAGGCGGGCCACCCGCAGTTTCTGTTCCGGCGTCACCCGGCTGACCACCACTCCGTCACGGTCCAGCAGTGCCGCCAGGACCGCGTCGTCCTCGGGCAGGTCCGGTCCCTGCAGCACGGTCTCCGTGGGGCCGAGCAGCCCCGTCTCCCTGGCGATGGCGGCGGCGGTGAAGGCGTGGTCGCCGGTCACCATGGCCACCTTGATTCCGGCGTCGCGGGCCGCCTGGAGGGCCACCTTCACCTCGGTCCGGGGAGGATCGTGCAGGCCCATCAGGCCCAGCAGCGTCAGCCCGGTCTCAGCGTCTTCCAGCTTGAACGTGGCGCCGGGCGGCCCCGGCAGGCTGCGCCGGGCGACGGCGAGCACCCGCAGGCCACGGGCGGCCATCTCATCGACCATGTCCATTGCCCGGTCCGCGCCGGGGTCCGAAGCCCCGGCGCCAGGTGCCGTGCCGGCGCCCGCTCCCGTGCACAGCGGGATCACGGACTCCGGGGCGCCCTTCACGAAGAGCGTGGTGCCGACGATTGCCGACTCCCGCAGCCGGCGGGGGTCGAACGCGAACCGGTGCGACGGCGTCGGCCACTCGGGCTGTTCGCCCGGAAGGGCGAGGCGGACGGCGAGCGCGTCGATGGCCGCCTCCATCGGGTCCCCCTCGGCGATCCACCGGTCTTCGTGGAGGACGGCCCGCCCCACCGAGGCGGCGCGCGCCGCGACGCTGAGCCGCCGGGCCTCTTCCAGGCCGCCGCCCGTGATGTCGGCTTCGGGGCCGTAGCCCTGGCCGTTGATGGTCAGCAGCCCGGCCGGGGTCCAGACCTCGACGACGTTCATCCGGTTCTGCGTCAGGGTGCCGGTCTTGTCCGTGCAGATGAAGGTCGTGGAGCCGAGGGTCTCCACGGCTTGGAGGTTGCGCACGAGGGCGTTGCGCCCGGCCATGCGCTGCGCGCCGACGGCCAGGGAGAGCGTGACGGTCGGCAGCAGGCCCTCGGGGACGAGCGCGACGGCCACCCCGATGGCGAACAGGAAGGCATCGCGCCAGGAAATGCCGACCACGAGCGAGATGACGAAGAACAAGGCGCCGATGCCCAGGGCCATGGTGGCGGTGATGCGGACGATTCTTTGCAGTTCCAGCGACAGCGGGCTGGTCGGGGCCTCGACTTTACCGGTCAGGGCTGCGATCTCCGCGAGCCGGGTCTGGCCGCCCGTCACCGAGACCACGCCTTCGGCTTGCCCGTTGACCAGGAATGTCCCGCCGAAAGCGGTGTCGCCCGGGGATTTGGCGACGGCCTCGCTTTCGCCCGTGAGCATCGACTCGTCCACCTCGCAACTGGCGGCCAGGGCCAGCCGGAGGTCCGCCGGAATGCGGTCGCCGGCCACCAGCACCACGACGTCGTCCGGCACCAGTTCGGTGGAGTGGACCTTGATGACGCGGTGGTCCCGGCGGACCGACACCATGGCCGGGAGCAGCTCGCGGAGCTTGGCGGCGGCGTGCTGGGCCCGCTCCTGCTGGATATAGGCGAACACCCCGTTGACCACGATCACCACCACGATGGCGACACCCAGTTCCGGCATGCCGGCAATGAACGCGAAGACGGCCGCCACCCAGAGCATGATCGCGAAGAAGTGGGTCAGCTCGGCCAGGAGCCTCCGCCAGCCAGGGACCGCACGGGGCTCGGGCAGTTTGTTGGCACCGAATTGCTTTAGCCGCCGGGCAGCTTCGTCGGCGCTGAGGCCGGCGACGGCTGACAGCGAGTCCTGCCCCGGCCCGGGATTCACCCGCGCGCTCCGCCCCTCACGGGCACCGCCGGCCGCCGAGGCCGCCGCCGTCGAACTCGCCGGAGCGGTGCGGGCACGCCGAAAATTTACGGCGGTGTGGCGCGAGTCCGGCGAACTCGAGGCCGCCCGACATCCCCGGGACAGGTGCGTTAGTCGCCGGCGGCACGTATCCCGAACTGGCTCTGGAGCCGAACGCGGGCGCCACGCTCAACCAGGGTGGGGATGAATGTCCTGATCCGGCCTGCATCCAGGGCCTCGAACTCCTCGCTGACAATCCAGACGATGTGCAGCCGCGGAACGTGCGGAAAGCGGGTCATCAGGCGGTCAACAACCTGGTCGATGCTGGGTTCTTTCGCAGCGTCGGTCACTTCTTCAGTGTGGAGCGGACCGGTCCGGGCGTCAATCGTCAGCCGGCGGGCGGCGGCAGGAACTGGCCCAGGCTTCGCAGGTAGGTGCCAAAGCCGTGCGGCGCCCGGGCGTGGGTCCGGCCCGAAGTCATGACCCGGGTGCTGTCCGTCGCCGTGACCGTAAAGGCCCGGCTGCGGAGGTTGTGGACGAGGGTCCGGTCCTCTTCGGACGTGATCCGGGCGAACCCTCCGGCGGCCAGGTAGGCGGAAGCCCGGACCCCGAAATTCGCGCCGTAAATGTGGGGATGGTCCTCGTGGAAGGGGTGGCGTTCGCGCCAGCTCCGGAGCAGTTCAGGGTCCATTCCGGCGGGGTCCGGTTCCACGGATCCGAGCACGGCGTCGGCCCCCGCCTCGGCGAACTCAAGCTGGCGCACCAGCCAGTTCTCCGGCACCCGGGAATCGGCGTCGGTATTGGCCAGCCACGTCCGGCCGGCCCAGGGCGGCTGCGTCCAGCGCTGGCCAGGCGGCCGCAGCCGGGGCACGCCGATGCCCGAGGCCCGGACGCCGGCGGCCCGGCTGGCGCCGGCGCTGCGGAAACTGACCTCCAGGGCGCTGAACCGCGGGTCCGCGGCAACGTAGCCGGCCGCGATGGCGGCGGAGCCGTCCGTGCAACTGTCCAGTACCACCGTCATTCGAAGGTCGACGTCGGGCCGGACCCTGTGCAGGGCGACGGCGGACCGTTGCAGGGCCCGCAGCGCCTGTTCAAGGTGGTCTTCTTCGTCGTGTGCGGGCATGACGACGGCGACCCGCTCGATGCGGTGCCCGCGCGGCTGCGGCAACGGCAACGTCAGCGCTGCCATCCCGGTCACCGCCCCCGTTCGTGGGCGCCGCGGCCCGGCACAGAGGCCGGCGCTGCGTCCGGTGCCAGAAGCACCTCAAGGACAAAATCGCGTTCCTGGTAGATCCCGCCGCCGGTCCAGCCCAGCTGCCGCCGGGCCGCGGCGTGGACCGAGTCGCCGTCGAGTTCCCAGCCGGAAACGGGGTGCCGCCAGTGGCACAGCATGAGGGTTCCGCCCGGCATGAGCGCGCCCTCGATCCGGCCGAACAGGCCGGCGAGCTCTGCCGGCGAGAGGTAGTAGCCCACCTCCGAGACCACGATCAGGTCGAATGATCCGTCCGGCCACTGGTCTGGGACTGTCAGGTGGCGCGTCCGTGCAGAGGGGAGGTGGGCGAGCCGTCGGGCGGCGTGGTCCAGTGCTGTGCTGCTGGCGTCAACGGCGAGGAAGCTTGCGCACCGCGGCGCGAGCTCCGCGCTCAGGGTCCCGATCGAGCAGCCGATTTCCAGCCCGGCCGTGTAGCTGCCGGCGGGCAGCGCGGCGAGCGTGAGGGATCGCTTGCGGCGCTCGTACCAGCTGGAGGTGTACTGCCAGGGATCCTCGTCACGGGCGTGGACGGCGTCGAAGAGGCGCTCCGCGTCGCCTGCGGCGTAGGGGCGCGGGGACCCGCCATCGCCCTCGGGGCAGGCGGGGCGTTCGTCTCCGGAACGTGGCCGGGCATTCTTGGCCGGAACCTTCGCCGGGTGCCAGGCGAACGTCTCCCAGGTCCGCTCGAAGTGCGCCAGGAAGTCCGGCGGCAGGAGCACCTCGTCGCCCGGCAGCCCGGAGAGCGGCTGCACCTGGGACACATGCGCCGCCATGGCCGCAGCCTTGGCTTGTTGCTCGGCGGGGCGCAGCGGCAGCCGGAACCAGCCGTGCCATGCCGCGCCGCCAGGGTCAACCGACGCGTCCGGGGCGGCCGGCGCTTCCGGCGCGGCCCACAGCCAGTACCAGATGGGGTATTCGAGGAGTCCGTAGCCCGCCGCGGCGCTGAGCTCGGCGGCAACGGATCCGAGGACGTCGTGGTCGGTGTGGCCGTCCGAGCGGTAGGGCGCCACGAGTACCACTTCTTCGGCGGCACGCCCACACCCGGCGGATGCTTCGCGGACTGCGGCGCGGATCTGCTCGCGGTGTTGGGCGAGCTTGCCGTCGGGCAGGCCCAGGCACTGCCATTCCCGGTCTCCGCCCCATGCTCGGGCCCCGAGCAGGTGCGTCAGGGCGCCGCCGAATTCCTGCAACCGGACCGCGGCGAGCTGGTCCGGCGTCGTGGTTGGCGAGCCGGGGTGCGATGCCTCCCCCGCCGTGCACAACAGCACGCGGACGGTGGCGCCGACGGCCTGCAACCGGGCCAGCAGCCCGCCGGCGCCGAGCGATTCGTCGTCGGGGTGGGCGGCCAGGACAATGAACGCCCGGCCGGCGAGTTCCGCGTCATCCAGCGGCAGCTCGGGCAGCTCAGCCGCACCGCTGGCAGCCCACGCGGCCTCGCTGGTTCCGGCATCGTTGTGGGTGAAGCTCACCATGGGTTCTTTCCCGCCAGCGTCAGGGCGCCCAGCTGCGCGTCGTCGCGCATGGCGTGGTGCTGGCGGATGTACAAGGCCAGGTCGGCCATCCGTTTTCCGTAGCCCTCATCGAAAGCAAGCGGGGCCGGCCCCAGATTCTGGCTCACGAGCGCCTGGATGCGTTCGACGGCCGTGGCCACGCTTCCCCGGACGCGCAGCGCCTCGCGCCATGCGCCGCGGTCGGAAAGATCTCCCGCGTCGATCCGGGCGGCGGTCTGCGCGAGGTACCCGGTCAGGGCGGCCAGCGTGCGGTCGATCTCGCCGAGGTGGGCCAGCGCGATCTGGTCCGGCTCCCGTCCGCCGTCGGCGGCTTTCTGCAGCGATGCGGTGAAGCTGCGCGCCACCGCGACGGCGCCGCCCAGCCAGCAGGCGGCCACGCCCATGCCGCCCCAGGCGAAGCCCGGGCGCTGGTAGTACCAGCCGGATCCGCCCAGCGGAACAGCCGGGACGCCGTCGAAGTGGACCGTGCCGCTGGGGATTTCCCGCAGGCCCCGGCTGGTCCACTCCGGGTTCGCGAAGCTCACGCCGTCTGCGTGGAGGTCGACGGCGAACGCGGCGCGGCCGCCGCCCTCGACGTGCGCGGTCAGCACCGCGTGGTCCAGCTGCGCGGCAAGCGAGCACCAGGGTTTGGAGCCGTGGAGCAGGAAGCATCCCTCGGCCTCTTTGGCCTCAAGCCGGAGCCCAGGGGCCTCTGCCGCGAACACGCCCCAGGCGCCGTCAAAGCGGATCCCGTCAAAGTCGGGACAGTCCCGGCCTTCGCCCGCGGCCAGGCCTGCCGCCTGGCCCAGGATCGCGGCGGCGTCCAGGTGCGGTTCCAGCACGCGTCCGGCGGCGACGTCGACGGCGGTCACGGAGGCCAGAATCTCCCACAGGAAAGCGGTCCGGCCTTCCCCCGGCTTTGGCGCCGTCGCCGCCGCCGTTTTGGCCAGGTCCAGCAGGGCGGGGACGTCGCCGACGGCGGCCTGCGCCTCGGCCAGCAGAGGGCTGATGGCGTCCAGGTCTTCGGCCGCAGAGCCGATCACAACAGGGCTGATCCCGACAGGGCTGGCGTTGGCAGGGCTGAGCATGGCAGAGGGTGCGTGGTGGGCGGTGAAGGTCCCGTTCATTTCGGCTGCCTGTATTCCTTCGGGCTGGGCGGTTCGGGTTGCGGGCGGTTCTGGCTGCGGGCGGGCCGCAGAGCCGGAGTCCTGCGCGTCCCCGGCGGGCCGCGGCGCCGCTGCCAAGCAATCTAAGCATACTTAGCACTTGTTGCGGGCCGGCCGCGCCCACTCCACGGCTGCCTCTCGAAGGCCCTCCCGTGCCTACCGGACGATCGCGAGGGCGAAGCCGTCCCACCCCTTCGAACCCACGGTCTGCATGACGGTGCCGTCCAGCCGGGGGTCGTCGCCGAGCATCTGGAGCGCGCTGATGATTCCCGGCGCGTTCACCGTGTCCATCGACGCGTCGAGCACGGCGCCTTCCCACACGACGTTGTCCACCACGATGGTGGTGCCGGGCCGGCCAAGCCGGATGGCCCAGTCCAGATAGTGGGGGTTGTTTTCCTTGTCAGCGTCGATGAACACGAAATCGAACGGCGGCCCCGCCTCGCTTTCCAACTCGCGCAGGGTGTCCAGCGCCGCGCCGACCCGGATGTCCACCTTGTAGCCCAGGCCGGCGTCGTCGACGTTCGCGCGCGCAACGCGGGCATGCTTGGGGAGGTACTCGCAGGTGACCAGGCGGCCGTCGTCGGGCAGTCCCTGGGCCATCCAGATGGTGCTGAAGCCGGCCAGCGTGCCGATTTCCAGGACGCGGCGGGCACCGGAGAGCTGGACCAGCAGTTTGAGGAGTTTGCCGGCGTTGGGCGCCACTTCGATAGGCGGCATGCCGGCTTCAAGGGCGGTGGTCACGGCGCGCTGGAGCGCGCGGTCCGGGCGGACCACGACGTCGGAGAGGAAGTTCTCGACGGCGACCCAGCCGGGGGTGGACTGATGCTCGATCATGCCCCCAGTGTCCCAGCCGCCCCGGCCCGGCGGTAGCCTCTCGGGGCCGGATCCGGCCCGGATCCCTGCCGCGTTCCCTGCCGGGCTAGGCCTGTGGCCCGGGCCCGCCGGGCTTCAGTCCGCCGCTCCCCTGGTCTCCGGTGCGCTGGCCGCCTGCCTGACTGCCGAGGGCCCCTTCAAGCCGCTCCACCTTGCCGGTCAGCTCGCCGCTGTAACCTGGCCGGATGTCCGCCTTGAGGACCAGCGAGACCCGGGATCCATAAGCGCCGACGGCCTCCGTCGCCCGTTTGACGACGTCCATGACCTCGTCCCACTCCCCCTCGATCTCGGTGAACATGGAACTCGTCCGGTTGGGCAGGCCGGATTCCCGGACGATCCGGACTGCCGCCGCGACGGCGTCGTGGACCGAAGCGTCGCCGGGCGCCTGGCCGTTGGCGGGGTCACCGGAGGGTGCTACGGAGAATGCGACCAGCATGTAATGGTTCCCTTCACTCGGTCCGGACAGCGAGGCGGAAAATCGGGGGCTGTCCCGCATCAGTCTTTCACGGGATTCCGCCGCCGGACCGCCCGGATTTGCGGTGGAAACCGTCACATAACGCACTACCGGGCGGTAACTGCTTCGCTCACCCCGCGCGTTGCTAACCTAGGCAAATGAACCGGGCAGTAGACCGCAGGCCGCTCCGCGCAGACGCCGCGCGCAACGTGGACAAAATCATCTCCGCGGCCCGGCAGTGCTTCCGCGAGCACGGCCCCGAAGTGCCGCTGCAGACCATCGCCACCACCGCCGGGGTGGGACCGGCCACCCTCTTCCGGAACTTCGCCGACAAGGAAGAACTGGTGCTCGCCGCCTTGAACCGGCAGCTCCGGCTCCAGGTGGATCCGGCCATCGATGAGGCCCTGGCCGATTCGGACGCCGCCGCCGGACTCTTTCGCGTCATCGATGCCACGATGCGTGTTGCCAGCGAGGAAGCCAACCTCCTGGGAGCTGTCGCAGGACGGCGCGGGCTGTTGACCGGGATCACCGGGGGCCTGATTGAATCCATCGCCGTGCTGCTGGGCCGCGGGCAGGGCCAGGGCACCCTGCGCAGCGATATTTCCATGACGGACATGATCCGCCTGCTGGCCATGCTGATCGGCGTCGTGGACACGATGGAGCCGGGCTCCGACGCGTGGCGGCGCCCCGTGGCGCTGGTTGAGGACGCCATCCGGACGGAGCGGCCGGACCGGGCATTGCCGCCGCAGGCCCCGCTGCCGGGCACCGCGTTCGACGCCGTTCTTGGCTAGCTGAGTACGATCGAGCCGATGGGATGGGAAACCCTCGCCGGGGTTCTCTGCGGCTCGCCGGACTCGGGGCACCGGCCTAACCGCTGGAATACGATCGCCGGGACGGCAGTTGTCGTAAGTCATGAAAGCGATGACTTACAGCCAGTACGGAAGTCCGGATGTCCTTGAACTGACGGAGCAGCCCCTGCCGAAAGTGGGGCCCGGAATGGTCCTGGTGAAGGTCAAGGCGGCGTCGGTGAACCCGGTCGACTGGAAGATCATGGCGGGCTACCTCGATTCGATGATGGACCTCCAGTTCCCGGCCATTCCAGGCTGGGACGTCGCGGGCGTCGTGGAGTCCGTGGGCATCGACGCCCCGCAGTTCCGGCCCGGCGATGAAGTCATCTCCTACGCCCGCAAGGACTTCGTCCATGGCGGCAGTTTCGCCGAGTACATTGCCTTGCCGGAGCGGCTCCTGGCCCGGAAACCGGACACGCTGGACTGGGACCAGTCCGCCGGTCTGCCGCTCGCCGGTCTGACCGCGTACCAGGTCCTGACCCGGCTGGACGTCAAGGCGGCAGACACGCTCCTGATCCACGGCGGCGCCGGCGGCGTGGGCTCGCTGGGAATCCAGATCGCCGTGGCACTCGGCGCCCGGGTGATCGCGACCGCCTCTGAAAAGAACCATGGTTTCCTCCGTGCCCTCGGCGCGGAACCGGTCAGCTACGGCGAGGGCCTCGCGGAGCGTGTCCGGGCGCTGGCACCAGGCGGCGCCGACGTCGTCGCGGACTTCGTGGGCGACAACCTGGACACCACCCTGGCGGTCCTTGCCGAGGGAGGACGGCATGCCTCCATCGCTGACAGTACGGTGGAGCAGCACGGCGGCACGTGGATGTGGGTGAACCCCGTCGGGGCCGACCTGGAGCGCTTGTCGCGGCTGGTGGACGAACGCCGGCTCAAGGTCGAGGTGGCCCGGACGTTTCCGCTGGCGGAGGCCGCCGAGGCATTCAGACTGAACATGGAGGGCCACACCCGGGGCAAGATCATCGTGAAAATGTCATCTTGAAAATCGACGACGCCGGCTGACCGGCACGCGGGCACGGCACCGGCCGGGATGCGCGGGCGAGAGGTGCCGGGCACGGAGTCCGGGCCGGGCGCTGTCAGGTCTGGGTGCCGAAGTCGGCGGCGAGGGGCCCGGGCTCGAACCTGCGCAGGATTTCCTCGGCCACGAGCCGGAGCTTGACGTTGCGGTTGTTCGAGACCTTGCTGAGCAGGCTGAAGGCCTCGGCCTGTGAGCACCGGCTCTGGGCCATGAGGATCCCGGACGCAAGGTTGATGATGGTCCGCGACTTCATGGCCTGGAGCAGATCCCGGTTCATGTCCTGGACCGATCCCAGGCGCACGGCCAGGCGCATGGACTTCCCGGCCGTGGCGGCAAACGCCTCGCAGCTCGCGGCCGCCCCGCCGTCGAAAGCATGCGGGTCGGCCGCCAGGTACGTCAGGGCGGCCGCGGCCCCCTCGTCCAAGGCCACCGGGACGCTCAGCGTGCTCCGGATGCCCCACCGGGCGGCGGTGCGGCGGTAGCGGTCCAGCCGCGGCGTGGGGCCCTCTGTGGCGCCTCGGTGGGGCCGCCGTCCAGCAGGGCGGCCTGGCCGGTCTCCAGCGCCTCCAGGGCGGGCCCGGCTGTCCGGTCCTGCAGCTGCTCCAGCGCCAGCGCCGCAGGGCCACTGCCGGCCGTCACGGCAGGCTTCCGGGCGCGGATGAGGCGGACCGAACTCAGCACCCGGCAGCCTGCCACGGACGCACCAAACTCGGCTATTGCGCCGGACAATTCCTGCAGAAACTCGTCGAGGCTGGCATTTTCAAGCACCAGATCCTGCAGGTGCTCCGACAGCCTGGCGCCCGGCATTAGTCCTCGACCGGTTTTTCTTTGGCTTCAAGGAGGTGTTGCTGCAGCTTTTCTTCGGCTTCCCGACGACGGCGGGCCATCTCGCGCAGTTCACGGGTGGACTCAGCTCCGGCAGAAACAAACGGCTCGTGCGGCTTGGCGTGATGATGCTTGCGCGGCTCCTCAGCCTCCGGGTCGTCATGTTCACTCATGTTCGAATGCTCCCATGCGGTCCCTGCGGCAAGTAGGGACTAAAGACCGTTCCCGCCCACACGCGGGACCGCGTAGAGAGGGACCGCGTAGAGAGGAGCCGCGTATAGAGGGGCCGGGCAGGCGGGTCAGTTCCAGCCCAGCAGTCGCAGCCCGGCGGCCGCGGCCGCGCCGGCGATCACCACCACCAGGAACGGCGCCCGGAACCACAAGGCGATGGCCGCCGCGGCCAATGCGCCCAGCCGGGCGTCCAGCGCGAGCGACTGGCCCGAGGCTACGGCGTTGACCATGGTCAGGGACGCCAGCAGCCCGATCGTCATGGTCCCGGCAATCCTGGACATCCGCGGGTTGCGGAGCAGGCTGGCCGGCACCAGGTATCCGAGCAGCTTCCAGGCGTAGGCGAGCAGGCAGGAGAGCAGCAGCCACATCCAGAGGTTCATGCGGGGTCTCCAGGGTGCTCGCCGGGCTGGTCGCGGTGGTGGTGCGCGTGCTGCTCGGCGTAGGGATCGACGTCCGGTTCGAGGCCCTCGTCGCTGCGGCCGTGGCTGAACCAGCCGATTCCGGCCGCGACGACGGCGGCGACGAGGATCGGCACTCCCGGCGGCACGAACGGCACGGCCAGCACGGTGGCCAGCGCACAGACGGCCGCGATCGCCATGGGTTCCCTGCCCTTGAGCCGCGGCCAGAGCAGGCCCAGGAAGGCTGCCACGGCGGCGCCGTCGAGTCCCCACTGCTTGGGATCCCCGAGGGCCCCGCCCGCCAGGGCGCCGAGGGCCGTGAACAGGTTCCAGAGGACGAACACCCCGATGCCGGCGGTCCAGAAGCCGCGTTTCTGCTCGTCCGGGTCCGTCTGCCCCGTGCTGGTGGCGGTCGACTCGTCGATGGTCAGCTGGGCGGCGGCGAACTTGCGCCATCCGCGCGGCTGCAGCAGGGCGTTGATCTGCATGCCGTAGATTCCGTTGCGCATGCCCAGCAGTGTCGCGGCGCTCATCGCGGCGACGCCGGACCCGCCTCCGGCCACCACGCCAATGAAGGCGAACTGCGAGCCGCCGCTGAACAGCAGCAGGCTCAGGGCCATGGTCTGCCAGAAATCGAGGCCGGAAGTGACGGACAATGCGCCGAAGGAGACACCGTAGAGACCGGTGGCAATGCTGATCGACACCCCGATCCGCACCGCCGGCGACTGCAGGATTTTCACGGGCGCCGGTTCCGCCGTGTCAGGGTCCAGGCCCACGCGATGAGGGGCGCCTGGAGCGGGAGGCGCAGGGTGTGCACCCGGCGCCGGCCCGGCGTGCCCTCCGGCCCGTACGCCGTGCGCAGGGCGTCAACGTGGCCGGCGAGGAACGCGGTGAACATTGCCGTGACGCAGCCGGCGGCGGCCGGCCGTGTGGCGGGGATCAGGAGCCCGACGGCGGCGGCCGCTTCCAGCAGGCCGCTCGCCGCCACCCATTCCTCGCGGGACAGCACGGCCAGCGGGCCGTTGGGTTGCGAGCCGGAGTCGTCGCGGCACAGGATGTCGGGAACCACCGGGTGGAAGAATTCGGGCTCGCGAAAGTGCTTGGCGGCGCTGGTCAGCAGCAGCGCGCTCATCGCTGCCGCGGACAGCGTCTGGAGGTCCCGGCCGGACCAGCGAAATGGCATGCAACCACTCAACCACAGCGGCCGCGCCCGCCGTAATTCGCCCGGGATCCGCAGCGCGGCTCGGTTCCAGCGCGGCTTGGTTTCAGCAGGAACGACTCCGGCGGCCGGGCGGGACGGTTACCGGAGGGGCTGGCTGTCCGGCAGGAGCTGGGTCAGGACCTGGGCCGGCCAGTTGGTGGTGATCTCGTGGATCCCGAGTTCCCTGCACCGCTCGACGTCGTCCGCCGCGTCGACCGTCCACACCCGGAACCGTCGTCCCGAGCCGAGCCAGCGCTCAACGGTCCCGGCGTGCGCGCGGACGTAGCCGATGCCGGGGCCGGCAATGCCCGCCTCGGCCGCGTCCAGGATCCGTTCGCCCTCGGTCTGGGCGGCCTTCATGACGTTGGCCAGGGCCCCGCCGGTCAGGGCACCGAGGCCCAGTTCTTCACGGATTTCCGCCACGTTGACGTCGTCGACGAGCTGGCAAACGGCCTCTGCCGGAACGGACTCGAGCAGGTGCTTCACGGCGTCGGGGCTAAAGCTCATGAAGGAAACCCTGATGTTTTCCAGCATCGACGTCGCCGGATCCCAGCCCTCGTCCCTGAGGACCTCGAGGACCCGGTCCTCGAGTCCGAGGTGGAACGGGCTCGGGTGTTTGAGCTCAATCGCCAGGCCGATCCCGCGGCCCGCCGCGCGCAGGATGTCGAGCAGTTCCGGCAGGGTCAGGAACTGCTCGGACTTGGCGCCGTAGGCATCCGGGATCCGCGCTCCCTTCCAGGAGGAGAAATCCAGCAGCCGGAGCTCGTCCAGGGTCCTGTCCGCGACCTGCCCGGTGCCGTCCGAGGTGCGGTCCAGGGTGGAATCGTGCAGGAGCACCGCGTGCTGGTCCCGGGTCAGGTGGACGTCGCATTCCACGCCGTCGGCGCCGTCGGCGATTGCCTGCAGGTACGCGGCCCGGGTGTGCTCGGCGAAGGCTCCGCTGGAGCCCCGGTGGGCATAGACCAGAGGACGGGCGGCGGTGGACACGTCAGTCGTCATGGTGCCACGTTAGCGGACTGACGGCTCCCCGGCGGGGCTAGGCTGGGCTCATGCAGGTGAATACTGAGCCAACTGCCCCGACCCGTGCCGCGGAACGCCCGGGCGGCGTTCCGGACGGTCCCGCCGGACGGCGTCCCGCGGCGTCCAACGACGCCGAGAAGGCGGCGGCGCTGCGCCGGATGAAGCTCCTGGCGCTCTCGCTCCTGGTCGTCATGGCCGTGATCTTCATCGTCGCGTTCGCCCTGCAGAAGTACTATCCGTGGCTCGAATACGTCCGTGCCGCGGCCGAGGGCGGCATGGTGGGGGCCTTGGCCGACTGGTTCGCCGTCACGGCCCTGTTCAAGTACCCCATGGGAATCAAGATCCCGCATACCGCCATCATCCCGCGCCGCAAGGACCAGATCGGGGCCTCGCTGGGCGATTTCGTGGAGACCAATTTCCTCTCCGAACAGGTGGTCCAGGAGAAGCTGGCGTCCGCGGACATCGCGCGCAAGGCCGGCGCCTGGCTGTCCAGCCCCGGCGGCCCGGACCGCGTCGCCAAGGAGGGTGCCGCGGTCATCCGCGGCGCGTTCAAGGTCCTCAATGACGACGACGTCCAGGCCGTGATCGAGGGCATGGTCCGCAAGCACCTGCTCACCCCGCCGTGGGGCCCGCCGGTGGGCCGGCTCGCCGAGCGGATCTTCGCCGACGGCCACCACCACGCCCTGGTGGACCTGCTCGTGGACCGCACCGTGGACTGGGTGCGGGACAACCAGGAGACGGTCAACAGGCTGGTCACTGACCGCTCCCCGACGTGGGTGCCGTCGTTCGTGGACGGGCTCGTGGGCGACAAGGTGTATGTGGAGATCCTGAAGTTCACCCGCGCCGTGCAGTCCGATCCGCAGCACCAGGTCCGCCAGTCGATCGACAAGTACCTCAAGGAACTCGCGCAGGACCTGCAGCATGACCCGGTGATGATCGCCCGTGCCGAGGGCGTCAAGGCGCAGGTGCTCGGCGACCCCGAGGTCCGCGAGCTCGCCTCCCGCACCTGGGAGACCATCAAGACGGCCCTGCTCAGCGCCGTCGATGATCCGCACAGCGAACTGACCGTCAAGTTCAAGGCGGCCGTGCATGACTTCGGCACCCGGCTGCTGGTCGATCCCGAGCTCGCCGGCAAGGTGAACGCCTGGATCGGCGACGCTGCGGGCTATCTGGTGAAGACCTACCGCTCGGACATCGCCGGGGTCATCACGGACACAGTGGCCCGCTGGGATGCCGAGGAAACGTCCCAGAAGATTGAGCTGCAGGTGGGCAGGGACCTGCAGTTCATCCGGATCAACGGCACGGTGGTGGGCGCCCTGGCCGGGCTGGCCATCTTCACGGTGGCGACCCTGCTGTTCGGCTAGCTATCCTCCGGTCCGCGGCTCCGGCTCCGGCTAGGCAGCCGCGACCTTCGCCTTGGTCCGGCCCTGCATGGCGAAGATCGTGAAGGCCAGCGCCGCGAGCGCTGTGACCACGAGCAGCAGCAGCCCGATCGCGTAGCTGTGCGCTGCGGCGTCGTAGGTGGCACCCATGATCAGCGGCGGGAAGTAGCCGCCCAGGCCTCCGGCCGCGCTGACCACGCCGCTGATGCTGCCCACTTTGCCCTGCGGCGCGAGCACGCCCACCCAGGCGAACACCCCGCCCGTGCCCAGGCCCAGCGCCGCCGCCATGGCGACGAACGTCAGGCCGGCGGGGACGTCGCCGTCGGGCTGCAGGTTCACCACCCAGGCGAGCACCGCGACGCCGGCGAGCGCGACGATCACCACGGGCTTGGGGCCGACCTTGTCCGCCAGCACCCCGCCCACAGGCCGGGCCAGCACGGCGGCGAGCGCAAACCCCGCGGTGCGGGCGCCGGCCGCGCTGGGGTCGAAGCTGTAGACATCCCGCAGGTAGGTGGGCAGATACGTGGCGAAGGAAACGAAGCCGCCGAAGAGGACGGCATAGAGAAAGCACAACTTCCACGTGACCGGGGTCTTCGCGGCGTCGAGCAGCTTCGGCATCACGGGCGCGTTGCTGCGGGTCCAGCCCGGCGCCTCCTTCATTCGGAACCAGATGACGGCGGCCATGACCGCCAGGATCGCGGCGATCAGCAGGTGCGTGGGAAAGTAGCCGATGCTGGCGACGAGCCGGGGGTTGAGGAAGGCCGCCAGGGCCGTTCCGCCCATGCCGGCGCCGAAGACGCCGGTGGCGAAGCCCCTCCGGGCGGGCTCGTACCAGGCACTGACGAAGGGGATCCCGACGGCGAAGACGGTTCCGGCGACCCCCAGCAGCAGCCCGGCGCCCAGCACGAGCGCGAAGGAGTTGATGCTGCCGCCGACGGCCACCAGCAGGATCGGGAGGATCGAGGCCAGCAGGACAAAGGTGAACATGGCACGCCCGCCGTACTTGTCCGTCAGGGCGCCGACGACGATCCGCCCCAGCGAGCCCACGAAGACGGGCATGGCCACAAGCACCGCGGTGGTGGCCGGATTGAGGTGCAGGTTCAGGGTGTAGAACGCGCTCAGCGTGGCGATGGAGTTCCAGGCCCAGAAGCACACCACCGAGGTCGAGGTGGCGAGCGCCAGGTTGAGCGCCCGGCCCGCGGGGGCGGCGACGGACGGGGACACTGCTCCGGCCACGGCGGTCTCCTTCTTCAGTTCACGAATGTTCAGTTCAGGAATGTCAGGTCAGGGACGGCAGGTCACCGGTTCCTGGTGTCCCGGTCCCGGGTTCCGACGGCGGACCAGCCGCGCCGCGTGGCGACCGTGGAGCTCCGGGCGCCGGCGGTCCCGGCTGTCCCTTTGGCCCCGGCCCCGCCGGTGTCCCGGTCCCGCGAGCGGTAGACGATATAGGGACGGAAGAGGTAGTGGAACGGTGCCGTGAAGGCGTGGACCAGCCGGGTGAACGGCCAGATCACGAACAGCGCCATGCCCACGAGGGTGTGCAGGTGGAAGGAAAAGGGCGCCTCGGCCATGGCCGCGATGTCGGGTTGGAAGATGAACAGCGAGCGGAACCACGGGGCCACGGTCTCGCGGTAGTTGTGGCCGTGCTCGCCCTCGAAGACGCTGGCGAGCGTGGTCCAGAGCCCGAACACAATGGCCGCGGTGAGCACCACGTACATGGTCTTGTCATTCCCGGTGGTGGCCATGAAGACGGGCCCGGTGGTGCGGCGGCGGTAGATCAGCAGGAGGATTCCGCCCAGGGTTCCCACGCCGGCGATCCCGCCGACCAGCAGGGCGTTGAAGTGGTAGAACTCCTGGCTCATCCCGGCCGCCTGGGTCCACGCCATGGGAATGACCAGGCCGAAGAAGTGGCCGGCGATCACGGCGAGCAGGCCGAAATGGAACAGCGGGGACGCGATCCTCAGCAGTTTGGACTCGTAGAGCTGGGAGGACCTCGTGGTCCAGCCGAACTGGTCGTACTTGTAGCGCCAGACCAGTCCGCCGACAAGGACCACCACCATGACGTAGGGCAGTACGCCCCAGAGCACGATGTCCAAGGCGGAGACGTCCATGTCAGGCCCCCTTCACGGGCAGCAGGCGCGGATCGTAGGGGTCCAGGCCCACGGCCTCGGTGGGTGGGCCGTAGCCGGCCATCCGCATGACGGCTTGCTCGTCCGCCGGGGATTTCCCGGGCAGTGTGGTGCAGACGGCCTGCAGGATCCGGGCGTGCGGCAGCTCGTCCCGGAGCAGCCCGAAGCGGAGCATCTCCAGGCTCGCCCGGAAGCGCGTCAGCAGCTCGCGGCCGGCGGCGAGGTCCACCACGGCGGCGTATTCGAGGACCATCGGGAGGTAGTCGGGCAGTTCGCCGTGGGTGTCCACCAGGATGTCGCTTTGCCGGTAGGTCTTCTTGAAGTTACCCAGGACCTCGCCGCGGCGCCGGGTGTCCCCGTCCGTCCAGTAGGACAGGTGCAGGGCGTGGCGCTTGCCGAGGTCGAACTCGCGCACATACTGGGCCTGGATCTCCATTGGCGGCGTGGACTCCAGCCGGTCCAGGACCGCCACGAAGTCCGCCGCGGCCCCGGGGAACTCGGCCAGCGCCGCCCGCATCAGGGGAACCCGGCCGATCAGTTCCTCATCAGGGTAGGACAGGCACCAGGCCGCGGCGAGGTAGACCACCTGCTGGCGGCGGCTCATGGCTGTTCCCCCGCCGGAGGGGCCGCCGCGGAGCCGGAGGGCTTCGCCGGAGGCGGTTTTTCCGGAGTGGCTTTTCCGGAAGAGCGCTCTTTCCGGAAACAGCCCGGCTGGTGCACCGGTGCCGTCCCAGTTCAGCAGGTTCACCCTGCCGCGCAGGGTGGTTTCGCCGGGCGCTGAGCCGGAGGTCTGCCGGTCGCGGAGGGCGTTGAAGGTCTCCACCGCCACCGGGACGGGCCTGCCGCTGGCTTCGCCGAACGGGGCGGAGTCCTGCATGCCCGGTCCGCCCTCGAAATCCAGCGAACAGCCCATTTCCTCGAGGTCGTGGGCCTGCTCCACGTGGGCCTTCGGGATGACGTAGCGCTCCTCGTACTTCGCGATCGCCATCAGCCGGTACATCTCGTACATGCTCTGGCTGTCCATCCCCACGGCCTCGGGGATGGAGTCGTCCGGGTCGTTGCCCAGGCTGATGCCGCGCATGAAGGAGCGCATCGCCGCGAGCTTCTTCAGCACCGCGGTGACCCGGTCCGCGTCGCCGGCAGTGAAGAGTTCCGCCAGGTATTCCACCGGGATGCGCAGCGCGTCGATGGCGCCGAAGAGGTTGCCGTGATCTTCGCCGTCGTGCCCCTGGTCGCGCAGCAGGTCCACCACGGGTGAGAGCGGCGGCACGTACCAGACCATCGGCATGGTCCGGTATTCCGGGTGCAGCGGCAGCGCCACCTTGTAGACCTTGGCCAGGGCGTAGACCGGCGAGCGCCGGGCGGCGTCGATCCAGTCCTCCGGGATGCCCTGGGCCCGGGCCTCGGCCTGGACGGCGGGGTCGCCCGGGTCCAGGAGCACGTCCATCTGGGCGTCGTAGAGTTCCTGGGGGTCCGTGACGGAGGCAGCTTCGGTGACGGCGTCGGCGTCGTACAAAAACAGCCCCAGGTACCGCAGCCGTCCCACGCAGGTCTCCGAGCAGACCGTCGGCAGCCCCACCTCCACCCGCGGGTAGCAGAAGGTGCACTTCTCGGCCTTGCCGGTCTTGTGGTTGAAGTAGATCTTCTTGTAGGGGCAGCCGGTGACGCACTGGCGCCAGCCGCGGCACTTGTCCTGGTCCACCAGGACAATCCCGTCCTCGACGCGCTTGTAGATCGCTCCCGAGGGGCAGGAGGCCATGCAGGAGGGGTTCAGGCAGTGCTCGCAGATCCGCGGCAGGTAGAACATGAAGGTTTGTTCGTACGCGAACTTGATCTTGTCTTCGGATTCCCGCCGGACCTTTTCCACGATCGGGTCCAGGTGGCCGTTCTCGGCGGAACCGCCCAGGTCATCGTCCCAGTTCGCGGACCAGGTGATCTTGGTGTCCTTCCCGGTGATCAGGGACTTGGGCCGCGCGACCGGGAAGTCATCGCCCAGCGGCGCGTCCACGAGGGTTTTGTAGTCGTAGGTCCAGGGCTCGTAGTAGTCCTTGAGCTCGGGCTGGACCGGGCTGGCGAAGATCCCGAAGAGCTTTTTGACCCGGCCGCCGGCCTTGAGAACCAGATTGCCGCGCTTGTTCAGCACCCAGCCGCCGTGCCATTTCTCCTGGTCCTCGTAGCGGCGCGGATAGCCCTGGCCGGGCCGGGTCTCGACGTTGTTGAACCAGACATACTCGGTGCCCGCACGGTTGGTCCAGGCCTGCTTGCAGGTCACGGAACAGGTGTGGCAGCCGATGCATTTGTCCAGGTTCATGACCATGCCCATTTGAGCCATGACACGCATCAGTACTGCACCTCCTGGGAACGACGGCGGACGGTGGCCACCATGTCGCGCTGGTTTCCGGTGGGGCCAAGGTAGTTGAACGCGTAGGCCAGCTGGGCGTAGCCGCCGATCAGGTGCGAGGGTTTGACCAGCAGCCGGGTGACCGAGTTGTGGATGCCGCCGCGCCGGCCGGTGGCCTCGGACTTCGGCACGTCGATGGTGCGTTCCTGCGCGTGGTGGACGTAGACCACGCCGGCCGGCATCCGGTGGCTGACGATCGCCCGGGCCACCAGGACGCCGTTGATGTTCAGGCACTCCACCCAGTCGTTGTCCTTGACCTCGATTGCGTCCGCGTCGGCGGGGCTCATCCAGACCGTGGGTCCGCCGCGGGAGAGCGAGAGCATCAGCAGGTTGTCCTGGTACTCGGAGTGGATGGACCATTTGGAGTGCGGGGTCAGGTAGCGGACCACCACCTCCATGGACCCGTCCTGGCCGAGTTTGGGTTCGCCGAAGAGCCGGTGCATGTCCAGCGGCGGCCGGTAGATCGGCAGGGCCTCGCCGATGTCCCGGATCCAGTCGTGGTCGAGGAAGAAGTGCATCCGCCCGGTCAGGGTGTGCCACGGTTTGAGCCGCTCCACATTGATGGTGAACGGGGCGTAGCGCCGGCCGCCGGTCTCGGAGCCGGACCATTCCGGCGAGGTGATCACCGGGACCGGGGCGGCCTGGGTCTGGGCGAAGGTAATGAATTTTTCCTCGGAGCCCTCGGACAGGTCCGCCAGTTTCCTCCCGGTGCGGATTTCCAGGTCCTTGAAGCCCTGGACTGACAGCGCGCCGTTGGTGGTGCCGGAGAAGGCCAGGATGGCCTCGGCCATTTTCGCGTCGGTGTCGATCGCGGGGCGGCCGTCCGCGGCGCCGCCGAGCATCACTCCGTTGGAGCGGCTGAGCCGGTCCAACGCTCCGGCAAGTTTGTACGTGACGTTCTTGACCGTGAAGCCGAGTTTGTCGGCCAGCGGCCCGACGGCGGCCAGCTTGTCCGCGATGGCGGTGTAGTCCCGCTCCACCACGGAAAAGATGGGCATGTTCTGTCCCGGGACCGCGGGGATGGACATGTCCCGCCAGTCCCGCACGATCCCGCCTGGCTGGGCGAGCTGGCCGGGTGTGTCGTGCTGCAGCGGCACGCTCACCAGGTCCCGGCGGACGCCGAGGTGCGTTTTCGCCTGCCGGGAGAACTCCTGGGCCAGCAGGTGGAAGGTGTCGAAGTCGGTCTTGGTCTCCCACGGCGGGTCGATCGCGGGGGTGAAGGCGTGCACGAACGGGTGCATGTCGGTGGAGGACAGATCGTGCTTCTCGTACCAGGTGGCGGCCGGGAACACGACGTCGGACAGCAGCGTGGTGGAGGTCATCCGGAAGTCCGCGGAGACCAGCAGGTCCAGTTTCCCTTCCGGCGCCTGCTCGTGCCATTTCACGTCCTTGGGCTTGAGCCCCTCGGCATGGTCCGGGCCCAGGACGTTGTTGTGGGTGCCCAGCAGGTTCCGCAGGAAGTACTCGTTGCCCTTGGCCGAGGAGCCAAACAGGTTGGAGCGCCACAGCACGAGGGTCCGCGGCCAGTTTTCCGGGGCGTCCACGTCCTCGATCGCCGGATTCAGTGTGCGGTTCTTCAGCGCGTCAGCGATGTAGCCGGGGGTGTCCTTCGCGGTGCCGGCGGCGACGGCGGCTTCGGCCTCGTCCGCGAGGTCCAGCGGGTTGCGGTCGAACTGCGGGTAGAACGGCATCCAGCCGAGCCGCGCGGACTGGGCCAGCGCGTCGGCGGTGTGCATTCCGTCCAGGCTTCCGGTGGAGAGCGGGGACTTCAGCGCGTCCGCGGAGTAGCCGTCCTGCCGCCACTGGTCGGTGTGCATGTACCAGTAGCCGGTGCCGATCATGGTCCGCGGCGGCCGGGACCAGTCCAGCGCGTTCGCCAGCGACAGCCAGCCCGTGACCGGCCTGGTCTTTTCCTGCCCGACGTAGTGCGCCCAGCCGCCGCCGTTGCGGCCCATGCAGCCGGTCAGCATCACAAGGGCCAGCACGGCCCGGTACGTGGTGTCGCCGTGGAACCACTGGCAGATCCCGGCGCCCATGATGATCATGGACCGGCCCTTGGACTGTTCGGCGTTGCGGGCGAACTCCCGTGCCACCCGGATGCAGGCCTGCGCCGGGACGGAGGTGATCTCCTCCTGCCAGGCCGGGGTGTAGGGCGTCGAGGCGTCCTCGTAGCCGGCGGCCCACTCCCCCGGGAGCCCGTCGCGGCCGACGCCGTACTGGGCCAGCATGAGGTCGAACACGGTGGTGACCAGCTGGCCTTCCACCTCGATGACGGGCACGCCGCGCCGGAGCACGCTGCCGTCCCCGCCGGCGTCCTCGAAGCACGGCAGCAGGATTTCGGCGCTTTCCCCGGAGACCTCGCGGAGCGACAGGGCCGGTTCGATCCCCTCGAGGTCCAGGTTCCATTTGCCCTCGCCGCTGCCGGAGTAGCGGAACCCCATGGAGCCGTTGGGGACGGCCGGCAGTCCGGTCTTCTTGTCGAACAGGACGGTGCGGAAGGCCGCGTCCTCGGCCCCGGCCTCGGCCGGAAGGTCCTTGGCGGTGAGGAATTTGGACGGGGTGAGGGAGCCGTCGTCGCGCCGTTCGAGCCGGACCAGGAACGGCAGGTCGGTGTACTGGCGGACGTAGTCGGAGAAGAAGGGCACCTCGCGCTCGACGAAGAATTCCTTGAGCATGACGTGCCCCATGGCCATCGCCAGTGCGGCGTCCGTTCCGGCCTGGGCGGGGAGCCATTCGTCGGCGAACTTCGTGTTGTCCGCATAGTCCGGGCTGACCGTGACCACCTTGGTGCCGCGGTACCGCACCTCGGCCATCCAGTGCGCGTCCGGAGTCCGGGTTACGGGGACGTTGGAGCCCCACATCATCAGGTACCGGGCGTCCCACCAGTCCCCCGACTCCGGGACATCGGTCTGGTCCCCGAACACCTGCGGGCTGGCCACGGGGAGGTCGGCGTACCAGTCGTAGAAGGACGTCATCACCCCGCCGATCAGCTGGATGAAGCGGGTCCCGACGGCGTGCGAGACCATGGACATCGCCGGGATGGGCGAGAACCCGGCACAGCGGTCCGGACCGTAGGCCTTGATGGTGTTGACGTGCGCGGCGGCGGCGATTTCGATCGCCTCCTGCCAGGAGACGCGGACCAGGCCGCCCTTGCCGCGGGCCTGCTGGTAGCGGCGGCGCCGCACCGGGTCCCCCACGACGTCGGCAAAGGCCAGCACCGGGTCGCCCAGCCGGGCCTTGGCCTCGCGGTACATCTCGACCAGGACACCCCGGGCATAGGGGAAGCGGACGCGGGTGGGCGAATAGGTGTACCAGGAGAAGGCCGCCCCGCGCGGGCAGCCCCGCGGCTCGTATTCCGGGCTGTCCGGACCCACCGAGGGGTAGTCGGTCTGCTGGGATTCCCACGTGATGATGCCGTCCTTGACGTACACCTTCCAGGAGCAGGAGCCCGTGCAGTTCACCCCGTGCGTGGACCGGACCACCTTGTCGTGGCTCCAGCGGTCCCGGTAGAAGATGTCGCCCTTGCGGCCGCCTTCCCGGAACACCGCCCTGCCGTCGTCGGTCTGGTCCCATTTCGTGAAAAAGCGGCCCAGCTTCAACATTGCATCCGAGGCGGGTCCGTCCAACCCCGCGGCGCCTCCGGCAGTCATGCCTTCAAGCTAGGACGCACTTTCTGGCCCCGGATAGGGCCTTAGGGCACTGGGTGCATCCCGGCAGGTGCCGGTCAGGGGGCGCCCAGCCGCGGTTCAAGGGTTCAGCGGTTCAGTGTTCAGGGCTCCGTCTTCAGGCGAAACTCTCCAGCTCGACGCCGGCCGCCTCCAGTGCCGCACGGATCGCGGTGGCCGTGGCGATGGATCCCGGGGTGTCCCCGTGGAGGCACAGCGAGTGCGGCTCGATCCGGAGCACGGTGCCGTCGACCGCCTCGACCTCGCCCTTCGTGGCCAGGCGCACCGCCCGCTCGGCGATCTGGCCGGCGTCGTGCAGCACGGCACCGTCCTCCGTTCGCGGCACGAGGGTGCCGTCCGGGAGGTAGGCGCGGTCGGCGAAGGCTTCGGCGAAGACGGGGTGCCCGGCGTCCTGGGCGATCCCCAGCAAGGCTGAGCCGGGGAACCCCAGGACGGGAAGCCCCGGATCGTAGGCCTGGATGGCGGCGATCACGGCGGAGGCCTGCTCGGCGTCGCGCACCGTGCGGTCGTAGAGCGCCCCGTGCAGCTTGACGTAGTCCACCGAGGCGCCCACGGCATGGGCGACGCCGTCGAGCGCGCCGAGCTGGTACAGCACGGCGCCGAAGAGATCATCGAAGGTCATATCCAGCGTGCGGAGGCCGAAACCGGCCAGGTCCGGGTAGCCCAGGTGGGCGCCGACCTTGACGTCGAGTTCGTACGCCGCCCGGCAGGTGTCCAGCATTGTCACGGGGTCGCCGGCGTGCATCCCGCAGGCCACGCTGGCGCTCGTGACGAGCGGGAACATGGCGGCGTCGTCGCCCATGGTCCAGGTCCCGAAGGACTCCCCCAGGTCAGCGTTCAGATCCAAAACGTGCCGCCATCCTTCGTTGAAGTTTTCGCGCCGCCGCTGTCCGGTGGCGTGTCCAGCGCTAAATCTGGCGCGGAGTCATAGAGCGCGGCCGGCCCGGTGGTGTCCGCGAGGGCCCGCAGTTCTCCCGGAATCGTGTCCGGCATAGGCCCGAACGCTTCCTTGGCGTTCGCGACGACGGCGCGTGCCATCAGCCGGTTGCCGACGCCGCCAACGACGGCGCCGATGCCGAAGGGCAGGGCACGGCCCAACCAGGCCGTGCCCTGCTTTTTCATCAGGGACCGGAGGAACATCGTCTGGATTTTGGCGCGCACCGTGCCGAAGCCGGCGAGGGGGACGCGGCGGGTGAAGGCCGCGGTCCAGGCCTGGGTCGGCCCCTTGCCCCGGCCCGCGGCTTGTCCACTCAGCGAGCTCAGCAGTTCGGTTCCTTCCTCGCCCAGCATGACCGCCATGACCAGGGTGCTGGCCCGGTCCGGATCCACCATCCGCACGCCGTGCAGTTCGGCCAGCGCGGTGGAGTACAGGGCGGTGGCTTCGAGGAACCCGACCGCCGCGGCGGCCGAAATACCCAGGGCGGCCGCAGTTCCGACGCCGGGAATCACGGCCGCACTGCCCACCAGCGCCCCGCCGCCGGTGACGGCCAGCAGATAGTCGCGCTCCAGGATGGCGGCAAGCTGCGCCGCCGAGGCGCGCGGGTGCTTGCGCTGGAGCCTGCGGATGTTGGCCAGCACCAGCGGACGCTGGACTTCAACCGCCTTCAGGAGCACGTTGTGGAGGCCGGGCCGGGGCTGGCCGGCGGCATCGAACATCGCGTTGTGGGCTGTTTGCTGGGCAATCTTCATTGCCGGGTTGCTGCGCTTGGCCATGATCGCCTCTCTTCGGAACCATAAAAGTAAGTTCACTTAACACTAGGGCACGGCCCGGGCCGACTCAGCCCCGGCCCGGGCACGCCGCCGTTCAAGCCAAGCCGCCGGGCCGGCCACTACACTAGGCGCATGCCCGCCCTGCGA
The DNA here is from genome assembly GCA_963810895.1 of uncultured Actinomycetota bacterium. Lineage (GTDB taxonomy): Bacteria > Actinomycetota > Actinomycetes > Actinomycetales > Micrococcaceae > Arthrobacter. The sequence continues at coordinate 309,935 of CAWEPM010000009.1, forward strand.
GCCCTCCGCCCCTTCGCGCACCGGGAATACCGCGTGCTGATCACCGCGCTGGCCATCTCCATCTTCGGTTCCGGGATGTGGGCCGTTGCGATGGTCTACGAGGTGATTCACCTCGGCGGCGGCCCGCTGGAGCTCTCACTCGTGGCGGCGGCGGGCAGCGTGGGGCTTGTGGCGTTTCTGCTGGCCGGCGGCATTGCCGCGGACCGCGTGCCCCAGCGGCTCCTGATCATCGCGGTCGAGGGCGCCAACCTTGCCGTCATTGCGACCGTCAGCGGACTGGCCATGGCGGGCTGGCTGCAGCTCTGGCATCTGGCGCTCGGGGCTTTCGTGCTCGGCGTCGGGGCTGCGTTCTTCTTCCCCGCCTACTCCGCGATCCTGCCGCGGATCCTGCCGCCCGAGGACCTGCTGGCGGCCAACGGCCTGGAAGGGACCATGCGGCCGATGCTGCAGCAGGCCGCCGGACCGGCCGTGGCGGGCATCCTGGTGGCGGCGCTGTCCCCCTCGCATGCCGTCACCGGCGTTGCGGCCTGCCATTTGGTGGCCTTTTCGACCCTGTTCCTCCTCCGCCCCCAGCCCGGTCCCGGGGCAACGGGCACCGCGGACCTGGCGGCCGGCGGGGGAAGCGATGGAGACAGGGCCGGCGATGGCAGGGAGGACAGCGGGGCCGACGCCCCTGGCGAGGCGCGGGCCAAGAAGTCCTTGCGCCACGACCTCCGCGAGGGCGTCAGCTACACCGTCCGCACTCCCTGGCTGCTGTGGACCCTGCTGTGGGCCTGCATTTCCGTGTTGTTCCTGATCGGCCCCATCGAGGTCCTGGTCCCGTTCGTAGTCCGGGACCAGCTTGGCGGGGACGCGCGCATGTTCGGCTTCCTGCTCGCCATCATGGGCGTCGGCGGCGCCGCGGCCTCGCTGGCCACGGCCTCTTTTCCGCTCCCGCGCCGTTACCTCACCGTCATGATGGTGTCCTGGGGAGCGGGCAGCCTGCCGATCGCCGCCGTCGGCATCATGGACAGTTTCTGGGCCGTGGCAGCGGCCCTGTTCGTCTTCGGCGCCACCGGCGGCGTGGGCATGGTGATCTGGGGGACCTTGCTGCAGCGCCGGGTGCCGCCGCATCTGCTGGGCCGCGTCTCGAGCCTGGACTTCTTCGTGTCGCTTGCCCTCATGCCGGTCTCCATGGCCCTTGCCGGACCGGCCGCCGAGGTGGTGCCGCTGTGGCTGATCTTCCTCGTGGCCGGGACCGTGTGCCCGGTGATGGCCGTCGTCGCGATGCTGGTCGCCCGGATGCCGGCCGATGAGCTGGCCCATCCCCTTTCTGGTGGGGCAGAGGAGCCCGGCGGTGACAACCTGGCGGATGCCGCGAACCCTGCCGAAGCCTTCGGGCCAGGGCAGCCCGCTCCGAAGCAACGCGGGGTCACCTAGCGCCCATGTCCGTGGGGATCATGGGCGCTAAGTGACTGTGCGGATTGCGGTGCTTTGGCGGCGGTTCAGACGCCGGCGCGCACCACCGGGATGGACGCCGTCGGGAGGCCGCTGGGGAAGATGGTGGGCTCGGGGGCCGCCACGGGCGCCAGCGGGACCCGGACGGTGTCGCCGCCCACGGTGAACAGTTCCCCGCGCACGTCGATCTCCAGCGGTGCGCCGTCGCGGACGGTCAGGCTGATCGAATCCTGTACCAGCCCGATGTGCAGGAGCCGGCCCTGGATCTTCAGGTGGAACTCGAGTCCGTCCCATTCGGCGGGCAGGCGAGGGTCGAAGTACGGCACCGCGCCCTGGTCCCGGAGCCCGGCAAAGCCGCTGACCAGCGAGCTCCACACCCCGCCGGTGGAGGCGATGTGGACGCCGTCGATCGTGTTGCCGTGGGTGTCGTCGAGGTCGATGAACAGGGCATGGGTGAAGTGGTCCAGCGCGGCCTTGCCGTAGCCGACCTCGGCGGCCATGATGCCCTGGACGCAGGCGGACAGGGTGGAGTCGCCGGTGGTGATGGGGTCGTAGAAGTCGAAGGCGCGGCGCTTTTCCTCGGCCGTGAAGTCCTGCCACTGCAGGAACATGGCCAGCACGGTGTCGGCCTGCTTCAGGACCTGGTGCCGGTAGATCACCAGCGGGTGGAAGTGCAGCAGGAGCGGGTACTTGGACCGGGGCGTGGTCCAGTCCCACGGCTCCAGGGTCATGAAGTCGTTGTCCTGGGAGTGGACCTGCAGGTCCTCGTCGTAGGGCATGTGCATGCGGTTGGCGGCCTGCTCCCAGAGCTGGCGTTCGGCGTCGCCGATCTCGGCGTGGTCCAGTCCGGCGGCGGCACGGAGGTTAAAGCGGGCCATGACGTTGGTGTAGAGGTTGTCGTTGACCACCGCGGTGTATTCGTCCGGGCCCGTGACGCCGTGGATGTGGAAGAGCCCGTCCTTGCCGAAGAAGCCCAGGGACACCCACATCCGCGCGGTTTCGATCAGCAGCTCGGCGCCCAGGGTTTCCCGGAATCCCTGGTCCCCGCTGGCCCAGATGTACCGGTTGGTCGCAAACGCGATCGCGGCGGCGATGTGGAACTGCGCGGTGCCGGCCGCGTAGTAGGCGCTGGCCTCGAGGCCGTTGATGGTCCGCCACGGGAACAAGGCGCCGTCGACGCTGAGTTCCTTGGCGCGGATCTTCGCCTCGGGCAGGAGGTCATGGCGGAATTCCAGGACCTGGCGGGCGTTGCCCGGGTTGGTGTAGGTCAGGTACGGCAGCAGGTACACCTCCTGGTCCCAGAAGTAGTGGCCGTCGTAGCCGGAGCCGGAGACGCCCTTGGCCGGGATGCCGGCCACATCGGCGCAGGCCGTGGCCTGGGCAAGCTGGAACAGGTTCCAGCGGACGCCCTGCTGGAGCTCGGACTGGCCCGCCACCACGATGTCGCTCGTTGTCCAGTACTCGCGGTAGTGGGCCTCGCTCTGGGCGAAGATCTCGCTGACCGGCTTGAGGCCGGCCTCGGCGACGTCCGTGAGGTCCTCGGCGGCCTGGCCCACGGCGTAGCTGACGCTCTTCTCCAGCACGAACGGCTCAGCCGCGCTGACGGCGAGCACATAGCGGACGCTGCTGTCGTCCTGGTCCACCAGGGTATCGAACGGCTGCACCCCGGCCGAGGTCCAGTGATCCACCGCCATCCCGAGGCGCTGCTTGGATTCCGAGGCCTCCCAGCCCAGGCGCAGCGAGCCGTCGCCGCCGTCGAGCCGCAACGGCAGCAGCACGCGCCCGGCGTGGCGGCCGGCGCGGCGCGGATCGTGGGCGGAATGGTCCTCCACCGGCTGGTCCTGGCGGTTGATGACCGAGGACGTGACGTCCGCGGAGATCTCCCTGTCGGCTGCCACCTCGAGGCTGATGCCCAGCGCGCCCCGGGTTTCGTAGCCCACGGCACGGCGTTCGGTGGTGGTCACGGTCGCGCCGGAACGGCACTGCCAGGTGATCCGGCACTCGTAAACACCGGTAACGAAGTCCACGCTGCGGCGGTAGTCCAGCACCGTGGACTCCTCCAGGCTCAGCTGCTCGCCGTCGATAATGACGGTGAAGTTGTTCGCATCCGGGACGTAGAGGATCCGCTGCCCGGTCCGGGCGAAGCCGTACGCGTTTTCCGCGTGCTTGATGTCCCAGGTCTCATGGAAGCCGTTGATGAAGCTGCCGGGAAGTTCGGCATCCGCGGCGGCCCAGTGCGCGCCGCGGATCCCCAGATGCCCGTTGCCGAGGCTGAACAGGGTCTCCAGGGTGCCGGCATTGCCGGGGAGATGGACGGTCTCGACCAGCTGCCAGGGATCGTTGGGGAACCGGGCGCGGTCCGAGGTGATGAGAGCCATGGTTTAGGGGGTTCCTTCGGCGGGTGAGTAGTGCGAGTGTGCAGTGCTAGTCAGCAGTGGGGGCGCGGTTGGATCAGGCGCGGTGCGGGCGCGGATGCGGGCGCCGGGCTAGAGCAGTTCGGCGAGGTCGTTGACCACTACCGTGGCGCCGGCGTCGAGCAGGGTCTGCCGGCCTGCTCCGCGGTCGACGCCGATCACCGAAAGGAAGTTTCCCGCGCTGCCGGCCTGGACGCCGGAGACGGCGTCCTCCACCACGACGCACTCCTGGCTCGGCACGCCGAGGAGGCGCGCGGCGTATTCATAGGTGGCCGGGCTGGGCTTGCCGGGCAGCCCCTCGGCGACGGCGACGATGCCGTCGACCACCACCGGGAAGTAGTCGGACAGCCCGGCGGCCTTGAGCACGGCCGGGGCGTTGCGGGAGGAGGAGACGACGGCGAGCTTGAGTCCGCGGGCCAGCGCGGCGTCGACAAACCGGACGGAGCCCTCGTACGGCTGGACGCCGCCGGCTTCGACGATGTCGTTGAAGACCTTGTTCTTGCGGTTGCCGAGCCCGTGGACGGTGTCGTGCGCGGGGTCGTCGTCGGCCGGGCCCTCGGGCAGCACAATCCCGCGGGAGGCCAGGAAGTCCCGGACGCCGTCGAACCGCGGCTTGCCGTCGATGTGGTCGAAGTAGTCGCTCTCACGGTACGGCGCGGCCTCCGGGACGGAGGCCAGGAAACCGTCGAAGAGCTGCTTCCAGGCGTGCTCGTGCACCACCGCGGTGGGGGTCAGGACGCCGTCGAGGTCAAAAAGAATGGCGGAGGCGCCGGAGAGCGCACCGGCGAGGCCGGAAGTATCGGGAACTGCAGTCATGGGTCAAAGTCCTTTCAGACGACGGGCAGGCAAAACGGTCTTGTTCAAAACTTTTGTTTGGTGCGGCCGGTTCAGGGCACCCGGTTCAGGGCTGTCGGGCCGGGCCGTCGGTTCAGGGCACTCGGTTCAGGGCCTTCGGTTCAGGGCACTGTTCCGGTGCGACGGCGGCTGCGGCCGCTGCTGCTCTGGTCGGGGCCGCTTCGGCGGCGGGCGCCGTCCGGTTCAGCAGCGCACTGTGTTCAGTAGTGCACCGTTCAGCAGTGCACCGTGCTCTTGCGCTCTACCAGTTTGGTTTCCAGCAGATGGTTCGACGGCGGACCGGCAGGCGGCGGATTGGGAAGGCCCGAGCGGTGAAGTCTTTCAATCAGCAGGTTGGCCGCGAAAGCGCCTTGGTCGGCCACTGGCTGGGCCATGGTGGTCAGGCCCAGGAACCAACTCATCTGATGATCGTCTATACCTATGATGGACACGTTTTCCGGCGCTGACAAACCGAACTCCCGCAATGCCATGAGAGCGCCGAAGGCTGTTTCGTCGCAGCCGGCGAAGATCGCGGACGGCATCCGGCGGTTTTCGACGAGTTCCACCATGGCCAGCCGGCCGCCTTCGATGCTGGAGCCGGCGTCGATCACGAGGTCCGGATCGACCGTGAGGCCGTGCTCGGCCAGGGCCCGCTCGAAACCCCGCCGCCGCTCGCTGGCGGTCACGAGGGAGGGCGCGCCGGTTTCGCTGCCGGCGAGAATGGCCAGGTCCCGGTGGCCGAGTCCCAGCAGGTGGTTCGTGGCGGCGTGTGCGGCTTCCTCGTTGTCGATGCCCACGTTGTCCCACGGGACGCCGTGCATTCCGACACTGGCCACGGCAAGGCCCGACTCGGCGAGCGCGGCCATTTCGGCCTCACCGAGGGCGATGTTGAGCAGCAGTACGCCGTCGACCCGCTGGGCGAGGCCCGCGAGGTCGCCGAAAAGCTTCTGCTGCACGCTGGGCCGGTTCCGGAGGCTGATCAGGACGGTGTCATAGCCGCTGTCGGCAAAGACTTCCTCGGCCGCTTCCACCGCCCGGGCAAAGAACCACGCCGTAGCGGTCGGGGCGATGATGGCCACGGAGCCGGTGCTGCCGCCGGCCAGCCGGGATGCTGCGGACGAGGCCTTGTAGCCGAGCTTGGCCGCCGCGTCACTCACTCTTGCCTTGGCGTGTTCGGAGACATTGGGCAGGTGCCGGAGCGCGCGTGAGACGGTGCAGATGGAGAGCCCGGAGAGCGCGGCGACGTCCTGGATTCTCACGCGCGAAGTCTTGGCCTGCGGCACGGGCTCAGCCCTTTCTTCCCCCTGAAGTAGTGGGCCCGGTGTTCATGGCCGAGGTCGATTGTAAACGCTTACAAATTTGGCATGCAAGTGGACGATCAGGCGTCTGGTGGGTGGCTTGTCGGTGCCTGGCAAGTGCCCGGTCAGCGCAGGTGAGCGCCGGGCGCAGCGCCGGGTCAGCGCAGGACGTAGTGGCGCAGGAACGCGCTGACGTCCACGAGCTCGGCCTTCGAGATCGAATGGCCCATGCCGGGGTAGGTCCGGGCCGTGAGCGCGGTGTTCCGGTGCAGCCACTCCTCGGTGTGTTCGGTGGCGGCGTCGTTGATGACGACGTCGTCCTTGTCCCGGCCCCAAAAGAACGGCGGCCGGGAGGTGAAGGATTCGCTCATGGCCAGGAGTTCGTTGTCCAGGACGAAGCCCGAGAGCCCGACGACGGCGCGGAACTGGGCCGGCCGGAGCCGCAGAAGCGTGCTGGCCATGGCCATCCCCTGCGAAAATCCGAGCAGGCTGACGCTGCTGTGCCGGTCCTTGACCGACTCGATCCAGCCGAAGACCGCGTTGGTGGAGGCGATGACGTCGGCAAAGTCGTGGGTGAGGAAATAGTCCAGCAGGAACCAGCCGTGGTGGTCGCCGATCTCCTTGGGTCCGCGCAGGGCGGCGCAGCTGAACTCCGGCGGCAGGGATCCGAACAGCTTGGACATGCGGGACTCGTCCGTACCGTAGCCGTGCAGCATCACCAGCAGCGGCGTGCCGGCGCGTTCGTGTTCGGGCTTTGACCAGACAACCGTCTCCATGGGCCCAGCCTATCCAGTGCCGCCGCGTGCTCCGTTCCTGCTACTTGGACCAGCGCCGGTTTCCGCTACGGAACCGGACTTTCGCTCCCCGGATCCGCGGTGCGGCCTTCCTGAAGAGGCGCGGCCGTCCGGAAACGATGCGGAAATTTCCCGGCGGGGCGGAGTTCGTTTCATTGAAACAGCCGGGGCGGGGTTGTAGCGTGACGCTGGACAGCATGCTTAGCATCATCGATCCGTCCCGCGGGACACCAAGGAGCACGTTATGAGAATCGGTTCCGCAATCTTCCTCATCGCCATCGGCGCCATCCTGGCCTGGGCCGTCGCTCCGGGGCTGATCCCCAATGTGGACCAGGCCATGATCGGCTACATCCTCATGGTGGTGGGCGTTATTGGCCTCATCGCCTCGCTCGTCCTCGCCTCCCCCGGACGCGGCCGAACGCGCCGGGTCAGCGAAAGCCGCACCGTGGTGGACCCCAATACCGGCGAGACCATCACCCGCAATGAGAGCCGCGACGCGGGCATCTGAGCCGTGTCCGCGCACCAGCACGGCGCGGAACCCAACGACCCGGAAGCCGGGCCGGACCTTGAGGTCTGGCCCGGCTTCCGCCATGCGGGGCCGTCCGCACTCCCCCGCCCGACCACTGGACATGCCCCACGGCGCCAGGCCCGACCACTGGACATGTCCCACGGTCCCAGGCCCGAGTGCACATGCCCACGGCACCACGCGCACCCCCACAGAGTCCAAACCCAGCACATGCCCAGCCCCGGAGCGAGCAATGGACATAACGCCAACCTGCCCACTCCCAGGCACGACCACTGGACATGTCCCACGGCGCCAGGCCCGACCACTGGACATGTCCCACGGTCCCAGCCCCGAGTGCACATGCCCGGCACCACGCGCACCCCCACAAAGTCCAAACCCAGCACATGCCCAGCCCATGAGACGAGCAATGGACATAACGCCAACCTGCCCATTCCCAGCCCGACCACTGGACATGCCCCACGGCGCCAGGCCCGACCACTGGACATGTCCCGCGGCGCCAGGCCGCAATTTCTGTGTTCATGTTGTTTTTCATTGACAAACCAACAAGAACAAAGATAAAGTCAAACAATTCCACTTCATGTGATGGGAGTCACGGAAGCGGCCAGGGGCGAATCCGCAGGACAATCGCCCCGGGAAACGGCAAGGCAAACGCCAGGACAGACGCAGTACGCAATGGAGGGTAAGTGTTCGCCGAAGAACGCCAGCAGCTGATCGTGGGGCTCATCTACGCCAGCGGCCGGGCCAGTGTCACGGACCTGGCCGAGCGCTTCAGCATCACCACCGAAACCATCCGCCGGGACCTCGCGGCCCTGGAAGCCGCCGGCAGCGTCCGCCGGGTGCACGGCGGCGCCGTCTCCCCGGACCGCTTCAGCACCACCGAAGAAAGCATCCTCGAGCGGACCGTCCAGCGAAAGTCCGAAAAGACCCGCATCGCCGAGGCCGCCCTGGCCCTCATCCCGGAGGGCCTCACCGGCAGCATCCTGATCGACGCCGGCTCCACCACCGAGGCCCTCGCCGAGCTCCTGTCCGCCCGCGCTGCCGGAGCCGCCGCGTCGGGCAGCCTGCCGGCATCCGGGTCCGACGCCGAACTCGTCGTCATCACCCACTCCCTGCCCATCGCGTCCAGGCTGTCCGGCGAGCCCGGCATCGCCCTGCACCTGCTCGGCGGCAGGGTCCGCGGGCTGACCCAGGCCGCGGTTGGCCAGTCCACGGTGGAGGCCGCCCGCCGGATCCGTCCGGACATCGCCTTCATCGGCACCAATGGCATCCATGCAGCCTTCGGGCTGAGCACACCCGATCCTGAAGAAGCCGCCGTCAAGGCGGCCTTCGTCCAATCAGCGCGCCGCATTGTGGTGCTGGCTGATTCCTCCAAGCTGGACGCGGAGACGCTGGTCCAGTTCGCCTCGTTGAAAGATCTGGACACCGTGATCACAGACACGCAACCCAGCCGGGAACTTGCCAGCGCCCTTGCGGAAGCCGGAGTGGAGGTGGTGGTCGCGTGATTGTCACCCTCACCGCCAACCCCAGCCTGGACCGCACCGTAGCGCTGCCCGGCCCCCTCCTCCGCGGGGAAGTTCAGCGGGCCGTCTCCGTCCGCCAGGAATCCGGGGGCAAGGGAGTCAACGTCTCCCGCGCCCTCGTGGCCTCGGGGCTCAAGACCATCGCCGTCCTCCCCGGCGCCGAGGCCGATCCCGTCCTCGCCGGCCTGCGGGACACGGACGTTCCCTTCGCGGCGCTCCCGATCGGCGAGCCGCTGCGCAGCAACGTGGCCCTCACCGAGCCCGGCGGCGTCACCACCAAGATCAACGAACCCGGACCGGTACTCAGCGAGGACCAGCAGGAGGCCCTGATCAGCCTCTTGCTGGACAACGCCCGCGGTGCCGCCTGGGTTGTCCTGGCCGGCTCGCTCCCACCCGGGGTTCCGGCCGACTTCTACGCGACCGTCACCCGGCGGCTGCGTTCCCTGTTTGATGGCGAGGCCGCACCACGGGTCGCCGTCGACTCCTCCGGCGAACCTCTCGCCGCAGCGGTCTCCGGCGATACCTCGGGAAAGCCGGACCTCTTGAAACCCAACGCCGAGGAACTGGTGGAACTGGCTGCCGCAGCCGGCTTCGCCACGAACAAATCCGCCGAGGAGCTCGAAGCGGACCCGGAGGCTGCAGCAGCGGCTGCCTCCGCCGTCGTGCGCTCCGGAGTGGGTGCTGTACTGGCAACCCTCGGCTCCAAGGGTGCCGTTCTTGTGACGGCCGACGGCGCGTGGCTGGCCACGCATCCGCCGGTCACCGCGGTCAGCACTGTCGGCGCCGGCGATTCGTCGCTGGCCGGATACCTGCTCGCCTCCAGCCAGGGCGCCGCCCCGGTTGATTGCCTCCGTCAGGCGGTGGCCCATGGTGCCGCCGCCGCTTCCCTGCCTGGCTCCACTGTCCCGGCAGTCAACCAAACCACCCCTGATGCCGTAACCATCACGGCCCTCCGGAAGGATTGACAGTGACACAGCTCATCACTACCGAACTGGTCGAGCTCGACCAGAACCTGGGCAGCACGCCCGAGGACGTGATCCGGCACCTGGCAGGCAGAGTTGCGGCCAACGGACGCGCCACCGAGGTCGAAGGCCTCTTCGCCGACGCCTTCGCCCGGGAGTCCAAGACCGCCACGGGCGTCCCCGGCGGCATCGCGATCCCGCACTGCCGCTCGACGGCGGTCACCGAGCCCACCCTGGCGATGGCGCGGCTGTCCCAGCCGGTCGACTTCGGTGCCAAGGATGGCCCCGCGGACCTGATCTTCTTCATTGCCGCTCCTGAGGGCGCGGACCAGGAGCACCTGAAGCTGCTGTCGAAGCTGGCGCGGTCCCTGATCAAGAAGGACTTCACGGCCAGCCTGCGCGCCGCGACGTCCCAGGCGGAGATTGTGGAGCTCGTCGAAGCCGCGCTGGCGGACAAGCCCGCCACCCACGCCGCTGAAGCACCGGTTGCTGCAGCACCGGCCGCCGCAGCGGCGGTCCGCCGCCGCTGGTACCGCCGGCGGTGCCGCTGGCGAAGGCGCAGCGAAGGCCAAGGGGCCCAAGCGCCTCGTCGCCGTGACAGCCTGCCCCACCGGCATCGCCCACACCTACATGGCCGCCGACTCGCTCGTTGCCGCGGCCAAGGAAGTCGGTGTGGACCTGCAGGTGGAAACCCAGGGGTCCTCCGGCGCCAAGGCCCTTGACCCCGCCGTGATCGCCGCCGCCGATGCCGTGATCTTCGCCGTGGACGTGGACGTGCGCGGCAAGGAGCGCTTCGCCGGCATGCCGGTGATCAACGCGCCGGTCAAGCGCGGCATCGACGAGCCGGACCAGATGGTCGCGGAAGCCCTCGCCGCCGCGGACAACCCGCACGCCCGTCGCGTGCCGCACTTCGGCGCCGAGGAGCAGGCCGAACACGACGCCGAGGAGAAGGGCGAGCACATCGGCACGAAACTGAAGAAGGCACTGCTCACCGGTGTCAGCTACATGATCCCGTTCGTGGCGGGTGGTGGTCTGCTGATCGCCCTCGGCTTCCTGCTGGGCGGCTACGACATCACCGCCTTCGCGGACAAGATCCTGGCGGAGAACAGCCTGTTCAACCTGCCCACGGTGTACCCGGCGCTGGCCTGGGGCCCGCTGGGCGCCTTCCTGGGTGCCGTGTTCTTCAAGATCGGCGCCCTGTCCCTGGGCTTCCTGGTACCCGCATTGGCCGGCTACATCGCCTACGCCATCGCTGACCGGCCGGGCATCGCCCCGGGCTTCGTTTCCGGCGCCGTTGCCGTCTTCATGGGTGCAGGCTTCCTTGGCGGCATCGTGGGCGGCCTGATCGCCGGCTACGTGGCGCATGCGATCGGCAAGCTCACCGTGGCCCGCTGGCTGCGCGGCCTGATGCCGGTGGTTATCATCCCGCTCGTGGCGTCCATCGCGGCGTCCGGCCTGCTCTTCGTGTTCCTGGGCAGGTACGTCGCCGCGGTCACCGTCGGGCTCAACAACTGGCTGTCCAGCCTGACCGGTGCCAGCGCCATCGCCCTGGGCATTGTCCTCGGCCTGATGATGTGCTTCGACCTCGGCGGTCCGGTCAACAAGGTTGCCTACTCCTTCGCCGTCGCCGGCCTGGGCGCCGCCTCCATCACCAACCAGGCGCCGTGGCAGATCATGGCAGCCGTGATGGCCTCCGGCATGGTCCCGCCGCTGGCCATGGCACTGGCTGCGACCGTGCTGAACAAGAAGCTCTTCAGCCTCGCGGAACAGGAAAACGGCAAGGCCGCCTGGCTGCTGGGAGCCTCGTTCATCTCCGAAGGCGCCATTCCGTTCGCCGCCGCCGACCCGCTGCGCGTCATCCCCGCCAGCATGCTCGGCGGGGCCGTGACCGGCGCCATCTCGATGGCGGCAGGCGTGGGGTCGAAGGCCCCGCACGGCGGAATCTTCGTCTTCTTCGCGATCGATCCCTTCCTCTGGTTCGTCATCGCCATTGCGGCCGGTACCGTCGTGAGTGCCTTCGCAGTGATCGGGCTCAAGCGCTGGGCAGTCAAGAAGCCGGTTGGTACGGTGGAAACGGTTCCCGTAGCCGCCTGAGCCACAGTCCAGGACGATTTTTCCAAGCAGATATTCACAGCTGATAAACACCCAAGCTGACTTCAAGGAGCAGAAATGACCGAACGTAACGCCACCATTGCCAGCCGCGTTGGGCTGCACGCCCGTCCGGCCGCCATCTTCGCCGAGGCTGCAGGCGAGTTCGACAGCCTCGAGATCACGATTGCCCGCCTGGGTGAGCCGGAGGACGAGGCCATGGACGCCGCCAGCATCCTGTCGCTGATGAGCCTGGGCGCCTCGCACGGCGAGGTTGTGGTGTTGCGTGCCGAGGGTGAAGGCGCCGACGCCGCCCTGGACCGTCTCGTGCAGATCCTCGAGACGGATCACGACGCCGAATAGCGTCACCGTCCGGCGCCCGCGCCGTCACACCCGGCAGTAACCCGGCAGTATCAGAAGGCCCGGCCGCCCCGACGAGGGGCCGGCCGGGCTTTCGCGTTGCCGGGCGCTGCCGTGGCTGTGCAGGAACCGGGAACTTTTGTCAGTGAACTTAGCAAATGCTTGTCACCGCCCGGCGGCGCCGCTAGTTTGGAATCCGCGGCGACACCGTCCGCGGCCGTCGCCGGAATGGTTCCCGACCGAAGGAGATGATCGCGTGGCAAGCACGCGAAAGGGCAGCGGGGTCGCCAGTCCCGCATCAACCGCCGGCAACGGGCGGACACGGTTTTCCGCGAACGACGCCGGCCCGGCCGCCGACAAAACCCGGGGGCTGTAGCCATGCCCACGAAAAAGGACGAATCCAAGGGTTACTCGGCGAAGAAAAAGAGCGAGCTCATCTCGGCCCTGCGGAACTCCTGACGCCGATGGCCGCGGCGTCCCTTCCCACGGCCTCAGGCACCCTTGCGCGCGCGTGCCGCCGGGGCCTTGGCGCGCCGCCTTGGAGGCGGTGCCCTTCGCAGCGGCGCTCTTGTCTGCCCCGGCGTTGCTTTCACCGGCTTCGCCCGCGGCGGTCTTGGAAGCAGCCGTCCTGGACGCAGCAGTCTTGGGAGCGGCAGTCTTGGAAGCGGCAGGCTTGGAGGAGGCGCCGGCCGGCGCCTTGGTCGAAGGCGCGGCCTTCGTCCCGCCGGCCGCCGCTGCCTTGGGGGCTGTTGTGGACTCTGCCGTTCCGCCGGCGGTCGCCGCCCCGCCCCCGCGCTTCTTCTCGAGGCTCCGCTTGAGTGCCTCCATCAGGTCAATCACTTCGCCGCTGCCGGCTTCGGCCGCGACGGCGCCAAACGTTTCTTCGGTGTCCAGGGACTCCCCCTTCTCCAGCTTCGCGTCGATGAGCTGGCGCAGCTGGAGCTGGTAGTCGTCGGTGAACTGTTCGGGCTCAAAATCCGCAGCCATCGAATCCACCAGGGCTGCGGACATTTCGCGTTCCTGGGCGGAGATGCGGATCGAGGTTTCGAGCGCCGGGAAGCTGGCCTCGCGCACTTCGTCGGCCCACAGCAGCGACTGCAGCATCAGGATGTCGTCGCGGATCCGCAGCGCCCCCAGCCTGGTCTTCTCACGCAGCGCGAACTGGACAATCGCCACCCGGTCGGTGTCCTCGAGGGCCCGGCGCAACAGCACATAGGCCTTGGGCGACTTGGAGTCCGGTTCGAGGTAATAGCTCTTCTCGAACATGATGGGATCGAGCTGGTCCGCCGGGACGAACTGCACGACGTCGATCTCGTGGCTGTTCTCCGCGGGGATGGATTTCAGTTCCTCCCGGGTCAGGATCACCGTGCGGCCCTCGTCCTCGTAGGCCTTGTCGATGTCCTCGTAGTCGATGATCTTGCTGCAGACCTCGCAGCGGCGCTGGTAGCGGATCCGTCCGCCGTCGGCGTTGTGGACCTGATGCAGGCTGATGTCGTGGTCCTCGGTCGCGCTGTAGACCTTGACGGGCACGTTGACCAGCCCGAATGCGATCGCGCCCTTCCAGATGGCTCTCATGGGACAAGTGAACACCAGAGCGGTTCGGAGGTGAAGACCGTTGGCTGAGCGAAACACCGGGCCGGACGCCCAGCAGGACGCCGAGCAGGACGTCCAGGGGACGCCCAGCGGGACAACACAGTCCCGGCAAACGGCAGGCAGCGGGTCCGGGTGGGGGGCCGCGAGCTCATTGTGACCAACCTGGACAAGGTCATGTACCCGGAGACCGGCACTACCAAGGCTGACGTCCTGGCCTACTACGCCACGGTCGCGCCGGTGCTGATCCCGGCAGTCCGGAACCGGCCCGCCACGCGGAAGCGCTGGGTCCATGGCGTGGGAACGTCCGAGGAACCGGGGCAGGTGTTCTTCCAAAAGAATCTGGACGAATCGGCGCCCGGCTGGATTTCCCGGGCAGCCATCAAGCACAAAGAGCACACCAACCAATACCCGCTGGTCAATGATGCCGCCACCCTCGCCTGGCTCGCCCAGATCGCGGCCCTGGAAATCCACGTACCTCAGTGGCGGGTGGATTCGCACGGCAACGCCCTGCCGCCGGACCGGATGGTGCTTGACCTGGACCCCGGCGAGGGGGCCGGGCTGGCGGAATGCGCGGAGGTGGCCAGGCTGGCCCGCACCATCCTGCAGGACGTGGGCCTGGACGCCGTCCCCGTGACTTCCGGGAGCAAGGGCATCCACCTCTACGCCGCGCTGGACGGGACCCGGAGCTCGGAGCAGATCTCCGACTTCGCCCACGAACTGGCCCGCGCCCTGGAGGCGGACCACCCGGACTTGGTGGTCAGCGACATGAAGAAGGCCCTGCGTACCGGCAAGGTCCTGGTCGACTGGAGCCAGAACAGCGCCGCGAAGACCACGATCGCGCCGTACTCGCTGCGCGGCCGGCTGCGGCCCACCGTGGCGGCGCCGCGGACCTGGCGCGAGCTCAGCTCCCCCTCCCTGCACCAGCTGGACTACCACGAGGTCATGAAGCGCGTGCAGTCCGGCAAGGACCCGTTCGCCGCGATCTCCGGGGGCCGCAGCGCCGGAGGCGGGCGTGCCGCCGGCCATCCGGGCGACTCCGCAGTCAGCACACCACCTTCCGGCAGCACGGAGGACAGTGCAGCGCCGGGCACCGGTTCAGAAGCTGGAACCGGTTCAGCCGCGGCCACGACGGGCGACGGCGGCGCCACCGATCCCCGGCTGGAGTCCTACCGCGCCAAGCGGGATGCGGCCGCCACCCCTGAGCCGTTCACGGCGGAGGCCCGCCGCAGCCGCACCGCCCCTGCGCCGCGCACTGGCACTGGCACTGACACTGACGCCGGGGTTCTCCGCGAGTCATTTGTCATCCAGGAGCACCACGCCAGCCGGCTGCACTACGACTTCCGGCTCGAACGCGACGGCGTGCTCGTGTCCTGGGCATTGCCCAAGGGCGTCCCGACCAGCAAGGCCACGAACCACCTGGCGGTCCAGACCGAGGACCACCCGCTGGACTACGCCGACTTCGAGGGAGTTATTCCCAAGGGCCAGTACGGCGCCGGGACGGTCAGCATCTGGGACCACGGCTACTACGAATGCGAAAAGTGGATCGCCGGCAAGGAGGTCATCGCCACGCTGACAGGCGCGGAGGACGGCGGCCTCGGCGGCACGCGCAGGTTCGCCCTCATTCACACCGGCCAGGCCGATGACCAGTGGCTCATCCACCTCATGGACCCGGCGGGGGCGCACAAAGGGCACCGGGTGGCCGGCCAAGAACCCGACGCAGAACCGGATGCAGGGCCCGACGCCGGGCGGACGGCGGCGCCCGGCGGCTCACCCGCGGCACCGGCCAGACCGGAGCCGGACCCGGCACCGGCCCCCGGTCCGGCTCCTGATGCCTCCGGTTTCAGCCCGATGCTGGCCAGCGCCGGGACCGCTGCCGACCTCGCGGACAAGGACTGGCAGATCGAACTCAAATGGGACGGCATTCGGGCGCTGATCGTCGGTGAAGCCACGCAAATCCGGCTCATCAGCCGGAACGGCAACGACATGTCCGCGAGCTACCCGGAACTCACGGACCGGTCCTGCTGGCCGGAACAGGGCTTCGTCGCCGACGGCGAGATCATCGCCGTCGGCCGTGCCGGCCGGCCCGACTTCGGCCTGCTGCAGGGCCGCATGAAACTCAGCAAGGCCGCCGACGTCGCGAAGGCGCAGGAGTCGACGCCGGTGCGGCTGATGCTCTTCGATCTGCTCTTCGACGCCGGCGAGGACCTGCGTCCCCTGCCGCTCAGCGAGCGCCGGTTGCGGCTCGAGCGCTTCTTCCGCCCTTCCGGCGGCCCCGTGGACCTTTCCGGCGTGATCGGCGGCGACGCCGCACGCAACCTCGACGTCGCGCACATCCTGGAAAGCGCCGCGGAGCTGGGGCTGGAGGGTGTCATGGCCAAGCGCACGGACGGCCGCTATGTCGGCCAGCGCAGCCGGTCCTGGCTCAAGCTCAAGGTCGAGCGGACGCAGGAGGTGGTGGTCGGTGGCTGGCGGCCCGGCAAGGGCGAGCGCCGGGACTCTGTGGGATCGCTGCTGCTGGGAATCCCGGACGGCCCGAAACTACGGTACGTGGGCCGCGTCGGCAGCGGCTTCAGCACCCGTGAACTCAAGGAACTCCGGCAACAACTGGACGCCCTGCCACGGAAGACTTCCCCGTTCCAGGACGTGCCGGACGCTGATGCCGCAGACGCCCACTGGGTGAGTGCGAAACTCGTCGGCGAGGTTACCTTCGGGGATTGGACCGGCAACGGGAAGCTCAGGCACCCGGTGTGGCGCGGCTGGCGCCTGGATAAGACGCCAGCCGACGTTGTGGTCGAACCTGCTGCCGGTCCTGCTGCCGGTCCCTAAGTACTGCTGCTGGCCCTAGTCGTGGTGGGGCATCTGCGGGCGGCTCTGCCGGTGGATTGCCGCGGTGGCCACCTGCTGGCCCTCCCGTCCGCGGGCGGTATCGCGGTCCTTGGGATGACGGTGCTTGCCGCTGCCGTCCGGCCATTGCTGTCCCTGCGCCGCCGGGGGAACGTGCGGCTGGGACTCCGGCCCGGGGGCCTCGGCCATGGACTGGGCCAGATGACTCGCGACCTCGGGCTGGATTTCTTCTCCGAACTGATGATCCGCCATTGATCTTCCTTTCCGCTGTAATTAACCGCTGTGAAATGAAGTGTCCATCAATCGTAGGACTGCAGGGATGAGATGTCTGTAGTAGCCTCCGGCGGACTTCCCTTCGGCCCGAATCCTGCCCAATATCAGGCGTTTTTGAGGACCGGCGCGGAAAATTTTGGCCGCGGCGCCGCGGGCAACGCCGTTTCCCAGTAACCGCGCGGTGAAACAGGGCAAAAGAATTTAGCGGATTGCCCCCAAATATCATCCGAAATACCGGATGATACGGCACCGAACTCGGAAACTCCAGAGAAATCCCGTAAAATTGAAAGCCTGCCCGGAGCGGGGCAGCTACAAGTCGCAAGCAAATGACCTCCATAGGAGTGGCCCAAATGCCCACAGACCGAAGCACGACCGACTCTTCAGCAGGCGTTATGAACGCCAGCGGAACCAACCAAAGCGCACCCAAGAGTGTGAAGAAACCAAAGCTACGTCGCCGTCGACTCCGTGAGTCCGACGTCAACGTTGTCGACCAGCCGATGCTCAAGAAGGCGCTTGGCGGCACCATCGTGGGTAACACCATGGAATGGTACGACGTCGGCGTGTTCGGCTACCTGATCACCACCATGGGACCGGTATTCCTGCCGGAGGCGGACAAGTCCGTCCAGACCCTGTTCCTGCTGGGAACCTTCGCCGCCACCTTCATCGCCCGCCCCCTCGGCGGAGTCGTGTTCGGCTGGCTTGGCGACAAGATCGGCCGCCAGAAGGTTCTCGCCGCAACACTCATGATCATGGCTGCCAGCACCTTCGCGGTCGGGCTCCTGCCCGGCTACGCCCAGATCGGGATCTGGGCCGCTGTGCTGCTGGTCCTGTTCAAGGTCATCCAGGGCTTCTCCACCGGCGGCGAGTACGCCGGTGCCACGACGTTCGTGAGCGAGTACGCCCCGGACAAACGCCGCGGCTTCTTCGCCAGCTTCCTGGACATGGGGAGCTACCTCGGCTTTGCCATCGGCGCCGCCCTTGTCTCCGTGCTGCAGCTGACCCTTGGTCAGGACACCATGGAGCAGTGGGGCTGGAGGATTCCGTTCCTCGTCGCCGGTCCGCTGGGCCTGATCGCGGTTTACTTCCGGAGCAAGATCGAGGAATCCCCGCAGTTCCAGGCAACCCTGGACGCCCAGGAGAGCCTCGCCAAGGACGCAACCGCCGCGGACACGGCCGCTTCCAAGGGCCCGGTGGGCATTGTGAAGGCCTACTGGCGCTCCATCATCGTCGCCATGATCCTGGTGGCGGCAGCAAACACTGCCGGCTACGCCCTGACGTCGTACATGCCGACGTACCTCACCGAGTCCAAGGGCTACGACCCCGTCCACGGCACCCTGCTGACCATCCCCGTGCTGGTCATCATGAGCCTCTGCATCCCGCTGACCGGCAAGCTCTCTGACCGGATCGGCCGCCGTCCCGTGCTGTGGATCGGCGCCCTGAGCACCGTTGTCCTGGCCGCCCCGGCGTTCCTGCTGATCGGCGTCGGCGAGATCTGGTCCACCATGCTGGGCCTTGGCCTGATCGCCTTCCCGGTGACGTTCTACGTGGCCAACCTGGCCTCTGCCCTGCCGGCGCAGTTCCCGACGGCGAGCCGCTACGGCGCCATGGGCATCGCGTACAACTTCTCGGTCGCCATCTTCGGCGGCACCACCCCGTTCATCGTTGCAGCCCTCATCACGGCCACCGGCGATGACATGATGCCGGCGTACTACCTGATGGCCACCTCGGCCATCGGCGCCCTGGCGATCTACTTCCTCAAGGAATCCGCCCAGATGCCGCTGCCGGGCTCCATGCCGAGCGTGGACACGCAGGCCGAGGCCCGCGAACTGGTTGCGACGCAGGACGAGAACCCGCTGATCGACCTCGAGCACATGGACATGCCGATGGTCGCATCGTCCGCGGACTCCGCCGCAGGGCGCGGCGAAGCCGAGAAAGTCCCGGTCAGGGCCTGAGCCTGCCCGGCCCGACCCGGCAGCGGTAGTCCAGACTCCGTAGCCACAGCCCCGCCCTATGAGGCCTGTTCCGTATGCTTACCCGTTGGGGGAAGGATCCGGAGCAGGCCTTAGGCGTGTCCGGAGCACTATCAGTCCCGGGAACCCGGAGAAAGCGGAGAGACAGTTGTGAAGTCCCTGCTGCGCCACGCCCGTTCGCTGCACAGCCTGGCCCCGGCCAACAAGGACCACGTGTCGGCGTGGCGGGTGGCGATCAGCGTGGCCGTGCCGTCCCTGGTGCTGCTGGCGGCCGGGCGTCCCGAGCTGATCGGCTACGCCGTCTTCGGCGCCCTGACGGGCATGTACGGCCGCACCGAGCCGCATCAGCTCCGGCTCCGCCATCAGGGCCAGGCAGCTGTCCTCCTGCTCACCGGCGTGGGAGTCGGCGTCTTCCTCTCGGTCCAGCACATCCATTCGTGGGCGCTCGTGATCACGGAGGCGGTGTTTGCCGGCGCGGGGTCGCTGTTCACGGACAGGACGGCCCTGAAACCCGCCGGTCCCTTCTTCGGGATCCTGGCCCTGGGCGCGTGCGCGTCTGTTCCCGCCGCCGTCCCCTGGCATGCCGCCGTCCTGATCGCCGCGGGATCGGCCGCGTTCTCGATCATGGTTGGCTTTGGCGGCTGGTTCCTGGGCCGCGACTGGCAGCGGGGGTGGCGGCGCGGCTGGCGGCGGGACGTCACGGCGCTGCGCGGGGCACGCCGCCGGGCGGCGGGGCTTCATGCCGCCCGGTACATGACCGCCGTCGGGGCCGCCGGGACCATTGGGGTCCTCAGCGGCAGCGGCCACCCGCATTGGGCCATGGCCGCGGCTGCGGTGCCGCTTGCCGGGGCCGACCTGCCCAGCAGCGTCTACCGCGGCATCCACCGCATCGTCGGCACACTCCTGGGGCTCGTGGTGGTCGCGGCCATCCTGTTCCCCTGGCCGGGGTCACCGCTGCTGGCCTTCCCCGGCCATGAGGCCGCCGTCCTGGCCTGCCTGGTGATCGTCCTGCAGTTCAGCACGGAGCTGTTCATGACCCGGCACTACGGCCTCGCCATGGTCTCCTTCACCCCGGTCATCCTGCTGATCGGACAGCTTGCGGCGCCGGCCGATCCCCGCGTGCTGGTGACCGAACGTGCCGTCGAAACGCTGGTGGGCGCCGCCGTCGGGATCCTGGTGGTGGTGCTGATCCGGGGCAGACCGATCCGGCGCAGGGACGCGGCCGGCCCCTGAGGCGCGGACGGCCCCTGGTGTACCGGCGCGGCTACTTGGCGCGCCGCGGCGGCCCGGCGACGAGCCGCGCCGGGAGCACCCGCGAAACCGAGGTCAGGACCTTGTAGCGCCTGCTGGGGATCGAGACGGCCTTGCCCTTGGCGTTGTCCGCCAGGGACTCGCTGACCACCTGCCGGGCCTCGAGCCACATCCAGCGCGGCGCCACCGTCTTGTCCATCCCCATCCGGTCGTGGAACTCGGTGTGCGTGAAGCCGGGGCACACGGCGGTGACCTTGACCCCGCGAGCCGCGTACGCCATGTTGGCCCAGCGCGAGAAACTCAGCAGCCAGGCCTTCGCGGCCGAGTACGTTCCACGGGGCAGGAAAGCCGCCACGCTGGCGACGTTGATGATCCTGCCGGACTGCCGCGCGAGCATGCCCTGCAGGGCGGCATGGGTGAGCTCCATGGCGGTTTCGACATGAAGTTTCAGGTGCTTCTTTTCCTCGGCGATGTCGTTGTCCTCGAAGGAGCGCAGCAAACCGATTCCCGCATTGTTGACCAGGATCTCCACCGGCCGGGCCGGATCGGCGAGGCGCGCGACGACGGCGGCAATCCCGACGTCGTCAGTCAGGTCCGCGGCGATCGTCTCCGTCGCGGCCCCGTACCGGTTTTCCAGCTCCGCCGCCATGGCCGCGAGGCGGCCGGCGTCGCGGGCCACGAGCACCACGCGGTGGCCCTCTTCGGCAAGCTGGCGGGCGAACTCGGCGCCGAGGCCCGCAGTTGCGCCCGTAACGAGAGCGGTGGTGCCCGGCGTGGAGGCTGTGTGTGGGTTCATAGCGACAGCCTAACCGTGTGGCGGCTCAGGCCAAGGCCGTGTCCGGCTCCAGTTCGTCCCCCGCCGGGCCGTCCCCGTCCGTCAGGTGACGGTTCTGAATCTCTTCGGCGGCGAGCTCGTACCAGGTGTGCGCTCCAAACGAAGGGCTGCTGGTATCCAGGTGGCGGTACAGGGCGTCCGCGAGCTGGCACAGCGCAGTGTCGGACAGGGCCCGCACGGTGGCCGCGGGATCGAGCGTGCCCTCGAAGTACTCCGAAAGCGCCAGCCCGTTGATGGCGCCAAAGTCATTGACGCTTCCGGCCTCCGCGGCCAGCGGAGTGTTGGCCTCCCCCAGCCCGGAGTCCGGCCCGGAGCCGAGTCCGAGGTCGAGCAGCCCGGAGTCGAGCAGCCCGGAGGGTCCGGTGCTGCCGCCGTTGCCCGCGGCGACGGCGAGAGGGGCCGGGCGGAGATCGGTTTCGAGCCCGGCGAGGACTTCGGCGTCGGCGCCGACGTGCAGAAGGCAGATGGGCAGCTCGGCCGGCTCATCGAGCGTGAGGCGGAACGGCACGGCCGCTCCGGGATCCGCCGCGTCGGGGGCAGGCAACGGTCCGGCACCCGCGAGCCGGCGAAGGTCCAGCAGCACTTCCGGGTCCAGGTGGGCGGTGCCGTGGAGATCGACGACTACCTCGGCGCCCGCCCCGAGGCGGCCGGCGCGGCGCACGATATGCATGAGGGCGGCCGCATCCGAGGCGGTGACGCAACCGGTAATTTCGAGGGTGACCTGTGCGGGATCGACGTCCACACGGACAAGCACACGCAGTTTATGGTTCAAGGGGTTCTCCAAAGGGACCTGTCCAAGAGCCAACTGCATAACTCTGCTCAAACCATACGAGGTTGTTGTCCGGCTCACAAGCCGGGCGTCCCCGGCTGTTCCGTCACGCCCGTCGGGCGGTCAGGCTCCCTCCGGCACCCGTTCGGGCCAGTCCACGTATTGGTGGTACGACTCATGTCTGCGCAGGTAGCGGTACATGAAGGGGCAATCCGGGATGATCCGCTTGCCGGAGGCAACCACGTCATCGAGCGCGAAGTGCGCCAGCACCTTGGCGAGACCCTGGCCCTGGAACTGCTCTGCCGTGTCCGTGTGGATGAAGTCGATATGGCCCGGCCTGTCGATGAAGCGCACCTGGACGGCGAGCTTGCCGCCGACATGGAGTTCATAACGGTGCAGCTCGTCGTTCCTTGTCGTGGAGACGTCCGGGCTGAAGGTGTCTTCCGTGGCTGCCGAGTTCTCCGTCATGGTTCGACATTGGCACTTAATGGCGGGCGTGGCAATGGCGGTTCTGATCCGCCCGGCCGGTCAGCCGATGCTGTGAGCCGGGCCGGAATCCGTCCCAGCAGCACCACCGCGAGCGCGAAGCAGCCCGCGCCGCCGCCCAGCAGCCCGAGCGTGAGTCCGTTGAATGCGGCGTGGACCGCCGGGACAAAGACGGCGACGGCGGCCAGCAGCACGGCGGCCGCCGGCCGGCTCGGCGCGGCGCCCGGCGCCGTCGGACGCTCCTCAAGCCTGCCGAACAACGCCACTACCGGGAGCAGCAGCGCGATGACGCCCATCAGCACCAGCGGCCGCCCCCACCACCAGGCCGCGGTCCCTCCGGCCGGCTGGGGGAAGTCTGTCAGCAGCAGCAGCCCTGACATCGCCGCCAGCAGGGGCAGGTGCCACAAATAGACGGTCATGGACCGCTGTCCGGCCACGCCCACCACCCGGCGCACCCAGGCCAGGTTCGCGATCCGTTCCAGCAGCGGCCGGAAGAGCTGGAAGGCGGCGGCCTGCGAGATGCCCAGGAGCAGCAGCGTCACATTGGGCGGGTTGAGGTTTACCAGCATGTTCCCGGAGTACAGCCCCAGCAGGACCAGCAGCCCCAGCAGGACGTTGCTGGCGACGATGATGCCAAACAGTGCCGGCCGGCCCGGCCGCAGCGGCCGGTTGTCAGCGACGAAGAATCCGAGCTGCTGCACGGCGCACCACAGGAAGACCATGTTGAGGTAGGCCAGCATCGGCAGCACTCCCCGCAGGCAATCGACCGCCACCACCAGGGACGTGAGCCCGGCGAGGGTCAGCCAGGGCGCGCGGGCGTGCAGGGCCGCCAGCCAGGGAAGGTTCAGTTGCGCGGCGAGGTACGCGGCGAGGAACCACAGCGGCATGCCCGCTCCGCTGGTGAGCAACTGGATGACCTCCGGGTCAACCCCCGCGAGCAGGGCCAAGGACAGGCCGGTGAACATGACGGCCAGCAGGACGGCCGCCGGACGGATCAGGCGCAGCAGCCGGACCTGCATGAAATCACTGGCGTTGCCGCCCCTGGCGCGCAGCCGCCGCCAGGACTGCAGACCGGTGATCCCGCCGGCCACGAAGAACAGCGGCATGATCTGGAGGACCCACACGACAGGTTCAAACCAGTGCTGGTTGCCCAGCGTGTTTTCGCTGGTCACGGTGCCGTCGGGGTGCAGGACCGGGCTGACCATCATGGTGTGCCCGACCACCACCAGTACCAGGCAGAAGAACCGGGCAAGGTCGATCACCGGGTCGCGGTCCGGCGTCAGGGCCGGCCTTCCGGCTGCCCGCTGCTGTGAAACCATTGCGCCCCCTAGGAAGGCCGGCCATGTTTCCTCCATTGTCGGCCTTGCGGAGGCGTGTCGGCGAGGGGTAATACGGCCCGGGTCCGCGCCGGCGTTCAGGCGAAGGCCGGGCGAGACCAAGGAGGCCAGGATCATGGTCTGATCCTGGCCTCCCGTCTGCGCGGCCCCGTATGCCAGTCCCCCAGTCCAGCGGCGCTGTCAGCGGGACAGCGTGGCCAGGGCGGTGGCCGCGAACGTCCTGGCGGAGGAATCCCAGTGGCGCAGCAATGCCTGGAGGTTCTCGCCGTCGGCCCGGTGGGCGGCCGTTTGTTCCTCGAGGACCGCCAGGACGCCGGTGCGCAGCTCGGTATTGAAGTTGACCTTGCCCACATTCATGGCCGCGGCCTTGACCAGTTCCTCCGCCGGGATGCCCGAGGCACCATGCAGGACCAGCGGGATCCGGGTCCGCACGGCGATGTCCTGCAGCACGTCCCAGCGCAGCCGGGGCTCCCCCTTGTACTTTCCATGGACATTGCCCACGGCCACGGCGAGCAGCTGCGCCCCGGTGCGGGCCACGAAGTCCTCCACCTGGGCGGAGTCGGTGAGCCCGGCGGGTTCGTCGGACTTGCTGCGCGTTGCCTGCGGCGTCGGTCCCGAAGGCCCGGTCCTCGTCACCGGCGAGTCCGCCGAGTTCGGCTTCAATCACGACGTCGGCCCTGCCCTGCGCCTCGAGGGCGGCACGGACGCTCCGGACCAGGGCGATGTTGTCCTCGTACGGCAGCGAGGACCCGTCGACCAGCACGGAGTCGGCCCCGGCGCTGACGGCGTCGGCGATCACCTGCGGGTCGGTGGCGTGGTCCAGCTGCACCGCAACCGGAACGCTCGCGGCGTCGGCGAGTCCGCGGAGGGCGGCGATCAGCCGCAGCCCGTTGGGCGTGGCCGCGGTCTTCGGCGCGACGAGCAGGATGGCGCCGCGGCCGGATTCCTCGGCCGCGCCCACAACGGCGAGAGCGGTGGTGAAGTCATAGCAGGTGAACGCCGGTACGGCCGAGCCCTGCTGCAGGGCGGCGCTGACCAGGGTGTCGAGTTGGGTACGCATCAGGCGCTCAGGCCTCCCACCAGGATCCAGGCCCCGAACGTCAGGACGAAGCCCGCCAGTCCCAGCACGGTGGTGAGCACGGTCCAGGTCCTGAGGCCGTCGGCAACGGTCAGGCCGTAGTACCGGACAACCACCCAGAACCCGGCGTCGGTCACGTGGGACAGGCCGAGGGCGCCAAAGCCGATGGCGATCACGATCACGGCAATCTGCGCCGGGGTGTAGCCGCCGCCGGCAACGGCGGAGGAGAGCAGGCCGGCGGTGGTGACGATCGCGACCGTGGCCGAGCCCTGGGCGGCGCGGAGGGCGAGGGAGATGATGAAGCCAAGGAGCAGCAGCGGCACGCCGAGGGTGTCGAGGGATTCGGAGAGCGCCTTGCCGATTCCGCTGACCTGCAGGACGCTGCCGAAGACGCCGCCTGCCGCCACAACCATGAGGATGGAGGCGATCGGGGGCAGGGCGCCTTCGAAGATTTCGCCGGTTTCGGTCAGCGACCACCGGCGGCGGACGGCCAGGAGGAAGAAGCAGAGCGCAACAGCGACGAGGAGGGCGAAGACGGGGTTGCCGACGAAGGCAGAGACGCCGTACCAGAAGTTGTTCTTGTCGATCACGAGGGTGCCGACGGTGCCGAGGAGGATCAGCACGATCGGGGTGGCGATGAGGAAGATGATCAGTCCGGGGCGCGGCGGGGCGATAGCTTTGCTGCCCGGGCCCTCGTGGCCAACACGGACCACCGTGGCGGAGCCGAACTCGTCCACCTGGGCCTTGACGGTGGGCAGCAGATCGTAGTCCTTGCGGTTCATGATGGACGCTACCCAGTAGGACAGGAAGCCCAGCGGCACGCAGATCGTCAGGGAGATCAGGGCGATCAGGCCGATGTCGGCGCCGAGCACGCCGGCGCCGGCAACGATGCCCGGGTGCGGGGGCACGGCCACGTGGATGGCCAGCATGATGCCGGCCATGGGCAGGCCGAACTTCACCGGGTGGACGTTGGCGATCTTGGCGAAGGCGTAGACGACCGGCACCAGGACGATGATGCCGACCTCGAAGAACACCGGAATCGCGACGAGGAAGCCGACGGCGGTGAGGGCCACGGCCACCCGCTTAGCGCCGAGCTTGGCGGTGAAGTGGTCGGCGAGGGACTGCACGCCGCCGGAGACCTCGATCATGCGCCCCAGGATGGCGCCGAGGGCGATCAGGAGGGCGACCTTGCCCATGGTGCCGCCCACCCCGGCGGCCACCACGGTGAAGACGTCTTTGAGCGGGATCTGCGCGGCCACGGCCACCAGGATGCTGACGGTCAGGAGGGCCACGAAGGCCTGGATCTTGAAGCGGATGATCATGAGCAGCAGCAGGGCGACGCCGGCAACCGCGATAGTCAGCAGCAGCGGAGTACCCAGCTCCACGGCCGGCTTGATGACGGGCGCGTCGGCCGCGCGCACCATCAGGGAATTGAGCAGGGGGGTCATGAGGGGTTGTCTCCTTTGACAGGAATGTCGTCCGACGAGTCAGTCGTCGGCAGCAGTGGCGGGGAGGGGCCCGACGACGGCGGAAGGGGGGACCGCCGTCGTCGGGGGTGGGGTGGATGGTTAGGCGGTGCGCTTGGTGGGCGCGAGGACCTTGATGACGGCGGAGTCATCGGCGGCGGCGAGGCCCTGGGCCTGGCCGAGGAGGTAGAGCTGCTCCGCGGCGGCGGCCACGGGGGCGGCGAGGCCGGCGGCGCGGGTGGCCTTGCCGACGATCCCCATGTCCTTGACGAAGATGTCCAGGCGGCTGAGGACTTCGGCGCCGTCCTCGGTGTAGGCCTCCAGGATGCGCGGACCGCGGTTGGAGAGCATGAAGGAGCCCGCCGCGCCGGCTTCGAGGGCGGCGAGGGTCTTGGCCTGGTCCAGGCCGAGGGCGTCGGCCAGCGCCATTGCCTCGGCGGCGGCGGCGATGTGGATGCCGCAGAGCAGCTGGTTGACGGTCTTGAGGGCCTGGCCGTCGCCGGGCTTGTCGCCCACGACGGTCAGGGTGGAGGCGAGCAGCTCGAGGGCCGGGCGGGCCTTTTCCTGGGCCTCGGGCGATGCGCCCACGACGATCAGCAGGTCGCCTTCACCGGCACGCTTGGGGCCGCCGGAAAGCGGGGCGTCAACGAGCTCGACGCCGTATTCGGCCAGGCGGTCCACGGTGGCCGGGATGGCCTCGGTGCCCACGGTGCTGCCCAGGATCACGACGGCGCCCGGCTTGAGCACGGAGGCCACGCCGTTCTCGCCGAAGAGGACATCGTTGAGCTGCTCGCCGTTGCGCACTGCCAGCAGCAGGGCGTCGGCGCCTTCCGAGGCTTTCCGTGCGGAGGCGAACGTGCGGATGCCGGCCTCTTCGGCCAGCTTCAGGCGCGGCTCGGCGATGTCGAAGCCGTGGACGGTGAGCTGGCTCGCCAGGCGCGTGGCCATGGGCAGGCCCATGGCGCCGAGGCCCAGGACGGTGATGGTGTAGTTGCTGGTCATGGTGTTCTCCATCGAATGACGTGTTGTGGCGTGCGGTGTTGAGCGTCGGATCAGAAGGTGTTGCTGAGCTTGCGGGTGACCTGGGCGAGGGACTGGTCGTCGCCGACATTGCCGGCGAAGACGATGTACGGGATGCCCTTGGCCGGGCCGTCCACCGGCTCCCAGAGGCTGACGATGCCCGGCAGCATGGGTCCGCGGACGATCGCGTGCCGGATTTCCAGGCCGTGGGCGGCGACGTCCGAGGACGTGATGCCGCCCTTGGCGATCACGAAGCGGGGCGGGAAGGTCTTGAGCGTGCGGTTGACCACGGCGACGACGGCGGCGGAGACGGTGCGGGCGATCCGCAGGCTTTCGGCGGCGTCGGAGGTCTTGATCAGCAGGCGGCTGGTGTGGACGATCACGTCGCCGCCGCGGAGGGCCGCGACTACCGTGTCAACGGTTTCGTCCAGGTACTCCCCCGCGTTGTCGCCGAGCAGTTTTTCGACGTCGATCTCCACGATCCGTGCCGCGCTGTGCTGCTCGGTGAGGGCGTTGAGCTGGCGGGTGGTGACGCCGACATGCGAGCCGACGACGATCAGGCCGCCGGCAACGGAGGGGGTGTTGCCCGCATAGGCTTCGTCGCCGCTGAGTTCGGCGCGGATTTCCTGGCCGATCCGTGCCCGGACAAACGGCGGGCCCACGCGGTAGAGCAGCTTCTTGCCCCGGCGTTCTGCTTCCTCCAGGCCCAGGGCCAGGGCGCGGAGATCGTTTTCGGTGACGATGTCCGCCACGATCGGAGTGGAGTCCGTGGCTGCGTCGATGGCATCGGCAATGGCCTTGGCGGAGATCTGCGGATCGGTGGACGCACGGATGACATCCAGGTCCAGCACGATCACCGAGTCCGCGGGGAACCGGCCGTTCGACTTCTCCTCCACGTACTTGGCCATCTCCGAATTGGCGAAGCCGAAGCTGGCGTCCCGGGCGAACTCGGTCTCGGCGACGGGGGTGAGCTGTCCGGCGTCCTCGCCCGTGCCGCGCATGTAGTGCACGCCGCCGATCGTCACGCGGCCGGCGTCGGGGAAGGCGGGAACAATCACGACGCCGTCCGTCGTCTCGCCGTTGACGGCGGTGACGGTGGCCGCAATGACGTCCGGTTCGAGCGGGTAGTGGCCGCGAAGGGTGGAATCGCTGCGGCTGACGAAGCTCAGCCGCAGGGCCGGGTCAGCCGATGCGGCGGCCGCGAGGGCGTTCCGGACGATTTCCTCGTTGCGGGACGCCGCCTCTGCCGGGTCAAGGCTGCGGGTGTTGGTCAGCACGTAGACCGCGCGCTGGCGCTGGCCGTCGACTTCGTAGGCGAAGGCCCAGGCGAAGTCGGCCACTTCCCAGCGGGTGAGAACCGGAAGGTTCGCCACGGACTGGGTGCCGGTGGGGTCGTCGTCGAGCACTACCAGGATACGGGGGGATGCCTCGGACGAGGCAGCCACGCTGTCTGCCACTAGCCGGGCGGGGATCTGTACTTCCGCGGGGAAAGCGGCCAGCACGTCTGCTTCGAGGGGCACTATGCACTCCATTGTGTGGGGATCAATCGGTGGAAACCTGCGGCTCTACGGGAGCCACAGAAGGGGTCAAATGTAAGATGTCAGACATCTTATTTCTGAGTGCTAGTGTGGCATATGGCACAACGGCGCGCAAGTAGACTTGGCCATCAGGGAGCACCATCAGACAAAACATCCGGCAAGGCCGGGTCGCTGGACGGGGAGAATTGGCTAGGAAATCGCTGGTCGGCGTAGTGGCCGACGAACTGCTGGACCGGATCATTGCCGGCGAGTTTCCGCCCGGCGCGAGCGTCCCCGGCGAACTGGAGCTCAGCTCCGTGCATGAGGTCAGCCGAATGACCGTGCGCGAGGCCATGAAGACCCTTGAAGCCCAGCGGATTCTCAGCGTGGAAAGGGGCCGCGGCACGTTCGTGAACCCGGTGAACCGGTGGGGCTCCCTGGACGCCGTGCTGCGGGCGGCGTCGGAAGGCAAGAACGACGCCTCGGCCGCGATTCAGCTCATCGAGCTGCGCCGGATGCTGGAGACGGGCGCCTGCGAACTGGCCGCCGGGCGGATGGCGGATGCCGACATCGAGGCTCTCCGCACGCAGGTCGACAAGATGCGGCTCGCGCACGAGCGCAACGATCTGGCGGCGTTCGTCGAGGCGGACCTCGCCTTCCACGACCTCATCCTGCAGGCCTCGGAAAACGTGTTCGTCGCCGTGCTGTTCGAGCCGCTGCACCGCGTCCTGGAAAAGCGGCGGACGGAAACGTCCAAGGTGCCCCAGATCCAGGAGCATGCCATCGGACACCACCAGAACATCGCGGATGCCCTGGCATCACGCGACCCGCACCGCGCCCGCGACGCCATGGACGCGCACATGCAGCAGACCCTTGACGACCTGAAGACGTACGTCCTGGCCGAAGGCCCAGCCTGACGGGTTAGGCCCGACGCGCTCAAAGGCGGACGAGCCGCTCAGACGCGCCCAAGGCGGCTGCGATTCGCCTGCCGCGCAGCTCAGGCGAGCGAGAGGAAGAGCTTCTCCAGTTCGGCCCGGTCCAGGCTGGGGTCCTCCTGCTGCATGCACTGCTGCAGGCCCGTGGCGATGATGGAGAATCCCGCCTTGTCCAGGGCGCTCGAAACGGCGGCGAGCTGGGTCACGACGCTCTTGCAGTCACGGCCCTCCTCGATCATCCGCGTCACCGCCGCGAGCTGCCCCTGGGCGCGGCGAAGCCGGTTGATGACAGGCTTCATGTCGGTGGGATCGAGTTCCATTGGTTCCTCCGGGATCGATGCGTCAGACTTAACATTATACCCCCTGAGTATTTGACCCGCCCCGGCAGCCGGACGGGTCCGGGCAGTTCCGAAGGCGCCTGGAGCGCCTGTCGGACGCCCCGCTAGGGGCATAAGTACCTAGCGCGGCATGGATTATCGGCGTATTGCTGGTGATGTGAACGCCGCCAGGTTCCTTGAGCCGGGCGCCGGCCATACCGGCGCCAACATCCCCGCCTCGGGGCCGTGGCACCCGGGCGATCAGAGTTCCGCGCGGGGGCGCCCCGCCGCCTGGCGGCCACAGCCCTGGAGCCGGTACGTCGCCATCGGGGATTCGTTCACGGCAGGCGTCGGCGACCCGGAACCGCTGAGCCCCGGAGGCATGCGGGGGTGGGCGGACCGCATCGCGGAGGAACTCGGCGAGGGCCGCGGCGAGTTCGGTTACGCCAACCTCGCCATCAGCGGCATGGTCCTGCGGGACATCCTCGACCAGCAACTCGGGCCCGCCCTGAACTTGAAGCCGGACCTCGTCACCCTCTCGGCCGGCGGCAACGACCTCGTGTTCCATCGCGGCGATCCGGACCGGATGGCCGCCGCCCTCGACGACGCCGTGGCGGCACTCTCGGCCACCGGGGCGACGGTGGTCCTGTTCACCGGGCCGGACTGGGGCGAGACCCCCGTGTTTGGGCACATCCGGGGCAAGGTCGCGGTATTCAATGAAAATATCCGCGTCATCGCCGCCCGGCACAACGGCGTCATCGCTGATTTGTGGGCACTGCGGCAGTTGAGCGATCCGCGGATGTGGGATCCGGACCGTCTTCACTTTTCGCCGCTGGGACACCACACCATAGCCGCCATGGTCCTGGACACGCTCAGCGTGCCGCACCGCCTGCGGCCGCTGGAGCCCAAGCCCATGCCGCCGGGCAGTTGGCGGGAAACCCGGGCCGGCGATCTGGCCTGGGTCGCGCACTACATGCTGCCGTGGATGGTGAGCCGGATCAGGCCGCGGGCCGACGCCATTCCCCGGGAGGCCAAGCGCCCGCTGCCGGGGCCGCCGCCAGGGATTGCCGGCCCCGGGCCCACGCCCCTAGTCCGGCCGGGTTCAGTCGGCTAGTCTGCAGGAACGGCCCGCAGCCGGGCATCGATGGCGATCACGAGGAGCGAAGTTGTCTAATCACACCTACAGCATTTCTGAAATTGTCGGAACCTCGAGCGAGGGCGTCGATGCGGCCGTCCGGAACGGCATCGCGGAGGCCGCCAAGACCCTGCGGAACCTTGACTGGTTCGAAGTGAAGGAAATCCGCGGCCACCTGGAAAACGGGCAGGTCGCCGACTGGCAGGTCACCATCAAGCTCGGGTTCCGCCTGGAGCGCTGACGCCAGCCTCCGCAGCGACGGCGGCACGCGCCGGCCCGGCTTCGGAGAAAACCGGCAACGCGTCAGGACGGAGGAGGCCAGGACGGAGAGGAGCGCGTCATGCGCTATACGCATTTGGGCCGCTCCGGCCTGACAATCTCGCGCCTGTGCCTGGGCACCATGAACTTCGGCCAGCAGACCGAGGAGAGCCAGGCCTTCGCCATCCTGGACACCGCGCAGGCTGCCGGCATCAACTTCATCGATACCGCCAATGTGTACGGCGGTTCGAGCCACCGCGGCTGGACGGAAGAAATCCTCGGCCGCTGGTTCGCCCAAGGGGGCGAGCGCCGTGAGCGCACGGTGCTCGCCACCAAACTGTTCGGCACCATGACGGACAGGCCCAACGAGTCCAAGCTCTCGGCGCTGCACATCCGCCGGGCGCTCGATGCCAGCCTGAAACGGCTGCAGACTGACTACATCGACCTCTACCAGTTCCATCACGTGGACCGGAACACGCCCTGGGATGAGATCTGGCAGGCCATCGAGGTCGCCGTCCAGCAAGGCAAGATCCTCTACTCCGGCAGCAGCAACTTCGCCGGCTGGCACATCGCCCGCGCCCAGGAAACGGCAGCCCGCCGCAACTACAACGGGCTGGTCAGCGAACAGTCGATCTACAATCTGCTGACCCGGGACCTGGAACTGGAAGTGATCCCGGCCGCCCAGCAGTACGGCCTGGGGATCCTTCCGTGGTCGCCGCTGCACGGCGGCCTGCTGGGCGGGGTGCTGAAGCAGGAGCACGACGGCGTCCGCCGCACCACCGGGCGCGCGCTCGAGGCGCTCAAGTCGCACCAGAAGCAGATCCGGCGATACGAGGACTTTGCCGAGGAGCTGGGTCAGGAACCTGCGAACGTGGCGCTGGCGTGGCTGCTCCACCAGCCGGCGGTCGCCGCTCCGGTCATCGGTCCGCGGACCCTCGAGCAGCTCGAAGGCGCCATCCGGGCCCACAAACTGAAGCTCGACGCCGACGCCCTCAAGCGTCTTGACGAGATTTTCCCGGGCCACCGCACCGCCCCCGAAGAGTACGCGTGGTGAGCCGCGGCCGGCGTCGGGCGAGCCGCCGGCGGTTGAACAAAATGACGGCTAAACAACGTCCGCACACTGAGTGAATCCGGCGTGGACCGTCCGGCAAAATCCGGCTGTTTTAGCCGCCGGCCGGCGAAGCCCGCAGAGAGCCGGGTGGCCCTTTGATACTAAGCATGATTAGTATTAGTGCAGAAGGATGAAGCGCACCCGGCGATCCGGGTGCCTCCTCAATGAAAGAAGAAGGAACGATAAAATGGGTTTTTTCGCATTTCTGATTCTGGGCCTCATCGCCGGAGCAATCGCTAAGGCAATCCTCCCGGGACGTCAGGGCGGTGGCATCCTGATCACTCTGGTCCTGGGTGTCGTCGGCGCCCTGCTGGGCGGATTCATCGGCGGCGCACTGTTCGGTGTGGGCATCAACGAGTTCTTCTCGCTGTCGACCTGGCTGCTGGCCATCGGCGGTGCGATCATCGTCCTGCTCGTTTACGGCATGATCAGCAAGCGCTCAGCCCGCTAAAGCGGAGCCTGACCGGAAACCGGTCCCGGGTTTTTCCCGGGGCCGGTTTTTTCGCATAATTTCTTGCCAGCCGCGGTGGCATCACGGCCGCCAGGTTAGGCCGAGCGGCCCTTTTCAGGCACGTCTTTTCACGCATGTCTTTTCACGTAGGTCTTCAAGGAACAGGAGCACAGCATGAAGGGCAAACTTCTTTTCGGCGCCGGGCTGGCCGCAGGCTACGTCCTTGGCTCACGGTCCGGCCGCGCAGCTTATGAAAAGCTCAAGTCCCGGACCACAGACCTGTGGCACAGCAAGCCGGTCCAGGACAAGCTCACCGCGGCAGCCGACGCGGTCAAGGAAAAGGCGCCGGAGGTCTCCGAGCAGCTCGGCGAAGCCGCCCGCCGCGCAGGGACGGTCATTGGCGCTGCCGTCCACCGCGATGCCGGCCCGGATAGCAAGACCGGGAACACCTCCAGCGGGATCGCCCCGAAACCGTCCATCGCCGGTGCCCCCGATGTCTCTTCCGACCCGGCACTGACCGACCAGGACGGACAGGACTGGTCGGACGAAGGCGGCGCCACCCCCGCCGGCCCCGCCACCAACATCGAGGCCGACAAGCTGCCCTAGGCGGACAAGCAGCCTTAGTCCGCCGCAGCTCGGCCGGCGCTGCCGTCAGCCGTTCTCAGCCGGACGGCGGGAGCGAACCGGCCACTACCGTAGCTCCCAGCTCCTCCGAACGCAGCACCCGGGCCGCCAGGCCGTGCCGGCGAAAGATCCCGGCCGTCCGGGCGGCCTGCCGGCGGCTGGTCTCAATCAGCACGTGGCCGCCGGGCGCCAGCCATTGCCGCGCCCCGGCGGCGACCCGGCGCTGCACCTCCAGCCCGTCGGCACCGCCGTCGAGGCAGGCCCGCGGCTCGTGCAGGCGCGCCTCCTGCGGCATGGTTTCGATGTCCGCGGACGGCACGTAGGGGGCATTGACGGCCAACACCCGGACGCGGCCCCGGAGTCCCGCCGGGAGCGGAGCATAGAGATCTCCTTGGTGGACTTCGCCGCCCAGTGGCAGGACGTTGGTGCGCGCACAGGCCACGGCGGCGGAATCAATATCGGCGCAGTGCAGTTCGACGGGGCCGGCGAGCGTGGCGAGTGCCGCGCCAACAGCCCCGGACCCGCAGCAGAGATCGATCACGACCGGCGACGGGCGGCCGTCGCCGGCCGGCTCCAGGCGCCATGCATCCAGGCGCGCGGCGGCCTGCCGGACGAGGAACTCCGTCCGGCGCCGCGGCACGAAGACCGCGGTGTCGACGGCGATGCGGAGTCCGCAGAATTCCGCCCAGCCCAGAATGTGTTCAAGGGGCAGGCCGGCGACCCTCCGGCCGGCCATCGTTTCGAGCGCCTCAGGCGTCGGGGCGGCGGAGATCAGGAGGCGGGCTTCGTCTTCGGCGAACACGCAGCCGGCTGCCCGGAGCCGGGCCGTGAGGGTTTCGTGCGGGAATTGCTGACGGATTGCTGGCATGGGAGCGCCTTTCGGTCTGGGGTCAGACGCCCTCACCGTGAGCTAGCCGCGGCCGGCAGGCCGGCAGCGCCGGGAGGGCACCCTTTCTGGACTTGCGTGAATCGGACCCACCTCCTTTTGCTGCAGTTGCTCGGATTTCCCATGCTACCGAAGGCGGACCCCGCACTGGGGTCAATCGCACTGTGCTCAATCGCGGGGCGACTATTCGGGCGGTTTGCGACGGCGGTTAGCCACGTCTTTCCGGGCCCGGCTGGCAGGATGTCACCATGGAATCCTTCCCCGCACACGACCTCATCTGGACCGGCTCCTACACGGCGGACTCTGGCGGCAGCGGCACCGGGATCGGCGCAGTCTCCGCGGCGGCCGACGGCACCCTGGCCTGGCTGGGCGTCGCGGCGGCGGCCGACTCTCCGTCCTTCCTGGCAGTCCACCCCTCGCTTCCCGTGGTCTATGCCGTTGCCGAGCACGCACGGACAGTCCGGGCCTATCGCCGGGCAGGATCGTTTGGCCTGGAGCCCTCGGGCCCCGCATGGCCTGCGGGCGACGCAGCCTGCCATGTCGCCGTCGAGCCTTCCGGCCGCTTCCTGGTGGTCTGCTGCTGGGGCGACGGCCAGGTGCTGTCCTATGAACTCGACGCCGAAGGCGCGATCACGGACCGGGCCGCCGCCGCCCCGTCCCGCGACCCGTACGGCGACGCCCCCTACGGTGAGCTCCCGGCAGTGACGCTTCCGGTCGCGGAAAGCGGCCCAGCCGCGCCCATGCCGCGCTCATGCTTGCCGACGGCCGCGTGATGACCACCGACCTCGGCCACGACCTCCTGCGGATCTGGAACGTCCGTTCCGGGCCGGTGCCGGGGCTGGCCCTGGATCACGAGGTGGTCCTGCCCCAGGGCAGCGGCCCCCGGCACCTGGTCCAGCACCCGAGCGGGCACGTCTTTGTGGTGACCGAGTATTCAATCGAGGTTGCCGTGGCCGGAATGTCGCCGGACTCCGGGGACTTCCGGCTCGGCTTCATCGGGCCGGCCACCGCCGGCGGGGCGCTGCCGGATGATTCGGCGGCCGAGATCGCGCTGGCGGCCGACGGCAGGCACGCCTATGTGGGCGTGCGCGGCTCGAACCGGGTCAGCGTGCTGGAGGTGGAGGACGGCGGCGCGGCGCTGCGCCCGGTGGCCGATGTCCCCAGCGGGGGCAACTGGCCCCGGCACCATCTGGTCCGCGACGGCTGGCTGCACGTCGCCCACGAACGGTCCAGCGACGTCGTGACGTTCCCGCTGGACCCGGAATCAGGGCTGCCGGGCAGCCCCGCTGGCCGGCTCGGGGTAGCGTCCCCTACCGCGCTGGTGCCGGCGCGGGCCGGACTCACACAGGATTGAGGGGCTGACGCCCGGGCGCGGGAGGTGCCATCTTCAGGGAACCGAGGAAGAACCCGGCAGCGAGGTCGCGCAGCGGCGGTGCGGGGCGGGGCAGCATCGCCGCGGCCGCGGCGGCGGCCTCTTCTGCCGTGGGCCGGTCGGCGGCGTCCATCGCCGTCATGGCGTCCAGCAGCGACACCCAGCGGCGGCCCAGCCCCTGCGGAATCATCGGCCCCCTCAAGGTTCGTGCCACCAGCGACTCCACCTGCGTTCCGGGAAAAGCCCTGGTTGCGGTCAGGCATTCCAGCAGAACCAGGCCCAGGGCGTAGACGTCCGTCGCCGGCTCCGCCGGTCCCCCGTTGGCCTGCTGCGGGCTCATGTAATGCACGGTGCCCGTCGACGTTCCCGGCTCGAGCACGGTTCCTGCGGGAGCGGCAATGCCGAAATCCGCGATCCGCACCGGGGACCTGCGCAGCGAGCTAAGCAGGATGTTGGCGGGCTTGATGTCCTGGTGGACCAAGCCGCGGGCGTGCACATGGCCGAGCCCGGACAGGGCAGCCACGGCCCAGCCGGCCACGTCCTGCGGGTCTCGCGGGCCGGCGTGGATCCGTTCCGCCAGGCTCCCGCCGTAGGCAAATTCCTCCACGAGGAAGGGACGGCCCGCCCACGGGTGTCCGTCCGGAACGCGCCCCTCCCCCACGAAGGCCACAATCGCCGGGTTGTCCAGCGTGGACAGTATCCGGGCCTCGTCGTGGATCCTGCGCGAATGCCGGTCATCGGGCCCCTCGGCCACCTTGACCGCCACGGGACGCTTGCGCTGCGAGATCAGTGCCGCGATAAACGGTGGCGGTGGCGCCCCTGCCCAGGAGTTCGTGGATCAGGAAGGAGCCCTGCCCGCCCGCGGGCCTGCGTGCCGGAAGGACACTGCCCGCGAACACCGGCCGGGCCGCCGCGGGCGCGGTCAACGGCTGTGCGAGTAGGCGGCCACCGGCCCGGCGGCGCCCTGCTCGACGCCGTCCAGCTGGAAACCGCAGCGGCAGCGCCACAGGGCAGGGAGGGCCAAGGAACGATCGGCGGGCCCGAACGAGTAGGAGGACATCGCCGCCGGCTCCGGGAAGCGCCATTCCATGGCGGTGCCGCAGTGCCGCGGGGCCTGGCTGTCAGAGGCCCGGGGCCGGAGCATGTCGGGGAGGGGACTGCCGCCTGAGCCCCCGGGAAGGGTTGCGGATTCAGTCACGACGCCTACTCTCGTTTGATAGCGGGAAACAAGTAGTAAGCATACATATAACTAGATCAACTAACTAGTTAAACGAGCCAGTTGGCGGGGTGCACGAGCTGGAGCTAGTGCCGCTCCTCGCTAATGGCCGCGCCCATCCGGCGCAGGAACGTGATGACCACCCGGGCTTCTTCGGCGCTCATGGACTCGGCCACTTCCATCATCCGCCGGTGCATGTGGCCGAGGGTGGCGCGGACCTCGGAATCCGTCGCGACCGTCGGCACGATCACGAGCGAGCGCCGGTCGGTCGGGTGCGGCTCGCGCCGGACATGCCCGCTGGCCACGAGCCGGTCGATCAGGGAGGTGGTGGAAGCGGTAGTGATCCCCAGGACGCGACTGAGATCCTTGGGCCCCACCCGCTCACCGGTTGACTTGGCCCGCAACAGGTAGCGCAAGGCCAGCAGGTCGGTCTCGCCCATGCCCATCGAGTCGCGGGTGGATCGCCTGGTCGCCACTTCCGAGGTTCTGTAGTCGCGGAGGGCCTGCAGGATGGCCGCAGGCGGGTCCAGCCGGTCATCGGGGCCGTACCAATACCCGGAGGCCGGGGCGCCATGGGAGTCCATCCGCCAAGCCTAGCGGAACTGGTAACTAGCCTGCCGTACTATCCAACCGGCTGCAGTCCGGCGTCCGGGAAGGCCCCGCAGAACCCCGCACAATCCCGCACAACCAGTCGGTCCCGGACACAAAAAACCCCCGGCTTCCTGTTGCCAGGAAGCCGGGGGTTTCCACTCTTCGCTAAAAGAGTGGGCCCTGTGGGGATCGAACCCACGACCCACGGATTAAAAGTCCGATGCTCTACCAACTGAGCTAAAGGCCCCAACTAAAAGCTTCCCAACCAGCGGATAAATCCGTGGCTGCGGCGCATTTCAGCCCAGTCCATTTCTGGACGATTAATACTGTACCCCAGACCCGGGCCGGCTTTTTCACGTTGCCCGGACCGGCGTCGGCCGTCACCGGCAGCAGCGCCGGCCGATCCTCGATTCCCTCGCGGCACTGGAGTAGCGTGGTGGCATGAGCGAGCAAGCAGGATCAAGCGCCCCCGGACCGCGGCACCACAAGCCGAAACCCTTCGCGCCGATCGACTTTGAGCCGTTCGCCGGCGGGGCCGATCCCGCGCGCATCTCGGAAGCAGCCCATCTGGCCGCCCAGGCGCTGGTACGCCGCGGCCGCGACAGCGACGACCCCAAAGTCACCAAACGGCTCGTGAAGCTCGCCGACGAGCAGGGCTTGGAAGCGATCGCCGAAATGTGGGCCGAAAGCCCCGCCCGGTCCCTCCCCGGCGCCCTGTGGCGCCTGTATGCCCTGCGGGCCGCCACCATCCAGGATCCCGAGCGGATCTCCGTGTATTTCAAGGCAGGCAAGGACAGGGCCCAGGTGTCGCATGTGGTGGCCGGCGCCGCCGAGCCGCCGGGCGCTGACGAGATGAAATCCATGGCTGACGCCATCCTCTCCGGGGCGTTCGACGGCGACTTCGACGTCGCGCTCGAACGATCCGCCGCGTTCTGCCGGGTGGTGGCCCTGGGCCAGGCAACCCTTGCCGACGGCGCCGAGCACAGCAACGAGAACCATGCCAGCAAGCTCACCCGCAACTCCCACCTTCTGGTCAAGACCGCGGAAGACCTTGAGCACGCCGCCAATGCGTGGCGGCTGGGCGAGCTGGACTAGCCGGCCAGCCAGCAGCCACGAGGCGGCCGGGCGGCGGCGCACCCGCGGAGGACGGGCCGGCACCACCCCGGGCACGCACGGCGGGGGCAGGCTGTCAATGTTGACTTGAATGAACCTACGTAGAAAACTAAAAGCGGTGCCGAACCGCGAAACCCCCGGGCTTCAACATTTAGCCGCCTAGAGCGGCCTACCGCCGAGAGGCGTATCCGGTTCGGCACCATTTTTCATGCCCTTTTCAGCTGCGCTTCCGCCTGTGCCGTCATATGCCGCGTCCGTCCGGTACCGGCCGGACGCGGACGGTAAAGTGATGCGTATGCGCTGGTCTCCGTCAAGTCACACGGCCGCCCTACTCCACCCGCGAAACTCTCCCCGGAAGACCGGTGACACCACGTGAAGCTGCGCCTGTTCCCGCAGGAATCCGCCGGACCGGACCTGCTCTCCCAGATGGCGCGCCAGATCGTGCTGGC
Source organism: uncultured Actinomycetota bacterium (assembly GCA_963810895.1). Taxonomy (GTDB): domain Bacteria; phylum Actinomycetota; class Actinomycetes; order Actinomycetales; family Micrococcaceae; genus Arthrobacter. The sequence continues at coordinate 349,065 of CAWEPM010000009.1, forward strand.
AACCGGAACACTCTCGGAGATTCTCGGCGCCCCGGCCAGTGAACATGCCCGGCTCGTGGAGGACATGCACAACCATGAAGCCAAATCGGCGGAGCTGCACTTTGCCCTCCTGACCCATATGCGGACCAGCTTCGTGAATGTTCTGCCCCGCGAGGACATGTACGCCCTGTCCCTGCACCTCAACGAGGCCATCGAGAAACTCGACGCCGCCGCCGAGCTCGTGTCCCTCTACAAGCTGGAACGGCTGCCCAAACGCGCCGCCGACCAGCTGGAAATCATCAGCCGGCAGGCCGAACTCACCGTCGAGGCCATGCGGCAGCTGAACAATCTGGACGACCTCGAGGACTACTGGATCGAGATCCTGCGACTGGCCAAGCGTGCGGAACGCACCCACCGGGTCTGGGTCGCGGACATGCTCCGCGAGATGAAGTCGACGCAGTACGCGCGCAACCGCGACATCGCGAACCAGCTCGTTGAAGTCACGAAGGACATGCGCCGGATCGCCACCCAGGTGGGCAGCATCATCGTCAAGGAATCCTGACGTGATGACCTTCCTCCTTGCCCTGGTGCTGATTTGCGCCGGGGCCTTCGCGTTCCTCAACGGATTCAGGGACGCGTCCTCGTCGGTGGCCCTGGCCGTGCGGACACGGGCACTGACCCCCACGGTGGCGGTTCTGCTGGCCAGCGTGTTCAACTTCATCGGCGCCTGGCTGAGCGCCACCCTGGCGCTCATCGTTAGCCAGGCGTGGTTGTCGCTGCCGACCGGCACGAACGGCCTGACGATCCTCCTGGCCGGGCTGCTCAGCGCCATCCTTTGGGGCCTCTACATGTGGTGGCGCGGCATCCCGGCCTCCTCCACACATGCCCTGGTCGGCGGCCTTGCCGGGGCCGGGATCGCGAGCGTCGCCGTCGGCGGTCAGCCCGTCACCGGCGTTGACGGCTCCCTCGTGTCCCAGGTGGTGCTCCCGCTGCTGGTCTCACCGGTGATCGCCTATCTCGGGGCGTACCTGCTGGTCTGGCCTGCCACCTGGGCCGCCCGGTACACGCCGCCCAACGTCGTCAACACCCGCTCCCGGCGGTCCCAGGCCATTGCTGCCGGCGCCGTTGCCTTCGGCCACGGGCTGCAGGACGGCCAGCGCACCAGCGCGGTGGTGATCCTTGCGCTGCTGGCGGCAGGCTTCTCCGACGGCAACTCCGTCCCGATGTGGGTGGCCCTGCTGACAGCCGTCATGTTGGCGGCCGGGACCCTGGCAGGCGGCTGGCGGATTTCCTACACCATCGGCTACCGGCTGATCCGGATCGACCCCCTGCGCGGGTTTGTCGCGCAAATGTACAGCGCGGTGATGCTGCTCGTGGGAGCGATCGGGCTGCACTGGCCCGTCTCCACGACCCACACGGTGACGTCGGCAGCCCTGGGTGCCGGCGACAACCAGAGATTCCCGGGCACCAACCGCCGGCTGGTGATCCGCATTCTGGCGTTCTGGGTCCTGACCCCGCTTGTCACCGCCGCCGCTGCGTTCGTCCTGCAGCTGGCGCTCTCGCCGGTGGCCGGACCGTAAGAGCCTTGCAGGTTATCCGAAGCGGCCGGAGACGTAGTCCTCGGTAGCCTTCTCGGTCGGGTTGCTGAAGATGGTCGGGGTGTCGCCGAACTCGATCAGCTTGCCCGGCTTGCCGGTACCGGCAATGTTGAAGAAGGCCGTCTTGTCCGAGACACGGGCCGCCTGCTGCATGTTGTGGGTCACGATCACCACGGTGTACTGGTCCTTGAGCTCGTTGATGAGGTCCTCAATGGCCAGCGTCGAGATCGGGTCCAGGGCGGAGCAGGGCTCGTCCATCAGGATCACCTGGGGCTCCACTGCGATTGCGCGGGCAATGCACAGGCGCTGCTGCTGCCCGCCGGACAGGCCCGAGCCGGGCTTGGCCAGGCGGTCCTTGACCTCGTTCCACAGGTTCGCCCCCTGCAGGGAGCGCTCCACCAGGACATCGGCCTCGCCCTTGGAGATCTTCTTGTTGTTCAGCTTCACGCCGGCCAGCACGTTGTCCCGGATGGACATGGTGGGGAACGGGTTGGGGCGCTGGAACACCATGCCGATCTGGGCGCGGACGGTGACCGGGTCAACGCCGGGGCCGTACAGGTTGTCGCCGTCCAGCAGCACCTCGCCTTCAACCCTGGCACCGGGAATGACCTCGTGCATGCGGTTCAGGGTGCGCAGGAAGGTGGACTTGCCACAGCCCGAGGGGCCGATGAAGGCCGTGACCGACTTGGCGTCGATGTTGATGTTGACGTCTTCGACGGCCAGGAATTTGCCGTAGTAGACGTTCAGGTCCTTGACGTCGATGCGCTTAGACATGGTGTTCCTTCACTTGCTGGAGGTATGAACTGCGGGCGCGGCGGTGGCCTAGCGGCCGACTTTGGGGGCGAACATGCGGGCAACCAGGCGGGCGCCGAGATTGAGCAGCATCACCAGGATGATAAGCACCAGGGCCGCGCCCCACGCCCGCTCGGAGGACGGATCCGGGTTGGACGGCGAGGTGGGGTTCAGGATCTGGGTGTAGATGAACGTGGGCAGCGAGGCCATCCAGCCGCTAAACACGTTGGTGTTGATGGTGGTCGCGAACCCGGCGGTGACCAGAATCGGCGCCGTCTCGCCGATCACACGGGCGATCGCCAAGGTGATACCGGACGCGATGCCGGAGATCGCCGTCGGAAGGACCACTTTGAGGATGGTCCGCCACTTGCGGACGCCGAGGGCGTAGGCGGCCTCCCGGAGTTCGTTGGGCACGATCTTGAGCATTTCCTCGCTGGAGCGGACCACCACGGGGATCATCAGCACGGAAAGTGCGACGGCGGCAACGGCGCCTGTCTTGGTACCCGGGCCAACAATCGCGAAGAAGGCGGCCGCCGCGAACAGACCAGCGACAATCGAGGGGATGCCGGTCATGACGTCCACAAAGAAGGTGATGGCCCGGGCCAGCGCGCGGTCCTCGCCGTATTCCACGAGGTAAATCGCGGTCATTAGACCCACCGGGACCGAGATGAGGGTCGCCAGCACCGTGATCAGCAGGGTGCCCACGATCGCGTGGTAGATGCCGCCCAGTAATGGGGCGCCTTCCTCGACCGTCTTGTTGTCGAAGGCGCCGGTGACGCCGTTCATGGAGGTGGTGAGGAAGCCGGGGTCCAATAGGCCGGGGAGCCCGTTCACCAGCACGGTCCAGATCACCGACACTAGGGGCAGCAGGGCAACCAGGAAGGAGCCCACGACAAGGCAGGTCGCCAACTTGTCCTTGGCCTTGCGGGAGCCTTCAACGACAAGGCTCCAGCCGACCAGTCCGGCGGCAAAGAGAATGGCGGAAACGATTCCCCAGCCGAAGGCATTGAAGCCGATCAGCGCCAGGATCGCGGCGCCGAGGATCAAGGCAACGGCCAGGACGATGTAGGGAGCGGCCTTGGGCAGCTGGCCCTTGGTGAGGGCCGATCGCTTCCGGACCGGGGTCAGGGTGGAGGTCATTTAGTTGGCTCCCGAGAATTCTTTGTGCCGGGTAATGATCCAGCGGGCGATCATGTTCACGCACAGGGTGATGACGAATAGCACCAGGCCGGCGGCAATCAAGGTGCTGACCTTCAGGCCGCTGGCCTCGGGGAAGTTCAGGGCGATTTCGGCGGCGATGGTCTGGTTGCCGGACTGGATGAGGCTGGCGGTCAAGGCGCCGGAGGAAAGGACCAGCGCCACTGCCATGGTCTCGCCGAGCGCGCGGCCCAGGCCCAGCATCACGGCGCTGACAATGCCGGGACGGCCAAACGGCAGCACGGCCGTCCGGATCATTTCCCAGCGAGTGGCACCGAGCGCCAGCGCGGCCTCTTCGTGCAGCTTGGGGGTCTGCAGGAAGATCTCTCGGCTCAGGGAGGTGATGATCGGCAGGACCATGACGGCCAGCACGATCCCGGCCGTGAGGATGGTCTTGCCGGTAGCGGAGGCAGGGCCCTGGAAGATCGGCAGCCAGCCCATGTTTTTGGCCAGCCAGTCGTAGGCCGGGGAGATTTCCTTGGCGAGGAACGCAACCCCCCAGGCGCCATAGACCACGGAAGGGATGGCGGCGAGCAGGTCAACTACGTAGCCGAGGCCGGAGGCGAGCTTGCGCGGGGCGTAGTGCGAAATGAACAGCGCCACGCCGATCGCGATCGGGGTGGCGATTGCCAGGGCGATCACGGCGGCGATGAGCGTGCCGATGACGAGCGGCCAGATGTAGGTGAAGAATCCTTCGCCACCCTGGATCTTGTCCGGCGAGGCCGTGAGGGCCGGGAGGGACTGGACGATCAGGAACAGCGCCACACCGAAGAGCACCGCAAGGATCAGGCACCCTGCGGCCAGGGTGGCTGCGGAGAAGACTTTGTCTCCGGCGCGGCCTGCGCCCCGGGACGAGGTCAGGGAGGTGGTGGTCACTTCACGATCCTTCGGTTTGGGTGGGATCCGGACACCGGCCGCGGACGCCTCCGCGGCCCGTGTCCGGCAAGTCTTGATGTTTGGAACAAATGCGTCGGTTCCCTGCTCCGTGGCGGCCGCCGGTGACGGCCGTTTCGGAACAGGGAACCTTCGTCAGGCTGGTGTTTCCACTATGCCTCGCGGTGCAGCGTATCCCTAGGCCTTGCCCTTGACGGCTTCGAGGGCCGCCATTGCCTTGTCCTGGAGGGTCTTGGACAGCGGCGCCGACTTGGCGGCGTCGGCGGCGGCCTTCTGGCCGGCGTCGGACGCTGCGTAGCTGACAAAGGCCTTGACGAGGTCGGCGGTGGCCTGCGTGTCATAGGTGGTGCAGACGATGTGGTAGGACACCAGGACGATCGGGTAGGCGCCGGCGACCGTGGTGGTGCGGTCCAGCTTGATGGCGAGGTCGTTGGGGTTGCGGCCCTCAACCGGCTTGCCTGCGTCGACTGCCTTGGAAGCGGCCTCGGCGGAGATCTTCGTGAAGGAGTCGCCGACCTTGATCTGCGCGGTGCCGAGCTTGCCGCTGACGGCGGAGTCGTCGGCGTAGGTCACGGCACCGGGGGTGTCGGTGACGGTCTTGACAACACCCGAGGTACCCTTGGCGTTCTCGCCCTGCAGGGACGCGGGCCAGATGCCGGCGGCCTTGTCGGTCCAGACCTCGGGGGCAACGGCGGACAGGTAGTCCGTGAAGTTGGTGGTGGTGCCGGAGTCATCCGAGCGGTTCACCGGGGTGACCTTGAGGTCCGGCAGCTGGACGCCCGGGTTCAGGGCCGCGATGGCGGGGTCGTTCCAGTTGGCGATCTGGCCGCGGAAGATCTTGGCAACGGTGGGAGCGTCGAGCTTCAGGTCCGTGATGCCAGGCAGGTTGAAGGCCACGGCGATCGGGGAAATGTAGACCGGGATGTCGATGGCTCCGTCGGGACCGCACTTTTCCTTGGAGCTGGCGAGCTCTTCATCCTTGAGGTAGGCATCGGAGCCGGCGAACTGGGCCGAGCCGTCGAGGATCGCCTTGCGTCCGGCGCCGGAACCGTCCGGGGAGTACTGCACAGTGGCACCCGGGTTCGCGGAAGCGAAGTTGGTCTTCCAGACATCCATGGCCGCGCCCTGGGCGGTAGAACCGATGCCGGTCAGCGTGCCGGTGACCGCGGGACCCGAGGCGGACGGCGCGGCGGACGTGGCCGTGTTGGTTGCGTTGTCCGAACCGCAAGCGGTCAGCGCGAGTGCGCCGGCGGCGATAACTGCGATAGCCGCGTTGCGGCCGAAGCGGAGTGCCTTCACTTAGTTGTACCCCTTTCAGGGCTGTGCGTGCCGGGCCGGAGAGGGCCAGCAGGGATGCGTACGGTTTGTACCTTTACCGAAGGTAGGTCGCCCAGATGAAGAGAATTGCGGTCCAAGGTGAACGGACGGTTAACGACGCCGGACTATTGGCTTACATCTGCCGGGCGGCCATTGTGTTCTGTGCGTCACAGTCGTATCGGCGCAGCGTGTGATGAAGGCCGGATGGGCGTGTGATGGTGGCCCGTGGTGAAGGCCCCGCAGTATGGCCCGGGCCGTGTCCTGCCGTGAACGGCCGGCCCCCGGGGCAGCAAATAGACTGGAGGGCATGGCCTCCGCGACTGGACTCTCCGCAAGCGCACGATTCCTGCGCGGCCGGGTCCGCACCGGCTTTGTCCGGAGCCGGAACTCCCTGGGCCCGGCCATCCAGATGACCGCCTGCGCCGTCAGCGCCTACGCGTTCGCCGAATACGTCCTGGGCCATTCCGGGCCGTTGTTTGCGGCCACGTCGTCCCTGATTGCCCTCGGTTTTTCCCGCGACCCCAGGCTGCGCCGCGTCATCGAGGTGGGCCTGGGCTGCACGATCGGAATCGTGGTCGGGGACCTGCTGCTGCACTGGCTGGGCTCCGGAATCTGGCAGGCCGCCGTCGTTCTCCTGTTTTCCATCCTGCTGGCCCGGTTCCTGGACAGCGGGACCATCTTCACCACCCAGCTCGGCCTGCAGTCGGTGCTCGTGGTGCTCCTGCCCGCGCCGGCCGGCGGGCCGTTCACGCGCAGCATCGACGCCGTGGTGGGCGGGGTGTTCGCGCTGCTGGTGACCATCCTCGTTCCCAAGGACCCCCGGCGCGAGCCCCGCAATGACGTCAAAAAGCTCCTCCACGAGCTCGCCGAGGTGCTGCGGGAATGCGCCTCGGCGCTGAGCTACAGCGACTCCACCCAGGCCTGGCATGCGCTCATCCGCGGGCGGAACTGCCAGCCCCTCGTCGACGCCATGCGCCAGTCCCTGCGCTCCTCCGGCGAGGTGGCCACCCTGGCCCCCGCCTACCGCCGGCACCGGGAGGAGCTGGACCAGATGGAGCAGTCGCTGGACTATATCGACCTCGCGTTGCGAAACAGCCGGGTCTTCGCCCGCCGCCTGACCAGCGCCATCAACCATGCCGCGCTCTCGGACGAGGCCACCCAGAACATCGCCGAGGTCCTGCAGGAGACCGCTGCCGCCGTCGACGAACTGTCGCTGGGCCTGGCGGAGGTGCACGACGGCGCCCGGCGCGCCCACCTGCGGACGGCCCGGTCCGAGCTGCGGGAGATCGCCGGCCGCCTGCATCCCCGGATGCTGGATGTCCACCGGCTCGAGGGCGAAACGGTGGTCATGCTGTTCCGCCCGCTCATGGTGGACCTGCTCGAGGCCGCCGGTGTGGATTCCGAGGAAGCCCGGGACATCCTCCCCCCGCTCTAGGCGCTGCCGGTTTAAGCGCTGCCAGCCGCGCTTCCGGCTGGCGGCGCCGTTGGTTGTCACTGTCCCCCGATAGTGTGGACCAATGGCTACGAAGACTTCCCGGGGGCCGAAGGCACCGGGCTATAAATGCGCGGAATGCGGCTGGACGACCGCCAAGTGGGTGGGCCGCTGCGGCGAGTGCCAGGCCTGGGGCAGCGTTGAGGAGACCGGCACCGCCGTAGCGCGGACGACGGCGGCCACCACGGTCCTCGAACCGGCCCGCCGGATCGCCGAAATCGACGCCACTACCGCGGCCTTCCTGCCCACCGGCGTGGACGAACTCGACCGCGTGCTCGGCGGCGGCCTGGTGCCCGGCGCCGTGATCCTCCTCGCGGGCGAACCCGGGGTGGGCAAGTCCACGCTGCTGCTGGACGTCGCGGCCAAATTCGCCCGCACCGCGCAGGACGTCCTCTACATCACCGGCGAGGAATCCGCCGCCCAGGTCAAGCTCCGCGCGGACCGGATCGACGCCGTGGCCGAATCCCTGTACCTCTCCGCCGAAACGGACCTCGGGCAGGCGCTGGGGCAGGTGGAGAAGCTTGAACCGCGGCTCTTGATCGTGGACTCCGTCCAGACCCTGAGCAGCGCCGACGTCGAAGGCAGCGCCGGCGGGGTGTCCCAGGTGCGCGAGGTTGCGGCGTCCCTGATCGCCGCGGCCAAGCGCCGCAACATGACCACGCTGCTGGTGGGGCACGTGACCAAGGACGGCTCCATCGCCGGCCCCCGGCTGCTGGAACACCTCGTGGATGTCGTCTGCCAGTTCGAGGGCGAACGGCACTCGCGGCTGCGGCTGCTGCGCGCCGTCAAGAACCGCTACGGACCTACCGACGACGTCGGCTGCTTTGACTTGAACGAGGACGGCATCACCGGCCTCGCCGATCCCAGCGGGTTGTTCGTCTCGCGGACCAAGGAGCCGGTCTCCGGAACCTGCATCACGGTCACGCTGGAGGGCCGCCGGCCGCTGCTGGCCGAGGTCCAGGCCCTGCTCGCCGAGAGCGCCAGCTCGCAGCCCCGCCGCGCCACGAGCGGACTGGACAGCTCGCGGGTGGCGATGCTGCTGGCCGTGCTGCAGCAGCGCGCCGGCTGCCTGCTGAACAAGGACGACTCCTATGTGGCAACGGTCGGCGGCGTCAAGCTCAGCGAACCCGCCACGGACCTGGCAGTGGCCCTGGCCGTGGCTTCGGCGAAGGCCAGGAAGCCGCTCCCCCAGCGGCTGATTGCCTTCGGCGAGGTGGGCCTGGCGGGTGAAGTCCGTCCGGTACCCGGCATCAACCAGCGCATCCAGGAGGCACACCGGCTCGGCTTCACCCATGCCGTGGTGCCGGCCAGCCCCAACGGGCACGGCCCGGTTCCCGCAGGCTTCTCGGTCCGGGAGGTCGGCCACCTGGCCGAGGCATTGGGGCTGCTGATCAGCTGAGCCGTCTGAGGCCGTTGCCAGCCGGGGACCTGCCGGCCGCAGGCAGAGGCGGCGGACAGAGAGGCGACTTAGGACCCTAACGCCGCCGTCGCGGCGGACGCACGATGGGATGGTGGCCGCAGGATGTGGGCGGCGGATGCGGCCGACGGATCTCCCCGGCCCTGCCACGGATGCGACCCGGCCGACCCGGCCGCCGTGCCGCCACGGCAGCCACGGCGAAGGGGTGCGACATGATGTGGGGTTACGGCTACGAGTTCGGCTGGATGTGGCTCTGGGGTGTGTTCCTGCTGGCCGGGATTGTGGTTCTGGTCATCCTGGCGATCCGGCTCCTGACCGGCGGCGTCAGCCATGACGGTCCGGGCCGGGGCCAGCTGCCGGGCCCGGGGCCGCATGGGCAGTATTCACCGCCCGGACAGGGCGCCCCTCCCGGCTCTTTTCCTCCTCCCCCGACGCATTCGCCGAATGCTCCGCCGATTTCTCCTCCCGGACGGTCCCAGGCCCGCCTGATCCTTGACGAACGCTTTGCGCGGGGCGAGCTCACCGTGGAGCAGTACCGGGAGAACCTGAAGGTGCTCGGCGAGGAGCCCTAGTGCAGCCCCTCAGCCGGCGCAATGCGCTGCTCCTTGGCGGCCTTGGCGTGGCCGGAACCGCGGTAGGCGCGGCCGGGCTCGCCTGGACGCTGACGTCCCGCACCGCGCCGGTCACCGGAGCTGCACTGACTCACCCGGCCGAGCTGCGCAGCACCGGCGGCACCTTGGCGCTCGAGCTGGAGGCGGCCCGGGGCCAGATGCAACTCGCCGGCCGCCCGGCCACGGCCCTTGGCTACAACGGAGGCAGTCCCGGCCCCACGCTGCGCCTGCGCGCCGGCGACGTGCTCAGCATCAGGCTGCTGAACCGCCTGGCCGAACCCACCAACCTCCACGTGCACGGGCTCCACGTGTCCCCGCAGGGAAACGGGGACAATGTCTTTGTCACGGTGGCTCCCGGCGCCGGCTTTGACTACGAATACCGGCTCCCGGCGGACCACCCGCCCGGGGTCTACTGGTACCACCCCCACCATCACGGCATGGTCGCGGAGCAGATCTTCGGCGGCCTCTTCGGGGCCATCGTGGTCGAGGATGCCGACGTCATTCCGGCCGCCATGGACCGCGTGCTGATGGTGTCGGACACGGACCTGGACGCCGCCGGATACGTCCGGAGCGTTCCGCCGGCAGAGCGCATGGCCGGCCGGGAGGGCGGGCTGGTGCTCGTCAACGGCCAAAGCAACCCCCTGCTCAGCGCCCTTCCCGGGCAGCGGGAAAGGTGGCGGATGATCAACGCCTGCGTGGCCCGCTACCTCCGGCTGCAATTGGACGGACAGAGCATGCAACTGCTCGGGATGGACTCCGGGCGCTTCCAGTCTCCGGTACCTGTGGACGAAGTGCTCCTGGCCCCGGGGAACCGGGCCGACCTCCTGGTGACTACGGCGGCCGGCCAGTCAGTTCTCCGGGCCGCTTACTACGACCGCGGCAGCATGCCCGGGATGATGGGCCGGGGTTCCGCCGGGCGCGGGCCGGCGGACCAGCCCCAGGGCGTCCCCCTGGCGACGCTCCAGGTTGCGGGGGAACCCGCTGCCGGCCCCGCCGGGCTGCCGCCCCGGCCGGCCCCTGCGGACCTGCGCCAGGTCCCTGTCGCCGCGCACCGGCAGTTTCTGCTGGCGGCCGGCATGAGCCGGGGCCCGATGGGCGGAGGCGGCGCCGGGATGATGGCTTTCACCATCAACGGCCGGGAATTCGACGCCGCCCGGACCGACACCACTGTGGCGGCCGGCAGTGTGGAGGAGTGGACTGTGATCAATACCAGTCCCATGGACCACCCGTTCCACCTGCACGTCTGGCCCATGCAGCTCATTTCGGTCAATGGTGAGGGCCCCGCTTCCCGGTCTGGCAGGACGTGGTCAATGTGCCGGCGAACGGACAGGTGACCGTCAGGATTGCCTTCAAGGACTTCACCGGAAAGTCCGCCTACCACTGCCACATCCTGGACCACGAGGACCTCGGGATGATGGGCGTGATCGAGGTCCGCTGAATCATGCGACCCCTTGCGCAACATACCCCCCGGGGGTATGTTGAGGGTAATCGCACATGACTGGCCATCCTTCAGGAGCACGCATCATGGAACACCGGCACGGCAGCCCAGGCGTCGACCAGGGCATCCGCAATCACGGCCCGCACGGGACGCCGCACGGCAATCATGCAGTGCACCCGGCCGCCCCTGCCGCTACGGGCCCCGCCGCGGACGACCACATGGTGCACAGCCACGGCCAGCACGCCGGGCACAGCGTCGCAATGTTCAGGGACAGGTTCTGGCTGACACTGGCCCTGGCCGTGCCGGTGCTCTTCTTCAGCCCCATGTTCGCGGATCTCCTGGGCTACGAACCTCCCGCCTTTCCCGGCTCCGCCTGGATTCCGCCCGTGTTCGGTACGGCGATCTTCCTGTACGGCGGCCGGCCGTTCCTCACGGGCGGCCTCAACGAACTGAGGACGCGCAAACCGGGCATGATGCTGCTGATCGCCATGGCCATCAGCGTCGCTTTCATCGCCTCATGGGTGACCAGCCTGGGCCTCGGCGGCTTCGACCTCGACTTCTGGTGGGAGCTGGCGCTGCTGGTCCCCATCATGCTGCTGGGCCACTGGATCGAGATGCGCGCCCTCGGCTCGGCCCAAGGCGCACTGGACGCCCTGGCGGCGCTGCTGCCCGACGAGGCGGAACGTGTCACGGACGCCGGCATGGAGACTGTCAGCGTCTCCGAGCTCCGCGCCGGAGACACCATCCTGGTCCGCCCCGGCGGCCGGATGCCGGCCGACGGCACGGTCAGCGACGGCCACGCCGAATTCGACGAATCGATGATCACCGGCGAATCGAAGACTGTCCTGCGAACACCCGGCGACCCCGTGGTGGCCGGTACCATCGCCACGGACAACTCCGTGCGGGTCCGGGTGTCAGCCATCGGCGAGGACACCGCCCTGGCCGGCATCCAGCGCCTCGTGGCCGAGGCACAGGCATCCTCCTCCCGGGCCCAGGCCCTCGCCGACAGGGCCGCGGCGTTCCTCTTCTACTTCGCCGCCGGCACCGGCGCCCTCACCTTCATCTTCTGGACGCTGATGGGAAGCGTCACCGACGCCGTCACCCGCACGGTGACCGTCCTGGTGATCGCCTGCCCCCACGCGCTGGGGCTTGCCATCCCGCTCGTCATCGCCATCTCCACTGAGCGGGCGGCCCGGGCGGGCGTCCTGATCAAGAACCGGATGGCGCTGGAGCGCATGCGGACTGTCGACGTCGTGCTGTTCGACAAGACCGGAACCCTGACCAGGGGCGAGCCGGAGCTCAAGGCGGTCGCCACCGCCGCAGGCACGGCCACAGCCACCGGCCAGGACGCAGTGCTTGCCCTCGCCGCCGCCGTGGAGGCGGACAGCGAACATCCGGTGGCCCGCTCGATCGTTGCCGCCGCCCGGGAGCGGGGGCTGGAGATCCCGACGGCGGAGGGGTTCACCTCGCTGACCGGCCGCGGAGTCCGCGCCACGGTCGATGGCCGCACGGTCCACGTCGGCGGCCCGGCGCTGCTCCGCGAGCTGGGTTTGCAGGTACCGCAGGCTCTGGCCGCCGCCACCGGTGCCTGGCTGGAGCGCGGCGCCGCCGTGCTCCACGTCGTGGACGGCGGCACCGTCCTGGGCGCTGTCAGCCTCGAGGACGCCGTGCGGCCCGAGTCCCGCCAGGCCGTCCATGCGCTTCAGGCGCGCGGCATCAAGGTGGCCATGATCACCGGCGACGCCCGGCAGGTGGCCCGGGCAGTAGCGGACGAGCTCAAGATCGACGAGGTCTTCGCCGAGGTCCTCCCCGCCGACAAGGACAAGAAAGTGGCCGAACTGCAGGGCCGCGGACTGAAAGTGGCCATGGTGGGCGACGGCGTCAACGACTCCCCCGCGCTGGCACGGGCCGAGGTGGGGATCGCGATTGGCGGCGGCACGGATGTGGCGGTGGAATCCGCCGGCGTGGTCCTGGCCGGCAACGATCCCCGGGCCGTGCTGTCGATGCTCGACCTGTCCAAGGCCAGCTACCGGAAGATGTGGCAAAACCTCGTGTGGGCCACCGGGTACAACATCATCTCGGTGCCGCTGGCGGCCGGCGTCCTCGCCTTCGCGGGAATCGTCCTCTCCCCCGCCGCGGGCGCCGTGATGATGTCGGCGTCGACCATTGTTGTTGCCCTGAACGCCCAGCTGCTGCGCAGGCTCAAGCTCAATCCGGCCACGGTCAGCTGAGCTGCTGGAGGCCCCCATGCCGCAGACCAGCCGCCGCGATGCGTCATTCGGAAGATCCTATGCCCGCGCGGGTCCGCGGATGGACGCCCGCGGCGCAACGGAGCACCGCCGGCGCCTCGTCGAAGCGGCGTACGGCGCCGTCGTCGAAATCGGGGCGGGCTACGGGGCCACCTTCCCGTTCTACCCGGCCGCGGTGACGGGCGTGCTGGCCCTCGAACCGGACCCCACGCTCCGGGGGCTGGCCCTGGCCGCCGCCCGCACGGCACCGGTGCCTGTCACCGTGGAAGAGGGCGTGGCGGAATCGGTGCCGACGGCGGACGCCTCGGTAGACGTCGTCGTCTCCAGCTTGGTGCTGTGCAGCGTGGCGGACCAGTCCGTCGCCCTGGCGGAAGTGGTCCGGGTCCTGCGGCCCGGCGGGTTGCTCCTGTTCTATGAACACGTCCGCTCGGCACACCGTGTGCTTGGCGTCGCCGAAGACCTGGTCACACCGCTGTGGAGCCGGATGGCGGGCGGCTGCCACCCGAACCGCGACACCGTCGCCATGATTGCCGGGGCAGGCCTCACCGTTCAGGGCCTGGAGCGCTTCGGCTTTTCGGTCCTCCCCGGCAACCCGCGGCTGGCCCACGTTCTAGGTGTGGCGAGCAAGCCTGAGCCCGCCCCGCCTGCGCGCGACGCAAAAGGGACGCCTGCCGCGATGGCAGACGCCCCTTCTTCATGGTGCCGTCCGGGCGGACCCGGGCTGGTGGGCCTAGGCCTTCTTGGGCGGCAGGGCCAGTTTGAAGACCTTGGCCCAGGTGGAGCCGACCTGCTTCCAGATCGGGCCGGTGGTGTACGGCAGGCCGTACCGCTTGCAGATCTCCTGAACCTTCGGCGCCACTTCGGCGTAGCGGTTGGACGGAATGTCCGGGAAGAGGTGGTGCTCGATCTGGTGCGAAAGATTGCCGGTCATCAGGTGCATGAACTTGGAACCGGAGATGTTGGCGGAGCCGATCATCTGCCGCACGTACCAGTCGCCGCGGGTCTCGCCTTCCACCATTTCCTCGGTGAAGGTGTCCGTCCCGTCCGGGAAGTGGCCGCAGAAGATCACCGCGTGCGCCCACACGTTGCGGACGGCGTTGGCGGTCAGGGTGCCGTAGAGGGCCTGTTTGCCGGAACCGGTGAGCATGGCGACGGCGGGCGTGGCGGCGTAGTCCTTGGTGAACTGCTTCAGTGCCTTGCGCCCGAGGGCCTTCAGGTCCTTGGTCAGGGCTTCCTTGGACTTCTTGCCCTCCTTGTAGTCCACCAGTTCGAGGTCGTAGATCGCGATGCCCCACTCGAAGACGGGTGCCAGCAGCGCGTTGTAGAGCGGATTGCCCAGGTTGAAGGGCTTCCATTCCTGCTGAGGGTCCATGCGCAGCAGGTTGTATCCGACGTCGTTGTCCTTGCCGATCACATTGGTCCAGCGGTGGTGGAGATCGTTGTGGGTGTGCTGCCAGGAGCGCGCGGGGGTGACGAAGTCCCATTCCCACGTGGTGGAGTGGATGTCCGGGTCCCGCATCCAGTCCCACTGGCCGTGCAGGATGTTGTGCCCGAGTTCCATGTTTTCCAGGATCTTGGCGAAGCTCAGCAGCGTGGTGCCGGCGATCCAGGCGGGCTTCTTCTTGCTGACCAGGAGCAGGGCACGGCCGGAGAGCTCCAGGCCGCGCTGGATCTTGATCATGCGGCGGATGTACGCGGCGTCCGATGCATCCGCGCTTGGCGAGGATGTCGTCCTTGATGGCGTCGAGTTCGCGCCCCAGCTCCGCCACCTGCTCGTCGGAGAGGTGGGCGGCCGCGGGCGGACGCAGCAGCGGGCTGCCGGTCTCGGCGAGGGCGCCGGGCCGCGTCTTCGCGGCCGTGCGCACCTTTGCTGCGGCGGCGTCGGCAGAACCGCCTGGTTGAACTGCCTGCGGCGGGGGTGTCGGCGCCGGAAAGATCCGGTTTGCTGGAAACAGTCGTCATGCGGTGATACTCCTCAGAGGTCGAGGTTAACGGGGCCGGCGGCTGCCGACACGCACGTCTGGATTAGTTGGCCCGGCTCGCCGTGCACTTCGCCGGTGCGAAGGTCACGGACGTGGCCGGCGCGCAGCGGGATGAGGCAGCTGTGGCAGATGCCCATGCGGCAGCCGCTGGGCATCAGGACACCGGCGTCCTCGCCGACATCGAGCAGCGGGGTGTCGCCGTCGGCCTCGACCTCGCGGTCGGAGGTCTCGAAGGTGACCAGTCCGCCGTCGTGCCCGGCACCGGCGGCGAGGCTGGTGGTGAAGCGTTCGATGGTCAGGGTGCCCGGCTTGTCCGCCACGGCCGGCGGGGCGTCCACAGCTTCGGCTTCCCACAGCGCCTCGGTGTCGTTGAGGAATTCTTCCGGGCCGCACGCATAGGCGGCGCGCTGGCGCCAGTCCGGGCAAAGCCGGTCCAGGTCAGCGGCAGAGGTGAAGTCCAGCCGTCCGCGCTCTCCCGTGAACCAGTGCGTGACGCGGAGGTTGGGGAACTGGTCGGCGAGCTCGGCGAGTTCCTCACGGAAGATGGCGTCCGCGGCGGTGCGGGCGGTGTGGATGAGGACGACGTCGGAGTCGGGGCGGTGCGGCACGAGGGTGCGGATCATCGACATCACCGGGGTGATCCCGCTGCCCGCGGTGAGCATGAGCAGCGGGCGGGGGTGCTCAGGCAGGACGAAATCGCCCTGCGGAGGCGCCAGGAACAGGACGTCTCCGGGTTTGGTGTCGCGCACGAGGGCCCCGGAGACGGCGCCCATGTCGGTAACGGTGATTGCCGGGTCCTGCCCGGCGGGGGCGCTGAGCGAATAGGACCGCCAGTGGCGGACGCCGTCGAGCTCGACGCCGATACGGGCCCACTGGCCGGCAAGATGCGCTTGCCAGCCGCGGCCGGGACGGAAGAAAATGGTGGCGGAATCGGCCGTTTCTGGAACCACCCGGGTGACCACGCCGCGCAACTGGCGGGCGGAGAACACGGGATTGAACAGCGACAGAATGTCTTCTGGAGCTAGGGGGGTGGTCAGTAGAGATGCGGCGCGCGCCAGCTTACGGAGCCGGATCATTCATCAAGCTTATGTCAGTTTGCGCCATACTTCTTCACTCAAGGCATACGATCGACTCTAGAAAACTATTCCACCGCAACAACTCTTTGGATTGTCCATGAACGCTTCCCCCGCCCGGGAGCCCGCCGGCCCCGCCCCCGCCTACGATCCTCCGTGGCTGGCCCTGCCGCGGGAGGTCAGCGACATGCTGCGTCCCAGGATGCCCGGCATTGTCGAGGCCATCATCGAGGCCGTCCCGCAGCTCGTTCCGGCGTACGCCAGGCCGATTGAGGGGCGCTTCGGCCGGGGCCTGCGAAGGGGCGTGGCCGCGGCCCTGGACCGGTTCCTGCAACTGCCCGGGACCCGGCTGCCGGCATTGTCCGAGGAAAGCCGGGAACTCGTGGCCGGGCTGGGCAGCGGCGAGTTCCGGCAGGGCCGGAGCATGGACGCCCTGCTGAGCGCCTACCGGATGGGCGCCCGCGTAACATTCCGGGAAATGTCCAAGGTCTCAGTGGAACACCATCTGGGCCAGGGCGTCGTGGTGGATCTGGGGGAATCGATCCTCGCCTACATCGACGAGCTGTCGGCAGTCAGCGCCGAGGCCTACGCCTTTGAACAGTCCGAACGCGCCGGCGCGGTGGACCGTCGGCGCACCGAACTGCTGGACCTGCTCCTGCTCGGCCAGGCCGACGAGGCGGCCCTGCGCCAGACGGCGGCGATGGCGGACTGGTCCCTGCCGAAGCGCATGGCGGTGGTGACGCTTCCGCTGGACCGGGCGGCCGGGCTGCGGCTGCGCCTCGGTCCCGGAACCCTGGTGATTGAGCGCGAGACCGACGTCGTTGCCCTGGTCCCGGCGCGGAAGTCCAAGTCCGCCCGGGAGGAACTGGACCGGGCCCTGAAGGGGCGCGGAGCCGCCGTGGGGCCTTCCGGCGGCTGGGAAAAGGTTCCGGATTCACTGCGGCTGGCCGTGCTGGCGGCCGCGGCGCTGCCTCCGCGCGAAGGGCCGGACGACCCTCCGATCTGGGCCGACGAGCACCTGGCCCTGGTGATTCTCGGAGCGGAACCCTCGGCCATCACCGAGCTCGCCAACCGCCGGCTGGCGCCGCTGGAAGGGCTTCGTCCCGCGCAGCGGGAGCGGCTCGCGGAAACCCTGCTCTCCTGGCTGCGGCACTGGGGCCAGCGGGCCCCGGTGGCCGCCGAGCTCGGGATCCACCCGCAGACCGTGGGTTACCGGGCGGCGCAGCTGCGCGAACTCTTCGGCGACGCCCTCGAGGACCCGACGGCGCGCTTCGAACTCGAGCTGGCCCTGCACGCCGGCCGGCGGTAAGCCGACCCGCCGACGGCGGACGTGATGTCGGACGGCACCGCCAGCCGGTCCGCGCCGGGCACCGACGTCGGACCCGATGCCGTGCGGCACCGCCGTCGCTTACCCGGCGAGCGCCCGCCGGCTGTGGAGCCGCAGTTGCAGGTCATGCATCACGAGCGCCGCCAGGTCCTCGAGCGCGGCGGTGTCCTCATCGCTGAACTCGCGCGGCTCTCGGTCCAGGATGCAGAAGGTGCCCAGGTTGTAGCCGTCCGGGGTGCGCAGCGGCACCCCGGCGTAGAACTGCAGGCCGAATTCGCCGGCCACGAGCGGGTTGGACAGCGTCCGGGGATCGTTGAGGGCGTCCTGGACAATCCAGGCATCGCCCTGCAGGACGGCAGAAGCGCACAGCCCGGGGTCGCGGCCGATCTCCGTTACGTCCGTGCCGTGGTGGGCCTTGAACCAGATGCGGTCATGGTCCACCACGCTGACGATCGCCACGGGCACCGAGAACATGCGTGCGGCCAGCGCCGCGATACGGTCGAAGGCACCGTCTGCCGGGGTGTCCAGGATCCCGTACCGCCCCACCGCCTGCATGCGCCCTTCTTCATCGGTCAGCAGCGGGGCCGCGTCGCGGCGGTGGCGTCCGGCACCGTTGATGACTTCCTGGCGCAGGGCCAGGGAGACTTCGCGGGCCGGCGGGCGGGCCGCCGGATCCCGGTCCAGCATGGAGGTCAGCAGGGCCACCCACATGGGCGCGAGTCCTTCGGGGATGTCCGGGTCGTGGAGCAGCCGGGCCAGGGCGGACTGGACCGGCGCGCCGGGGTACGCCATCTTCCCGGTCAGGCCTTCCAGCAGGACCAGCCCCAGCGAATAGACGTCACTGGCGGGGCCCGCCGGTTCGCCGGCGGCTTGTTCGGGGCTGAGGTAGGCCGGCGTGCCGGAACTGTCGTCAGGGTCGCCGTGGTGGCCTTCGCGGATGGTGATGGCCACGCCGAAGTCGCTGAGTTTGGCGCGCGGACGCCGGTCCTCGGCGCTGTAGTCCACCAGCAGGATGTTGGCCGGCTTGACGTCCCGGTGGATGATGCCGTGGTGGTGGATGTGCGCCAGACCGTCGGCGAGATCGTGTCCGATCAGCGCCATGTGGGCCGCCGAGAGCGGGCCCTCGGCCGAGCGCCGGCGGAGGTCGGGGCCCCGGACCAGTTCCATCACCAGGTAACTGAGCGGGCGGTTCGGGTCGCTGAGGTCCGCCCCGGCGTCGAACAGTGTCACGAGGGCATGGTGGGCCGTCCCTGCAAGGATCCGAACTTCGTCGCTTTGCCTGCGGGCCCGTTCCTCGTCCGCTGCGTTGTCTTTCGCTGCGTTTTCGTTCCACTGTGCTTTCATGCACAGCGTTGTCGCGGAAGAGTTTGACTGCCACTTCGCGTCCCAGGACCTCGTCCGTGGCACGGTACACACTCGATTGGCTGCCCCGGCCAATGAGTTCTTCGATCCGGTAGCGTCCGCTGAGCAGGAAACCGGGGTCCATAGTTGTCAAAAGATCTACGTGGTCCCTCTAATGGGGCCCGCCGCTGGAATCTGGCGGATCAGTTCAAAGCCGGAAAACTGACCCCGGCGCCCGCATCATAAGCAAGCTTACTTATAATAACGCGGAAACCGGATTCCGGAAGACCCGCCAAGGGGTCTCCCGGCCCGGCATTTTCGCCACTATTTGGCGGGGTTGTGGGTCCCGATCGGCACCAGGGTGAGGTCAGGGTGGTTCTTTTCGATCCGGCGCAGGGCCCAGACGTCGTTGAACAGGGCCAGGTATTCGCCGTCGGACCGCAGGAGGACCTCGGCGCCCGGCACGTTGGCCAGCGCCGGCATGGCGTCGGCGGTCGAGATCCGGGCCAGGGAATACGGCAGGCGCTCCAGCCGCATCGGCGCGCTGAAGTCGTGGGCCATGCGGTCTTCGACCACCTCGAACTGCATCGGGCCGACGGCGGCAAGCACGGGCGCCTGGTCACCGCGGATGTCGGAGCGGAGCACCTGGATGACGCCCTCGTGCTCGAGCTGCTCGATGCCGCGGCGGAACTGCTTGAACCGGCTGGGGTCCTTGGAGCGCGCCACCTGGAAGTGTTCCGGGGCGAACAGCGGGATCGCGGGGAACTCCACCGGCTGGTCCAGGAACAGGCTGTCGCCCACGCGGAGGGATGAGGCGTTCACGAGGCCCACCACATCGCCCGGGAATGCCTCGTCGATCACCTCGCGTTCGCGGCCGAAGACCTGCTGGGCGTACTTGGTGGCGAAGGACTTGCCGGTCCGCCCCTGGGTGACCACCATGCCGCGCTCGAACATGCCGGAGCAGACGCGGATGAAGGCGACGTGGTCGCGGTGCGCCTTGTTCATGCCGGCCTGGACCTTGAAGACGAATCCGGCGAACGGGGCATCGACCGGGCGGGGATCGCCGTCGACGTCGGGCCGCGGGGCAGCCGGCGGGGCGAAGTCGACGAGGGCGTCGAGGATTTCCTTCACACCGAAGTTGAGCGCGGCCGAGCTGAAGAGGATCGGCGTCGCCTTGCCGGCGTGGAAGGCCTCGACGTCGAACGCCAGGTTGGATTCGATGACCAGCCCTGCCTCGTCCACGGCGTTGGACCAGTCGTCGCCCTGGCTGGCGGCGGCCTCGTCCGGGGTGAAGTACTCGGTGAGGGCGATGTTGGCGCCGGCGTTGTTGCGCTTGAACTGCGCGAAACGGTCATTGCGCAGGTCCCAGACGCCGCGGAAGTCGCCCGAGATCCCCACGGCCCAGGTCAGCGGCATCGGCTGCAGCCCGGTGCGCTCGGTGATCTCGTCCATGAGGGCCAGGGCGTCCAGGCCCGGCCGGTCCCACTTGTTGATGACGGTGATGATGGGCAGGTTGCGCTGCTTGCAGACCTCGAAGAGCTTCATGGTCTGGGTTTCGAGGCCCTTGGCGGCGTCGACCAGCATGACGGCGCAGTCCACGGCCGCCAGCACGCGGTAGGTGTCCTCGGAGAAGTCCGCGTGGCCAGGGGTGTCCAGGAGGTTGATGACGGTGTCCCGGTAGGCGAACTGCAGCGCGGCGGAGCTGATGGAGATGCCGCGGTCCTTTTCCATCTGCATCCAGTCCGAGACCGTCTCCTTGCGGTTGGCCTTGCCGCTGGAGGCGCCGGCAGTGCCGATCACCTTGGCGTGCAGCGCGAGGGCCTCCGTCAGGGTGGACTTGCCGGCGTCGGGGTGCGAAATGACCGCGAATGTCCGGCGCCGGGCCGCCTGCTTGTGAATCTCCTGGACTCGGGCGGGGCTGAGGACTTCTTGAGACACGTTGCTACTTTCGCTGCGGCTGTGGACGGGTCACGGCGCGGAGAACCCGCGGTACACCCAAGGATCCAAGTTTATCGCAGGCCGCAAACCCCGCACGAAGCGGCAGCCTTGAGGCCCGCTCGACGCGGCGGCCAGGCGCCGCGCGAGGCGCCCGCCAGCATCCGGCACCGCCCCAAAATGCCCTCCGGGACAGGAGCCGCGGCAGCCGTTCCGGAGGCTCCCGGCGGCACGTCGCAATGGACCACTTTAAGGCTTGCCTGTGCGGAAGTGGCCCTGCTTTACCCCTATCATGGGGAGAGCGGGGAACTGAGTACTTTTGATCCTGCCGGTAGACCCTGGAAACCGGCGTACCTGCAGGCGCGCGCCTGCACCTTTGAAGGGAAATCTATGGCTCGGAGCCCCGAAGATTCGCTCAAGGCGACTCTGGCCAGAGTGGCACCGGGCACCGCCCTCCGCGACGGACTGGAACGCATCCTCCGCGGACGGACCGGCGCGCTGATCGTGCTGGGCATCGACAGGACCATCGAGTCCATCTGTTCGGGCGGCTTCGAGATCGGCATCGACTTCTCCCCCACCCGGCTGCGGGAACTGGCCAAGATGGACGGGGCCATTGTCTGCGACAAGGATGCCAGCAACATCCTCCGCGCGGCAGTCCAGCTCGTCCCGGACTCGAGCATCGAAACGCAGGAATCGGGCACCCGGCACCGCACGGCCGAACGCGTGGCAATCCAGACGGGCGTCCCGGTCATTTCCGTCAGCCAGTCAATGCAGATCATCGCGCTGTACGTGAACGGGCTGCGCCACGTCCTGGAGGGCTCGGAGAAGGTCCTGGCCCGCGCCAATCAGGCCCTGGCAACCCTGGAACGCTACCGCTCGCGCCTGGACCAGGTGACCAGCTCGCTCTCCGCCCTGGAAATCGAGGCCATGGTGACGGTCCGCGACGTCGCGGTCACGCTTCAGCGCCAGGAGATGGTGCGCAGGATCTCCGAGGAAATCTCCCAGTACGTCCTGGAGCTGGGCGAGGACGGCCGCCTGCTGTCGCTGCAGCTGGACGAGCTCACCGTGGGCCGCGGCCCGGGCAGCGACGTCATCATCCGCGACTACTCCGGCCCGGACGCAACCGCAGAGGACATCGACAACGCGGTCAAAGCCCTCGTCAGCCTGGGCCCGACCGAGCTGATCGACCTCGGCAAGATCGCCGGGATCGTCGGCTTCGCCGGCGGCGAGGCCAACCTCGACGCCGTCGTGCAGCCGCGCGGCTACCGCCTGCTATCCGGCCTCAAGGCCGTGCCGAAGGCAGTCGCGGACCGCCTGGTGGACCACTTTGGCGGCCTGCAGTTCCTGATGGCCGCAACGATCGATGACCTCATGACCGTGGACGGGATCGGTGACCAGCGCGCCAGGACCGTGCGGGAGGGCCTGAGCCGCATGGCCGAGGCCAGCCTGCTGGACCGGTTCCTCTAACCCCCTCCAACCCCGTCGATTGCTCCACAAGTGCCCTTTTGGGCGCTCAAAACGGCGTCTACGGAGCAGTCGACAGGGATCAGCGGCGTTAGTCGAGCTGGAACACGGCCTTGGGGCTGGTCTTGTTCGCCAGCCGGGCGGTGAAGACATAGTAGGCGCCGCCCGCTCCGGGCTTGGCCTCGACGGGTTCGCAGCCCTGCACCGTGCGGTTGCGCTGCCACGGGAAGTTCGCCGTCTCGCTCTTGCCCGGGGCAATGGTCTTCATCAGGTCCGTGCTCTCCGCCTGGCAATCCCTGGAGGAGAAGATCCGGTCCGAGCCGCTGGTGATCATGTATTCCATCTGCGACGTCCCGATGTTGACCTCGCACGGCACCTTGTTGTTGTTGGTCACCTTGAGGCTCAGCAGCGGCTTCTCACCCGCGGCATAGACCTGTCTTGTCGGTGGCGGCCGTGACGATCACCAGATTCTGCTCGCAGCCGTCTCCCGATGTGGCGGTGGGTGTGGCCGAAGGGTCTGAAGAGCGCCGAGGAACTAGCCGAGGCGGAGCCTGCCGGCTGACTCACCGGCGCGGTACCCGCCCCGGTCGGCTGGCTGCCGGAAGGCTGGCCGCCACTTATGGCGCTGGATACGGCGACAAAGCCGCCGAAGGCCACGGCGATGACGAGCAGCAGGACCACGCCCGCAAACAGCCGGCGACGGCGGTAGACCGGGCTGAGCGGGGGCCGTCCAGGTTTGCGCGCGGATTGCCTTCCACCGGAACCCAACGGCCGTGAACCGCCCGTTCCTGAACTGCCTTGCCTGACCATTCTTCTAGCCTAGAGAACCGCGCGGGCTATGGCGCCCGACCACGCCGCAGGACCCGCAGCCGTCCGGATCTCTTACCCGGATCTACTACGCTGAATGGATCGAGACTCTAGCCCAAACCCCCTCCGTATCCGCCGCGGCGCCGCCCGAATCCGGGCCCACAGTGCCGGGTGCCACGGTGCCGCCGTGCCCGCACCGCGGATCTTCCCGCCCTCCATGCCGCCCTGGATGGCTGGTTCGCGTCCAACGCGAGGGACCTGCCGTGGCGGGCCGCGGAGTGCACGCCCTGGGGCGTCCTGGTCAGCGAGGTCATGCTCCAGCAGACCCCTGTAGTCCGGGTCCTGCCGGTCTGGGAGGAGTGGCTGCGCCGCTGGCCGGAGCCGTCCGACCTCGCCGGCGAACCTGCCGGCGAGGCCGTCCGGTCCTGGGGCCGGCTCGGGTATCCCCGGCGCGCACTGCGCCTGCACGCGGCCGCCGTCGCGATCCGGGACAGCCACGACGGAACGGTCCCCGGCGCCTACGCCGAACTCCTGGAACTCCCCGGCGTAGGCAGCTACACGGCGGCGGCCGTCGCGGCCTTCGCCTTCGGGCGCCGCGAAACGGTGGTGGACACCAACATCCGCCGGGTCCACGCGCGTCTGGTTCTGGGCTCGGCCCTGCCCTCGCAGGCCCTGACCGCGGCCGAAATGCGGCTCGCGGCGTCGCTGCTCCCGGAGGATCCCGGCGCCTCGGTGCGCTGGAATGCCTCCGTCATGGAACTCGGCGCAACGGTCTGCACGGCGCGTGCCCCCAAGTGCGGGCAGTGCCCGGTCCGCGAGTCCTGCGCCTGGCTTGCCGCCGGTGAGCCGCCGCCGACGTACACGCCCAAGGGGCAGGCCTGGCATGGCACGGACCGGCAGGTGCGCGGCGCCGTGATGGCCGTCCTCCGGGTAGCGGAGGACCCCGTGGCCCCGGAGCTGTTCCACCGGGCCCCGGCGGACCTGGGCTTCGAACCGCAGGGAATCGGGATCCCGCTCGCGGCCCTGCACCGGCTCAATGCGGCTCCCGAGCAGCTGGAACGTGCGCTGGCCGGCCTGCTCGGAGACGGCCTCGCCGAACTGCACCGGGGCGGCTTCCGGCTCCCGGCCTGAGGATTTACGCTGGAGCATGCGCAAGCTGGCGGCCGTGGCCGCGCTGGCCCTCACCGCCGTGCTGGCAACCTCATGCCGGCCGGAGACCGCCTGCCCGGCGATCGGCCAGGCGCCGGTTGTGTCGTTCACCGTGGACCGGGCCTACGCCCCGTCCGTGAAGACGGTACACCTCAAGGCCTGCCAGGACGGGCACTGCGAGGAAGCGGACCTGGAGCTCGTCCCGGGGAGCATCGCCGTGGACCAGGGCTGTGAACCCGGTTCCTCCGGCGGCGACGGCGTCTGCTCGGCCACCGCCTCCCCCGACGGAACCCTGACCGGCATGCTGATGATGGAGACCTTGACCGCCACCCGCATCGAAGTGACGGCCACGGGCACGGATACCGCCGGGCACCCGTTGCCGGCACGGACCGCGGCCTTCACGCCCCGGGTGGCGCACCCGTTTGGCGAGCAGTGCGGAAGCTTCGTCACGGCCGGCGTGGTGCTCGACGCGGCGGGCCTTCGGCAGGCACCCTAACTGGTATTGCCCCGGGCCGCGCGGCTCTCCGCGGCCGGCAGGCCGCACGCGGACCGGGAGTCCACCCGCCGCCTACGGCTCTCCGAACCCCGAGCTGACCAGGCGCTCCAGGTAGCCCACCGCTTTGGCGGCGTCCGGGCCGCTGGCCTCCACGTGCAGGACGGTTCCCTTGCCGGCGGCAAGCATCATGAGCTCCGTCATGGAGGCGCCATCCGCGCCGTTGACGGTCACATCGGCGTCCATGGCGGACAGTCCGCCGGCGATTTTGGCTGCCGGCCGGGCATGCATGCCGGCCAGGTTGACGAGCTCGAAGTCCCCCGTGGCGTCCGGCGGCTGCTGATGCACGTGTTCAGCCTCCGCGGGGTGGACCGGGGGCCGGTAGACAGCCTCGGCCGCGTCCTTCACCGCCGCCGCGTCGGCCCCCGTCTGTGCGGCCACCGCAGCCGCCACGAGTCCTTCCACCAAGGGTGCGTCCGCGAGCAGCACGGATTCCGGATCCGCTGCGAACTCCGCCGCGGACTCGGCCGTCATCACGGCGGATCCGAGGTCCGTGAGCACCACGACGCCGTCACCGGCGGCCTGCTCGAGCGCAGCCATGACCTTCTCCAGGCTCGTGCCGATCCGGCCGTCGTCGGTGCCTCCGGCGGGGAGGATGAGGACGTCGGGCGCCATCTGCGCGGCGAGTTCGGCGGCGCCGTCCGCGATTTTGGCACTGTGCGAGACGACGACCAGCCGGACTGTCATTCGGCTGCTCCGGCCGCGGCGCGCAGGATCAGTGCGCTGGAGACCGCTCCGGGGTCGCGGTGGCCGATGCTGCGCTCCCCCAGGTAGCTGGCACGGCCCTTGCGGGCGAGCATCGGATCCGTGGACACGGCGCCGGCCTCGGCCGCCTCCGCCGCGGACAAGCAGCACCTTCCGGACGTCGCCGTCGCCTGCCGCAGCGGCGGCCGCCTCGATCGCGGGCGTCCACGCGTCCACCATGGTCTTGTCCCCGGACTCGGCCTTTCCGCGGGCGACGATGCCGTCGCGGGCGGCCTGCAGGGCGGTGGCCAGGGTGGCGGCGTCGACGTCGGAGGTGTCTCCCAGCGCTGTGCCGGCCCGCAGGAATGCCGTGCCGTACAGCGGGCCGGCCGCCCCGCCCACCTTGGACATCAGCGTCATGGCCGTGAGTTTCAGGGCCGCGCCCGGGGTTTCCGGCGGCGCCTCGGCGAGTTTGTCCATCACGGCCTTGAAGCCGCGGTCCATGTTCTCGCCGTGGTCCGAGTCCCCGATGGGCCGGTCCAGCTCGATCAGCTCCACCCGGTGCTCCGCCATGGCCTGCGCTGAAAGGGTCAGCCAGCGCACGGCCCAGCCGACATCCAGCCCCACGGTCAGACGCCCCAGCGAAGGGCCGCAGTGTGCACGGGAGCGTCCCAGAGCGACGTCATTTCGTCATCGAGGCGCAGGACCGTGATGGAGCAGCCCTGCATTTCCAGGGACGTGATGTAGTTGCCCACGAGGGAGCGTGCCACGGTGACGCCCTGGTCCGCCAGCTTCTGCGCGGCCCGGCGGTACACGATGTACAGCTCGCTCGCCGGGGTGCCGCCCATGCCGTTGACGAACAAAAGCACCTTGTCCCCGGAGCTCAGTCCGAGGTCGCTGACCACCGGGTCCAGGAGGCGGTCGGTGATGCCGTCGGCGTTTTCCATGGGAATCTTGTGCCGTCCCGGCTCGCCGTGGATGCCGATCCCGATCTCGATCTCGTTTTCCTCGAGCTCGAAACTGGGGACTCCCGCGTGCGGAACGGTGCAGGCGGACAATGCCACGCCCATGCTGCGCACGTTCTGGTTGACGCGGTCACCGATCGCGGCGACGGCGTCCAGGTTGTCGCCGCGTTCGGCGGCCGCACCGGCGATCTTTTCGACCAGGACCGTTCCGCCGACGCCCCGGCGGCCGGCCGTGTACAGCGAATCCTGCACGGCGACGTCGTCGTTGACCAGGACGGTGCGGATCTCGACGCCTTCTGCTTGCGCGAGTTCGGCGGCGGTCTCGAAGTTCAGGACGTCGCCGGTGTAGTTCTTCACGATGTGCACGACGCCGGCGCCGGAGTTCACGGCCAGCGTGGCCGGCAGGATCTGGTCCGGGGTGGGCGAGGTGAACACGGCGCCCGGAACGGCGGCGTCGAGCATGCCCATTCCCACGTAGCCGCCGTGCAGCGGCTCGTGCCCGCTGCCGCCGC
Organism: uncultured Actinomycetota bacterium; assembly: GCA_963810895.1. Taxonomy (GTDB): domain Bacteria; phylum Actinomycetota; class Actinomycetes; order Actinomycetales; family Micrococcaceae; genus Arthrobacter. Next base: position 375,841 of record CAWEPM010000009.1, read on the forward strand.
CGGAGACGAGGCCGACTTTCCCTGCCACCGGCGCGTCCTTGCGCACGATGTACTTCGGGTCCGGAAAGACGGTCACGAGGTCGGCATGTGCAAGCCCGAACCCTTCCACTGACTCGTCGACCACGGCTTTGGGATCATTGATGAGTTTCTTCATGGCGGTGCTCCCTGGATGGTGTCCTGGCTGCTTGCTTAGACCCTACTACCGGGGCACTGCCGGCGGTAGGCTCCGGATTCCCCCGGCCGAATGCCCGGGGCTGTGTGACGGTGCTGTGGCGTGTTTTGGGTCCTGCCGGCGCGTCACGCCTGGCTGTCGGCCCACGCCGGGAAGTGCGGCCAGGCGTCGCCGCCCAGCCAGGAGAACGGCGGCGCGGCGAGCCGGCCCTTGCGGGCACGGGACGTGGCCGGCGGTCCTGGTGCGGCGGCGGTTCCCGGGCTCGCGGTTTGCCCCGTGACGGGCGCACCTGTACCGGGCGACGAGTGGTTTGCGGGTTCCGGCAATGGCGCCTCCGGCGTCTCCGGCGCCTGGATCGGCGACGGTGCCGGGGCGCTGGCGATTGTGCTGTGCGAAGCGGAGAAATCAGGAAAAATCACGTCTTCATGCAATTTTTTGCCTCCGAAAGTATGACGGCCCACCCCCTGAGCCGGGATCAGTTTATCCATCAATTTTATTGAATGGAAGCCCCGGCCCCGAGGGGCGCTGCGGCGGTCCGCGGTCCGCGGTCCGGCCAAGTCAGCCGTCTCCTGCGCGCCCTACAGCTCCTTGATCATCCGCGTGTTGCCCAGGGTGTTCGGCTTGACCCGCGCCAGGTCCAGGAACTCGGCCACGCCTTCGTCATGCGAGCGCAGGAGCTCCGAGTACACCACGGGGTCGACGGCGGTCTGGTCAGCCATGACCTCAAAGCCGTGCTTCTTGAAGAAGTCCACTTCGAAGGTCAGGCAGAAAACGCGCGATACTCCCAGGTCCCGGGCGTCCTCCAGCAGACGCTCCACGAGCGCGTGGCCCACGCCCTTGCCGCGCCAGGCATCCGAGGCCGCGAGCGTGCGCACCTCGGCGAGGTCCTCCCACATGACGTGCAGCGCTCCGCAGCCGATCACCTCGCCGTCGTCCGCTTCGGCGATCCGGAATTCCTGCAGGCTTTCGTAGTAGGCAACGGTTTCCTTGGCCATGAGGATCCGCTGGTCGGCCAGCGGCGCCACCAGGGTCTTAATGGCGGCAACGTCGCCGGTGCGGGCAGGGCGGATGCGGATCGTCGGTCGGTCAGTCACAGCCCAATCTTACGGGTGAGCCTGCCGCGCCCCCCGTCTGGGCCCAACTGGCTCGCAGCACGGGGAAGCTCAGAGACCGAGTTCGTCGGGGACGGGAATGTCCTTGTCCAGCAGGTTCCTGGCCAGGAAATGCTCCACCACGCCGTACCAGACCTTGGCGTGCTGCGGCTGCAGGATCCAGTGGTTCTCGTCCGGGAAGTACAGGAAGCGGTGGTCCGTTTCGCCGTTCGCGTCGGCCGCCAGTTGAGACTTGGCGAGCAGTTCGTACCAGAGCCGCAGCCCCTCGCCGATCGGCACGCGGTAGTCCTTGTCGCCATGGATGACCAGCATGGGAGTCCGGATGTTTTCAACGTGCAGATGCGGGGAGTTCTCCAGGGCCATCTCGGCCGTCATTTCCTTGAGCCAGTACTGCGCCGCGTCCGTGGTGGGGCCGAACTGATCCAGGGCCCAGAGGCTGGCGTGCGTGACGATTGCCTTGAAGCGGTCCGTGTGCCCGGCCACCCAGTTGGCCATGTAGCCGCCGAAGGAGCCGCCCATGGCGGCCGTGCGGGTCTCGTCGATGTCCGGTCGCTGCACGACGGCGTCGGTGATGGCCATGAGGTCGGTGAACGGGGCCTTGCCCCATTCCCCCCAGCCGCGCTGGATGTGCTCCTGGCCGTAGCCGGTGGAGAGGGCAGGATCCGGCAGCAGCACCGCGTAACCGCGGGCCACCAGGAGCCACGGGTTCCAGCGCCAGGTCCAGGCGTTCCAGGATCCCAGCGGACCGCCGTGGATCCAGAGCAGCAGGGGCGCCGGGTTCGCGGCGGACGCACCGTCCGGCAGGGCCAGGTACGCGGGCACCCGGGCGCCGTCGGCCGCCGTCGTCTCCACGCGCTCGAGCGTCCCCTTGTACTGCGGGCGCTCCGCCGGTGCGGGCAAGCGGACCGTGCCGCCGCCGTCGAGGTCGATCCGGACGGGTTCTGCCGGGAATTCGTAGGAGCTGCGCAGGGCGTAGGCGCTGCGCCCGTCCGGTGCGACCACGACGTCGCTGTACGCGGCGGCGTCGGCTGTCAGGCGGGTCACCTGGGCAGTCCCGCCGGGTTCCGCTGCCACACCGATCCGGAAGACCGGCGAGGCGCCGTCCTCGTCGGCGGTGACCAGCAGGGCAGATCCGTCCGGCAGCCAGGCGGCGGGGTGTGCCCAGCGGTCCCAGTCGTGGGCAAGCGGCGTCAACGCGGCTTCGCCCGCTGCCGGGCCGGCGACGTCGAGGAGGTGCAGCTTGACCTGCGGGGCGGCAAACGGCGTGGTGTCGCTTTCGCTGGCCACCACCAGGCTCCGGTTGTCCGGGCTGACCGGGCCCGGGAAATAGCTCATGCCTTCCGTGTCCAGCAGCACCGTCCGGGTGCCGGTGGCGACGTCGACGGCGACCAGCACGGAGCGTGAATCGGCGTTTGCAAGCGGCTTCGTGAGGCTGCTGTAGATTGTCCTGCCGTCGGGGCTGATCACCGATGTGGCATCCCTAAGCCGGCTGCCGGCGTCGGGAGTCAGGTTGCGGAGTTTCAGCGGCGGCGCGGCGTCGACCGTCGTCGGTTTTCCGCCCTCCAGCTGCTCTCCGGGTTCGACGGCGAACAGCCGCGGCTGCCCCGGACCGAGGTCCGCGTCCCAGTAGCGGACGGGGTAGCCGCTGTGCAGGATGGCGGCGACCTTGTTGTCCTTGCGGGCCTTGCGGCGTTCCTCGTCGTTGTCCTCGTCGGTGGAGCCGGCCAGGACCGAGGCCGTGACCACCAGGGCGTCGGCGTCCCTGGCGGCGAGGACCCCGCTGATTCCGCCGGCGCGGGATAGAGCCACCCGGGCTTCGCCGCCGCTGGACGGCAGCATCCAGAGGGCGCTGACGGGGTCAGCATCGGGGCTTTCCGGGTCGGGACGGGCGGAGGTGAAGTAGAGGTCGCCGTTGCCGGCAAACACCGCGCCTGCCTCGCCCTTGGCGCTGCGCGTGATCCGGCGGGCCTGGTTGACCCCGTTCGGGTCCACCTCCCAGAGGGCGGTGCAGTATTCGGTGCCCTTGGCGCTGAGCGTCGCCACAGTAGTGACCAGCCGCGCTCCGTCCGGGCTCAGCGCCAAACCGCTCACTCTGGGGATTGCGAGGTAGTGGTCCAGGTCATGGAAGGGGGTCTCGGGTTGTTCGCTCAGGGTCTCTGAGTCCTTGGCAGCCATGCACCGATTCAACACCTTTTGTGGTATCGATCACAAAAAGTTCTCTGAGAGTGAAACAGTGCTTTCAGATACCGGCGGGATTCCGAACCATGCGGGACAGGTCGGAGCGCTTCGGCACCGGCACGATTCGCCGAAGATGGCCGCTAAGCCTGGTCCCATACCGGCCATCTCCGGCAAACGGCCGGACGGGCTGCGCCGCGGAGGGCGGCGTGCCGGCACTTGCGCTAAGCCTGCGCGTGGCACGCGCCCAGAAAATTCACCCTGCGGCAGGCAACGCAAAGGCCCCGCCAACTCCTTTCGGAGCGGACGGGGCCTCTGGAATTACTGCCTAGACGCTCGGAGCGATCTCCGGGATGCGCGGCTTGGCGTTGCCGGCGAAGGTGAACTTCGCGTTGTCGCCTTCACCTTCAACATCCACCACCACGATGTCGCCGGCGTGCAGCTCGCCGAAGAGGATCTTCTCGGAGAGCTGGTCCTCGATCTCGCGCTGGATGGTCCGGCGCAGCGGCCGGGCACCCATGGCGGGGTCGTAGCCGCGGGTCGCCAGGAGGACCTTGGCCGCGGGCGTGAGCTCGATGCCCATGTCCTTGTCCTTGAGGCGCTTCTCCAGCCGGCCGACGAACATGTCCACGATCTCGATGATCTCGTCCTGGGTCAGCTGCGGGAAGACCACAACGTCGTCAACACGGTTCAGGAACTCGGGGCGGAAGTGCTGCTTGAGCTCCTCGGTGACGCGGGCGCGCATCCGGTTGTAGCCGGTCTGCGTGTCCGTGCCCGACTGGAAGCCGGTGGCAACGCTCTTGGAGATGTCCCGGGTGCCGAGGTTGGTGGTCATGATGATCACGGTGTTCTTGAAGTCCACCACGCGGCCCTGGGAGTCGGTCAGGCGGCCGTCTTCCAGGATCTGCAGCAGCGAGTTGAAGAGATCGGCGTGCGCCTTCTCCACCTCGTCGAACAGGACCACGGAGAACGGACGACGGCGGACCTTTTCGGTCAGCTGCCCGCCCTCTTCATAGCCCACGTAGCCCGGAGGTGCACCGAAGAGCCGCGACACGGTGTGCTTCTCCGAGTACTCGGACATGTCCAGCGTGATCAGGGCGTCTTCCTCGCCGAAGAGGAATTCGGCCAGGGCCTTGGCGAGCTCGGTCTTGCCGACGCCGGTGGGGCCGGCGAAGATGAACGAGCCGCCAGGACGCTTGGGGTCCTTCAGGCCTGCACGGGTGCGGCGGATCGCCTGGGACAGGGACCTGATGGCCTCGTCCTGGCCGACAACGCGCTTGTGCAGCTCGTCTTCCATCTTCAGCAGTCGCGAGGACTCTTCCTCGGTCAGCTTGAAGACCGGGATGCCGGTGGAGTTTGCCAGCACCTCGGCGATGAGATCCTCATCCACCTCGGAGATGTCGTCCATGCCGCCGGTCTTCCACTGGCGTTCCTTCTCGGCACGCTCGGCAATGAGCTTCTGCTCCTTGTCGCGCAGCGAGGCGGCACCTTCGAAGTCCTGCGCGTCAATCGCGGATTCCTTCTCCAGCTTCATGGCGGCGATTTTCTCGTCCATGACCTTGAGCTCCGGCGGGGCGGTCATCCGGCGGATGCGCAGCCGTGCGCCGGCCTCATCGATCAGGTCGATCGCCTTGTCCGGCAGGAAGCGGTCCGAGATGTAGCGTTCGGAGAGGCTGGCCGCCGAGGCGAGGGCGCCGTCGGTGATCGTGACGCGGTGGTGCGCCTCGTACCGGTCGCGCAGGCCCTTGAGGATCTCAATCGCGTGCGCGACGGAGGGTTCCTTGACCTGGATCGGCTGGAAACGGCGTTCCAGCGCGGCATCCTTCTCGATGTGCTTGCGGTACTCGTCCAGCGTGGTGGCACCGATGGTCTGGAGCTCGCCGCGGGCCAGCATGGGCTTCAGGATCGAAGCCGCATCGATGGCGCCCTCGGCGGCACCGGCACCCACCAGGGTGTGGATTTCATCGATGAACAGGATGATGTCGCCGCGGGTGCGGATTTCCTTGAGGACCTTCTTGAGGCGCTCTTCGAAGTCACCGCGGTAGCGGGAGCCGGCCACGAGGGACCCGAGGTCCAGCGTGTAAAGCTGCTTGTCCTTGATGGTCTCCGGGACGTCGCCGCGGACGATCGCCTGGGCAAGGCCTTCGACGACGGCGGTCTTGCCGACGCCGGGCTCGCCGATCAGCACGGGGTTGTTCTTGGTGCGGCGGGAAAGGACCTGCATGACGCGTTCCATTTCCGATTCGCGCCCGATCACGGGGTCCAGCTTGTTCTCGCGGGCAGCCTGGGTCAGGTTCCGGCCGAACTGGTCCAGGACGACGGACCCGGCAGGGGTGCCCTCGGCCTGGCTGGAGCCGGCGCCGGAACCCGTGGTTTCCTTGCCCTGGTAACCCGAGAGCAGCTGGATGACCTGCTGGCGGACCCGGTTGAGGTCGGCACCGAGCTTGACCAGCACCTGGGCGGCCACGCCTTCACCCTCACGGATGAGGCCGAGGAGGATGTGCTCGGTGCCAATGTAGTTGTGGCCCAGCTGCAGGGCCTCGCGCAGCGAGAGCTCCAGCACCTTCTTGGCGCGCGGAGTGAAGGGGATGTGGCCGGACGGGGCCTGCTGGCCCTGCCCGATGATCTCCTGCACCTGCTCGCGGACACCGTCGAGCGAAATGCTCAAGGATTCAAGGGCTTTGGCGGCAACACCTTCTCCCTCATGGATCAGACCCAAGAGGATGTGTTCGGTACCAATGTAATTGTGGTTCAGCATGCGTGCCTCTTCTTGGGCAAGCACAACTACGCGACGGGCACGGTCCGTAAATCGCTCAAACATTTCGCCACACTCCTAGCTACGACGTACTTTGATGCTACGTGTCCGGGTTCCAGATTTGGGGCTTGTTCGCCACAGGGGAAACCGGAGGCTTGCGCATTCCGCCCCGATCCCGTCCGGATCCCGTCCGCGACCGGCCACGAAGCCGGCCGGGAACGGGCCGGGACAGCCCGGAAACCGGCCGGGACAACGGCGGGCGCATCGGTCCGGCGCATCCGTCAGGGCACATCGGCCCGGGCGCATCGGTCCGGTCGTCAGGCCAGCGCGAGGGGCCGCCGGAACCGGCGTGCCGCCGTCGGCATGCCAAAGCCCCCGCCACAAAGCGGGGGCATTGGCAATTGATGATGAAACTTGATACAGGGCTTTGATACTGCGCCCTGGCGCGGAGCCCTGGGCTAGGAATTAGCCTTTTGGTAGGCTTCCTGAATTTCAGCCTGGATACGTCCGCGGCTGTTTACCGCATAGCCGTTGTCCCGTGCCCACTGACGGATCTGGGCAGAGTCCTGATTCCGTCCGCTGGAAATTTTGGTGCGCGTGGCGCGTCCGCTTGATGTCTTGCGCGCGTGCGTCACAAAACGCTCCACAGCGGAGCGCAGTTCCGAAGCATTGCTTGACGACAGGTCTATTTCGTAGCTCACGCCGTCAAGGCCAAACCGGACAGTTTCGTCCGCGGATCCCCCATCCAGATCATCAACGAGGATGATTTTAACTTTCTGCGCCATAAAAGACTCTCTTTCCAAAAGGACGAGCGTTTAGAAAAGCAGGATGTATCTGTTAAAAAGTATCCTCCGCATTACGGCAGGGAGTCAAAGCGTAAAACTCTGGCCAAAGGAAACCTACAGGCGGCAATAGGCGGCTATTAGTTCTTTCCGGCGGGAATTAGCCCCCGACGGGTCCGGAATCCTGCTCCTTGGCGCGGGCTTCCGCTTCGGCATGTGCGCGGGCTTCTGCCTGCCGCTCTGATTTGTCGGCATTGAATATGGATTTCATGGCAAACCAGAAAAGCAGGCCCACCACGATGGGGGGCAGCAATACGGCGATGTAGTCCATGCTCAGTGTCCTTCGGGCTTCAGCAGGGGGAAGAGGATCGTTTCGCGGATGCCGGCGCCGGTGAAGAGCATGACGAGGCGGTCGATGCCCAGGCCGATCCCGCCCATGGGCGGCGCGCCGTATTCGAGCGCGCGGAGGAAGTCTTCATCCAGCTGCATGGCCTCCACGTCACCGGCGGCGGAGCGGCGGGACTGCTCGGTGAGGCGTTCGCGCTGGATCACCGGGTCGATCAGTTCGGAGAACGCCGTGCCACGCTCCATGCCGCCGATGATGAGGTCCCAGGCCTCGATCAGGCGGCCGTCCTCGCGGTGCTGGCGGGCCAGCGGCTGGGCGGACGGCGGATAGTCGTAGACGAACGTGGGGTTGAGCAGCGTGGGCTCCACGAGTTCACCGAAGAGCTCGACGGCGAGCTTCTCGGCGTCCCAGGCGGCGTCGACCTTGACCTCGTGCTTGGCAGCCAGTTCCAGCAGATCGGCGGCGGGGGTGTCGGGGGTGACTTCCTGGCCGACGAATTCGGAGAGTCCCGGGTAGACCGCCATCCAGGCCCAGTCGCCGTCGAGGTTGATCTCCCCCGCCTCTGTCTGCAGGACCCGGCCCACGCCGGCGGCGTCGGCGGCGTCCAGGATGAGCTCCTTGATCCGGTCCGCCATGACGAACTGGTCCGCCCACGCCTCGTAGGACTCCAAAGTGGTGAACTCGGGGCTGTGCGTGGAGTCCACTCCCTCGTTGCGGAAGACCCGGCCCATGTCGTAGACACGGTCGATCCCGCCGACCACCGTGCGCTTGAGGTAGAGCTCGGTGGCGATGCGCAGCGTCATCTTCTGGTCGAACGCGTTCATGTGCGTCTCGAAGGGACGGGCCGTGGCGCCGCCGTGAACCAGCTGCAGCATGGGGGTTTCCACCTCGACGTAGCCCTGGCGGTGCAGGGTTTCGCGGATGGAGCGGGTGATCGCGGCGCGGGTGTAGACCATCTCGCGGGCTTCGTCGCGGACAATGAGGTCCACGTAGCGCTGGCGGACGCGGGTTTCCTCGTTCAGCCCGGCGTGCAGCACGGGCAGCGGGCGCAGCGCCTTCGAGGCCATGGTCCAGGAGTCCGCCATGACGGACAGCTCGCCGCGGCGTGAGGAGATGACCTCGCCGGTGATGAAGACGTGATCGCCCAGGTCGACGAGGGACTTCCATTCCGCGAGCGCTTCCTCACCGATGTTGGCCAGGCTCAGCATGACCTGCAGCCGCACGGCCTTGCCGTCCAGGCCGCCCTCCTGGAGGGTGGCGAAGCAGAGCTTGCCCGTGTTGCGGATGAAGACAATGCGGCCGGTCACGCCGACGACTGCGCCGGTGGTTTCGTCGGGCTGCAGGTGGGCGTATTTCTCGCGGATTTCCGTGAGCGAGTGCGTACGCTCGACACCCACCGGATAAGCCTCGACGCCGCGTTCAATCAGCTTGGCGCGCTTCTCCATGCGGATTCGCGTCTGTTCGCTGGCGTCGTGCGCCTCGGCGGCTTGGATCGGGGCAGGGGTGTTTTGGGAAGTCACAATCCCCAAGTTTACCGGGGATTCCACCGGGGCAGGTCCCGTCCGGCAAAGGCCGCCGCGGATTAGACTCAAGGCTGTGGAGACGCGGATGATCAGCACCGACGACGGCGAGGGGCACCTCGAGCTTCATTCCTTCCGCCCGGCTGCCGGCCCGGCCCCGGCGGCAGCGGCCGCACACGCCGCCCCGGTGCCCGGTTCGACGTCAGAACCGGCGCCGGGACCGGCGCCGGGTTCGCCGCCCGGGGCAGGTATCGTCGTCGTGCACGGCACCATGATCACCGACGCACTGTACCGCTCGTTCGCACGGAACCTCAGCCGCCTCTTGGGCCGCCCGGTGCATTGCTACAACCGGCGCGGGCGCGCCGGTTCCTCCCCGCAACCGGCCGGCTACTCGGTGGCCACGGAGATCGGTGACCTGGCCGCGGTGATGCGGGAAACGGGATCTAGCGACGTGGTGGCGCACAGCTACGGCGGCTTCGTGGCCCTGCAGGCGGTGCTGAGGATGCCGATCCGCAGGCTGGTGACCTACGACGCGGCAGTGTCCCTCTCCGGGAACCTCACGCACCGCTGGCGGCCCGAGCTGGAACGTTCGGTTGCTGCCGGGGAACTCGACGAGGCCTGGGCGCACCTGGTCCAGGGCATTGAGGTGGGCGGGCCCGTATCCAGGCTCCCGCTTGGCGTGCTGCGGATGCTCAGCATCCTCTCCGCACGGACCAACATGGGCGCCGAGATGCGCAAGCTGCTGCCCACCGCCGTCGCGGAGATGCGGGCGGTGCTGGACGCAGACGCCGAACTGGCCGACTTCGCAGCCGTGACCACCCCCACGCTGATGCTGAGCGGCGGCTGGAGCCCGGGGTACTTCACCGAAACCGGCCGGCAACTCGCTACCGCCATCCCGACAATCGAATATGCCGTGTTGCCCGGGCAGCTCCACGAAAGCCCGCTCCGGCCCGGAATCCGGCTGCCACGGGCAGTTGCGCGGTTCCTCCTCGCCGGCGAAGGGAGCCTGCGGCCCCTCCCGGCGCGCAGGCGGCGGCTCAAGCTGGGCCACTGAGGGGCGCGCCTTTACAATCGGTGGGCGACCCTTTCGAAAGGACCCCCTTGGCCAAGCTCTATTTCCGCTACGGCGCCATGAACTCCGGCAAGTCGACGGGGCTGCTGCAGGCGGCGTTCAACTATGAGGAACGCGGACAGCGGGTTCTGCTGGCCAAGCCGGACGTCGACACCAAGGGCGACGCCGACGTCGTGTCCCGGCTCGGCATGACCCGCTCGGTGGACTTCCTGATCCCCGCCGGCGCGTCGGCCCGCAAGCTTTTCACCGCCCAGGCCCACGGCGACGATCCCGACGCCCTGCTCCAGCACGTGGACACCGCGCCGGTGGCCTGCCTGCTGGTGGACGAGGCCCAGTTCCTGGAACCGGAGCAGGTGGACGATCTGTTCCGGATCGCGGTCCTGGACAATGTCCCCGTCCTCGCCTACGGAATCCGCACCGACTTCCGGACCCGCGCCTTCCCGGGTTCCCTGCGGCTTCTGGAGATTGCGCACACGCTCGAAGAGCTCAAGACCATCTGCCGCTGCGGACGCAAGGCCATCTTCAACACCCGCCGGGTCGGGGACCGTGTGGTGTTCGACGGCGACCAGGTGGCGATCGACGGCCAGGACGTCTGGTACGAGTCGCTTTGCGGCGCCTGCTACCTCGAGGTCTCCGGCGGCCGGCTGGGCAACTAGCGCCGCCGCTCACGCCGCCGCTTACCGCACTGCTTACTGCGCTGTTTACTGCACTGGGGCGCGTGCTCGGCTAGGCTCGGAGCATGACCCGCGAGAACATCAGAACACCCGACGGCGGAACGATCGAGCTTTTCAGCACGGGCGCCGAGCTCACCTCGGCGGGTTCGGGCATCGTCGTCGTGCCTGCCTCGATGGTGACGGCCGCCGACTACACCCGTTTCGCGCAGAAACTCAGCGCCTCGCTGGGCCGGCCGGTGCACACCTTCAACCGGCGCGGCCGCGGCTCGTCCTCCCCCCAGCCCGAGGACTACACCCTGGACGTGGACATCCACGACCTCGACGCCGTCATGAAGCACACGTCCAGCACGGATGTGTTCGGCCACAGCTTCGGCGGGGCGGTGGCCCTGCATGCGGCCCGCACCCTGCCGGTGGAACGGCTGGCCGTGTACGACCCCGCCGTGTCCGTCAACCACAGTGTCACGGCGGACTGGACCCCCGAATACGAGCGGGCGACGGCGGCCGGCGACGACGACCGCGCCCTCGCCGTCCTGCTCAAGGGCCTGGAAACCGGCAGCGCACTGTCCCGGATGCCGCTGTCCATGCTGACGCTGGCGAACAAGCTCTCGGCCGGCACCCCGATCGGCAAGCAGCTGCGCGACCTCATGCAGACCGGTGTCCGCGAGATCAAGGCGATCATCGCCGCGGACATGCCGGCCGAACCGTTCCTGGAGCTGCCGCTGGAGACGCTGATCATCGTGGGCGAAAAGAGCCCGGCCTACTTCGGTGTGGCCTGCGCCCAGATCCACGACGTCCTCTCCGGCTCCAGCTACACGATCCTGCCGGGCATGGGCCACGACGGCGTCAACAAGGCACCGGACAAGCTCATCGCCGAACTCAGCGCGTTCTACGCAGGCTGACGCCCACCAGACACCGCCCGCCAAAGCCAAGGCCCGCCAAAGCAACGCGGGGTCACTTAGCGCCCATTCCGGACGTCCGGACAGGCGCTAAGCGACCCCGCGTTGCTGTTGGGTGCGGCTAGTGGGCGGCGGGCTGTGCCACGCCGGCGGTCTTGCGCATCATGGCGGACAGCACGACGGCGGCCACGGCTATGACGGCCGCCGTCAGGAACGCCGCATGCATGCCGGCAACCATTCCCGAGGCAGCGGCTACGAAGGCGTAGATCGAGACCAGGAGCGCCGTGCCGGCGGCGCCGGCCACCTGCTGCAGCGTGCTCATGATGGCAGAACCGTGTGAGTACAGGTGCGGGGGCAGCGGGTTCAGGCCGGTCGTGAAGGCGGGAGTGAACACGAGCGCCAGGCCCAGGCTCAGTGTCACGTGCAGGGCAATGATCCACCCCACCGGTGACGCGGCGTCCAGCATGGAGAACTGCCACAGGGACAGCACCATCATGACCGAGCCCGTCACTGTCAGCGGCAGGGGCCCGACCTTGTCGAAAACGCGGCCGATGAAGGGCCCCAGCAGGCCCATGGCGAGGCCGCCGGGAAGCAGCACCAGGCCGGTCTCGAGTGACTTCAGGCCGCGGATCTCCTGCAGGTACAACGGCAGCAGAATCACAGCTCCGAACAGCGCGATCATTGCCACGACAAGCAGCAGCACGGACACCGTAAACATCCGGAAGCTAAAGGCGCGCAGGTCCAGCAGGGGGCGGTCGCTCTTCTGGAGCTTCAGTTGGCGCAGGACGAAGGCCGCCAGGGCCACCACGCCGACAGCCAGCGCCAGCACGGCCGGGGTGCGGGATCCGGCGTCGCCGCCGCCGATCTGGCTCAGGCCGTACACCAGGCCGCCGAACGCGGGGACCGTGAGCACCACCGAGAGGGCATCCAGCCGGGTCTTCTCTGTTTCACCGATGTTGGTCAGGTATCTGGCCCCGATGGCCAGTGCGGCGAGGGCGATCGGCAGCACGAAGACGAACATGAACCGCCAGGAAAAATGCTGGAGGATCAGGCCGGAAACCGTGGGGCCCAGTGCCGGCGCCACCGAGATGGCGATGCTGACGTTGCCCATGACGGCGCCGCGGCGCTCCAGCGGCACGAGCGTGAGGATGGTGGTCATCAGCAGCGGCAGCATGATGGCGGTGCCGCCGGCCTGGACGATGCGGGCCAGCAGCAGGACTTCGAAGCCCGGCGCGAGGGCGGCCAGCAGCGTGCCGCCGGAGAAGAGCCCCATGGCCAGCATGAACACGGCCCGGGTGGTCAGCCGCTGCAGGATGAACCCGGTGGTGGGAATCACGACTGCCATGGTGAGCATGAAGCCGGTGGAGAGCCACTGCACGGTGGGCGCGTCGATGTTCAGGTCCACCATCAGCCGCTGCAGGGCGACGTTCATGATGGTCTCGTTGAGGATCACAACGAATGTGGCCACCAGCAACGTGACGATGATGGTGACGGACTCCCGGGACATCTTCGCCGGCGCGGTAGGCGCGGTGGATGCCGTGGGCGCGGCCGGCGTCGTCGATCCGGGGATGGCGGGGGCAGCGCCCGGTGCGGGGGCGCCGGCGGCGTTGGAAGAGACGTCTGTTGACATGGGAATTCCCTCAGGGCGATGGGTGTGGGTCCGGCGAGCGTCGGCGCTGCTGCAGGTTGCAACAGTCTAAGCCCCGGCCGCATTCCCGCCGCGAGCAATCTTCCGCCGCCGGAAATGCAACGCGGGGTCAGGAGGTCAGGAGTTCAGGGGCACGTTGTCGATGAGCCGGACGGGACCGACCTTGGCGGCGATGATCGCCAGCGCCTCGCCGCGGAACGGGGTGTCCCTGCAGTTCTCCGCGAGGGGCTCGAGGGTGCGCGGATCCACCACCTCGAAGTAGTCCAGTTCCACGAGCGGCTGGGACCGGACCAGGGCCTGCGCGGATTCGACGTCCAGGGGCTCATGTGCGGCGGCTCGGTCCTCGATGAGCCGCAGCGCACGGGAGAGGACCAGGGCGGCCTCGCGCTGGTCCTCGGAGAGGAAGCGGTTGCGGCTGGACAGCGCCAGGCCGTCGGCCGAACGCACAATGGGCACCGGCACGATCTCCACCGGGAAGTTCAGGTCTGCCACCATGCGCTGGACCAGCGCCAGCTGCTGCGCGTCTTTCTGGCCGAAGTAGGCACGGTAGGCCGGCTGGCCTCCGCCCGGCACTCCCGCCCCCGGGATTCCGTAGTGGAGCAGTTTCGCGACGACGGTCAGGGCGCCGTCGAAGTGCCCGGGCCGGGACGCGCCCTCCCACTTGTCGCCCAGGGGGCCCGCGGTGATCCGCACGAGCGGTGCCCCGCCGGGGTAGACCTCCTCAACGCCGGGCGCGAACGCCAGGTCCACGCCCTCGGCGTCGAGCAGGGCGAGGTCGGCATCCAGGGTCCGGGGGTAGCGGTCCAGATCCGCGGCCTCGCCAAACTGCAGGGGGTTGACGAAGATGCTTGCCACCACCACATCGTTCTGGGCGACGGCGGTCCGGGCCAGCTGGGCATGCCCCTCGTGCAGGGCGCCCATGGTGGGCACGAGTCCCTGGGAGGTGCCGCCCTTCTGCGCCAGCAGCCGGGCGCTTGCGGCGCGGAGCTGGGCAGCCGTGGTGACGAGTTGGATTGCCATGTCAGGGTCCTTCCGGGGCGTGCGTCCCGTTCTGGTCGGGCCCGCCGAGCGCCTGTTCGATGCCGTGGAGTTGTTCCGGCTTCAAGAGCCCGCGGCTTCCTGCCCGGCGGGCTGTCGCCCGTGCCATGGCCAGGTACGCCTCAAGAATATCGCCGGCCGCGCCGCCGTCGTACTCGCGGAGGGCGTCGGCGTGCGCGGCCACCGTGCCGGCGTCGCCCCGGGCCACGGGCCCGGTCAGGGCCGATTCGCCGGAGGCGAGCGCGTTCTCGAGCGTGGCGCGCAGCAGCGGGCCCAGCATCCGGTCCGGGGCGTCGACGCCGACTTCGCGGAGCAGTTGCGAGGCCTGTGCCACGAGCGTGACCAGGTGGTTCGAGCCGTGCGCGAGGGCAGCGTGGTAGAGGACGCGGTCGGCCTCGGCGATCGCGACGGGCTCGGCGCCCATTTCGACGACGAGGGCCTGGGCGATCGGCAGCATCGCAGCGTCGGCCGTGACGCCGAAGGTGCAGTCCAGGAGCCTCGTGAGGTCCAGGCTCATGCCCGTGAACGTCATGGCCGGGTGCAGCGCGAGCGGCACGGCACCGGCGGCACGGACCGGGTGCAGGATCCCGACGCCGAAGCGGCCCGAGGTGTGCGCCACGAGCTGGCCGGGCTGCCAGGCGCCGAGCTTGGCGAGGCCCTCCACGAGCGGGCCGAGGGCGTCATCCGGGACGGCGAGCAGGACCAGTTCGGCGCGCTCCACAATGTCCTGCACCTCCAGGACCGGGACGCCGGGCAAGAGTGTTTCGGCGCGTTCGCGGCTCGCGTCCGAAACGGCGGACACCCCGATGACGGCGTGCTCGGCTCCGCGCAGCGCCGCCCCCAGGACGGCACCCACCTTCCCTGCGCCGATGATTCCGACGCCGAGGCGTCCTGGTTTAGCCATGATGCGGGCCTTCCTGAGTGTGGTCTGCGGGCGATGGCGCCGGCTCGACCGCCGGCTCCATCCAGTGTTCGCTCGTCTGGCGTTTGCGGGCGGCGCGGGCCCGGGCGGACTGGGCGTCCAGCAGGTCCCGGGCTTCGTCGAGGCCGGCCTGGATGAGCCGCGGGGCGACCGGGCCCGCCGTGGTGTGCAGGACCAGGTCCGCCACCCGGAACCTCCGGGCCAGCGGTCCCTGCTCGAGCGCCATGGACTGGGTGCGCTGGTGCGGCACCACCACGAGGTTCCGCCACCACCGGCCGGACCTCAGGAGCAGGGCGGTCTCCGTCGCGGCGAAGCCGTTGCGCCGCCAGCCCAGCGGCGCAAGCAGCCGCGCCCGGCGCGGCGTGGTGACGAAGCCGCCGTCGGGGTCCTGACCGCCTCCGGTCACAAGTGTTCCGGTCCCTGGTGTTCCGGTTCCTGGTGTCCCGGCGGCGTCCGCGAGTCCGGTGATTCCTGCCGTGAAAACCCCCGCCGGATCCGGAGTTCCGGGATCCGGGAGCACGAGGGAGAGGATGTTCAGGACGTCGGCGAGGGATCCCACCGGAAGCAGGGTGGTCCGGGCCGATCCCTGGCCGGCGCTTCCGGCCATGCCGTAGCCGGCCACATTGACCTGGACCCGGTACCAGCCGAGCATCCGCCACAGCGGCGGCTGGCTGACCTTCAGCGCCTGGATCCTGCCCGGCGGCACGGTCTGCGCCTGTGTGTCCAGCAGGCCGTAGCGCAGCCGGAGGCCGTCCGGGGATATGGCCGCGGTGAAGTTGTAGCCCTTGTTGAACGAGGACCAGTAGGCGGCGGCGAGGCCGATCGCGGCAGGGATCAGGAAGACCGTGAAGTTCCGGTTTTCGGTGTAGGCGGAGAGCAGCACGGAGGCGATGCCGCCGGCGACGATGGCCACGCTCTGTTCGCTCAGGAGCAGCGAGCCCATGAGGCGCGACGGCGGCACGGTCAGCACTGTCTGTTCCGGCGCCTCCGCGGCGGCGGCCTCTGGCTGCCCCGGTTCCGGCGCCGGCGACAGCGTCCCGCCGGAGGCACCGGAGGCGCCGGCGAGAATTGTCGCGCGGAGCTGGCGGGCCTCGTCCGCACGCAGGTAGGCGAGGTGCACGGCGGATTCGCCGGCGTCGGCGACCTCGAACCTGAGCTCCGCCAGCCCGAAGATCCGTGCCAGAAAGGGCTGCACGACGTCGATTGCCTGCACCCGGTCCAGCCGGGCCTGCCGCTGCTGCTTGAACAGGAAACCGGTGTTGACCCGCACGTAGCCCTCCGCCACCTGGTAGCGGGTGAAGTACCAGCTCAGGACAAAGCCGAGCACGGTCAGCAGCAGCAGCGCGCCGCCGCCGAGCAGCAGCCACGGTGCCCGCCCGGCGAACCGCTCGTCAAAGACCGGGCCGCCCTGGAGCAGCGCGTTCGAACGTGTCGCGTCCAAAAAAGAACAGCATCGCAGCCAGCGCCACCCAGCCGCGGACAAACGGCGATGCCGGGTGCACGCGCAGCCAGCCGGCGTCGGCGGTTCCCTCTGAGCGGGTTCCGGCTGTACCGGCCACTTCAGTGCCGGGGCCGGCCTCCTGCTCCCGGGCCGCCCCGGCACCCTCCGGTGTCAGCGCCATGCCGTCATGGCCTTCCCGTCACAGCCCGGCCAGCCGGGCTTCGCCGCGGGCGGAGAGCTGTTCGCGGAGCCGGGCTCCTTCGCTGGCGGGCAGGCCGGGGATCTCGGCGTTGGTCCCGGCCGACGCGGTGTGAAGCTTCAGGGTGCACAGGCCCAGGGGACGCTCGACGGGTCCCACCGCGATGTCCACGTACTGCATCCGCCCGTACGGGACCACGAGGGTGCGCTGGAAGAAGATGCCCCGCCGGATCAGGAGGTCGTCTTCACGCTCGGCGTAGCCGATCGAGCGCACTTGCCGGGGAATCAGCGCGAGCCGCCACAACGCCATGAGCAGCCAGACGGCGGGAACGGCGACGGCCAGCCAGACCGGCGGCCACGTCCACACGCCGTTCAGAACCAGGGCCAGGGGAAGCGACAGCAGGGCCACCGCGATCAGGTTTCCCAGCGCCCACTCCGCGAGGCGCACCGTGACGTACTTCGGTGACACCCGGAGCCAGTCGATGCCCGGAGGATCAATCGCCTCGGTACGCATATTCGCCTTCTGCCGTGGGCTTGTTGCGCTTCTCCGGCGCCCCGTGCCCGGATTCGGCGTCGCCGTCCTCGGGCGGAATCCGGCAGAACCGCTCCACGACGAGCCCGACGATCACCATGACCAGCCCGCCGCCTGCCAGCGCGAGGGCCTGCCAGGTGATGTCATGGTTGCTGCGCAGGTTCCAGAGCCGCAGCTGCTCCATGATGATTCCCGCGTGCCAGCCCAGCAGGACCGTGCCGGTGTAGGCGCAGGCCTGGGCCAGGACCAGGGTCCACGCCGCGAGGATGGGGTTGAGGATTTTCTTCTTCTTGCCGTTGCGCCAGCGGAGCACGCGGATGCCCAGCACCAGGGTGAGCACCACGATCACGCCCATGGTCAGCAGCCCCGTCAGCGGCAGCACCGGGGTGGCCAGGCTGTAGCGGCCGGCCAGCACGGTGGCGAGCCAGCCGGCCGCCGCCAGGACCACAGCAATGGCCAGCAGGAGCAGGGGGTTGGTCAGCTTCACGGCCGCTCCACCGCGGGAACGCCGGGAACGCCCGGACGTGACGTCCGGGGCGGTGAGGCTCTGGAAGCCGTCAAACGTCTCGAGGTCGGGGAAGTCGGCGGCTTTCGCGGCGAGGTCGCCCACGCGTTCGCCGTTGAG
Source organism: uncultured Actinomycetota bacterium (assembly GCA_963810895.1). Lineage (GTDB taxonomy): Bacteria > Actinomycetota > Actinomycetes > Actinomycetales > Micrococcaceae > Arthrobacter. The sequence goes on from CAWEPM010000009.1 coordinate 393,749, forward strand.
CTCCGCCGCGGGATCGATCAGCGACCACGGGTAGAGCACGAACGCCCGTTCCGCGGCCCGGGGATGGGGCAGGGTGAGCTCGGGGTCGGAGCTCACGAGGTCCCCGTAGGTGATGATGTCCACGTCCAGGGTCCGCGGCCCCCACCGGACCTCGCGCACCCGCAGGTGCTTCTGTTCCACCGCGTGGCAGTGTTGCAGCAGTTCGCGCGGCGGCAGGGAGGTCTCGACGGCGATCACCATGTTGAGGAAGTCCGGCTGGCCCGCCGGGCCGCCCACGGCTTTCGTCTGGACGATCGGCGAGATGGCCAGCAGGCGCACCTCCGGCGGGTCGACGAGGTCTGCGACGGCGGCGGACAGGGTGTCGTTGCGCTCCCCCAGGTTGCTGCCGAGCGCGATCACGGCGCGGGTGTAGAGCGGGCTCATGTCCGCCTCCGGTGCACGCTGACGGAGACGTCGCCGAATTCGACCTCGATCGGGGCCTTGGGCTTGTGCACGGTGATGTCCACGGCGGCCACGGGGAATTTCTGCAGGACGTCCTCGGCAATCCGCACGGCCAGGGCCTCGATCAGGTTCAACGGCTCGCCGGTGATCCAGTCCCGGATGCAGCCGGCCACCTCGCCGTAATGCGCGGTGTCCAGGACGTCGTCGGAGGCCGCGGCCTTGCTGAAGTCCAGGTGCAGCACCGCGTCGACGACGAACGGCTGGCCGTCGCGGCGCTCGAAGTCGAACACCCCGTGATGGCCGACGGCGGTGACGCCGCTCAGCGTGATCTGGTCCATGGCGCCGGCCGGATCAGTCGGTGCCGGCGGCAGGACCGGCGGCTGCCGGATGCGCCGGGGGTGCCATGCGGGCGGCGACCTTGACGGCGTCGAGGCTCGGGCCGACGTCGTGCACGCGCACCGCCCAGGCGCCGCGGAAGGCGCTGATGGCGGTCACGGCGGCGGTGGCGGCGTCGCGTTCAACCGGCTGGGCGGCCTTGCCGGCGACGGTCAGGAGGCTGCCGAGGAAGCGTTTGCGGGAACCGGCGACCAGGACCTTGTGGCCCATGGCCTGCAGGACGTCCAGGTGCTGCAGGAGTTCCCAGTTCTGGGCGTCGTTCTTGGCGAATCCCAGCCCCGGGTCCACAATGATCTGCTCCGGGGTGACGCCGGCGGCGTAGAGCTTGTCACGGACTCCGGCGAGTTCCGCGACGACGTCCCGGGCGACGTCCCGGTAGTCCGTCAGGGCGTTCATGGTGGTGGCGTCGCCGCGGCGGTGCGTCAGGATGTAGGGCGCCTTGGTGCGGGCGGCCAGTTCCGCCATTTCCGGCTCCATGGTCAGGCCCGAAACGTCGTTGATGATCGCGGCGCCGGCTTTCAGGGCGGCAGCCGCCGTCGCGGCGTGCGTGGTGTCGATGCTGATCAGGGCGCCGGCCTTGACCAGGGCCTCGATGACCGGCAGGACCCGGCGCTGTTCCTCGTCGACGCCGACCGCGGTGGCGCCCGGGCGGGTGGACTCGCCGCCGACGTCGATGATGTCCGCCCCGGCGTAGAACATCCGCAGGCCCGCCGCGATCGCGGTGTCCGGCGTCGCGTGTGCGCCGCCGTCGCTGAAGGAATCAGGGGTGACGTTGAGGATTCCCATCACGAGGGTCCGGCCCGTGGGCAGGTCCTGGAACTTCGCCGCCGGGCGCGGTTTGCGCAGGATGGGCAGGGGCGAGGTTGCGGGGCCGGTGCCTGGGGCTGCAGCTAGGGAGTCCATAGTCTGTGTTCTTACCTTCCGAGTATGAGGCTCATGGCTTCGGCGCGGGTGGCCGGGTCGTGCAGTTGCCCGCGCACTGCGCTGGTGACGGTCTTGGCGCCGGGCTTGCGGATTCCCCGCATGGACATGCACAGGTGTTCGCATTCGACGACGACGATCGCGCCGCGCGGTTTGAGGTGGGTGACGAGGGCCTCGACGATCTGGGTGGTCAGGCGTTCCTGGACCTGCGGGCGCCGGGCGAACATGTCCACCACGCGGGCCAGCTTGCTCAGGCCCGTGACCTTGCCGTCGTGGGAGGGGATGTAGCCGACGTGGGCCACGCCGTGGAACGGCACCAGGTGGTGCTCGCAGGTGGAGTAGAACGGGATGTCCTTGACCAGCACGAGTTCCTCGTGGTCGAGGTCGAACGTGGTGGCCAGGATCTCGGCGGGGTCGTGGTGCAGGCCGGCAAACATTTCCGCATAGGCCTTGGCCACCCGCTTCGGGGTGTCCAGGAGTCCGCTGCGGTCCGGGTCCTCGCCGATGGCCAGCAGGATTTCCCGCACGGCCGCCTCGATCCGGGGACGGTCCACCTTGGTTTTTGGATGCTGGGCTTCCCCGTCCCCCGCCGAGGCAGCAGCGGGGGCGGGAACGTCGTCGTCGAAGTTAGAAGTCACAGAAGAAGCCTAGCCGGGAAGGCCGTCAGTCCCGATATCCGTAACACCGCCGACACCGCCTTGGAAGGGCTCCTGTCCGGGGACACCCTGGGCATGCGGCGGCCGGGCATCCAGCGGCTCTTCGAGCCGGGCATGGGTGGCTTCCTCCTGCGCTTCGCGCTCCGCCTTTTCGCGGCGCGACTCCACCGGGCCGGCTGCCAGGATCGGGCGGGTCTCCTTGGAGAGCCACACTTCACGGAAATCGCGCTTGCGGATGTTGGTGAAGACCTGGGCGATTTCGGCCTGGTTCAGGGTTTCGCGTTCCAGCAGTTCCAGCGCCAGCTCGTCCAGGACGTCGCGGTTCTCGGTGAGGATGGCGTAGGCCTCGTCGTGGGCGCCCTCGATGAGACGGCGGACTTCCTCGTCGACGATGTAGGCGATCTGGTCCGAGTAGTTGCGTTCGTGGCTGGCGTCGCGGCCCAGGAACGGCTCGCCGCCGCCCTGGCCGAGGCGCACCGCGCCGACCCTTTCGCTCATGCCGAACTCGGTGACCATCTTGCGGGCGATCCCGGTGGCCTTTTCGATGTCGTTGGACGCGCCGGTGGACGGGTCGTGGAAGACCAGTTCCTCGGCGACGCGGCCTCCCATGGCGTAGGCCATCTGGTCGAGCAGCTCATTGCGGGTGATGGAGTATTTGTCGTTTTCCGGGACCACCATGGTGTAGCCGAGGGCACGGCCGCGGGGCAGGATGGTGATCTTGGTGACCGGGGCGGAGTTCCGCAGGGCCGCCGCGACCAGGGCGTGGCCGCCCTCATGGTACGCGGTGACCTTACGCTCGTGTTCCTTCATGACACGGCTGCGCTTCTGCGGGCCGGCCATGACGCGGTCGATCGCCTCGTCGAGCGCGCGGTCATCGATCAGGTTGGCGTTGGAGCGGGCCGTCAGCAGGGCGGCCTCGTTCAGGACGTTGGCCAGGTCCGCGCCCGTGTAGCCGGGGGTCTTCTTGGCGACGGCTTTGAGGTCGACGCCGGGAGCCATCGGTTTGCCCTTGGCGTGCACCTGCAGGATCTGGTTGCGGCCGATCAGGTCGGGGGCCTCGACCGAGATCTGCCGGTCGAAGCGGCCCGGGCGCAGCAGGGCCGGGTCCAGGACGTCGGGGCGGTTGGTGGCGGCAATCAGGATGACGTTGGTCTTGACGTCGAAGCCGTCCATTTCAACCAGCAGCTGGTTGAGGGTCTGTTCGCGTTCGTCGTTGCCGCCGCCGATGCCGGCGCCGCGGTGCCGGCCGACGGCGTCGATCTCATCGACGAAGATGATGGCCGGCGCGTTGGACTTGGCCTGTTCGAAGAGGTCGCGGACGCGGGAGGCGCCGACGCCGACGAACATTTCGACGAAGTCGGAACCGGAGATGGAGAAGAAGGGCACGCCGGCCTCGCCGGCGACAGCGCGGGCCAGGAGGGTCTTGCCGGTGCCCGGAGGGCCGTAGAGCAGCACGCCCTTGGGGATCTTGGCGCCGACGGCCTGGAACTTGGCCGGTTCCTGCAGGAATTCCTTGATCTCCTCGAGTTCCTCGACGGCCTCATCGGCGCCGGCGACATCGCTGAAGGTCACCTGGGGCATGTCCTTGTTGACGAGCTTGGCCTTGGACTTGCCGAACTGCATGACCTTGGAGCCGCCGCCCTGCATCCGGGAGAGCAGGAACCAGAAGAGGACGCCGAGCAGCAGCACGGGCACCAGGAGGGAGAAGAGCCCGGAGAACCAGTTGTTTTCGATCGGCTGGTCGGTGAAGCCGCCGGACGGTTTGGCGTCCGTGACCGCCTTGACGACGTCCTGGGCGCGGGCGTTGACGAAGTAGAACTGGACGTTCTTGCCCTTGTCCTGGCCGTCGATCTGCAGGTTGTCCTTCAGGACCAGGTCCACGCGGTTTTCGGCGTCGAAAATCTTGGCCTGTTCAACCTTGCCGGCGGAAGTCAGCAGTTCAAGGCCCTTGTCGGTGTCGATCCGGCTTGCGCCGCCCGGCGCCAGGGTGGCGAAGGCCAGCAGCAGCATGGCCACCACGACGACAATCCAGATGCCCGGGCCCTTGAAGAAACTCTTAGCTTTCATCTGTTCGGGGCTGGCCCCGTCCCTCCTGGTAGTGCTGCACGGCGACCGTTCTGCGCGCGTGTGGTGCTGCGTCAGGTTCTAGCTATACACCGTCGCACTAACTCACGCACGGTGAAGGGCAAAAGTTCCCTCTGGGCGTAGCGGGGCCGGGCGTCCTGCCGCCCGGGCCCGGGCGGGGGGCGCCTCTGCGTGAACGATCTACTCGTAGACGTGCGGTGCCAGGGTGCCGACGAAGTCCAGGTTGCGGTACTTCTCGGCGTAGTCCAGGCCGTAGCCCACGACGAACTCGTTGGGAATGTCGTAGCCGACGTACTTGACGTCGATCTTGACCTTCGCGGCCGTCGGCTTGCGGAACGCGGTGCAGATTTCCACGGAGGCCGTGCCACGGGATTCCAGGTTGGTCTTGAGCCAGGACAGCGTGAGGCCGGAGTCGATGATGTCCTCGACGATCAGGACGTCTTTGCCCATGAGGTCGGTGTCGAGGTCCTTCAGGATGCGGACCACGCCGGAGGACTGGGTGCCGGAGCCGTAGGAAGAGACGGCCATCCAGTCCATGGAGACGTGGCTGTGCAGTGCGCGGGCCAGGTCTGCCATGACCATGACGGCGCCCTTGAGCACGCCGACGATCAGGAGGTCGCGGCCCTCGTAATCCTTGTCGATCTGCGCCGCGAGTTCGGTGATCCGTTGCTGGATCTGTTCCTTGGTGTAGAGAACGTGCTTGAGGTCTGCCTGGACGTCGTTTGAATCCACCAATGGCTCCTGTGTAGATGCGGGGTGCGACTATTTTCGGGGCGGCTGTTGAGGCCGGAATACAAGCTTCCCACAGCGGGCGGCTTCACGGGGAACACCGGCGGGGGCGGACGGCTCCTCCGCGAGGAGCTGCGCGAGCGAGAGCCGGTAGACGCTGACCGCGCCGGGAAGCTCCACCGGACCGGCCGATCCCTGCCGGCGCAGCAGCGCTTCCGCCGCGAGGAGTCGCTGGTAGCTGGGCTGTTGACCGCCGACGGCGGCGGCGGCCTTGGCGATCACCCGGAACCTCACGGCCGGGGCAAGATCCCGCAGCGCGGCCTCCGGAAGGCTGATCTCCTCCCCGTCCTGCTGCCGCAGCCGGTCAAAGGTGTCGTTCGCCACGTCCTCCAGGTAGTCGGCGTCGAGCTGCAGGATCGCGGCCGTGCGGGCGAGGGATTCGGCGACCCCGGGGCCGAGCTTTTCCTCCAGCAGGGGCAGCACTTCGACCCGGGTCCGGGAGCGGGCATAGGCGGGATCCGTGTTGGACGGGTCGTGCCAGGGGTCCAGGCCCTCCACCCGGCAGATCTCCAGGGTGTCCGCACGGCGCAGGCCCAGGAACGGGCGCAGGAGCCGCCCCCGGGAGGGCCGCATCCCGGCGAGGGACCGGGTGCCGGAGCCGCGCGCCAGTCCCAGCAGGACCTGTTCGGCCTGGTCATCGAGGGTGTGGCCGAGCAGGATCGCTCCCGCGCCTGCCTCGTCCGCGGCGGCGTCGAGGGCCGCGTGGCGGGCGTCCCGGGCAGCCGCCTCGGGGCCCATGCCGGTGGAGGCGACGTCGACAGTCCTGATCTGGACGGGAGAGAGTCCGAGGTCCTCGAGGGTCCGGGCCGTGGTGGCGGCGACCCCGGCCGAGCCCGGCTGCAGCTGATGGTCCACGACGACGGCGCCGACGGACACGGGGTGGCCGTCCACATGGCCCCGGCGGGCGAAGTAGGCGGCGACGGCGGCGAGCGCCAGCGAGTCCGGGCCTCCGCTGCAGGCGACGAGGACGCGTTCCGGGTAGCCGGCCCCGGCGAGGGCGTCCTGCAGCATTTTCCGCGCGGTGCCGACCACCGGCGCGAGGCGGCCGGGCCGGCGTCGTCCGCTGGACACTGACGCAGAACCGGCGGGGATGCGGGCTGGCATGGCGGTCAGAGGCCCATCCGGTCGAGCCAGAGCTTGGAGTCGTGGATCTCGGGTTCGGTGGGGAGATGGTCCGCGGAGTCCCAGACTTTGTTGAAGCCCTCCATGCCGGCGGCGTCCACCACTTCCCGGACGAACTTGGAACCGTCGCTGTACTGGCGCATCTTGGCGTCGAGGCCGAGGAGGTTGCGGATGAATTTTTCGATCATGCCGCGGTCCTTGCCCCGGGCGTTGAAACGCTGCCGGATGGTCTTCACCGAGGGGACGATGCTGGCGTCCACGGCGTCCATGACCACATTGGCGTGGCCTTCGAGCAGGCTCATGAGGGCAGTCAGGCGGGACAGTGCCGCCTTTTCCTCCGGGTTCTGGAGCAGGTCCAGGATGGCGCCCCGGCCCGGGGCCGCGCCGGGTGCCGTGCGGTCCTTCAGCGACTTGGCGGCCGCGGAGGCCCGTTCCATCAGGGAGTCGACGTTGCCCAGCAGCTGGCCGCTGAGGTTTTCGATCTCATCCAGCATGTGGTGCCGCAGCCACGGGGCGGCGGCGAACTGCACCCGGTGGGTCTGTTCGTGGAGGCAGACCCAGAGCCGGAAGTCCGCGGGTTCGACGTTCAGTTCGCGTTCCACGGAGATGATGTTCGGCGCCACGAGCAGCAGGCGGCCGGCGGCGGGGGCCGTGGAGTTCTCGGCCATCGCGGAGAAGGGGTCGTACTGGCCGAGGACTTTGCTGGAGAGGAAGGCCAGGATGGCGCCGAGCTGGCTGCCGGTGATGGCCCCGCTGACGCTGGCGGCTCCGGGGGTGACGGATCCGCGGCCCTCGAGCATTTTTTCCATGGCCGGCCCGAGCATGACGGCGAAGCTTTGCGTGTTGGCCTTGGCCCATGAGGCGCGGTCCACCACCAGGACTTCGGAGTCGCGCAGGTCCCGGGCGGCGTCAAGGCCGGTGATGTGGTGGACGTGCGGCACGGAAATGTCCGCCATGAGCCGCAGGTTCTCGACGGCGGCGCCGATTTCGGCGGCACTGAGGACGGGGCCGGCCGGCGTCAGGCGGGCGGCCGTGGACGCGGCAAGATCCCAGTTGATGAGACCCTGGGCCTGGACGGCCGTCCCACCCGGTGTCTTTCTTGATGGCCGGAGCTGGCTTGATGTCTCGCGCGCAGAGGACTCCATGTGGTCCATCAGATCACAGGGGTCCGACAATGCGCCTTAATTTTCGCTGACCGGCGAACCCGCCGGGCGGCGAACCCGCCGGTGCGGGCCCGGACGGTCACCGGGGCCCGAGGCGGCCCGCCGACCGTCAGCGGCAGCCGCAGCCGGCAAGGACGGAGGCGGAGCGGTCCAGTGCGGCCTTGTTCGCGGCGCCGGGGGTCAGTCCGTTGCCCACGAAGGAAAAGACCAGCAGCCGGCCGTCGGCGTCGACGACGTAACCGCTGAGCGCAATGACTGTGTTCAGCGTGCCCGTCTTGGCGCGCACCAGCCCGGCGCCGCCGGCCGATGCCGCATCCGTGTACCGGTCCCCCAGGGTGCCGGTGAGCCCGGCGACCGGGAACCCGGCGAGGGCGGCGCGCAGCCGGGTATCCGCACCCGAGGTCATGGCCCGGACCACGTCAGTGAGTTGCCGGGCCGAGACCTTGTTGGCCAGGGCCAGGCCGGAGACGTCCGCGGCCCGGAGGGCATCAGTGGGGACGCCCATGTCCTTGACCTGCTGCAGCACGGCGGCAATGGCGTCGTCGCCGCTGCCGGGCCGGCCGGCGCCGAGGGCGGTCATCCGGCCCATGACCTCGGCGAGGTAGTTGTCCGAGGTCTGCAGCATGAGGTCCACCTGCTCGCCCACCGTGGCGGACTGGACCTCGGCCAGGACCTTGGCCTGTGCACTCTCCGGCGAGGCGCCGGGCCGGACCCGGGCGACGCCGGGGGCCACGGACAGCCCCGCGGCCGCCGCGGCCTCGGTGAGCCGTGCGGCGAAAGCCTCGGCGGCGGTCATGGCGGCGTCCTGCGGGCGGGGTCCGGTGGTCTTGGCGGGATCGAACCTGGCCGAGTTCAGTGCCAGCGGGTACAGCGGGGCCATCTCGCCGGCGGCGACGTCCTCGGGGCTCCAGGCCTGGCTGAGCGGCGGGCCGCTGAAGAGGGAGTCATCCAGCAGGACGCTCACGGTGCCGGTGGCGCCGCCGTCGGCGCCGTCTTGGAGTGCCCGGACGGTGGCCTGGGCGAGCGTGGCGAGCCCGGCCCGGCCCAGCACGGCACCGGGGTCGGATTCGCCGGCGCCCAGGAGGACGTCGCCCCCGCCGGTCAGGACCACCGAGCCGGGCGTGGGCCCTGCCACTACCCGGGTGCTGAAGCGGCGGTCCGGGCCCAGGACGCGCAGGGCAGCGCCGGCTGTGAGGAGCTTCATGTTCGACGCCGGAACGCGGGCCTTGTCGGCTGCGCGGTCAAAGAGCACCTGCCCCGTGGCGGCGTCCTGGACGATCCCGGTGAAGGTGCCGCCGCCGTCGGTCTTCAGGGTCTCGTTGAGCTTCGCGGCGAGCGCGGCGCCGGCGGGTACGGGCGCGGTGTCGCGGAGGGGTCCGATTCCGCCCGAATCGGTGCCGGGAGTGCTCAGCGCGGCGGGGACCTGCTGCCAGGGCGGGGTTGTCTGCGAAGCGTCCGAGGGCCGGTCCGGGCCGAGGAATGCCGGGGCGATGGCGATGCCGGCCGGTAGCGCCACTGCCACCACCAGGAGGGTTTGGAGCAGCAGTGCGAGGATCCCGCGAAGCCTGCCGGGCACCGGTCCGGTGCCTGCGGGGCTGGTGCTCGGTTTCATGATGCTGCTGGTCCTTAGTCCTGAAATGTCCCCACTAGTTCCTGAAACCAGCGCCTCTCGCTATATCCTCAATAGTAGTCGGCGGCACCGACAGCCCTTACGCGCGTGCCGCGCACCCCCTGAATTCGTCAAGGAGCATTCCATGAAGCATGACGTGACAATCGAGATCCCCAAGGGATCGCGCGTCAAGTACGAAGTCGACCACGAGACCGGCCGCGTCCGCCTGGACCGCGTCCTGTTCACGTCGATGCAGTACCCCACCCACTACGGTTTCTTCGAGAACACCCTGGGTGAGGACGGAGATCCGCTGGACGCGCTGGTGCTCCTGCAGGACTTCGACCTCTACCCCGGCGTGATCGTCGAATCCCGCCCGATCGGCGTCTTCAACATGACCGACGACGGCGGCGGCGACGCCAAGGTCCTGTGCGTTCCGACCGATGCCCGGTTTGACCACATCCAGGAAATCAGCGATGTCAGCGAGTTCCTGATCAAGGAAATCGAGCACTTCTTCACCCGCTACAAGGACCTGGAGCCGGGCAAGTGGGTCAAGGCCGAGGGTTGGGGCGACCGCGCCGCGGCCGAAGCCGAGCTGGAGGCCTCCATCAAGCGCTACGTTCCGGCAGCCGGACACTGATCGTTCCTGCACTCCAACGCGGGGTCATTTACCGCCCATCCGGACCTCCGGAACGGGCGGTAAGTGACCCCGCGTTTTTAAGTGCGTGGGGGCGCAACGGTGAAGACCCTCGGCGTCGACCTCGCTGCGGCCGCGAAGAAGACTGCAGTGGCCGTCATCGAGTGGGCCGACGGCGCGGCACGGCTGGCGTACCTGTCCCTGGACGTCGGCGACGAGGAGATCGTCCGCCTCTTCGGCACGAGCGACATGACGGGGATCGACTGCCCCCTCGGCTGGCCTGACGCCTTCCTTCCCTTCATCGCCGGGCACCTGGCTTTCGACGCCGGGCCCGTGCTCGAACACGACGGGATCGAGGGCCGCCGGCTCCTCGCCTACCGGGACACCGACCGGTTCGTCACGGGCAGGACCGGCCTGATTCCGCTCAGCGTCTCGGCCGACCGCCTGGCCCATCCGGCCATGAGGTGCGCCGTGATCCAGGCCAAGATCGCCCGGGCCGCGGGGCTGCAGGCCCGGGACGGCTCCGGCCGCCTCGCCGAGGTCTATCCGGCGGCATCCCTGAAAGGGTGGGGAATCCACGCCCGCGGCTACAAGGGACGCGGGGCCCCGGAAGCCGAAAGGCTGTCCGCGGCCCTGGCGGACCTCACCCTGAAAGCCCCGTGGCTGGACCTGGCGGGCTACCGGGCGGACCTTGCGGCGTCCGATGACATGTTCGATGCCGTCATCGCCTCGCTGACGGCCCGCGCCGTCAGCCTGGGGCACACGCTGCGTCCCGACGCCGGCCACGCCGCGGCAGCACTGAGCGAGGGCTGGATCCACCTGCCGACCTGCCAGCTCTCGGGCCTAGCAGCCGGATAGCAGCCCGGTAGCCGCCTCTGTTACGTTCCCGGAACTGCCGTCCGGCCGGCAACTTGCCCCCCAAGTACCACCGGGTAGTGTGTGATCCAGAATGTTCACGCTGACCATCAATCAAACCGACAGCCGGCGCGACGGCGACCGCGTGCCGCAGCTCCTCAAGGACCTGCGGCACATCCCGGCGCGCCTCGATTTCGACCGTTCCGTGGAGGACGAGGTCCAAGGCATCCTGGACTGTCCGCATCAGGCGGTGGAGGCGGCCATGATCGCCCTGCGCAGCGGCAGTTGGTATGTGGGCATCGGGGTTGGCCCGGTGAACGAACCGCTGCCGAACCAGATCAAGGACGCCTCGGGCCACGGGCTGATCTATGCCCGGCGTGCCGTGGACCGTCTGCGGAACGGCAAGGACCGCGTTCGGGTGGCCGTGGAGGGCCCGCTGGCGGATCTCGCGGCGGAGGCGGAGGCCGTGCTGCGCCTCCTGGGCCACATTGTGCACGACCGGAGCCACGCGGAATGGCGGGTGCTGGATCTGCTCACTCCGGGAGTGCGCGGGCAGCAGAAGGCCGTGGCCGAGGAACTCGGGATCACCACGCAGGCCGTGAGCAAGGCCGTGGCCCGGTCCCAGTGGAACGAAGAGCACGCGGCACGTCCCGCTGCGGCCCGGCTCCTGGGCCTGATCCTCGACGTCCGCTAGACCGCACAGTCCCGGTTCCGGGACCGTCCGATCGCGCGCCCATCCGGCCCCGCCCCGCCCCGTTAGAGGAGGCTGCGGAGCACGTGCGCGGCGCCGTCGTCGTAGACCGACTTCGTCACTTCATCGGCGGCGGCAATGACCTCCACCGGGGCCTGGCCCATGGCCACGCCGCGGCGTGCCCATGTCAGCATCTCGATGTCGTTGCGGCCGTCGCCGACGGCGATCGTGCGGTGCGTTTCGATGCTGAGCCGGCTGCGGAGGTGCTCCAGCGCGCTGGCTTTCGTGACGCCGGCGGCGGCAATGTCCAGCCATGCCGTCCAGCCCACCGAATAGGTCACGCCGGCGAGCCCGATATGGCGGATCGCGGTGTTGAACTCTTCCGGGGTGTTCTCCGAGCTGAAGACCACCACGCGCACGGCGACTGCCTCCAGCATGGTCTGGAAGTCGACGCCTACGGCTTCGACGCCGAAGCTGGCGTCCTGGAAGCGCTCCGTGGACAGGAAGTTGCCGTTCTCGTCCTCGAGGGCGTACTTGGCCGAGGGCAGCCGCTTGCGCAGGGCGCGGAGGGCCGGCCCGGGGTCGAAGGTTGCTTTGTGGAGGACTTCGTAGCCGTCGGGCAGCCCGGAGTCGACGCGCAGGATCACCCCGCCGTTGGAGCACACGGCGTACCCGTTGTCGATCCCGATGTGTTCGATGACGGGCAACGTGGCATTGAGCGAGCGGCCCGTGGCGATCATGACGTGGTGGCCGGCGGCCACCACGGCCTGGGCGGCCTCGCGGACGGGAACCGACATGTGGCCGTCGTGGTCCACCAGGGTGCCATCGATGTCCAGGGCG
>CAWEPM010000010.1:0-80375 GCA_963810895.1 uncultured Actinomycetota bacterium
GTCCCCGACGGCGGCGCGTTCCTTCAGGTAGGTGGTCATGGCGCCGTCGGGAGCCGTGCGGATCAGGAAGCGCAATTCGTCCGCGGCCGGTCCGCTGCTGAACGAATACGACCGTACGGCGTCCGTGCCCGGTTCGGCGAAGTTCATGTACTGGCCAGGGAGAAACTTCAGGTCGCCGCGGTTCTCGACTGCGAGGGTGAGGCCGGCGGTGTTGTCCGCGTACCAGTGTCAGTTGCTTGACCGTGGCCGTGAAGGTGGTGGCGCCGATCTTGGCCATTTCCGAGGTGCCGGGGATCTGAAGCACCAGGTCGCGTTCGGGACCATCTGGCAGGTCAGGACGTAGCCCTGCTCGGCCTCGTCGTCGGTCATCGCCTCATCGATGTAGTCACCGCCGTCGTACCTGCCGGACTCGCAGAACGACTTGCAGGTTCCGCAGGCCCCGTCGCGACAGTCCAGCGGAATGTTGATGCGCTGCCGGTAGGAGGCGTCGGCCACGACCTCGTTCGGCCGGCACTCGATGAAACGGGTGACACCGTCTTCGAAGTTCAGTGCGATCTGGTAGCTCACGGTAACCCCAATCCCCAACGATCAGATGTGGTAGATGTCGACGACGTGGTGGATGTAGTCGTTCTTCAGGACGACCTTCTTCTTCTTGATGACGGGCTCGCGGGCCGCCGAGCATCGATGCGTGTAGAAGGCCGTGCCGAAGTAGGGGTCGATGTTCTGGTAGCGGTAGTACAGGGTGAACCAGTTGAACCGCACTTCGACCGAGTTCGCCGTCTGGCTCGATGATCTCGACGTTGGAGATGTTGTGGCTCGGTGCGGGGCTTCGGGCAGGCTGGTGGCGCTGGACCGGTCGGTCTTGATCCGGAAGACCCGGTCCTCCAGGCCGCCCCGGTTGTTGTAGTAGATCAGCGAGATTTCGCGTCTGCGGATCGGTGACGAGGGTGTCGTCGTCGTCCCAGGCCGGCATCCAGAACTCGCAGTCCGGGTGCGTAGCATTCCAGCCATTTGTCGAACTCGCGGTCGTCGAGGTAACGCGCCTCCGGTAGAGGAACTGCTCGGATCTCGGGCGAGGGTATCGGCGTCATGGCGCGGCTCCTGGTCTCGTCAGTTCGTCTGGGGTTCGGCTCGCTGGTCCGTTGGACTGGCAGCGTGCGGGCGGTTCCGCGTGCGGATTCGGCTGCTGCTTCCGCGGCGCCGCCTTCGCATGCTTCTGCCAGTAGCTGTGCTGGGTGATGTAGAGACCCTCGTCCTCGGTCTTGACCCCGGTCGAGATCGGGTCCAGGCCGAGCTCCTTGGCCTCGTCGTCGCCGGCCCGTCGATCCAGTGGGTGGCGCCGCGGCTCATGTCGTTCCACGGGGCGGCGCGTCGCCAGGTAGGTCTTCTGGCAGGACCGGAATTCCTCGAGGTCGTCCGGGGTGGCCATGCCGCTGGCGTTGAAGAAGTCCTCGTACTGGCGGATCCGGGCGGCGCGGGTCTCGGCGCTCTCACCCTTGGGGGCGATGCAGTAGATGGTCACCTCGGTCTGGTCGACCGCGATCGGGCGGAAGTGCCGGATCTGCGATCCGAACTGGTCCATGATGTAGACGTTCGGGTACAGGCACAGGTTGCGGGAGTAGTTGAGCATCCAGTCGGCGCGGGCCTCGCCGAACTGTTCGATCCAATTCGCTCGCGGCGGTCCCACAGCGGCCGGTCCTCCGGGTTGCCCCACTCGTTCCACAGCAGCACGTGTCCCTTGTCCCAGGCGTAGTACCCGCCGCGCAGCTTGCCCCACTGGCCGGCGTCCATCGCCTTGGTCTCGTTGGCCGATTCGCCGGTGCTGCGGCGGGCCGTGGTGGCGGCGTAGTTCCAGTGCGTGGCGCTGACGTGGTAGCCGTCGGCGCCGTTCTCGGCCTGCACCTTCCAGTTGCCGTCGTAGGTGTAGGTGGACGAACCCTGCAGCACCTCGAGGCCGTCCGGGGACTGGTCGACGACCATGTCGATGATCTTGGCGGCGCCGCCGAGGTGCTCTTCCAGCGAGAGCGACGTCCGGGTTGAGGCTGCCGAACAGGAAGCCGCGGTAGGACTCGAACCGGGGAACCTTGGTCAGGTCGTGCGAGCCGTCGTTGTTGAACTGTTCCGGGTAGCCGGCCCCGCGGGAGTCCTTGACCTTGAGCAGCTTGCCGGTGTTGTTGAACGTCCAGCCGTGGAACGGGCAGGTGAAGGTCGAGCGGTTGTCCTTCTTGCGGCGGCAGAGCATGGCACCGCGGTGGCTGCAGGCGTTGATCAGGGCAGTGCAGCTCGCCGTTCTTGTCCCGGGTGATCACGATCGGCTGGCGGCCCATGTAGGTCGTGAGGTAGTCGTTGTTGTTGGGCAGCTGGCTCTCGTGGGCCAGGTAGATCCAGTTGCCCTCGAAGATGTACTTCATCTCCAGTTCGAAGATGTCCGGATCGGTGAAGATGCTGCGCTTGGCGCGGATGATGCCGTTCTCGGGGTCCTCGACCACGGCGTCGCGCAGTTTGTGGCCAATCGTCTCGAGTGTCTCGGTCATGGTGGCTCCTCGTGCATGGGGCGGCGTTGCCCGGGTTGCCGAACCGCGATGCCCAGTGGAGTATGAAGGATGGCCGGTGAAAGGTGAATGCCCCCCACCTTGCCATCCGGTGGGCGCGTCACACTAGGCGTTTGCCTAGCCCCACCTAGGTGCATATTCATATGCCAAAGGTCTGAATTTCTGTAATTCGGTATTTGTCGAATACCAAACTTCGGCCTACGCTGTTGAATCAACAATCAATAATTAGGACGCGGGGTCAGCGCAGCTGACCCCAGCCGGCCCCCTTCAGCGTTGCGGGCCGCCGTCCCACCCATGAGAGGAGCCAGTGCATGGAACTGCGTCACCTGCGCTATTTCGTGGTGGTTGCCGAAACCTGCCATTTCGGCCAGGCGGCTGAGCGGCTCCAGATGGCGCAGCCGCCGTTGTCCCAGCAGATACGTCAGCTGGAAGCCGAACTGGGCATCGAGCTACTCGCCCGCACGACGCGGAGCGTCAAGCTGACGCCCGCCGGGGAAGTCTTCCTTCGGATGCCCGGCGCATTCTGCGGAGCATCGACGAGGCTGCGCGCCGGGCCCGCCGCTTCGCAGATGGGAAAGCAGGCACGCTCCGGATCGGCCTGACCGGCACGGCGTCCTACGCGCAGCTGCCCGTCCTGGCCCGGCTGGTCAAGGAGCAACTACCGGACGTGATCCTGGACATCCACACCGAGATGCTGACGACCGCCATTGAACTGGCCTTGGTGGCCGGCGAACTCGACGTCGGCGTCCTCCGGCCGCCTGTGCGGGACCCTGCAGTGACCCTGCGGTCCATAGCGCGCGAAAACTTCGTGGTCGCACTGCCGGACGGCCACCGCCTCGCTGCGGGGGACAGCTTGACCATCGGGGAACTCCGGGCCGAGGATTTCATCATGTACACGGCCGGCTCCCAGTCAGTGGTCCGTGATGCCGTAGTCCGCGCCTGCCGGCGGCTGATTTCACCCCCGCGTGGCCCACGAATCCCGCAAGACCTCCACCCAGCTCTCTCTGGTCGCGGCCGGACTCGGCATCGCAGTCCTCCCGGAATCCGTCCGTGGAATCGCCTTGGCCGGCGTTCAGTACCGGGCGGTGTCCGGCACCGACCACGTCGAGCTGGCGCTGGCGTGGCGCCGCACCGGCGGCTCGCCGCTGGTCGATTCGTTCCTCGCCGCTCTCGAGGACAACAACATTTTCCTTGACTCACGCTACTCCGGAGGACTCCCGTGAAAATCACAGCCATAGAGGCGATCCCGTTCGCCATCCCCTATACGAAGCCCTTGCGCTTCGCGAGCGGCGAGGTCCACACCGCGCAGCACGTCCTGGTGCGCGTCCACAGCGACGATGGAGTCGTAGGCGTCGCGGAAGCTCCGGCCCGGCCGTTCACGTACGGCGAGACCCAGGAATCAATCGTGGCGGCGATCCAGACGCTGTTTGCGCCGCGGATCGTGGGAATGTCCGTGATGGATCGGGAGCGGTTCATGCCGTGATGGACAGGACCGTCGGCAACCCGACCGCCAAGTCAGCCGTGGACATGGCCATTTGGGACGTCATCGGCAAGACGCTCGGCCAGCCCGTTACCGCCCTGCTTGGCGGCTACTCGGACAGCATGAGGGTCAGCCACATGCTGGGGTTCGCGGAGCCGGCGAAGATGGTGGCCGAGGCGGAGCGGATGCGCGACGCCTACGGGATCACCACGTTCAAGGTGAAAGTGGGCAGCAAGCCGTTAGGTCTCGATGTCGACGTCTGCCGCGCCTTGCGCGAAGAGCTTGGCGAGGACATCGAACTGTACATCGACGGAAACCGGGGCTGGACGCCGTCGGAATCGCTCCGGGCGCTAAACGCCATGGCCGACCTTGACCTGACGCTGGCCGAGGAGCTGTGCCCGGCCGACGACGTCCTAGGACGCAGATGGCTCGTGGAGCGTTGTCCCGTGCCGTTCGTGGCAGACGAGAGTGCGACCCGGCCTGGACGAGGTCACGCGCGAACTGCTCAATGGCGCCGCCAACGCTGTCAGCATCAAGACAGCCCGCACCGGTTTCTCGCACTCGCAGCGCGTGCTGTTCCAGTGCGACGGACTGGGCGCCGAGGTGTCATGGGCAACCAGATCGATGGCCAGCTGGGCACGCTGTGCACGGTCACGTTCGGTGCAGCCTTCAGATCCACCACGTGGCGGGCCGGTGAGCTGTCCAATTTTCTGGACATGAGCGATGACCTTCTGGCCGAGCCGCTGGAAATCGTGGACGGGCGGCTTGCGGCGCGGCAGGTGCCCGGCATCGGCATCGACATCGACGCCGAGAAGCTGTCCAAGTACCGGCTCGACATCGACAACTGAGCCCTCCCGAAACCAAACCCCAACCCACGGCGCCGGCAATGAGGCATGCGCCCTTAAGAAAGTGAGTCAACGATGACGACCGAACTGAGCGAATTTGACGCCAAGGCCGCGGAATCCGGCAGCCTGCCACTGAGCGTTTCCGTGAAAGCGGCAAGACGGCGTCCCTGAGCCGTTCCCAAGGAAGCGAGTCCCTGCTCGCCAACGAAGTCCTTGGCGCGCTCTACGCGACCGTCCGCAAGCACAAGGTCACCTACGACGAGTTCAACGCACTGAAGTCCTGGCTGATCAGCGTCGGGCGACGACGGCGAATGGCCGCTGTTCCTGGACGTCTGGGTGGAACACGTGGTCGAGGAGGTTTCCACAGAGGACCGCGAAGGCAACAAGGGCACTATCGAGGGCCCGTACTACGTGCCCGGTTCACCCGGGCTCGATACCCCGGCCACGTTGCCGATGCGTGCGGATGAGGGCGGCACGCCGTTGCTCTTCCAGGGCCAGGTTCGCGCCGTTGATGGCACCCCGTTGGCCGGTGCCAATGTTGAAATCTGGCACGCGGATGACAACGGTTTCTACTCGCAGTATGCCCCCGGGCTGCCCGAGTGGAACCTGCGTGGCACCGTCGTGGCGGACGCCGAGGGTAATTTCGCACTGAACACGGTCCAGCCTGCGCCCTACCAGATCCCCACGGACGGTGCCTGCGGGAAGCTGATCGCGTCAGCCGGATGGCACGCCTGGCGCCCCGCGCACCTCCACCTCAAGGTGTCCGCTCCGGGTTACCAGCTGCTGACTGCACAGCTCTACTTCGAAGGTGACCAGCACCTCTCCGACGACATCGCCTCGGCCGTCAAGCCGGAGCTGGTCCTCAGCCCCACTGCCCGTGCGGACGACGCAGGCAACGAGGTCACGTACGATTTCGTGCTGGACGCCGTCCGCGCCTGATTCAAGCGCCGAGGCCCAACAAGGCTCGATCCAAGGACAAACTTCCAAGGAGGAAACAACACGTGCTATTTGCAGTCCGAATGAACGTCACATCCCGCGCGACGTGGATCCCCAGGCCAAGGCTGAACTGCTCGCCACGGAAAAGGCGTATTCCCAGGATCTTCAGCGCCAGGGCGAATGGCAAGAACATCTGGCGTTGCGTCGGCGAATACGCGAATCTGAGTATCTTCGACGTCAACGGCAATGAACGTCTGCATGAGATCCTGTGGGGGCTGCCACTGTTCCCGTACATGACCATCGACATCACGCCGCTCGCGGCGCACCCGTCGGACATCACACTGTAGCGGCCGTGCAGCAATGTCGTTGACATCGAAATCCGCACCAGCGGAGCCTCGCGAAACCAAGCCCCTGACCCTTCGCTCGGCGATGTCCCTGTCGGCGGTTCTTGCGGGGCTGGTGGCCGTGGTGGTTTCCTATTCGGGACCTCTTCTGGTGGTGCTGCAGGCGGCCAGGAATGCAGGTCTCACCCCCGGGCAGACAGCGTCATGGGTCTGGGCGATTTCCGTCGCCAGCGGCATCGTGTGCGCTGTGTTGAGCCTGGTTACGAGGCAGCCCGTGATGGTGGCCTGGTCCGTACCGGGGTCCGCGTTGCTTCTGACCGCGCTGGGCAACTATTCCTACTCGGACGCCATCGGGGCCTACCTGGTTGCCGGGGTGCTCGGCACCGCCCTGGGCGTGTCCGGTCTCTTCGGCCGGCTGCTCTCCGCGGTGCCCAAGCCCATCCTCGCGGGCGTCTTGGCAGGGACGCTGTTGCCTTTTGTCCTCAAAGCGGCCGGCGCTGTCATTTCCTCGCCACTTATGGCGGGAGGATTGGTGCTGGCGTACTTGGCCGGCAAGCGGTTCGTTCCCCGTTACGCGGTAATTGTGGCGCTCTTCGCAGGGGTGTTGTTCGGGGTATTTTCAGGCGGGATAGCCGCTCCGCAGTTGGCCTTCTCACTTACCGGACCCTTGTGGACCACGCCCACGTTCAGCATTTCCGCCTTCATGGGAATCTCTGTTCCCTTGCTCATTGTCACGATGGCTGGCCAGAACGGCCCGGGACTGGCCATGATGCACAGCAGCGGATACCTGCCCAATGACAGGCTGCTCCTTGGAGGCGCGGGGGTTGCTTCAATCCTGTTTGCACCCTTCGGGTGCCACGCCGTTAACCTGGCCGCGATCACGGCGGGTATCTGCGCGGGTCCGGAAGCCCACCGGGACTCTAAACGCCGGTTCATAGCCGGCATCTCTTGCGGGGTTTTCTACCTGGTCTTCGGCACCTTCAGTACTGCTGTGGTGGCGCTGTTTGCCGTTATCCCGGCACCGATGCTGACGGCTTTGGCCGGCGTGGCACTTCTGGGCGCACTGCTGAGCGCGCTCCGAGACGTCGTTAGAGGGGGCGAGGGCCACCCGGCGGTCCCCGAGGCTGCACTGATCACGCTGGTAGTAACGGCTTCCGGCATTGCTCCCTGGGGAATCGTCTCTCCTTTCTGGGGGTGCATCGCCGGTGCCGTTGCCTACCTTGTGGCGGGACGACTGACGAAGACCTGAGCGCACAACAAGGCACTGGCGGGAGCCGGGACTCCCGCCAGTGCTTTCCATGCCCGCTGCCGGGATGCTACTTGGCGGTGCGGAGCAGTTTTCTATTGACGAATTCGTCCATGCCGAACTTGCCGGGTTCACGGTCCAACCCGGAGCGCTTGATGCGCCGAACGGCAGTTCCTCGGCGGTGCCGCGGTGGTCGTTGATGTACACCATGCCGGCTTCGGAGGAGGCTTTGAAGACCATGGCCACCGGGCCGAAGAGTTCCGGGTGGAAAATGTCCATGTCTGGGGTTCGGTGCCCGGACCCAACGCCCTGCCGATCGGGGAGAGGGCGTTGCGGATCCTGGATCGTGGCGGGATCACCGACGACGCGGCCGTGGCAGCGTTCAGCGGGATCATCGGCCTGAACTACGGCTGGGAGTCGTTCGTGGTGGCGCGGACCGGCGGCGCGGGGGAGTCGCTGGCTGAGGACCTCGTGGACCCGGTCGTGGCACAGGCGTTCCCGCTCACGGCCGCGGTGGCCGGGCCGATGAGCCGCTACGGCAGCGTGGAACCCTACGAGCTGGTGCTCGTATCTGCACGGTTTTCGTAGCTGGAATCACGTTCAAGTCCCACCTCGGGCACAGTAGTTTCCGGAACGGAACAAACTCCCTCGTCAGAGGGGCTTTTTGCATTTTTGCTCGGCCTACCAGGGGGCGATTGGATGGACCCCGATATGCCGCCCGTCCTTGTCGCACAGGTGGCCCATCCGCTTGGGCGTATCCAGCGCGATCATCCGTTCAGTCACGTTCATAGTCGGCATCCGTGAGCTCAAAGCTGTCTCCAAGCGCTGGATTTCTCCGAGGTTGCGAACCCAGAAAGTCGCATAGACATTGGCCTCGCCTGTCACTGCAGCGACCAGGCGGCATGTCGGCCAGCTCGTGAGCTGCTCACATATGAAATCGACGTCCTTGGCCGGTGCCTTGGCGAGCAACGAGGCCTGAATCGGCCACCCGGCCAGTGACCTTGCAATGTCGCAACGGAAAGCCACGACGCCCGAGGCCACGAGTCTTTCGACGCGCCGGCGCACGGTTGCCGTGCTCGAGTCCGTCGCCAGCGCCAGCTCAATCCAAGTGAGCCGGCCGTTTCTAACTAGCAGATCGAGCAAGCTGCGATCCAGCGTGTCGAGCTTCGTCGTGTAGTTTGCCGAATTCACTGACATGGTGCCGTTGTTGAGCGCATCGAGCTGATTGGCGTCCAATGAACGCAAGCGCCAGCGGCTGCTCTCCAGGTACAACGATGTTGCGAGCATGGTGGACGTCGACCTGATGCCGGGGACGTGGTTCAGCTCTTCGTTGAGAAAGCGATCCAGGGTCTTCAAATCCGGTGTCAGCACGTCAAGAACTATGTCGTTGTTCCCTGTGGCCACCTCAACGGTAGCCACTTCCTGGTAGGTAACGAGTTTGGCAACCACTCGGGATCTTTCGCTCGGTCGGGTCCTGATCAGAACGAATGCGGTGCAACCGCTCTGGACAAAGTCCCGGCCGGGGGCCGCCGTGACCCATGCCAGACCGGCATCGGACAACCGATTCCATCGACGGGCCAAGGTGTTGGGCGTAACACCCAACGGTTCCGCCAATTCAGCCCAAGACGCCCTCGGCCGCAGCTGGAGAGCGTTGATCAAAGCCAGATCCAGCTCACTAGGAATGACTGATTCCGAAACAGAGGACGCAAAAATGTCCGTTTCCGATGATTTGTTCGAAGACATGAGTCGAGTGTCACATATTTGAGGCTCAGTACAGAACCGGTTTCCGAACCTGGGCCGGCTTTGTACCGAATCCCCAACCTTCGTACCGCCTTTGAGCGGTTGATTCTCAGAACGGCCCCCAATGAAGAAGACTTCACTATCCGCTGTAGCCCTCGTTTCCCTCCTTGCGGTTTCCGGCTGCACCCAGGCATCGTCGAGCATCGGAACAGGCACCGGCGGAAGCACATCCCCAGGCGCGGAGCAGACCATTCCGGCCGCTCCCGTGGATGCCGCGGCAGCCGCGTTGGTGCCTGCCGAGATTAAGGCGAAGGGCGTCCTTTCAATTGGAACCGACCCTTCCTTCCCCCCTTACGAGTTTTATGCCGGTGACAACAAGACCGTGGCGGGATTCGACGCCGACATCGCCGCGGCGCTGGGACAAATCCTCGGACTGAAGACGGAGATGGTGCCCGCCACATTCGACACCATCCTGCCCGGACTCAGCAGCGGCAAGTATGACCTGGGAATCTCCGGATTCCAGGAAACGGCGGAACGCAAAAAGAACGCCGACTTTGTGAGCTACGCACAGGGCGGCACCTCGATCGCGGTGCCGGTCGGAAATCCAAAGAAGCTCTCCACGGAGTGGACGACGCTCTGCGGAAAGAAAATCGCCGCCGGCAAGGGAACGATCCAGGGAATGAACATGCTGCCCGACTTTGCCGCGAAATGCGTGGCGGCAGGCCAGCCCGCCGTCGACGCCCAGCTGTTCCCCTCTATGAATGACGCCAATCTCGCTCTGAAGTCCGGGCGCGTGGACGGAGTCATGTCGGAGAGCGCATCCATGATCTACCAGGGCAAGCAGACCGGAGACCTCTTTGAGCTTGTTCCCGGCGCAGAACTTAGCCCGGGAATTGCCGGAGCCGCGCTGCCCAAGAATTCCCCGCTCACAGCCGCCGTGCGGGCCGCAATGATCAAGCTGACGGACAGTGCGGCGTACAGCGCGATCAACCGCAAGTGGGGCTTGCCGGAAAGCCACAAGGTCACGGCAGGCCAAGTTGCTGGAAACTAGTCGAAAAAGCCCGGATGTCATCATGACGGGCAACACGGAACCGGTCCTGGACGAACCAAAAATCGTCAGGACAAAACACCTCGGACGTTGGACAGGGGCTTTGCTCTGTGCGACGTTGGCCGGCCTCCTCCTCGATTCCGCCCTGACCAATCCACGCTTCGGCTGGGACCAGGTTGCCCTGTTCTTCCGCGACGGCGCCATTATCCAGGGCATCGGCGTGACATTGGAACTGACGGTAATCTGCATGGTCCTGGGCATTGGCCTCGGGATCGTGCTGGCCGTCATGCGGATCTCGTCAAACCCCGTGATCAGCTGGATCGCCCGGGCCTACCAGGGTTTCTTCCGCGGAACTCCGGTACTCGTGCAGTTGCTGTTCTGGTTCAACCTGGCTGCCCTGTACCCATCCATTTCTTTTGGAATTCCAGGTGTTGACCTGAATGCCAACGAAATAATCACTCCGATGGCGGCGGCGATCCTCGGGCTGGCTCTGAATGAAGCGGCCTACATGTCCGAAATCGTCAGGGCGGGCATCCTGTCCGTTGACCCGGGACAATCCGAAGCCGCGGGCGCGCTGGGACTGACCCGTCTCCAGGCAATGCAACGCATCATCCTCCCCCAGGCCATGCGGGTCATCATCCCTCCGACAGGCAACGAGGCCATCGGAATGCTGAAGGCAACGTCCCTGGCAAGCGTCATTGCCGTCCCCGAGTTGCTCTACTCATCCCAGATCATCTACGCAAAGAACTTCCAAGTCATCCCGCTACTCCTCGTGGCCAGCATCTGGTACATCATCGTCACGACCATCTGCAACGTCGGCCAGGGCTACTTGGAACGCCGCTATTCCAGGGGAGCAACCCGCACGGTGCATGTAGGGACAGTCACCCGCATCCGTCGGTTCTTCCAGACACTCTCCGCCGGCACAGCTCGAAAGGCACCCTGACCATGACATCGCAGACATTGTATGCCCAGACCGTTCCCATGGTCCGGGCAGAAGGCCTCGTGAAGAACTTCGGTCATTTGGAGGTCCTCAAGGGAATCGACGTCGAGGTTCAGAAGGGCGAAGTCGTCTGTCTTATCGGGGCTTCGGGTTCCGGAAAGAGCACCTTTCTACGCTGCATCAACCAGCTGGAAAAGGCCAACGGCGGCCGGCTGTGGGTTGAGGACCAGAGGGTCGGGTACAAACTGAAGGGCAACAAGCTGCATGAGCAGACGGACGCCGAAGTTTGCCGGGACCGGGCCCAAGTCGGAATGGTCTTCCAGCACTTCAACCTTTTTCCGCACCTGACCGTGATGGGAAACCTGCTTGAAGCGCCGCGGAGAGTGCTGAAACAGCGCGACGCCGATATCAGGGAGCGGGCCCTGGGACTTCTTCGTCAGGTGGGTCTGGAGGACAAAGCCTCGGCGTACCCCCGGCAGCTCTCAGGCGGCCAACAGCAACGCGTGGCGATCGCCAGGGCACTGTGCATGGAACCCAAGCTCATGCTATTTGACGAGCCGACTTCGGCTCTCGACCCGGAACTGGTCGGAGACGTACTCAGGGTGATGCGGGACCTCGCGCAGTCCGGAATGACCATGATCGTGGTTACCCACGAAATGGGCTTTGCGCGGGATGTGGCCGATCGCATCATTTTCATGCACCAAGGCCGGATCATCGAAGACGGTCCGGCTCGGGAGGTTCTCGGGAACCCGCGCCATGAACGGACCAAGGCGTTCCTCGCTTCGGTGCGCTGAGACGCGGAACCAGCGATATCGCCGGCCCACATATAGGCCCGCCCACCACAAAGCTCATCTCACGACCAAGGGAACCACGTACCAATGCACACTATAAGCCAAAATGCCCAGGGCAAGCTCAGCCCGTACGGCCACCAGGAGGCACGTCACGTAAACGGCCGGGAAGCAGCTTCAGCCGCGCTGAAAAAGACCGCAAGAGATGCAATCAACCGTGCACAGAGCGACATCGTCGGACTAAGCCATCAGTTGCATGCGAACCCGGAGCTGGCGTTTGCTGAATACGAATCGGCACAGGCCATCACGGATCTTCTTGAGCGGCGCGGATTCGAAATAGAACGCGGCATAGCGGATCTCGAAACCGCGTTCGTCGCAACCTCGGGTCATGGCGAATTGGTTGTGGCATTTTGCGCTGAGATGGATGCGCTGCCTGAAGTCGGCCATGCCTGCGGGCACAACGTGATTGCCGCTGCCTCCGTTGCGGCAGCAATCGCTCTGGCCGAGGTCGCTGACAGCGTTGGGGTCTGCGTGAAGGTTTTCGGCACTCCGGCCGAGGAAGCCGGAGGCGGGAAAATCATCATGCTGGAAGCCGGTGCGTTCGATGGCGTACATGCGGCCATGATGGTCCATCCCGCTACCAAGGAGTATGCGGATCACCACACGCGGGCCGTAGTCGGGCTGCGCGCAAGCTACACGGGACGAACGGCTCATTCGGCTTTGGCACCCCACGAAGGAATCAACGCCGGCGATGCCGCCACCGTGGCCCAGGTGGCGATCGGTTTGCTCCGTCAGCAGCTTCGGCCGGGGGCACTCGTGCACGGCATCGTGACCAAGGGAGGAGAAGCGGCCAACAGCATCCCGGGCGCCGCTGAATTGATCTACGATGCGCGTGCCAACAATGTCAAGGAACTGGCCGAAGTCAAAAAGCAGCTCATTGCCTGTTTCGAAGCGGGAGCCGTCGCGACCGGTGCGAGCCTCCACATCTCTGACGAAACAAGGGAGTTTTCCGAGTTCCGGAACGACCACCGGATGGTCGGTCTTTACCAGGCGAACGCGGAGTCCCTTGGACGTCGCTTTGATGACGAGCCCTTAGAAAAGCGCTTGTCGGAAGCTGCCTCAACCGATATGGCCAACGTCTCACTGGCAATACCGTCAATTCATCCAGTGATCAGGGTGGAAGCAGACGGAGCGTCCAATCATCAGCCGGAGTTTGCGCGCTGGTGCGCCAGCCGGGACGCCGACAAAGCAGCTTTGGAAGGCGGGGCCGCGATGGCCTGGACAGCGATAGACCTAGCCCTGGACACTACGGAACGGCGACGGCTCATCACCGTCGGAGAATCTTCCCGTCCGGGCGCCGAAGCAGCTGACTCCTAGCGTTCTGCGCCTGAAGGCGTCGGGATTGTCAGCCGCGCTGTCACCGAGGTTCGGGTGTCTGCTTCGTCACCGAAGGCCAGGATGCTGCCGTGATTACTGCGGAGTATCAGGTCTTCGGTGACGAAGCCGAAGAACATTTGCACACCCACGCTCCGGCCATGCCAGCGACACCGCGACCCCACTTCTTCGGCCAGTCGTCATTCGCAACGTAAACCGTGATCCAGGGAAGTTCCGTGCCGCAGGTGTTCATTCCGAAGCTCATCCAGTTGTGGAAGGAAGGTCGGTTCCCCATGGACAAGCTGATGCGCAACTACAGCCTGAGGGAGATCAACCAAGGCTTCGAAGACTCCGCCAACGGCACCGTCATCAAGCCCGTCATCGTGTACTAGCCAGCACCTGGTCTCGATGGGACGCCTTGGCGCTCATTACTGCATACGCAAGAGGACGACGGCGGAAGCTTCCCGCCGTCGTCCTCTTGCGTTTGGCTTTTTGACGCCTATCGCTGGTCGGGTTATTTGGTGACCTGAAGTCCGGTGTCCCAGTTGAAGTCGGCGAACTCCGGGTTGGCCTGCATGGTCATGAGGACGAACTGGAAGCCTTCGAGTTCCCGGGCGCGCTTGAGCGGACCGACTACCAGGGGGCGCATGCCGCCGGCGCTGACGAAGCTGCTCACGGCGGCGTTGGCGTCTGCATTGTCGCCGGCGATGAAGACGTCCAGCGGCTGTCCGCCTGACTCTCCGGCGACCAGGGTGCCGGCGAAGGTGGTGTTGAACGCCTTGACCACGTTGGCGCCGGCGGGGGCAAGTTGCGCGATTTCCTCGGCGGCGGAGGTGCCGGGTTCAACGACCAGGGAATCGAAGGTCTCAAAGTTCACCGGGTTCGTGATGTCCACGATGGTCTTGCCGGCCAGGGCCTCGCCATAGGCGCTGACCACGGACTTGGCGGCGTCGAACGGGACGGCCAGGACCACGATGCCGCCCTGCGGGGCCTCGGCGGTGGTGCCGAAGGTGACGCCGGTGCCAAGCTTGGCGGCCAGTTCCTTGGCTTTGGTGGCATCCTGTCCGAGGATCTCCACGGTCAGGCCGCCAGCCAGGGCACGGGTTGCGATGCCGCGGGCCATGTTGCCGTTGCCGATGATGGTGAGGTTCGTCATGGGAGTCTTCTTTCCGAATATGCGGGCCAGGAGGGTGTTCATCAGATTCTGTTCTCTTGGAGGAGTGATGATTGAAGCTACAACTAAACGTACGCTGCAAAAGTTGAAGCGTCAAGTATTTTTCTGGACGGAATGTGACACTTGCGTTTGACGGCCACGCGGCGGGCGGGTGTGGTCAGGTGAGTTCCCCGGGGTTTGGTGCGGGGGATCGGTGGCTGCGAAGGCCGGGCTGGCGCTTATGACGGCCGCTGGGCCACGTCCGCGGCATCTTGAGCGAGCAGTTCGCTGGTGCGCATGATGGATGCGCGTCTGCGTTCTTCGTCCGGCGTCCCGGTGATCACGAGGGGGATATTCGGGCTCGATACCCAGGCGTGGCACAGCGTGACGATGGTCAGCAGAAGATCCTCCGCCGCCGCCTCGCTCAATGCCGGAAGGGCATCCCGGATCTCGGTGACTTTGTTCGCCGAGCGGAGGGCGCGGGTCTCGGCCCCGACCGGATGTCCCTGCTCAAGCCCCTCCCAAAAGGTGAGCCTGGCGAGACTGGGGCGGCTCCTGGAAAAATCAAAGTACCGTCCCGCGAAATCTCCGATCGCTACAGGACCCGAGCCGACGATCGGAAGGTCGTCCAGGGCGGTGACGAGTTCGCGGGTGAGTGCCGCTTCGAAGAGTCCTGCCTTGCCGCCAAAGTAGAAGTAAATTCGTTCGCGGTTGCACCCCGAGATAGGACACATGCACCGGTTCGTACCGACGGCGCTGAGCTGCCTCCCTGGCGCAGTAGAAGCAGTACCCTCCAGGCAGAGGGTACTGCTTCTACAGATGATCAGGTCTTAGGTGCCTCCTCAGGCGTTGGCTGCCTCGGCTAGCCGTTGATCACCTGCGGCACGCCCAAGGCCTTGAGTCCTTCGACGCCGAACTCAAGGCCGTAGCCGGACTGCTTGGCGCCGCCGAACGGGATGCGGGGGTCCACGGCGCCGTGCTTGTTGATCCAGACGGTGCCGGCCTCGATGCGGGCGGCGACTTCGCGGGCGGCGGCGAGGTTGGAGGACCAGACCGAGGCGCCGAGTCCGACGTCGAGGGCGTTGGCCATTGCGACGGCCTCGTCCACGGTGCAGTAGTTGATGATCGGCAGGGCGGGGCCGAACTGTTCCTCGGCCACCAGCGGGTTGTCGTTGTCGATGTCCGCCACCAGCGTGGTGGGGTAGAAGTAGCCCGGCTGGTCGGTCTCGGGGTTCCCGCCGATGCAGGATCCGGGCGCCGGAGTCCTTGGCGGCCTCGACGAGGTTGGCGACGATGTCGTACTGGGCCTTGTTCTGCAGCGGGCCCAGGACATTGTTCTCGTCGAGCCCGTCGCCCATCGGCATCGCCGCGGCGACGGCGGTGAGTTCCGCGCAGACGTCGTCGTAGATGTCCTCGTGGACGTAGAGGCGCTTGAGGGCCGCGCAGGTCTGGCCGGTGTTGATGAAGGCGCCCCAGAACAGGTCCTGGGCGATGGCCTTGGGGTCGGCGTCGGGCAGGACGATGCCGGCGTCGTTGCCGCCCAGTTCCAGGGTCAGGCGCTTGACGGTGTCGGCGGAGGACTGGATGATGGCCTTGCCGGCGGCGGTGGAGCCGGTGAACATGATCTTGCCGATGGCCGGGTGGTCGGTCAGGCGGGCGCCGACTTCGCGGCCGCAGGAGACGACCGAGCAGCACGCCGTCGGGCAGTTCCTCGTTGATGACCTTGACCAGCGCAAGGACGCTCAGCGGGGTGTTGCCGGAGGGCTTGACGACGACGGCGTTGCCCATCCGCAGGGCCGGGGCGATCTGCCAGATGGTGATCATCATGGGCCAGTTCCACGGGCCGATCGCACCGACCACGCCGATCGGCCGGTAGTGCAGTTCGGCGCGGCGTCTCGCCGTCATCCACGATGGTTTCCGGCTCCAGTGGAATGGTTGCCGCGGCGCGCAGCCACGCTGCGCAGGCGCCGACCTCGAAGCGGGCGTTCGGCCCGTTCAGGGGTTTGCCCTGCTCGCGGGAGAGCAGTTGGGCGAGTTCTTCGGCGAAGCGTTCGACGGCGTCGGCGGCCTTCAGGAGCGCGGCGGACCGGCCGTCGTGGCCCAGCGCAGCCCACGCCGGCTGGGCGGCCTGGGCGGCGGCGACTGCCCGCTCGAGGTCGTCCACGGTGTGCACGGGCGCTTCGCCGACCGGGGTGCCGGTGGCGGGGTCAAGGATTGTCCGGGTTTCGCCGGAGGCCGGGGTGATCGAGGCCAGGAGGGCATCGTAAGTTTCCATGAGTTGGTATTCCTTGTCTGGATAGGCGGGAACGCTAGAGGCCGGTAACGCTTTTTCCGGTGATGAATTCGGCGGCCCGTTCGGCGATCATGATGGTCGGGGCGTTGGTATTGCCGGTGGTGACAAGCGGCATCGTGGAGGCGTCCGCAACACGGATGCCTTGCAACCCGTAAACCCTAAGGCTCCGGGGGTCGACCACTGCGAGGGCGTCCACCCCCATCTTGCAGGTGCCGACCTGGTGGTGATAGGTGACGGCCGTCCTGCGGACGTAGTCTTCCAGGTCCGTCGTCGGAAACTCCGGGTCCGGGGTAGATCTCCTGCGGACCCCAGTCCGACAGGGCCTGGGAACGCCCGAGTTCACGGCACTGGCGGACGGAAGCGACCAACGACCTGACGTCCTCTGCCGCGGACAATGCTCCAAGATCGATCAGCAGCGGATCTTCTGCCCGTGGGCCACTGAGTCGGATTTCGCCACGGCTCGCCGGGCGGACGATGCCACCCATGAGCGAGAAGCCGTTGTCGGGGCCCTCCATCCCGTCGCCGTACATTGGAAACGAGAAGTGGATCGGCTGGGTGTCCGGTACCGCCATATCGGGCTGGCTCTTCCAGAACAGGTGGGTCTCGGCGGGCGCGACTTCCGGAGCCGGCACGTCCTTCTTAGTGGTCGTGTAGATCACGGGCGACAGCAGGTGGTCGTGGAGGTTTTTGCCCACGCCCGGCAGGTCCAGGACCGGTTCGATCCCCGCTTCTTCGAGTTCCTCCCTGGGCCCGATGCCGGAGCGCAAAAGCAGTCGAGGGGAATCTATGGCTCCTGCGGTCAGGATGGTCTCAGCGGCCTGAATGGTGTGAAGTTCCCCGCCCTTCTCAAACTCGACCCCGGTCACGGTGCCGGACTCAATCAGGAGGCGGTGCACATGCGCCCCGGTGACCAGGGTGAGGTTCTCATGTTCCGCCACTGGCTTGAGGTAGGCGTGCCAGGTGTTGAAGCGCTTGCCATCGCTGACGTTCAGCTGCATTTTCGAGACGCCTTCGACGTCCCCGCTGTTGTAGTCCTCGTTGAGTTTGATCCCGATTTCCTGGGCACCTTCGAGGAGGGAATCCTGTACCGGGTTGGTCGGGAAGTCCTTCACCACGTCGAGCAGCCCGGTTCCGCCGCGCGTCGCAGACGCGCCGCCGTCGTAATTCTCGATCGCCTTGAAGACCGGCAGGACCTCGTCCCAGGACCAGCCGTGGTTGCCCAGATAGGCCCAGGTGTCGAAGTCCTGCTTGGCGCCCCGTACCCAGATGGTGGCATTCAGGGCATGCGAGCCGCCGAGCACTTTGCCCCTGGGCAGGTGAAGTTTGCGGCCGAGGCATCCATCCTGTTCCGTGGTGAAGTAGTCCCAGTCCTCGGGGCCGTGCCACAGCGCACCTGACGCGTATACGTTGGCAATGTCGGGGTTGGTATCTTCTCCGCCGGCTTCCAGCACGGCGACTGTTTTTCCGGCATCGATCAGGCGGCGGGCGAGCACTGACCCGGCCGAGCCTGCCCCGACGATGATGTAATCGAAACTTGTGGTTGTCATCTTTGACCTTTCACATTGTGGCCCGCGCAATTGGTGCGGGTTTCCAATAATTGTTCGGACGGGCCGCGGTGACGGTTCGCACTGGAAACGCCGGACCCGGTTTACGTAGTCGTAGAATCCCTTGCCCGTGGCACGTCCCAAGCGTCCCTTATCGATGAAGTCGCGCTTGACGATGTCCGCGAATTCCCGGAGTTCCGGATCGTCGCTGCGGCTGTTGAGGTTGTACGGGGTTTCCATGCCGATGATGTCGTAGATCTCGAACGGGCCGAAGGGTGAGCCGGTGGCTTTCCGCCAGGTCAGGTCGATCGTCGCCACGTCGGCGATGTCGCGGACGAACAGCCTGGCGGCCGCGGTCATGAACGGAACCAGCAGGGAATTCAGAATGTATCCGGGCTGTTCCTTCTTCAGCCGGACGGCGATCATGCCGATCTCTTCGGCGAACGTGGCCACGGACTCCAGTGCCTGCGGGTCGGTGCCGGCATGTCCCATCACCTCGCCGGTGTTCTGCCGCCAGACCTCGTTCGCGAAGTGCAGGGCCAGGAACTTCTCCGGCCGCCCGGTGGCCTCCGCGATGTCGCTGGGCAGGAGCGTGGACGAGTTGGTGGCGAAGACGGTCCTCGCCGGTGCCACGGCGCCGGCCTTTGCCCAGGTGTCGCGTTTGATCTCCAGGACTTCCGGGACCGCCTCGATCACGAGGTCGGCGTCCTTGAGCGCGTCGGCGAGGTCGCTGGAGGTCCGGATGCGTCCGACGGCGGCGTCCAGCTTTTCGGGGGTGGCGTCGGGCAGGTCGCGCAGGTAGAGCGGCTTGAGGTACTCCCAGCGGTCAGTGAGTTTGCCGAGTATCTCGTCGGTGAGGTCATAAGCGACGACATCTTTCCCGCTGTAGGCGGCCTGGAACGCGATCTGGGATCCGAGGACACCCGTGCCGAGCACGGTGAGGTTTTGCATGGTGACTCCTTGGTTGTGGGTAAATGAGCTTGCTAGGGGGTATGCCGTGCAGGTCAGAGCGCCTCGAAAAGCCCGGCGGCGCCCATGCCACCGCCGACGCACATGGTCACCACGGCGTACTTTCCGCCGCGTTCCCGGGTGGCGTGCAGTGCGTGCCCGGCCATACGGGCGCCGCTCATGCCGTAAGGGTGGCCGATGGAGATGGCGCCGCCGTCGACGTTGAACCGTTCCGGGTCGATGCCGAGGGTGTCGCGGCAGTGGAGGGTCTGGGAGGCGAAAGCTTCGTTGAGCTCCCAGAGGTCAATGTCGTCGATGGCAAGCCCGTGCCGGGACAGCAGTTTCGGAACGGCGGCGACCGGGCCGATGCCCATCTCCTCGGGTGCGCAGCCGGTGACGGCGATGCCGTGGAAGATGCCCAGCGGTTCGAGGCCACGGCGGGACGCCTCGGTTGCGTCCATGAGGACGACGGCGGCTGCCCCGTCGGAGAGTTGGGAGGCGTTGCCGGCGGTGACACTGAACCGGCCAGGCTGCTGCGCGTCCCGGTCCAGGACTGGGCGGAGCTGGGCCAGGGTTTCGGCGGTGGTGGTTGGCCGGTTGCCCTCGTCCTGGGTTAAGGGCCCGACCGCATTGGTGGCGTTTCCGTCCTGGTGCAGGGACAGTGGGACGATTTCGACGTCGAAGGCCCCGCGTTGTTGGGCTGCGGCGGTGCGCCGCTGGGACTCGGCGGCGTAGTGGTCCTGGGCCTCGCGGGAGATCCCGTAACGGCGGGCAACGAGCTCGGCGGTGTCGAGCATGCTGGAGTACAGGCCGGGAACATTGGCGCTCAACCATGGGTCCTGGGCGCGGTGGGCGTTGAAGTGCTGGTTCTGCACCAGGGACACGGCCTCGGCGCCGCCGGCGACGACGATATCGGCGTCGCCGGCTTCGATCATCCGGGCTCCGAGGGCGATGGCCAGGAGCCCGGAGGCGCACTGGCGGTCCACTGTCATCCCGGGCACCGTGACTGGCAGCCCGGCGCGCAGGGCAGCCTGCCGGGCCAGGTTCATTCCCTGGCTGCCCTGCTGCAGGGCTGCGCCCAGGATGACGTCGTCGACTTCCCCGGGGGCAAGCCCGGCACGGCGGACCGCGTGCTCGATGGCGTGGCCGGCCAGGGTCTGGGCCGGGGTGTCGTTGAAGGCCCCCTTATACGCCCGGCCGATCGGGGTGCGGGCATAGGACACGAGGACGGTTTTACGCACGGTGGTTCTCCTGGAAGGTTTGCAGTTGGTGGAGCGTCAGACGAAGGCGGAGATCCCGGTGAGGGCCCGGCCGACGATCAAGGTGTTGATCTGGTGGGTGCCTTCAAAGGTGTAGATCGCCTCGGCATCCATGAAGTGCTTCATCACCTTGTTTTCCAGCAGGATGCCGTTGCCACCAAGCACCTCCCGGCACAGTGCGACGGTCTGGCGGGCTTGGGAGGCGGCCAGCAGCTTGGCCAGTGAGGCATGATCTTCCTTCAGTTCGCCGCGGTCAGCCAGCCGGGAGGCCTGGACCAGCGCCCCCATGGAGGACGTGATGTTCATTTCGGAACGGACCAGCAAATCCTGCACGAGTTGGAACCGTGCCAGGGGACGGCCGAACTGGCGGCGTTCCGTCGAGTGCGCCAGGGCGGCGTCGAAGGCCCCGATCGCGTTGCCGAGGGCCGTCCACCCGACCTCCAGCCGGGTGGACTTCAGCACCTCGGAGATCTCTCGAAAGGAGCTGACCCCCGGCAGCCGGGCAGTGTCCGGGACGCGGACGTCGGTGAGGGTGATGTGGGCGTTCTGCACCGTGCGCAGGCTGTACTTTCCCTCGATCTTCTCGGCGGACCATCCGGGGGCATCGGTGGGCACGATGAATCCCAGGAACCGGCCGTCCCCGCCCTGCTCCTTGGCCCACACGATGGCCCGGTGACCCCAAGTGGCGTTCCCGATCCACCGCTTGGCGCCATTAATCACCCAGTCCGCGCCATCCCGGCGGGCCGTCGTGGCCAGGCCCCCGGCGATGTCAGAGCCCGAGTCCGGCTCGGTGAGCGCGAAAGCGCCGACCAGTTCGCCGGTGGCCACGGCCGGGAGGATTTCGGCCTGCTGGGCGGGTGAACCGAAACGGCGCACCGACAGTCCGAACAGCGAGCCGCTGACGCCCACAAAGGTGGCCAGCGAGGCGTCCTTGCGGGCGAGTTCTGCGGTGAGCAACCCGCGAAGCAGGTGGCTTGGCTCCTGACCGGTGTGCAGGTGTTGGCCCAGCAGACCCTGTTCGGCCAGCGACCGCACGAGTTCGAACGGGAACTCAGCCTTCTCCCACGCACGGTTCAGCCCGGCGTCGTCGAGGCCGGCCAGGAAGGAACGCGCCTTGTCCAGCACCGCCTGATCCTGGGGATCCAGCAGCGTCTCGAAAAGCAACAGGTCGTGGATCTGGGTCTGCGTCTGGGTGGTGGATAGATCATCCGAAAACTCCTTGGCGGTTGCGCAACTCCGTCTTGAGCAATTTGCCGGTGGAGGTGCGGGGCATCTGCTCGATGAATTCGATGTGCTTGGGGATCTTGAATCGGGACAAGGCGGGAGCCACCGCCGCGCGGATGTCCTCGCCGCGCGTGGGCTCACCGCTGTCTTCGAGCACGATGAATGCCTTGCCGACCTCGCCCCATTGTTCGTCGGGCACCCCGACGACGGCGGCCTCGGCGACACCGGGCACGTTCAGCAGGGCGGACTCAACCTCGGCCGGGTACACGTTCTCACCGCCGGAGACGTACATGTCCTTGTACCGGTCCCGGATCCAGTAGTAGCCCTCCTCGTCCTGCAGCGCGGCATCCCCGGTGCGGAACCACCCTTCAGCAAAGGCCTCAGTGGTAGCTTCTGGGCGTTGCCAGTACTCGTGGATGACATTGGGTCCAACCGTTTGGATCTCCCCGATCTCCCCGGGCGTGCCGGCTCGCCGCCCGGGGCGACGAGGCGCACATCGACGAGGAACTGCGGCTTGCCGGCGGATCCGGCCTTGCGGATCCCGTCCCCGGCGGCGAGCTTGAGGACCGCCGGGGCGGTTTCGGTCAGGCCGTAACCCTGCTGGACGGCTACGCCTCGCTCGGCCCAGCCGCCGCAGAATGCGTTCGGGTACCGGGGCCCCGCCGACGATGATGGTCCGCAGCGATGACAGGTCGGTCGTGCGTGAACAGCGTGATGATGCGCCAGGGCGTCGAGCATCGCCGGCACCGCGAACAGGCTGGTCACTGCCCGGTCCTGGATCGCGGAGAAGATCGCTTCCGGGCTCCACCCGCCGGTGCACCACGATCGTGCCGCCCTTGAGGAACGTCGGCAGCACCAGCCCGTTGAGCCCGGCGATGTGGAACAGCGGGGCGGCGGCCAGGCACACCTCGTCGGGACGGATGTCCGTTTCGATCAGGACATTGACGTCATTGAAGAAGAGGTTGCCATGCGTCAGCACCGCGCCCTTGGGACGGCCGGTGGTGCCGGAGGTATACATCAGCAGGGCCGGGTCATCGAGGCCGCAGCATGATCTCCGGCACCGGCGCCACGTCCGCAGGCAGCTGCGGGTACTGTCGTTCCCGCCGTCCCGGTGCCGTCGACGTCCACCAGCACGCCGGCGGGGATCCTGCTCGGCGATCATCCCGGTGGCTTCGGCCTGCTCCCGGCCAAAGAACAGCACCGCCGCGCCGCTGTCCTGTCAGGATGTACTCCGCCTCTGCGGGCGCCAGGCGGGCGTTGACCAGCACGCAGATCGCCCCGATCCTCGTGCTGGCGAACAAGGTCTCCAGCAGCGCCGGATGATTTGCACCCCAGTAGGCCACCCGGTCACCCGGGCCGACCCCCTGATGGGCCAGCCACGCGGAGAGTGCCTCCACCCGATCAGCGAATTGTGCGAAGGTCAGTCCGTTGCGCCGTCGAACTCCACGGCTACTCGATCGGGGCTGAGCATCGCACGGCGGCGCGGCCAGGATCCGATTCCTAAGTTCTGAAGGCTGGACATGTCGTGGTGTTCTCTTTCGGATTGAGGACGGGTGTCTTAGGCGCTTTCGGCCGGCGGGTGCATCACCCCGCAGCGGAGCTCGGCGGCGGATTAGCGGCACCTTCAGTGGCTGGTGAGAGCGGGACGGGCGCGTCGGCCCAGAAGCCGGTGATCAGGTCGGCGAACTCCCCGGCCCGCTCGATCTGCGGCATGTGCCCGGTGTCGGGGAATGCGTGCGTGCGGGCGTGGGGCAGCAGGGTGCCGGCGGCGGCAAGCTGGGCGAACGGGAAGATCTTGTCCTTGTCACCCCACACGACCAGGGTCGGCACGTGCTGCGCTGCTACGCCGTCCATCAGCTCCTTGCGCCAGGCCTCACGGGACCCGCGGAAGGTGCCGAGGGCTGCGGCGGTGTCCAGGAACACCCTGGTGGCGTCCGGCCGCGAGGCCAGATGGAATCCACGGTTAACCCGCTCGTCGGTGACCAGCGCCGGGTCGTGGAACAAGCTGAGCTCGAGCCGTCGCGCCGAGGCCGGGCTGGGTTTGCCCAGCAGCAGCTGGCCCAGCGGCCGGACCGACATCAGCCGGACCGGGAGGGCGACCTCGCGGCCGAAGCCGGCACTGTCGGCGAGCACGAGGCTGCGCACGCGCTCGGGAGATTGCACCGCCAGTTGCATCGCGACGGCCCCGCCGAGGGAGTTGCCCACTAGGTGCGCCGGACCGGCAATGCCCGCCGCGTCCAGGAACGCCTCAAGGAAGCGGGCCAGGGCCGGCAGCGAGTACGGCTCGCTCAGCGGCTCGGATTCACCGTAGCCGGCCAGATCGAGGCTGACGACGCGGTACCCTTGGCCGGCGAGCAACGCGTGCTGCTCGGTCCAGTCCTCGAGGCTGCGGCCGATTCCATGGACCAGTACGACCGGGGTGCCGTCCCCTTCGTCGCGGTACCGGACGTGTCCGCCGCCCACCAGGACGCTCCGGGTATCAGGAGCGCTCAGCCCCTCGGCCAGCACGGACGCTGAAACCCGGGCGCCGTCGTCCTGCCGGCGCTGGAATCTCATGCTCCCGTCCTCAAGCTGGCGGCCGCTGAACAGCCCGATGTCCTTCATATAGTTCTGGTGCAGCCGCCAGGGCACCCGCGAACCCTGTTTGGCCATCCCGTCCACTCCACGTTGGATGTAGCCGGCGTCGAGGTCGAGGAAGGGATGGGGAGTTTCATCGGTGGGGGTGAGCGGGGTTGCGCTGACATACCCGTTCTCGTCCAGGTGCTGCAGGAGGCGGCACGCGTAGCGGCTGATCAGGTCGGCCTTCAGCGTCCAGGAGTTGTTGGTGTACCCCGTAACCACGCTCAGGTTGGGAACACCGGAGATCATCATGCCCTTGTAGGCGAACCGCTCGCCGATGTTGACCTTCTCGCCGTCGACGCTCAACGTCATGCCGCCCAGCCACTGCAGATTCAGCCCGGTGGCAGTCACGATAATGTCGGCGGGAATCTGCTCGCCGGATTCAAGTTCGATCCCGTCCTCGGTGAAGGTCCGGGTGCCGCCGGTGGCGATTGAGGCCTTGCCGCCACGCAGTGCCGTGAACAGGTCACCGTCAGGGACCGCGCACATGCGCTGGTCCCAAGGGTTGTAGGGCGGGTTGAAGTGCGTATCGACGTCGTACCCCGCGGGGAGCAGCTTGATGGCGTCCTGCCGGATCTTGGCGCGAACCATGTCGGGCTTGTTGCGACTCAGTGTGTACCGCAGGTGCAGGTTCAGCCAGTTCTTCCAGCGCAGAATCGAATAGGCCGCGGGGGCGGGCAGCACGCGCCGCAGCACATCAGCCAGAGGATCGACGGCCGGGACGGCGGCGATGTAGGTGGGGGTCCGTTGCAGCATGGTGACGTGCGCGGCCTTCTCGACCATGCTCGGGACCAGTGTCACAGCGGTGGCACCGCTGCCGATGACAACCACACGCTTGCCCGTGTAGTCGAGATCCTCGGGCCAGTGCTGGGGGTGCACGATCTGGCCGTGGAAGCGCTCCTCGCCATTGAACGCCGGTCGGTAACCCTCGTCGTAGCGGTAGTAGCCGGTGGCACCGATGACCCACGAGGCGGTGAAAACGACGGTCTCCCCGGTGTCGGTCCGCTCTGCGGTCACCGTCCAGTGGGCGTCGGCCGTGGACCACTCCGCAGACAGAACCCGGTGGTGGAATCGGATGTGACCGGTGATCCCGTACTCGTCGGCGGTCTCCTCGATATAGCGCTTGATCGACTCCCCGTCGGAGATCGCCTTCGGTTCCTTCCATGGCTTGAAGGAGTAGCCGAAGGTGTACATGTCCGAATCGGAGCGGATCCCGGGGTAGCGGAACAGGTCCCAGGTCCCGCCAATGGCGCCGCGCGACTCCAGGACGACGTACTGCTTATCCGGGCATTCCCGGACGAGGTGGGCGGCGGCGCCGATGCCGGACAGGCCGGCGCCGATAATCAGGACGTCTACGTGCTTAGTGGCCTCGGCCATCGTCTCTCCTTTGAAACAGGTGTGCGGGGTGAAACAGGTTTTTGTGAAAGACATGTGCTCGGGGAGGCCCCATGCGCAGGACTTCGGCTTCGGTGCCGTCCGCGCGGCTAGGGCCGCGTATGATCTGAGACACACTCTAGGTTGGCTGTGTGGCAGGGCGCATGACTTCCCGTGCACCGGGGCTTGCCGGTTTGTGCAAGCGCAAAAACCGCCCGATACAAGGTGGGACCTGGGGGCGGTTGAGAGTCCACAAGTCCCGTGACTGTGCTGAAGGAGGCGATTCATGACAGAGGTGCAGACGTGGTCCACGGACCTCTTACCGGAGAACGCCCGGTTCGGGGCGTGGGCAGAGAAGATGAGCGCGCTGCACATGAACTGGGACCTCTCCACACCTGTCGAGGACAATTACGCCGCCCGTATCCGCTACAGGTCGACCCGCAATGTGAAGGTCGCCGACGTGCGCTGCTCGGCGCTGGTGGGACAACACGTCCCTTCGGCCGATACACCTGACCTCGTGGGCATCCAACTGCAGCTCAGTGGCCGGCTGATGTGCACCTACGGAGACGACCGGTTCACTATCGAGCCGGGGGACCTGTTCATCTGGGACAGCGATCGAGGAGGCACGTTCGACAGCGACGGGCAGCACCGCCAACTGTCGTTGCTCGTGCCCATGGAGCGCGTCCCGCAGTCCATCGCGTTGATGCTCGGGGGCAGTCGCCCCCTCGCCGCGCGGCCCGGAGCCGGCACCCTTTCCATCGCCGCGGACCAGCTCCGGGGGATCACCCGCGAGATGGACCACCTGAGCGACGACGCCGTGAACCGGACGGTGAACAGCCTCCTCGATCTCCTCGACGCTGCCGTCGCCCCCGCCCAAGGCACAGCGTCGGGGGAGCGCGCTGCCCTCCTCGCTACCGTCCAGCAGTACATTCTGGAGCGGCTCGACGACCGGCGGATGTCCGTCAGCTCCGTCGCCGAAGCCCACGGCTTCTCGGTTCGCACCCTGCACCTGGTCTTCTCTGAATCGGGGACATCCGTGGCCCGGTGGACGCGCCAGCAGCGGCTGGAGCGCTGCCGGCGTGAACTGTCTGGTGCCTCCGGCTCCACGACGGTTACGGAAGTCGCGTTTAGATGGGGGTTCAGTGACACCGCCCATTTCAGCCGCGCGTTCAAGCAGGAGTTCGGCGTGCCGCCGACTGCTGTGATGCCGGGCCGCGGCCAACGGTGAGGACATCATCGGATTGAACGACTGCCTCACCGCCACCACAGTTTAAGAACGGCGCTCCTTCAGTTGGAAGCGCGGTCCTAATGGCTACTCTGCAGGGCCCCTGACCCTCCCGCTGACTTGAGCTTCCGGCGTCTGCGTCGGCGCCAGACGATCGCCAGGCCAAGTACGACGACGGGGACCAGTACCCAGCCGCCGATGTCGAGAGCGTCACCGATGGCATGGGCCAGCGCCCCGGCCAGATAGGTGAGAACGCTGAGGCTCGCGACCCAGGCAATGGACCCGGTGATGTTCCACAGCAGGAACTTGGGCCACGGCATCTTGGCAGCCCCCGCGGCAATGGCGCCCCAGAGCCGGACGACAATGACCCAGCGGCCGAAGAACAATGCTGTGCCGCCGTGCCGATCGAAGAACGACTCCAGTTGGACGATGCGGTTCTCGTCGGCGTGGAAGCGCCGTGCAAGTCGCAGCATCAACGGACGGCCTCCCACCCGGCGACCTACGAGCGTTCGGACGTCGGCGAAGCATGTCGTCACGTTATCGTTGGTCCAACACATCGAATCAGGAGGGCGCATGCAGTACGTTGTTGACTTCGAGAAGGTTTCTACGGTCGGCCTGGAATCGTCTCCGGTCGCCGAGGCGCTCGCTGGGTTGCGCGCCAACGAGGGGCGCTACTTCCGCAACAAGTACGACCACGTCTTCACCGTGAGCCCTGCAAGCGAGGTTCCGGAGGTGGTCGAGCGGGTGAGCCGCATCCTAAAGGACGAGCGCGACATCGTCATCGGATCCCGCCCGCTCGAAGCAACCGCCTTCGAAGTCGACGGTTTGCGGATGGATTACGTGTTCTACGAGTCGGGGCTGTCGATCAACGTCATGTACAGCATCGAGGACGGCGGGAAGCGAGCGGTCGGATTCAAACTGGCCGAAGGCATGGAGATTCCGGAGGAACTGGCGTCTCGTTTCAAGTTCGCCCGCCAGAAGTCAAAGCTGGCCGGCGTTATCCGCGGCTCCTACTTCGTGATCAAGGGCGAGTACTGATCAGTTGACGCTCCACACCCGGTGCCACCCCGGGTGTGGTGTTCGCCGTGTCGCTGACGGAATACATAGTTCTCACTCTTGCCGCCGCGATTGTGCGGTGGTGATCGATCCGGGCATGGCGCCGCTGCTGGATCGGCCATCTTGATCCACCGGCCACAGGGGCCAGCTTGCCATTCACAGCGCGGGTCAGGACCGGCCGCGTGCGCCTTTGAGGCATGGCTGTCCATGACGTCCTGCTTGGAAACCTGGCTGCCAGGCTCTGCACGACCCGCCTGCATTCTTCGACGGCACCATCGAGAGCCTCGTTCCCCTGTGGCGGTGTTCGGCGGCGCTGGCCGTTTCAAAGAAGGTCAGGAGGCCGCAGGCTCGGCGGCCAAGCTCGGTGGAGAGCCGATGCTTGCCAGGGATGTTTAGGGCAGACTGGTGGCGTGAACGGAATCCGGTGGGTGCTGCACGTCGATCTCGACCAGTTCATCGCGGCGGTCGAAGTGCTCCGGCGGCCGGAGCTTGCGGGCAAGCCGATCATTGTCGGAGGTCGGGGCGACCCCACGGAACGAGCTGTGGTGTCGACCGCATCCTACGAAGCCAGGGCGTTCGGTGTGGGTTCCGGAATGCCCTTACGCATTGCGGCCCGGAAAGTGCCCGACGCTGTGATCCTGCCCGTCGATCAGGAGGCTTACCTCGCGGCGTCTGAAACGGTGATGGCTACCCTGCGCGCGCAGCCCGGCGCCACCGTGCAGGTGCTGGGTTGGGATGAAGCCTTTATAGGCACGGAGACAGAGAATCCGGAAGCCTACGCCCGGCAGGTGCAGGCCGCTGTCCTGGAGCGAACGCAGCTGCATTGCAGCGTGGGCATCGGCGACACCCTGGTCCGAGCCAAGGTCGCCACCGGTTTCGGCAAGCCGGCTGGCGTCTTCCGTCTTACTGCCGGGAACTGGCTCGACGTCATGGGCAGTCGGCCCACCAAGGACCTGTGGGGCGTCGGAACCAAAGTGTCGGGCCGGCTGGCCAAACTCGGCATCAACACAGTCGCCGAGCTCGCCGCGTCCGACCCCCAAGACCTGGTCCCGGAGTTCGGCCCCAGGATGGGTCCTTGGTACGCGGAGCTCGGACGCGGGGACGGCGCCAGCGTCGTGGACGACACCCCGTGGGTTGCCCGCGGGCATAGCCGGGAGACCACCTTCCAGCGCGACCTGACCGAGCCCGCCCAGGTGGATGACGCCGTGAGGGAGCTGACAGCGCGTGTCCTTGAGGATGTTGTGACCGAAGGACGGCCCGTGGTTGGGCTGACCCTGAAGGTTCGGTACGCGCCGTTCTTCACCAAGACCCACGCGAGGAAGATTCCCGAGACATTCGACCGGAACGAAATCCTCGCGCGGGCCTTGGACCTCGCAGCCGGAATCGAGGCGGGCCGTCCGATCCGACTCCTAGGCCTGCGGGCCGAAATGGCAATGCCCGACGATGCCCGAAAGGGACATACGCCGACGCGCGGCGGTTGGTGACGGCGTCGCTCCCTTCCTTACCAGTTTGAAAGGGAGGGAGCCTGGGTTTTAGGGGTTGTAGCCGTGCGGGTTGTTTTTCTGCCAGCGCCAGTGGTCCTCGCACATCTCGTCCACAGTCTTGGTGGTTGACCAGCTCAGGTCGGCAAGGGCCGAGCTCGTGTCGGCCCAGAACGCGGGGAGGTCTCCGGCACGGCGTCCGGTGAGTCCGTAAGGGATCGGACGGCCCACGGCTTTCTCGAAAGAGTGCAGCACGTCGAGCACGGATGAGCCCTTGCCCGAGCCGAGGTTCCAGCGGAAGACGCCGGTCCGGGCCGCTACGTGGTTGAGTGCAGCGACGTGTCCTTGGGCCAGGTCCACGACGTGGATGTAATCGCGCAGGCAGGTGCCGTCAGGGGTGTCGTAGTCACCGCCGAACACCATCAGCTTCTCGCGCCGGCCGACGGCCACTTGTGCGATGAAGGGCACAAGGTTGTTGGGGATGCCCTGCGGGTCCTCGCCGATCCGGCCGGAGGGGTGTGCGCCGACAGGGTTGAAGTACCTCAGGAGGGCGATGTGCCAGCGGTCGTCCGCTGCTCCGAGGTCGGCGAGGATGTCCTCGATCTGTTCTTTGGTCCGGCCGTAGGGGTTGTTGGCTCCGATCTCCATCTTCTCCATGTAGGGGATCGGGTTGTGTTCCCCGTAGACCGTGGCGGAGGAGCTGAAGACGATTGAGCGCACGTCGTGCCGGTCCATCGCCCGGAGCAGGCTCAGTGTGCCCACGAGGTTGTTGTAGTAGTACATCAGGGGCTCCCGGACGGATTCCCCGACGGCTTTGAGGCCAGCGAAGTGGATGACCGCGTCGATCCGCTGCTCGGTGAAGACGGCGTCCACGGCCGGCTCATCCACCAGATCCACCCGGTGGAAGGCCACGGGCGTGCCGCCGAGCTCGGCGACCCGGCGCAGCGATTCCTCGCTGGAGTTGACCAGGTTGTCGATCACCACCACTTCATGGCCGGCTTCCTGCAGGGACAAAACGGTGTGGGAGCCGATGTAGCCGGCGCCTCCGGTGACCAGAATTCTCATTGGGCGCTTCCTAGTGGTTGGGGCTGCATTGCCGTGCGTTCGTGGGGCCGCCGCGCCGGACACGCGTCAGGAGATGCGTGCGGCCCCAGCCGAAGGGGAGACGGTGAATATTTCCGGCCGAGTGAATCCCGCCTCCGCGAAGGCGCGGATGACGGCGTCGCGGACCTGCTGCTCATCCTGCACCGGGGTAAGGGCGATCGCCGAGCCGCCGAAGCCGCCACCGGTCATGCGGGCACCGATGGCGCCATGGATCCGTGCCGTGTCGACGGCGAGGTCCAGTTCCGGGCAGGAGATCTCGAAATCGTCCCGCATGGAGGCGTGGCTGGCATCGAGGAAGGGGCCGATGTGGGCTGGGCCCTGGGACCGGAGCGTGTTGACAGTCTGCAGCACGCGGTCGTTTTCGGTGACGATGTGGCGCGTGCGCCGGAACGTCGTGACATCGAGGAGTCCGCTGGCCTCCTCGAGGTCCGCGACGGCGAGGTCCCGTAGGGCCTTGACGCCGAGGACTTCGGCGCCGAGCTCGCACGATGCGCGGCGGGAGGCGTAGCCGCCGTCGGCATGCGAATGTGCCACCTTCGTGTCGATGACCAGCAGGACGAGTCCGGCTTCCCGCGCCTGGAACGGCACGAGTTCCACGGACTGGTCGCGGCAGTCAAGGAAGACGGCATGGCCGGTTGCGCCCCGCAGCGACGCCGACTGGTCCATGATGCCGGTCGGAGCTCCGACAAAGGCGTTTTCCGCGTGCTGAGTCAGCAGAACCATATCCTCGGCCGAAAGCCCTGCACCGGTGAGTTCGTTGAGGGCGGTGACGACGGCGCATTCAATCGCGTGCGAGGAGGACAGCCCGGCACCGAGCGGGACGTCGGAATCAAGGAGGAGGTCGAAGCCGGGGACCTCGATGCCGTGCTGCTGCAGCGCCCAAACCACTCCGAGGGGATACTTGGCCCAGCCGGTGACGGCGCCCGGAGCCAGTGCGGCGGCGTCGGTCTCGACAAGCCCCTGGTCTCCAAACGTGGACAGCAGCCGGACGGTGGAGTCGTCGCGGAGCCGGACGGCGGTCCTGGCCCGTTTGTCGATCGCGAAGGGCAGGACGAAGCCCTGGTTGTAGTCGGTGTGCTCGCCGATCAGGTTTACCCGGCCGGGGGCGGCCCAGACGCCGTGCGGGGCCGCGCCGAAGGTGGCCTCGAAGCGATCCGCCAGGGCGCCGGTCCCGGCGTCGGTGCGTGCTGTCGTTTTCATGCGGGGGCGCCTTCCGGGGTCAAGGTGGTGCGGGTTGCGCCGCCGGCCGGCTGGGCGGCAACTTCGCGCAGCCGGGCCGCGACGGATTCAGGGGTGGTGTCGTTGATAAAGGCACCCATGGCGGCTTCGGAGCCCGCGAGGTACTTAAGCTTGTCCGCTGCGCGGCGGGGAGAGGTCAGCTGCAGGTGCAATTGACCGGCCCGGCGCATCGCCGGCTCCAGCGGAGCCTGGTGCCAGGCCGCGATGTAGGGGGTCGGCGTCGGATACAGGGCGTCAAAGCGCTTGAGGAGTTCGGGGTACAGCTCCGCCAGTTCGTCGCGCTCCGCTCCGTCCAGGGCGGCGAGGTCCGGGACCTGGCGGTGCGGGACGAGGTGGACTTCCAGCGGCCAGCGCGCCGCGAACGGGACGTACGCACTGAAGTGTTCGCCCTCGACGACCATG
Organism: uncultured Actinomycetota bacterium; assembly: GCA_963810895.1. Lineage (GTDB taxonomy): Bacteria > Actinomycetota > Actinomycetes > Actinomycetales > Micrococcaceae > Arthrobacter. The sequence continues at coordinate 32,215 of CAWEPM010000010.1, forward strand.
CGGCTGCCGTCGCTGCGTTCGGCCCGCAATAGGGAGGAGGCGAGCGTTGCCGTGCCGTCCGTCGTGGCGGCGAACTCGCCGGCCGCCGCGGCCAGCACCGCGGCGCGCGGCGTCACGTAGGGGTAGGCGTAGATCTGCCCGTGCGGGTGGTGCAGGGTGACGCCGATGTCTGCGCCCCGGTTTTCGAACGGGAAGACCTGGCGGATGCCTGGCAGCGCGCTTAGCGCTTCCGTCCGGTGGGCCCAGGCGTCAATCACGGTTCGGGTGCGGCGCCAGCCCAGTTCGGCGAAGGATCCGGTGTGCTGCGGGGTGAACGCCACCACTTCGCACCGGCCAACAGCGGGCGCAGTGGTTCCCCGGGCCGGCGCCGCAGGAATCTTGTGGGTGTCCGGGCCGAGCGAGGGGAAGCGATTTTCGAAGACGACCACGTCGTAGTCCGGCGCGGGGATCTCGGTCAGGTTGGCCGGCGTCGTCGGACAGATCGGACACTGGTCCGCCGGCGGCAGGTGCGTCCGCGACTGCCGGTGGGCGGCGACGGCCACCCACTCGCGGCTGAGCGCATCAAAGCGCAACTGGCCGGGCTCGGGGCGGACGGGAAGTTCACGGTCGTCCACAAGGGATGCGGCGGGCCGCTCCGCTGAACCAGCGTCGTCAAAGTAGAGGATCTCCCGGCCGTCGGCCAGAGAGCTCGTGGTGATGCGTGTCATGTTCACATTTGTACACTAAAGTTCGATTTGAAACAATAACGAACAAAACGAACCATTCCACGAGTGACTTTTGGTGCGGGTGCGGAAGAATAGTATTTACCGGGGGAGCCTTCGGAGTCGCCGTCCTCCGTCCGCTCAAGTTCCTGTCAGCAAGCCACGAAGCACGCAGGATGCGGCGAACTGCGCGTGGCCTGCATCAGCGGGCCGAGGCGTTCCCGCCGAGTTTGCGCCAGGACCTGCTCGATGCCGACGGGCTGACTGCCGCCCTCGACTGGGCCGAGGAAACAGAGTCATGACCCCGCCAGTGATGCCCACCGCCCCCTCGACCGAGGGCGCCGCGAGTTCGATATCCGTCATCGGGGTAGTGGCTTTGCCATAGGCCGATTGCTTGGACGTGGGATCCGACATAATGGACTGTTATGACCGACGCAAGAGTTTCCGAACTACCAGAGAGCGGCCTGCAGCACGCCGGGAAGAAGACCCGGTCGCCTGCGGGCTCGGCCAAGCTCTCCGAGGTGGCAGCCCTCGCGGGTGTCAGTGAGGCCACGGTCAGCCGCGTGCTCAACCGCAAGTACGGTGTCTCGCAGCGAACGCGTGAGCAGGTCGAGGATGCCTTGCGCCAGATCGGCTACGAACGCACGCTCAAGGGCGAGATCGTTCTCGTTCTTGTGCCAGGTTTGAAGACCCCGTTCTTCGGCGAGATGTGCAACGCCATAGAGAGCGAATTGAGCCCGCACGGCTTGCGTGCCGTGATCGGCCCGGTCCTGCCCGGCTCCGTCTACGAACGGGACTACGTGGAAGCATTCGTCGACACCGGCATCGTTGCCGCCATCTTCCTGTCCTCGAGCAACACCCTGACCAATGCAGACGATTCGGCGCGCGCGCTGTTGGAGTCCCGGGGCGTGCCCTATGTCTGTGTGAACGGTGGCTTCGCGGCAGGAGATTCCCCGGTGGTCTCCACGGACGACTGGCGCGCGGCCGAGCTTGCCGTGGAGCACCTGTATGGCCTTGGCCACCGTCGAATCGGCATGAGTGCCGGCCCGGTCGGCAACATCCCCGCCGACCGGAGGGTGGAAGGCTTTCTCAATGCGATGGATGCCCGTAACATCGACGGCGCGGAGGACTTCGTGCTGCGGCACCACTTCAGCGTGGACGGTGGCAGGCACGCCGCTGATGCGCTCCTCGACCTGGACGTGACCGCGATCGTGGCGTCGAGCGATGAGATGGCCCTTGGAGCCATTCGGGCCATCACCCGGCGCGGGCTTCGCGTTCCCGAGGACGTTTCCGTCATCGGCTACAACGACTCCTACATCCTCGAGTTCACCGACCCGCCGTTGACAAGCGTCAGCCAGCCAGTGGAACACCTCGCCCAGGCCGTCGCCCGCACTGTCGTCACTATGGTCCAGAACCGCGCCGTGCGCACCGATGAGGTCTTCATGGAGCCCGCACTGCATGTGCGGCTGTCCACCGCCCCGGTGCGCACCGAATAGGGCTGACACGGCGCACGGCGTTGCCCGACGCGCAGACCTCGTTGCCAGGGCTGGCTCCCGCTGGTTGAGCGTGCCAGGGATGGACCGGCTCAACCAGCGGGAGTGGCCCAGCCAGTAGTTGACGGGGCATCCCGTCGCTCAGGGCAACGTCAGCGAGCGGCGTTCGCCGGGGTCGAGCGTCAGCGTGCGGAGCGGCGGTGCCGGGTTCGTCGAGGTGCGGGTCGTGGAAGTCGGTCCTCGTCCCTGCGAAGATCTGCCAGCCGAGCGGATGTTCGGTGCCGTTCCTCAGCCACAGCGTGCCGTCGGAAGCGCCGACGTCGATGGTGCCTTCGCCGAACGGGATGTCGAAGGCTTCGAGTCGCGAGACGCCAGCCGGCAGGATTGTGCGGGTCGTGACCGAGCGGCTGGCTGCGTTTGGCTGCACGCCGAGCAGGCCGCCCACGATCTGGGAGACGAGGGTGAAGGACACCTCTGGGTAGGAGCCATTCACCCCCTGTTGCGGCACGTCATGCGGGTCGTTGCGGCGCGCGTAGATGTGCCGGATCCAGCGCCAAGCGGTGTTCGCATCGCCGTGCCGCAGGTACAGATCGGGCACGTAGGTCAATGCTTCGATGTTCGCCGGCGCGCCGACGGGGTCTGAGCAGAGCCTATCGATGTCCTCCAGCAGCGGAACTGATCGTGGGTCGCCGGCGAAGAGTCCCTTGAGTGGCATGAAAAAGGTTGTCTCCCTGCCCCACTCTGTGACCGGCTCGCCATCGATCGTCCAGCCGTTCACGACGGCGTCATCGTTGCCGCTGTGGCTCCACGTGCCGCGGAAGTACGAGGCCAGGGCCTGCCCCGTGTGCTCGAATTGCGCAGCGGCCTCGGGCTCGCCGCAGGCCCGCTCCAGCGCGGCAGCGTGCAGCGTGGCGGCATATTGTGCGCCGACAGCGTCCCCGGCCTCGCGAAAACGCGCGGTGGGGTGTTCGTTGTAGCTGGCGGCTCCCTGGAAGATGCCCAGACCGCTGCCCTCTGCCACACCGTTGGGGCGATGTGTGTCGTGTGCAGCGACGAAACTGCCCAGCGTATTGCGCCAGAAGTCGCGGTGCTCGAGCAGTTTGGCGTCGCCCGTCCACCGATACAACACGTGAACCAGCTCGACCATTTCGAAGATGGCGGGAACCTCGCGCACAAACTCATGCGGTGTGCGGTAGTCGATGGCGAGCGGCGTTTCGCCGTCGAAATTGAGTGCCCACACCGGCCAGCCGCCGTGCTCGGTGGTGGCCGTTTCGAGCAGGGCGTTGAGCATGCCCGCGTTGTGGTGCTGCCAGCCGAGCAGTTGGGCCCCCACCGCCTGGTGGGCGAAGTCGCGCAGGTAGTAGCCGCTGCGGTGGGCGTAGCCTGCCCGGTAGCTTGCGCGGTATGGTGCCTGCCGGTAGGGCCCGGGGTTTACCTCAGAGACGTCGAGCGGGCCCAGAATGCCGTCGGCGAACACCGACTCGGCGGCGGTGCGCTTGGCCCACTCAAATATTTCCTCCAGTTCACCGCTGTCGGATTCGAGGCGGACCGTGCTCATGCCTCTCGCACTTCGATGAGTGCCGCTTCCTGCGGGCGCAAGGTGGGCATGGGCAGGCCGATCTTTGTCAGGTTTGAGCCCAGGCACACGAATTCCTCGTCCCACCAGGCCGGTTGCGGGCGTGTGGAGATCGAGTCCACCGCGCCTGCGATGCGTACGCGCGAGACACGATAGTTGCGATCGGGGTCGAGGCCGGCCAGGCGCAGGGGCGGCCCGGGGATGTGCGGCGGGGAGTCGATCGCCGCGAGCGTGACAATGGCGTGGCGCGCATCGCCTGAGACCACGCTCTGCGCGATGTGAGCGTCCTCGGTCTCCAATCGGTGGAGTGTGCCGCGTTCGACCAGGGGAGCGAGCCGTTTGACCTCCCGGATCCACGCGGTGAGTTCCTCCAGGTCTGCCTCGGACGCTTCGCGCAGATCCCACTCGATGCCGAAGCTGCCAAGCAGTGCGGTGATCGCCCGGAAGCCAAGCGAGCTGTGGCGGCCCGTGACGTGTGCGCGCGCGGCCCCGACGTGCGATCCGAGCAGTTCAGGCGGCATCAGCAGGCTGGTCCATCGCTGGATGCGCTGCCGTTCGAGGGGATCGTTCGAATCAGAGGTCCAAAAGCGATCCACGTGCTCGACGATGCCGAGGTCTATGCGCCCACCGCCCGCGGAACATGACTCAATTTCCAGCCAGGGGCATGCAGCCCGGATCTCGTCGATGAGCCGGTACGTCGCGAGCGTCTGCCGGTGCACGCCAGCGACGCCGGTGGTGCGGTCGACGGGCTCCAGCAGATCGCGGTTGTGGTCCCACTTGATGTAGTCGATGCGATGTTCGGTGACAAGTTCGACGATCCGATCCCGCAGGTAGGCGAAGGCATCGGGGTGGGCAGTGTTGACCACCAGCTGCTGACGCGCCAACGGGGCATCGCGGTGCAGCGGTGCCAGAATCCAGTCGGGGTGTGTGCGGGCCAGTTCCGAGTCGGGGTTGACCATCTCGGGTTCGAACCAGATGCCGAACTGCATCCCGAGGGAGCGAACGTGGTCGACGAGCGGGGTGAGTCCGTTGGGCCAGATGCTCGGATCCACCAGCCAGTCGCCTAAGCCAGCGCGGTCGTGGCGGCGGCCGAGGAACCAGCCATCGTCGAGGACGAAGCGTTCGACCCCGACGCGATGCGCGAGATCGGCGAGTTCAACGAGCGGGGGCAGCGAATGGTCAAAGTACACGGCCTCCCACGTGTTGAGAGTGATCGGGCGGCCAACAGGCGGATGCTCGGGCCGGGCCCGCAGCATGGCATGAATCCGGCCAGAGGCCTCGTCGAGCCCTTCACCATAGCTGGCGTAGAGCCACGGGCTTTCATATTCCCCGCCCGGCTGCAGCACGAGTTCACCGGTGTGCAGCAACTCGCCGGCGCCGAGGAAACTGCGTCCGCCATTCGTCCGCTCCGCCCACATGCGCTGGTTTCCCGACCAGCCGCTGTGGACGGCCCACACTTCGCCGCGCGCGAAGTCGAACCCGGGGGTGCCGGCGAACAGCAGGGTGGCGGCATCCGGCCCGGTGCGCCCGCGGCGGTTCTCCCGGAGGTGTGTGCCGTCAACGAGGGTGCGCCGCTGCGGGCGCCTCTCGCCATTGTGGCGGCCGGCAAGGTCGAGCAACTCCGTGGCCCGGCCCGGGATGGGCAGCGCGAGATCGAGGCCCTCCAGACGGTACTCGCTCGCGCCGTCGTTGCGCAGTGTGGCCCGGGTGCGCAGCAGCCCGCTGGGCAGCAGCTCGATCTCGAGCGTCACACGGACAAGGCCCGAAGCATCGAGGCCGCGGGCGATGAGCCGCTGCGGCACTCCGGGAGTCACCTCGGGCGTGTGCTCGTAGCTGACATCGCAGACATCGGAGAAGGAGCCCTGCCCATCGCGGTGTCCCGCGATGCCGGGGAAGCCCAGCCATCCCTGCTTGGCCTCCGGCAATATGCCGATCGGCCGCGGGACATCGGGTTCGCTCGTGGCGCGCTGTGGTCTTATGTCATCCACGATGCGTTGTTCGGTTGCATCGTCCAGCTGCCCCAGGGCCGTACCCCAATAGGCAACGACGGGCAGCGAATCGGATTCAGCCACGAGGACTACGCTTACTCCGGCGTATGTCAGGTGTACAAGCGAGGGCTTCATTTCACTCCTTTGTAATTTTGCAGAAAATGTCTGCATATATACTTTTACCATGCTACTGTCGGGTGATCAGCCTCACTACGAAAGGATTTTGAACAATGAAGTTCTCCACGCCCATGCCGGGACGTCGTACCGTACTGACGTCCCTTGCCGCAGCCACTGTTGTTGCACTCGTCGGATGCTCGGCCCCGACCGGACAGCCTGCTGCCAAGGGAGAAATCTCCGGCAAAATTACCGTTTGGACCTGGAATGCGCCCGGCGAGGGCCTCAAGGCTGCCATCCCGGCTTTCCAGAAGCTTCACCCCGGTGTTGAGGTCGATGTCCAGGATGTCGGCAACCCCGCGATCTGGGAAAAGATCACCACCGGTATGGCGGCCGGCGGCAGCGGTCTCGCCGACGTACTCAACATCGGTATCGATTACATGGGCAACTACTCGGAGAAGTTCCCGAAGCAGCTTGTCGATCTGCGCGACCTGGGTGCCGACAAGCTCGCCACCCAATTCCCCGCAGGTGCGTGGAAGAGCGGCTCCGGTCCCAACGGCCAGGTTTTCGGCGTCCCGTATGAGGTCAATGCCGCGGGCTTCTTCTTCCGCAAGGACCTCTTCGCCGAGGCCGGTCTCGACTACACCGGAATCAAGACCTGGGACGAGCTGCTCGCAGCGGGCGTGACCCTCAAAGAGAAGACCGGCGCATCGCTGTTCAGCATGGACAAGGCGGGCACCGTCGGTGACTCCGCTGGCCTCTTTGAACTGCTGATGGGCCTGCAGGGATCGTTCTACTTCAACGCCAATGGTGAGATCACCATGAGCGGCACGGAGGCTGTGCGCGCACTTGAGATCATCAAGAAGGCCAACGACCTCGGTCTCGTCGCGGATGTGCCGGGCAGCTGGGACAACCTGTTGGTCACCCTCCGCGGTGAGCGCAAGGTTGCCACCACTTCCTCGGGTGGATGGTTGAGCGGCGTAATCGAGGATGAGGCACCCGGCATGGCAGGCAAATGGGGCGTCAGCCTTCCGCCGGCGGTCACGCCCGGAGGCTTGACCGGTGCCGTCAACGGTGGCACGTACCTCTCCGTGCCGAGCTCGAGCAAGAACCAGCAGACAGCATGGGCGTTCATCGACTTCGCTCTCGGAACGGTCGAAGGCCAGAAGCTCGTCTACGACGGCGGCGGCATGTTCCCCGGCTTCACGCCGATGCTTGAGTCGGAAGGCTTCGTCGCACCCAGCAAGTACTTCGGCGGGCAGAAAGTGAACCAAGTCTTCATCGACGAGCTTCACCAGGACACTCCCGCGGTGAACTACACGAGCGACTACGCGCGGGCGCTGAAGGCCTACGTCGACGCGCAGACGCGCGTCGTCCTCAAGGGAGCCGACCCGAAGACGGCACTGGATGAGGCCGCGAACCAGGTCGCGCAGCAGACCGGCCGCAAGCTGGCCACCAACTAGCAGTCGAACCAGGGTGCGCCGGCCACCGGGCGGCGCACCCATGAAAAGGCCCTCACCATGAATACACTTCTTCAAACATCGACGCCGAAAACGGCCGAGAAGCCTCCGACGCCGCGACGCCGACGGTCTTCTGTCGGGTACCCCAGGATCACCCCGTATCTGTTCCTGCTGCCCATGATCGTGCTGTTTGTCGGGTTCAAGCTCTACCCCTACATCTCTGCATTCTGGCTGAGTCTGACAAAAAACGTCGGTGGCGAGGTCGAGTTCGCCGGCTTGGCCAACTACGAGCGGCTGATCCAGGACCCGCTGTTCTATACGGCACTGGGCAATACGGGGATCATTCTTCTCGTGCAGGTGCCGATCATGCTCGTGCTCGCGATCGTGCTGGCCGTTGCCTTCAACTCAATGCTCTTGAAGATGCGGTCTTTCTGGCGCACCGCCTACTTCGTGCCCATCGTGATGGGTCTTGTCGCCTACGGAATCCTGTTCCGGGCACTGTTCAACACGAACGAGGGGTTCGTCAATTACCTCATCAGTTTCATCGGCATGTCTCCGATCCCGTGGCTCGGCGATCCGATGTGGGCGAAGATCTCGATCGTCATTGCGATGACCTGGCACTACACAGGCCAGAATGCCATCATTTACCTCGCCCAGATGCAGTCGATCGGTGGCGAACTCTACGAGGCAGCGCACGTGGACGGGGCCAGCGCGTACCAGCGATTCTGGCACGTGACATTGCCAGGCCTCCGCCCGGCAATCGTGCTCACCGTCATCCTGTCGACGATCGGCACCCTGCAACTCTTCGACGAGCCCTATGTACTCACCAACGGTGGCCCGGACAATGCAACGCTCACCGTCGGCATGTACCTCTACCAGAACGGGTTCAAATTCTTTGACTTCGGCTATGCCTCAGCAATCGGCTACGCCCTGACCATCATCATCGGCGTGATCTCGCTGATCCAGCTGCGCTTGTTCAAGGAGAAGCCCTAATGACACACACCAACATTGTGGTGCTGAAGAGTCGCGGACGCTCACTTGTGCTGACTACCGCCATTGCGGCCGGTGCAGTGTTCATGGTCCTGCCGTTCTACTGGCTTCTGGTCGCCACCACCTACGGCGCCCACGACATCTTCGCCACGCCACCGAACTTCCTGCCTGGACCGGCCTTTGTCGACAACTTTGTCGGACTCTTCCGAGACACCATGTTTGGCCGTTCCATGCTCAACTCGGTGCTCGTGTCGACCACCTACACGGCGCTGGGGCTCATTGTCTGCACGGCCGCGGGCTACGCCTTTGCAAAATTCAAGTTCCGTGGCGAGGGGCTCATGTTCGGTGCATTGCTGGTGACGCTGGCATTGCCCTCACAGGTGACGCTGGTCCCACTGTTCCAGATCATGGTCTCGCTCGGCTGGCTCGACAGCTACCAGGCACTCGTCCTGCCGAATCTCGCGCTGCCGTTTGGCATCTTCCTGATGCGGCAGACGATGTCTGCCATACCCGATGAGATGATCCAGGCCGCGCGCATCGATGGTGCCAACGAGTTCCGTGTGTTCAGCCAGATCGTTCTTCCGACGGTCCGCCCGGCGCTTTCAGCCTTGGCGATCTTCCTCTTCCTGGCCCAGTGGAACGACTTCGTCTACCCGCTCGTCGTTCTGCGCTCACCCGAGTCCTACACCGTGCCAGTCGCCTTGGCCTCGCTGCAAGGCATCGGCACCACCGACTACGGCCAGCTCCTGATGGGCACCATGCTCTCGATGCTGCCGGTTCTCATCCTCTTCCTCTTTCTCCAACGTCAATTCGTCGCAGGCATTCTGGCCGGCGCCGTGAAGCAATAAGGAACCACCGTGCTACTTGAAGACCACCAGCTCCAGTCCGTGAACTGGTCGGAGCTTACGCGAGGCATCAAATTCGGAGTGGGCGGGGGATGCCTCGTCGAGGGCGTCGAACGCCGCGGCCTCGTCGACATCGTCACCGTGAGCATCGCCCCCGGGGGACAGATTGTTCTCGAAGCTCCGCTCGGCAACGCCACCGCCTACTGGCACCCGGGGTTCGACCCCGGGGATTGCCTGCCCGCAGACTGGAAGGGGCGCGAGGGGTTCAGCGCCGTGCGTTCGGCTCCGATCGGTGTGCTGTGCGACGCGAATGGCCAGAGCGCCTTCGCCTTCGCCTTCGACTGCCTCACCCAGGAAGGTGAGCTTGAATTCGGCGCCTCAGAGGAAGCGAAGACCTTCGTCGTGCGGTTGGGCATCGCCCAGGGCTTGGCCGAGGCACGCTCCATCGTGCGGCTCGCCGTCGTGGCACCGGAAACCGGCTATGAGCGGGCGATCCGCGAACTGTCACACATTCTGCACGACGGCATTGCCGGCAGGCCGACATCCGTGATCGCCCTCGAACCGGTCTACTCCACCTGGTACGCCTACTCGCAGCAAATCTCCCATGAGGTCATTATGCGCAACGCCGAAGCCGCGCGGGGGATCGGTTGCAAGTCCGTTTTCATCGATGACGGGTGGCAGAAGTTCGGCGACGGCCGGTGGTATGCCGGATGTGGTGACTGGGTGCCGGACACGGCGAAGTTCCCCGATCTTCGCGGCACAGTGGCAGAACTGAGCAAAGCCGGTCTCGAAACGGTGATGTGGGTTGCACCGTTCCTCGTCGGTGAACTGAGCGCGGCGTACCCCGCTCTCGCCCCGTTCGCGAGCCACTACTCCGAGACGCTGCGGACCTGGGTGCTTGACCCGCGCCACCGCGAGGTACGAGAGCACTTGGTCGCGGTCTGCACGCGGCTGATGGCCGACTACGCTCTGGATGGGCTCAAGATCGACTTCCTCAACAACGTGATGTCCTATGCGAGGACCCCATCGACCGGTGACGTTGCCGACGTCGGTGACGCCATGGCGCTGGTGCTGGGCGAGATCTCGGCGGCCATCGAAGCCGTGCGCCCCGGGGCGCTCATCGAGTTCCGGCAGCCGTACATCTCCCCGGCCGTCGCGCCTTTCGCCGACGTCATCCGGGCGAATGATTGCCCGGCGGATGCCGACCAGAATCGTCGTTCGACGATCAACCTCCGGTTGCTCGCAATCGACCAGATCGTGCACTCCGACCCCGTGATGTGGGATCCGACGGCTCCCGTTGAGACCGTGTCGCGGCAGCTTCTCAACATCTTCTTCTCGGTACCGCAGATCTCGATGCCGCTGGACACGCTCCCCGAGGCTCATCGCGTGCGGGCCACCGAGCTGCTGGCAGAATGGCGTTCCCTGCGCGAGGTGCTGTTGAACGGCGTGCTCAGCGTCGGACTGCCGAACGAGGGCTACCCGGTTGTGTCTTCTCGCCTCGGCTCGACACTCATCGTGGCCGCCTACCAGCCGCGCCAGCTCGAACTTGACCTCGAGGGGGTCAGCGAACTCGTCATTCTGAACTCGACGGCGTCGCTCGCCCTGCCGTACACAGCGGTCGGTGCAGCACCCCGAGGCGGCTCGCGGCTCGTCGCGGGCGACACCACCGCCGGCCGCATCGCGCTCAGTGGGCGCGGATTCATTGACGTGGCCGCGTGGGGCATCACGCGAATCACGCTCGATAACTAGCAGTATCCCTGGCGATGCGGGCGCCAAAGGGCGCCCGCATCGGCAGGACCCCGCGAGTAACAGGCCAACAACCCCAATTCTTGCTCTTCAAAAGGCTGCCACAAGGGGCTGCTAGCCCTTGCTTTGCGCACGGTAGCGCAGCGCGGTGGTGCCGTGCACGCTGCGGAACTGCCGTGAGAAGTAGAAGGCATCCGGGTAGCCGACTGCCGCTGCGATCTCGGCAACCGGAAGGTCGGTGGTATCGAGAAGCTCTCGCGCCCGGGACATCCTCAATTGCGTCTGGTACGCCAGCACCGGGAGTCCGACCTGGCTGCGGAACAGCGTCGCGAAGTGTGACGGGCTCAGCCGTGCCATGGCGGCGAGCTCTGCGACGCTGGCCCGCTCGGCAAGGTGCGACTGCAGGTAGGCCTTGGCGCGTTCGATCGTCCCGCTGCGCGAACCCTCCTTCTCGGTTCCTGCGGCGAGTACGGCCAGGAAATGCCAGGCGGCCGCCGTTGCGGCGAACAGGCTCAGCTGGCTCACATCGCGCTCCATCTGTTCGACAACTTCCTCAAGCAGTGCAACGGCCCTGTAAAGATCGCTAAGTGTGTGCACAGGGGCCGGGCCGACGGCGCCGCCGGCACCCAGCAGCTCCGGCAGTTCGGCTCCGTCGAGGTGCATCCACCACAATGTCCACGGATCGTCCTGATCGCTGCCGTAGGAGTGCGGAACGCCCGGGCGGATGACGACCACCTGGCCCGCGTTCACCCGGTGTGAGATGCCGTCCACCGTGCACCAGCCGCTGCCTCCTGCGCAGACGAGGACGACCGCCTGCTGAATCGGCTCCGTGCGTTGAATTCCGTGTGCTCTGGCGCGGGGGAAGTAACCGCAGTCGGTGACAAGGAGGGCCCGTGTGCCCGGCCGGGTCAGCGCTGTGCGCACCAGCGGCCGCGGGAGTACGAGCAGGCGTTGGCCGGGAAATCCTTCTTCAACAGACACGCATCAACATTCGTTCAGAATCGTTGTTTTGTCCATTTTTTCAGATGGAACGGTGCTTTCGACGAGTCCGGACTGTTTCTAGGATTTCACTATGACAACCCACACTTCCGGTGCATCGCGCATTGAATTGCCGCCCGTTCCGTCCGAGCTGCGCGGCCACGCCGTCGCCTGCTGGGCTGAGCCGCTCGTGATCGACACGTACATGCCGCTGGCTCCGGACAGCAAACCGGCATTCTTTGAGCAGCGCGTTTACCAGGGCTCCACCGGCGCCGTCTTTCCCCTGCCGTTCCACGAGCGCGTCAGCCAGGAGAAGGAGCCTCACGCCTGGACAGCCGTGCACCTCGAGAACGAGTGGCTGCGCGTCGTGGTCCTGCCAGAGCTGGGCGGACGCATCCACATAGGCTACGACAAGGTTGCCGGCTACGACTTTTTCTACCGGAACAATGTCATCAAGCCTGCCCTTGTGGGCCTGGCCGGTCCGTGGATCTCCGGTGGCGTGGAGTTCAACTGGCCGCAGCACCACCGCCCGGCGACGTTCCTGCCGACCGATTTCGAGATCGAGCACGAGGATGACGGTTCGGTGACGGTGTGGTGCTCCGACCACGACCCGTTCACCCGGATGAAGGGCATGCACGGGATCCGCCTGCGCCCGGACAGCGCCGCCATCGAGGCACGGGTACGTCTGTACAACCGCACCGAGGAGACGCAGACCTTCCTGTGGTGGGCGAACGTTGCCGCTGCTGTTGATGACCAATACCAGGCGTTCTTCCCCACGGATGTCGACCAGGTCGCCGACCACGCGAAGCGGGCAACCGCCAGCTACCCGGCCGTCACCGGCAGCTACTACGGCGTCGACTACCCCGCGCAGCGCACCGAAGAGGTGCCCGACGGCGACCGTCTCGACTGGTACCGCAACATCACGGTGCCCACCTCCTACATGGTCACGAAGACCGAGGACGACTTCTTCGGCGGCTACGACCACGGCCGCGGTGCCGGTTTCGTGCACTGGGCGGACAAGCACTACGCACCGGGCAAGAAGCTCTGGACGTGGGGCGACGCCCCCTTCGGCCATGCTTGGGACGCGGCCCTGACCGACGGCGACGGCCCCTACATCGAGCTCATGGCCGGCGTCTTCACCGACAACCAACCCGATTTTTCCTTCCTCGCCCCGGGCGAGACGAAGACGTTTAGCCAGTTCTGGTACCCGATCCACCAGATCGGACCGGCGCACCAGGCCACGACCCAGCTTGCCGTGCGCCTCGACATCGAACCCGGCGTTGCCGGCACTGAGGTCGTTCTCGGGGTGGCAGCTGCCGAGCTGTTGCCCGGCAGCATCGTGGAACTGCGCACCGCAGGCGGCGGGCTGCTCCATTGCGAAGCGGTGAACCTGGTTCCGGGCGCCCCGCTCGTGCGCACGCTCGCCGTCGGGCAGCACCTCGCGGCGACCGGGATCGTGCTGACAGTGCGCCAGGGGGAGAGTGAACTGATTCGCTGGCAGCCGCGGACGCACACAAGCTCCCATGGTGAGGTTGCCGATGCCGCGACCGAACCGCCCGCACCGGAGGATGTGGGCTCTGTCGATGAGTTGTTCTTCATCGGCCAGTACCTGCGCCAATACCGCCACGCCACGCGGCTGCCCGAGCCCTACTGGCTGGAGGCTCTGCGCCGCGACTCCGGGGATGTGCGCTCCAACATCGCCCTGGCTGAACGTGCCACATGGGCAGGCAACCTTGCGCAGGCCGAGGATCTGCTCCGCACCGCGATCTCCCGCATCGCCGGCCGTGTGTCGAACCCTGCGGACGGGGAGGCGCACTATCGCTTGGGCATTGTGCTCACCCGGGCCGGGCGCGACGGCGAGGCCGAGCGCTCCCTCGCGAAAGCGTGTTGGAACTCGGCTTGGCGAGTCCCGGCAGGCTTCGCGCTAGCCAAGTTGAAGGCCCGTGCCGGCCGGTACGATGATGCCGCCACTGAACTGCGGCAAGTATTGGCACTCGACCGGGCGCATCTGCAAGCTGCAGATCTGCTGGCCCGCGTGCTGCGTGAGCTAGGCAGCGCAGGGGAGGCCGAAGCACGCCTTAAGGCGACGCTCCAGCTGGACCCGCTCGACCAGTGGGCACGCGATCTGGAAGGTTTGCCGCTAACCGCCGACGCTCCCACTCTCCTGGATGTGGCCGTTGAGTACTCCAGCGCCGGATTCACCGACGACGCCCTGCGCGTGCTCGACCTCGCCGCAGTCGCGGCCAAGGAGAATGCGCTCGGCCAGGTCCAGGTGGCACCACTGGTGCACTACCACCGCGCGGCGCTGCTGGAAGCGGCCGGGCGGTCGGAGGAAGCCCGCGCAGCGCGGACCCTGGCACAGTACGTGGACCGCTTCCTCTGCCAGCCCTCCCGGACAGCGGACGTCGCAGTGCTGCAGGACGCACTGGTCCATGATGATAGCGACTCCCTCGCAGCCATGCTGCTCGGCAACTGGCACTATGACAAGCGCCGCTACGCCGAGGCGATCGAGCTGTGGCAGAGGGCGTCTACGCGCTTGCTCGCAGCGGAGGCCGAAGCACTCAGCGCCCAGGAGCGCGACTCGCTGGTGATTCTGCTCCGCAACCTCGGCATCGCCGCCTACAACGTGCACAGCGACGGCGGCAGCGCACTCGACGCCTATGAGCGCGCCCGGCTCCTGGCCCCGGATGACGCCAAGCTCCTGGTCGAGTACGACCAGCTCGCTGCCCGCCTCGGTGCCTCTGGGCAGTCGCGACTGGAGCGCTTCGAAGAGCTCGGTGCGCTTGTGGAATCGCGTGACGACCTCAGCGTTGTCTACTCCGGACTGCTGACGGACGCCGGCCGCGCCGCCGACGCACGCCGCTGGCTGCTTTCGCGCGTCTTTCAACCCTGGGAAGGCGGCGAAGGCCAGGCCCTCGGTGCCTGGGACGCCGCCAACATTGCGCTGGCCGAGAAGGCCCTGTTCGCTGGGGACGCAGCTGCGGCACTCAGCTGGTTGGATTCCGCTGTCGACAGCCCGGCCTCGCTCGGTGAGGCGCGGCATCCGTTGGCTAACGCGGCCAGGCTGCAGCTACTGCGCGGGGATGCCCTCGCCGCCCTGGGACGGGTCGACGAGGCCACGACGGCGTGGGAGCACTCCGCCTCGTTCCAGGGCGACTTCCAGGCGATGAACGTGCAGAGCTACAGCGAGCAAAGCTGCTACTCGGCCATGGCCCTCCGGAAGCTCGGCCGCGACGAAGAGTCCGAACAGCTCATAGACGGTATCGCCGGCTACCTCCACGAACTCGCGGCAACCCCGGCAACGATCGACTACTTCGCCACTTCGCTGCCCACCATGCTGCTTTTCACCGAGGACCCGCAGATCGGGCGCGACCGGCTGATCGCACAGCTGCGCGCACAGCTTGACGTACTGCGCGGCTTGGCTGTATGAGCAATCTTGTGAGCGGCCCCGGTCTTCTCTGCGAGGTGCACGTGGACCGGGGTGCCCGCATCGTGAGCCTGCGCGGCGACGACGGCTACGAGTGGCTGGCACCGAGCCAAAGAACGGCTTCGCCGGGCCGCGGCCAAAGTTTTGTGCGGGAGGGCATGGGCGGCTGGGACGAGGTCGCGCCGACCGTGCAGACGGATGTGGGCATGACGGATACCGCCGGCAATGCTCTCGCCGACCTTCCCGACCACGGCGACATATGGAATGTTCCGTGGAAGCTGGACTCTGCGACGCCGACGGTGCTGGCGACGTCCGTGCAGTTGTTGAGCATGCCGATCCTGTTGGAGCGCACCATCGCCGCCAGTGCCACCGGGCTGAGCATCAGCTACCGGGCCAGCACCACGGCCGCGGGGCAGTTGCCCTTGCTGTGGTGCGCGCATCCGCAGTTCGCCGCCGGAGGTGGTGCCACTGTCGCCTTGGAATCGGCCGGTGCGCCAATCACCCCGCAGCTGATCGAGATGCATCCGCTGGCGGGGCGCCGTCTCCCGTTCCCCGACGGCCCCCTCCATCATGATTTGGCGCCGGTATCGTCGGTGAAGGCCTTCGTTGCCCCTGCAGTCCGCGCTGATGCCGCGGTGCTGCACGTCGGGCCGCGCCGGGCCCTGCGGCTTGCCTGGGACGCGACGCAATTGCCTTACCTCGGACTGTTCTGGGACAACGGGGAGTTCGCCACCGAGCCAGTGCTCGCAATCGAGCCTTCCACGGCCTGGGGCGAACGGCTCTCCGCGGCCGTGGCTCTGCTGCGGGTGCCGACGGTCTCGCGCGGCCGGCCGCTTGAATGGACGCTCCACCTATCAGCGGAATCTGGCGGCACATCAGGAATACCCTGAAAAGAGGACAGTCCAAGACCCGGTCTGCCCCCTGTTCAGGTCACACCGGCAGTCCTGGCCGGTGTTTGAGCCGCTGCCAATTCATAGACGGCGGCCGTTGTGCCTGGGTTTCACTCTGTTCGACGTCCGCGAAGGACGTCGGTGTTCTTTGGTTCTCTTTCACCCGCATTGGGTGAAGACTGCCCCCACTGGAAGCGTTAGCTTTGAAGAACATGTGATTGACCAGCCTCCATCGCTTGTGAGATCTCACTAAGGCTCCCGCCGTCGAGCGGACGGCCAGCGGAAGGAGTAAGGGATGCTCAACTGTTACCACGGGCGCACCGAACCCGTTCTCCGGTCCTTTCGGCGCCTCCGTTTGCTGGGCCGTCTTCGGGCGGACGATGGCTGACCCGCGCCGATGGAAGCATCGGTGACGTGGCGCCGGAGGGCAGCTAATGTTCTGCTCGTTGAGCATCGGTGACTCGCGGTGTGGCCGCTGGCAAGTCGACCCGATCTGAAGAAGACATTCGGGTCCCGAATCGTCACAGGCAGCCGGGTTGCCGGGAATGAGCGAGCCTGCCGCGTCGCCGCCAGTATCGATCCGGTCGCCGTGATTCGTTCCAGGCCGTACATCGCTGCGCTCGTGCTGGCAGCGGTCTTGGGCGTTCCCATCTCGATCATTGCGTACGGTTTTCTCGCTTTGGTCGCGGCGGTCCAGCGGTTCGTCTTCGACGGGCTGCCGAATCAAGTCCTCGGGGGTCCTGCTCCTGCGTGGTGGCCGGTTCCGTGGTTGGTGCTGTGTGGGCTGTTGACGGCGTTGACCATCCGGTATCTGCCGGGAACCGGGGGCCACTCACCCGCGTTCGGATTCAAGACGGGCGGCGGTCCGCCCAGCGGTCGGGAGCTCGTGGGCATCGTTCTCGCGGCGCTGACCACGCTCAGCCTGGGTGCGGTGCTCGGGCCCGAGGGGCCGCTGATCGCGATCGGTGGCGGCCTCGGGGCGTTGGCGGTGCACCTGGTGAAGAAGGACGCTCCGCCGATGGCCCTGACGATCATGGCGTCGGCTGGCAGCTTCGCAGCGATCAGTACCCTGCTCGGGTCTCCCGTGCTCGGTGCATTCCTGATCATGGAGGCCGCCGGGATCGGGGGAATGACGCTGAGTCTGGTGGCCCTGCCCGGACTGCTCGCTTCTGGCGTCGGGGCGCTGGTGTTCGTCGGCTTGGACGGCTGGACCGGGTTGGGCAGCTTCTCGCTGGCGCTGCCCGTGGTGCCGCCTGCGGTGCCGCCGACGTTGGCGACGATGGGCTGGGCGGTGATCATGGGCGCGGTCGGCGCGCTGTTGGGATGGTTGATCCGCTGGGTCGCGCTGTCGCTTCGTCCGGTCGTGCATCTGAACCGGGTGTTGGTGACGTCTGCGCTCGGCTTGCTGATCGGCCTTACCGCGATGGCGTACCAGTTGATCTCCGGGCACAGCTTCACGCAGGTGTTGTTCTCGGGGCAGGACGCACTTCCGGAGCTGGTCGAACACGCCGCGGACTACTCGCTTGCTGTGCTGGTCCTGCTGATCGCTTGTAAGACCTTGGCCTACGGGCTCTCGCTGAGCGCATTTCGTGGTGGGCCGGTGTTCCCGTCGATGTTCATCGGTGCGGCGCTCGGTATTGCTGCGAGTGGGTTGCCCGGAATGAATCTCGCGGCAGGCGATCGGCATGGGCATCGGAGCCATGTGCGCAGCTATGCTGCGGCTGCCGTTGACGTCGACGCTGCTGGCCACGCTGCTGCTGGGAGTGGACGGTGTGGCCGTAACACCCCAGGTGGTGGTGGCTGTGGCGGTGGCCTTCGTGATCACCATTGTGCTCCCGGTCCCGGGCCCGAGGGCGTCCGTGGCGCCTGACGATGTCGGCAGCGTCCAACATCGGGCTCCCTCGAGGGCCGACCATGACTGAGATCTCGAGCGCGGGCCGTTCGACCGTACGGGACCGGTGGATCGCCTGGTTGTTCATCATTGGCTCGAGTCTGTTCGCCTTGGGGGCGGTGCCGTTATACGCCGAGGCCGTGGGATTGCGCTTGTGTGCAGCCACATTCTTCGTCGGTTCGCTGTTCTTCACCTGTGCGGCGTTCCTGCAGTACCGCGAAGCCGTTGACGCGCTCCCGGCCGTGGGTGCCACGCGGCGCCATTCGTTTTGGGTATGGGCGCCGCGGAATCTCGGCTGGCTCGCTGGCGCGATTCAACTTGCCGGCACGCTGTGGTTCAACTGGAGTACGGGAAACGCACTGCGGGTCAATCTCAGTGCGGCGCTGACCGAGCAGCGGGTGTGGCGACCCGACGCTCTGGGTTCAGTCGCCTTCCTCGTTTCAAGCGGTGTGGCGTTGCGGGATGCCGGTCGCGGCGCCATTGCCGGCCGGCCCAGGCCTCGGACGTGGAAGATCGGCGTGATCAACGTGGCCGGCTCTGTTGCGTTCGGCATCTCGGCTGTCGCGGCCTTTGTCATACCGTCGAGCGGCGATGTCTGGAACGCCGAGCTGTCCAATCTCGGCACACTCGTGGGAGCCCTGTGCTTCCTCACCGGCGCGATTCTGATGCTGAGTCCAGAATCCACCGACGCCTCGGTTCCTGCGGACCGGGGAACTCATCCGTAACCCCTTTTCAACAGTCTCTGAAGGAGAAGTGATGTCAGTAAATTCCCAGCCGGCGGATGCCGACGCGGCGCTGTTCGGCAACCGATTCGTCACCCAGGAGGTTCCGAGCCGGGAGTTCCCGGAGACCGGCATTCCTGCTCAGGACGCTTTGCGGCTGGTGTCGGAGGACCTGGCGCTGGAGGGTGATCCGGCCCGGAACCTGGCGACCTTCGTGACGACATGGATGGAGCCGCAGGCCCAGCAGATCATCGCCGCGAACCTGCACCGCAATTTCATCGACCACGCCGAATATCCCCGCACGGCCGAGATCGAGCAGCGCTGCATTCGGATGCTCGCCGACCTCTTCCACGCGCCCGGCGAGACGACGGGAGCCCGAACCCAGGGATCGTCCGAGGCGATCATGCTCGGCGGTCTGTCCCTGAAGTGGAACTGGCGCAAGCGTCGCGAGGCCGCCGGCGCGTCGACGTCGAGCCCGAACCTGGTGTTCGGCGGCGACGTGCATGTCGTGTGGGAGAAGTTCTGCCGCTACTTCGACGTCGAGCCGCGGATCGTGCCGCTGCAGCCGGGGAAGTACACGATCGGCCCGGACGACGTGCAGGCCCATGTCGATGAGAACACCATCGGTGTCGCAGCCGTGCTGGGTACGACGTTCACCGGGCACAAGGACGACATCGTCGGCATCAACGACCTGCTGCTACGGATCAAGCGTGAGCGGGGCCTTGATGTGCCGTTGCACGTGGACGGGGCCAGCGGGGGGTTCGTCTGGCCCTTCCTCTACCCGGACTCCGAGTGGGACTTCCGGCTCGAGCAGGTCCGCTCGATCAATGTCTCCGGGCACAAGTTCGGACTGGTCTATCCCGGCATCGGCTGGCTGATCTTCCGGGAGAAGGCCGACCTGGCCAAGGACCTCGTCTTCGAGGAGAACTACCTCGGCAAGACCGACTCGACCTTCACCCTGAACTTCTCCACCGGCTCGTCGATGGTTCTCGCCCAGTACTACAACTTCGTGCGCTATGGTCGCGCCGGTTACACCTACATCATGCAGAACATGCAGACCAACGCCCGCGTCCTCGCCGAGAAGTTGGACGCCATGGGCCGGTTCGAGATCATCGGCCCCGACGAGGAGCAACTTCCCCTGGTCGCGTTCCGGCTCGCCGCCGACACCGGGTACGACGAGTTCGACATTGCCTGGCAGCTCTCGGCCGAGCGCGGCTGGATGGTGCCGGCATACACCCTGCCGCCGAACGCCCAGGACGTGACGATCATGCGGGCCCTGGTCAAGGAAACGATGAGCCGCGAGCACGTCGACACGCTCGCCCGAGACATCGAAGAGGCGTGCTCCACGCTGGCGAAGAAGGGCGGCGCGCACGAATCCGAACGAAACAAGATCGTCACCGGACCCGGCCATTGACCCAGTGCCACGGTGACACACCGGGCCCGTCGCATCCGGCCGGGCTGACGCGGGAACCGGCTGGGTTTTCTACGCATCCGCATTGGGATCACCTGCTCTGGCACGCCGGGCTCGGCGCGGCGCCCCGTTACGGCACCGCGCGCTGCGCGGCCACTGTCCGAGCTCGGCTGTCGGACGGGCTCGATTCACGCCGGCTCGGCATCCCCGAGCAGGTACCGCTGGACCTGCTCGGCCTCATTATCCGGGCTGCCCGCCGAAGGCGCATGCCCCGGGCCATGCGGCGCTGTTGATTGAGGAACGCGGGGTTCTCGTCGCCGGCGACATGCTTTCTGATGTCCTGATTCCGATGCTCGACCTGAACGGCACCGCTGACCCGATCGAGGACTACCTCGCCGCGCTGCGGCTGCTCGAGGGCGTGGCGGGCGACGTCGATGTCCTCGTCCCCGGCCACGGGTCCATCGGCGGAGCTGATCAGGTACGCGCACGGATCGACCAGGATCGGGCGTACGTGCACGCCTTGCGTGACGCCCATGTTCCCAGCGACCCGCGGGTCGGCCCGTCGGCCATGCCCGGCTGGGACTGGGTGGGCGGCGTGCACGCGCGGCAACTCCAGCTCCTCGCCCGAAGAAGCGAGCGCGACGGAACGCCCGGCTAGAGATCCGCTTGCGACACAAGACGACCCTGCCAAATTCTTGACTCAAGACAATGTAAGTGATTTGGCCGCCAGCAAGTCCTACCACCGAACCTGGTCCACAGCCCTATACCGGTGCAGCCCCAAACCGGTGCGCCAGTAGTCGCGGCCGCCGCATTTAGGGCAGACGAACCCGCCTGGCCAGCGCAGCCTTGCCAGGTACTCGAAGCAGGCCTCGTCGGTGCTGAACCAGTAGTGGAAACTGCCCGAAGTTCTTCGGGTAATCGACGCCCGCGCGTGGCATCCGCGGCGATGTCCTGTTCCGCGGGACCCCGGGAGTGCTTCACTGAAAGTACGACGACGGCCACGCCGCCTTTCGCCGCCACCGGAGGTAGTCGAATGCGCAAGATCATCCTCATGATGTCGGTCTCCGTAGACGGATTCTTCGAGACGGCCGACCGGGACATCAGCTGGCACCTGGTGGATGACGAACTCCTCCGCCACTTGAACGAGCAGTTCCGGACGATGGGAGCCTTCATGTTCGGGCGCCTCACCCATGAGCTGATGGCCGATTACTGGCCCACTGCCGACAAGGATCCGGACCTCTCGGCGCCCATGGTCGAGTTCGCCGGGATCTGGCGCGAGATGCCCAAGTTCGTCTTTTCACGGACCCTCACGCAGGCAGGCTGGAATACCACGGTGATTCACGACGTCGTGCCTGAACAAATCGCGGAACTGAAGGCGCAGCCCGGGGGAGACATCGCCCTTAGCGGCGCCAATTTAGCCTCTACTTTCAGGCGGCACCGCCTGATCGACGAATTTCGAATTCTCGTCCATCCCGTGGTCCTGGGGAAGGGCCGGCCGCTGTTCGAGGCCCCTGGTGTCCGGATGGACCTCAGACTCGAGGGGACGCGGACGTTCGGCAACGGCGTGGTTTTGCTCCACTACTCGAGCGTCCGCCGAGCGTTTTAGACCGGAGGAACCCGAGTGCCTACTTGTTTCCTCGTATCGCACGGCCACTGCGGCGACAGGAACAGCCGCCTAACCGGGAATACGGGGGCCGGACGTTCAAGTGTCGGGCCCGAAGTTGATCCCGGGCGGGACAGTTAGGCCCGGCTTCATTCGGCGTCGGGCACGCCGTCCCCTGACGCTTCCGCTGACTTGAGCTTCCGGCGTCTGCGCCGGCGCCAGACGATCACCAGGCCAAGCACGACGATGGGGACCAGCACCCAGCCGCCGATGTCGAGAGCGTCACCGATGGCATGGGCCAGCGCCCCGGCCAGATAGGCGAGAACGCTGAGGCTCGCGACCCAGGCAATGGACCCTGTGATGTTCCACAGCAGGAACTTGGGCCACGGCATCTTGGCAGCCCCCGCGGCAATGGCGCCCCAGAGCCGGACGACAATGACCCAGCGGCCGAAGAACAAGGCTGTGCCGCCGTGCCGATCGAAGAACGACTCCAGTTGGACGATGCGATTCTCGTCGGCGTGGAAGCGCCGTGCAAGTCGCAGCATCAACGGACGGCCTCCCACCCGCCCAAGTACGTAGCCAATAGTGCTCCCGAGCATGGCGCCCAGGCTGCCGACCGCGATAACGGCAGCAAGGTTCAGATCTCCGTGGCGCGCCGAAGCGTAGGCCCCAAGCAGTACGGCCACGGCGGGAAGCGGTACACCGGCGCACTGGGCCAGCACAATCACGAAGACGCCGAAGTAGTACCCCCAGTCGTCCGCAATCCCTGCTTCCGCGGCGACGAAGCCTGCCCAGCCGAGCGCCAAGAAGCGGAGGCCAGCTAATCCGGTCATCGCTCACACCTCACTCCGCTGCTCCGCCGTGTTTCATAATGACGGTCCCCGCGCTGCCCGCGTTTGTTCTGCGGTTGTTACCCCCGCGACGACACCGGGATGGCCCTTGTCTACCCTTGTGGCCGGGCCGCGTCAAGAGCACGCTGCGGTCATAGCCCGGCCCGGCGGCGGCACCGCGTTTCAGGTCTGCGGCCCCAGCCTCGGCGCTCCGGCAGCCTGATGCCAGCGGTGATGATCCGGATGTCGGCCGGAACCTCAGCGGCCGCCTTCACCAGTTCATGGGACAGGACGGGGCGAGTGAAGAGGACTGTTGAGATGGGTTTGTCAGAAGTCCCGTGCACCGTCATGCATTTTCGGAGCTGCCAGACGCCAAGTCAGGGGCAAGTCTTGCCGGCGCACAAGAGCGATGTGCTCACCACCCGGCCGTGCCCGGGCCGCCCTTGAACGGACCAACGATTTGCGTGGTGATCCATCCGCCGTAGAAGTCACCATCTTGGGAGGTTACCTGCTCGCCGTTGACCTCACAGGAGTCCATGTGACCCGGGTAGAGGGCCACTCGGGTACTTAGCGCCTCGAAACCCCGGGTGGGTTCCGGGTAAGTCCACCCGGCACGGGGAACGACGACTCCGCCGGCAACGGCGTCGAAGTAGTGCGCTTCTCCCTTGAACTCGCAGAAGCTGGTGCCCTCGACAGGGACGAGTACACCGGCAGGGAATGAGTCCAATGGCAAGTAGTAGACAGGGGGATGACTCGTCTCCAGGACGCGCACTGCATCGGTGGTGTCGGCAATCACCTGCCCGCCAAGCCGCACGATGACCCGTTCGG
This sequence comes from uncultured Actinomycetota bacterium, assembly GCA_963810895.1. GTDB lineage: Bacteria > Actinomycetota > Actinomycetes > Actinomycetales > Micrococcaceae > Arthrobacter. The sequence continues at coordinate 55,708 of CAWEPM010000010.1, forward strand.
ATCGCGGCTCGACCCTTGGCGGCCGCGGGTAGTCCCACACCGATTCTTGACCGGCCTTGGGTTTGATGGGCTCGGGACGCCGGAAGAAGCCGGAAAAACCATGATCAGGAGTCATGCCCCCATGCTGCCATCTTCCGCTGGGCTGCCACCGTGAACGCTTTCGCGCGTCGACCAGCCCTCAGCTGAGGAAAAGCCCTCTGGCTGAGACGGACGCGGGGGAGTTGTGCCATTTGTCGAGTTTTCTTCCGTGACGGCCGCCGGTCCGGCGCCGAAGCTGCCGAGCAGGGTGAGGGAATCGGCCGACGGGGAGCCTGGCTTCGCGGAATACACGCGGAGCACCTGGTCCGGGTCCTCACGCAGCGCGAGGTCCTCAAAGTTCAGTTCCAGGTCCCCGACGACCGGATGGCGGAGCCGGACACTGCCCGCGGATGCGGTCGCGACCCGGTGCCCGGCCCACCATTTGCGGAAGTGCTCGCTGCTTACCGCGAGTTCGCCGACGAGTTGATTGGCCCGGGCGTCGTTGGGATGCCGGCCAATATCCGTGCGCAGGGTACCGACAGCTTCGGAAGCGACGGCCGGCCAGTCGCGGAAGAGCCCGCGCGCACGCGGATCGAGGATGATCCACCGGGTCAGGTTCCGCTCCGCTACCGGCATGGCGGGGAAATCGGCCAGTAGGAGAAATGCGAGGCGGTTTCCGGCCAGGACATCGGTGCGGCGGCCCAGAACCAGGGCGGGCACGTTACCGACGGCATCCAGGAGCTGGCGCAGTGCGGGCCGCACGCCCTGCGCGGGAACGGGTGAACGTTGGGACTTTGCGCAGTTCTCCAGCAGATCGATCATGTGCGCCTGCTCGCCGGGGTCCAGGCGCAGGGCCCGCGCCACTGACTCCAGGACGGCGCGGGAGGGGTGGATGTTACGGCCTTGTTCCAGCCGGGTGTAGTAGTCGGTGCTCACGTCAGCCAGCCGCGCAATCTCCTCGCGCCGCAACCCGGGGACCCGCCTGCCACCGGTGCCGGACGCTATCCCGGCGTTCTCCGGCGTCAGCCGTGACCGCATGGCCTTCAGGAACTTTCCAAACTCCGCGCTCTGACCCATGTCTTCCATTCTGCCGGGCCGGGACCTTGCTTTCCATGGCGAAGGTAGGACTGTCATTCCTAGGAAATGCAGGGAGCGGCAAACCTGCTGACATCACCTCCCCACGTCCGTAGCGTCGAATGCATGCCGCACGAAAGCCGCGCAGATCGGCGTACCGGACTCAGTATGCAGAAGAACAAAGACCGGCCCATGGCTGTGGAGTCCCGGTTCAACGCACACCAGATGACAGGAAGAGGACTATGGATAATTCGCTGATGATGGCCTTGCTGGTCATCAACTCAATGAAGCACGAGGGCCGCAGCGCATGGCCGGATGCACCAATTGCCACGGCCCGGCTCCCAGGTTCCAGACCTGGGAGGCGGGTCCGCCTGCAGGCCTGGCTGGCGCGCGTGTTGCACCACGCCGCCCTGGCGCTAGAACCAGACCCGCCCGTGGTCGCTGAGCCACGACGGCGAGGCCCCGCTGCCGTCGAAACCACTCCGGCGTAGCCCAAGGAATCCGGCTCATGCCGGCCCGCCTTTGCCTACCGCCCTCCCCAGCAGAAACACACCCACAAGAAAGAAATTGATGATGTCCCAGGCACGTGAAACCAATATCCCCACCGTGACCCTGAACAATGGCGTCCAGATCCCGCAACTCGGATTCGGCGTTTTCCAGGTCCCGCCGGAAGACACCCAGCGCATTGTTGAGGATGCCCTCGAAGCCGGCTACCGCCACATCGACACTGCCGCGGCGTACCGGAACGAGGCCGGCGTCGGCGCCGCACTTGCCGCATCCGGGATCCCCCGGGAGGAAATCTTCATCACCACCAAGCTGCGCAACGGCGAGCAGGGCCAGGCCCACAGCGCCTTCCGGGACAGCAGCAAGGCGCTTGGGGTCGACTACGTGGACCTGTATCTGATCCATTGGCCCGTGCCGTCCCAAGGACTCTTCACCGAGGCCTGGAAGGCGATGGAAAAGCTCTATGCCGGCAGCGAGATCCGCGCCATCGGAGTGTCGAACTTCCTCTCTGGCCACCTGGACACGCTTCTCCAGGCCTCGGAGGTTGTTCCGGCGGTCAACCAGATCGAAATCCACCCCACCTTCCAGCAGCGGGACCTGGCCGCCAAGAGCCGGTCGTTGGGCATCGCCGTGGAGGCGTACAGTCCCTTGGGGCAGGGCGCGGACCTCGGCGCAGCCAGCGTGAAATCGCTGGCAGTCCGGTACGGTGCCACACCCGCCCAGATTGTGCTCGCCTGGCATCTCGCCCAGGGCACGATCGTCATCCCGAAGTCCGCCGATAGCGCGCGCATGCGGGAAAACCTGGGCGCCGCGGCGCTCGCGCTGACCCCGGCCGAAATAGCGGAGATAGCGGCCCTGGAGTCTGGCGCCCGCGCCGGCGCTGATCCCGCCGGAGCCGCGCACAGCCAGCTCTAGCCCGTCCGGCAACAAGCTGGAGGCGGTCCCGTTCGGCCACGGCCACGGCCGGGACCGTCTCCGGCCTTCGGCTGCACCAAGCTGCGCGGCACTTCGACGCAGGCCCGAACAGGTCCGAACTGTCCGCGCCGAACATGCGGCGAACCAGAGGCCCGCGCAGGCGGCGCCCGCCACGGGGGCCGTCCACAGCGGGGAGGTGGCGCGAGGTATTTCACAGCCAATCCATAGGAGTATCCGGGCCCGTCCCACAGCGGCCGGGCCACGATGTATTGGATGGAGTTAACGATGAGGACTTGGACGAAGGTCATGGTGCCCGGGCTCGCGGTAGTGGCCGTTGTCCTACTTGGCGCGGCCGGAGCGTCCGGCATCGATGAGATGGCAAGTGCCAGAATCGGACAACCGGCTCCGATCAATGCGGTCGCCGCTGCGGACGGTCAGCCGCCGATACGCCATCTAGTCCTGCTCGGCCTTGCCAAGGGCTCACTCCCAGGCGGCTTTCCGTACGACGAGCTGCAGGACGAGAACTACGAAGAGAGCTATCAGGAAGCGACCGTCCGGTTCGACAGCGTCACCAGCGGGAGCCGGCTAGTCGGATAACCGTGGTGAACTTCTGCCCGCCCCCGGGTCCCTGACCGGCAGCCACCTACCGTTGCCCTAGACCATCTGGAGCAGCGTTGGAGACGCCGGCTGCTGCGCAGGGCACTGGGGGCAGACCGCTTAGTCGATGACTGAAGCCACCAGGCGTCGCCGCGAAAACTCAGCCCACTCGGCCAGCTCGGCAAGCCGGTGGGCACGGGCGGACTCGGCCTGGGTAAACGGCGCCTGGGGCCGGGAAAATACCAGTGGGCCAAGCCGCGGTGAGGGTATTTTCAGGAGGGTGGCAGAACCAGCGGCCGGGCTTTCGCCGCTGTGATCGGGGACGAGTTCCGCGCCGAGCATCTCAGCGACCGCGAGTTGAAGTTCCTCCGGATTCCCCGCCACCCTGACGGCCAGACTCAGGGCTTTCGTCTGCCCATCAGCCAGAGCCAGGGCCGTTGTCGGCCAGGCACTCACTTCCCGACCCCCGCTGGCACCGACGGCGGCCAGCAACTCAGTCTGGGTCGTGTACTCCGGTGCGGCAACGATTAACTCTGTCAGGACTCCGCTCTTGGCAGGATGGCGCTGAAGACCGAGAATGTCCACTTTCACACCGGCTGCACCGCGGGCCAGCTTCCCCTGCGCGCCTGGCCCGTCGTCGATAACTGCGCGGATCCGCCACAGGGCCGCCGTCGAATGCAGCCGGCGCCGGTGGCTTAGTGCCGGGGCATGCAGCCAATCCCGCAGCGCGCGCCGGACGGAAGGCTCCGCTACCCAGATCACCAGCACCGTGGCGGTCAAAGTCAGCACCAGCACTTTCTGGAAATAGGGCATTTCCGTGTGTACCACCGCGGCGTGAACCAGCAGCTCAATGGGCAACATGACGGCGACATTGGCCAGTGTCAGACGGACTTTCTGAGGATGGGGCAGCTGCCCGCACACTTCACAAGCCAATACGGAGGCTGAGGTTCCCCGGTCACGTCGTTTCATGCCTCCATGGTCGCGGATGGACGTTGCGGAGAGGTGGCGGCAGTGCCAACGGCGAATCAACTGTCGACCGGTTCTTCATCCGCTGCATATTGCCGGGAACATTGCCCGCAGACCCATTCGCCACAGCGGGTTGCCGGGGCGGCAGCCTATCTGACTTAGTGGGCCTTAACCTGATGGTCAACGTGCCCCTGAACAACCGCCGCCCGCAAGCGGCGCGGATCAACCGGATCGGCGGTGGCGCAGGTGCCGGCGACTCTGGACCCGGGCCAACCATATCCGCGGGCCCTCTCGATCGTCGGCGCCGCCGGACTCCCGTGCCACCCAGGCGTGACCACCGCCGCCCCTGCACGCCGACACTGACTCGTGGTCGTCCGCCGTCGTTTTCGTCGGTCACACTTAGCACGTGCGTACTTTTGGTGTTGAAGAAGAATTCCTGATCGTGGATCCCGACAGCGGGTACCCTCTGCCTCTGGCCGGAGAGGTGCTTCGCCTGCACGATCCCGGTCGCCAGGCGGTGAACCACCTGGCACCCCTGCAGATGCTGGCCGCCGAGCTTCAGCAGGAGCAGCTCGAAGTCATCACGCACCCGCATGGCAGCCTGAGCGGACTCACGGCCGAGATACGGGCGGGTCGGGCGTATGCCGACTCGCTGGCCCGGATGACGGGCGCGAGGATCGCTGCCCTGGCCACGTCTCCGATGCCGGCCTCGCCGCAGGCCACCCGCAACGACCGTTATGACGCCCTGATGGAAAAATTTGCTCTGACGGCCCGCGAGCAGCTGACCTGCGGATACCATGTCCATGTCTCCGTGGGCTCCGATGAGGAAGGTGTCGCGGTCCTGGACCGGATCAGATCCTGGCTGCCGCCGCTCATAGCATTGAGCTCAAATTCCCCGTTCTGGAACGGTGCAGACAGCGGGTACGCCAGTTTCCGAACCCAGGCGTGGAATCGGTGGTCCACAGCCGGGCCCACAGAGGTCTTCGGCTCGGCACGGGCCTACCACTCGCTGGTGGAACGCCTGTCCGGAACCGGGGTCGTCACCAGCCCGGATTTTGACGCGCGTCTGTCCGTCCGTCACCCGACCGTCGAGGTCCGGGTGGCCGATGTTTGTCTTGATGCCCGCGACGCCGCACTGATTGCCGCGTTGGTGCGGGCACTGGTGGAGACCGCCGCCCGGGAATGGGAAGCCGGACAGCCACCGGACATGGTTCCCGCCGCAATCCTGCGCCAGGGGGCTTGGCGGGCCAGCCGTTGGGGCACGGAGGGGGAGCTCCTCCATCCGGTAACGCACCGGCCAGACACCGCCAGAAACGTCTTCGACGCGCTCCACGGCCATGTCCGTGAGGCCCTGGACGATACCGGCGATGCCGCCTTCGTGGCGGAGTCACTGCAAAGGATCCTTGATCAGGGCACGGGGGCCAGCCGGCAGCGGCAGGCGTTCGAGCGCAACGGCAGACTCGCCGACGTCGTCGCCCTCGCCACCGGCCTCACTCACCAGGAACCCGCCGACTACTCCAGCCTCGGCGAACGGTTCCTCGAAGGGGATGGAGAAACGACTAGCCCGAGCACGGATTTGGTCACCGCGTCCGGCTAACCGACAGACGACATGCCGGGGCGTTGGTCCTGAGCACGCGAGCCCGGACGCTAGTCCAGAGGCAGTGTTATGGTCACGCAGGTTCCCGCTATGGCGGACGAATCGATGGTCATCTCTCCGCCAGCAAGGACTATGGCGACTCGCATGAGGCGCAGTCCCATACCGGTGTGCCGACCAATCATGGCTGCCGGCACGTCGAAACCACAGCCGTCGTCGGTCACTTTGAGCTGAACGCCGTGGCTCATGCCTTGGGTGACGCAGCCCAGCCGGAGCGTCACAGCTGAGGCCTGAGCGAATTTGTAGACATTGCTGAGGAGTTCCTGTGCCGATCGGTACAGAAGAGTTGCGGATTGCCGGTCTACTTCCATCCTGTGGTGCGGAGTTTCCAGATGCACCACGGTTCCGCGTTCGCGGAGGGGGAGCGTTAAGCGGTCAATTGCACCGGTTACCCCGAGAACATGGAAGTCGACCGGGTGTGTATCGGTGAGGACGCCACGTACGGCGACGACTTCATCGCTTAGTAGTGATTTCATACTCTTACTGTGCGCTTGTGCCGTTGGCATTTTCTTATGGCGCGCCGAGGATATTGAACCTTGATTGGCAGGCCGCCAGGAAGTCGTCCATAGCTGATCTGCGTCTGCTGCTGCGGGAACGCTCCAGCAGCCGACGCGACTGCAGGAGAAGGGAGGACCAATGGCATTGCAGAACCAACCCGACTGGGACCGGCTGATCGGCGCATTCGTGGCTCAGCATCCGTCCACGGCCCGGGTCAATCGGGGGTGAGGAGTTTGGCAGCTGTCATGGTGAGCCATTCCTTCAGGGGGATGCTCTGATGCCGGTCCCACTGGGAGTAGGTGATCCAGACCTTGCCGTTGCGGTCAAAGTCGATGTTCACCAGGTTGTCGAGGGCGGTCCGGGGCCAGCGGGCGAGGACGTGGGTATCGGTAATCTCGACAAGGCGCTGCGGGGAAGCCATCCAGGCCGGTTCCTTGCCTGGTTTGCGGGCCGGCAGCGAGATCACGCGGCCCGACTCCGGGATCAGCCCTCTGGGGTTGACCAGTCTTTTCGTGGCGCTGCCGCCTTCAAACGTGCTCAGAACGGTATCGACGCTCAGGAATTCGTCCCCGCCAAAGGTTGTGGACTGGCGGTAGAAGCAGATGCGGCCGTCGACAGTCAGAAAGGCAGTGCCGTGGTTCTCGTTTTCCAGGGGCCAGCCGAGGGACTGGGCCACGAAATGCCAGGCGGTCCAGTCGGCACCTGCGGCGACGGCGGCAAGGCTGGTCGGCACGGAGCGCTTGAGCAGTCGCTTGCTGGCGTGCCCCAGGGCGCGTTCCATTCGGTCCGCGGCGGCCCGGCGCGCCGACTCATAGATGCCGGGGACGGCCCCATTGGCGGCGCTTCCGGCGACGGCGGCTTGGGCCATAAGCGCTTCCGGCCCGTTCTTCGCATCCTTGAACGACATCGCAACTCTCCACCGTTGATGCTTCACTTAGGATCCAAGCGACGCCGTTGCGGCATACCGGTGCGCGTTGGGAACACAGGATCTGTCGCGTCATCGGCGAGGCGGGGCTCCTGTTTCAGTTTAGGTCGGTGGCGCCAGCAGGCAGCGCGAAGACATCCAATGTTCATTGAGCGGTCACGGGACCTGGCCCCGCTTTGTCCTCTCAATTGCGAGAACCACTTTCAGGGTGCAGTTGCGTCGATCGTTCCGCACGAGGAGACGCGGGACGGCGGCGGTTGGGGAGGGTGAACTCCCCACCGGTGATGCCATTTTTGTCAGCGCTCGGATGCCTTCGCGGCTTTGATGGCGGCCTTGGCAGCCTGCTTGCTGTTGCGCACTTTTTTCAGCGACTCGGGGTCCACGATGTCGGCGACAGAAAGAAATGCGCTCTCCTGGCCATAGGGGTCAGCAGCCTCACGCCAGCCTTGTGCCTGGAGTCCGCACTGCTTGCCGAGTAGTGCGAGGAAGATCTTTGCCTTTTGCTCTCCGAAGCCGGGCAATCCCTTCAACCTGCGCAGCACTTCCTGGCCGTCAGGGTGGTCCTGGTTCCAGATGGCAGTTGCGTCCCCATCCCAATCGCGCTGTACGGTCGCGGCGAGGTCCTGGACGCGGCTGGCCATGGAGCTAGGGAAGCGGTGGATGGACGGACGCTCCTTGAAGATCTCAACGAAGCCTGCCGGGTCATATTCGGCGATTGCGGCAGGGGCCATGGACCCGATGCGCGTCCGGATCTTTTCGGGTCCGGCAAACGCAGACTCCATGGTCACCTGCTGGTCAAGCAGCATGCCGATTAGGAGTGCGAACGCGTCGTTGCTGAGCAGTTGGTCGGCGGCGGCGTCGCCAGTGATGTGCAGTTCCATGCGCCCATCCTCCCACCTGCTCCGAGCCGCGTCATGGCACCTACAAGGGTTGATGATGACCGGGAACCGCGCCGGCTGGCCGCTGTGCGGCTGTCACCTGCCGCTCAGCGGATGCAGGCAAGAGCGCCGGGCGGTTGGGGTGGGGGCCGCCCATAAGGGCAGGCCTTCTTGCCTCGTTCCGGAAGCCGCTTCCGTGTCCAACCGTCGAGCATTCGGTGCTTTGGGTCAGCGACGCCCGGATCAGCTCCAGACTGTGCCCTCACAGGAGTAGGGTTTGCCTTGGCAGACGAAGGGGTCCAAATGAGCTATAAATATCGAACAGTCCGGGTTCGCGGCACCGACGTGATTGGAACCATTGCGCGAAAGCACGGGAGCGCGCCCGAGATCTACGAAACCTCGAAGGACGCGAACACTTCAGTAGTTCCAGTGTTTTTCCAGGCAACGGGCGAGGTCCGATTCTTCGACAGGTCAATGCTGGAAGACGTCGTGACGCCGGCCAGTTAGCAGCGGTGGCGCAGCCTTGGAACTGACAACACGACGGGCAGCGGTGGTCTCATGCTGATCGCCGTCGGTGTGATGAACCTGGAGTCTCGCTGATCGTCTTCGCGCTCTTCATCCTTGGACGTCCAGAGCTGCTTCCCGGACCTCACATGACTTGGCCATGTGAAGGACTGTAGTCGGCACCTTCGAATGACCTTTCGGGGAACGCGACCCCCATCAGCTGGTCCGCAGGCATAATCTACGACAGAACGCATTCTTCCAACGCCGGGGAGCTCATCATGGACACCGAATTCGCTGATGTCGTCGATCATGACGTCACCACCATCACGTGCGTATGCGGCAATACCGTCAGCAACGAGGGATTGATTCAGGCCAACTCACAAGGCATCCCCGTTCACATCGGCGGAAACACTCCCGTGCCCGCGGGGTTGGCCACATGGCCTGAGGACGAGGATCTCTACACCCTGTGTCCCTCATGCGGCCGCGTTTACCATGACGCGGTCATCGAAGAGACAGGGACCGCGCCCGTTGCTTTCCGAATCGATGTCACGGCTGGACCGATTGCAGAGGCAATCCGTGTCCACTGGGACCTCAACACGTAGCCCTGTCACCGTGTCCAGGATCAGCAACGGTGTGCCGGTGACCGGTGCGAGGACCTGGAGACCAAGGCCTCCCACCGGTGCGCAGATCGCGACCGGGAAATGCTGGGCCGGGGACAAACAGATCAACAACCTTCCCGCCGGAAACTACACCCTGGATTTCCACGGCACCAAAGAAGCCCTGGGCACCTTCAGCTCGGGCGTCCTCGGTCTGCAATGAGGTCTGCAATCCCGCGAGAATTGCCTCGTCGTGCGGGGCAATTCAGGGCCTTTGGCGCGCACGTTCTGCGGGGAAGTTTGCGGACCTTGACGGTTTGCCTCGAGCTTGCCATGGTGGAAGTCGGACCGAGGAGGCGGGCACCATGCAAGAGAAAAGCTGGTCGGTGAACATCGTCATCGACGAACATGAAAACCAAACACGGGCCACGGCGCGATTGAGGGCCGAGAACCGGGCCGAACTGGAAGGTGTCGGGTTGGCCAGGCTGAACCCGGTAGACTCCGATGTCCCCGAGATCGGGGACGAGCTGGCGACCGCACGCGCCCTGGCGGACTTGGCGCATCAGCTGATCGAAGTCACCGCGGCCGATATCGAGAAAGTTACCAAGGAAACTCCGCATCTCCGCGCTTAGCCCTGCCATGCTGAGCGTTAGTCCTGCTGGCCGGCCGGAATCCCCGTGATGAACTCGGCGGCGCACCTGGCGATCATGATGGCCGGAGCGTTAGTGTTCCCGATGGGCGCCAGCATGCCCACACGAGCCCCGCACCTTCGGTCGACGTTTCCGCGACGAAAGAGGCCTTCCGCCTCGGCAGTGGCTCATCAAGCAGCGCCTTGAGCGTGCTCACCACCTGCTCGAATCCAACGAACTAACCGTCGACCAGGTTGCGGGCGACGTCGGCTTCGCCACCGGCGCCGCACTGCGTCGGCACTTCGCGACTGAACTCGGCGTCGGCTGGGACCAAGTGGGCGCCGTCGAACTTAACAAAGCGTTTGCCGCGCAGTCCTTGGCGTGCATCAACGCCTGGGGCATCGGCCTCGCTGATTCAGGGAATGAGCGGGCCACCGCCCAAAGCCGAGGCTTCGGGCTCTGCCAGTCCGGCTCCCACGCAGAACAGAATGGTGGATGGTTCCAGCCGCACTGGCGGGTGGACACCGGGAGGTCCAAGCTATAACTAGTCGGCGCGGCCGAGATAGGATGGCGCGCGGAGTGCGAGGGGAGCGACCATGGTCGACACGGCAGCACGGACTCTCCGGGCAGGCAGACGGAACGACCTTGTAACGCAACTGCTGGGCATCTGGCTCCTCTTGGCCGTCTTCCTGGATGGCTGGGCACACCTGCACCTTCCCGGGCTGGAAACCTTCTTTACCCCCTGGCACGCGGCACTTTATTCGGGCCTCGTGGCCACTGCCGTGTGGACGGCCAGCGTGATCTGGAGGAACCGTCAGCCCGGGCAGCCGCTGGCCCGGGCGATACCAGCCGGCTACCAGGGCACGGTCCTCGGACTCGTCCTCTTCGCCATCGCGGGCGTTCTGGATTTGGCCTGGCATGAGATCCTGGGCATCGAAGTTTCCCTCGATGCGCTGGTGAGCCCCACACACCTACTGCTGGGGTTCAGCCTCTTCCTCATCTTCGGCACCGGCATCCGTAGCGCACGGGCCGCGAGCGGCTCAGAGGCCTTCGAATGGACGCCGCCTGCAGTACTGGCTCTCGCCTTGATGACAGGCCTGGGCGCATTCTTCCTCATCTACTGCTCGGCCTTCGTCCGGACCCCGCCGGCCGTCCCATACATACTGACGCCGATCGGGAGTCCCGGGCACACCCAAGCGGAGCTGCCCCCGGCGCTCGGAATGGCCAGCTATCTGGTGACCACAGCGCTGATCATCGCCCCCTTCCTCTACGGCTTCTCCGGAGCCCGACGCCCGCCTTACGGTATTGCCACCATCCTGGTCGCCGTGGTGGCGTGGCTGCCCTTGGCCATGTCGGGGCTGCGCCCGGCAGCGGTGGCCGGTGCGGCAGGGGCCACGATAGTCGCGGTGGTGGCGGACGTGCTGCTCGCCCGACGGGCGGGGCCGTGGCTGAGGCGCCGGCTGCCGGCGGTCAGCGCATTGCTGGCGGCGCTTATCTGGACGGGCCAGCTGGCCGGCATCGCCCTGGCGTCAGCGATTGAATGGCCCGTGTCGATGTGGCTGGGAGCCGTTGTGCTGAGTGCGGGATTGGCTGCGGCCCTGGCTTTCCTCAGCTCTTGGAACTCCGAGAGCGTCCCGGGGCCGACAGCGCTGCGATGACAGTCATGCTTATGCGCGGTCGAAGAGCTCCTCAGGGGTTGGCAGCTCAGGAACCCGGGGCGAGCGGATCTGGCCAAGCGACATTGCTGACAGTGTCGCCCGTATCCTTGATAGATGAGTGACATCGCGCATTCAACCGTCACATTTGATGGCCGCTTCGCCCGGGAGTTCAAGGAGATGGCCATTCCTTGGCGCGCGGAGGAGGCTCCCGACCCACACCTTCTGGTGCTCAACGAGCACCTCGCCACCGAGCTAGGCCTCGATCCGGCCTTTCTCCGGAGCCCTGAGGGTCTGCTTCTGCTGATCGGCAACGCCATCCCTGCGGAGGCAAGTCCGGTGGCGCAGGCCTACGCCGGCCACCAGTTTGGCTGGTACGCACCCCGTCTCGGCGACGGGCGCGCACTCCTGCTCGGCGAGATCGGGCACGCGGACGGGCAGCTCCGCGACATCCACCTCAAGGGATCAGGACGCACGCCGTTTGCGCGAAACGGCGACGGCCAGGCAGTGGTCGGTCCTATGCTGCGCGAATACATCGTGAGCGAGTCGATGCACGCGCTGAACATCCCCACCACACGATCCCTCGCCGTCGTCGCGACGGGGCGTTCGGTGCAGCGCGAGACGCTCCTGCCCGGCGCCGTTCTTACCCGGGTTGCCAGCAGCCACCTGCGTGTGGGCAGCTTCCAGTACGCCCGGTCCACGGGTGACATCGGCCTCCTTCGCCGCCTCGCCGAATACGCACTAACCCGTCACCACCGGGCCGCCGCGGAGGCCGAGAACCGTTATCTCGCACTATTCCAGGCGGTCATATCAGCCCAGGCTTCCCTGGTGGCCCAGTGGATGCTCGTAGGGTTCGTTCACGGGGTCATGAACACCGACAACATGACGATCTCGGGCGAAACCCTCGACTACGGGCCGTGTGCCTTCATGGAGGGCTTCGACCCCGCCGCCGTCTACAGTTCGATCGATGAGACCGGACGCTACGCCTACCGCAATCAGCCGGTGGTGGCGGAATGGAACCTTGCCCGGCTCGCGGAGTCTCTCCTGCCTCTGCTCCACGATGACCAGGAGCAGGCGGTGGAGCTCGCGGTGGAAGCACTCAGCGAGTTCCGCCGGCAGTACAGTGAAGCCTGGTCGGCAGGCATGAAGGCCAAGCTGGGGTTCCGCGAAGGGCTCGAGGATGAAGTGACCTCGCCTCTTGTGGACGAACTTGTGGCTCTGATTCAGGAGTCACGGGCGGACTACACGTCGTTTTTCCGGAACCTCGGCAAAGCCGCCCGCGGCCAGACTGAACCTGCGCGGGGCCAGGTTCTGGACCCGGCAGGGTTCGATGCCTGGGTAAGGCGCTGGCGCGCCTTGGCGCCGGATGCTGACGCCATGGACCGGGTCAACCCCGTTTACATCCCGCGGAACCACCTGGTGGAGGAGGCCCTGACTGCCGCTACCGGCGGGAACACGGGTCCGCTGGAACGGTTGATGGACGCGGTAGCCTCACCCTTCGACGAGCGGCCCGGTCTCGAGCGTTACGCCGCTGCCGCCCCGGAAAGCTTCGGCCCTTACCGGACCTTCTGCGGAACCTGAGCCGCTGAGGCAGGTTGCGGCCGGAGTGCTCGAGCACATAGACGCGCTACAACCACGACTTTCCCCCTCGGCCGGCTCCTCCGGGACTAATTCGGTGAACGGTGCAGTTATGCAGTTGGGGCCGGAACCGGTTCTGCACGCAACACGCTTTGGGCGCCGAGGGGAGTGAGATTACGTGACGACAATGCCTGCAGAGGGAGTCGGCTTCCGTTCCAAACGCGGCCCTGTCCTCATTGCCCTGATGCTCTCGACGGGTCTGGTGGCGATCGATGCGACGGTTGTGGCGACAGCGGTGCCTTCGATCGTGCATGACATTGGCGGGTTCACGTCCTTCCCGTGGCTTTTCTCCGCCTACCTGCTGGCGCAGGCTGTATCAGTACCTGTCTACGCGAAGCTCTCCGACGTCATCGGCCGCAAGCCGATCATGCTTATCGGAATCGGCCTGTTCCTGCTCGGCTCGATCCTGTGCGGAGTCGCCTGGAGCATGCCGGTCCTCATCGCCTTCCGCGTGGTGCAGGGCCTGGGCGCGGGTGCGGTCCAGCCGATGGCCATCACCATCGCCGGCGATATCTACACGCTGGCTGAGCGGGCAAAGGTGCAGGGCTACCTTGCGAGCGTGTGGGCTGTCTCCTCAGTGGTTGGTCCGACGCTCGGGGGAGTGTTTGCCGCACTCGGCATCTGGCGTGGCATCTTCCTCATTAACATCCCGCTGTGCCTGATGGCAGGGTGGATGCTGGTCCGGTCGTTCCACGAGAATATCGAGCGCGTGAAGCACCGGGTCGACTATCTGGGGGCGGGGCTGCTCACGGTCTCCCTCACCCTGCTCATCCTCGGGGCCCTCGAGGGCGGCCAGGCCTGGGCCTGGAACTCCGCCATCAGCAGCGCGGTGTTCGCAGGCGGTGCCGTCTTGTTCGCCGCGTTCCTCCTCGTCGAGCGGAGGGCGGCGGAGCCGGTCCTGCCGCCGTGGGTTGTGTCCCGGCGGCTGCTGGCGACGACGGCGATGATCGCCTTCGGCGTGGGAGCGGTCATGCTTGGTCTGACTTCTTACGTTCCCACGTTCCTCGTAGGAGCCCTCTCGACCTCGCCGATCCTGGCCGGGCTCGCCCTGGCGGCGCTGACCATCGGCTGGCCGATCAGTGCGTCCCAATCGGGGCGGCTGTATCTTCGGATCGGGTTCCGTAACACTGCCCTGATCGGCATCACGGTCACCGTTATCGGCACAGCAGTTCTTGCCCTCACGGCCTCCTCGCCCAACATTGCGTTGGTCGCGGGCAGTTGCTTCATCGTCGGGCTCGGACTCGGGCTCGTCGCAACACCGACCCTCATTGCCGCCCAGATCGAGCGTCGAATGGAACGAGCGCGGTGTGGTCACCGGCACCAACCTTTTCGCGCGATCGATCGGCAGCGCCATCGGCGTCGCCGTGTTCGGGGCGATAGCGAACGCGGTCTACGCCGGTACCCCGAACGGCGACACGGATCCCCAGACAATCGTGTCGGCCTCCGCCGCCGTGTTCCTGGCCGTCATGATCTGTGCCATGCTCACCGTCGTCGCCGTTATCGGAATGCCCGCCACAAAACCCGTCAAACAGGCCCACGCCGGTGCGCGACGGTGATCCGGAAGTCCTGTTGAGGGGGCTGGCAGAGCCCGTCCCCGTTTAGGTGCCAGGAAGCTTCTCGCGGCGGGGGACCGTCGTACGGCACAGGGAGAACCCCCGTATATTTCCAGGTCCGGTGGCCCCGGTGCCGATTGCGGAGAGGCCATTCCTGCGCCGTGATTCTGGACTCCTTGGCTGCTTCGGAGGAATAACGGGGGCTGCGGCGGTCTTGTTCTAACTGGGGCGTCGACGACCGGCTGCCTCGTGAAAGGACCTCCTTGCCCACTCCCTTTATCCCGTTCACCATGCGCGCTACCGTCCGCGAAGACCACAAGCGCTCCTTCCGCACGGACATAGAACGTCTCACCGGCGGCCATCGTGGGTGGGCGCCGCTGGACGTCGTCAAGTCCACCGATACCCAAGCGCTGCTGCGCGGAGCGATCGCGCAAAGCGTTCACACCGCCACCGACGCGAGCCTTGCCCGCTACCTCCAGGACCGCTTTGTCGCCGACAACGACATCTACCTGGATCTCACTGTCAGCATCGGGCGCTAACAGACGCCCACGCAAGCCCCGGACCATGCTGGTCCGGGGCTTTTCCATGTGATCGAACGGCCGCCGGAGCACGTACCGTCGCGCCTCTTGAAGGCAACAGTGTTTGCCCTGGGGGCGTTGCGGCCGGCGGCTAGTGTTCCTTTTCGACAACTAGCTTGTCAGGGGCCCACGACTGAATCTGGCGTTGTAGAGGTTGGCCCGCAGCCGTGGGGAGCGTGATTTGCGCTAGCCCGTTGCCGAGGTCCTCCCAGCGACCTGGAATTGCCTGTCCGCGGTCGTCTGGGCTGCTGCCGTGCCAGATGCAGCTGCCGTCGGCGCGCAATTCAATTCCGTCCCGCCAACGTGCGGGCCGGAAGGCATAGTGGCGCGGGCGGAATACCATTGTCGAGGCAGTGTCGTCCTCGTGGGAGTGCAGCCAGATGCCAATAATCTCCGGTGGGGGTCCACTCACAGTTGCGCCCACCCGGTTAGTGCTGTCATCATCCCATCATCCATCGGCCGGGTCTGGAGGCGTCACTCGTCAAGCGCCGCGCGGATGCTATCCAGGATCGACTTGGCCCGTTGGTAGTCCCGGCGGAGCCGCTCGACTTCTTGTCGTAGCCGGAGTACCTCACCGTCCCCCGGTGCCGGGCCGGAGCCATTGCCGCGGGGGTCGCGGCGGTGGGGGTGGGCTGGGCGGCAGGCAGTGCGAACGCCGGCGCGGTCAGGAAGGAAGCCCGGGCACCCTCCAGACATGCGTCCATCCGCCTTGACTGGCCGCGAGTAAACATAAACATGGCTACGTCATCGGTGTAGTCCATGTAGTTCATGAACATGTTGCCGTTGGGTCCGTTGTTGCAGCTGATTTGCGGGAACGGCGGATTGTTGAAGGTAGCGTCGGCCTGGTTGGGCGTGTCAGCGACCAGGTCGCTTCCGCTGCATGAGCCGCGGTCGTCGCCCCAGATGTGCCGCAGGTCCAGCCAGTGACCGATCTCGTGCGTCGCGGTCCGACCGAGATCGAAGGGAGGCTGCGCAGTTCCGCTCGTGCCGAAGCAAAAGCTCGCGATAACCACGCCGTCGGTGGTCGGAGGACCGCCGGGGAACTGGGCATATCCGAGGATCACCCGCCCGATTCCGTCCCTGAGTTCATTGCACACCCAGAGGTTGAGGTAATCGTCGCTGGGCCATGGGTCTGCCCCGCCGGTCGCACTCGACTTGACGTCGTCCAGCTCAGTGGCGAAGAACGGCACGGTCGACGGGGTCCGGGTGATCCCATCGGTCGGATTACCGTTCGGGTCCTGGGAAGCGAGCTGGAACTGAATCTTGCAGTCGGCCACCCGGTCCGTCCACACGGCCGGCACCTGCGACACGTCGGGGTTGCTGGCCCGGAAATCCCGATTGAGGACCTCGATCTGGCTTTGAACCTGCGTCTCGCTGATGTTCTGGGAAGGTTCAGCTGGATTGTGCACCACATGGACCACGACCGGAATGGTGACTACGCCGCTCCGCGCGATGCTGCGTGTCCGGTGCTCGTATGCCAGAGCCCGGTTGTCGATCAGGGCACGGCGTTCCTGGTAAGTGATGCTCTCGTTCAGTAGCCGGCGGTGCACTTCCATAGTCCCGCACAATTCACGGATACGCGGGTTCGTGAGGCTTGGTTGGATTGTCTCGGTCATCGTAAAACTCCTTCACCTGAGTCTTCATCAACTCGCGTTACTCGGGTGTTACTACCCTCAAGGAGTCGCCCAGCCAGTCATTGAATAACGCCGCGATAACGCAGTGGGGCTAGATTCTTCAGTCTCTGGTGATGGTGGCTATCGTGCCCTTCATGGCGGGTCTTTGCCCTCGTTCACCTCCGAGAGCTGCTGAGGAGGAAGTGGGGATCGGCGTGGTCGTAGTTCGTAGCTCAATGGTCGGATGGGAGACTCTCCACAGTCCGGGCCAGGGCACCGCCCGTCGGGACCTCGACGACGAATGGGGCGGCGGTTATCGCTCCGGAAGCGGGTGCTCCGGCGTCGTCCGTAGTCCTGGTGCCAGCCGATCTGACTTCAGGCTGGAGGCATGCATGACTTCCCGGGAAAGGCTGGAACAGCCGGGGCCCGTTGTGATCCTGATCAGGCACGCGGATGTAACGCCCGATGGTGGCGCGGATCCTCCGCTGAATGCCGCCGGTACCTCCCGTGCGCAGCACCTGAGGCACGTGCTTGGCGATTCCGGGATCACGGCAATCTTCGTGAGCTCGCTCCAGCGGACGCAGGCGACCGCCCAACCGCTTGCAGGTGATCTCGGACTGCAGCCAATCATCCAGGACGACACGGCGTCGATTGCCGACGCGATCCGTCATCTGGCGAACTCCACGACGGCGCTGGTGGTCGGACATACCAATACCGTGCCAGACGTGGTCGCGCGCCTGGGCGGCCCGACGATGACGCCCATCGCAGCCACCGAGTTCGACCGGCTCCTTGTCTTGGCAAGCCACAGGCTGTGCACCCTTCGCTACGGGTAGGAAAACCCGGCGAGATTTCGGGTAGGAAGGCCCGGCGAGCGAAGACGCGGACGACGCCGACACGGAACTCCCGCGGGCCGGCACAGTGTACGTCGATCCACCGCTGGTGAACTTCTCGCAGTGGCACAGTCCAAATCGGGTGCTACCGCTCTATGGATTCGACGCGCTCGGGCCGCCCGTCAACCCACGCGAGGAGCTGGCGGACGCCCTCGGGCAGAGACGCCTCGGAGTAGCGGCGGCTGTATTGGCGTCCGGATTCCTCCCAGGACATTTCGTAGAGCTGGTCATCCGGTCGCCGGACGGCGGCAGGGGGTTCCCCTGATTCCCGCAGTCCCGACTGATCCATCTGTGCGGCAAACGTCTCCGCATCAGGCGGCGGCAGATCGCTCGTGTCGAGTTCGGTACGCGCGACAATGCCCGCGATGCCGCCGCCCCTGCGGATTGTTAGCTTCACGACAGAACCCCGACCTCCTCCCACGCCTTCCTGACGGCCTTCACCTCGGCGTCGCCGAACAGCGAGCCAGCGACGTCGACCGTGGCCTGCGCGGCCTCATCGAATTGTGTGCTGGGTCCCAGACGCGTGGTCAGGGCCGTGTACCAGATCTTGCCGGCGACGTCCCATGCGTGACCGCCAAGCGCCGTGGCCGCCAGATAGAACGCGTGGTTTGGGATTCCCGAGTTGATGTGCACGCCTCCGTTGTCGTTGCGGGGGTCGTTGTCATCGGGCAGATCAACGTAGTTGTCCATGTGGCTTGGCTGCCGGTCTCCTGAGTATGCCGTGCCGGGTTGGCTCATCGAGCGTAGCGCTTTGCCCAGCTCGGGGACAAGGATCCCCTCGCCGATAAGCCAGTCCGCCTCGGCGGCCGACTCTTTCAGACTGTACTGCTTGACGAGCGAACCAACCACGTCCGAAAAGTGTTCGTTAAGTGCGCCGGGCTGCTTGCTGTAGACAAGTCCCGCGGTGAATTCGGTGACGCCGTGGGTGAGCTCGTGGGCGATGACATCAAGGGACCGGGTTAGGCCGCCGACCTGGAAGATCCGGCCGCTGCCGTCGCCGTAGACCATCTGTGCACCGTCCCAGAATGCGTTATCGAACGCCACCCCGTAGTGGACGGTGGATACGAGCTCCATGCCGGTTCCATCCAGGGAATTACGATGGAGGACATCGCGGTAGAACTCGTATGTTGCCGCGCTGCCGTCGTAGGCCTGGTTCACCGCGTCATCTCCGGTGGGCGGTTCTGCCCATCCCCGGGCCCGGACACCGGGGAGGAATGACCTGCCCATCTTCTGGTTGTCGTAGACAGTTTGGCGACGGTCTGTCCTGATGCCCAGGCCGGCCATGCGTCCAGCGTCCAGGCTGAACTGGCGTGCGAACCGGCCCATCACAGCCCGTTGCGAGCGGATGGCCGCTGACGTGGCCAGCGCACGTACTGCCGCTTCCCGCTGTTTGGGCTTGCCCTCGATGGCAAGCCGGCCCAGCAGATCCGGAGGGGCAATGTGGCAACAGGTCCGGGGAATTCTTGTCATGATGTTCCTTCCATGCAGGTCAGGTTTGGGAATCTGCCGAAGCACGATTTGTGAACGGCGAATGGCGCGGATTCCGACGGCGGTGAGTCGGACACGGCGGCGTTTCAGGCTGTTGCTGAGCATCCCCAGCCGCGAGGGGAGCGGTTCGTTTTGGTCAGATTCCAGCATCCTTTCCGTACCCGCGCCTGTCATGACAGGGGACGGCCTGCCATCTGGGTCGACCGCAGACTAGCGCCCCAAGCGTTACGGCAGCGTTACTCCTAAGTCGTGCGGACGCTTCCTCGGCGTCGCGGGAGCCGGTCCTGCCGCCGTCGTCGTCGATTTCTAAATCCTGGAAGAACCGGGTCCCGGCATGCCGCACTCTTACTTACGCGACCGGTATTTACGCTACTGGGGCTGGGTGGAAGAATTCCCTCGTGTTCGCGCAGATACCGGCACGATAACGGGCCCGGCAGGCGCGGTGGAAATCCGAAGGTTTGGAGTCCAAAATGCCGTTGAAAGACTATGGAGTCCTAAAGGGGACCCCCATTAACCGTGGGTTGGGGTCCGGCCGCAATCCTCATTATCAGATCCATGTGGTTGACGACACGACCGACTACCGCATCGCGGTCAACGTTGCCTCGGCCCTCAGCCCCTCGGAGGTTGAGTACCTAGTGGATTCTCACTTCGAGCATCCCTTCCTGGCGCAACTCGACGCGCTGGAAACGGGCTGGCACCAACTCGAATCGACGCCGGGCGGCCCTGCCCTCGATTTCATTCGATCCAATCTGTTCGACCCGCGGAAGATGGTACCGCTGCCATTCAATGTTCCCGGACCGGACAACGATCTGAATGAGAAAATCGACCATTATGTTCAGCGGGGGATGGCTGACGAAGACGCGTTGATCTACGCCTTCGGCCAGCGATGGGGCCCGGAGGAGGGTAAGAAGGACAAGATCTTCGGATTCATGCCGGGCAACGGTGTGCACGATATCCACATGAATCAGGCAAACGTTGGCCGCTTTGTCGCGGACGACGGCGTCTACCAGGACGGCGCACTGTTACTGCACTTCCCGCACCAGAACCAATGGGTGGGGATATTTCTCAAG
This sequence comes from uncultured Actinomycetota bacterium, assembly GCA_963810895.1. GTDB lineage: Bacteria > Actinomycetota > Actinomycetes > Actinomycetales > Micrococcaceae > Arthrobacter. The sequence goes on from CAWEPM010000010.1 coordinate 75,951, forward strand.
TTCCAGTCCCAGACCTGGCACACGGACGATACGACGGGCCATCAGATCAGGGCGGAAGTCAGCGGACCGCCTTCGGATTCGGGCATTTCGCCACGGCCGTTTGATCCGGGCTTCCTTCCGACGCCGGAAGCGCCAGACGGTGCGGTACGCATCGTGGGGGCCCTGGCGAATCCTGTTGTGTCTCCCGAGGTTGAGACGGTGACGCTGCTCAATACGACGGGCCAAACCGTTGACTTACGTGGGTGGCGGATACTCGACAGGGACAAGAACGCGATGGATCTGTCGGGTTCGATCACGGCGGGTGACACCGTTCGGATCACGCTGAAACCGCCGGTTGTTCTGCCGAACAAGGGGGGCCAGATCACCCTGCTCAACGCGGACGGGTTGCGGGTCGACGGCGTGGCCTACACCGAGCGGGATGCATCTCTTCCCGGGTTCTCGATTGCATTTTGAAGACAGGGTGCCCCAGCGCACGCTACTTCGCTTCACAAAACGGCCACATGCGGCGGGCCATTGACATCCCCATACCGAAATGCGGATCCTCGTGGCTAGGACTGTTCCAGCTCGCGGTCACGCTGGATTTGGGGGTACCAATGGGAAGCGGCGACTTTTGCCATTTTCAGCTGAGCCTGTTCCAATCGTGGAAACTCCGCAGGGACTCGTGCATTATGCATGTTGCGGCGCGTCAACAGCGCCTCATCACTGCCTTGGCTATCCACGGTCCCCGCCCTCGAAGCTACCTGGTGGGTCTCCTGTGGCCGGAGAGTTGCGAGAGTCGGGCTATGGAGAGCCTGCGAGTGAGCATGCACCTGGTCTCACGACAGGTCCCGGGCCTGTTGGTCAATGGGGGCGCCGAGCTTTCCCTCAGCGATTTGGTGGACGTCGACCTGCACCGGGTCCGGTCCTGCGTTCGAGAGCTAAGCCAAACCGGGCTTAACGGGAATGTTGCTTCGTCCCTGAACCTGTTACGCGATGCCGAACTGCTCCCGGGCTGGTATGACGATTGGGTGCTCTTTGAACAGAGCAGATTGCGGCAGGACCGGCTCCACGCGTTCCACATCATTGCTCGCGAGTCGCTGGCGCGCTGCGACTTTGAGGTTGCCTTGGAAGCATCGGAGGCGGCACTGGAACTTGAACCGCTCTATGAAAGTGCGGTTGGGCTTCTCATCCAGGCTCAAAGGCATCAGGGCAACAATGCTGCCGCGCTTCGGGCCTTCGAAAAGTATCGAGCGAAGCTGAACGAGGACATGGGCCTTGCGCCCTCGGAGGGCATTCGGCGCCTCGTAGCTGACGTTTTGTAAGAACAGGGCCGCGCACGGCGGAACCGGGCGAGTTCCTAAACATCAGGCAGGTTGCTTAGCCAACGGTTCACGGCTGCGACTACTTCCGCCCCGCCGCGAGCATAACTAATCGTGGGTTCGTCACCTTCCGACGATCCCGCGATGATCCTTGCACGGAAGGGCTCGGGACTTTCCGTGTCCCTCCAGACTCGAATTACCAAGGTTGCCTGGATAAGCGGGCCACCATTCGGGCCCTCGGAGCCCCCCGACTTTACATCGTCCATCACAATCAGCTCCTCTCGATCCGGCCATAAAGTGGCTCCGTTGATCTGGCTCACCAACTGTGGCAGCTTGGTCTCGCGCAGTCTCTCAGACCAATCTCGAGATTTTCTGTGTCGAGCCTCGAGAGTTGCATGACTTTGATGCCGCGGTCCATGGCCTTTATCGCGTCCCATGCCGAAATCGCGATAATCGGAATCAGCTAAACCACTCATGGCCGGTGTCCGCGCGGCGTGGAGCAGTGGCCTGGACTGTCCGCCGGGTGGATGATGAGGGTGATGTGATGAAGCATTGGACCTCAGATGCGGGGCGGATCCCCGCTGGTTGGGATGGGGTGATCCACGATGAGCGGATGGCCGCGGCCGGACGAACCTTCCGGCGAAATCACCCTCGTACTCGATCAGCGCAGCACTCTCGATCCGGGGGATGACCTCCGCGATGGATTGTCCGCGATCGCTCGCCAGGGCCCCCACCTCTGGGTCGCCAATGACGAGACGACAAGTGTCGAGCGGCTCACGCTCGAGGCCGGGGACCAAGCTCGAGCCCATCGCAGTTTCGATCTCACCAATCTCCTGGAGCTGCCTGGTGACGGGGGTGAGATGGACATCGAAGGCCTCGATGTCGAGGGCGACACGCTGTGGCTGCTCGGATCGCACAGCTCGGCCCGCAAACAGGTCAAGGGCAACTCCACGCCCGCAGAGGCGCAGAGAGCCCTGGCAACCGTGGAGGTGAGCCAGCGTCGGCGGGTGTTGGCCCGCGTCTCGACGAAGACCCTCCTCGACCCGGGCGGCGGCCGGACGGGTCAGCAGCAACCACCCGCTGTGTTAGGCCTCGGTCGAAGCGAGGACCTGGTGGATCTTCTGGCCGATGACCCTCACCTTGGCGGCTTCATACAGGCCTCGAAGACCGGGGCACACCCGATCCCGGGCAAGGACAACGGTATTGACTGCGAGGGCCTCGCCGTAGCAGGCGAACGCGTGTTCATCGGTCTGCGCGGTCCGGTGCTGCGCGGGTGGGCGATGATCGTAGAGCTCCAGGTTAGTGACGGGCCGGGCATCGAGCCGCAGCCGATCGGTCCCGGGAACCGGCGCTACCGCAAGCACTTTCTCCGCCTGGATGGCCTGGGCGTCCGGGATCTATGCCGTCACGGAGACGACCTGCTCGTCCTGGCGGGACCCACCATGGAGCTCGACGGGCGCACGGCCGTGTTCCGCTGGCGGGACGCGCTGACGTCGCAAGCCGAGGCCGTCCTGCGGAAGGACGACTTGAAGTGCGAATTCGACGCGCCGTTCGGAATGGGCGACGACCATGCCGAGGGGATCACCGTACTCGACGACGGCACGTCGGCCTTGGTTTTGTATGGGACGCCGGCCGGTAATCGCAAGACCGGACGCCACGAGATCAAGGCCGATGTCTTCCATTTGAGCAAATAGGGAACTGCAGCCCGGCCAGGGTCACGCGGAGTCCGGCGCCGGTTGCGCCATCTGGTGCGCCTCGAATGACGGATCATCTGGCGCGCACCGGCGCGGCGGACGAGAATGGGCTCGTGCTTCCCCTTCGCCCTGGCAGGGACGGCGACGCGATGAACGCTGCCGCCCGAAAGATCCAGCGCATCTTTCTCACGTTGACGCTGGGCAATACCCTTGCAGCCTCGTTTATTTGGGGGATCAACACCCTCTTCCTGTTGGATGCCGGACTCAGCAACTTCGAGGCGTTTGCCGCGAACGCCTTCTTCACGGCCGGAATGGTGCTCTTCGAGGTGCCTACCGGAGTGGTCGCCGACTCTTGGGGGCGCCGCGTCTCGTTCCTGCTCGGCACCGTGACCCTGGCCGGATCGACCTACCTCTACTACCTGCTCTGGCAGTTTTCCGCCCCGTTCTGGTCGTGGGCCGTGGTGTCGGTCCTGCTCGGCCTGGGGTTCACCTTCTTCTCTGGCGCGGTCGAGGCCTGGCTCGTCGACGCCTTGCGCTTCTCGGGGTATGAAGGCGGGATGGAGGCGGTGCTCGGGCGGGGCCAGATGGTGTCCGGTGTCGCGATGCTCGTCGGCTCGGTGGCCGGCGGCGTGATCGCGCAGGCCACTAATCTGGGTGTGCCGTTTCTGCTGCGCGTGGGCGTGCTGTTGGCGATGTTTGCCGTGGCCTTTGGGCTCATGCACGACGTCGGATTCACCCCCGAACGCTCGACCCATCCAGTTCAGGCGACCCGAGCCGTACTGTCCGCCTCGATCGAGAACGGCTTGAAGAATCCACCCGTACGATACGTGATGCTGGCCGCGCCGTTTAGCGCCGGCGTCGCGATCTATGTGTTTTACGCCCTACAGCCGTACCTGCTGGAGCTGTTCGGGGATCCTCACGCGTATTCCGTCGCGGGCCTGGCGGCGGCCATCGTGGCCGGTGCCCAGGTGATCGGCGGCTGGATGGCGCCCCGCGTCAGGCGACTCGTCCGTAAGCGCACGACGGTGCTGATCCTGAGCAGCATCATGGGTGCAGCGCTCCTGGTGGTGCTCGGGTTTACCCACGTGTTCTGGGTGGCTCTGGTGCTCCTGGCGCTTTGGGCCCTGATTTCCTCCGCGGGCATCCCCGTGCGGCAGGCGTACCTGAACGACATGATCGCCTCGAAGCAACGGGCAACAGTGCTTAGCTTCGATTCACTCATGGGCTCAAGCGGTGGCGTGGTGGTGCAGCCGTTGCTCGGCCGGGCAGCCGATGTTTACGGCTACCCGGCCTCACTGGCGATCGGCGGAGTGATCGAGTTGATCGCGGTGCCCTTCCTGCTGGCGAGCCGCCGGCAGCGCCACCGGGCCGATCAGGCCAACGCTTCGACCGGCGCGACGAACACCGGACCCCAGCCGGCGTAGACGCCATCC
>CAWEPM010000011.1:0-57725 GCA_963810895.1 uncultured Actinomycetota bacterium
ACGGGCCCTCTTTCTGTTAAGGGTTCTTCTGCGTATTGATCTCCGCCCTGGAGGTCTCGCGTTATGCGTCGGAACGCGAGTCCGTGACCGCTATGGCGGATTAGTTCCGTTTCGCAAATCTTCTGGTGGTGCTAGACAACTTCCGGGCTGTGCGTTGGGCCGCCTTGGCGTCGATTGGTTGCGGTAGCGTCGGTGCCGGCGACGGCGGTGTTGGTGTCGGTGGTGTCTGCGTCGGTGTCCGCCAGCTTGGGGCGTGGACACGGCAACACGGCAGGTGGCTGACTGAGCCGCTCAATGAGAGGTGGGCGCCGCCGAGCCCGGCGCGAGTGACTTCAAGGCGTGGTTCGCTCGCAGCTACGCCGGAGCTGGAAGTCCGGCTTTGTAGATAGTTACGGTCACTGTTCAGGCGCCCATGGGGCTGCCGGTCGTCGGACGGCTTCACCAGGCTGTGCCGTCTGTGGCAGCCGCTCCGTGCGGGCCACGTCTCGCCGTTCCGCCTGGGACCAGAAGTGCGGAAGACACAGAGCGGTGGCCTCTCCAGCACCAACAACAGTTACAGGCCTCGAGGCAGGGAGACGCCGTCTTCTCGCTCCTGGGATGAAAAACAGTCCCTCTGACACTTCTTGTTCCTACCCCCAATCCTTAGTCTGCTTCGGGGATGGGCTCCCGATCCCGGGGGCGATCCCCAATCCCACGACGCGATCGCCTTTTCAGTCAGTAGTTGTGTCCTCTGGTTCAACTGCGTGCCGGACGAGCGCTGTACGGCTCCTCGGGATTGGCGCGGACACGCAGGCACTGCGCGAACACGGACCACGTGGGAGTAGGGGCTCCTCATGTTTTGTTCGCGGGGGTTTCCGGCGACAGGCATCGTTGGTTCCTAATGAAGGTACGTGCCCTGAACCGGTGGTTCCTGGCTAAGGGACGTGCCCTGAACTTTCAATGTGGATGTCTTGGGCCTACCATCGGCCCCGCCGGGCGCCCGACGATCCAGAGGCCGGCGGCGTCCCTTGGGCTGGACAGCGGGAGCCTGGACGTAGATGGGCCAGGGTGTCCTGCTGGCGTTGGCTCTGCAGGATCGGACACTGGAGCCTTTGACCAGATGGGGTCGGTGACCGGTTAGAGCCTGCGATCGGACAGCGCCTGCAACGGTGCGGCGCCTGCGTCCGTATGGAGCAGGACGGCAAGACTCGGGGGCACAGTCCACAATCAAGCGGAGGCATCCGGACCTAAGTTTACCTCCCGGTTTCCCGCCGATGTGGCATGTGATTTTGCGGTCTGCGACCTCTGTTTCACGTGAAACTTCGCCAGCGTTACATTGCTTCGCGAGCAGTTGCCAACTCCGGCAAGGCGGACGGATGACTAACCGAACCTGACGACGGCCGATGTACTCTCCGTTTGACGACCGAACGTTTGCATTCCGAATGGATGCGCCCATCCTTGGATACCCGCTCAACAGACATCCTCAGCCGATTGGGTCCCAGCCGGGAGGCCCGGAGCGCGCAGGACGACTGCATCTCCGATCTCTGTTTCACGTGAAACGTCGCAACCGCTACTGAGCTTCGCGGCCACTCCCCACCTCAGCTAAACTGACGGGCGTCTGGCCGAAGTAGACGGTTGGGGCGGAACGGACCATTCGACGAACCGCCGGTGTCTGCATTCCGACTGGATTCGGCCCATCCGTGGACACCCCATCCGAGTGGACATTCTCAGTCGACCGGGCTTCAGCACAGCGACCCTGAACCGGCTGGACGATTGCGAAACCGTCTCGTGAAGGTGCATCCGCTCCGGCCGCAGAGGCACGTGGTCGTCAGGCGGATGAGACGGTCAAAGGCACTTGCCACTCAGGGCTCCCCGTCCGAGTTGTCAAAGGGTGCACCACATGACCGGCCTTCTTCTATCCTGTCGCCCGCGGCAGGCAGGGAACCCGTCGGGTGAGCGGCCGTCAGCTAGAAGCATTGGCAGCGCCTCTCCGGCGGTGACGGACTTGCGTGAGGGCTGCAGCGTCTCGTGGACGGAAGGCCTACGAGAGCCGGGCCCCGCCTGTAACGCCTCTCGCCGCAAGGGGATTCAGTGATGGGTTCGCGGAGACCATCTTGCACGGACTAATCGACAATGCAGGAGGGCACGCAGTGGGTGGAAAATCCCCCTAGTGCTGTTTGAGTGGGTGCTATTCCTCCGCTTCGACGAGTGTGTCGGCGCGCTCAGCTTCCGATATGCCGCCCATCGAGGAGTCCCCCGCGAGCAGCAATTTCGGAACCGGGCCAGGGCCCGGGCCGACTCAGGAGCCCGCGATCACGATGACTACCGAAGCGAGCCTTTGAGGCAAGGCGCCGGATCCGATCGGACTCGCTGGCTGTGTGTACCCGCCGAGCTGTGACTAGCCGTATGGGACCCAGTCCGCCCACAGGCTCTCGCCGTGTCATCCCCCAGTCCGGGCGCTCGAACGGCCGACTACCTCTGGCCGTGTGTCACGCCAAGTCTGGAGTTAGGGTTGTGGTTCCGGTGCCGGAACCGGGTGTGTAGGTGTGGCCTCGGATCTGGACTGAGGGCCAGGTCCGGAAACGCCGCCGGCCCCGTTGTCCCCGTTGCGGATGTGGAGGCCTAGCCCGCCCGTTGCGGATGTGGAGGCCTCGTCCGGGATGGATGGCCGGACTTGTCGGTCAGGCCCTGTTGCGTATTGCCTTGGCTTTGGTGGCCGCACGGTTTCCTTCGTCCGGCTCTCGATTGTGCCTTGCGCTTCAGCTCGAAGGCATCCGGCTAGAAAGCAGCAACGATCCTCCTTCTTGTGGACGCTTCGGAAGCGCCCTCCACAGTGCGGTCTCGGACATATGGGACACCTGGTGCCTTGGCATAGATGCCGTCCTATTGAGTGCCGACAACGAATGCGCGGACGAGGGCTGAGCGCTGCTTCCGGCAGGTGGCAGGCCCAACTGGGGAAGTGAAATGTCTCCGGAGTAGACCGAGATCCCCTTGCTCGTCAGTTGGGCACCGACATACCACTCCGGCCAGGAGCAAGGCCTCGGCAGGGAGTACGGCCGTCGGGCGTGAAGCGAAGTCGCGGCCCCGCGCGCGGAAGGCCAGGCGCCGAGGCGGCACGTGGAATTGGCGGAGCGTGAACTGTTCCTACTCGACAATGGTTCTTTCTGCCCTTGGTCGAAATCCCCGATCCCCGGTCGAGGGACCGCGACTGCTGGAAGCCTTTGTTCATCCTTGGTCACTCCCCGTGCGACGTTGCGTGCAGGCCACACCGGCAATTCCGTCGCTGCACCGTGTGGGATGGCATTCGGGTCACGGAGACCCTGCCGCGACTCGCGGGAGGCCTGGTGTGCTGACCGCAGGGCGGAGGGCATAAACGTCACCCCATGGAAGTTCTGCCTTCGATTGGCAGCATCCGAGGACGGCACCCGAAGGCGGATTACGGGAGTGCGGAGATTGGATAATGAGCTGTTGCGCTCCCCCGGTGTCTCCCCCTATTCCTCAAGATTGCTGCCACGCTTCGCTCTCACTGGGGTGGCGGACCGTTCAGCCGGACACGCCGTCTCGTTACTCAGGTGGCGTGATGCGGTGTAGACGGCGCGGAGTCAGCTGCCAATGTGAGCCGACATCGCGCGTGACAGAGGTGCGATAGATCGGCTTGATGGAGTCCTGAAGAGGACAGTCCTGGGTGATTCGATGAGGCCGTCCACGACATCAAATCCTCTCCTCCCACAGTGGATAGAGCAGTGGATATTGCTGTGGATAACTTTGTGGATTAGTTGGAGCCTGAACCCGAGTCGATCCGGGGATATCGAGCCCGTAGAGCGCGGTCCTGCGTATTCCGATGCTTGCCGCGGATCTCCGATTCGGTTTCACGTGAAACATGATTGTCGTCGACAGTAACGTTCCTGATAACCCAGGGCGGTACGTATTAAATCGCCGCCCAATGGTTAATTTTTCACTGATCTAGGCCCACTTCTCCGACGACCGCCTCGGGCCGTCGAATGTCTCCTCCCGGCCAGCCTGCGGCGCTGTGAGGCCGGACCGTCCGACTGGATCTGACCACCTGGGGCCAGCCTTGTGGCGTGCAGCATGCGGGTGTGAATAATCTCTCAGAGCCTGTGGATAACCATGTGAATAACTTCTGTGGAGAAGCTTAGGAAAATCGACGACACTGACGAAGTTCGCGTCGTCCGGAAGTGCCTGATCTGCCCGAATACTCGGCGCCGTTTGATGCCCTACTCCCAGCGCCGGCCAACGGGAATGACGAGGCCGACGCTGACGCTGTGGACTCGCGGCGCAGCCCCTCCCCAACCGACGGGACAGCTACTGATGGACTTCGGAGGTATCCGACTGTCCCTCCAGGGGCAGTGCGGGCGGTCACTTCGCGTGGGCGGTCTGAGCATGCGGTCGAGCTGGCGCTCGGCGGCTAACGAAGCGACGTCAGATGCATGAGACCAAGAGGAACTCGTACTCTCCCCTGCGGGTGAAGCGAACGACTGCGGGGCAATCCGCGGGTGTCAACGGCAACTTAGAAATGACCGGTGGCGGCATGTTGGTTTGCCCGCTGACGGCAGGTGAGTGACCGTTCGCGGCAAGTATTTGTGGACAGTGTCAGACTCCCCGGGCATGCCGGGTTGACGGGGAAACCACTGCCGCGAACGGTCACCCAGATTTTCCGTATCCGGTCAGTTTAAAGTTGCCGCTTACACGCGGGACGAGGATCACCGGACACTGATCCCCTGCTGAACAGATCCGGAGGGACTGGCTGCGGCGGGCAGGTCGCTCCGGTGGAGCCGCCAGAGACTGGATCGTAGCCGTCCATCCGGTGAACTCCGAGCCGGCGATGGAGCTAGCAACATGGCCAGGCTGGGGGAAACTGGATAGGACCGATTCGATGACATTGGAGCCAGCACCTGAGACGACGTTAGGAAGGATGAGCTGGCCACGGAGCCCGGCCGGCCGATGAATCCAGACTGGGACGGTGCCGCTTTCGGGAACTATCCGGGTTGCCGGTGGGAGCTTGCCGTTACCAGGTTTGCGTCTGATCATGCGGCGATCGGAAGACCCTGTTTCCACTTCCTCGGTAACCCCGGGCTCCCGCAAGGGCCAGTGGTGGATTCAACGGGGTGACAGCATATGGAGCGGGCATGATCTCTTGTGGCTTGCCCATGGCGGACGCAGCCCGGAGGTGGCCGCCGGAGCTCCCCTTCCCTGTCAGATGGAAGGTCACATGCTGCCTGGGCATTGCTGGCCGGTACACAGTGGCCCGTTGATCTGGACGACGGACGACAGCCCGCCCGCCTGTCCACGGGGATGAGCTCGCGACGCGGGGCTACGTCATCCGGCCAGGAACAGACACCCACGGACCGTGGATGGTGTGGCGCCATCCTTGCCAGCAACCCCCATCCCCCGCGTTAGTGGGACGGCCTGGATCGTCTCCCCGAGAGGCATCGTTCCTGGAGCCGTGGGCTGGCAGGAAACAGTATGTTGCCCGTCCCGGCACTGGAACTGGCCCCCGTGCGAGCCCGACCGGCTTTGTCCCGTAACCCGGCACCGCATGCCAGTGGGGAATGTTTCACGTGAAACTGCGCGCCACTGTCGGTTTGGATTCCATGGTGTCGCGCGCGCTGGGAGGTTGGACTGGGGTGTTGGGTGGGAGGTTCGGTGGGAAGTTTGGCGCGGTGCTCGACGGGATTGCTATCGAGAACAGGCGAATGACACTGCAGCGAGCGATTCATGGTGACCGTTCGTCGTTCTACTATTCGGGTGCTCGCCGCGTGGGGCGGCGCGGAGCTGTACTTCACTCGCGCGGTGTCTTTGGGCTCTCGGCCGAGAATTGCTGATCCAAGCCGTCGGGGAACCGGCGAGGGGCAAATGATCCCGAGGGGTCGTGATTCACGCCTACTTGCGCGGCAGGGAGAGCAAGACTCAGCTTTCAGTGGTGAGTATCTGAGAGTCTAGTATCAATTGTGAATCGTTGCGAGCTGTCGACGTCAGTGTTTCACGTGAAACATCGGCCGTGACTGATCCCGCTAGCTCGCGTGGATGGGGATTGGAGCGAGGACCAAGCCCACGAAGAGGTCGTCCCCTTGACCTATCGTTGGCACCCTTGAGCGCCAGCCGGTGTTTCACGTGAAACACGGGCAGTTCAAAATGTGGCAAGGCTTCGGTCGAAGGTAGCTTGAAACAACATCTGGGGAATTCGACTGGGGCAGGACGAGCCTGCGGCCTGCCGTCGCGACTATGGGCACTCGCGGGAACAGTTGATGTCATTCCGCGTTTCAGATAGTGCAAGCGCATTACGTTCACCTTCCTGCCCAGGGATCCACCCGAGCTTCACCGAGGGTCTTCGAGGGATGTCGTATGTTTTCGGAGTGTAGGAGCATTTCTGGTTTCTGCCCGCCTACAGGCTCACCCCTACGGAGGGTGCGCTCCCCCCGTCGCGCGGAGTTGCACTGGAGTTGGTGCTGGAATCCATTAGTGGGTGCGGTGACGGCAGTCGCATCCATTTCTCTCACCGCATAGAGTTCTTTAGCCAGCATTCTCACGGCATCGCATTTGCAGCTTTGACAGAGTCTCCTACCCCCTTGTCCCCTGTCACTGTTTCACGTGAAACAGCCGACTCGCCGAGGATGTCGTTCAAGGAGGCGCCGGTGGACTACCCAATTGCCCCCGTCCGCGTGCGTCATCGAACATTGTTCTCCAGACACACAATATCCCCGTGACCGTGACCGTGACCGTGACCGTGACCGTGACCGTGACCGTGGCGCTTAGCGAGCAACGAAAGCGGCACAACAAAGGATCGCTGAGCCCAGATGTTTCACGTGAAACGCGGGTGCTGCCGAACAGGCCAAACCCCTTCCCCAGGGAATTCAGCCTCCGCGTGCCGGGCCCGTAGACCGATTCCGGTCGACGGGCAAGCTTCTTCATCGAGGATTGCCTGTCACTCAAAATGTCAGTGCTAGGCAACTTAGAAAGCTTGCCTTCACGTCAGCAAGGGACCCTCGAGGCTGCAGCAAGCGCCCACTCCCCTCTGGAGCCGGCAAGATAGGACAAAAAAGTGGCCCCCGCCAAAAGCGGGGGCCACCATCGGTCAGTCCAGAATTACCCACCGGGCTGTTCAGGGCCCTGTAAGGGGCCCTGTGCAACTAACTGTGCAACTAAAAAGTTGAACTAGCCGGGAAACTAACCGTGAGACCGTGCCTGGAACTAGGACAGGACGTCGGCGAATTCCTTCTCGAAGAACTGCTTGGGACGGGCGCCGATGACGGTGTTCTTGACCTCGCCGCCTTGGAACAGGTAAACAGCCGGGATGGAGGTGATGCCGTACTCGGCTGCGATGGCCGGGTTGTCGTCAACGTTTACCTTGACCACATCCACCTTCTCGCTGTACTCGACCGAGATCTCGTCGAGAATCGGGCCGAGCTTGCGGCAGGGGCCGCACCACTCTGCCCAGAAGTCCACAATGACCGGCTTGTCGGAAGCCAGCACATCGGTGCTGAAGCTGGCGTCTGTTACGTCTTTTGCGTTGCTCATAACCTGTGTCTTTCTCTTCGGTTGGTTGCTGCGCGCCGTTTAGGCGTGGAAATCTGCGAGGTAGTGCTCGACGTCGAGAGCCGCCACACATCCGGAACCCGATGCGGTGATCGCTTGGCGGTAGGTGGGATCAATGACGTCGCCGGCGGCGAACACGCCTTGGATGCTGGTCTTCGAGGTGCGGCCGTCCACGGCGATGGTTCCCTCGGCGGTGAGCTCGAGCTTGCCCTTGACCAGGTCGGTGCGGGGATCGTTGCCGATCGCCACGAACACGCCGGTCACGGCGAGTTCGGATTCCGTGCCGTCAACGAGGTTCTTCAACCGCAATCCGGTGACCTTGTCCTGCCCCAGGACGTCTTCCACGCCGGTGTTCCACACGAAGTTGATCTTCTCGTGGGCCAGGGCGCGGTCAGCCATGATCTTTGAAGCGCGGAGGGCGTCGCGGCGGTGCACCACGGTGACGGACTTGGCGAACTTGGTGAGGAAGAGTGCCTCTTCCATGGCGGAGTCGCCGCCGCCGATCACGGCGATGTCCTGATCCTTGAAGAAGAAACCGTCGCAGGTTGCACACCAGCTGACACCGTGGCCGGACAGCCGCTTCTCGTTCGGCAGTCCGAGCTCGCGGTAGGCCGAGCCGGTGGAAAGGATGATGGAACGGGCCTTGAAGGTCTCCCCCGTGCCGATCGTGACGGTCTTGATGTCGCCGTCGAGGTCCAGCTCAGTGACGTCCTCAAACTGGATTTCCGTGCCGAAGCGGGCAGCCTGCTTCTCGAAGTTCTCCATGAGGTCCGGACCCATGATGCCGTCCGGGAACCCGGGGTAGTTCTCCACGTCCGTGGTGTTCATCAGTTCGCCGCCGGCGGTGACCGAGCCTGCCAGGAGCAGCGGTTTCAGGTTCGCGCGCGCCGTGTACACCGCTGCGGTGTAGCCCGCCGGGCCGGAGCCGACGATGATGACATCACGTACTTCGGAGGCAGTGTTTTCTGCGTTGCTCACTGAACGGTGAACCTCTTCCTTTGTCGATGCGCCCGCCTCTATGGCCGGCCACATGGCACAACTATTGCCGGGTGCTGAATATTCCGGCCGAAATGGGCGTCACGGAGCGACACCACTATTCAGGGTACCGGTTTGCAGGGGTCGGGGCCGGAGACGGCCCAGGATTACAGGCCCGCTACCGCACTGGGCCCGCTACTGCACTGGGCCCGCTACTGCACCTTGATCTCGGCCAGGCGCAGGCCGTAGCCATAGCGGGTCTTGGGGGCGGCCAGCTTCGGAAGCGTCTTGATCGACACGATCACGTATTCCGCCGTGACCGGTTCAGCCAGCGGCATCGTCAGGTCCGGAGAGGTGAAGCTGTTGCTGCCAATCTGCTTCGCGCCGTCCAGGGAAGGCTTGTCGTTGGTGAAGACGCTGATGCTGCCACCGGACGCGCCGAGCTGGCTCAGGGTGACGGAGGAGACCTTGGAGGGGCCCTTCAGTTTGACGACCAGGGGAACCTCGGAGGCAAGGCCGCCCCAGTCGTCCGTGGCGAATTCCATGTCGGACCAGAAGCTCGCGCCGTTCCCGTCAAAGGTCTTGACGAGGTCGGCGTCGTAGGTCCCGGCGAAATCGAAGTTGCCCAGTCGCGTCACGTCCTCGATGGCGGGCGGACCTGCGGCGGGCGCTTCGCTGGCGGTCGAGGACGGTTGCCCCGTTGACTGTTCCGGCGTGCTGGACGACGCGGAGGATGCGGCGGTCGTCTGGGGGCTGCTCTTGAAGAGGCTGCCGAGGTTGGTGACCGCGAAGATGAGGCCCACCACCAGGACGGCGGCCAGCAGGCCGCCGACGAGCCAGCGCATGGAGCGGGGCTCCCGGCGGGGCTCGTCTTCGTACTCGTACTCGTCCTCGTCGTCGACGGCGGCGCGGGCGGAGGCGGGAAAGTTGCCCGGAGCGCGGTCCGCGGTGTCGAAGCCGGCCGCGGCAAGTCCGGCGGCGCCGACCGCGCTGCCTTCGTGGTCTTCGCTGCCCCGCTGATCGGCATCGGTGTAGTCGTCTTCTGACCACCGGGAGACTTTGGGTGCCGCGGCGGTGGCGGGCTGCTGCGCGGCCGGCTCGGCCGGGCGGGGCGCTGTGCCCTCCTGGATGGGCTGCGGCGCCGTGGTCTCTTGCCGTGAGGGCTCCTGCGGAGCGATTCTGGGGGCCTTGGGCGCCCTAGCAGCCGCGGCGGCCCCGGCTGCAGCAGCGCCGGCAGCTGCCGCCGCGCCGGCCGCGGCCGAGGGCGCGGACGTCGGCCGTGAGGGCACTCCGGCGGGCGGTGCCGCCGGGGAAACCTGCGGCTCGCCGGCTACCGACTGGGTGTGCCCGTAGTTGATGTACCCGGCGTCGACTTCCTCGTCGTCGTAGAGTCCGTCGTAGGTTTCGGGTTCGTGGGAGCGGGCCTGCCCGAAGATCTCGCTGCCCAAAGTGTCCGTGAAGAAGGGTTCAATATAGGGCGGGTTGGAAGACACCACGAGATCCAGCAGGTCCGCCGCTGACGTGTGGTTGGTGATCAGATAGGTGGTGGCATCGCTGACGCCCAGGTCAAGGATCTGCACGCTGCCCGGCCGTTCGCCGGTGGCCACTTCCCGCGCGCTCCGGGCCACCTGGTCGGCGTTGCCGGGCCCGGCGACGAGGATGCTCACAGGCCGGTTGAGCACCTGGTCGACACCGTCCAGCACCAGATCCTGGTCATGTGAGGTCAGTACGGTGGCGGTGACCTTGTAGCGGCCACCGAGTACTGATCCGACATCGATCGGGTGGGACACGGGCTCCTCCTAGACTGTCCGGGATCTGCCGACGTGGTCACTCCGCGAGCAACCGTGTGTCCTCCGGTAAGCCGGTTGACCGCTGGTCTGCAACTCCCCTTGTTAGTCTTCGATCCTAGCCGATGCTCTGTCCGGGCCGCGTGAGCATGGCTGTTTGAAACGGAGCCGAACTCATTTTTTCTTTTTCCGGTTGAACGGGAAATAGGGGTTGTGCCCGGCCGGGCCCTGGTAGGTCCGGCGGCCCGGCAAGGGAACATCTCCCCGGCCCAAGCCGCCTTGCGCGGTGCTCGGGAGATCTTCGGCCGGCAGGTAGCCGCCCTCCGGACCGGCCGGACGGCCGTAGGCGAACGCGTCTTCTTCCCGGATGTCGGGACCGGCCCGGAAGGACTCGGCGTCGAACTCGCCGGAAATACGCGGAATCAGGCCGGTATCCACGGAGATGGTGGCCCGCTCCGGCACCCTCCGCACCTCCGCGGTGCCTTCGGCCGACGGCTCGGTGCCCGGTTCGGTGCCCGGTTCTGCGGCGGCGCGCCGCCGCAGCCGCCCCAGCAGGGGCTGCAGGAGGTCCTGGAGCTCGGTTACCCGGAACATCTTCAGCAGCAGGAAGTAGGCGGCCAGCATGACGGGACCGACGACGGCGATCGTCACCAGGGCGGCGATCCGGTCGCTCCAGGCGAAGCCGTCCGGGTTGTAGCTGCCCAGCAGCCACAGGGCCACGGCTCCGGCCAGGGCGGAACCCAGGGCCGCGTACCCGATGCGGATGTAGGAGCTGGCGATGCGGGGCCCGTCCAAATGGCCCAGGAGCCGACGCAGGAAGATCGCGCTGACGATCACGGAGAGGATATTGCCGCCGGTGTAGAGGATGGCAATGCCGAAAATGATCTGATCGAACGGCAGGAACTGGATCACGAACGCGGCCGCCAGGTTGACCAGCGCCAGTACCAGTTGGATGAAGAACGGCGTCCGGGCGTCCTCGTTGGCGTAAAACACCCGCGACATCATGAAGTTGGCGCTCATGAAGGGGGTGCTGAGGGCCAGGATGGTGAGGGTCTGGGCCAGCATGACGCCGTCCTGGCGCACGCCGCCGGAGAAGAACATGCCCAGTGGTCCGGCCAGCGCGAAGAGCGCCAGCGCGCCGAAGACGGTTGCCACGGCCATGGTCCGCAGCCCGTGGGAGAGCGCGTTGCGCAGCGCGGCCCGGTCCCCGTCCTGCGACGCCCGGGTCATCCGGTTGAACAGCACGGTGGCCAGGGACAGGGCAATGATGGAGTGCGGCAGCAGGTACAGCTGGCTGGCGACCTCCAGCACGGCGTTGCCCGGAATGCTGTCCGCCGCGGGGTCCCCTGCTTGTTGAAGGCGGAGCCGTTCCGCGCCCGGGATCGTGGCGATGCGCATGACGTAAAGGAATGCCAGCTGCCCGACGGCGGCCGTCGCCAGGGTCCAGACGCTCAGCTTCGCGGCATGGCCCAGCCCGACCCCGCGCCAGCCGAAGCGCGGCCGCAGCCCCAGCCGGAGCCGGAACACGGGAATGAGCAGGACGGCGGTCTGGGCGACGACGCCGATCGTGGAGAACCCGGCCACGAGGAAGGTCTGGAACGACCCCCAGTTGTCGATGGTATGCGGGTTGACGGCGTTGGCGCCCATGATGCCGATGAACATGCCCAGCCCGGCGATCGCCACGATGTTGTTGACGATCGGCGCCCACATCGCGGGCCCGAAAGCTCCGTGGGCGTTGAGGACCTGGGTCAGCAGGGCGTACAGGCCGTAGAAGAAGATCTGCGGAAGGCACCAGAACGCGAATGACACCGCGAGGGCCTTCTGCTGCGGCGAGTAGCCCTGGGTGGTCAGTTGAATGACCGACGGCGCCAGCAGCGTGACCAGCAGCGTGAGCACCAGCAGCACCAGCACCGCCAGCGTCAGCAGCCGGCTGATGTAGTCCGCACCCTTGTCCGGCGCCTTGCTGGCCTTGATGATCTGCGGCACCAGAACAGCATTGAACACCCCGCCCGCCACCAGCAGGAAGATCAGGTTGGGCAGGTTGTTGGCATTGATGAAGGTGTCGTTGACGGTGGAGCCCAGGCCCAGGGCGGCCGCCAGCATCCACGTCTTGGCGAAGCCCAGGAAACGCGAAACGAGGGTTCCGGCGGCCATGATGGCGCTGGAACGGGCTTCTCCGGACTGGACAGCTTTGGAATCGGCGGGGCCGGAGGGTACGGGGGCGGGTTTGGCTGATGACATCGTCTTCATCGTCTCACCCGGGCGGGGCATTAGTCGCTATCCGTGGCAGTGACCGGCCGCTCCGGAAGCCTCAGCGGTCTCCCGGGAGGACTTCCTTGGCCAGATCCGCGATGCGGCGTTCATTGGGAAAGGACAGCTTGCGCGCCAGCTCCTGGATGGGAACCCACGCGACGTCCACGGCTTCCTTGTCCGGATCGTTCTCGATGGTGAGTTCGCCGCCGGTGGCACGCAGGAGGTAGTGGTGCACGGTCTTATGGACGCGGTGCCCGCTTACGGTGAACCAGTAGTCGATGCTTCCCAGCGGTGCCAGGATCTTGCCTTCGATCCCGGTTTCCTCGGCGATCTCGCGGACGGCGGCTTCCTCGTTGCTTTCCTTGCCCTCCGGATGCCCCTTCGGCAGGCACCATTCGAGCCGGCCGCCGCGGTTCAGGCGCGCGATAATCGCAACCCGCAGTTCGGCGTCGGACATATCCACCACGACGCCGCCGGCGGAGATTTCCTCCACGGTGGGCAGCGAGGCATGGCCCGTGTGCTGGACAGGCGCGACATTGGCACCAATTGCCGACGGCAACGGTGCGTTTGTCCTCCTGCCGGGAGCGCTCGGTACGGGATGGGCCATGATGTCCACTCTAACGACTCTTGCCCGCTGTTGATGACCTAAACATGGCTGGAAAGTGGACGGCCGGGAAACTGGGCCCGCGGCATTTTGTCCGCAATCGTGACGAACCCGCCGGATCCCGAAGGCTTCCGGTGTGGTGCTGGCGCGGTTTTCTGACAAGCTTAAGTAACTATGGCGCACGCACATCACAAGACTGACTCCCACACCGTTTCCTTCCAGGTGGATCCGGTGGTTCTGGAGCTTGGGCAGCGCTTCGTCGACGCCGGCCATGAGCTGTCCCTCGTGGGCGGGCCCGTCCGTGACCTGTTTCTGGGCCGGATCTCCCCCGACTTGGACTTCACCACTGACGCCACACCGGACCAGACCGTCGCCCTGATCAAGAAATGGGCGGACAACTACTGGGAGATCGGGCGCGCCTTCGGCACCATCGGGATGCGCAAGGGCGGCTTCCAGATCGAAATCACCACCTACAGGGCCGACGCTTACGATCCCGAATCCCGCAAGCCGGTAGTGGCCTTCGGAACGTCGCTCACGGATGACCTGCTGCGGCGGGACTTCACGATCAACGCCATGGCTCTGCGGCTGCCCATGCTGGAACTCGTCGATCCCTTCGGCGGTGTCCGCGACCTGCACGCCTCCATCCTCAACACGCCGGGACCGCCGGAAACGTCCTTCTCCGATGACCCCCTGCGCATGATGCGCGCCGCGAGGTTCGCGGCCCAGCTCGGGGTGTCGCTGCACGCCGAGGTCCGCGAGGCAATGGTCCGGATGGCCGAACGGATCAGCATCATCTCGGCCGAACGCGTGCGCGACGAACTGGTCAAGCTCATTTGCGCCGCGCAGCCGCGGGCCGGCGTGGACCTGCTCGTGGACACGGGACTCGCGGACCTCGTGCTGCCCGAAGTCTCGGCCCTGCGCCTCGAATCCGATGAGCACCACCGCCACAAGGACGTCTACCAGCACTCGCTTCAGGTGCTGGAACAGGCCGCCGCGCTGGAATCGGCGGCGGACGGCCCGGTGCCCGGCCCGGACTTCGTGCTGCGGTTCGCGGCGTTGATGCACGACGTCGGGAAGCCGGCCACGCGCCGTTTTGAACCGGGCGGTGCGGTGAGCTTCCGCCACCATGACATGGTGGGTGCCAAGCTGACGGCCAAGCGCATGAAGGCGCTCCGCTTCGACAACGACACCATCAAGGCCGTGGCCAGGCTTGTGGAGCTGCACATGCGCTTCTACGGCTACGGCGAGGCCGGGTGGAGCGATTCCGCGGTCCGCCGCTATGTCACCGACGCAGGCCCGCTCCTGGAGCGCCTGCACCGGCTCACCCGCTCGGACGTCACCACCCGGAACCAGCGCAAGGCGGACAGGCTGTCCTTCGCCTACGATGACCTCGAGGACCGGATTGCTGCGCTGCGGGAACAGGAATCCCTCGAAGCCGTCCGTCCGGACCTGGACGGTGGCCAGATCATGGCCCTGCTGGATCTCAAGCCTGGCCCCGTGGTGGGCCGCGCCTACAAATTCCTGCTGGAAGAACGCATGGAGCACGGTCCGCTCGATCCCGCCGTCGCCGAATCCCGCTTGCGGGATTGGTGGGCGGCCCAGCCCGAGGCGGCGCCCGCCGGCGCCGATCCTTCCACCACTGAGGAGTCCTAAGTGATTGCACCTTCCAACGGCCCCCGCCCCCAACTGTGGATCCTCCGGCACGGTGAAACCGAGTGGTCAAAGAGCGGGCAGTACACGGGGCTCACCGACATGCCCCTCACGGTGGAAGGCGAGCAGCAGGCCGTGGAGGCGCGCAAGGTGCTCGAGACCGTCGACTTTGACCTCGTGCTGACCTCGCCCCTGCGCCGCGCCCGCCGGACCGCCGAACTCGCCGGCTACCCCGATGCCCAGCTGGAGCCGCTGGCGGTGGAATGGGACTACGGCGACTACGAAGGCATCAGCTCAGACCTCATCCGCAAGGACAACCCCGAATACCTGATCTGGACGCACGGCGTCCCCAACGGTGAAGCGCTCGACGACGTCGCCGCCCGGGCGGACAAGATCGTGGCCCGGGTGCTGGAATCGGGCCTGGACAACGTGCTGATCGTCGCCCACGGACATTTCTCCCGCATCCTGACCGCCCGGTGGCTCGGACTCGACCCCCACGAGGGCCGGCATTTCGTGCTGGGAACCGCCAAAGTCTGCACGTTGGGATGGGACAAGAAGACGCCCGCCGTCGTGCGCTGGGGACTCTAAATCCGGCTTGCAAAATAAAATTCAGAAAAGTTTATGAATTCGGTAGGCAACTGCCGCATTTGTCGTGTATTTTTATTCCTGACCCCAGGGCGACTTGCCGGGGTCACGGCGCGCGTCGCCCGGCCAGTCAGCCGGAGCCACGGCAGGACAGAAAAGGAGGTTGGGAAAATGATGATTACTTTGACTAGCGGATGGATGTACTCCACCACCGCCACCCCGGCCTCGTTCGCTGAGCCGCGCCCAAATGTCGGACTGACTGTTTCCTAACCGCCCCTCTTGTCCCAGGTAATTCAGCCCGGGACCCGCGGCGGAGGGCTTCCCCGAAGGGAAGCCCTGTGACGGCAGCCTGAACAGGCGGAACCACGCGGTTGCGCAGCTTCCCCATAGTTCGGAACCCAGCTTCTTGTTGGGGTTTGCGGCGCTACCGCGTCCAGGGGCCACTCTCCATCGAATATCACTCCACACTCGGAATTCCGGCTTAATAAAAGCCGCCGAATTTCGCGCTTAATTGTCGCGCCCGGATTGTGCTATTCGAATTCCTTGTCCCTGCGGCTTTATTTGTCGTGCCCAAAAGGC
The DNA here is from genome assembly GCA_963810895.1 of uncultured Actinomycetota bacterium. Lineage (GTDB taxonomy): Bacteria > Actinomycetota > Actinomycetes > Actinomycetales > Micrococcaceae > Arthrobacter. The sequence goes on from CAWEPM010000011.1 coordinate 15,967, forward strand.
GCCCGTCTGTTTCACCTGGCATTCCTGCTTTGTCCCCCCATGTGCAATCCCCCACTAACGAAAGGTCCCCGTGACTACATCAACCACCGCCCCGGCCCGCCGCGCCGCCGTACCCGCCACGGGCCCGCGCCGGTCAAGTTCCCCAAGTTCCCCATCAAGCCGCCGGGAGGAGGTGACAACCATGATGAACAAGCTCTACACGGTCCTGTTCCGGACCATGAAGCCGGAACGCAAAGAGTCAACCCGCTTCAACGGCCAGCTCCTGGACCAGAAGCGTGACGACGTCTTCCTCGCAATGCACCAGGCCGGCCTTTTTCGCTGAACCCCTGATCTGCTGACTACCGGACACTTCCGCCGCCGTCCCGTAAGGGGACGGGACCAGATACCGGCCGGACTGTCCGCAGCGAAGGAGAACCTCATGACTGACATTGGAACCGATCCCCTGCGGAGCCCGTGCGGCGACGCACGGGCTCCTTCTTTAAGCCGCCACGGCCCCGGCCCCCGGCGCGGCCCCCGGCGCGGCTCCGCCGGCGATCCGACGTGCCAGGCAGGCCAGCGCGCGGCGAGGGGCAACGGCCCCCGGTAAGCTCAAGGTCATGCAGGAGACAAAGCCGCCGGAGCACCGTAGACGGGTCCGATTGGTCATCCCGAGCCGCAGCGACCCATTTCTGAGAAACTTCACGGAACTGGTAGGCGGTCCCTTGGGCCACCGGACGGCACCCGGGATCGTTTCGCCAGGATTCTTCACGGTGGAGCGTGTTCTGGTGATCCTCACCGTCGTCGCCGCCCTGGCCGGGATTCTCCTCAAGAACTTCTGCCGCACCAACGGCTGGGAAACACCCGGACAGTTCTACGCAACCTGCTACTCGGACTTTCCGGAGCTGTTCCGCAACCGCGGCCTCGGCGATGGCGCCTTCCCCTTCATTACCCAGGGAAGCTTCTTTGAGTACCCCGTTCTGATGGGGTTCATCGCGGGCGCCACGGCACTTCTGGTGCCCGGCGCCGGCACCGGGGATCCCCGCGTCCTGGGCTACTTCGACGTCAACGCCACCCTGATCGCCGCGGTCTGGATTATCGCGGTGCTGGCCACGGCACGGACAAACCGGCGGCGGTCCTGGGACGCGGCGATGGTTGCCCTGGCCCCCGGCATTGTCCTGGCGGGCGTCATTAACTGGGACATGTGGGCCGTGTGCCTGCTGGCTCTTGGCATGTACTTCTTTTCGCGCAACAAGCTCGTCCTCGCCGGAATCTTCATCGGCCTGGGCACAGCCACCAAGCTGTATCCCCTGCTGATCCTCGGTGCCGTCCTGCTGCTGGCGCTCCGGAGCGGGCGCATCCGGGCGATCCTGGTCACTGCCGGTGCGGCAACCGCGGCCTGGCTGGTGGTCAACGTCCCGGTGGCCGCGGCAAATCCGGAGGGCTGGAAGTACTTCTACCAGTTCACGCAGGAGCGGCCGGCGGGCTACAGCTCACCCTGGTTCGCCTACAACCTGGTGGCGGGCCGGCTGGGCTGGAGCCCGCTCGAGGCCGAGGCCATCAACTCCCTGGCCATGGACCTGTTCCTCCTGGCCTGCATCCTGATTGGCGTCCTCGCCCTGACCGCACCCCGGCGGCCAAGGATCGCGCAGCTGGCCTTCCTGATCGTGGCGGCCTTCATTCTCACGAACAAGGTCTACTCGCCCCAGTTCGTGTTGTGGCTGATTCCGCTGATCGCCCTTGCCCGGCCCCGCTGGCGGGACTTCCTGATCTGGCAGGCCATCGAGGCCCTGCACTGGGGCGCAATCTGGATGTACCTCGGGCAGGCGACCAGCGGCGGCTCGACCCAGCACAACATCGATATGCCCTATTACGTCCTGGCAGTGGTTGCCCACATGCTCGCCACCGCCTACCTGATGGCGCGGGTCGCCTGGGACATCTGGGATCCGTCCTACGACGTGATCCGCCGCCACAGCGTGGATGATCCGCATGGCGGCCCCTTCGACGGCGCCCCGGACTGGCTGCGGCTTGATCTCCGCCGGCCGGCGGCGTCCGTAGTGCCGTGGCGGAAGAGTGCCCTGGCGGAAGGCCAGCGCACGTGACTGACGTCGTCGTCGTCGGTTCCGGCCCCAACGGGCTGGCAGCGGCGGCGACCATGGCGCGGGCCGGACTCAAAGTCCACGTGTTCGAGGCGGCCGCCACCCCCGGCGGCGGACTGCGCACCGCCGAACTGATCGAACCGGGCCACTTCCACGACGTCTGCTCGGCCGTGCACCCCATGGCCCTGGCCTCGCCCTTCTTCCGCCGGTTCGAGCTGTCCCGGCGCGTGCCGCTGGCAGTGCCGGATGTCTCGTACGGATCCCCGCTCGACGGCGGCCGCGCGGCGCTGGCGTACCGTTCCCTGGACCGCACCGCTGCGGAACTCGGCCGGGACGGCGCCGCCTACCGCCGGCTCATGGCGCCCCTCGTGCGGCGGGTGGACGGCGTCGCCGACCTGACCCTGAACCAGCTGGTGCGGATTCCGGGGGATCCCGCGGCGGCTGCCGCGTTCGGCGCCCGGGCGCTCGAACAAGGCTCGCGGCTGTGGAACGCCAGGTTCCGGGAGGACCTGGCTCCCGCACTGCTGAGCGGCGCCGCCGCGCATGCCGTGGCCGTGCTGCCTTCGATCACCGCCGCCGGCGCCGGCCTGATGCTGGGCGCCCTGGGGCATGCCGGCGGCTGGCCGATTCCGCACGGCGGATCGGCCGCGATTGCCCGGGCGCTGACCGCCGACATCGAAGCCCATGGCGGAGTGGTCGAGACCGGGACGCGGATCAGTTCGCTCGCGGAGCTGCCGCCGGCCCGCGCCACCCTGTTGGATGTGGCGCCCCCCGCGTTGCTGCGGCTGGCGGACGGCAGGTTCCCGGCAGGCTACCGGCGCGCCCTGGAGTCCTTCCGCTTCGGGAACGCGGCCTGCAAGGTCGACTTCATCCTCGCCGGACCGGTGCCGTGGACGGCGGACGGCCTTGCCGATGCCGGGACGGTGCATGTGGGCGGCACCAGGGCCGAGACCGCCGAAGCGGAGGGCCTGGTCGCGGCGGGCCAGCATCCGGAGCGGCCGTACGTGCTCGTCTCCCAGCCCTCACGTTTCGATGCCGGCCGCGCCCCGGCGGGCCGCCACATCCTCTGGACGTATTGCCATGTTCCGGCAGGCTCCACGATAGACATGAGCGACGCCGTCATGGCGCAACTGGAGCGTTTCGCCCCCGGGTTCCGGGACCTTGTGGTGCAGTTCAGGGTGACGACGGCGGCGGGGCTGGCGGCGTACGACGAGAACTACGTCGGCGGGGACTTCAGCGCCGGCCGCATGGACCTTTGGGGCATGCTCCGGCGGCCGGTGCTGAGCCGCGTTCCGTGGCGGACGCCGCTGCCCGGCGTGTACTTGTGCTCGTCATCCACCCCGCCGGGCCCCGGGGTCACCGGGATGCCCGGCTTCCACGCCGCCAGATATGCGCTGAAGGACATGTTCGGGCGCGGCGTGCCGGAACTCGGCTACCGGGGGCCTTAGCCCAGGCGCGGGGCCAAAGCTGCTGCCGTGGCTGCCGTGGCCGACAGCCGTCCGTCGCGCATGCTCGCCACGGCGTCGGTGAGCGGGACGAAATCGGTGTCGTGCGTGACCATGACGGTTGCCACGCCGAACTCGTCGGTGACCTGTCGCAGCAGCCGGACGATCGCCTCGGAGCGGTGGTGGTCAAGGGCCGCCGTCGGCTCGTCCACGAGCAGCACGGCAGGGTTGCCCATGAGCGCCCGGGCAATGTTGACGCGCTGGCGCTGCCCGCCGGAGAGCTGGTGGGGCCGCTTCGCCAGGGCGTTCCCGAGGCCCACGAGGTCCAGCAGTCCCGCGGCGCGCTCCTCGGCCGCCCGGGCGGCCCCGCCGCGCAGGCGCTGCGTGATCACCAGCTGCTCCACAGCGGTGAGGGACGGCAGGAGATTGGGCTGCTGGAAGATGATGCCGATCTTGTCCCGGCGCAGTGCGGTGCGGCCGGCGTCGGGCAGCCCGCCGGCGTCCTGTCCGTCGATCAGCACCAGTCCGGCGGAGGGCCGTACGAGAGTGGCGGCGACGGCCAGCAGCGAAGACTTTCCGGACCCCGAGGGGCCGATCAGGGAGACGAACTCCCCCGGGGCAACCTTGAGGCTCACGTCGTCCAGTGCTTTGAGGGTGCCGTCTCCGTCCGGGTACTCCAGGGTGACGTTGACGAGGTTCAGGGCGGAATGGTTCATTGCGGAGTCGTTCAGGGCGGAATTCATGAAATATGCCTTTCTGGGAATATGTCGGGCCGGGGCTCGGCCGGTCAGTTGCCGCCGAGGGCGATGAGCGGATCGACCCGCGCGACGCTGCGGACCGCCAGGGCTGCACCGGCCAGGCCCAGGAGCACGATGCCGGCGATGGGCAGCAGCGTGGTCCCGGGGGTGAGGAGGAACGGTGCGGCCCGCGACGCGAGGACACCGCCGGCCACGCCGGCCAGTCCGCCGGCCGCGGCGCCGGCCAGCAGGACCAGGGCTGCCTGCGCCATGGCGTCCTTGAGGATGTAGCGGGCGGACCCGCCCAAGGCTTTCAGGACGGCGATGTCGCGGGTGCGCTGGACCGTCCAGACCGTCAGGAAGGCGACAATGACGAGGGCGGAGATGCCGTACAGGAACGCCTGCATCAGCAGCAGCGAGCCGTTCTCGCTCTTGTAGGAGCCGAGGGCCTGGAAGGATCCCTCGACAGTGGTGCTGACGGTTCCCGCGGCAGCGTTGGCGGCATCGATGTCGACCCCGGGTCCGGCGTCGGAGCTGCCTGCGTTGGACGTCCCGCCGTCGAATTTCCCGCCGTCGTATTTCACGGCGAGCACCGTCGCGGCGCCGCCGTCCGGGATGTGTGCCAGCTTCTGCCAGTCGTTCAGCGTGGTCCATACGACGCCGGTGTGCGAATACCACTGCTCCGGAACGATGGCCGACACGATCAGCTCGGTACCGCCGACCGAGGCGCGGCTGCCAATGCTGAGGTCCAGTTCCGCCGCGAGGCCGGCTCCGACGGCGACAGTTCCCTCGGACAGCGGGGCGGGAGCCAGACCGGTGCCGGGCTCAGTGCCGAAGACCGCCACGCTTGCCGTGCGTGCCGGGACGCCGCCGGCGCCCAGCGCCTGGAAGCGGCTTTGGCTGATCCCCAGGGCATCGGCCCGGGCGACGCCGTCGCGTGCCGTCCACTCGGCCTGCTGGTCGCGCGTGACTTCGGACTCCGTGAACGAGGCCTTGGGCGCGCTCCCGGCCGGGGCGCCGAAGACCAGCTGGTCGGCCGGGAGAGCGGCGAGGGCCGACGTCGACTGGTTGCCGAGTCCGGCGGTGAGCCCGGAGAGCATGACGAGCAGGAGCGTGATGAGGGCGACGACCGCGCCCATGAGGGCAAACCGCCCTTTGGCGAAGCGGATATCGCGGATGGCGAGATACATGGTTGTCCTTTGTCGTGACGTTGGTGGCCTTGCTTCAAGCCTTCCGTCCGCGGGGCTTCGGGGCATCGGCCGCCCGGCTGGACCGCCGGCGCCGGGAGGACGGCCGTACGGTCAACCAATCGGTTGATTCCGCCGGTGACGGACCGTTTTCCGCCTGAGCGCTGTCCTGCCGGCACTAGGCTGGAAGCATGGAGGGCGACGCCGTGAACACGGTCCACGACGGCACATTGCAGGCCGGCACACCGCAGGCGGGACCAGCTCAAGCGGGACCATCGCACGGGGGCACGGAGCCCACCGGGGCGGCCGTGATTCTGCGCGTCCTGCGCGTGAGCCTTCACGTCGGCTTCGCGGTGCTGCTCCTGGTGGCCCTCGTCCGGCTCCTCACCGGCGGAATCCATGGCCCCGGCTGGATCACCCTGTTGCTGGCCCTGCTGCTCGCCGCTTTCTACCTCGTGGGCACCGTCCTGGAGAAGCGGCATGCCGCCCACCATGCCCGGTTCGATCCGCGGCCCTACTCGGGCTGGTGGCTGGGCGGCGTCTGCCTCCTCTGGCTGCTGCTGATCTGGGCCAGCGCCGACTTCGTCTGGCTGGCCTTCCCGCTGTTCTTCCTGCAGCTGCACGTGCTCCGGCGCCGGCTGGCGCTGCCCGCGATCGCACTGAGCACCCTGCTGGTCATCGCGGCCCTCTGGTTCCACAACGGCGGTATCGCACCTTCGGTGCAGGCCGGTGCGGATCCGGCCAGTGTTGCGCCGCAGCTGCCCATGGTGCTCGGCCCCGCGTTCGGCGCAGCCTTCGCCGTGGTCACCGGGCTGGCCTACCGGGCGCTGTTCCTGGAGGCGGAAAACCAGCGGCTGGCGGCCGAAGAACTCCGCCGCACCCGTGCCGAACTGGCCAGGACCCAGCACGACGCCGGCACCCTCGCCGAGCGCACCCGGCTGGCCCGCGAAATCCATGACACCCTCGCCCAGGGCCTGTCCAGCATCGTGTTGATGGGCCGCGCGGCCGAGAAAGCCCTGGACGACGGCGATCCCGCCGTGGCACGGGAAAGGCTCCGCATCGTCCGGGACACCGCCGCCGCCAACCTTGCCGAGGCCCGCAACTTCGTCCGCGCCCTCCAGTCCCCCGACCTCGAGGACGGCTCCCTCGTGGCCAGCCTCCACCGGCTGTGCGAACAGACCGAAGCGGAAGCTGCCGCGCGCGGTGCCGGACTGCGCTGCCGCCTCGACGTCGAAGGCCTGCCGGCGGAACTCCCCGCCGCCCACCAGACCGCCCTGCTCCGGGCCGCGCAGGCGAGCCTGGCCAACGTCCGGGTTCACGCGCAGGCGAGCACCGCCGTCGTCACCCTTTCCTTCCTCGGCACGGAAGTGGCCATGGACATCTACGACGACGGCATCGGGTTCGACCCGGCGGCCGTGACCGCCCGCCCGGACGGTTCCGGCTATGGCCTGACGTCGCTGCGGGAACGCGTGGCCGCCCTGCACGGGCAGTTGGATGTCGAATCCGCGCCGGGCGAGGGCACCGTGGTGGCCATCCGGCTGCCGCTGGGTCAAGCGTCTGGTTCCGCGTCAGGTTTCCCCTCCGCTTCCGCGCAAGCCAACGGGGGCCGGCCATGAACAACATCCGGGTCTTCCTGGTGGACGACCACCCGGTGGTCCGGGCCGGGCTGCGGGCGATGCTGGGTGATCTGCAGGGCATCACCGTGGTGGCCGAGGCCGCCGACGGCAGCGCCGCCCTGGCCGGACTGGCCAAGCTCCATACCCTGGGCGAGCCAGCGGACGTGGTGCTCATGGACCTGCAGATGGGCGCGGGCATGGACGGCGTCACCGCCACCGGCCGGATCAAAGCGGGAGAGGCCGGCCAGCCGGCACCCCCGGTGCTCATCCTCACCACCTATGACTCCGACGCCGACATCCTCGCCGCCGTCGAGGCCGGCGCCAGCGGCTACATGCTCAAGGATGCCCCGCCCGAACAGATCCGCCAGGCGGTCCTGTCCGCCGCGGCCGGCGGGACGGCGCTGGCACCCGAGGTCGCGGCCCGGCTGATGGGCCGGATCCGCAATCCTGAGCCGGCCCTGTCCGCCCGCGAGATCCAGTTGCTGGAACTGCTGGCCACCGGCATGGGAAACCGGGCGATCGCGAAGCAGCTGTTTATTTCCGAGGCCACGGTCAAGACCCACCTGGTGCACATCTACGGCAAGCTCGGCGTGGACAACCGCACCGCCGCGATCGCCGTGGCTACGCAGCGACGGATCATCCGCCGGCCCTAGCCCGCGTTGTGTGCCCGCGTTTGTGCGGTGTTATGTGCCCGCGCTGTATGACAAGGGAGTTGTCCGTGGTTCGGGGCATAATGGCGCGATGGGGAACTCACCAAAACTTGCACTGGCCCTTGTGGGCCTTGTTCTAGGCGCCTCGCTGGTCGCCTGCGACGACGGCCGAGCCGGCGCGGAAAGCGCTGCAAAGCAGCTCGCCACCGCAGTGTCCGCGCTCGACGTCGGATCCGTCGCCTTTGAGGGGAAGGAGTCGGGCGCCGCCAACGACCAGCTGAAGGAAATCTTCAAGGGAATGGACCCGGTCAAGCCTGCAGTGGAAAGCGGCCAACTGACGCTGGAGTCCGCTACGGCCACGGTCCCGCTCAACTACAGCTGGAAGATCGGCTCCGGAGAGTGGAAGTACACCACCTCCGCCGAGTTCAAGAAGTCCGGCGACAAGTGGTTGACGGTATGGAACCCGGCCACCCTGGTCCCCGAGTTGGCCGAAGGCGAGATCGTCTACTCGGCGACCCATACGCCAGCGCGCGCCGACATCCTGGGCGCCGGCGACGTCCCGCTGGTCACGTACCGGCCCGTGGTCAACGTTGGCATCGACAAGCCCGCACTCGGCGGCGCGGACCCCGCCGACTCCGCCACCAAGCTTGCCCAACTGGTTGGAGTCGACCCCGCGGCCTACGCCCAACAGGTCCAGGCGTCCGGGCCCGAGGCGTTCGTTGCCGCCATCACTCTGCGTGAGGATGGACGGACCATCACCGACGGTCAGATCGGCGAGATTCCCGGCGCCCGCGCCGTCCGGGATTTCCTCCCGCTGGCACCTACCCGCACCTTCGCCCGCGCCCTGCTGGGCACCGCAGCCGAGGCGAATGCCGAACAGATTGAAAAATCGAACGGGGCGCTCAAGGCGGGGGACACCACCGGCACCGGGGGGCTCCAGCAGCAATACGACGCGCAGCTTCGCGGCAGTGACGGCATTCAGGTCTTCGCCGAGAAGGCAGGCCTCACGGCCGAAGAAAAGCAGACTTTGCCCGACGAGGGACGCCGCGTGCTATTCCAGACTGAAATAAAAGTGGGAACCCCGCTGAAAACCACACTGGACCCGAAGCTGCAGCAGCTCGCGGAAGACGTCCTCGGCAAGGTCGGCCCGGCGTCGGCCATTGTGGCGCTCCGGCCCTCCAGCGGCGCCGTCCTGGCGGCCGCCTCCGGGCCGGGAAGCAACGGCTACGACACCGCGATGCTCGGCCAGTACGCCCCCGGATCGATCTTCAAGATGGTCGATTCCCTGGCCATGTTCCGCAACGGAATGACCCCAGACTCCAAGGTGGACTGCCCGTCCACCCTCACCGTGGACGGCCGCACCTTCAAGAACGCCGAAGGCTACCCCGCGTCCTCCCTGGGCTCCGTGACGCTGCGCGATGCCTTTGCGCACTCCTGCAACACCGCCTTCATCAACGCCCGCGACACCGTCAGCCAGGCGCAGCTTGAATCGGCCGCGACCTCGCTGGGCGTGGCAGTCGAAGCGCCCGCGCTCGGAGCCGCCGCGTTCCTCGGCTCCGTCCCCGGCGACTCCGCAGGCACCGAACACGCCGCCTCGATGATCGGCCAGGGCAAGGTGCTCCTGTCCCCGCTGGCCGCCGCCATCATGGCCGGCTCCGTGGCCAAGGGAGCCCCGGTGGCAGCCCAGCTCGTGTTGAATCCGAACGAGGGCGTCACGTCCCCGGGCGCCGAGAGCACCGCCACGGCCGGCACCGGAACAGCCGGCACGTCGCCGGCAGCCCCGCCGTCCGGTGACGCGACGACTGACACGGCGACGCCGTCCGCCCCAGTACCGGCCGCGACCGTCGGGACGCCGGTCACCGCAGCGGAGGCCGCGTCGCTGGCTGACATGATGCGTGCCGTCGTGACCAGCGGGCACGCCGGGTTCCTGGCGTCCGTCCCGGGCGAGCCCGTCGGCGCGAAGACCGGAACAGCCGAGTTCGGCAACGACACCCCGCCCAAGACCCACGCCTGGATCGTGGCCGTGCACGGTGACCTGGCCGTCGCCGTGTTCGTCGAGGACGGCGGACTTGGGGCCACCACGTCCGGACCGCTGCTCAAGGAGTTCCTCACCCAGGCCGGCTGAGCCGACGCTCCCTCACGTTCTGCCCGGAAACGGCGGACGCTCCCTCAGGTTTGGGCCGGTTACGGCGGACGCTCCCTCACGTTTGGGCCGGCTACGGCGGACGCTCCCTCAGGTCGTGCGCGGAGCCTCCGCCGTTGGAGCCCCTCCCGGCCGTGGGAAGATTGAACGCGTGGCTCATATTGACGTTTCCGGCATCGACTACTTCCTCTCCGACGGCACCCAGCTGCTCAACGGGGTGACGTTCAAGGTCCCGGACGGCACCAAGACGGCGCTGATCGGGCCGAACGGAACCGGCAAGACCACGCTGTTCCGGATCATTTCCGGCGACCTCGTTCCCGATGAAGGCGTGATCGGCCGCTCCGGCAACATGGGCATCATGCGCCAGTTCGTGGGCCAGGTCCGGGACGACTCCACGGTCCGCGACCTCCTGGTTTCCGCGGCTCCGCCGGCCCTGGCCGCCGCCGCGCGTGCCGTGGACGAGGCGGAACTCGCCATGATGGAGCACGACGACGAGCCCACCCAGATGAACTACGCCCAGGCGATCGTGGACTGGGGCGACGCCGGCGGCTACGACGTCGAGACCGTCTGGGACGAGGTCTGCATGGCGGCCCTCGGCCTGCCGTTCGACCGCGCACAGCACCGCCCGGCGTCGAGCCTCTCCGGCGGCGAGCAGAAGCGGCTGGTCCTCGAGGCCCTCTTCGCCGGCCCCGATGAACTGCTGCTCCTCGACGAGCCGGACAACTACCTCGACGTCCCGGGCAAGCGCTGGCTTGAGGCCAAGCTCAACGAGTCGAAGAAGACCGTGTTCTTCATCAGCCACGACCGCGAACTGCTCAACAACGCCGCGGGCCGCATCGTCACGCTGGAACCGGGCATCAACGGCGCCGGCGCCTGGATCCACGGCGGCGGCTTCGGCTCCTACGTGGACGCCCGCGCGGACCGGAACGCACGCTTCGAGGAGCTGCGCAAGCGCTGGGACGAGGAGCACGTGAAGCTCAAGGAACTCGTCAACATGTACAAGAACAAGGCCGCGTTCCGCTCCGACATGGCCAACCGCTACCACGCCGCGCAGACCCGGCTGGCGAAGTTCCTCGAGGCCGGCCCGCCCGAGGCCCTGCCGATCGAGCAGAACGTGCAGATGCGGCTCAAGGGCGGACGCACCGCCAAAGCGCGCCATCGTGGCCGAAAAGCTGGAACTGACCGGCCTCATGAAGCCGTTCTCCACCGAGATCTGGTTCGGCGACCGGGTGGGCGTCCTCGGGTCCAACGGTTCGGGCAAGAGCCACTTCCTGCGCCTGCTCGCCACCGGCGGCACCGATCCGGAGCGGGAGCACCTGCCGGTCTCCGACGTCGAGATCGCGGAGGTTCCGCACGAGGGCACCGTGAAACTCGGCGCCCGGATCCGGCCCGGCTTCTTCGCCCAGACCCACGTCCGGCCCGACCTGCTGGGCAAGACCCTGCTGGAGATCCTGCACCGGGGCGACGAGCACCGCTCCGGGATGGGCCGCGAAGCCGCCGCCGGCGCCCTGGACGGCTACGGCCTCGCCGGGCAGTCCGAGCAGAAGTACGAATCCCTCTCCGGCGGCCAGCAGGCCCGCTTCCAGATCCTGCTCCTCCAGCTCTCCGGCGCCACGCTGCTGCTGCTCGACGAGCCCACGGACAACCTCGACCTGCACTCCGCCGAAGCCCTGGAACGGGCGATCGACCACTTCGAGGGCACGGTCCTGGCGGTCACCCACGACCGCTGGTTCGCCCGCACCTTCGACCGCTTCCTGGTCTTTGGCTCCGACGGCAAGGTCTACGAATCGGCCGAACCGGTATGGGACGAAAAGCGGGTCGAGCGCGCCCGCTGAGCCAGACCCTCCCTCACGTCCTGCACGTTTTTCGCCAACGCTTCCTCACCTGGTGAGGGAGCGTTGGCGATTTGCTTGCCGGAAGTGAGGGAGCGTGTGACGGTCCTGGACTTCGTCACGCTGCCGTCAGAGGAACACTGTCCCACTCGTCCCAGGCGGACAGGCCGCTGTTGAGCATAGATGATTAAATGATCACTAAACTGTTATCATTTCTTCATGAGTACTGATGAGCGGCACCGCCTGATCGGCGAACTGCTGCGCAGCCGGGAGCATGTGACGGTGGACGAACTGATGGCTGCCTGCGGCGCGTCGGGGGCCACGATCCGGCGCGACCTCGAGGTCCTGGCCCTCCACGGCGTGCTTCGGAGGGTGCACGGCGGAGCCCGAAGCCTGGTATTCAGCGGTGAAAACCCGGAATACGGGCAACGCGAGCTGGAGGACCACGCCGCCAAGGTCCGCATCGCCGCGGCCGTCGCGGCCATGCTCCAGGACCGGGGACACGTCTGGCTGGACAGCGGCAGCACGGCCACGGAGATCGCCCGCCAGCTGCGCCAGCGCGAGATGACCATCATGCCGATGTCGCTGCGTGCCGTCACCGCGCTATCCCCGGACGATCTGCCGGCGGGGCGGCGCCCCGACGTCCTGATGCCCGGCGGCAGCCTCGTCCCCGGTGAACTGTCCTTTCGCGGGCCGATGACGGAATCCAATATCCGCTCCCTGCGCTTCGACGCCGCGGTGGTCACGCCCTGCGCCGTGAACCTCAAAGACGGGCTGCTGGCCCACGATCTCGACGACGCCGCCGTGAAGCGCGCCGGCCTCGAATCCGCGGCCAGGGTGATCGTCGCCTGTGCCGGATCCAAATGGAATGCCAGTGCCGTCGCCCTCGTGGCATCCCTGGACGCCGTGGATGCCATCGTGACGGACCGGCAGCTCAGTCCGGAAGAACTTGCCCAACTCGCACAACACTCGGTGGAAGCAGTGATCGTATGACCAGTACCGCAACCGGCCCGCAACTGAAGGCCGCCGCCGGGGCCACCTTCCTCGTCTTCGGGATCAACGGCCTGGTCTTCGCCAGCTGGGCCGCCCGCATCCCCGCGGTGACGGAGATCCTGCACATCACCTCCGGCCAGATGGGAACCCTGCTGCTGTGCCTGGCCGTGGGCTCGCTGATCGCCCTGCCCACGGCGGGGTTCGTCGTGGGCCGGATCGGCACGGCCAACGCCGTCCGCAGCGCCGGACTCGTCGCCGCGACGGCCGGCGTCGGCGTGGCGCTGGCCCTGATGGCGGCCTCCGTCCCGGGGACGGCGGTTGCCCTGTTCTTCTTCGGCATCGGGGTCGGGCTGTGGGATGTCTCGCAGAACATAGAAGGCGCCGACGTCGAACACCGGCTCGGTCGCACCATCATGCCGCAGTTCCACGCGGCCTTCAGCGGCGGCGCGTTCGTCGGAGCCCTGATCGGCGCCGGCCTGTCCACCCTGGGGGTCGGGCTCCCGGAACACCTGCTGGTCATCGCCGCCGTCGTCGCCGTCCTGACCACGGTGGCCCCGCGGTACTTCCTGCCCCATCTGGCCGCCGCCCTGCCTGCCGCAGGGGACACCGACCACGCCAAGGGCGGGTCGGCCTGGCGGGACAGCCGCACGCTGCTGATCGGCGTCGTCGTCCTGGGCGCCACCTTGACCGAAGGCGCCGGCAACGACTGGATTGCCAAGGCCGCGGTTGACGGCCTCGGCGCCGAACAATCCACGGGGGCGCTGCTGTTCGCCGCCTTTGTGCTGGCAATGACCGCCATGCGCTTCTTCGGCGGCCGCGCTATCGACATCTACGGCCGGGTGGCGGTGCTCCGCGCCAGCATGGCCGCGGCAGCCGCGGGCCTCTGCCTCTTCGTGTTCGCCGGCACCATCTGGCTGGCCGCCGCCGGCGCCGTGCTCTGGGGCGTCGGGGCCGCCCTGGCGTTTCCGATCGGGATGTCCGCCGCGGCGGATGACCCCAGGAAGGCGGCCGCCCGGGTGTCCGTCGTGTCCACGCTGGGCTACATCGCATTCCTCGCCGGGCCGCCCCTGCTGGGCTACCTGGGCGATGTGACAGGGATCAGGACCGCCCTGCTGGCGATCGGGGTTCCGATCCTGGTGGCCCTGCTGCTCGCCGGCGCCGCGAAGCCTTTGCCCGCCAGGTAGGGAGCCCCGCCGGGCGCCGCCTGCGGCGGACCTGCGACGCGCCGTATCCGGCAGTATGGTGGTCCAATGCGAACCATGCTGAGGAAGGCCCCCGGCCGCCTGTCGAAATTTGACCGCAAATTGGTGCGCGCCGTCTCCAATCTGCCGAGCGGCGGCCATGATGAGTTCTTCCGCCGCCTGTCCGCCGCCGCCAACAAAGGCAAACTCTGGTTCGGCATTGCCGGGGCAATGGCCCTCGTGCCCGGAAAGACACGCCGGGCAGCCGTGCACGGGCTCATCGCCCAAGGCGTGGCATCGGCAGTCACGAACGTCGTGTTCAAGACCCTCCTGCCCCGGGCCCGCCCCCTGCCCGAACATCTTCCAGTCTTCCGCTTCGTCAACCCCCAGCCGACGAGTTCGTCGATGCCGTCGGGCCACTCCGCCTCCGCGGTTGCCTTCGCGCTCGGGGTCGGCTTGGTCCGTCCCGCGCTGGGTGCAGCGCTGGCCCCTGTCGCGGCCGGGGTGGCTTACTCCCGCGTCCACACCGGCGCCCACTGGCCCTCGGATGTGCTGTTCGGCTCAGCGATCGGCGCCGGAGCAGCCATGGTGACGCGCAAGTGGTGGCCCGTCCGTCCGCCTTTCCCGGAAACCCGCCGCAGCGCCGTCCGGGCCGCAGAACTCCCCGACGGCCAGGGACTCTGCATCGCGATCAATACCCTCGGCGGGTCCTACGCAGATGAGACTGCCGACGCCCTGCAAAAGATATTCCCTAAGGCGCATATACAGGAAATCGGGCAGAACGAGGACGTCGCCGCCGAAATCGCCGGGGTCGCGACGCGGCCGGGCATTGCGGCTCTCGGCGTCTGGGGCGGCGACGGAACTGTCGGCGCCGCGGCGGCAGCCGCCGTCGAACATTCCCTTCCGCTGCTGGTGCTCCCCGGCGGAACGCTCAACCACTTCGCCCGCGACGCCGGGACGTCCACCCTGGAGGCGGCTGTGCAGGCGGCCTCGCACGGCGACGCTGCCGTGGCCGACGTCGGCCACGTGAGCGTGGAGCGCGGGCTCCCCGACAGCCCCGAGCACCTAGAACTGAGCATGCTCAACACGGCCAGCATCGGCCTCTATCCGAACCTGGTCCGCCGGCGGGAACAGCTCCAGCCGGCACTGGGCAAACCGCTGGCCGGCGTGGTGGCCATGTTCCGGACCTTCGCGGCAGGCACCCCCACCACCCTGATCGTGAACGGCGTGCGGCACAGGCTGTGGATCCTGTACATCGGCCGCGGCCGCTACTACCCCCGCGACCACGCGCCGCTGGTGCGTCCCGTGCTGGCGGACGGAGTCCTGGACCTGCGGATGATCACCGCGGATGAGCCGTTCGCCCGGCTGCGGCTGCTCTGGGCCGTGCTCACGGGCACCGTGGCCAGCTCCGGGATCACCCACCTCACCGAAACGGACCGGATCACGGTGGAGCCCGGGGACGGCCCCATGGTCCTGGCCGTCGACGGCGAGGTCATGCCCGGTGTGCGAAGCGTGGAATTCACCGTCCGCCGCGGCGCGCTGACCTATTATTCGCCGCTCGGCTGAGTCTTCACGCGGCCCGCACGCCCGCGGCCTGCCGGATGCCGCACCGCCTCGCAGCGCACTGCCCCCCGGACTCCCGCGGGCGGGCGCGTCATCCTCCCGGACTACCCTGATTCGCCCCTGAATCATCCCTGAGACCGGCGAATTACGCCCACGGCATGGGTAGCGTGGTGTGCAGACGGGCCCGTGACTGCGGTGCCCCGGATAATCTCCCCGCTATGCAAAGGAACGCTTCCATGATCGAAGCACGAGGCCTGACCAAGGTTTACGGCGACAAGACCGCCGTCGCCGGCGTCAACTTCACCGTCGAAGCCGGCCGGGTCACCGGCTTCCTGGGCCCCAACGGGGCCGGAAAATCCACCACCATGCGCATGATCATGGGACTGGACCGGCCGACGTCGGGCTCCGTGACCGTCAACGGATCTCCGCTCACCGGGCACGCCGCCCCGCTGCGCGACGTCGGCGCGCTGCTGGACGCCAAGGCCGTCCACACGAGCCGCTCCGCCTACAACCACCTGCTGGCCATGGCCGCGACGCACAGCATCCCCAAGAAACGCGTCCACGACGTCATCGAGATGACCGGACTGGCCGAGGTGGCCAAGAAGAAGGTCGGCGGCTTCTCGCTCGGCATGGGCCAGCGGCTGGGCATCGCCGCGGCCCTCCTGGGCGACCCGCAGACCGTCATCCTGGACGAACCCGTCAACGGTCTTGACCCGGAGGGAGTGGTGTGGGTCCGCAACCTCGTGAAGTACCTGGCCTCCGAAGGCCGCACGGTCTTCCTCTCCAGCCACCTCATGAGTGAAATGGCCGTCACGGCGGACCACCTGATCGTGATCGGCCGCGGCAGGATCATCGCGGACGCCCCGATCCAGGAGATCATCACCGGCAAGGGCCAGGGCCGCACGCGGGTCCGGACCGACCAGCCGGACCGGCTCATGCAGCTGCTGGCCGGCACCGGCGTCTCGGTGGAGGTCCAGGAACGCGAACTCCTCGAAGTCACGGGGCTGGACCCGCGGCAGATCGCCACTGCAGCGCTGGAAAACCGCGTCATGATCTACGAACTCACCCCGCTCCAGGCCAGCCTCGAGGAGGCCTACATGGAACTGACCAAGGATGAGGTCGAATACCACTCGCTGATCACCACGGGCGCCGTTCCCGTCGAAGCCGGAGGCAACTAAGCCATGAGCTCCACAACCGTTGAATCCACGCCCTCCCCCCGCGGCGCCGAACCCCGCACGCAGCGCTCCGGAAACGGCACCAGTTCCGGCCCCGGCCCCACCTTCCTGCGGGTCCTCAACTCCGAATTCATCAAGTTCCGCACCCTGCTCTCCACGCTGATCCTGCTCGGCTCCACGGTGATCGTCATGGTGGGGTTCGGTGCGCTCTCCGCCTGGGGAACGGGGCAGTTCTCCGAGGCCGCGGCCCAGGACCCGGAGGCGGCCGCCAGGATCGCGGCGCAGGGCGGGGACCTCGCCGTCGGCGTCCCCACCTCCGGCATCGCCTTCGCCCAGCTGATCCTCGGCTCGCTCGGCGTGCTGCTGATGAGCTCGGAATTCACCACCGGCATGGCCCGGTCCACGTTTGCGGCAGTGCCCAAGCGCATCCCCGCGTTCGCGGCCAAGCTCGTCGTGGTGGTGGTGACCTCCTTCGTCGTCACCGCAGCGTCCGCCCTGGCCGCCGGGTTCGTGTCGGTGCCGATCCTGGAAAACTACGGCCTCGACCTGGACCTGGGCAGCTCACAGTCGGTCAAGATGCTCCTTGTCAACAGCATCTACGTGGCAGCCGTCGCGGCGATCGGCATGGCCCTGGGCACACTGATCCGCAACTCGGCGGGCGGCATCATGAGCCTGGTCGGCCTGTTCTTCGTGGCCCCCATCGCCTTCCAGCTCATTCCCGGCGACTTCTTCGTGGAAGCCCGCAAGTACCTGCCCGGCAACACCGTGGATCCGCTGACCGCCCTGGACCATGTCCCGGACACCCTGGAAGCCTGGCAGGCCGGCCTGGTCCTGGGCGCCTGGGTGGTCATCCCCGTGCTCCTCGCCGCCGTGCTGCTCAAGAAGCGGGACGTCTAGGCCGGCGGGCCTAACGTCTAGGCTCGGAGCATGATCGATGCAGTGCCTGTGAAGGACGCGCCAGCCGGACCGGCTGACGCGTCCTTCGCCGAACTCACCGCCCGACGGCGCGGACGGCTGCGGCGATACCTGCTGGCCAATCCGCGGGTCATGGATGTCCTGGTGGTGCTCTGCTACCTCGTCCTCGTCACGCCCACGGCGGTGGAGTCGCTGATCGACGGCGACTGGCCCGTCGCCGCACTGCTCGCCGCCGCCGGCCCTGTCCTGCTCTTCCGGCGCGCCTATCCGGTGCAGGTCGCGGCGGCCGTGGGGGCACTGGAACTGGCCGTCACGTTCCTGCATCCGTGGGGATCCAATGTCTCCGCCGGACTCTGGTTTTCGCTGTACGCCGTGGCCGTCGTCCGCACGCGGCGTTTCGCCCTGGCCGCCCTGGCCCTGACGACGGCGCCGCTGGTGCTCCTGTACTTCATGCTGGCCGTCGGCCCGCTGGACGGGCGGCTTCCGGACATGGCGGTCAGCACGCCGGAGAACTTCCAGCTCGTCACGAGCATCGCGGCCGCCATCAGCATCACCCTCTCCAACGTGATCGCCACCGGGATCGGGATATCGGTCCGGCAACGGCGCGAGCACGAGCACGAGATCGCCGCCTGGGCCGCCCGTGCCCAGCAGCTGGGCTCGGTCACGGAACGCAACCGGATCGCGCGAGAAATGCACGACGTCGTGGCGCACTCGCTGACCGTGATGATCAGCCTTTCGGACGGCGCCGCCGTCGTGGTTAAGAAGGATCCCGAGCGCGCCGCCGGCGTTCTCGCGGAACTGTCCCGGACAGGACGCACCGCGCTGGCCGACATGCGGCGCGTTCTCGGCGTGCTGCGCGACGATTCCGCCGCGGGACACGCTCCGCGCGAGCCGCTGGTGGCCGGAGGCAACCTGGCCAAACTGTTCGAGGGCTTCCGCACTGCAGGCCTGCCGCTGCATTACACGCACACCGGCCCGTCCCTTCCCGGCGATGCGGCGTTCCAGCTGACCGTCTACAGGATCGTGCAGGAGTCGCTGACCAATGTGCTGCGCTACGGCCGTGCGCTCAGCCGCGTGGACGTCAGTATTGTCCGGAACGGCTCCCTCGTCACCATTGAAGTGGTCGACGACGGCAGGGGCACCGTTGAATCCGGCAGTCCCGGGGCCGGCGTTCAGACCAAGCCCGACTCACCGGAGCCCCTCGGCACCGGCCAGGGAATCGCCGGAATGCGGGAGCGGGCCAGGATCTACGCGGGCACTGTGCAGGCCGGGCGCACCGGCGACCGCGGCTGGCGGGTGCGGGCGGAACTGAACTGCAATGAAGACACCGCAACGGAAACAAGGGGGAACAGTGGTCGACAAAGGACCTATCCGCGTACTGCTGGTGGATGACCAGCCGCTGCTTCGGATGGGCTTCCGCCTCATCCTGGAGGGTGAAGACGATTTGTGCATCGTGGGGGAGGCGTCCAATGGTGCCGAGGCGGTCCGGCACGTCCGGGAGCTCGGGCCCGACGTCGTCCTGATGGATGTGCGGATGCCGGTGCTGGACGGGATCGAGGCCACCCGGGCCATCGCGGCCTCGGGTTCCTCCGCCAAGATCATCATCCTGACCACCTTTGACCTCGACGAATACGCCTTTGCCGGGCTGCGGGCCGGGGCTTCGGCCTTCCTGCTCAAGGACGTGGCCCCCGCCGAACTCATCGGCGCGGTCCGGGTCGTGGCCAGCGGCGACGCCGTCGTGGCCCCGCGCGTTACGCAGCGGCTGCTGGAGACCTATGTCCGCGGAGCGCGGTGCCGGTGCCGGCGTCGAGGACGGTGCCGGAGGGGCGGAGGCCGACGGCGGACAGCAAGCCGCCAGTCCGGCACGCCAGGCGAAGGATCCGTTGCTGGAGGACCTGACGCCCCGCGAAAACGAGATGCTCGGGGCGTTGGCGGAGGGGCTTTCCAACGCCGAAATCGCGCACCGGTACTTCCTGTCCGAGGCCACGGTCAAGACGCACGTGCGCCGGATCCTGACCAAGCTCCATCTCCGCGACCGCGTCCAGGCCGTCGTCTACGCGTATGAGACCGGCCTCGTGGTGCCGAGCAACGCCGACTACTAGCCGACCCCGCAGGAAAGCGGTCCGCCGGCCACGCTGGCCGTCTACCCGCGGGTAGCCCGCGGAGCAGTGGTTTCAGGCACATTACGGAATTGCTCTTGAGTCAACTTTGGTTGCCCCCAGGGCCTCCTGGTTGGGCCAAAGCCCGGTTGGGTCCGGCGTCATTTGTGGGACTGCACAAGACGGGCGGTGTGCCGCGCGGTCTAGGGTGAAACGACATTGCGGCCCGCCGCGCACATGGAACCCATGCTGCGCCGGCATCAAACGGGCCTGAACCCCCACGAAGGACGGCGCTTCCATGCACGCTGACCAGCAGCTCTCAAAATCCCTGAAACCCAGGCATCTGTCCATGATTGCCATCGCCGGCGTGATCGGCGCCGGACTGTTTGTCGGTTCGGGTGCGGCGATCCAGCAGGCCGGCCCGGGCATCCTGGTTGCCTACGCCGCGGCGGGACTCGTCGTCATCCTCGTCATGCGCATGCTCGGCGAGATGGCTGCGGCCAACCCGGAAACCGGCTCATTTTCCACCTACGCGGACAAGGCCCTGGGCCGCTGGGCGGGGTTCAGCATCGGCTGGCTCTACGCCTGGTTCTGGATCATTGTCCTCGGCATTGAGGCCACGGCGGGGGCGGCCATCATGCACCGCTGGGTGCCCGGCATTGACCAGTGGGTGTGGGCGCTTGCCCTGATGGTGCTGCTGACGCTGACCAACCTCGGGTCCGTGAAGTCCTACGGCGAGTTCGAATTCTGGTTCGCTTCCATCAAAGTGGCGGCCATCGTGCTCTTCCTGCTCTTCGGTGCCGCCGCGATCCTCGGCCTCGTCCCCGGCGTCCCGGCACCCGGACTGGACAACCTGATCGGCAACGGCGGGTTCATGCCCAACGGACCCGGCGCCGTCCTGGCCGGCATCCTCGTCGTCGTGTTCTCCTTCTTCGGGGCGGAAATTGCCACCATCGCCGCCGGCGAATCCGAGAACCCGGTCGACGCCGTCAAGAAGGCCGTGAAGTCCACCGTCTGGCGGATCCTTGTCTTCTACATCGGTTCCATCGCCATTGTGGTCACCCTGCTGCCCTGGAACTCCGCCTCCGTCGCCAAGAGCCCCTATGTTGCGGTCATCGAGCTGTTCGGCATCCCCGGCGCCGGCACCATCATGGACATCGTGGTGCTGACCTCGGTGCTCTCCTGCCTGAACTCGGGCCTCTACACCGCCAGCCGCATGCTGTTCTCGCTGTCCCGGCGCGGGGACGCCCCCCGGTCCTGGATGCGGATTTCCAAGAGCGGCGTGCCCTCTTCCGCGGTCCTGGCCTCCACCGTGGTCGGTTTTGTCACCGTCGGCCTGAACTACATCGCCCCGGACACGGTGTTCCTGTTCCTGGTCAACACCTCCGGCGCCATCGCGCTGTTCGTGTGGCTCGTGATCGCCACCTCCCAGCTGATCCTGCGCCGCCGCATGGGTGCCGCCGCCAAGGACCTCCAGCTGAAGATGTGGCTCTTCCCGTACCTGACCTGGGTGGCCATCATCAGCATCGTCGCCCTCCTGATCGGCATGGTGATCCTGGAATCCACGCGGGAATCGCTGGTGCTCTCGCTGGCCCTCGCCGCCGTCGTGGTGGGGATCGGAGTCTTCCGCTACCGCAGGAACGGCTCCAAGGCCACCGTTCCCGCAGCCGGTGCGGCCGAGGCTCTGGCTGAGGCTCCTGCCGAGGACGCCACGGTGGGAGCCGGGACGATCTCCTAGGTTCCAGCCCTCGCAACGATCCCGGACCGCCGGACATGCCCTCCCCTGCCGCCCACCAATGGACATAGTGCCAAGATGTCCATTCTTTGGCCCGAGGGGTGGGCATGTCCTGTGGCACCGGAGGACATGTCCAGTCCCGGGGCGGACGGGAGGGCATGTCCCGGGGCGCCAAGGACGGACATGTCCAGGAGTCGCCGCAGCCGGAGACACTTCCGCGGAACGGCTCCGGACATGCCCTCCCCTGGAGCCCACCCATGGACATAATGCCTACATGCCCATTCGCTGGGCCGAAGGATGGACATGTCCGGTGGCACCGAGGGACATGTCCATTGGTTGGCCCGATAGGTGAACATGTCCGGGCGGACCGAGGGACATGTCCATTCCCGGGGCGGAGGGGAGGGCATGTCCAGCCGAAGCACAGCGGCGTCACAGGAAGGGTCTAGCCAGCCCATAGCGCTCCCGGGTTCGATGGGGTCATGAGAACAACGCCCCAGCCCCCGCACGAGCCGCACCCCAATCATGACCGCGGCCTGGAATTCGACCTCTCGACCCTCATGAGCCGCCGCTCGCTGGGCATGTTCCTCGGTGCGGGAACGGCCGCCGCCCTGGCGGCCTGCAGCCCCGGCGGCACCGGCAACAGTCCGACGTCGGCCTCCGCCGCAGCGACTTCGGCAGAGGCGGCGCCGGCGACGTCGGCCGCAGCGGCAGCAACCACGGAGGCCTCGCCGTCGGCCACTCCGACGCTGACCCGTGCGATCGCCGAGTGCGGCGTCGAAATCCCGCAGGAAACGGCCGGCCCGTATCCCGGTGACGGTTCCAACGGACCCAACGTCCTCGAGGCCTCCGGCGTGGTCCGCCAGGACATCAGGTCCAGCTTCGGGAGCTCCACCAGCACGGCGCAGGGCGTGCCGCTGACCGTCACCCTGACCCTGCTCGACAACGCCAACGGCTGCACCCCGCTGGCCGGCGCCGCCGTCTACGCCTGGCACTGTGACCGCGACGGCAAGTACTCCATGTACGATTCGGGACTCCAGAACGAGAACTACCTCCGCGGCGTCCAGGAGGCCGACGCCAACGGGCAGGTCACCTTCACGACCATCTACCCCGGCGCCTACAGCGGCCGCTGGCCGCACATCCACTTCGAGGTCTTCGAGTCCATGGGCAATGCGACGGCGGCCGGCCAGGTCCTTGCCGTGTCCCAGATCGCCCTGACCGAGGCGGCGTGCAATGAGGTCTACGCCTCCGCCGGCTACGAATCCAGTGCCCGGAATTTCCCCCGCACCACGCTGAAATCCGACAACGTCTTCGGCAATGACGGCGGGATCTACCAGCTGGCCACCATGAGCGGCTCGGTATCGGCAGGCTACACCGCCGGCCTCAACGTCACGGTATAGGCCGACGGCGCCCGTCCCGCCGGGCGCCCGGCCCACCCGGCCGCCCTGCGCCCGACCCCGGCCCCCGTATGGACCGGGCTAGACTCGAAGCCATGCCAACACCGAGCACTGCCGCAGAGCACATCCAGGACCTCGGCGCCTACGTCAGCGCGTCGCCGTCGAGCTTCCACGCCGTCCACGAAGCGGCGCGCCGGCTGGACGGGGCGGGCTTCACGGGCCTCGACGAGCTGCAGCCGTGGGACGGTGCGGCGTCCGCCGCCTCCGGAACCGCCGCGGCCGGCAAGTTCTACGTGATCCGCGACGGCGCCCTCATCGCCTGGGTGGTGCCCGCCGGCGCCGGGCCGACCACGGGCTTCAACATCCTCGGCGCCCACACCGATTCGCCGTCCTTCAAACTCAAGCCCAAGCCCACCACGGGCAGGTTCGGCTGGCTGCAGGCCGGCGTCGAGGTCTATGGCGGACCCCTCCTGAACTCCTGGCTGGACCGCGAACTCCAGCTCGCCGGCCGCCTCGTCCTGCGCGACGGCACGCAGCACCTCACGGCCACGGGCCCGCTGCTGCGCTTCCCGCAGCTCGCCATCCACCTGGACCGGGCCGTCAACGAGGGCCTGGCCCTGGACAAGCAGCAGCACATGAATCCGGTGTTCGGCCTGGGCGATCCTGCCGGCGAGGACCTGCTCGGCCTCCTCGCGGACCGGGTGGCCGGTGCCAGCGTGGATCCGGCGCAGATCGGCGGCTACGACGTCGTCATCGCGGACACCCAGCCCCCGGCGGTGTTCGGCGCGAAAGGCGAATTCTTCGCCTCCGGCCGGCTCGACAACCTCTCCGCGACGCACGCCGGGCTCACGGCGCTGATCGCCCACGCCGGCTCGCCGCTGCCCGAGGGTGCGCCGATCGCCGTGCTGGCCGCCTTCGACCACGAGGAAATCGGCTCGGCGTCCCGCTCCGGCGCGTGCGGTCCCATCCTCGAAGATGTCCTGGTGCGGATCTCCGACGGGCTCGGGGCCTCGGCAAGCCAGCGGCGGCAGGCCTTTGCGGCGTCGTTCTGCGTCTCGGCGGACGCGGGCCATGCCGTGCACCCGAACTACCCGGAGCGGCACGATCCCGCCAACCGGCCGGTCCTGAACGGCGGGCCGCTGCTGAAGATCAATGCCAACCAGCGCTACGCGACCGACGCCGCCGGGGCCGCCCTCTGGGCGCGGCTGTGCACCGACGCCGGCATCCCGTACCAGGAATTCGTCTCCAACAACGTGATGCCGTGCGGCTCGACGATCGGCCCGCTGACCGCCACCCGGCTGGGGATCCGGACGGTCGACGTCGGGGTGCCCCTGCTGTCGATGCACTCGGCGCGCGAGCTCTGCGGAGTCGAAGACCCGCACCGGCTGGCCACGGTGACCCGGACGTTCTTCGGGACGGCGGCGTAACCGCAGGTCAGTGAGGGGTTGAGGCGCAAACTGCAGATCCACAAGGATCCTGCGGATACCCACAAAGTTGACTCCGAAGCTCTGGCAGGGGTCCCGGGCCGGACCTAGAGTTCAAGGCGTATGGAAGCACCGCACGTTGGTGGTCCAGGTTCCGGACTGCCGCGGAGAGTCACCTCGACGCCTCCACGTGCGACCGGCTTTAACACAACTGGATAGCACCAACACGTGGACTCCGAGCTACCGGTGTCCTCGTCAGGCCAAGGTAGTGCAGACGCCGTGGCCGCGCCCTAGAGTGATCGCGCCCCAGCAGGGAGTCCACAGTGAAGTCTGCACACGCCTTTTTGCCCCGCCGGATTGTCCGGCCGACAGTCACCGCCGTGATTACGGCCCTACTCGCCGCGGCCTTGTCCGTCCTGGGTGTCCCGGCGGCGACTGCGGCAGGGCCTTGCACCGCCCCGATCGTGAGCAAAGTAGCCTGCGAAAACACCCAGCCGGGCAACCCGGCCTCGGAGTGGCAGGTTTCCGGCGCGGGCAGCAGCACGATCCAGGGCTATGCCACATCCATGAGCGTCAATATCGGCAACTCGATCAAGTTCAAGATCAAGACTCCCGCCACTTCGTACCACATCGATGTCTACCGCCTTGGCTATTACCAGGGGCTGGGCGCGCGCAAGATGGCGGCGAACGTGCTGCCGAGCGCCGCCCTTCCGCAGACCCAGCCGGCGTGCGCGACTTTCTCCGCCACAGGGCTCATTGACTGCGGCAACTGGGCAGTGTCAGCTACCTGGCAGGTGCCGGCATACAGCGGTGTCCGGCGTCTACCTGGCCCGGCTCGTGCGCAACGACAATAACGAGGCAAGCGTTATGCCCTTCGTCGTCCGCGATGATGCTGCGCACTCCGCCATGCTCTTCCAAACGTCGGATACCACGTGGCAGGCATACAACACCTATGGCGGCAACAGCCTGTACACCTGCACCGTGTCCTGCCCGGCGGGGGAACCGCTGTCCTACAAGTCCGCGTTCAAAGTCTCGTACAACCGGCCCTTCAATTCGGCAGCGGACGACCAAGGCAGAAGCTGGCTGATGTACGCCGAGTACCCGATGATCCGCTTCATGGAGGCCAACGGATACGACGTGAGCTACATGAGCGGGATCGACGTCTCCACCCGGGCGCCGCTGCTGCTCAATCACAAGGTCTTCATGTCAGTGGGGCACGACGAGTACTGGACGGCCGATCAACGGGCCAACGTGGAAGCAGCCCGGGATGCCGGTGTGAACCTGGCGTTCTTCAGCGGCAACGAAATGTTCTGGAAGACGCGGCTGGGAGCCGAGTTCCGATGGAACGAACACGCGCGGACAGGACTCTGGTGTCCTACAAGGACACGCACTTTGACGGGCCCACGGACCCGGTCGCGTGGACCGGAACCTGGCGGGACCCGCGTTACGGGACAGCCGGTGGGGGAGGCAACCCGGAGAATTCCCTGACAGGACAGTTCTTCATCGTCAACTCCGGAACCACCGACATCGTGGTCCCCGCAGCCTACAAACAGCTCAGGCTATGGCGCGGGACCACCATTGCGAGCTTGGCCGCCGGAGCTTCGGCCACCCTGGGCGCCGGACTCGGCACCCTGGGCTACGAGTGGGACATCGACGCCGACAACGGGTTCCGGCCGCGCCGGCGCGTTCAGGCTTTCCAACACCGTCAGTTCCTCGGCGGAAGTCTTCACGGACTACGGCTCCACGGACCATGGGCGGTCAGGCAGCGACACACAACCTGACAATGTACAAGGCTCAGAGCGGAGCCCTGGTCTTCGGCTCGGGCACGGTGCAGTGGTCCTGGGGACTGGACGGCTTCACCACAGGAAAAGCAGCCGACAAGAACATGCAGCAAGCCACGGTCAATCTCTTTGCTGACATGGACACGCAACCTACGACGATCACGGCTGGCTTGGTGACCGCGGCGGCGTCGACCGATTCGACGGCTCCGACATCAACGATCGTTTCACCTGCGGCAGGATCAACAGTTTCGGACGGCACGACTGTGACCGTGACGGGCACCGCCGCCGATATCGGCGGCGTCGTTGCCGGCGTCGAGGTCTCGACCGACGGCGGTGCAAGCTGGCGTCCGGCGACGGGCACCTCAAGCTGGACCTACAGCTGGAATGCGCACGGAAGCCCGACGTCGACTCTGCGTTCCAGGGCCGTTGATGACAGCGGCAACATCGAATCGCCCTCTGCCGGCAGAGTCACGAATGTGTCATGCCCGTGTTCCATGATCGGCGTCAACGTCAGTCCGGCCGTTCCTGACGCCGGTGACACAACTGGAACAGAGGTCGGGGCCAAGTTCTACTCCGACGTCGCTGGAACTATCAGCGCCCTGCGGTTCTACAAGTCCGCCAAGAACACCGGGACGCACGTGGGCAACGTCTGGAGCGAATCCGGGCAACGGCTTGCCACAGTCACTTTCAGCGGGGAATCGGCGACCGGCTGGCAGACTGCCACCCTGTCTCCGCCTCTCGCCGTCACTGCGAATACGAAATACGTAGTGTCCTACTTCGCTCCGGCCGGCCACTACGCCCAGGACGCCGCCTACTTCTACAACCATCCCTCACCGGCACCCGCCGGAAACGGCAGCACGGGCGGCGCCCCGCTGCACTTCACGCGGAGCCTGCCCGGCAGCCCGAACGGCTTCTACAAGTACGGCGCGTCGTCTTCGTTCCCTGATCAGGTGTACGACGCAGAGTACTACTGGGTGGATGCCGTCTTCACCCCGTCCAGCAGCCCCGCACCGGCACTTTCATCGGTATCACCGTCCAACAATGCGACAGGCGTCGACGTGGCGGTGAAGCCTTCCGCGACCTTCAACCAGGCGGTAACGGCCGGCGTCTGTCGCGTTCGTTCTGAAAAACGCGGCAAACACTACGGTCCAGGGATCGGTGACATACGACTCGGCCACGAACACAGCGACGTTCACCCCCGGGTCGCCCCTGGCCTTCAGCACCAGCTACACGGCCACGGTCAGTGGTGCCACGAATGCCGCGGGCCAGTCCATGGCGGCACCGTATTCATGGACGTTCACGACGGCCGCGCCGCCGGCCGCGCCGACCGTCGCGGCCGTGTCGCCGACCAACAACACCGTCGGCGTCGACACAGCCGTGAAGCCGTCCGCGACGTTTGATCAGGCGGTGACGGCTGCTTCGGTGGTGTTCACGCGTCAAGGACGCGGCCAACGCGGCGGTGGCCGGCACGGTCGGCTATGACTCGGCGGCCAGGACTGCGACGTTTACTCCCGGGACGGCCCTGAGCCCAGGGACCACCTACACGGCCACGGTCAGCGGTGCGACGAATGCGACGGGGCAGACCATGGCGGCCGCCTATTCGTGGGCGTTCACCACGGCCGCTGCCGTCAGCTGCCCGTGCAAGGTTTTCAGCTCAAATTCGGTGCCGACAACTGTTTCGGCCAATGACCCGAACGCGGTGGAACTGGGGATGAAGTTCCGGTCGGATGTGGCCGGGACGGTGACGGGTGTCCGGTTCTATAAGGGCAGTTCGAACACCGGAACCCACACCGGGCATTTGTGGACGGCCACGGGGACGCTCCTGGCGTCGGTGACGTTCGCGGGGGAGACGGCCTCGGGCTGGCAGCAGGCGACGTTCTCCGCGCCGGTGCCGATCGCGGCGAACACCACCTATGTGGTGTCCTACTTCGCCCCGAACGGTTCGTATTCCGCCGACGGCGGCTACTTCAGCAACGGGGCTGATGCGCCGCCACTGCACGGCCTGGTCAGCGGCCTGGACGGGTCCAACGGTGTCTACCGCTATGGCAGTGCAAGCTCCTTCCCGAGTGACAGCTTCGGCAATTCCAACTACTGGGTCGACGTCGTCTTTGCCACGACGTCCAGCCCCGATAGCCGCCGGTTGTCGCGTCGGTGTCGCCGGCGAACAGCGCCACGGCGGTCGATGTGGCGGTGAAGCCCGCCGCGACGTTTGATCAGGCCGTGACGGCGTCGTCGGTGGTGTTCACCGTGAAGGACGCGGCCAACGCTGCGGTGGCCGGCACGGTCGGCTATGACTCGGCGACCAGGACCGCGACGTTCACTCCCGCCAGTGCCCTGGCGTTCAGCACCACGTATGGGGTGACGGTCAGCGGTGCGACGAATGCGACGGGGCAGACCATGGCGCCCTATTCGTGGACGTTCACCACGGCCGCGGCTCCGTCCTCGTGCCCGTGCAGCGTGTTCAATCCGACGTCGGTGCCTGCCACCCTCGCGGCCAATGACCCGAACGCCGTGGAACTGGGGATGAAGTTCCGGTCAGATGTGGCCGGGACGGTGACGGGTGTCCGGTTCTATAAGGGCAGTTCGAACACCGGAACCCACACCGGGCATCTGTGGACGGCCACCGGGACGCTCCTGGCGTCGGTGACGTTCACGGGGGAGACGGCCTCGGGCTGGCAGCAGGCGACGTTCTCCGCGCCGGTGCCGATCTCGGCGAACACCACCTATGTGGTGTCCTACTACGCCCCGAACGGGTCCTACTCGGCCAACAGCGGTTACTTCACTTCCGCCGCCGACAAGGCGCCGTTGCACGGCCTCGCGTCCGGCACGGACGGATCCAACGGCGTGTACCGGTACGGCACCTCGACGGCGTTCCCCACGGACAGCTACAACAACACCAACTACTGGGTCGACGTCGTTCTCGCCACCGCCGTCACCGAACGCGGCGCCGGTTGTCGCGTCGGTGTCGCCGGCGAACAGCGCCACGGCGGTCGATGTGGCGGTGAAGCCCGCCGCGACGTTTGATCAGGCCGTGACGGCGTCGTCGGTGGTGTTCACCGTGAAGGACGCGGCCAACGCTGCGGTGGCCGGCACGGTCGGCTATGACTCGGCGACCAGGACCGCGACGTTCACTCCTGCCAGTGCCCTGGCGTTCAGCACCACGTATGGGGTGACGGTCAGCGGTGCGACGAATGCGACGGGGCAGACCATGGCGCCCTATTCGTGGACGTTCACCACGGCCGCGGCTCCGTCCTCGTGTCCGTGCAGCGTGTTCAATCCGACGTCGGTGCCTGCCACCCTCGCGGCCAATGACCCGAACGCCGTGGAACTGGGGATGAAGTTCCGGTCGGATGTGGCCGGGACGGTGACGGGTGTCCGGTTCTATAAGGGCAGTTCGAACACCGGAACCCACACCGGGCATCTGTGGACGGCCACCGGGACGCTCCTGGCGTCGGTGACGTTCACGGGGGAGACGGCCTCGGGCTGGCAGCAGGCGACGTTCTCCGCGCCGGTGCCGATCACGGCGAACACCACCTATGTGGTGTCCTACTACGCCCCGAACGGTTCCTACTCGGCCAACAGCGGTTACTTCACTTCCGCCGCCGACAAGGCGCCGTTGCACGGCCTCGCGTCCGGCACGGACGGATCCAACGGCGTGTACCGGTACGGCACCTCGACGGCGTTCCCCACGGACAGCTACAACAACACCAACTACTGGGTCGACGTCGTCGTCAGTCAATAGCCGTGAACGGGAAGAGTGGAACACGGATGAGAGCCGTCAAACGCTTCGCGGCCGCAGGGCTCGCCGGGTGCATGGCGCTGATCACCGCGTGTTCCGGCAGCCCCGCGGACGATCGGCGGGACAGTGCGCCCCAACCCGCGTCCAGCGGCCCTGCTGTGTCCGGCTACCCCCAGTCCCGACGGTCCGGAACGCTTCCAGACGGTCTCGGGACTGGGGGTGAACGCGAACGTACACAGCTGGGACAACGGCCGGCTCCGGCCCGCGATCGACATGATTGCCGATCTGGGCGAGGTCAACTGGCGCGTGATCATCGACAAGGCCGACTGGGAAGCGGAAAAGGACCCGTCCGACCCCGCCACCATTGACTGGACCCGCTACACACCCATCTACGAACGCGGCAAGATGGCCGATCTGTGGAACACCATCGAGTACATCTCGTCCAAACCCGGACAACAGGTCATGGTCAACGTCATGGGCGGCGTGCCGGAGTGGATGGGCGGCAACCACATCGACACGGCAGCCGAAGACCAGTGGGTCCGCATGATTGCCTCCATGGTCGCCTACGGCCGGAATGTCCGGAAGCTGGACTTCACGTTGCTCAGCCCCATGAACGAGACCGACTGGAACGGGATCGAAGGACCCCAGGTGGCGCCGGAACAATACGTACGGCTCCTCCACAAACTTGTGGTCCGCCTGGACGGCCTGGGCCTTCGCGATATGCGGCTCGTCGGACCGGACACGGCGTCCGCCGCCAAGGCCAGCTCCGAATATCTGCAGGCACTGAACGAGGATTCCCTGGTCATGTCCCGGATGGCGCACTTCGGGATCCACAGCTACGACGGCAGCTCCGGCGGTGCGGCGGAGGCGCTGGCCAAATCCTCCCATCCGGGGCTGGACTACTGGGTGACCGAGTTCTCCGGGCCCTGTCCGGGCTGCGACACGGGCTCACCGAACCCCGCCGACTGGTCATCCGCCGCGCAAACAGCCTCCCTGGCGATCAAGCTCCTCCAAGAGGGCGCCGCAGGGCTCATGCAATACGACGCGTGGGACGGCTATTACGAGCACCACGAAAGCGTCAGGCTACTGGGGCCTCCTCGCCTACGACCCCGCCCAGCATACGTACAGTCCACGGAAGGCGTACTTCGTCCTCCGGCAATTGATCCGCTACACGCCGCGTAATGCTGTCCGCATCGCGGCTTCGTCCAGTGAAGAAAGCGTCGATGTAGTGGCCTTCCAGGACCCCGTGTCAGGACGCGTCTCGGTTTTCGGACGGAATACGTCCGACTCGCCGGTGACAGTCACCGTGCGACTCGCGGGACTGGGCGGGACGACACCGCTCTCCATGTTCATCACCGATTCCGAGCGCGACATGAAGGCCGTCGACGACGCTCTGATGACCGACGGGACCACAAACCTGACGGCCGGACCGAACTCGGTCTTCACGCTGACCGGAAGTGCAACGAAAGGATGAATGGCATGGCTGTGTCTGGTTCTCTGGGATTCGATGTGGATCATGTACTGCTGACCCGCTTCAACCTGCCGACTGCGGGCAGGGAGAGCCAGGTCCGCGCACAGGAGGGCTGGCTCAGGAACAGGGTTGACCTGTTCGAGCGATTCTGCCTGCCGTCTGTCCGGGCACAGACTTCCCGGGACTTCCGCTGGATTGTCTATTTCGATCCCGAGAGTCCGTCATGGCTGAAGGAGAGGATCCCCCGGCTGGCCGGCGACGGCGGCTTTGTGCCGATCTTCAGGGCAAGCGTCAACCACGACGAGCTGGTGGCGGATCTGATCAAGGTCGTGGAAAAACCGCGGAAAAGACTGGTAACGACAAATCTTGACAATGATGATGGATTGGCCGTGGATTTTGCCGAAAGGCTTCAAATGCAGGCCAGTACCCCGACCATCCGGACGGCGATTTACTTTTCTCACGGCCTGATACTGACCGGAAAGGATCTCTACTCGAGAATCGACCGCCGAAATGCGTTTTGTTCAGTGGTCGAATCCTGGGAGGACCCGGTCACCTGCTGGGCGGACTGGCACAATCTCCTCGGTAAAAGCATGCCTGTCCGCGAAATTGCCGGATCCCCGGCCTGGCTGCAGGTAGTTCACGGCGGAAATGTGAGTAATCGGGTGCGCGGAAGAATGGTTTCATCCCTGCTTCATGTAAAAAGTTTTCCGGTTATTCCACCCGATACGGGCTATCCTTCTGACAGAGCACTGCGCTGGGAAAACTTAGTGGTGGCTCCCGCTCGATATCTGGGCGAACGTGGCAGGTCGGCAGTTAAATGGCTCATGATAATGGTCTTGGGCAAGGATGGTCTCAGCAGGGTCAAGGAAGTGCTGTCTGCCGGAAAGGCGGGCCCTGTGAGGGGGGAAGCAGATGCAACTGAAGGAACTTATTAAGAGCCTCGCAAGACGCTGGTACGTGGTGCTGGCCGGCCTCGCCCTGACCACAGGTATGTGTGCCGTGGTGTACGAGAAGGTTCCCGCGACATACGAAGCCGGCGGCAGCCTTGTACTCATGCCTCCGTCGGCGACGGTAGGGGCCACCGGTAACCCTTACCTCTACCTCGTCGGAATGTCGCAGGCACTTGACGTCCTGACACGACGTGCGAATGCAGCAGAAGTGCACGGCCCTGTCCTGGAGAAGTTTCCAGCCATGACCTACAGCGTCGACGCCGACCGGTCCACCAGCGGAGCAGTAGTTGTTGTCAAGGTCACCGGTCCTAGTCCAAGCGAGACGATGGGCGGGCTGAAGGCAGCCTTGGCCACAGTCCCGGCCACGCTCAAAGCCATGCAGGACGAACTATCCGTCCCGGACTTCTCGAGGATTAACCTGAAGACAATCGTCGTGGCCCCCGAGCCCACCATGGACAACAAGTCCCAGCTGCAGCTCATCATCGTCACCGCAGGAGTTGGAGCCGTAGGCACTGTGCTGCTGGCCAGAATGTTGGACGGACTGCTGCTTGCCCGGCGAATGACGCGTGTGAACCTGGAACGTCCGGCCCCCGGAGATCCGGCCGAAACGCCGGATCCGGCCCTGGGGCGAAAGCGTCGGCGGCCGGGAGGGTCGAAGTCACCGGGGGCCCGGCCGCTCCCCCCGGACACGGGGGATGAGGAGACCGTGGAACCGGCCCACAAGACCAGCGTTCGCGCCACGCTCCCATGACCATGGCGCAACTGCTTCCTCTGCTGCTACGACGCTGGTACGTCGTCGTAGCAGGGGCGGCCTGCACATGGCTGGTCTGTACAGTACTCATGCTCACTCCCCGCGCCTATGCGGCGCAGATGGACGTTGTCTTTGTCATGCCAGGCGGGGTGGCGTCGTCGAGAACGGACGATGCGTTCGCGGAACCCCTGATAAATTTCACCAGCATAGTGGCGGTCAAGGTCAACGCGGTACGGCCTTCCGTGAAGCTTTCCTCGCCGACGGCCGAGCTGTATGGACTCGGTGTGCGGGAAGGAGTTTCCGTGACGTTGGCTGATGCCGGTGGACAGTGGGAACGCATCTTCAACGCGCCCGTCATCCGGATCCAGGCGGTCGATTCCAGCCCCGAACGCGTGGCTTCCGCCTTGGATGAAGTCGTTGCCGACATATCTTCGGCATCGATTTCCATTCAAGATGAAAGCGGGGTCGCACAGAGTGCAAGGATTGGCATGGAGACCGTGCCCCTGCGGCCGCAGGTCGTCGCCTACACCCGCAACCGAACGAGTGAAGCCAAAGCCACTGCCGCCGCTTGGGTATTGGGCCTGAGTCTCACCGCCGCCGCGGCGGCCCTCTCTGACAGATGGGCGCGATCACGTCGCCGCTCGGAAAGGACGAGGCACCGTGCCACTGAAATTGCGGCGCAGTCCGCGACCACAGCTTGAGATTATCCAGGCGAAGCGTCCCGGATGGGACGCTACATCATTCCTGACGGTCTACCTGGTGCTTGTCTGCGCGCTCCCCTCATACCTGACCATTCCGGTGCTGGGGTCAGCAGGCCGGCCCTCCACGCTCTGGGGCCTGGTGGGCCTTCTCTGGTGGATCTGGAACAGGGTAGGGGTGGTCGTTCCTTATAAGAGGGGTTCCGGAGTCATTCGGACGGCCTTGCTGGTGTTCGTCGGGTGTGTTCTGGCCAGCTATGCGTATGCAAACTTCCGTGGCCTGCCGGGTTCGGAATCGAGTCCGGCCGACAGCGGAATGCTACGCCTGGCGGGATGGGTCGGCATCGCCCTCATTGCCGCGGACGGAATTGCAACGCGAGAACGCCTGCAAACGTTGCTCCGGCGCATCGCGATTGCGGGCGCCCTAATGGCCTCATTGGGACTCGCCCAGTTCTGGACGGGAGAATCTTTGATCGAATGGATCTCTTTGCCTGGGTTTGCCGTGGATTCCTCCCTTTCCGGAGTCGAGGGCCGAGGAGGGTTCATCCGGCCTCAAGGAACCGCGGCCCACCCGCTGGAATATGGGGTGGTGCTATGCATGTCGCTGCCGATTGCGATCTCTTTGGCCATGACCGAAACCAAGCGCGGCATGTTGCTTCGATGGCTTCCGGCGTCGGTGATCATGTTCGCCTCCATGCTTTCGGTTTCCCGCTCGGCACTTCTTGGCGTTCTCGCCGGCATTCTGGTTCTGTCACCTCGCTGGCCGCCGCGAGTCCGACTGTATGCCCTTGTTGCGGCAGCCGGTTTGGGTGCCATCATGTATTCGGTTGTCCCCGGCATGGCGGGAACGCTGAAGGGAATGTTCCTTGGCGTAGCCGACGATTCGAGCACGGTGTCGAGAACGAATTCGTACGCCGCCGCTTTTGATATAGCTCAGCGGAGCCCGTTCGTTGGCCGGGGCTTCAGCACTTTCCTGCCGCAGTATTTGATTCTTGATAATCAATTCTTGGGCTTGTTGATCGAGGTCGGTGTGCTGGGACTTGCCGCGTTCCTGGTTCTTGTGGCGATGTCAATCATCATTCCGTGGACTGCGACGCACCGATCCACCGATGCAGGCCTCCGCCAGTTAGGCGCGGCGGTCTCCGCGTCCGTGGCGGCCACCGCCCTGACGTTCGCATTCTTTGACGGTCTGGGCTTCCCCATGTCCGCAGGGCTGCTGTTCATGATGTTGGGGATATCAGCTTCATTGGTGCGATCGGCGCGCTAAGCTCAGCTCCGGCTGATTCTCTTGGCGAACGTCGCCCGCCAAAGCTCGGTGACCCGGGCCGGCTTTCGCGCAAAGCGCCAAAGAATACGGGCCGTGCCCTTGGAGGTCTCTGCGAACAAGTCGACGAAACTGTCGTTGAAGTCGAGACCGCAGTTGAAGAAGCGGGTAATTCGATGCCCGGGGACCCGGAGGCCGACAATTTCATTGAGGACATTGCCGCCATGGATGACCTGGAGCCACATGGGATGGGCGGTACGAATATTCCGCACCGGGCCGCGTTCATCGACGCGGTAATGGTGTTCAACGAACACCGTCTCCGGCGCGGCCGTTCCTGCCGCTTCGACGAGGGACAGGAAAGGATTCTTGGTGTAAGGGCGCAAATAGGCCCTCCCGTCGGCATACTGGGCGCCGTTTACGAGGTTGATGAACTCGAAGTCCTGACGCTGGAAGCAGCTCTGGATCGTTTGAACGAAGTCCCGTGCGACGGCGTCGTCGTTGTCCAGCCTGGTCGTCAGGATGTATGGGGCATCCGTTCGAGCCGCCACGGCTTCCGAAACGGTCTCCGACGTAAATGCTCCGGCGACGTAAACTGTTTCGAAACTTCCCCGGGCATCCTTTTCGATTTCCTGGCGGAACCACTGTGGGCTTTGATCATCAACGAAGACCAGCCACAAAAACTGTGCGGACGACTGATCGGCCAATGCCGGCAAACAGTACTGGCGGAACAGCCGCAACCGCTCGCGGAGCCACTCATCAGTCGGCTCGGACGCATGGTAGAAAGAGCGCACGTTGAAGCGCGTGAGGACGAAATGCGACGCTTCGCCGCCGGCTATTTTGGGCGCTGTAGTGACGTCACCGTTCAAGATGTTCACCTGCTCCTATTGGTTTTGAAGGCGCTGGGTTTGACTGCGACGAACCGTAGCCATAGCAGGCGCGTTCGAGTTCGTCCGCGACAACGTGCTGTGCTGGTTCCCACCCGGAGCGCACACTCGCCGCGATCATCGCCAGACGGTGCGCCGACGGAGGCTCTTCCACCGCGCTACACAGGGCGGCAGCGAGCCCGGCTGGTGTCGGGTTGGCCCAGCTCACGTGAGAATTGCTCAGACCCATCCGGGCCAGGGGAGAATCATTGACCACCGGCGTCATACCGGCCGCGAGCATTTCCTCCGGAACAAGGGAAACGTTGGTGAAGGAGAGCGCGAGTCCGGCAGCGGACTGGTTGTAAAGCCTATTGAGATCCGACGGCGAGAGCTTCCCTGCATGGATATGGGGGACATCCCAATTCTCCGGGCGGTCCCCGTAGCTCGTGATCAACTGCTCGGGATGCCTGGCATGAAATTCCTCCAGCGCCAACTTGGCCAGCAGGAATCCTCGCCGGTCCACGTCCGGGCGCGCAAAGAACACGACTCCAGTGCGTGGGCCGGTATTTTCCAGGCGATACACGCCGGTGTCGCAGCCAAAGGGGGCGACGACGGAAGCCGCCCCGGTTTCGTCCTTGATCAGGTGCTGGACCATGTGTCCGACGGCGATGTGCCGAAAGCCGAACCTGTAGGTGTCCTCGGCCAACGCGTAGAGACTCCCGCGCGGGTAGAAGTACGGCTCGAAGTCTTGCACGAAGTAGAACCTGTGCTGCGCGGTCGTCCCCCTCGTGGCCAGGACGTGGGCTGTCTCCCAGGAGCTGGCCACGGTCACGTCATATCCCTCGATCTCGGGAGGTACGTAGCGAATGTCTGCGCGGAGCCACGGCCAGTGATCGCGTATCACGGCGGTGTGATACGCCAATTCGGCTCCGTGGCGGTTGTAGAGCAACAGGGTGCAGGCGTGGCCGCGCCGTTCCAGTTCCTGCACCATGCGGAAGAGCGTCGTGTGGCCCCCACTCCCAGGCCCGGGAGGGGTGCAGATCCAGGCAATCCGGAGGGGCTCCTCAGCCGGGAGCGATTGAGGGGTCGGCAGCTGCAAGCCCGTCGAGTCGGCGATATCCGCATACAGCAGCGGGAAATCCAGCTCTGAGGTCCGGAACGTCGTCGAGATCTTCCTGGCCGTGCGTTTCGCAAGTCGCTGGGCGACGTCCCTCGCGCCGTTGGTTCGCAACCGGGCACTCAAGCGTTGAATCGAGGTCCACTGCTGCTGCACGTTAGAACACCCCGTTTCTGTGCCATTTGCGCCAATTCATGTTTGTGCGGATGCGGCCCCTGACGCGGCGAAGGAAGGGCAGCACGCTGGTGCCCGCAGCGGGAACGGGGTTGTTGATCCTTCGGGACAGTGTTTCCCACACGGCCGATCCCTCGATATCGGGATCTAGATCTTTTGCGAACGCACGGTACGCCGCGAACAGGGCCGGATCGGGCAGGCCTCGATCGAGTTCCAATCCCGCCGTATAGAGTGCCTCGTTGACCAGTGCCGCTCGGGCCTCGCGAAAGAGATCATCGGCCCCGGGTATCTCCCCGGCTAAACCCCCGAAGAGGGTTTCGAAGACTTCATACCGCTCGCCAAGATCCAGGCAGCCGTCCACTTCCTTGGCAGACATGCTGTTCGGATGGTCCCGATGCCAGGCTTGGTCTGCCCCGTGGATGTAGGCAATGTCCGCAAATGCCGAAATGCGAAACCACAACTCCATATCCGGTGTATGGCGGAGCGGCGCCTGATACCCGATGCGTTCAACGACGGAACGGCGCATGAGCGCCTCCGGTGAGGTGATGACGTTCTGCGCGGAGCGGCACCGGCCCCTCAGCCAGTCGTGTCCAGGCCAGATGGTCCAGGCCGACGCCTGACTTCGGGCCTCCGGCAGGCTCTCGGTGGAAAAGTGAATCGGGTGACCGTAGACGAGTCCGACGGACGGGTACGCCCGGGCCAGTTGCGTTGCACGGGCAAGGGACCCGGGAGTGAGAAGATCGTCCGCGTCGAGCCGCACCAGGAACTCTCCCGTTGCTATTTTTGCTCCGTCGTTGAATGTCGCCACCATGCCCTTGTTTCTGTCGTGCGCCAGCACGGAGACATTCGGGTTCGTTGCGGCGAGGTCTTTGGCGACTGACAGGCTGGAGTCCGTAGAAGCATCGTCGACGATGATCACGTCGACCTCAACCTCTTCCTGGGCAAGGCAGCTGTGGACGGCTTGGGGAAGGAAGTTCGCGTAGTTGTAACAAGGAACCACGACCGTCACAGTTGCCGGCGGCTCCGGTACGGCCCGGGGCTTGACCCGGATCCGTCGATCAACGCTTTGTACCGTATTCTCCATTTTTCTCACTTCTCCAACGACGTACGCAGTTGCTCCGCGACGAATTCCTGCTGGGACGCCGTGATTCCGGGGTAGAGGGGAAGGGACAGTATTTGCTGGGAGTGCTTCTCTGCCTCGGGAAAGGATCCCCGACGGTGGCCCAGGAACTCATAAGCCGGCAGCAGATGGATGGGCAGGGGATAGTGGACCCCGGCTCCCACGCCGCTTGCGTTCAGCCGGGCGACAATACGGTCGCGGTCGCGCCCGGGAACACGGACGACGTACAGGTGGAACACGTGTTCGTTGCCCGGCGCCGTCGCAGGCAGCACGACGTCGTCAAGACCTTCCAGCAGCGTGGCGTACAGCTCCGCAGCCTCCGACCGCTGCTGGTTCCATTGATCCAAGAGTGCGAGCTTGGCAGACAGGACCACCGCCTGAAGGGTATCCATCCGAGAGTTGAAGCCGATGTCGCCATGTTCATAGCGGGTTGTTCCGCCGTGGTTGCGAAGCTTGCGGAGTTGATCGGCAATTGCTGCCGAGCTCGTCATGACGGCCCCGGCATCCCCGTATGCTCCGAGATTCTTTCCCGGATAGAAGCTGGTGGCGGCGACGTCGCCCAGCGTTCCTGCGCGGGCGCCGAAGCGTTGTGCGCCCTGAGCCTGGGCCATGTCCTCAACGAGAGTCACGTCCGCGTTAGTCGCACGGCGAAGCAGTTCCATGGGAGCCGCCTGGCCGAACAAGTGAACGCCTATGACGGCTTTGGTCCGCGGTGTCAGCTTCTCCGCGACGCTCCCGGGCGCCACAAGGAAATCCGTGTCGCAGTCCGCCAGGACAATTTTGGCGCCCGCACGCATGACGGCGCCTGCCGTGGCAACGAACGTATTGGCCGGCACGATCACTTCATCTCCGGGCTTGACGCCGGTCGCCCGGAGGGCAAGCTCGATGGCGTCGGTCCCGTTTCCCACGCCGACGGCGAACTGCGTGCCGCAGTACCTTGCCCAGGCTTCTTCGAACTCCCCGACTTGGGGTCCGAGGACGAAGCTGCTTTCCGCGATGACCCGGTTGAAGCCCTCACGAATTGTGTCGTTGATCTGCCGCTGCTGTTGGGCCAAGTCGACCAGTGGCACGCGATGAGTAGTCATGATGTTCCTTTTCAGCTCGTCGATGCTGGAGTTTCCGATACTTCTTTGCCGCGGTCCGGTGTGTCGGAGTCTGTTACCCAACGGGCCGCGGCACGGACTTGTCTGCTGAACCACCGGGCCAGCAGCAGAATGTAGACACCTGTGCCGACGGCGCCTCCGGCAAGAAGTTGGGCCAGCGGCGTCGGCAGGAGGGAAATCGCGAGCATCGCGGCGGCGGCTGCCGGTATGGCCGCGGCTAGGGGCGGCCAGAGCCGGGCGGCCACAGCCCGCAGGTCTGCCCCGTTCCGGCTCAGGGACACGGCGTAGGCCGGACACACTACAAGAAGGGCTGTTGCCAGGTGGGCTGCTGCCACTCCGGCCGTTCCGTCCAGGCTGATGCCGAGCAGGACGGCGGGGATGAGGCCGGCGATCCACGCAACCTGAACGAACAGCGTGACCCGGGCTGCTCCCCGTGCGAGGAGGTACGAAGCTGAAAGGTCAAAGAGGGTTCGCAGTGCCCCGAAGATTCCGAGCCAGCCCAGAATCAGTGACGCGGGCAGCCATTTGGGCCCGTAGACGAGTTCGACCACAGGTCCGGCCAAAACCGCCAACATGAGTCCGGCCAGCAAGGAGACGGCCCACACCGGGCCGAGCATCGCCGCGAAGCTCGTATCCGACCGTCCCCGTGCCAGCCTTGCAAATGCTGGAATCGAAATGGAACGAACCACCTGACCGAGCGCGCTCATCGGCCAGTTCGAGATATTGAACGCAAGGAAATAGAACCCGAGCGCCACGGGCCCGGCAAGGCGTGAGATGGCGACGGTGTCAACGTTCAACAGCGCCCAGGACAACATGTTGGCACCCGCCACAGGCAGGCCGTAGTCCAGGACCCCAGGGGCCACATGCCGGTCAAAACCGAATCTGGGACGCTCCCCGGACAGGACAAATTGAAGGACCACCGAAACTGCCTGGGCGGAGATCCGGGCAACGGCCAGGCCCATGACCCCCCACCCGCCAAGCACGAGTGCGATAGTCAGCGAGGTCCCAACAACGAATTCAACGCACGAGATGCCAAAGAGCTTCTTCTGCGCGAAAAGCCGCTGCAGGGCCGCGTACGGCACGACACCGAGGCTGGCGAGCAGCAGGGAGAGAGACATGACCGCAATGACGGGGCCGGCGTCGTGGCTGCCCAGAAGATCCGCCAGCCCCTGGGCCGACGCCGCCATCGTCACCGTCAGCACGGTTCCGGAGACGGCGGCAAGGGTGGCGACGGTAGGCGCCTTCCGGGCCGGATCCTCTGAGCGGACGAGGTCTGCGCTCATGCCGAGATCGGCCAGCGATATCAATACCGCTTGAACGCTCAGGGCCACGGCGAAAACCCCGAATTGAGCAGGCGCCAGGAGCCACGCAAGGACGATGCCCACAGCGAAACTGCTCAGGCGGAGGACGAGGCTGTTGACGCTGCTCCAGGCGAGTCCGTGACCGATGCGTCGCCTGAGCCCGGGGGATGCGGTTGCCGTCATACGCCAAATCGCCTCCAGCGGCGCCACCGCAAGGACCAGCGCCAGTAATCCGCCTTGCCGGAGAGCCGACGCCGATAGGCGGACATGCGGCCCTTCTCGCGAATGCGGTAGGCCCTCCACGGCGCAGAGCCGGTAATGCCGGCGTCAGTTTCTACCGCGAACTTGGCCAGCTCCCTTGCGATACCCGCGTTCATGCCGCCTTTATCGAGAGCCTGGTTGGCAGCGCGCACTGCTTCCACTGCCAGCGCGTGCCGGGCCATGCGCAACAGTCCGGGTTGCCGGTTCAGGGCCGACCCCGGCACACCGGCCAGATCCTCGAAGACATGACGCCGCGCCTGGATGTCCGCGAGTCCACCACCGAAATCCGTCAGGTGCATGTTCAGTCCATGGACCCGGTAGAAGGCTTGAACGTTTCCGTTGACTCGTCCGACTGAACCGAGGTCCGCGGCGCGCAGCCAAAGTTCCATATCCG
This sequence comes from uncultured Actinomycetota bacterium, assembly GCA_963810895.1. Lineage (GTDB taxonomy): Bacteria > Actinomycetota > Actinomycetes > Actinomycetales > Micrococcaceae > Arthrobacter. The sequence continues at coordinate 57,118 of CAWEPM010000011.1, forward strand.
CCGAATGCGGCATGTCAGGCCGGTAGCCGCGGAGCTGATCCATGACGGAACGGCGCAGCACCGCCTCTGGATTCACGATGATGTTGGACCCCCGCCTGCACATGATCCGGGTCCACTCTTCGCCGGTCCAGAGCGACCACGACGGCCTCATCTCGGCGGTCGGCGGCACCTTGTCCCGAAATTCCTGGGCATAGCCGTAGACCAGCCCGACGTCGGGGTGGGCTTCCATCAGGGCTGTGGACCGCGCCAGCGATCCGGGTGCCAGCAGGTCATCCGCCGACAGCAGGACAACATACTCGCCTTGGACCCGCGACAGGCCGTCGTTGTAGCTCGCAATGTGTCCCAGGTTTTGACCGTGCACGACCACGCTGATTCGCTCGTCCCCGGCCGCGAGCTCCCTCGCAACCTGCGGACTGGCGTCGGTGGAGGCGTCATCGACAATGATGACGTCCAGATCGACGCCCTCCTGGCTCATGACCGATGCCACAGCCTCCGGGAGGTAGCGGGCGTAGTTGTAACAGGGGATGACGACCGAAACCAACGGACGACGCATCAGGTTCTTTGGTCTTTCATGGTTTCCGAACCCGATGCGGAGCGCCGCGCGGTTC
>CAWEPM010000012.1:0-386826 GCA_963810895.1 uncultured Actinomycetota bacterium
CCCGGCTCTGGAAGCCGGAGACGGTGCCGGGGATGACCGCCTTGCGGATGACGCCGTCGGGAAGCTCTGCGGGCGCGTGCCAGTGGGCGAGCCCGGTGGCGGCAGGGCCGCCGGCCGCGCGCGTCAGGCCGGCCTCGAGCGGCTGGATCCGGGCCACGGCCGTTCCGGTGAGGTCGCCGACGGTGTGGTTCAGGCCGAAGTAGATGTTGATCTGGACGGCGGACAGCGCGAGGACGGCCAGGAAGGCGGCCGTGGCTGCGGCGGTGGAACGCCAAGGCGGTCGGTCCGGCTGCCGTCCGCGGCCCCAGAGACCGAAACAGGCACATGAGCCACAGCAGCAGGGCGCCGACGGCGGCAACGGACCAGGCGAGGGTCTCCGCCGGCAGTTCGTCCGGGAAGACGGTGATCCCGTAGATCAGGAACCAGTGCACGGCAGCGACGAGCGCCGCGGCGAGCAGGGTCACGGCAGCCACGACGGCGACGGCCGCGCCGGGAGCGCGGGCGGACGCGCGCCGGAAACCGTGTGCCGGAGGGCGACGTGCGCAGGAGGTAGGCCAGGCCCGCCGCGGCGGCGGCCCACACCACCCACACCACCGGGCCGTCGACCAGGCGGAGGCCATCGAGGAAGTCCACCGGCGCTAGCGCCAGGTGCCGACGCCGATGACGGGTCCGGCCTCAAGCCAGGACGACAATCCCGTGTAGGCGTCGAAGCGCATCGCGAGAAGGACCTGCTGCCCCTCGTAGCGGAGCTCGACGATCACGGCGTCGGGCTGGACCTTGAGGAGCTCGGATTCGGTCGGCTTGCGCCGGCCGAGCAGTTCCAGGGAGCTGCGCCGGAAGGTGTGCTTGGGACGGACGCTGAGTGAGACCAGGCGGAACCACTCGAGGTCGTTGTCCTGATAACGACAAACCCCCATCTGCCAGCTTTTTCCAGCCGTGCAGATGGAGGCGTCCACCGTGCCGAGGGCGCGCCGCAGATTGAAGCGGCGCACCCCCGAAAGGCACAGTGCAAAGACCAGCAACGCAAACGCAGTTGCCAGGAGGATGAACGGCAAACCAATATCGTTCATCAAGGTCGTGCTAGCGGATCCCCGCAGTAGCCGCTTCGCCCATTTGGGCGTTGTCAGCAACAATGACCACCCTGTTGTTGTCGACGGAGAAGAATCCGCCGTCGACAGCTACAGAGATGCGGTCACCGGACACCGGCTCGATTGCCAGCTCACCTTCGGCCAGAATCGCCAGCAGGGGCGAGTGGCCGGGCAGGATTCCGATTTCACCATCGCTGGTGCGGGCCTTGACCATCTTGGCCGCTCCGGACCACACGAAGTGATCCGCTGCGACAATCTCAACCTCAAGCTCAGCCATATTACTTGGTCTGTTCCTGGATCTTGGCCCACTGGCGCTCGACGTCGTCCAGGCCGCCGACGTTGAAGAACGCCTGCTCTGCAACGTGGTCAAGGTCGCCGTCGCAGATCGCGGTGAAGCCTTCAACGGTGTCCTTGATGGACACGGTGGAGCCCTCGACGCCGGTGAACTGCTTGGCGGTGTAGGTGTTCTGCGAGAGGAACTGCTGGATGCGGCGTGCACGCGACACGACGATCTTGTCTTCTTCAGAGAGTTCGTCAACGCCGAGGATGGCGATGATGTCCTGAAGTTCCTTGTTCTTCTGCAGGATCTGCTTGACGCGGACGGCCGTGTTGTAGTGGTCGTGGCCGATGTACTGCGGATCCAGGATGCGGGAGGTCGACGTCAGCGGGTCAACGGCCGGGTACAGACCACGGGAGGCGATTTCACGGGAAAGTTCCGTGGTCGCGTCGAGGTGTGCGAAGGTCGTGGCCGGAGCCGGGTCGGTGTAGTCATCTGCGGGAACGTAGATGGCCTGCATCGAGGTGATGGAGTGGCCCTTGGTGGACGTGATGCGCTCCTGGAGGAGACCCATCTCGTCAGCCAGGTTGGGCTGGTAGCCCACGGCCGACGGCATGCGGCCGAGGAGGGTGGAAACCTCGGAGCCTGCCTGGGTGAAGCGGAAGATGTTGTCGATGAAGAGCAGCACGTCCTGGTTCTGCACATCGCGGAAGTACTCCGCCATGGTCAGGGCGGACAGTGCCACGCGCAGACGCGTTCCCGGCGGCTCATCCATCTGGCCGAACACAAGGGCGGTGTCCTTGAGGACGCCTGCCTCTTCCATTTCGACCCAGAGGTCGTTGCCCTCACGGGTACGCTCGCCGACACCGGCGAACACCGAGGTGCCACCGAAGTTGCGGGCAACACGGGTGATCATTTCCTGGATCAGCACGGTCTTGCCGACGCCGGCACCACCGAACAGACCGATCTTGCCACCCTTGATGTACGGGGTGAGGAGGTCGATCACCTTGATGCCGGTCTCCAGCATCTCGGTGGAGCCTTCCAGGGTCGCGAAGGCGGGAGCCTTGCGGTGGATCGGCCAGCGTTCGGAAGCCTGGAGTCTCGGACTCGTCGACGTCCAGGGGCTTGCCCAGCACGTTGAAGATGTGACCCTTGACGCCGTCGCCCACGGGCACGGAGATCGGGGCCGCCGGTGTCCACCACGTTGGTACCGCGGACAAGTCCGTCGGTGGCCTGGAGGGCGATGGCACGGATGAGGTTGTCGCCCAGGTGCAGGGCAACCTCAAACGTGATGGTCTTGGTCTCACCGTTGAGTGTGATCTCGGTGGTGAGTGCGTTGTAAATCGAGGGGATTGCGTCAGCCGGGAATTCGACGTCGACAACCGGGCCAATAACACGTGCAATACGGCCGGTAGCACCGGACGTTGCGGCTACGTGTTCGGTAGCAGTGGCAGTCATCTCTCTCACTTCACTCAGTAGATGGCGTGGGGTTAAGTTTATCTTTTGTTGCAGGTACAGCTGGATCCGGAATCGAGCAGGCTAGGACGCGTTCAACGCGTCGGCACCGGCCACGATTTCGGAAAGCTCCTGCGTAATTTCAGCCTGGCGGGCAGTGTTGCGCAGACGCGTGTACTTCTTGATGAGATCCGTCGCGTTGTCGCCGGCGGACTTCATCGCCCGCTGGCGGGCTGCGAGCTCGGAAGCTGCTGCCTGCAACATGGCTGCGAAGATACGTGATTCGATGTAGCGCGGCAGCAGGGCATCGAGAACCTGCTCCGTTTCCGGCTCGAATTCGTAGAGGGGCAGCAGGTCCGATTCGGACGCGGCCGTCTCTTCGACAACTTCGAGCGGCAGCAGACGGACGACCGTCGGCTCCTGGGTCACCATCGACTTGAAGCGGGTGTAGACGACGTGGATTTCGTCGACGCCGCCCTCTTCGTAGGCGGTAGCGAAATCAGCCAGCAGTGCTTCGCTGACTTCCCGCGCGGTCGCGAACTCCGGTGCATCCGTGTTGCCGGTCCATACGCGGTGGTACGGACGGTTCCGGAAGTCGAAGTACGCCTGCGCCTTGCGGCCGACCAGGAACGTCTTGACTTCCTTGCCTTCCTCGTGGAGCAGCTCGTTGAGGCCTTCGGCCTGCTTGAGGACGCTCGCCGAGTACGATCCTGCGAGGCCACGGTCCGAGGTGATGACCAGGACGGCGGCCCGGCGGATCTGCGCCGGCTCGGTGACCAGCGGGTGGTCGATTTCGCTCTGGCTTGCGACAGCAGAAACGGCACGCGTGATCGCGTTCGCGTAAGGCAGTGAAGCTGCTACGCGTGCGCGGGCCTTGCCGATGCGCGAGGTAGCGATCAGTTCCATCGCCTTGAAGATCTTGCGCATCGACGTCGTCGAGCTGATCTTCTGGCGGTAGACCCGGATCTGGGCTCCCATACTTATCCTTTCCTAAGATCCCGATGGCCGGGACTGCCGGAACCCGTGCGGGTCCCGGCAGTCCCTGCCAGCGAAACTAGCGCTTCTGCTTGACGATTTTTTCCTGGTCGACCTGGTCCTCGCCGATGGGGGCGTGCTCCTCGTGCCCCGCACCGACCAGGAGGTTGTCTCCCTCGCCGAAGAAGCCCTTCTTGAAGGCCACGATCGCGGTCTTCAGTGCTTCAGCGGTGTCATCGTCCATGACGTTGGTCTGGGCCAGCGTCGTCAGGATGGAGGACTTGTGCTTGAGGTGCTCCAGGAACTCGGTCTCGAAGCGGTTGATGTCTTCAACCGGAACGTCGTCGAGGTAGCCGTTGGTGCCGGCCCAGATGGAGACAACCTGGTTCTCGATCGGGAACGGCGAGTACTGGCCCTGCTTGAGCAGTTCCATCAGGCGTGCACCACGGGTCAGCTGCTGGCGCGATGCGGCGTCGAGGTCCGAGGCAAACATGGCGAAGGCCTGCATGTCGCGGTACTGGGCCAGTTCCAGCTTCAAGGTACCGGAGACCTTCTTCATGGACTTGACCTGGGCGGCGCCACCAACACGGGAGACGGACACACCGACGTCGACAGCGGGGCGCTGGTTGGCGTTGAAGAGGTCCGACTGCAGGAAGATCTGGCCATCGGTGATGGAGATCACGTTGGTCGGGATGTAGGCGGACACGTCGTTCGCCTTGGTCTCGATCAGCGGCAGGCCGGTCATCGAGCCTGCACCGAGCTCGTCGGAGAGCTTGGCACAACGCTCCAGCAGACGGGAGTGCAAGTAGAAGACGTCGCCCGGGTAGGCTTCGCGTCCCGGCGGGCGGCGGAGCAGCAGTGACACTGCACGGTAGGCCTCGGCCTGCTTGGACAGGTCATCGAACACGATGAGGACGTGCTTGCCGCCGTACATCCAGTGCTGGCCGATTGCCGAACCGGCGTACGGTGCCAGGTACTTGAAGCCTGCGGGGTCGGACGCGGGGGAAGCCACGATCGTGGTGTATTCCAGTGCGCCGTTGTCCTCGAGGGTCTGGCGGACGGCAGCGATCGTGGATGCCTTCTGGCCGATGGCTACATAGATGCAGCGCACCTGCTTGGTGACATCGCCCGAAGCCCAGTTGGCCTTCTGGTTGATGATCGTGTCGATCGCGATTGCCGACTTGCCGGTCTGGCGGTCACCGATGATCAGCTGGCGCTGGCCGCGGCCGATCGGGATCATCGCGTCGATGGCCTTCAGGCCAGTCTGCATCGGCTCGTGAACCGACTTACGCTGGGTCACGCCGGGCGCCTGGAGTTCCAGGGCACGGGTGGTCTCGGCCTTGATCTCGCCGAGGTCGTCGATGGGCTGGCCCAGCGGGTCAACCACGCGGCCGAGGAAGGCGTCGCCAACCGGCACGGACAGAACCTGTCCGGTGCGGTGGACTTCCTGGCCTTCTTCGATTCCGGTGAAGTCACCGAGGACGATCACACCGATCTCGCGGACGTCAAGGTTCTGGGCCAGGCCCAGGGTGCCGTCTTCGAAGCGAAGCAGCTCGTTCGCCATGACCGAGGGAAGGCCCTCAACACGGGCGATGCCGTCACCTGCGGTTGTTACACGGCCGACCTCTACGCGCTCTGCGTTTCCGGGTTCGTAGGACGCCGCGAACTCGTTCAACGCAATACGGACGTCGTCGGCGTTGATGGTCAATTCGGCCATCTGCAGTCCCTGCTCTCCTGTTTTCGTGATCATCGTTGCTCACGATGACCGGGGTTTCTTGTCGTTAGGTTGTGCTTGTCCGGCTAGCCGGCAAGCTGACGCTGGAGCTGGCCCAGGCGGCCGGCGACCGAAGCGTCAACCACTTCGTCGCCTACCTGGATCCGGATGCCACCGATCAGTGCCGGGTCAACGTTCATGTTGATCTTGAGCTCGCGCCCGTAAAGGGCGTTCAGCCCCGCCTGCAGGCGGCTGGTCTGGGTCTCCGTCAGCGGACGGGTGACGCTGACCGTTGCAATCCAGCGCTGCTGGCGCTTGGCGGCAAGCTCGGCGAAACGGCGAACCAGCTTGGTGACCTTGAGCCCGCGCGGAGCCGTGACGGCCTGTCCGATCAGGACTTTCGCTTCCTTGCTCGCACCAGGTACGAGCTTCTCGGCGAGGGACACCTTGGCGGCCGGGCTGGCCTGCGGCTCGGACAGAGCACGCTGGACCTCGTGGCTGGACTCGACGGCCTGGTTGAAGGCGAACAGATCGTTCTCCAGGGCTTCCAGTCCGTTGAGCCCGGAGGCAGAGACGGCCGACTTGTTCTCGGCAACAGCGATGACCACCGAAGCGGCAAGAGTCTCGAGTGCATCGCCGATATCCCGTGCCGATGCCCAGCGGGAGCTGGCCAGTCCGGCCGTGATCTCAACAGCGTCAGCGGAGACTTTCCCGCTGAAGAGCTGCTTGACCAGCGCCGACTTTTCGTCACCGCTGCGGGACGGGTCAGTCAAGGCGCGGCGCAAGCCAGCCGAGCTGTCCACCGTTCCCAGGATTCCGAAGAGTTCCTTTGCCAACTGCAGCGACGCGGTGGGAAGCTTGGCCTCCAGGGCCGCCAGCGCAGCGGCCAGCGATTCGCTCGATACACCTGCCATTACTTAGCTACACCCGCGTTCTGGTTCTCCAGATCTGCCAGGAAGCGGTCCACCACTCGGGCCGACCGTGCATCGTCGCTCAGAGCCTCGCCGACGATGCGGCTGGCCAGCGTCGTGGCCAGCGTGCCGACCTCCGCGCGCAGCGACACAACGGCCGCCTGGCGCTCGGATTCGATCTGCGCGTGGGCCTGTGCGGTGATGCGGGCAGACTCGGCAGCCGCCTTCTCCTTCAGCTCTGCAAGGATCTGGGCACCTTCGGCGCGTGCTTCCTCACGGATGCGGTTGGCTTCGGTGCGGGCTTCCGTGAGCTGCTGCTTGTACTCTTCGAGTGCTGCGGAGGCTTCGGCCTGGGCCTTTTCAGCCTTGGCGATACCACCCTCGATGGCCTCGGCCCGCTCTGCGAAGGTCTTCTCGAACATCGGGACAACGTACTTGACCACGATGTACATGAGGACAGCAAAGCCGGCGAAGACGACAAGCATCTCCCAAGGATTGGGAACGAGGGGGTTAGTACCGCCTTCGGTGGCGGCTGAGATGATCGCTTGATTCATATTTCACCCGTCCTTATCTACTCGGTTCTGGATGTTCGGTTGTTCTGTTTACTTAAGAACGAACGCGAAGACCAGGCCAAGGATGGCGAGGGCTTCAGTCAGCGCGAGGCCGAGGAATGCGATCGGCTGCAGGACGCGCTGGGCTTCCGGCTGACGTGCCACACCGTTGATGTACGCGGCGAACACGAGACCCACACCGATACCACCGCCGATGGCGGAGAGGCCGTAGCCGATGAGGTTGAGGGAGCCGTTGATGGAGCCTTCCATTTTTCTTCCTTTCAAGATGCCACCCATGTGGCAGGTTGTTTGGGTTGCTTCATCCCCGTGAGGGGAAGACTATGTTGTGCCTGTTGGCGTTGCGCCTGCTGGCGCTTGCCCTGCGGCCTTGTGCCTAGTGGCTGTCGGCGTGCAGCGCGCCTTCGATGTAGATCGCGGTCAGCAGCGTGAAGACGTAGGCCTGCAGCACCATGATCAGCGCTTCGAGCATGTACATGGCGATGGCGCCGCCAAGGACGAGTACGGACGCGCCCTTAAGGAGGACGTTTTCCTGCATCACGAGGAATTCAATGCCCGCACCGGAGATCATCATGATCAAGTGGCCGGCCAGCATGGTGGCGAACAGACGGAGGCTGTGCGTGACCGGGCGGACCAGGAAGTTGGAGATGATCTCGATCGGGACGACGATCGGGAGGATGTAGAACGGCACGCCGGTTGGAACCGTGGCCAGCTTGAAGTACTTCAGGCCGCTCTTCCTGATGCCGACGGCGATCCAGGTGATGTACACGATCGCTGCCATCACGTAGGCCCCGCCGACGTGCGAGAAAGTCGGAAGCTGGATCAGCGGGATTGCACCGTAGATGTTGTTCACGAGGATGAAGAAGAACAGGCTGAACAGCAGCGGGACATACTTCATGAAGTCCCTGCCGCCGATGATGTCCTTGGCGATGCTGTTGCGGACGAAGCTATAGGCCGCCTCGCCTGCGAACTGCACCTTGCCGGGAACGAGCTGCTGCTTCCGCGCAGCGATCACAAAAAATGTAGCGATAATGACAACCGACAGGATTACCAGCAGCATCTGCTTGGAAAATCCTTCGGCCGCACCCCAAGGGATGATAGCCGGCAGGTGAAGTTCTTCAATTCCAGGAGGCGTGAAGGTTCCTGAATCTTGGGCCGGGAGCGCAAGCGCGATCAACGCGTTTCCTCTCTGCAGTGTCCATCATTGGGCGTTGGGCGGGGACCGGCGACATTGGTGCCCGCCTCTCCCCCTGTAAAATTATTTGGCATTACTGTTCCTCGTCCTTGGACGGGCCACGTGCAGCATTGTCCCCATCAGCTAAAGTCCTGTTACTGGTGAGGCCGTGCATATGAGAAAGATAGAACCCTCCCGCAGCTCCAAGCAGCGCGCCTGCGAGCACAATCCAGCGGGTTCCCCACAGATTATCCAGTCCCCACCCTATCAAACTCCAGACGATGATTCCGCCAACAATGTAGCTAAAGACGGCGATTCCGGCGTTGTATCCGCCGTCGCTGCCGTCGGTGGATACACCGGGGGCACCGGCTGTGGTTTGAGGTGTTTTGGCAGCCTTGTTGATGGGTCCGGCAAGTGGCCCGGTAGCTGGCCTTCGGCCCATTTTGCGGCTAAACATCGGTGCCGCCTTTTCGGGGTTCGGGATCGTTGTAAATCTGGAGCCTCGCCTTGCTGAAACCGTAGATCTCGGCCGCCTGCCAGAACACCACGGTCACGACGGCGCCGATGAGGAACCAGCGGCCGTGCAGCCAGGCCGGAGCCCCGATGACGAAGAGGACCACGGCAAAGCCGACGACCTTGACGAAATACGTCGCGACGAACAGTCCGATCGCTCCGGAGGGGTTGTTGCGGCCGACGAAGTGGCCCACCGCGAGGCTGATGGCAAAGAACGCCATCACCAGGGCTCCGCCGAAAAGGGAAGACCAGAATCCCACGGCACCGTTGAAGACGACGGCGGCAATGCCGGTCAGCAGCAGGGCGACGGCGGATACCGCCGAACTCATGGCCAGTAGCTTCAGCCACAAGGATTTTGTGGGACCCGAGACACCAACGGGTCCGGCGCCGGATGCGGATCCGGGTTCGGCGTTGGAGGTCATGAGATCCCAATCGTCGCGGTGCGGTGCTGGTCAGAAGGCGTGCTGGTGAAGGCGGGCGGCGAACTGCCGCCCCTGAATTCTACATTAGATAGAAATTATTCGGAAAAGCGCGTCGGAGCAGGTTACTCCGGCATGCCGGACAGGTTACTCCCGCGTGGCGGCCATTTGACCCGGCCCCCGCTGCCGGAGGTACGGCCATGCTGTCACGACGGCCATGATTGCCGCGGCGGCCAGATCGACGGCGAGCACGATGTGCCACGGGAAGATCGCGAACGCGAGGCCGCCGAAGGCCAGGACGCAGGTCCACAGGTACATCAGCACCACGGCGCCGCGGTGCGAGTACCCGATGTCCAGCAGCTTGTGGTGCAGGTGCCCGCGGTCCGCCGACCACGGGGAACGGCCCAGCGCGGTCCGCCGCACCACCGCCAGGCACAGGTCCAGGAGCGGCAGGAACAGCACGGCGAACGGCAACAGGATCGGGATGATCGTGGGGATACCGTTGGCCCGGTCGTAGAGCCCGGAACGTGATCTGGCCCGGTGGACACGACGCCGGCCGAGGCCATGAGCAGTCCGATCAGCATGGCCCCGGAGTCGCCCATGAAGATCTTCGAGGGGAACCAGTTGTGCGGCAGGAAGCCGATGCAACTGCCCACCACAATGGCTGTCAGGAGGGTGGCCAGGTCCGAAGCGGTCCAGCAGGACGGCGGTCCGGTGGACCCAGTAGGCCGTGAGGAAGAACGCCGCTCCCCCGATGATCGCCACTCCCGCGGCGAGGCCGTCCAGTCCGTCGATGAAGTTGAACGCGTTCATGGTGGTCACGATCAGCCCGGCCGTCAGCACGATGCTCACGGCCTCGTTCTGAATCACGAACGGTTCGGGAATGAACGGGATGATCGTCATGCGGACTCCCCAGGTGGCCACGACCAGTGCCGCGGCGCTCTGTCCGATCAGCTTGACCCACCAGCGCAGGTCCAGCAGGTCGTCCGCGACGCCGACGAGCACAATCACGGCGGCGCCGGCGAGGATGCCCCAGGGCGCCGTGTTGTTGCGGAAGATGTCCTTGACGAAGAACGAATTGCTGGCCACGACCAGCGCCACCAGGACCCCCGCGAAGATGCCCAGGCCGCCGAGCCTGGAGACCGGCGTCGAATGCATGTCGCGGCTGCGGATCGGGGAATACAGCTCAAGCTTGTTGCCGACAAGCCGGGCACCCCAGGTGGCCGCGTAGCTCACGAGCGCTGCGGTCAGCATCATGAGCAGGTACATGATCACGGGGAGACCACCGGCCCGGGATTGTCAGTGCAGGCAACACACGGCGGCACGCTCCGCAGCGCCGGGGGCACCGGTGAGCTGCGGAAATGGGGTGTATTGGATTGCCGTGGAACTGTCTTTCGAAAAATGAAACTTCTCCGTCGCCGTGCGCAGGGCAGGCAGTGCGTAGTGCCTGACAGGGCTGTATTACAGTGGACTCTAGTCAAGATACTAATGCCAACGGCCACCTGTCTTCGCGTCACACGGCCCTCCGCCGGCGGGAAAACCACTGACGGTCGTGCTGAAAGGACCCCGCGATGACCCCCTCGGTTGCAGTTGCTGCCGTGACGTTTGACCGTCCCAGGGAGCTGGCAGTCCTGATGGATGCCATCAACAGCCAGACCGCTCCGGTCCGCTCCATTTGCCTCGTCGACAGCGGCACCGTGCCCTCCAAGGATGTCGCCACCCGGCACGCCAACGTGGACTACGTCCGGTCCGAGGCCAACCTTGGCGGGGCCGGCGGTTTTTCGCTGGCCATCCTCAAGGCTGTGGCCAGCGGGGCGGACTGGATCTGGATGATGGATGACGACGCCGAGCCGGCCGATCCCGAATGCCTCGCCACGTTGCTGCGCGAGGCACAGGCGCGGAACCTGGACGCCGTGGTTCCCCTCGTGGTGGCCCCCGGACACCCGGACCAGCTGTCCTTTTTCTTCCGCCTCAACGGCAAGGTCACGCATGAGCGTGCGGAGGTGGAAAAGGTCGGGTTCCTGCCCGACGACGGACACTTCTTCAACGGCGCCCTGATCCGTGCCGATGTCTTCTTCAAGGTCGGCCTGCCGGACATGCGCCTGTTCATCCGCGGCGACGAGGTGGACTTCACGCTGAGGCTGCGGAAGGCCGGGATCCGCTTCGGCACGGTCACCACCGCGGCCATCACCCACCCGCACGCGTTCTCCGAAACCAAGCATGTTTTCGGCGCCCGGTGGCACGTGATCGTTCCGGACTCCGCCTTCAAGCGCTACTTCTACTACCGGAACCGCGGCTATATGATCCGCCGCCATTTCCGGGTCAAGTCCTTCGTTGCGGATGTGGGCGGTTACCTCGGGTACTTCCTGCGCAGCGGCGACTTCCGCGGGCTCGCCGGCTGGTTCCGGGCCTTTTCCACCGGGCTGCGCGGCAAGGGCTTCGGTCCGCTGGAGGACCAGAAGTTCTGACCGTCCGCGCCGCAGGCGCTAAGGTTGCAGCCCTAACTAAGGTTGCCGGCGGAGCCGCCGGCGCAGCAGCAGGCCCAGCAGGACCCACGGCTCGCCGAACACCCGGTAGGCCACCCGCTGCGGGTGGAGCATGAGCCGCCAGGCCCATTCGAGCCCGAGCCGCCCGATCCAGCGCGGCGCCAGTTTCTGGACACCGGCAAGCTGTTCGATGGCGCCACCCACGGTGCAGTAGACGGCCGGCGGGAGCGTGTGCCGCCTGCGCGCCAGGACCTGTTCCTGCAGCGGCATGCCGAGGCCCAGGAGCACAAGCTGCGGGCGCAGCCGGGAAAGCCATTCGACGGCGGCTTCCTCAAGGTCCTGGTTCCAGCCTTCGCCGGGCATTCCGTCGACGCGCGCCCCGGGAACGATCTCCCGCAGCCTGGCCACGGCGCCGGCGTTGGCCACGGCGCCTGCACCGATCACCGCGATCCGCTCGAGGCCCCCGACATTGCCCAGGGCGGGAATCCAGTCTGTGGACCCCAGCCGGTAGTCCATCACCGGCCCCCGCCCGTCGTCCTCTTCGCCGGTCTTGGCCCAAAGCCACAGCACCGGGGCGCCGTCGATCAGGACCACGTCGCTGTGCTCGTAGAACGACCGGAAGCCGGGGTCGGAGTGGAACAGCGTCACACTGTGCAGGTTGTGCCCCACCACTGTCCGGGTCCCGCCCTCGGCGACGTAGGTGCTGAGGACGGCGGTCAGCTCGGACACCGTCAGGGGGGTCGCATCGACGTCGAGGAACGGGACGGGTTGGCGCTCCAGCGTCATGCGGAGCCGGACCCTGCGCCCGGCGCGGCGCCGGGCTCAGCTTCGGCAGGCACAACTTCGGCAGGCACAGCTTCGGCAGGCACAGCCAGGTCAGGGCGTTGCCGTCGACATCCACCAGGCCGGGAACCACGCCGCGCAGTCGTTCGAGGCTGATGGCTCCCTGGCGGACCACGCGCAACGGCAGGGCGGTCGCGTCGATGATGGTCGAGGCGAGGGCCTCGGCACCCTCGGCGGGCCGCGGTCCGCCCTCAAGGTAGACTTCCACGGATTCGGCCAGCTGGGCCTCGGCCTCCGCGGCGGTCTGCGCCGCCGCGTGTCCGGTGCGGTTCGCGGAGGACACGGCGAGGGGTCCGGTGAGCGTCAGCAGGTCCTGGGCGATCTCGTCGGCCGGGATCCGCAGGGCCACGGTCCCCTTGGTCTCGCCGAGATCCCAGTCCAGGGACGGCTGGGCGCGCAGGATCAGGGTCAGGCCGCCGGGCCAGAAGGCCTCGGCCAGGCGCCGCGCCTCGGCCGGAACATCCGTGGCGAGACCATCGAGGGCGTTCAGCCTGGGGATCAGTACGGGCGGGGGCATCTTCCGGCTGCGGCCCTTGGACGCAAGCAGCAAGGTCACGGCGAGGGGCGAGAAGGCGTCGGCCGCGATGCCGTAGACGGTGTCGGTGGGGAAGACCACGCACTTGTTCTCGCGGATGGCCCGCTGGGCGTGTTCAAGTCCTGCGGCGCGCTGCTCAGCTGCCGTGCAATCGTAGCTAGTCGTCACTGGCCTATTCTTTCATCACTTGTCACACGATTCGGACGGCGTCAGCACAGCGCTGGTGGCACGGTCCTTGCCGTTGAGGTCACGGTGCGTCGTCACCTCGGAGAACCTCCCGGTGCGCTTCAGCATCGTGGCGATCCACGCCGACTGGACTTCGGCGTGCTCCATCACGAAGTAGCCGCCGGGCACCAGCAGCCGGGCAGCCGAGGCGGCCGCCGCCGTCGGAAGTTCCATTCCGTCCGCTCCCCCGCCGTACAGCGCCTCGGGCGGGTCGTGCAGCGCCACTTCGGGTTCGTTCGGGATCGCTTCGGCCGGAATGTAGGGCGGGTTGGAGACGACGACGTCGAAGGTGCCGTTGTGTTCGGGCAGCGCGTCGCGCAGATCGCCGCGGATGAGGTGGACGCCCAGGGAAGCCAGGTTTTTCGCCGCCCAGGCATGTGCGAACTCGCTGTACTCCACCGCATGGACTTCCGCGCCGGGAACCTCGTGCGCGATCGACCCGGCGATCGCGCCGGAACCGGTGCCCAGGTCCACCACCTTGGGGTGCGCCAGGCCCTGCAGCCGGTTCCTGTCGCTAAGCCAGTCAATGACCAGCTGCACCACGGACTCGGTTTCCGGCCGCGGGATGAAGACCCCCGGCCCGACGGCGAGATCGAGGTAGCGGAAATGCGCCACTCCCGTGATGTGCTGCAGCGGGATCCGCTGCGCCCGTTCGGCCACGAGGTCTGCATAGCCAAGCGGCGCCGGCGCGTCGCCGAGCATCAGCGCGCGCAGCCGGCCGAGCCCGACGCCGAGCAGGTGCTCGGCCAGGAGCTCGGCGTCGACGCGCGGGCTGGGCACGCCGGCCGCGGCCAGGACCGCCGTCGCCTCGCGGACGGCCTCCGCGAGGCTCGGGCCATTGCCTGCTGTCATCAGGGGTAACCCGCGCCTATTCGCCGATGGCGTCGAGCCGGGACTGCTCGTCCAGTTCGATGGCCGACTGGATCACCGGCTCCAGGTCGCCGTTCATGACCTGGTCCAGGTTGTAGGCCTTGTAACCGGTGCGGTGGTCCGCGATCCGGTTTTCCGGGTAGTTGTAGGTGCGGATGCGCTCGGAGCGGTCCATGGTGCGGATCTGCGACTTGCGCTGGGCCGAGTTCTCGGCGTCGATCAGCTCCTGCTGGTGCGCCAGGATGCGGGCGCGCAGCACGCGCATGCCGGCCTCACGGTTCTGCAGCTGCGACTTCTCGTTCTGCATGGCCACGACGATGCCGGTGGGAAGGTGGGTGATGCGCACGGCCGAGTCGGTGGTGTTGACCGACTGCCCGCCGGGACCGGAGGACCGGTAGACGTCGATCTTGAGGTCGTTCTGGTTGATCTCGACTTCCTCGGGCTCGTCCACTTCGGGCAGCACCAGCACGCCGGCGGCCGAGGTGTGGATGCGGCCCTGGGATTCGGTCACGGGGACGCGCTGCACGCGGTGCACGCCGCCTTCGAACTTCAGCCGCGCGTACACGCCCTCGGCAGGGTCGTTCGAGTTGCCCTTGACGGCCATCTGGACGTCCTTGTAGCCGCCAAGGTCCGACTCGGTGGCGGAGATGATCTCGGTCTTCCAGCCGCGGGATTCCGCGTAACGGCTGTACATCCGCAGCAGGTCGCGCGGCGAACAGCGCAGCCTCGTCGCCGCCTTCGCCGCCCTTGACCTCCAGGATCACGTCGCGGGCATCGTCCGGGTCGCGCGGGATCAGCAGCCGGCGCAGCTTGGCCGCCGCCGTCTCCAGCGCGCCTCCAGCTCGGGTACCTCCGCGGCGAACTCGGGGTCCTCGTCCGCCATTTCCTTGGCAGCCGCCAGGTCATCGCGGATGGCTTCCCAGCGGTGGTAGGCCTCCACAATGCCGTTCAGCTGGGCATAGCGCCGCCCCAGTTTCCGGGCGAGCCGCTGGTCAGCGTAGACAGCCGGATCGCCAAGCTGCGCCTGGATGGAGTCGTGCTCATCCAACAGGCCCTGTACGGACTCAAACATTTTCAAAACCTCTTTCGACTCTCTCAAGTCTAGTTACTGCAACGCGGGGTCACTCACCGCTCGATTCGCGGCCGAGAGCCGTCGATGACTCCCGGCTCGCAAGTCGGTCGAGCCCTCGGCAGTGGCTTCGGGCCTGCCGGAGCCGGGTGGCTCACGATCGCAGATCGTGAGCCACCCGGCGGAGGGGCGGGGCCGCCAATTTTCGAGCGGTTATGCGTCAGCTACTTGTCGTTATCGGACTTCGCACCAAGCGTCGTCTTCTGCACCTGCATGAGGAACTCGACGTTGCGTCTGGGTCTCCCGGATCTTGTTGGTCAGCAGCTCAAGGCTCTGCTGCGTTTCGAGTCCGGAGAGGACGCGGCGCAGCTTCCACATGATCTTGACTTCCTCGGGGGAAAGCAGGTTCTCTTCGCGGCGGGTACCGGACGCGTTGACGTCCACGGCCGGGAAGATGCGCTTGTCGGCCAGCTGGCGGGACAGGCGCAGTTCCATGTTGCCGGTGCCCTTGAACTCTTCGAAGATGACCTCGTCCATCTTGGAGCCGGTCTCGACGAGCGCGGTGGCCAGGATGGTCAGCGAGCCGCCGTTTTCGATGTTGCGGGCTGCACCGAAGAAGCGCTTCGGCGGGTACAGCGCCGCGGAGTCCACACCACCGGACAGGATGCGGCCGGAGGCCGGTGCTGCCAGGTTGTAGGCACGGCCCAGACGGGTCATGGAGTCCAGGAGCACCACAACGTCCATGCCCATTTCCACGAGGCGCTTGGCGCGCTCGATGGAGAGCTCGGCCACGGTGGTGTGGTCATCGGCGGGACGGTCGAAGGTGGAGGCAATGACCTCGCCCTTGACGGTGCGCTGCATGTCGGTGACTTCTTCGGGACGTTCGTCAACGAGCACCATCATGAGGTGGACCTCAGGATTGTTGGTGGTGATGGCGTTGGCGATGGACTGCAGGATGAGCGTCTTGCCGGCCTTCGGCGGCGAGACGATCAGGCCGCGCTGGCCCTTGCCGATCGGGGCCACGAGGTCGATGACACGCGGGCCGATCTTCTTCGGGTCCGTCTCGAGGCGCAGGCGCTCGGAGGGGTACAGCGGGACGAGCTTCGCGAATTCGACGCGGTCCTTGAGTTCCTCGGGGGTCTTGCCGTTGACCGAGGTGACGCGGACCAGCGCGTTGAACTTCTGGCGGGCGGACTGCTGGCTGCGGTCCTCGCCTTCGCGCGGTGCCCGGATGGCGCCGACGACGGCGTCGCCCTTGCGCAGGTTGTACTTCTTGACCTGGGCGAGCGAGACGTAGACGTCGTTCGGGCCCGGCAGGTAGCCCGAGGTGCGGATGAACGCGTAGTTCTCGAGCACGTCGAGGATACCGGCGACGGGCAGGAGGACATCGTCCTCGGTGACCTCGACGTCGTCGACGTCCGGTCCCTGCGCACGGCCGCGGCGGCGGTCGTTACGGTCGCGGAAGCGGTCGTTGCGCGAGGAGTTGTCGCGGCTGTCCTGCTGGCCCTGGCGGTCACCGCGGTCGTTGCGGTCACGACGGTTCCGGCGGTTCCGGCGGCTTCCGCCGTCAGTGTCGTCAGTGTCGCGGGCAGTGTCGCGGGAGGTTTCGCGGCTGCCGGCGGTTTCGTCGCGGCCGCCGCGGGTGCGGGTGTTGTCGCGGCGCTGGCCGTCTTCGCTGCCCTGTTCGCCCTGGCGCGTCACGCTGCTCGGTGCGCTGCTCACGCTGTTCCGTGCGCTGCTCACGCTGTTCGGTGCGCTGCTCGGCCGCGGGCTGTTCGGCCTGGACCTCGACAGCGGTCTCCGTGGCCTGGGCTGCGGCTTCGCCACGGCGCCGGTTGCGGGTGCGCGGCTGCCGCGTGCGGTCGCTGCCTTCCGTCCCGGAAGCAGCAGAGGCGGACTCGGCAGTACCG
This sequence comes from uncultured Actinomycetota bacterium, assembly GCA_963810895.1. Classification (GTDB taxonomy): domain Bacteria; phylum Actinomycetota; class Actinomycetes; order Actinomycetales; family Micrococcaceae; genus Arthrobacter. Next base: position 17,034 of record CAWEPM010000012.1, read on the forward strand.
GCAGCGGCAGCGCCGGTTTCAGTGGAAACCGCGGGGGCCTCAACCGGGGCCGCGGCGGGTGCTTCTGCGGCGGCGGTCGTGACGACGCCGTCGCTGCCTGCACGGCGGCTGCGGCCGCGGCGGGCGCGGGGGCTTTCCGGGGCTTCCTCGCCGGCGGCGGGCGCGGCTGCAGGAGCAGCTGCCGGGGCCGCTGCGCGGGCAACGGTGCCGTTGTCGCTCGCCTTGTCAGCAGCGCGGGCCGGAGCCTTGCTTACCGGGGTGCCTGCACGGTGGGCGGAAATGGCCGTGACCAGATCGCCCTTGCGCATGCGGGAACCGCCGGAAATCCCCAACTGGCTGGCGAGGGCCTGGAGTTGGGCGAGCTTAAGGCCTGCAAGGCCGCTGCTCTTGGCGGGTGCTGCCGTTGATCCGGCAGCAGAAGATGTATCCACAGCCGGAGACAGCTCAGTGGTTTCGGTCACGAAGGATCCTTCCCCCTCGACGGCGTCCAGACTAAGAGCTGGACGCGGTGATTTGATCTGGGCTGCAGTTCAGATCTGCAGCCGTGATTTCGGCCTTGCCGGATGGATTTCGGCCAGCAGGGCCGGATACTGCTTCACCATGCACGATCCGAGAAAAGAGGAACGGCGGGCTGACGTTTCAGGGGGCAGAGCAATTCTGCTGATTCCTGCGTCAGACCGAAAGCAGGTGGCACCGGAAAATATATTGCGCAGTGAAAGATGAGAGAGGCTACGTGGCCAACATCGCGGTCTTAGAACGGTTACTAATTTACCGCCTGCGTATTTACCGCCGGTGCACTTCCACTTTAGCACCTTCGACGTCCACGGCCAGCTTCATCACGCGCCAGCCCACTTCCGGCGTGTTGTCCGCGGTGTGGGCACCAATGAAGTCCACAACCTCGCGGGCTTCCGTTTCCCCGTTGGCCAGGACCAGCACGGTGGGTCCGGCGCCGGAGACGACGGCGGCGTGGCCTGCCCGGCGCAGCGCGGCGATCAGCTCGGCGCTGGGCCGCATGGCCTGGGCGCGGTAGCTCTGGTGCAGGTAGTCCTCGGTGCCCGGCAGCAGGAATTCCGGGTTGGTGGTCAGGGCGTGAATCAGCAACGCGGCACGGCCGGAGTTCATGGCCGCGGCATGGTGGCCCACCGAGGCCGGCAGGAGTGCCCGGGCCGCTTCGGTGGAGAGCTCGTAGTCCGGCACGGCGACGACCGGAATCACCGAGGCGGCCACGGTCGCGCACGTGCTGCTGTACTGGTCACTGTCCTGCCATGACAGCGCCAGTCCGCCGAAAATGGCGGGTGCGACGTTGTCCGGGTGGCCTTCCATTTCGCTCGTGAGCTGCAGGATCCAGTCCCGGCCGCGCCGGGATGCCTCCGGAACCAGGGCGTTCGCGGCGCTGACGGCAGCCACCACGGCCGAGGCAGAGGAACCCAGGCCGCGCCCGTGCGGGTTGACGTTGTCCGCCGTGATCCGCAGGCCCTCGTGCCGGAATCCGAGGCGGTGCAGTGCCTCGGTGAGGGCCTTGACCACGAGGTGCGTCGCGTCGCGGGGCAGCGACTCGGCGCCCTCACCGCTGAGCTCGAACTCAAGTTCGCCGCTGGCCAGTGTTTCCACAGTGAGCGTGTCATGCAGCGAAAGCGCCAGGCCGAGGCTGTCGTATCCGGGGCCCAGGTTGGCGCTGGTGGCCGGCACCCGCAGGGTGACCAACTGGCCAGCCGGAACGGCCGGGGAGCCGGCAGCTGATTCGGCCGGGACAGTGAGGGTGGTTTCCAACGTTATTTTTCTTCCAGTCCCAGTGCTGCGGCGACGGTGACGACGTCGTTGGAGACCTTTACCGGCTGCACATCGCTGCCGTCCTCGGTGCGCAGGGCCCACTGCGGGTCCTTGAGGCCGTGACCCGTCACCGTGATCACGATCGTTTTGCCGGCCGGCACTTCCCCGGCCGCGTGCTTCTTGATCAGTCCGGCGACGCCGGCGGCGGAGCCGGGCTCAACGAAGACGCCTTCCCGTGCGGAGAGCCAGCGGTGCGCGGACAGGATTTCCTCGTCCGTGACGGCCTCGATCACTCCGCCGGATTCGTCCCGGGCCGCCACGGCGGTGTCCCAGGAGGCCGGGTTGCCGATCCGGATGGCGGTGGCGATGGTGTCGGGCTCGGTGATGGGGTGGCCGGCGACGAAGGGGGCCGCCCCTGCGGCCTGGAAGCCCCACATGACCGGGGTCTTGGTGGCGACGGCGGGCAGCGATCCTGCGGTGGGAGATTCAAACGCCGCTGCGTACTCCTTGTAGCCCTTCCAGTACGCGCTGATGTTGCCGGCGTTGCCCACGGGAAGGACGTGGAAGTCGGGGGCGTCGCCGAGCGAATCCACCACTTCAAAGGCGCCGGTCTTCTGGCCCTCGATCCGGGCCGGGTTGACGGAGTTGACCAGGAACACCGGGTAGGACTCGCCGAGCTTGCGGGCGATGTCGAGGCAGTCGTCGAAGTTGCCATCCACCTGCAGCAGCGTGGCGCCGTGCGCGATTGCCTGGCTGAGCTTGCCCATGGAGATCTTGCCCTCGGGGACGAGCACCGCGCACTGCAGCCCTGCCGCCGTCGCGTAGGCCGCGGCGGACGCCGAGGTGTTGCCGGTGGACGCGCACACCACGGCCTTGGCGCCGGCGGCCACCGCGGCCGTCATCGCCATGGTCATGCCGCGGTCCTTGAACGAACCGGTCGGGTTCATGCCTTCGACCTTGAGGTAGACGGTGCTGCCGGTCAGCTCGGAGAGGTGGCGGGCGTGCACGAGCGGGGTGCCGCCCTCGCCCAGGGTGATGACCTTAGTGGCTTCCGTGACAGGAAGACGATCAGCGTATTCGCGGATGACACCGCGCCATTGGTGAGCCACTTAGACCCCTTCTACCCGCAGTACGGATGTGACGGAATTGATGATGTCCAGGGCCTTGACGGCCTTGACGGTTGCTGCAAGTGCGGATTCGCGTGCACGGTGTGTCACGATCCGCAGCTCGGCCGATTCCACGTTGGAGTCGGCGTCGCGGTGGATGGTCTGCCGCATGATTTCGATGGATACGCCGTGCTCCGCGAAGAGCTGGGCGATCCGGGCCAGGACGCCGGGCTGGTCCGCGACGTCGAGGCCGATGTAGTAGCTCGTGATGGCTGCGTCGATGGGCAGCGCGGGCACGTGCCCGGTGGTGGTTTCGGTCCGGCCGGGGCCGCCCAGGACGATGCGGCGGGCCGCGGAGACGAGGTCTCCCAGCACGGCGGACGCCGTCGGGGTGCCGCCGGCACCCTGGCCGTAGAACATGAGCTCGCCGGCGTTCTCGGCTTCGATGAAGACGGCGTTGAACGCACCGCGGACGGCGGCGAGGGGGTGTTCGCGGGGCAGCATCGTGGGGTGCACGCGGACGGAGACGCCGGTGTTGCCGTCCTCGTCAGTGAGTTTCTCGGCGATCGCGAGCAGCTTGATGACGAAGCCGGCTTCCTTGGCGGCGGCGATATCCGCCGCGCTGACCGCCGTGATGCCCTCGCACGAGACGTCTTCCAGGGCGAAGCGGGTGTGGAAGGACAGCGAGGCAAGGATCGCGGCCTTGGCCGCGGCGTCGTAGCCCTCCACGTCGGCCGTGGGATCGGCTTCCGCGTAGCCCAGGCGCTGCGCCTCGGCCAGGGCATCGGCGAACTGCGCGCCGGTGGAGTCCATCTGGTCGAGGATGAAGTTGGTGGTGCCGTTGACGATCCCGAGCACCCGGGTGATCCGGTCGCCGGAGAGGCTGTCGCGGATGGGCCGCAGGATGGGGATGGCACCGGCGACGGCGGCCTCGTAGGAGAGCTGCACGCCGGCCTTGTCCGCTTCCTCGTACAGCGTGGGGCCGTCCTGCGCCAGGAGCGCCTTGTTGCCGGTGACAACACAGGACCCGTGCCGCATGGCGGTGAGGATCAGGGTACGGGCCGGTTCAATCCCGCCCATGAGCTCGATCACGACGTCGGCGTCCTTGACGAGGGTTTCGGCGTCCGCGGTGAACAGCTCCTGCGGCAGCTCGACGTCGCGCTCGGCTTCGAGGTTGCGCACGGCGATGCCCGTCAGTTCGAGGCGGGCGCCCGTGCGGGCGGCGAGGGCGTCGGCGTCGTCAATGAGAATCCGCGCTACCTGGGCCCCAACGTTGCCACAGCCCAGCAGGGCCACTTTCAGGGTTCGCAATTCGGTCATTCAGACTCCCATGTCGCGGTTGAGCAGATCTTCTTCGGTTTCCCCGCGGACAATGAGCCGGGCAGATCCGTCGCGGACAGCGACAACGCCCGGCCGGGCCAGATAGTTGTAGTTGCTTGACAGGGCCCAGCAGTAGGCGCCGGTACCCGGTACAGCAAGCAGATCACCGGCTGCCACGTCCTCGGGCAGATATACATCTCTAACAACTATGTCGCCGCTCTCGCAATGTTTGCCCACTACTCGGGACAGCTGCGGACCCGCGTCGGAGCTCCGCGAGGCGAGAATTGCCGAATAATCCGCGTCGTACAGCACCGGCCGGGGGTTGTCGCTCATCCCGCCGTCCACCGACACATACCGGCGGGGGTACGTAACGTCTTCGCCGGCGTTCTGGCCGGTCGCGCCGGCAACGGCGGCCCCGGAGGCCGGGAAATCCACCCGGACGGTCTTGAGCGTGCCGACCTCGTACAGCGTGAACGTCGTGCTTCCGACGATCGCGCGGCCCGGTTCGATCGAGATCCGCGGGGCGGAAATGCCCAGCGCAGCGCATTTGGACCGGACGACGGCGGCCATCGCCTGCGCGATCTCGGCGGCCGGGCGCGGTGTGTCAACAGAGGTGTAGGCGATGCCGTAGCCGCCCCCGAGGTCCAGTTCGGGCAGCACGATGGAGTATTTCGACTGCATCGCAGCCAGGAAGTCCAGCAGCTTTTCCGCGGCGAGGGCGAAGCCGTCCGGCTCGAAGATCTGGGAGCCGATGTGGCAGTGCAGGCCCAGCAGTTCGATGCTCTCGTGCCGGGTTGCCGCGGCCACGGCTTCCTCGGCGGCGGACAGCCCGGCCTGGTCGGTGGAGTCCCCGGCCATGGAGAGACCGAATTTCTGGTCCTCGTGGGCGGTGGCGATGAATTCGTGGGTGTGGGCGTGCACTCCGGGGGTCAGCCGCAGCATGACCCTGGCGGTGTCCCCCCGGTTGGCGGCGATCGCCGCGACGCGGTCCAGCTCGTCGAGGCTGTCCACCACGATCCGGCCCAGCTGCATGTCGAGGGCCCGGTGGATTTCGGCGTCGGACTTGTTGTTGCCGTGCAGCGCGACGTCGGCGCCGGGGATGCCGGCGAGGGCGGCGACGGCGAGTTCGCCGCCGGACGCGGTGTCCAGGCGCAGCCCCTCTTCCTCGACCCAGCGGACCACGGAGGTGCACAGGAAGGACTTGCCGGCGTAGTAGACGTCCACTCCCCCGCAGATGTCCGCGAAGGCGTCGTTGAACGCGTCGCTGAACGCCCGGGCGCGGGCGCGGAAGTCGGTCTCGCTCAGCACGAACAGCGGCGTGCCGTACTGGCGCTGCAGCTCGCTGACCGTGAGCCCCTCGATGGTGAGCTCGCCGCCGTCGTTCCGTTCGACACCGCCCGCCCACAGCGGTTCGTGGAGGGCGTTGAGGTCGGCGGGGACCTCGAGCCAGCCGGGCGCGAGCGGTGAGCCCGCAGCACCGGTGTTGCGTGCGTCGGCCGGCTGTCCTGAGATTGCGGGCTGTCCCGATTTTTCAGGCTGCCCTGATTTTGCAGTCATGGCGGTTACATCCGTTCCGGCGCCGAGACGCCCAGCAGTTCCAGTCCGTTGGCCAGCACCTGGCTGGTGGCGTCGTTGAGCCACAGCCGGGTGCGGTTGGTGTCGGTGATGGGTTCCTCGCCCTGGGGCGCCACCCGGCAGGCGTCATACCAGCGGTGGTAGGCGCCGGCAATGACTTCCAGGTGGCGGGCCACGCGGTGCGGCTCGCGCAGTTCGGCGGCCTTGGCCACCACCGAGGGGTAGCTGCCCAGGTGCGAGAGCAGTTCGTTCTCGGTGGCGTGGTCCAGCAGGGCGGCGTCGAAGCTGTCCTTGCCGTTCACACGGCGCTCGACGCCCGCAGCGACGGCGTTGCGGGCGGCGCCGCGGGAGCGCGCGTGGGCGTACTGGACGTAGAACACCGGGTTTTCGTTGCTGTGTTTCTTCAGCAGGTCCGGGTCCAGGGTCAGCGGCGAATCGGCGGGGAACCGGGCGAGCGAGTAGCGCACGGCGTCCTTGCCGAGCCAGGAGATGAGGTCCTTGAGCTCGATGATGTTGCCGGCCCGCTTGGACAGCTTGGCACCGTTGACGGAGACCAGCTGGCCGATCAGGACCTCGATGTTGACCTCGGGATCGTCGCCGGCGGCGGCTGCGATGGCCTTGAGCCGGTTGATGTAGCCGTGGTGGTCGGCGCCGAGGAGGTAGATCTTCTCGGTGTAGCCGCGGTCCTTCTTGGACAGGTAGTACGCAGCGTCGGCGGCGAAGTACGTCGGCTCGCCGTTCGCGCGGATCATCACGCGGTCCTTGTCGTCGCCGAAGTCGGTGGTGCGCAGCCAGACCGCGCCGCCGTCGTCGAACACGTGGCCCTGTTCGCGCAGGCGGGCGACGGCGTCTTCGATCGCGCCGGCCTCGTGGAGTTCCTGCTCGGAGAAGAAGACATCGAAGTCGACGCCGAACTCGGCCAGCGTCTGCTTGATGTCGTGCATCTGCGCCTTGTACGCGGCGCCCCGGATCACCGGCAGGGCCGCCACTTCGGTGAGTTCGCGGATGCCGGGGTGCTCGGTGAGCACCTCATGGCCGAGATCGGCGATGTACTGGCCCGGGTAGCCGCCCTCGGGCACGTCCCGGCCGTGCAGCCTGGCGAACACGGAGTTCGCGAACACGTTCATCTGGGAGCCGGCGTCGTTGATGTAGTACTCGGCCGTGACGTCGGCGCCGGAGGCCCGGAGGACGCGGGCGATTGCGTCGCCGAGGGCGGCCCAGCGGGTGTGGCCGATGTGCAGCGGGCCGGTGGGGTTGGCCGAGACGAACTCCATGTTCACCACGTGGCCGGCGAGCGCGGTGTTGGTGCCGTAGCCGGCACCGGCCTCGACGATGGCCTTGGCGAGGGCACCGGCGGCCGCGGCGTCCACGGTGATGTTCAGGAAGCCGGGGCCGGCGATGTCCACCGCGGCAACGCCGTCGATCAATTTCAGCCGGGCGCTCAGGACGGACGCGAACTCCCGCGGGTTGGTCCCTGCCGTCTTGGCCAGCTGGAGGGCGACGTTGGTGGCCCAGTCCCCGTGGTCCCTGTTCTTCGGGCGCTCGACGCGCACCTCATCCGGGATGTCGGCCGCGGAAAGGGCAATGTCGCCGGCCGCGACGGCGTCCTTCAGGCAGGCGGATATGGCAAGGGAGAGTTCTTCTGGGGTCACACTTCTAGCCTACCGGTGGGCCCGTGGTGTGGCGGAATCTGGGGCCCGGCGTGACGGCCGGAGTCGACGGAAGGGGTCAGGTCAGGGTCAGGTCAGGTCAGGTCCGGGAAATCCCAAGGTCTTCAGGGTTTCGCGCCAAGGGTGAACCGTTACCCTGAAACCAACGTCTTCAACGCTGTCAGTGCCTCCACACTTTCGCTGTCCGAATCGGTCCGATCCCCAGACGAATCGAGCCCCGCATGAATACCGCCTTCCGCAAGAGCGTCCTCGTCGGCATTGCCGGCCTGTCCGTGGCCGGAACAGCGGCCGGCTGCGCCCCGGCTGCGCAGTCGCCGGCCGCGCAGGGCGCGCCCGCAGCGTCCGGGTCCGCCGCCGGCACCGGTTCCTACAAGGACGGCACCTACAGTGCCGACGGCAACTACACTTCCCCCAACGGCACGGAAACCGTGGGCGTGGAACTGACTCTGGCCGGCGGTGCCGTGTCCGACGTGAAGATCACCCAGCATCCGTCGAATCCGAACACCCGCAAGTTCCAGGGCGAGTTCGCCGGCGGAATCCAGTCCCAGGTTGTCGGCAAGAAACTCGACGAGATCAAGGTTTCAAAAGTTGCCGGCTCTTCGCTGACCAGCGGCGGCTTCAACCAGGCCGTGGCGAAGATCAAGTCACAGGCCCAATAGCCCAACAAGGGAACAGAGAACAGAGGAATCGTGCCGCATCCGGGCTGGACGCACTTCAGCTTCGACGGGATCGGGACCCGCTGGGAGATTTCCACGCCGTCGCGCCTGTCCGACGGTCAGCGTCGTGGGCTGCTCGCCACAGTGGAGCGGTACGACGCCGCGTGGTCCCGTTTCCGGCCCGACTCGCTCGTGGCCGACGCCGCCCGCTCCCCCGGCCGTTTTGAGCTGCCCGCCGAGGCCGCCGCCCTGGGCGAGCTGTACAGCACGCTGTACCGGCTCACCGGCGGTGCCATGACCCCGCTCATCGGCGGCAGCCTGGAGCGCCTGGGCTACGATGCCGCCTATTCCCTGCGTCCGGGCGGCCTGCCGCTTCCTGCGCCGCGGTGGGAAGACGTGCTGGACTGGCAGGGCACCGCGCTGACCACCACGTCTCCGGTGGTGATCGACGTCGGCGCGGCCGGCAAGGGGCAACTGGCGGACCTGCTCTCCGCCCAACTACGGGACGGCGGCTGCGCGGAGCACTTCATCGATGCCAGCGGGGACCTGCTGAACCCGGGACCGGAGCCGGTGGTTGTGGCCCTCGAGCATCCTTACGATCCCACCCGGGCAATCGGTACCGTCGAGCTGGGGGCCGGCGCCCTGTGCGCCTCCGCCGCCAACCGCCGGGCCTGGGGCGACGGGTTCCACCATGTCCTGGACGGCACCACGGGAGCGCCGGTGCGTACCGTCGTGGCCAGCTGGGCCCTGGCCGGGACCGCGATGGTGGCCGACGCGCTCGCCACCGCCCTGTTCTTCGTCGACGGTCCGCGGCTGGAGCAGGAGTTCGAGTGCGCCTGGCTCACGGCATATTCGGACGGGCACGCGGAATACTCAGCCGATTTTGAAGGGGCACTGTTCTCATGACTGCCATCACCACCACTCCGCTCGGCTCGAGGCTGGACACCGCCCTGGGCCGGCTCACGATGTACCGGCTGGTGCTGTGGGTCCTGGCCGTCCTGGCCGGCTACAGCCTGCTGCTCAATGTGCTGGGCTGGCTGACGTTCGGGCTGCCGGAAATGCTGGCCCACCTTGCCCTGTGCCTTGGCTTGACGTACGCCTCCAACCTGGCGCTGGCCGCGTTTTTCCACGTGCGGCCGCACACGGAATCCTCACTCATCACCGGCCTGCTGCTGTATTTCCTCTTCTGGCCCAGCCAGCTGACGCAGGGGCTTCAACTGGCTGAGCTCGCCGGCGTCGCCCTGGCCTGCGTGCTGGCCTCGGCCTCGAAATATGCGCTGGCCTGGCGCGGCCGCCATATCTTCAATCCGGCCGCGGCCGGCGCATTCCTCGCCGGGCTGACCGGGCTCAACATCGCCACGTGGTGGGCGGCGACGCCGCCGATGCTCTTGCTGGTACTGCCGGGGGCGCTGCTGGTGCTCTACCGGATCCGGAAGCTGCCCATGGCTGCCGTCTTCACCGTGGTGGCCGTGTCCATCGTGGCCGCGGAACTGCTCCAGTCCGGGATGGAGCTGTCCGAGGCCCTGTGGCAGCCGATCGCGCAGCGTCCGGTGCTGTTCTTCGTCGGGTTCATGCTGATCGAGCCGCTCACTTTGCCGCCGCGGCGCTGGCAGCAACTGGCGCTGGCCGCCGTCGTCGGTGTGCTGTTCGCGGTCCCCTACAACCTGGGGTTCGTGGCCAACTCCCCCGAGCTGGCGCTGCTCGTGGGCAACGTGCTCGCCTTCGCCGCCGGACAGCGCGGCCGGGTGCGGCTGCAATTCGTCGGGAGGCGGCCGCTGACGCCCACGACGACGGAATTCAGCTTCCGGCCGGAGCGCCCGGTGCGCTTCACCGCCGGGCAGTACCTGGAACTGCACCTGCCGCCGAACAGGGCCGGCGGCAAGAGTGACGGCAAGGGTGACGGCAAGGGTGACGGCAAGGGAATCCGCCGCGTCTTCAGCCTGACCAGCGCGCCCGGCACCTCCCTGCTGACGATCGGGGTGGGACCGCGGAACCCGTCTCGGCAGCCAAGCGCTCGCTGCTGGCCCTCACACCCGGCGACGGGCTCTCCGCGACCATGGTGGGCGGCGACTTCGTCCTGCCCCGGAACCCGGCGACACCCGTGCTGCTCATCGCGGCCGGAATCGGCATCACGCCCTATTTGGCCCACCTGTCCGGAACGCGCCGCGGCCGCGGCCTCAATCGGGACGCCAGCCGGGGCCTCTAACTGGAGACAGGGACGTCGTTCTGCTCTATCTGGCAAAGAATGCCGCAGAACTTGCCTATGCCGAGGAGCTGCGGCGCTCGGGGGCGCGCATTCTGGCCCGGCTTGCCGACGGTTCGGTGCCGCCGGCCTTCATGAAGGACACCGGCGCCAAAAGGATCGACGCCGCGGCCCTCAAGGAGCTGGTCCCCGACATCGCCGGCAGGGAAGTCTTTGTCTCCGGGTCGCCGGCCAGCGTCCGTTCGCTCCGGACCGCGGCACGCGGCGCGGGCGCCCGCCGGGTTCATGTGGACTCCTTCGCCGGCTACTGAGCGTTACTGTGCGGTTACTGTGCGGCCGGCCCAATTCGCGGACTCAACCCGCATTTGACGCACGCTTGACACGTACTTAACTCGACGAATGAGTGCCGATTTTCCATTGGGGGCCACCTTCCTGCTAAGCTCTAGGACGTCCCGCCGGTAACGGCAGGATCCCTGAATGCCCTCGTAGCTCAGGGGATAGAGCGTCTGCCTCCGGAGCAGAAGGTCGTAGGTTCGAATCCTATCGAGGGCACAGACAAGACCCCGTCACTTCACAGAAGCGACGGGGTTTTTTGTGCTTGATCCCGCCGAAAGAACGCGGAAACCCAGCGGCCTTGCCTCTGCCCATTGTCGGTGCCCGCTCGTAGGCTGTTTGCATCGGTGGCGGGCTACCCTGCCCGCCCCGAAGCATGAAGGGGGTCTCACGTGTTCTTTCCAACGTTCTTCCACGTACTGTTCCATCGTTCCGCCCTATTTGCTCCGCCGCCTGGCAGCCCAGCGCGAGCCGGAACTCTCCAAGGCAGCCCGCGCGGCAAAGGAAGCCCTGCAACACGTCCCGAGCTTCCAGGCCTCCCGCGCCATTCCGTCCCCGGTGGCGCTCCCCGGCATGCGGGAGCTCAAGCCGTCCCCGCCGGAACGGACGGTCTACGACGCCAAGTTCGCCGAGCGGCTGCCCGGCAGCGTGGTCCGCAAGGAAGGCGAACCGCCCACCGGCGATCCCGCCGCCGATGAGGCCTATGACGGGCTGGGGCACACCCACCGCCTCTACGCGGAGGCCTTCGGCCGGAATTCAATCGACGGCAACGGTCTCCCCCTCGATGCCACGGTCCACTACGGCCGCCTGTACGACAACGCGTTCTGGGACGGCCAGCAAATGGTCTTCGGCGACGGTGACGGCCAGGTCTTCGAGCGGTTCACCAAATCCCTGAGCGTCATCGGCCACGAGCTCACCCACGGCGTCACCCAGTACTCCGCCGGGCTCCTCTACCGCAACCAGGCCGGCGCGCTGAACGAATCGATGTCCGATGTCTTCGGGGCCCTCGTTGAGCAGTATGTCCGGAAGCAGTCGACGGCGGAGGCCAGCTGGCTGATCGGCGAAGGCCTCTTCACGGACCAAGTGCAGGGCGACCGCCCTGCGGTCCATGAAGGCGCCTGGAACGGCATACGACGACGACGTGCTCGGCAAGGACCCGCAGCCGGACTCGATGGACGGCTACGTGCGCACGAGCGCGGACAACGGCGGCGTGCACATCAACTCCGGAATCCCCAACCGGGCGTTCTGCCTGGTTGCCACGGCCCTCGGCGGCAATGCCTGGGACGCCCCCGCGCAGATCTGGTACGAGACCCTGACGGGCGGCACACTGTCCCCCACCGCCACGTTCGGCGCCTTCGCCAAGGCCACTGCCGCCTCTGCCAAGGAGCTTTTCGGGGCGGATTCCAAGGAGCATGACGCCGTGCGCTCCGCGTGGGAAACTGTGAAGGTCAAGTTCCCGGGAGCCCGACGCTAAGCCAAGCTCCTGCAGATCCGAGTCCGATCAAGATCCGAGTCCGATGAAGATAACTGTCCAGCGCAGCGGCGGCGTGGCCGGAATGAAGAGGACGTGGACCATCCGGCCCGAGCCGCCTGAGGACACCGACCGGTGGCAACCGCTCATCGAAGCGTGCCCGTGGGACGACGTCGCCGGGATCAGCGGGACCACCGGCCAGCCGGACCGGTTCATGTACAGCATCCGGGCCGATCAACGCCGGGCGGTCCTGCCGGAGCGTGAACTGACGGGTCCGTGGCGCGACCTCGTCGAATGCGCCCGCGCTGCGGCCGAGGACGCGGCGTCGTCGGATCCTGGCTAGCCTCGGCCCCTAACCGCTGCCCCTGCGCCGTAGCCCCTTATGCCGTAGCCAGATGTCCCCGGAAGGTGCGCCGGTAGGACTGCGGGCTGGTGTCCAGCGCCTTCGCAAAGTGGTGGCGCAACAGGACCGAATGCCCGAAGCCGGATTCCCGCGCCACCTCGTCAATATTGAGCTCGGTGGTCTCCAACAGCTCCTGGGCGCGCAGCACCCGCTGGGAGTTGAGCCAGGCCGCCGGGGTTGCGCCCGTTTCGGAGCGGAAGCGCCGCGCGAACGTCCGTGGCGACATATGGACCCGGGCCGCCAGTTCGTTGACCGGGTGTTCCTCGTCCAGGTGCCGGACCATCCACTGCAGCAGCTGCTCCATGGGCTCCGAGCCGCATTGCGGGATGGGCCGGTCGATGTACTGGGCCTGGCCACCGTCCCGGTGCGGCGGAACCACCATGTCCCGGGCGATGGCTGCGGCCACCTTGGCGCCAAATTCAACGCGGACCAGGTGCAGGGAGGCATCGATCCCCGCGGCCGTTCCGGCGCTGGTGATGATCCGGCCGTCTTCGACGTACAGGACGTTTTCATCCACCAGGACGGCAGGATATTTGCTGGCGAGTTCCTGGGAGTAGTGCCAGTGCGTGGTGCAGCGGCGGCCGTCGAGCAGGCCCGCCCGGGCCAGGGCGAAGGCCCCCGAACAGATGGACATCACCCAGGCGCCGCGGGCATGGGCGGCCCGCAGCGCGTCCAGGACGGATTCCGGGACGTCCTCGTCCCGGCCGTACGGCGCCATCACCACCAGATCCGCGTCCGCGGCCGCTTCCAGCCCCGAAGCGACGTGCATGGACAGGCCGGATTTGAGCGGAATGTCGCCCGGCTCCGGGGCGCAGACGCGGAAATCGAAGGCGGGCACGCCGCTTCCGCGGGCTGAACGGTCAATGCCGAAGACCTCGAAGGCGGTCGCAAACTCGAAGATCGAGAAGTTGGGGACCACGATCATTGCCACTGATTTGATCATGATTCCAGTGTGGCAGAAATTATAGCTTTTTGGGCATTTCTGCCACTTTTTTTCGTGTGCGCACCGGAGAACCATGGAGGTATGGAACTCCTCGGAATCGCCGTCATCATCCTGATCATCGCCGTCATCACAGCCACCATCTCCGCCCTGCGCAAAGATGGCCTCGGCCACACCCCGCCCGTCCGCTCGGACGAGTATTGGATGGCCAGGGATCTGCCCAGCGTCAACTACACCCTGCGGATCTTCTGACTCCGACTACCCACCACGGGCCCGGCTCATCCAGCCGGGCCCTCAACATGCGCCCGGAGTGAATGGCCGCCGCCCTTGCAAGGGTCCTGGCAAGGGGTCCCTGGCAAGGGGACAAGACCCTGGAAGGACAGCGGACCGCCCCGGCAGACAGTCCGCCCCAGTAGACTGTCTCCAGCCATGACATTGCATATTTCCTACCCCGCCGAGCTGCCGGTTTCCGAGCGCCGCGAAGATTTGATGGCCGCCATCGCGGCCAACCAGGTGACCATCATCGCCGGCGAGACCGGTTCGGGTAAGACCACCCAGATCCCGAAGATGTGCCTGGAGCTCGGCCTGGGCGAGAACGGGCTGATCGGCCACACCCAGCCCCGCCGGCTCGCGGCCCGCACTGTCGCCGAGCGCATCGCGGAGGAACTCGGCGTCGAGATCGGCCAGGAAGTGGGCTTCCAGGTCCGCTTCACCGGCGAGGTCAGCCGCTCCACGAAGGTCAAGCTCATGACCGACGGCATCCTGCTGGCGGAAATCCAGCGCGACAAGCTGCTGCGCAGGTACAACGCCATCATCATCGACGAGGCCCACGAGCGCAGCCTCAACATCGACTTCATCCTCGGGTACCTCAAGCGGATCCTGCCGCAGCGCCCGGACCTGAAGATCATCATCACCTCGGCCACGATCGATCCGGAGCGCTTCGCCAAGCACTTCGGCAGCGAGGACGAGCCCTCCCCCATCATCGAAGTCTCGGGCCGGACCTACCCGGTGGAGATCCGCTACCGCCCGCTCTCCCAGCCGGCCGGCGGCGCCGGCGCCGATGACGACGGAGAGGGCGCGGCCGCGGACGACGAACTCGAGGAGGACCGCGACCCGCTCGACGCGGTGTGCGACGCCGTCGACGAACTCGCCCTGGAAGCCCCCGGCGACATCCTCATCTTCTTCTCCGGCGAGCGCGAAATCCGCGACGCGGCGGAGGCGCTCAACGCCCGCATCCAGTCCAACCGAAGGCTGGCCGGCACCGAGGTCCTCCCCCTCTTCGCCCGGCTGAGCCTGCAGGAGCAGCACAAGGTCTTCCACCCCGGCAGCAAGCGCCGGATCGTGCTGGCCACCAACGTCGCCGAAACCTCGCTCACGGTCCCCGGCATCAAGTACGTCATCGACACCGGCACGGCCCGCATCTCCCGCTACTCGCACCGCACCAAGGTCCAGCGCCTGCCGATCGAGCGTGTCTCCCAGGCCTCGGCCAACCAGCGCTCGGGCCGTTGCGGCCGCGTCTCCGACGGCATCGCGATCCGGCTGTACTCCGAGGAGGACTTCGAGTCCCGGCCGCTGTTCACGGACCCGGAGATCCTGCGCACCAACCTGGCGGCCGTCATCCTGCAGATGACCGCCATGGGCGTGGCCCGCGGGCCGAAGGATGTGGAGAACTTCCCCTTCGTCGAACCGCCGGATTCACGCGCCATCAACGACGGCGTCAGCCTCCTGCGCGAGCTTGGCGCCCTCAGCGCCGCGCGGCAGGAGCCAACGGACGACGGCGACGGACGCACCGGCCGCCGGCCCGCCGGCGCTGCCAGCGGAAGAAACGGTGTCGGACGGAACGGCGGCGGGCTCACCGCCGTCGGGCAGAAACTGGCCCAGCTGCCGGTGGACCCGAGGCTCGGCCGGATGATCGTGGAGGCGGGCAAACGCGGCTGCGTCCGCGAGGTCATGATCCTCGCGGCGGCGCTGACCATCCAGGACCCGCGCGAGCGCCCGACGGACAAGCAGCAGCTCGCCGCGGAGAAGCACGCCCGCTTCCGGGACGAGAACTCGGACTTCACCGGCTACCTGAACCTGTGGAACTACCTGCAGGAGAAACAGCAGGAACTCTCCTCCACCGCGTTCCGCCGGCTCTGCCGCAACGAATTCATCAACTACCTTCGGGTCAGGGAGTGGCAGGACCTGTTCGCCCAGCTCCGCCAGATGGCCCGGCCCTTGGGCATCAGCCTGGACAACAAGCGCCTTGCCGATCCGGTGGGCAACCACGACGGCATCCACATCAGCCTGCTCTCGGGGCTGCTGAGCCACATCGGCATCCTCGACGAGCGCAAGCGCGAGTACGCCGGCGCCCGCGGCAGCCGTTTCGCGATCTTCCCTGGCTCGGCACTGTTCAAGAAATCCCCCACCTTCGTGATGGCCGCCGAACTCGTGGAGACGAGCCGGCTGTGGGCCCGCGTCGCGGCGAAGTTCGATCCGCTCTGGGCCGAGCAAGTGGCCCCGGACCTGATCAAGCGCAGCTACAGCGAACCGCACTGGTCCAAGAAGATGGGCTCGGTGATGGCCCACGAAAAGGTCACCCTGTACGGCGTGCCCATCATCCCGAGCCGGCGCGTCAACTACGGCAACGTGGATCCGGAGCTCTGCCGCGAGCTCTTCATCCGCCACGCCCTGGTGGAAGGCGACTGGCAGACCCACCATAAGTTCTTCCACCGCAACCGCGCCCTGCTCCATGAAGTCGAGGAGCTCGAGGCCCGGATGCGGCGCCGGGACATCCTGGTGGATGACGAGACGCTGTTCGAGTTCTACGACGCCCGGATCGGCAAGGAAGTGGTCTCGGAGCGGCACTTCGACAAGTGGTGGAAGGACGCACGGCAGCAGGATCCCACGCTGCTCGACTTCGACCAGTCCCTGCTGATCAGCGAGGACGCAGCGGCCCTGGACGATTCGGCCTACCCGAAGACCCTGCTGCACAAGGGCTTCGAGCTGCCGCTGAGCTACGAGTTCCATCCCGTCGCGCCCGGCTCGCCGCCGAATCCGTCCGACGGCGTCACCGCCGAGGTCCCCGTGCTGTTCCTGAACCAGCTCGACGACGCCGCGTTCCGCTGGCTGATCCCCGGGCAGCGGGTGGAACTTGTCACGGCGCTCATCAAGTCGCTGCCCAAGCAGGTCCGCAAGAACTTCGTTCCCGCGCCGGATGTGGCCCGCCAGGCCGTCGCAGCGCTGGAAGCCGACTTCGATCCCGCCACGGACGAGCTCGAACCGTCGCTCGAACTCGTGCTGCGCCGGATCCGCGGACAGGTCATCCCGCCGGGGTCCTGGAACTGGGACGCCGTGCCGCCGCATTTGCGGGTCAGCTTCAAGGTGGTGGATTCCCGCGGCAAGGTGCTGGATGAGGGCAAGGACCTCGGCGCGCTGCAGGAGCGGCTGGCCCCGGCCACCCGCCGGGCCATCGCGGAATCCCTCGGAGCCACGCCGGCCACCACGGCGCCCTCATCTCAAGGGAATAGCACGGCGAAGGGGAAGGCCGGCGCGAACGCTACGAGTACGGCGAACGGGAAGGGCACGGCCCGGACCTCACGGTGCCGGCACGTCGCCGTCGGCCGCCCTGGCGGCTGCATCATCCGCGGCCCCGGGCGGGTTCGCCGAATTGTCCGGGCTTACGGACTGGACCTTCGGAACCGTCCAGCGCCAGGTCCAGGGCAGCGTCGGCGGGCACACCGTCACCGGCTACCCGGCCCTGGTGGACGAGGGAAAGTCCGTGGCACTGCGGCTGTTTCAGACGCCCTCCGAACAGCAGGAGGCCATGCGCGCCGGCGTCATCCGGCTCCTGGCCCTCAAGGTGCCGCCGCCGGACCGCTACGTCCTGGAGCACCTGAACAACACCGAGAAACTGACGTTCAGCCAGAACCCGCACGGCTCCGTGACCGCGCTGATCGCGGACTGCGCCCTGGCCGCCATCGACAAACTCACGCCGGCCGGGCTGCCCTGGGACGAGGCATCCTTCAAGGCGCTCTACGAGACCGTCCGGGCGGAGCTGATCGACACCGTCTTCACGGTCACCGCCGTCGTGGAGCGCATCCTGGCGAGCACACGCCGGATCGAAAAGCAGCTCAAAGGCACCACGAGCCTGGCCCTCATCAGCGCGCTCAACGACGTCAAGAGCCAACTCGAGCAGCTCGTGTATCCCGGTTTCGTGGCACGCACGGGCTACGCCCAGCTCAGCCAGCTGCCCCGCTACCTCGCGGCGATCGAAAAACGCCTCGAGAAGCTGCCGGGCAACGTCCAGCGGGACGCCCAGCACATGGCTGCGGTCCAGGCCCTCGAGGACGACTACGACGACGCCGTCTCCGCCCTGTTGCCCGGACGGCGGGCCGGTGCGGAGTTAACCCACGTGCGCTGGATGATCGAAGAGCTGAGGGTGAGCCTCTTCGCCGTCGAACTCGGGACCGCCTATTCGGTGTCCGAAAAGCGCATCCGGGCGGCGCTTAACAAGGTACTGGCGCCGGCGTAGACCCTTTTGGGGGTGCTGCGCCAGCGCCAGTTCCTGGCCGCCGGGAGGTGCCGGTAGAGCTTCCGGGACCTGCGTGCCGGGAGCTAGGCGTCCGGGACGTGCTTCGCGTATCCGGCCGTGCGGAGGCCTTCGCGGAGCTTCTCCGCGTTGGCGTCCAGCCTGGCCGGATCCGGGTGCTGGTCCACCGAGCCGAAATCAAAGTCCGCCATCGAGTTGGAGGGCCACACGTGGACGTGCATGTGGTTGATTTCGTAGCCGGCCACGATCAGGCCGGCCCGGGCGGCGTCGAACACGTCCACCTGGACGGCGCCGATCTTGCGGGCAACCTCCATGACCCGGCCCAGGACCTCAGGCGAGGCGTCCGTCCAGCGGTCCACTTCCTCCGTGGGCACCACGAGGGTGTGGCCGTCGGCCAGCGGGCCCATGGTCAGGAACGCCACGACGTCGTCCTCGCGCCAGACGAAGCGGCCCGGGATCTCGCCGTTGATGATTTTGGTGAAGAGAGTGCTCATGCGTCTGCCTTTTCCGCCGGGGACCCCAGGGTGCTGAGGTCCAGGACAAAACGGTACTTCACGTCTCCGGCCACCATGCGGTCGTAGGCTTCGTTGAGCTGGTCTGCCCCGACCACCTCGACGTCGGACACCACGCCGTGCTCGGCGCAGAAGTCCAGCATCTCCTGGGTTTCGGCGATGCTGCCGATCAGGGACCCCGCGTACGCGATCCGGCGCCGGATCAGTGCGCCGGGGTTGACGGGCGGCATCGCTTCCGAGGGCAGGCCCAGCTGGAACAGCGCGCCGTCCAGGCGCAGTGTGCGGAAGTACGGGTTGAGGTCGTGCGGCGCGGCGACGGTGTCGATGATGACGTCGATGCTGCGGTCCGCGGCCGCCATCGCGGCCGGGTCCGTGGAGAGGATGACGTCGTCGGCGCCCAGCTCGCGGGCCGCGGTGAACTTCTTCTCCGACGTCGTGAAGACCTTGACCTCGGCACCCATGGCCTTGGCGATCTTGACGGCCATATGGCCGAGACCGCCGAGACCGACGACGCCGACCACGTCGCCTTCCTCGACTTCAAAGTGGTTCAGGGGCGAGTACGTGGTGATGCCGGCGCACAGCAGGGGCGCCGCCGCGGCGGGGTCCAGGCTCTCCGGGACCCGCAGGACATAGTTGCGGTCCACGACGATCGACGTCGAGTATCCACCCTGGGTGATGGCGCCGTCGTTGCGGGGATCCTTGGCTCCGTACGTTCCCACCAGGCCGTTTTCGCAGTACTGCTCGAGGCCGTCCAGGCAGCTGTCGCATTCGCGGCAGGAATCCACCATGCAGCCCACGCCCACGCGCTCGCCCACCGTGAAGTCGTCGACGGCGGATCCGAGCCGGGTGACGCGGCCGACTACCTCGTGGCCCGGGATCAAGGGGTAGGTGTCGCCGCCCCATTCGCCGCGGGTGGCGTGCACGTCCGAGTGGCACAGTCCGCAGAATTCGACGGCGATCTCGATGTCGTCCGCCTTGGGCTCCCGGCGGGACACCGTCAAGGGAACAAGTCCGCTGTCTGGTGAGGTGGCACCGTAGGCAGCGGCGAGGGTTGGGCCGGCGGTGTGCGCGGCGCGTGGTTCGCGGTGGCGTCGGGATCCGGCAGCGGCTTGGCCAGGGGCGGGGGTACAGGGCGTCCAGGTGTCATACGTCGACGCTACTCCCGGTCCCGGCGTGTATTCCACTTTGGAGCGCCACGCCACACTGCGGCCAGTGCCGCTCGGCCGCCTCGCTCTTAGGGTCCCGCTTGTCCGATCGCCTCGGGCCCCGCACCGGGGTCCTTTAGCCAATCCGGAACTCTGCCCCGTCTTCTCCGGCCCAAGCTACCCCGAGCGCCATCGTCACTGTCCGAGTGCCTCACGTCGCGGACAGCTCCGACCACCAATAGTCCTTGAATCCTGCCCGGGTCTTCCCTGTCTCCTCTGGCTGTCTCTTTAGTGTCAGACCCCCGAGGGAGACTTGATTCATGGACGGCAATCAGGGGCCCGACGTGGTTCCGGCAGCGACGCAGCGGCGAGGCCGGCCTGGGTTCACTGCTGCCGGCGACCGAGGGCACTGACTGCGGCTCAGGCCCAGCGCCCGGAGGACACTGGCGGATTCAGCGGCCGGGACGTGCGGCCGGCACCGGCACTGCGGCGGTCGCTGACCTGGCCCGGATCCTGGCCTTCCTCCCGGCCCCGGACAGCGCCGCCGCACTGATCGACGAGATCCGGGACCTGGAGGACCTGAAGTCCGCCATGGCAGCCCGGCAGGCCCGGCACGCCGTGGCCTTCGATGCGCTCCAGCGCCGCGACCAGGCCGCCGCCGGGGTCCCGGCCGAGCAGCTCGGGACCGGGGTCGGCGCGCAGATCGCCCTCGCCCGGCGCGAATCCCCGGCCAAGGGCGGCCGGCTCCTGGGCCTGGCCAAGGCCCTCGTCACCGAAATGCCGCACACCCTCGCCGCCCTGGAAACCGGGCAGCTCAACGAATGGCGCGCCACCCTGCTCGTGCGCGAAACCGCCTGCCTGACCGCCGCCGACCGGGCCGCCGTCGACGAGGACCTCGCCGCCGACACCGGCACCTTCGCCGGGGCCGGCGACCGGCGGCTGGTCGCCGCGGCCCGCACCGCCGCCTACCGGCTCGACCCCCGCTCCGTCACCCAGCGCGCCGCGCACGCCGCGACCGAGCGGCACGTCAGCCTCCGCCCGGCCCCGGACACCATGTGCCACCTGAGCGCGCTGCTGCCCGTCGCCCAGGGCGTCGCCGTGTACAACGCCCTGACCCGGCACGCCGACACCCTCCGCACCGACGGAGACCCCCGCACCCGCGGCCAGGCCATGGCCGACGCCCTCGTCGAACGCACCACCGGCACCCCCGGCGGGATCAGCGGGGTCGAGATCCAGCTCGTCATGACCGACCGCACCCTCTTCCAGGCCGACTCCGAACCCGCCCGGCTCCCCGGCTACGGCATCGTCCCCGCCGGCTGGGCCCGCACCCTCATCAACGGCACGAAGGCTAAAGACAGCGCATTCAGCGTCGGTTCACCCGGACAAAGTGGTCCACGGGAACCCGGCGGCGCGGCCGGCGGTCCCCCGGGAGACGGCCACGCACCCGGTTCCCCACCTGGCCCAGGCAGACCCCCGGGAGACGGCGGCGGCAACGCGAGAACCGGCGACGCGGCCGGGACCGGCGACGCGTCCGGAATCCACGACCCCACCGCGTTCAACCTCTGGCTCCGCCGGCTCTACACCCACCCCGGCACCGGCGACCTCGTCGCGATGGACTCCCGTGCCCGGATCTTCCCCACCGGGCTCCGCCGCTTCATCCAAACCCGCGACGACACCTGCCGCACCCCCTACTGCGACGCCCCCATCCGCCACCTGGACCACATCCACCCCTGGCACAACGGCGGCCAAACCACCCGCACCAACGGCGCAGGGCTCTGCGAAGCCTGCAACCACACCAAAGAAACCCCCGGCTGGACAGCACGCCCCGTCACCGAACCAAAACCCGGCCGCGGCGGCAGGCACACCATCGAACTCACCACCCCCACCGGCCACACCTACCACTCCACCGCGCCACCCCTGCCGGGAACGCCGCTGCGTCCAACGGCGACAGAGCAGCCAGGCAAGCAGACAGGCAAGCGGCACGGCCTTCGGGACCACGCC
Source organism: uncultured Actinomycetota bacterium (assembly GCA_963810895.1). GTDB lineage: Bacteria > Actinomycetota > Actinomycetes > Actinomycetales > Micrococcaceae > Arthrobacter. The sequence goes on from CAWEPM010000012.1 coordinate 38,670, forward strand.
AAGACGCTCAAACGCAGCAAGCTCAAGGAAATGACTGCAGCCTAGGCGCCACGCATCCGGATGCCATAGGGGTCCGGACCCGGATCGCAAACAGGGTCTGGAGGTGATTTGTCCGTCGATGACGCTATTGGCCGCCAGGACCAGGCAGCCTGCAGTTCGTGCGGTCGGGTAAGGACACTCCGGCAAATGACGAGTCGCCAGAGCGCCAACCGGCACTAGATTGAGGCCCGATCCGCTCCGTACGGTTCCGGCCCGGTCACAACTTCGTTGGAGGCACCGTGGCACCATTCCGAAAACGAGCCCGGGTACAAGCGCAGCGGAGAAGCCGGCGATCTCGAGGGCCGCGATTTCGTGGGCGGCCGTCACCCCGGAACCGCAGTACACGGCGGTGGGGACACCGGCCCGGTGGCCGAGCCGCTCGAAGCGCTCCCGCAGCTCTGCCGGGGCCAGAAACCGCCCGTCGGCCTGCAGATTGCCCGTGGTGGGTGCACTCACAGCGCCTGGAATATGGCCGGCCCGGGGATCCACGGGTTCGAATTCGCCGCGGTACCGCTCCCCTGCCCGGGCATCAAGGAGCAGTCCGCGCTGACCCCAGGAAGCGGCCTGTCCGGCGTCGATCGCGGGCATGGCGCCCTCGGACAGGGTGACGTTCCCGGGTGCGGGCTGTTCGGGTCCCGCGGCCAGTTCGTACCCGGCGGCGCGCCAGGCGGCCAGGCCGCCGTCGAGCAGGTGAACGGAACGGAAGCCGGCGTTGCGCAGCATCCACCACAGCCGCGCGGCAGCCATATTGCCGCTGTCGTCGTACGCCACCACGGCGTCGCCGTCGTTGATGCCCCAGCGGCGCGCGGACTCCTGGAACTGCTCCGGCGCCGGCAACGGATGCCGTCCGCGGCTCGGTTCCGCCGGTCCGGCGAGTTCGGTGGCGAGGTCCACGAAGACGGCTCCGGGGATGTGTTCGCGCAAATAGTGGTCGTGACCATGGGGGTCACCCAGCGCCCAGCGAACATCGAGGAGCACTGTGCGCCGGCCGGTTTCGCGGGCGCCGTCCAGTTGGTCCTTCAGGGCAGCTGCGTCGATGAGGGTGTCCATGCGCCCACTCTATCTTCGGCGTCCCGCCGCCCCGGTAGGCTGTAGCGGTGAACACCGCGCAGCAGCAGGACCGTGCCTGGGCCGACGAGGCCGTCCGCCGGATCAATGCCGAAAACAACCGATCCGCCGACACCCACCTCTATTCGGTCCCGCTCCCCGAGCACTGGGGTGTGCAGCTGTACCTGAAGGACGAATCCACACACCGCACGGGCAGCCTCAAGCACCGGCTGGCACGTTCGCTGTTCCTTTTCGGTCTCGTCAACGGCTGGATCAGGGAAGGCACCACGATCGTTGAGGCTTCCAGCGGCAGCACCGCCGTCTCCGAGGCCTATTTTGCGCAGTTGCTGGGACTGCCCTTCATCGCAGTGATGACCCGGACCACCAGCCGGGAGAAGATCGCCCTGATCGAACAGTTCGGCGGATCCTGCCACCTGGTGGACCATGCCTCCGAGGTCTACGAGGCGGCCGCGGACCTGGCCAGCAGCACCGGCGGGCACTACATGGACCAATTCACGTACGCCGAGCGGGCCACGGACTGGCGCGGGAACAACAACATCGCCGAGTCGATCTTCGGCCAGCTGGCGCTGGAGGAGCATCCGGTCCCCCGCTGGGTGGTGGTCGGGGCCGGCACCGGCGGGACCAGCGCCACGATCGGCCGTTACCTGCGGTATCACCGCCACGAGACGAGGCTCGCCGTCGTTGATCCGGAAAACTCCGCGTTCTATCCGGGCTGGCTGGACAGCCAGTCCGACGGCGGGGCGGCTGCTGGCGGGACGGCCGCCGGACTGCCGTCACGCATCGAGGGCATCGGCCGGCCGCGGATGGAACCGAGTTTTGTGCCCGCCGTGATCGACCACATGATCCAGGTTCCCGACGCCGCGTCGGTGGCAGCCATGCGGCACCTGAGGGAGCACGCCGGACTGCACGCCGGCCCGTCCACCGGCACCAACCTCTGGGGCGTGTGGCAGCTCATCGCCGGGATGATCGCCGAGGGCCGCCGGGGCAGTGTTGTGACGCTCATGTGCGACGCCGGGGACCGCTACGCCGGAAACTACTACAACCCGGAGTGGCTGGCTGCCCACGGCCTGGATCCCGAACCCCACGAGGCCGTGCTCCGTGAGTTCTTCACGAGCGGCGTCTGGCCGGCCTAGGCCACCAGCGCAGCCGCGAACCCGCGCAGCCTAAACCTCGACTGAGTCGCCGCTGGAAAGGTGCCGGTATTCGGTGCCGTACTTGGCGCCGATCCGGGTCACGTGCCCTTCCACCAGGCCGCGGCCCATCTCGTTCAGGAGCGCGTCGTGGATGGGGAAGGCCTGAGGCGCGCGCACGCCGATCACAAAGTCCACCACCTCGCCCACCTTGTTCCACGGGGCGTGAATGGGCACAAGCAGCGTCCGGACTTCGACGCCGTCGGGAATCGCGAAGGAGTCCCCCGGGTGGTAGACGTTGCCATCCACGAGGTAGCCGACGTTGGCCACCACGGGAATCTGCGGGTGGATGAGGGCGTGCTGGCCGCCATAAGTCCGGACCGCGAAGCCCGCGGTTTCAAATTCCTCGCCCGCGGCCGCCGCATGGATGCGGCTCCCGGCGTCGGGCGCCTTGCTGCGAAGCGTCGCGGCCACTGCTTCCGGGGCGAAAAGCTCAAGGGCCGTGTTGGACTGCAGCGCCGCGGCGACGGCGTCGACGTCCACGTGGTCGGCGTGCTCGTGGGTGATCAGCACGGCATGTGCTCCGGCCAGGGCCTGGTCCGTCTCCGAGAACGTGCCCGGGTCAAACACCAGCACCCGGCCGTCCTTCTCGAGGCGGACACAGGCGTGCGTGAATTTGGTCAGCTTCATCCGGCCAGCCTAGGCAACGGCCGTCACGGTGTCCACGGAGCGCTGCTGGCAATCTTGGACGCTGGTAATCTTGGACATTGCCACCACCTCAGCGAGTCCCACCCGCGAAACCTAAAACGAAGCGAGTTCCATGATGTCCCAGGGCGCCACCGCCGGCAGCAGCCGGATTCCGGCCTCGGCACCCGCGCAGGGCAAGGAGCAGCGCGTCACCAAGCAGCGCCTCGCCGTCAGCGCCGCCCTGGACGACCTCGCGGACTTCGTCAGCACCCAGGAACTGCACCGCATCCTCCAAGAGCGTGGCACCACGGTGTCCCTCGCCACGTCCTACCGCATCCTGCAGTCCCTCGCCGACGACGGGCTGGTGGATGTCCTGCGCAACGCCGACGGCGAAGCCGTGTACCGGCGCTGCGCCGTCACCGGGCACCACCATCACCTGCTGTGCCGCAACTGCGGCAAGGCCGTGGAAGTGGAAGCCCCGGCGGTTGAAGCCTGGGCCGCGCGGATCGCGAAAGAGCACGGCTTCACCGCGGTGGAGCACACCGTGGAAATCTTCGGGCTGTGCCCCGAATGCACGGTGTTGCAGGCCGGCCAGGAGGCTACGCCAGGAGTACCTTGGGCTAGGCGCTCCGCAGGATCCTGCCGTTGAGTCCCCGCTTGGCCCGGGCACCGCCGATCACCCGGCAGGCGACGTAGATCAGGAAAGACAGCGTGGTCACGTAGGGGCTGATCGGCAGCCGGCCGCCGAGGGCCAGCAGGATGCCGCCCACGGTCGCGGTCATGGCGAAGACGATGCTCAACGTGACCACCAGCCGCGGCGAGGACGTGACCCGCATGGCGGCTGCGGCCGGCGTGATGAGCAGGGCCAGGACCAGCAGTGCGCCCACAATCTGGATGGACAGCGCCACACTGATGCCCAGCAGCACCATGAACCCCAGGGACAGGGCCCGCACCGGCACGCCGCGGGCGGTGGCGACGTCGGGGTCCACGCTGGCGAAGGTCAGCGGCCGCCAGATGGCCACCAGCGCCAGCATCACCACGACGGCGGCGACCGCCAGGACCTGCAGCTGGACCGTTCCGACGGACACGATCTGCCCGGTGAGCAGGCCGAACTTGTTGGCCGCCCGCCCCTCGTACAGGGACAGGAAGAGGATGCCCAGGCCCAGGCCGAACGGCATGATGACGCCGATGATCGAGTTCTTGTCCCGCGCACGGACCCCCATGACGCCCAGCACCAGGGCGGCCAGCACCGATCCCGCCAGCGAGCCGAGGATGATGTTCGCGCCGATCAGCAGCGCGAACGCCGCCCCGGCGAAGGACAGCTCCGAGATTCCGTGGACCGCGAAGGCGAGGTCGCGCTTCATCACGAAGGTGCCCATCAGGCCGCCGAGCAGCCCGAGGACGGCGCCGGCCCAGATCGAGTTCTGCACCAGGACCAGCAGCTCGCCGTAGTTTTCGAAATTGAAGATTGATTGCAGCAGGTTGCCCAGATCCACTTAGCCCACCTCGCCCGCGACCGAATGCGCGTCCTGGTGGTGGTGCGTCGTGGCATCCGGCAGCCCCACGACGATCAGCCGGCCGTTGGCCTGGATGACCTCGACATGGCTGCCGTACAAATCGGAGAGCACTTCGGTGGTCATGACCTCGGCGGGAGTGCCCACGCGGAACCGTCCGCCGGCCAGGTAGAGGACCCGGTCAACGTAGTCCATGATCGGGTTGATCTCGTGCGTCACGAACACCACGGCACTGTCGGCCTCACGGCATTGCTTGTTGATCAGCGCGCTGACGGCCTGCTGGTGCTGAAGGTCCAGGGACAGCAACGGCTCGTCGCACAGCAGCACGTTGGGATCCGTGGCGAGCGCCTGGGCCACGCGCAGGCGCTGCTGCTCACCGCCGGAGAGCTGCCCCACCGGCACTTTGGCGTAGTCGGCGGCGCCCACGAGGTCGAGGAGTTCGTCGACCTTGCGGTTCACCTTCGCGCTGCCAAGGCGGATGCCCCAGCGGTGGCCGTCGACGCCGAGGGCCACGAGGTCGCGGGCGCGCAGGGGCGTGTCCGGGTCGAAGGATTTCTGCTGGGGCACGTAGCCGATCCGGCGGCTTCCCCGCTCAACGGGCCGGCCGTCGAGCACGGCGGTGCCGGTGCTCAGCTCCTGCAGCCCCAGCAGGACCTTCAGGAAGGTGGTCTTGCCGCTGCCGTTGGGGCCGAGCACGGCAAAGAATTCACCCGGGTTGATGTCCAGGTCCAGGCCCTCCCACAGCGTCCGCTTGCCGAACGTCAGGGAGGCGCCACGCAGGCTCACTACCGGTGTCAAATGAGGTTTCCTCGATTTTCTGCGGAGACTGCTGCTCCCGCTGTTGCGATCATCCTAGGGCCTTGCTGATGCTCTCAACGTTCCCCGTCATCCACTGCACGTAGGACTGGCCGTCCGGGAGGGTTTCGCTGAAGTTCACCACCGGGACGCCGGCGGTCTCGGCGGCCTTCTTCAGCGCCACCGTCTGCGGTCCCTCGGTCTGGGTATTGTAGGCCAGCAGCCGGACGCCCCGGGATGCCACAAGATCGACGGCGGCCTTCAGCACGGCCGGCGGGACGTCGGCGTCTTCCTCGATCGCAGCCGTGTACTCGGCCGGGGTCTGGTTCTCCAGTCCGGCATCCTCGAGCAGGTACAGCGGCACAGGCTCGGTGACGGCCACGGGCGCGTGGCCTGCCGAGGCCTTGATGGCGGCGAGCTTGGCTTCCAGGCCGCCCAGCGAGGCCTTGAAGGCCGCCGCATTGCTCCGGAAGGTCTCCGCCGAGCCCGGTTCCAGGGCACCCAGCTTGTCGGCGACGGCGTCCGCGAGGCGGGACATGGCCGGCAGGCTGTACCAGACGTGCTCGTTCAGCCCGGCGTGCTCATGGGCGTGGCCGGAGGAATCGGGGCTCGCCGCTGCCGGGCTTTCGGGGCAGCGCTTTCGGTGGCCAGGCCGGAGACTTCCACGGCGTTGATGACGCTGCCGTGGTCCAGCCCGGTGTCGGTGGCCAGCGTGTCGATGAAGGCGTCGTATCCCCCGCCGTTCTCCACCACGAGCTCGGCCTTGGAGACGGCCAGCTTGTCCTGCGTGGTGGCCTCGTAGGAGTGCGGGTCCTGGCTGGTGCGGTTGATGATCGAGCTGACCCGGACCTTGTCGCCGCCGATGCTGGAGACGATGTCGCCGTAAACGCTGGTGGAGGCGACGACGTCGACGACACCGTCGCCGGCGGTCCCCCGGGAGCTTCCCGCCGTCGGGCTGCAGGCCGTGAGCAGGAGGCCTAAGCCGGCAAGACCAGCCAGCATGGCTCGGGCAGCGGGACGACGCACGGGAAACCTCGGATCTGTTATTGAGAATCAGGAGCAATAGCAACAGCCCGAGTGTATCCCTAAATAGGAATCATTCCTATTTAGGGATACATGGTGTGCCGCCTCGCCGCCCGCCCGCTACTGGCAATGCGCTATTGGTCTTGGCCCAGCCTTCGGTAGCCGGTGGCCTGCGTCGCGTCCCGGATTTCGCCGACGAGCTGCTCGATCACGTCTTCCAGGAACAGCACCCCCTGGGTCAGCCCGTCGGGCCCGATCACACGGGCCAGGTGCGAGCCCGTGCGCTGCATGACGGACATGGCCTTCTCGATTTCGTCGTCCATGGCGAGGTTCGCCAGCGACCGGATGCGGCTTTCGGCAATCGGCTGGTGGTACCCGGCGTCCGGGATGGTCAGCACGTCCTTGATGTGGAGGTACCCGGCAAGCATGCCGTCGTCATCAAGCATCGGGAAGCGCGAAAACCCGGTCCGGCTCACTGCTTTTTCGAACTGCGCCGGTGTGGTGGCGGCCTTGAGCATGACGAGCTTTCCCAGCGGGACCATGACGGTGGACGCCGTGTGTTCAGAGAACTCCAGCGCACCGGTGATGAGTCCGGCGTCGTCGTCCACGAGCCCGTGGCGGGTGGATTCCTGCACGATGGACTGCACTTCTTCAAGGGTGAAGGAGGAGGTGACCTCATCCTTCGGCTCAATCCGCATCAGCTTCAGGATGTGGTTTGCTGACCAGTTGAGGGCCGCGATGACCGGCTTCACCATCCGCGCGATGAACATCAGCGGCGGTGCCAGCAGCAGCGCCGCCTTGTCCGCCACTGACACGGAGATGTTCTTGGGCACCATCTCGCCGAACGTGACATGCAGGAACGTCACCACCAGCAGTGCGACGGCGAAGGCCACAATGTCGGCGACCCCCATCGGGACGCCCAACGCTTCCAGCGGCACCGCCAGGAGGTGGTGGATCGCCGGCTCGGCCACCAGCAGGATCAGCAGCGAGCAGACCGTGATGCCGAGCTGGGCACAGGCCAGCATGAGGGAGACGCTTTCCATGGCCCGCAGGGTGGTCTGTGCACGCTTGGAACCGGCATCGGCCAGCGGTTCGATCTGGCTCCGGCGGGCGGACATGATGGCGAACTCGGCTGCCACGAAGAAGGCGTTGCCGACCAGCAGGACGGCGAGCCACAGGATTCCTGCCCAGTCGCTCATGCGGCACCTGCCTGGCTGGCGGGATGGCCGTCGCCGGGTACCCGGGAGGGACGGAAGCAGATCCGGTCGATCCGGCGGCCGTCCATGCGGGTCACGCTGAGTGTCCCGCCGGCGACGTCGACTGTGTCGCCGACTGCAGCGATGCGGCCGAGCTGGCTCATGACGTAGCCTCCCGACCGTTTCGTAGGCAGCCTCGTCGGGTACGGTCAGGCCCGGGATCTGTTCGGAGAGCTCATCGGGCCGGAGCAGTCCGGGAAAATACCAGTCCCCCGAGGCGCTCTGGAGCAGCCCGGGCCGGACCTTGTCATGTTCATCGGCCACTTCCCCGACGATTTCCTCCACGAGGTCCTCAAGGGTGGCGACGCCGGCCGTTCCGCCGTATTCGTCCAGGACGACGGCCAGTTGCAGGTTGCCTTCACGCAGTTCGGCCAGCAGGGCGTCCAGGTGGATGGTTTCGGGCACCCGCAGAACATCGGTCATGATGGCTCCGGCCTGCAGTTTGGCGCGCTTGCCGGAGGGGACGGCAATGGCTTTCTTGATGTGGACCACGCCGCGGATGTCATCAGAGGAATCGCCGATCACCGGGAAGCGGGAGTAGCCGGTGCGCTTGGCGGCCTCGACGATGTCCGAGACCGGCTGGTCGGCGTCGATGGTCTCCACCCGGATGCGGGGCGTCATGACGTCCGCCGCCGTCTGCCCGGAGAACTTCAGGGTCCGGGCAATGAAGTTGGCGGTTCCGGCGTCGAGGGTGCCCATGGCAGCGGAGCGGCGCACGAGTGAGGCCAGTTCGGCCGGGGTGCGGGCGCCGGAGATTTCCTCCTTGGCCTCCAGGCCGAAGACGTTCAGGACCTTGTTGGAGAAACCGTTCAGGACCACGATTGCGGGCTTGAAGATGGCGGTGAACACCAGCTGGGGCCGGGCGACGGCCTTGCCGATCGGAAAGGACAGCGCGATGGCCATGTTCTTGGGCACCAGCTCGCCGATCACCATGGAGAGCAGGGTGGCCAGCGCCATCGCGAGGATCAGCGACAGGGAGGCGGCCGCCGCGGCCGGGACTCCGAGCGCGGCGAGGGGGCCTTCCAGCAGCTTGCCGACGGACGGTTCCATGACGTAGCCGGTCAGCAGCGTGGTCATGGTGATGCCCAGCTGGCAGCTGGAGAGCTGCGTGGAGAGGGACTTGAGACATTTGAGCAAGGGCTCGGCGGCGGTGTCGCCGGTGTCGACGGCGCGCTGCACGGTGGCCTGGTCCAAGGCGACCAGGGAAAATTCCACCGCGACAAAGAAACCGGTGCCGAGGATGAGCAGGAGGCCTGCTGCGAGGAGTAGCCATTCCATATTAACGGCCTGCTTCCGGCGCAGCGGCGCACAGCCGGTGCGCAGGGGCCGCCGCAGGGAGCGTAAACGCTGGAAGCGTCTGCTTGTCTGGAAGCGTCTGGCCGGCGGAGGATGGTCGGCGGAGGCCGACCCTATTTCCTGGAAGGCTCCGGAGTGGCGGGCGGCCGGAGAGTGATGGGCGCGTGAACGGGGTTTGCCGGCTCTGCGGGTGGACTGCGCGGGAACGGTTTCCGTTCTCCGCTGACAGCCCCCAGGCCGGCACCTAGATTTACTGTCCATAAGAATTTCAGTCTACAGGAGCAGCCGCCGCCAGCCCCCGACGTGCGGCGTCACCGGCCGTGCGGCGTCACCAGCTCTGCGGGACGGGTCGGCCTTCCTCGTACCCGGCCGCCGACTGGATGCCGGCCACGGCACGTTCCCGAAATGCGGCGAGATTGGCAGCGCCGGCGTAGCTCATGGAACTGCGCAGGCCGGCGGTGATCATGTCCAGCAGGTCCTCGACGCCGGGCCGCGCCGCATCCACGTACATGCGGGACGTGGAGATGCCTTCCTCGAAAAGGGCCTTGCGGTCCTTTTCGAACGCACCCTCGCGCTGGTTGCGGTTCTGTACCGCCCGGGCGGACGCCATGCCGAAGCTCTCCTTGTACTGCCGGCCGCTCGCGTCGAGCTGCAGGTCCCCGGGGCTTTCGTGCGTGCCGGCAAACCAGGAGCCGATCATGACCTGGCTGGCACCGGCGGCCAGGGCCAGGGCGACGTCGCGCGGGTAGCGGACACCGCCGTCGGCCCATACCCGGCCGCCGGCCTCCCGCGCCGCGGCGGAGCATTCCAGGACGGCACTGAACTGCGGGCGGCCCACGGCCGTCATCATGCGGGTGGTGCACATGGCTCCCGGACCCACGCCGACCTTGACGATGTCCGCCCCGGCTTCGATGAGCTCCCGGGTGGCCTCGCCGGTGACCACATTGCCGGCCACCACCGGCACGCCGGGGTTGAGTCCCTTCACGGCGGCCAGGGCGTCGAACATTTTCTGCTGGTGGCCGTGCGCGGTATCAAGGACCAGCACGTTCACGCCGGCAGCCAGCAGCTCGGCCGCCCGGCCGGCAACGTCGCCGTTGATCCCGACGGCGGCAGCCACCTTGAGCTTGCCGTCCTCGTCCAGGGACGGGCGGTAGAGCGTGGAGCGCAGGGCCCCCTTGCGGGTGAGCACACCGGCCAGGACGCCGTCCTGCTGCACCGGCGCGTAGTCTGTTCCGGCCGCGTCCATCGCCTCAAAGGCGCGGCGGAGGGCCCGCGCAGCATCCGCAGCGGCCGCGGCCGGTCCGCCGTCTTGCATTCCGGCGTCGAGCATTCCGGCGTCCAGCACGAGCGGCTGGTGGCGGACAACGGAACCCAGCGACGCGAAACGGTCCTGGCCCTCGCAGTCGGCGGCACGCACCACCCCGGTGACCGCGCCGGATGCGTCCACCACCACCACGGCCCCGTGCGGCCGCTTGCCCATCAGGTGGAGGGCATCAATCACCGTGTCCGTGGGCGCCAGGGTGACGGGGGTCTCGAGCACCGGGTGGCGGCCCTTGATCCAGGCCGTGACGTCCCGGATGACATCGAGCGGGACGTCCTGCGGCAGGACTCCAAGGCCGCCGCGGCGGGCCATGGTCTCGGCCATCCGTTTGCCGGTCACGGCCGTCATGTTCGCCGCCACCAGCGGAATCGCCGAGCCGGTTCCGTCGTCGGCCGCGAGATCCACGTCCAGGCGCGAGGTGACATCGGAACGGGACGGCACCAGGAAGAGGTCGGAGTAGGTCAGATCGGTGGTGGGCTCATTGAGGAAACGCACGGCTGCTCCTTAGGTGGCACCTTCGGCACCAAACGGGTTCTCCTTCGATTCTAGGGCGCTTTCCGGGGCGGCTCCCCGGAGCGGGTCCGGGCCCTTCCGGCACTGCTCCAGGCACTGCGTCCGGGCCGGTTTTGCAGCGCAATCCGGCGGCCGCGGCGGCAGACCATGATTTGAGTCACGCTTATTGGCGGTTTGGCAAGAATCGTCACTAGACTGGCATGGGTCTGGGTTCACTGGACGCAGAGACTGGCTCAATCGTTGTGCCGAGGCACCGTGGAAGCCAGAGGGAATCAAACTCATGGAAGAGGCGTATTTCAAGTGCCAGAGCAGCCTAGCCACCGTCTACCAGAGGAATTTGGCGGAAACGAGTGGCTCGTTGACGAACTGTACGAGCGTTACCAGCAGGACAAGAACACGGTTGACGCCAAGTGGTGGCCCCTGTTCGAATCCTTTGCCGCGAGTGACGCCTCTTCCGCCAACGGAACGTCCGGCACAGCGACAGCTGTGCAACCTGCCACCCGTGAACTTCCCCTTGTAGCGCCTCCTGCCGCGCCGACGGCAGCACCTGCGCCGGCCGCAACTGCTGCCGCTCCCGCCGCTGCAGCGCCCGCAGCCCCGCTCCCGCTCCCGCAGCCAAGAAAGCCCCGGCCACCGTCGCCCGGGACGGCGCCAAGACCTCCGACGCCGGCCCCGGCACCGCGCCGATCCCGGCTCAGCTGCCCAAGAACGTCAAGGCCCCGACGGCGCCGGAAGAGGACGTCGTCTCCGTCCTGCGCGGCCCGGCCAAGGCCATCGCGTCGAACATGGTCACCAGCCTGGAAGTGCCGACCGCCACGAGCGTCCGTGCCATCCCGGCAAAGCTCCTGATCGACAACCGCGTGGTCATCAACTCCAACCTGGCCCGCGCCCGCGGCGGCAAGGTCTCCTTCACGCACCTGATCGGCTACGCCGTCATCCGCGCCCTGTCCCAGTTCCCGTCGATGAACGTCTACTACGACGAGATCGACGGCAAGCCGGTGGCGGTCCAGCCGGCGCACGTGAACTTCGGCATCGCGATCGACATGCCCAAGCCCGACGGCACCCGCCTGCTCATGGTGCCGAACATCAAGAAGGCGGAGACCCTCAACTTCTCCGAGTTCTGGCACACCTACGAGGACCTGATCAAGCGTGCCCGCAACGGCAAGCTGACCGCGGACGACCACTCCGGCACCACCGTGTCCCTGACCAACCCCGGCGGCATCGGCACCGTGCACTCGGTGCCCCGCCTGTCCAAGGGCCAGGCCGCCATCATCGGCGTCGGCGCACTGGACTACCCGGCCGAATTCCAGGGTGCCAGCGAGAAGATCATCGCGCAGAACGCCATCAGCAAGGTCCTCACGCTGACCTCCACCTATGACCACCGCGTCATCCAGGGTGCCGGCAGCGGCGAGTTCCTCAAGCTCGTGCACCAGCTCCTGCTCGGTGCGCAGAACTTCTACGACGAAATCTTCGAGTCCCTGCGCATCCCGTACGAGCCCGTGCGCTGGAGCCCGGACCTGCAGGTGGACCCGGCGGACGAGATCAACAAGGTCGCCCGGATCCAGCAGCTGATCCACGCCTACCGCGTGCGCGGCCACCTCATGGCGGACACCGATCCGCTCGAGTACGTCCAGCGCAAGCACCCGGACCTCGACGTCCTGACCTACGGCCTGACGCTGTGGGACCTGGACCGCGAGTGGCCCACCGGCGGCTTCGGCGGCAAGCCGATGCTCAAGTTCCGCGACATCCTCGGCGTCCTCCGCGACGCCTACTGCCGCACCGCCGGCATCGAATACATGCACATCCAGGACCCGGCCGAGCGCAAGTGGTTCCAGGACCAGATCGAGCACCCGTACTCGAAGCCGAGCCGTGACGAGCAGCTGCGCATCGTCTCCAAGCTCAACGCGGCCGAAGCCTTTGAGACCTTCCTGCAGACGAAGTTCGTCGGCCAGAAGCGCTTCTCGCTGGAAGGCGGCGAGTCCCTGATTCCGCTGCTCGATGCGATCATCTCCGACGCCGCCGACGACGAACTCGACGAAGTGGCGATCGGCATGGCCCACCGCGGCCGGCTCAACGTGCTCACCAACATCGCGGGCAAGACCTACGCCCAGGTCTTCCGCGAATTCGAAGGCACCCAGGACCCCCGTTCGGTCCAGGGCTCCGGAGACGTCAAGTACCACCTCGGCACCGAGGGCACCTTCACCTCGGACAACGGCAAGGAGACCAAGGTCTACCTCGCCGCGAACCCGTCGCACCTCGAGGCCGTCGACTCGGTCCTGGAGGGCATTGTCCGCGCCAAGCAGGACCGCCTGGACCAGGGCGAGGCATTCCCCGTGCTCCCGATCATGGTGCACGGCGATGCCGCCTTCGCCGGCCAGGGCGTGGTGGCCGAGACGCTCAACCTCTCGCAGCTGCGCGGCTACCGCACCGGCGGCACCATCCACGTCGTGGTCAACAACCAGGTCGGCTTCACCACCGCACCGTCCTCCTCGCGGTCCTCCACCTACTCCACGGACGTCGCCAAGATGATCCAGGCGCCGGTGTTCCACGTGAACGGCGACGACCCGGAGGCCGTGGTCCGCATCGGCCAGCTCGCCTACGAGTTCCGCCAGCGTTTCCACAAGGACGTTGTCATCGACATGGTGTGCTACCGCCGCCGCGGCCACAACGAGGGCGACGACCCCTCGATGACCCAGCCGCTGATGTACAACCTGATCGAAGCCAAGCGTTCGGTCCGCAAGCTGTACACCGAATCGCTGATCGGCCGCGGTGACATCACCGAGGAAGAAGCCGAGCAGCTGCTGCGCGACTACCAGGAACGCCTGGAGCGCGTCTTCGCCGAAACGCACGCCGCCCAGACGTCCCCGATCCCGATCATCACGGCCGATTCGGCCGCGGTGTCCGACCTCGAACGCCCCATGGCCCAGCAGTCCGATTCCGGCGTCAGCACCCCGACGTCCACCGCGATCTCCGCGGAGACCCTGGCCCGCATCGGCAAGGCCCACACCGACATCCCCGAGGGCTTCACGGTCCACGCCAAGCTCAAGCAGCTGCTGGAGAAGCGTGAAGCCATGTCCCGCGAAGGCGGCATCGACTGGGGCTTCGGCGAACTCGCCGCGTTCGGCTCGCTCATCATGGAAGGCGTCCCCGTCCGGCTCGCCGGCCAGGACTCGCGCCGCGGCACCTTCGTGCAGCGCCACGCCGTCTTCCACGACCGCGCCAACGGCGACGAGTGGCTGCCGCTCGCGCACCTGTCCGAGGACCAGGCCAAGCTCTGGATCTACGACTCCCTGCTCTCCGAATACGCCGCCATGGGCTTCGAATACGGGTACTCCGTCGAACGCCCGGATGCCCTGGTGCTGTGGGAAGCGCAGTTCGGTGACTTCGTCAACGGCGCGCAGACCATCATCGATGAGTTCATCTCCTCCGCCGAGCAGAAGTGGGGCCAGCGGTCCTCGCTCGTTCTCATGCTGCCGCACGGCTACGAGGGCCAGGGCCCGGACCACTCCTCCGCCCGCATCGAGCGTTTCCTCCAGCTGTGCGCTGAAGAGAACATGATCGTGGCCAACCCCACGACGTCGGCCTCGCACTTCCACCTGCTGCGCCGCCAGGCCTACAGCAAGCCGCGCAAGCCGCTCATCATCTTCACGCCGAAGCAGCTGCTCCGCCTGAAGGCCGCGGCGTCCTCCGTGGAGGACTTCACCACCGGCTCGTTCCGCCCGGTCATCCCGGAGCACGAGCAGCTGCAGGCGGACGCCGTCGAACGCGTGCTGCTGGTCTCCGGGCGCCTGTACTACGATCTGCTGTCCACCCGGCAGAAGACCGAGAACAAGACCACCGCGATCGTGCGCGTCGAGCAGCTCTACCCGCTGCCGGCCGCCGAGATTGCCGCGGAGCTGGCCAAGTACCCGAACGCCGAAGTGGTCTGGGCGCAGGACGAACCGGCCAACCAGGGTCCGTGGCCGTTCATCGGCCTGAACCTGCCCGATGCCCTGGACCGCCGCGTCCGCCTCATTTCGCGCCCCGCCTCGGCTTCCACCGCGGCAGGATCGATGAAGCGCCACGCGGCAGAACAGGACGCCCTGCTCAAGCAGGCATTCGCGCGTAAATAGCGTCATTGCTGCCCGGCCGGAGATTGAAACACAACACTCCGGCCGGGCAGTTCTGTTTAATGGACTGTTAGTGGTCAGCTTGATGAACAGTGTGGAAGTGAAGAGGTAGTCGTGGAAGATCGGAAGCTGCGGATCGCGGCCGTTGGGGACGAGCTGTTGGCCGGGCTCGGTGATCCGCGCGCTTTGGGCTGGCTGGGCCGGGTCCTGGCCCGCACGCCGCAGGACGTGCGTCGCCCTGGAGTGCTACTCCCTGCCCTGCCCGGAAGAGGGCACCGAGGGAATTGCGGCGCGCTGGCTCGAGGAGGCGGGCCGCCGCTTCGGCAACCACCACGAGAACCGCCTTATCATCGGCCTGTCCGGACGCGACATCGAGTTCGGCCTGTCCACGGCCCGCAGCCGCTTGAACCTGGCCAACATCCTGGACTCCGCCTCCCAGAACAAGATCGAGGTCTTCGTGGTGGGCCCGCCGCCCACGCTTGACCCCGCCCAGAACCGCAGGCTCGGCGAACTCAACACCGCATTCGCGGACGTCACCACGCGCCGGAAGCACCTCTACGTGGACACGTTCTCGCCGCTCCTGAACCACGAACAATGGCGCCAGGACCTCGCGGCCAACGGCGGCACACCCGGACAGGCCGGTTATGGCCTGATGGCGTGGCTCGTGCTGCACCGCGGCTGGTTCCAGTGGCTCGGCCTGGACGCGCCGGAGTAGCCTCCCGCCAGACACGGACCCCCGGAAAATTCGCGATATATCTTGACCGGACGGCAGGCGCGATATATCGTGACTTCATAGTCGCGATATATCGTTAGTTGCCCAGCCACTTCTCGCTTTTCCGGAGGAACCATGTCAGAGAACACGTGGACCGTGACCGGTCCGCAGACCATCGACGTCGACGGCGTCCGCTCGCTCAAGCTCGGGATCGTCCGCGGCCGCTTCGATATCGTCACCCATGACGAGGACGTTGCCAGGGTCGAAGTCTCCGAAATCAGCGGCGATCCGCTGTCCGTCTCGGTCATCGACGGCCGCCTGGAAGTCCGCCACCAGCTCCACGGCCCGCAGGGCTGGTTCAAGAACCTGATGGGGACCGTCAACAACCACAGCAGCAACTCGATTGTCATCAGCATCGCCCTGCCGGCCGGCGTCGAGGTGGAGGCCGGGACGGTGAGCGGCGACGGGATGGTCTCCGGGATCAGCGGCCACGCCCGGCTCAACACGGTCTCGGGGTCCGTCCTGGCCGACGGCACCTCCGGCAACCTGTCCGTCAACACGGTCAGCGGCGAAGTGATCGCCCGCAACCATAGCGGGATCCTGACCGCCAAGAGCGTCTCCGGCGAAGTGACGGCGTCGGGCGAATTCAGCCACATCCGCGCGAACACCGTCAGCGGCGACCTGAACTTCGACCTGCACGGCTTCACCCAGGACTTTGGCGCCAACTCGGTCTCCGGCGACGTCACCATCCGGCTTCCGTACGACGTCGGGGTGGACATCATCGCCAAGTCCGCCAGCGGGGCGGTGGTCATCGACGACCAGAAGTATGCCCAGGCCAGCGGGACCGTGCAGACCATCGCCGGACCGGACACCAAGCTGATGCTGGTCCGGACCAACTCGGTCTCGGGCAAAACGTCGATCTTCCACGGCCAGCCCACCGCGGACCCCGAAACGGCCCTCTGATGCCTCCCGTCTTCGCCCACGGTGCGCTGCGGCTGTACCTGCTCGCCCTGCTCGAGTCCGGCCCCAAGCACGGCTACGAGCTCATCAAGGCCCTCAGCGAGCGGTTCGGCGGCACCTACTCCCCCAGCGCCGGAACCATCTACCCGCGCCTGGGCAAGCTCGAGGAGGAAGGGCTCGTGGCCACCCACACGGACGGCCGCCGCACCAACTACAGCATCACTCCGGCGGGACTCAGGGAGCTGAACAGCCGGCGGGACGAGCTCGCCGGCGTCGAAAACGACATCTCCGCCTCTGTCCGCCGGCTCGCCGACAACCTGCGCCAGGACATCCGCGTCAACATGCGCGGCCTCCGGGCCGATCTCGCGGCAACCGCGGAGGCGGCGCGCACCTCGGCCCGCGCCGCGGGGGCGGGCGGCGGCAGCGCGGCCGGATCGCGCTACTCCCCGGAGGGCGAGCGGCGGCTCAAGGAGGCGGAAATGCTCGTCCAGGCGTTCCGCGACGACATGCGGGTGGAACTGCGGCGCCACGCCGGCAGCCATCCCGTCACCGCCGTCACGCTCGAAACGGTCAGGACAGTGCTGGACCAGGCCCGGATCTCGATCCGCAATTCACTCGACGGCTGAACTCCCCCGATTCCGCGCGCAGCCGGCTGCGGCCCGTAGCGGGGCGCCGCCGGTTCGCGGCGGGTGCCCTGATGTGGGAGACTTGAGGGCAGCTCTTTTGAGTACCAAAAATTAAGGAGGCCAGCTATGAGCAAGCGTGCACGTAAACGTCGTGACCGTAAGCGTGGCGGCGCGAACCACGGTAAGCGTCCCAACGCCTAAGCTACGGCTAGGATTGACCGTTTTAAGCGAAAGACCCCGGAAACCTTACGGTTCCGGGGTCTTTCGCTGTGCATTTTTTCGGGTGCGGTTCAGGCTTCCACAGTCCGGATGGAGTGGATCCGGTCCAGGATGGAGTTCTTGAGGTTCTCCGGAGCCGCTTCGGTGCACGAACGCTTGACCATCACGCGGATGACACATTCGAGGTCGTACTGCTCCAGGCACTCCGGGCAACTGTCCAGGTGGTCCTTGATCTCTGCGATGTCTTGATGCGTGAGCGCACCATCCAGATATTCATAGATACGTTGCATCCGGGCGTCGTCGCAATCGCCCAGTCCCTGGCAGTCGCTCATTTCCTGTTCTCCTGTTTGTTGCTGTCGGCCGCGGTGCTTGACTCGGTGGCGGCCCTGAATCCACGCTCGGCGGCGTAATCGGCAAGCATGTCCCGCAGCATCTTCCGGCCGCGGTGCAGCCGGGACATGACGGTCCCGATGGGGGTGTTCATGATGTCTGAAATTTCCTTGTAGGCGAAGCCCTCGACGTCGGCGAAGTACACCGCCAGCCGGAACTCCTCCGGAATCGACTGGAGTGCGCGCTTCACGTCAGTATCGGGCAGGTGGTCGAGGGCCTCGGCCTCCGCCGAACGCAGTCCGGACGACGTGTGCGACTCGGCGCGGGCAAGCTGCCAGTCCTCGATGGTGTCCGAGTTCGACTGCAGCGGCTCGCGCTGACGCTTCCGGTACAGGTTGATGTAGGTATTGGTGAGGATGCGGTACAGCCAGGCCTTCAGGTTGGTGCCGGGCTTGTACTGGTGGAAGGCGGAAAACGCCTTCGTGTACGCCTCCTGGACCAGGTCCTCGGCGTCCGAGGGATTCCGGGCCATCCTCATGGCCGCGGAATACAACTGGTCCACGTACTGCATGGCGTCACGTTCAAAGCGCACCCGGCGCTCTTCCGCGGACTCGGTGGAGACGTCCAGCGGCTTGCCGTCCACCTCGGTTTCCAGGGCGGCAGCCGTGCTGGCCTCAGGTGTTTCGGTGGGCGTGGCGTCGTTTCCGGCAACCTCGTGCATGGCCGCAACGGCCGGGTCCATGGTGCTCATTGCCTTCAAGTCTACTGTCACCTTCCGCCGGGCATCCGGAACTACCGGAAGCGCGAGGGTCCACGGTTGCCCGGAACCGGCTTCCAGTTCCGCCCTGTCCAACACCTGCGTCAAATCTCCGCCTTTCTCAGCCTCCTGGAATCTGCCTTTCACAACCACGTCCGGCGGGCAAATATTCCGCAAAAGTGCAAGACTAGAACCGGTTCTCCCGCAGTGAATCCGCGGTTCGTCCATCCAGGAGGAAATTCATGTCGTTTGTCCGCTTGCTCGCCCGGCCCATGCTCGCCTCCAGTTTCGTCCTCGCCGGCATGGACAAGCTCAAGAATGCGGATGACACTGCGGCGCAGTTGTCCCCCCTGTTGCGCCGCGCGGCCGACGCACTGCCGTTCCAGACCAATGAAAAAGTCCTGGCGCGCGTGATCGGCGGCACCCAGGTCGGTGCCGGCGTCTGCTTCGCCCTCGGCAAGTCCGCCCGGCTGGCAGCGACCGTCCTCGCCGTCATTTCGGCCCTGAACGGCTACGTCGAATGGCGCAGCGCGGACATTTCCTCAAAGGAAGCCCGCGACGCCCGCCGCAAGCAGCTCCTGAAAAACGTCTCCCTGACCGGCGGCGTGCTGCTCGCTGCCGTCGACACCGCCGGCAAGCCCAGCCTGGCCTGGCGTGCCGGGCACCTGGCCGCGGATGCCAAGAAGAGCGCCGGACACCTCGCCGCCGATGCCCGGAAGTCGACCAACAAGAAGCTGAAGAAGGCCGACAAAGTCGTCCGCAAGGCCACCCACGCAGCCGGAGCCTAAGACGGTAATGACTGGCGCCACCCCCTCCGCAACTGCCCCTTCCCAGCCGGCCGACGGCGGTCCGCACTGGCCCGCGCCGTTCGCCGCGCGGCCGGTCGACGCGACCGTCACCGTTCCGGGTTCCAAATCCCTGACCAACCGGTACCTCGTGCTCGCAGCCCTCGCCGACGGACCGTCCCGCCTGCGGGCCCCCCTGCACTCCCGGGATTCCGCGCTCATGATTGAGGCACTGCGGCAGTTGGGCGCCACCGTCACCGAGGTTCCCGGCGACGGCGCCTTCGGCCCCGACCTCGAAATCCTCCCGATCAGCATGGACGCCGCCGCCGCGGACACAGCGATCGACTGCGGCCTCGCCGGCACGGTCATGCGCTTCGTGCCTCCGGTTGCGGCGCTGCGCCGCGGCGAGTCCCGCTTCGACGGCGACCCGCACGCCCGCAAACGCCCGATGGGCACCATCATCGAGGCCCTGACCGGCCTGGGCGTGGCGGTCAGCGCGCCCGACGGCGGCCCGGCGTCGTCGTTGCCCTTCACCGTGCACGGCACGGGCGAAGTCCGCGGCGGGCACCTCATCATCGACGCCAGCGCGTCGTCCCAGTTCGTCTCCGCCCTGCTGCTGGCCGGCGCCCGCTTCACCGAGGGGCTCCATCTGGAGCACAAGTGCGGCAAGCCCGTGCCCAGCCTCGACCACATCAACATGACGGTGGCCGTGCTGCGCGGCGTCGGCGTGGCGGTCGATGACTCGGTGCCGAACCACTGGGTTGTCTCCCCCGGTCCGATCCGCGCCTTCGACCAGCGGATCGAGCAGGACCTCTCCAACGCCGGACCGTTCCTCGCGGCGGCCCTCGCCACCGGCGGCACCGTGCGGATCCCGAACTGGCCCGCCGAGACCACCCAGGTCGGCGATCTCTGGCGCGGCATCCTGGCCGCCATGGGCGCAACCGTGACGCTGGACGGCGGCACCTTGACCGTGAGCGGCGGCCCGGAGATCAAGGGCGGCGACTTCGACGAGACCAGCGAGCTCGCCCCCACCGTGGCAGCGCTCTGCGCCCTGGCCGCCGGCCCCTCGCGGCTGAGCGGCATCGCCCACCTCCGGGGCCACGAAACGGACCGGCTCGCCGCCCTCGTCGCGGAAATCACCCGCCTCGGCGGCGACGCCGAAGAGACAGCCGACGGACTCATCATCCGCCCGGCCAGGCTGCACGGCGGCGTCGTGCACAGCTACGCGGACCACCGCATGGCCACCGCCGGCGCCATCCTCGGCCTCGCCGTGCCCGGCGTGGAGGTCGAGGACATCGGGACCACGGCCAAGACCATGCCCGACTTCCCGCAGCTCTGGGACGCCATGCTGGCACAGGGAACCGCCGCAGACGAGGACACCGCCGGTGGCACGCAGCACTGATTCCTGGGACGAGTCCGATGTCCGGATCCGGCCCAACAAGAAGGGCTCCCGGCCCCGCACCAAGGACCGGCCCAGCCACGACGACGCCGTCACCGGACGCATCATCACCGTTGACCGCGGACGCTACACCGCCGTCGTCGGCGAAGGCACCGCCGACGAACGCAAGATCATCGCGGCACGGGCCCGGGAACTGCGCCGCAATCCCGTGGTGGCCGGGGACTTCGTCTCCCTGGTCGGGGACGTCAGCGGCGAACCCGACACCCTCGCCCGGCTGGTCAAGATCCAGGACCGCAAGACGCTGCTGCGCCGCAGCGCCGATGACACGGACCCGATCGAACGCGCCGTCGTGGCCAATGCCGACACGCTGGTGATCGTCGTGGCGGCCGCGCCAACCCCGAGCCGAGGACCGGCTTCATCGACCGCGCCCTGGTGGCCGCCTACGACGCCGGCATTGAGCCGCTGCTCCTGGTCACCAAGGCCGACGTCAAGGATCCCGCCGAGCTGCTGTCCAATTACACGCACCTCGACTTCCCCGTCATCATCTCCAAGACGGCAGACTCCGCCGCCTCCGGCATCGACGCCCGCTCCGACGACGGGCTCTCCGCCCGGCTGGACAAGGACGCCGTGGCCCAGCTGCGCGGCTACCTCGACGGGAAGGTCACCGTCATGCTGGGCCACTCCGGCGTCGGCAAGTCCACCATGGTCAACGCCCTGACCGGCGCCGAGCGTGCCACCGGCGGCGTCAACGCGGTGACCGGCCGCGGGCGCCACACCTCTTCCTCCGCGCTGGCGCTCAAAGTCAACGACGCCCCGGCCGGCAGCTGGATCATCGACACCCCCGGCATCCGCTCCTTCGGCCTGGCCCATGTGGATCCGGACCGGATCCTCCGCTCCTTCCCCGATCTGGAACCGGGCACCGACGATTGCGAACGCGGCTGCAAACACGACGCCACCGCCGTCAACTGCGGCGTCGACGCCTGGGTTGCTGCCGGGCACGCTGGCGCCTCGGGACCCGCACGGCTGGCGTCCCTGCGCCGGCTGCTGGGCACGGACCCGCGGCAGGAAGCCCAGGAAACGAAGGAACTGGGCACCGTGTCCTGAGCGGTGCCGCTTCCCGGCCCGCGGCGCAGCGCCGCGGCCTCCCGGCGGGCGGCCCGCTTTGCCGGTAGTTTGGAACCATGAGCCAAACCGCTTCAAGCTACAACGATGACCTGCGCCTTGCCCATGTACTGGCAGATTCCGTCGATTCCCAGACCATGAGCCGTTTCAAGGCGCTCGACCTTCGGATCGAAACGAAGCCCGACCTCACCCCGGTCACCGATGCCGACAAGTCCGCCGAAGAGGCCATCCGCGGCCAGCTCTCCCGGTCCCGTCCCCGCGACGCCGTCCTGGGCGAGGAATTCGGCAGCTCGGGTCACGGCTCCCGCCGCTGGATCATCGACCCGATCGACGGCACCAAGAACTTTGTCCGCGGCGTCCCGGTCTGGGCCACCCTGATCGCCCTCGTCGACGAGGGCGAGCCGGTGGTCGGCGTCGTCAGCGCCCCGGCACTGGGCAAGCGCTGGTGGGCGGCCAAGGGCTCAGGCGCCTACACGGGCCGTTCGCTGGCGGCGGCCACCCGGCTGAAGGTCTCCAACGTCTCCAAGCTCGAGGACGCCTCGCTGTCCTATTCCAGCCTCGGCGGCTGGAAGGAGCGCGGGAACCTGGACGAGTTCCTGGGCCTCACCGAGGAGGTGTGGCGCACCCGCGCCTACGGCGACTTCTGGTCGTACTGCCTCGTGGCCGAGGGTGCGGTGGACATCGCCTGCGAGCCCGAGCTGAACCTCTACGACATGGCCGCCCTGGTGCCGATCGTGACCGAGGCCGGCGGCCGCTTCACCTCGCTCGAGGGCGAGGACGGGCCCTTCGGCGGCAACGCGCTCGCCACCAACTCGATCCTCCACTCGGAAGTGCTCAAGCGGCTCAACCCCGGACTCGACGACCTCCTCTAGGCACGCGCCAAACCTTAACCGAACAAACCGCGGCGGCGGCCCCCATTCCGGGGCCGCCGCCGCAGTTTGTTCGACCAACCCGCGTTTCGCGCGCGTAACAATCCGCTTCACATTCGGGGACTGCCTTCTCCCCGCCGGCGCGGATGTCCTACGCTCGATGCAGGTCACGAGTGCCAGCGCTAAACCCCGGTTTGCTGGCCGGCAACCCTCCAGACGCGGCGGGGTGCCCCGGGTGACGACCTGGCCGGTCCGGAACGGACACGGCAAGCGCGGATTCCCACGATGTGGGGTCCTGTTCGAGTGAGGTCCCATGACAACTGCCGTTTTTCCTGCCGCCCCCGAAATCCACGCCGGCACCGAAGCCCGACCGGCTGCGGCCGGACACACCATCGGGCAGGCCGATCACCGCTTCGCCGTCGCCGCACGTCCGCTGGCCGCCGTCACCGGGGCCGAAATCCAGGCCCCGCTGATCCAGGGCGGCTCCGCCCGCTACGCCAACCTCGATTACGGCGCCTCCGCCCCGGCCCTGTCCGTGGTCTCGGCCTACCTGAACGAAATCCTGCCGTACTACGCGAGCGTCCACCGCGGCGCCGGCTACGCGTCACAGATCAGCACCTCGGTCTACGAGAACGCCCGGGACATCGTGCGGGACTTCGTGGGCGGCCGGCCGGACGATTCCGTGATCTTCACGCGCAACACCACCGATTCCCTGAACCTGCTGGCCGGCTGCCTGCCGCTGCGCGACGGCCGGCCCGCGGGCGAGGTCCTCTACCTCGACATCGAACACCACGCCAACCTGCTGCCCTGGCAAAACGTCCCGCACCGCAGCGTCGTCGCCGCCCCCACCCTGGCCGCCACCGTGGATCGCCTCCGGGACGAGCTCGCCCGCGGCGGCGTGAGCCTGCTGGCCGTCACCGGCGCCTCCAACGTCACCGGGGAGATCCTGCCCATCCGGGTCCTTGCCGCACTGGCGCACGAATACGGCGCCAGGATCGTCGTCGACGCCGCGCAGCTGGCCCCGCACCGGCGGATTGATATCGCCGCGGACGACGTCGACTACCTCGCCTTCTCCGGGCACAAGCTGTACGCCCCGTTCGGCGCCGGTGTCCTGGTGGGGCGGACCGACTGGCTCGACGCCGGCACCCCGCACCTGGCCGGCGGCGGAGCCGTCCGCGACGCCCGGCTCGACTCCGTCAGCTGGACCACGGGACCGGCCCGGCATGAGGGCGGCTCGCCCAATGTCCTGGGCGCGGCAGCGCTGGCCCGCGCCACACAGGTGGTGGCAGCCCTGGACACGGAGCAGTGGTACGGGCATGAAGAAGCCATCCGGTCCTTCCTCGTCGAAGGGCTGCAGCGCATCGAGGGGGTGACGGTCCACCGGATCTTCGCCGATTCGACTCCCGCTTCGTCCTACCCTTCTTCCTCTGCAGGCGATGAGCCGGGCGCCGGCACCATCGGCGTCGTGAACTTTTCCGTCGAAGGCTACGACGCCGGACTGGTGGCCGCCTACTTGTCGGCCGAACACGGCATCGGCCTGCGCGACGGCCGCTTCTGCGCCCACCCGCTGCTCAAGCGGCTCGGCCTGCCCGCCGGCTCCCTGCGGGCCAGCTTCGGCCTCGGCTCGCGGCTGGAGGATGCCGAGCGGCTCCTGGCCGGCCTGCGGCACCTGCGGCACGCCGGGCTCGGCTGGGACTACGTGGTGGACGCCGGCCGTTGGGTGCCGGCCAACGACACCCGCAGCTACCCGCACTGGGCGCCGAACACCCCGGGCACCGCCGGTGCCGCGCCCTGCACTGTGGACTAGGGCGTTCTCACCGGCGGCAGAACCGGGGCCCGGTCCAGTGCGGTAAACCAGTGCGGTAAATTCGAAAGGTACCGACATCAGCAGGACCTGCCGAAGGAGATCGCACGTTGCACAGCGTGCCCAAGAAATGCACAGTGGCCCCAAACTGCAGAGTGTACGCCGCCAGGAACTCGGACAAAGCTTCCAGGACGGCGGAGCGCACTACGAACGCGTCCGCCCGGGCTACCCGCAGGAATCGGCCGACTGGCTGATCCCGGCGGGAGCCCGGGACGCCGCGGACGTTGGTGCGGGCACGGGAAAGTTCACCGCACTCCTGGCCGCACGCGGACTGCACGCGGTGGCCGTTGACCCCTCGGCGGACATGCTTGAGCAGCTGCGCCGGACCCTGCCGGATGTCACCGCCGTCGAGGGCACCGCCGAGCACACGGGTCTGGAGCCCGAGTCGTTCGACCTGGTCACGGTGGCCCAGGCGTGGCACTGGTGCGACCCCCAGCTGGCCAGCGCCGAAATCGCCCGGATCCTGAGGCCGCACGGCGTGCTGGGCCTGATCTGGAACCAGCTGGACACCGCCGTGCCCTGGGTGCACCGGCTCTCCCGCATCATGCATGCCGGGGACGTCCACAAACCGCACTTCCGCCCGCCCGTGGGTCCCGAGTTCACCGGGCTGGAGAGCCACCTGACCCGGTGGGAGGATGCCGTCACCACGGAGGACATCCAGGAGCTGGCCAAGTCCCGCAGTTACTACCTCGCGGCGTCGGCGGCCACCCGGGCCAAGGTCTCGGCCAACCTCGACTGGTACCTGCACGAGCACTTGGGCCACGCCCCCGGCGACCTTCTCCAGCTGCCCTACCTGACGCAGACGTGGCGTGCCTTCAAGACGTTCTGAGATAAACGCCGGACCCCGAGGTTTCGGTGTGCCTAATAATCATTTGTAGGCGATAATAACTTTGAAGGTAACTTTGACGCCGGCGGCCTTCCCGCCGGTGCCGATCATCGCGTCAACGCGGACGCGCCAATCACGGGAGCTGGCAGTGTTGGACGTAACGGGACACGAACAACCGCCGCAGGGCGCACGCACCTACAAGCATCCAGGTGCCCGCAGGGCGCTGATCACCCTCCTGGGGCCGGCGTTCGTGGCGTCGATTGCCTACGTGGACCCCGGAAACGTGGCCGCCAACCTGACCGCCGGAGCGAAGTACGGTTACCTCCTGGTGTGGGTCCTCGTGGTCGCCAACATCATGGCCGTCCTGGTCCAGTACCAGTCCGCCAAGCTCGGGATCGTCACCGGCAAGAGCCTGCCGGAGATCCTGGGCGAGCGGCTCAGGCCGTTCTGGCGCCGCACCTTCTGGCTGCAGGCCGAAATCGTGGCCGCCGCCACCGACCTCGCCGAGGTGGTGGGCGGGGCGCTCGCGCTGTACCTGCTGTTCGGCCTCCCCCTCCCCCTCGGTGCCGTGATTGTCGGCGCCGTGTCGATGCTCCTGCTCGCGGTGCAGGCCCGGGAGAAGCAGCGGCCCTTCGAATTCATCATCATGTTCCTGCTCGGCATCCTCACCATCGGCTTCCTGGCCGGGCTGTTCATCAGCCCGCCCGATCCGGGGGCGGCCCTCGCCGGGCTCGTGCCCGGCTTCCAGGGTCCGGACTCCGTCCTGCTGGCCGCCAGCATGCTCGGCGCCACCGTCATGCCGCACGCCATCTACGTCCATTCGGCCTTGTCCCGGGACCGGCACCGGCCGGACGAACACGAACATGTCCCCCCGTCCGCCGTCGCCCGCCTGGTCCGCGCCACCCGCCTCGACGTCGTGGCCGCCCTGGCCATCGCCGGAATCGTCAACATCGGCATGCTGCTCCTTGCCGCGTCGACGCTCGGCGGCGAAGAGGGCACGGACACCATCGAGGGCGCGCATGCGGCCATCACCGCGAACCTGGGCCCCGTCGTCGGCGTGGTCTTCGCGGTGGGGCTCTTGGCCTCCGGACTGGCCTCCACCTCGGTGGGCTGCTACGCCGGCGGAACCATCATGCAGGGCCTGCTCAAGATCCGGATCCCCGTCATGGCACGCCGCGTGGTCACGCTGATTCCGGCCGTGGTGCTGCTGAGCGTCGGCTTCGACCCCACCTGGGCCCTCATCCTGAGCCAGGTGGTCCTCAGCTTCGGGATTCCCTTTGTCCTTGTCCCGCTGGTCGTCCTGACCAGCAACAAGGCCTTGATGGGCCGGTTTGCCGACGGCCTGGCGCTCCGCATCGCCGCCATCATCAGCGTGGTGCTCGTCGTGGCGCTCAACCTGGTCCTGCTGTGGTTCACGTTCTCCGGGCGCGGCTGACGGTAGGCTTGGGTCTGTGAAGACCAGTACGCCCTCCTCCTCGATCGAGGACTACGTCAAGGTCATCTATTCCTTCACCGAGTGGCAGCAGAAACCCATCACCTCCACGCAGCTGGCGCAGCGCCTGGGGGTCGCCAACTCCTCGGTCTCGGAAATGGTCCGCAAACTCAAGGACCAGGGCCTCGTGGACCACAAGCCGTACAGTGCCGTCACCCTCACCAGCGACGGTCTCCGGCTCGCCTTGTCCATGGTCCGCCGGCACCGGCTGATCGAGACTTTCCTCGTCCAGGAGCTCGGGTACCGCTGGGACGAGGTCCACGACGAAGCCGAGCTCCTCGAGCACGCTGTCTCCGACACGTTCATTGACCGGATGGCGGCCAAGCTGGGGAACCCCGCACGCGACCCGCACGGCGATCCCATCCCGGCCGCGGACGGCACCGTGCTGATGCCCTCCGCCCACCGGCTCAGCGAACTCGACGACGGCCATACCGGCCGGATCACCAGGATCAGCGACGAGAACCCGGAGCTCCTGCGCTACCTCGCCGCCGAGGACATCTATCTCGACGCCGAAGTGGAGGTGGTGGGCCGGCGGCCGTTCGGCGGCCCGCTCGTGGTGCGGATCGGTTCCGCCGAGGGCCCCCGCGACTTCGATTTCGCCGACGAAGTCGCGTCCGCCCTCTGGGTCCACAGCGATGCCGCGCATGCAGGCTGCCGCGTTGCCGGCCTCTGAGTCAAAGGGGCGCGGAGTGAAAAGTGCACTGGACGAGCGCCGGGCCGCACCGCGCCCCGGCGTCCCGGGCTGGAAGGCGTGGTCCGCCGTCGCCGTCGGCGGGCTGATCGGAACCGAACTGCGGTTCGGCGCCGGCCTGATTTTCCCCGAAAGCGCCGGCGCGGTGCCGTGGACCACCCTGGCGATCAATGTGGCAGGGAGTTTCGTCCTGGCCACCCTCACCACCATCTGGATCGCGCGGCCAAAGACGGCCTTCTGGCTGCGGGCCGGGATCGGGCCGGGCCTGCTGGGGTCCTTCACCACCTTTTCGGCGCTGGTGATGGCCATTGACCAGCAGATCCGGGCCGGCTTCCATGCCACCTGGCTGGCCTACCTCGGACTCTCGCTCGTCCTGGGCCTCGGTGCCGCGGCCGCCGGCTGGAAAACCGGCAAGGCGATTGCGGACGTCGGCGGGGGTGCCCAATGATGACCGCGCTCCTGGTCGGAGTCTTCGGTGTGTCAGGCGCGCTCCTGCGGTTCGCCGTCGACTCCTGGTTTGCGCACCACCAGGGCTCCCGTCCGCACTGGCCGTGGGCGACGTCTTGCGGTCAACGTCGCGGGATCGTTCATCATCGGTGTGTCCGTGGGCCTGACCGGCCACCTGGAGCTGGGAGCCGACTGGCATGCCGCCGTCGCGACCGGACTGGCCGGCGGTCTGACAACCTTCAGCTCATGGACCACCGCGACGGTGCGGCTGGTCAGCGAAACGCGGTACCGGGCGGCGGCGCTCAACATCGGCTCAAATCTCGTCGCGGGCCTCGCCGCAGCGGCGCCTCGGACTCTTCCTCGCCGGCTGAGCACTTCAGCTGTCCACCGGCGGCGGTGCCTGTGAATCCGGCGCCCTGTCCGCTGCCTTGTCCGCCGCCTTCGCCGCATTGTCCGCCCGGGGCGGGTTCCGGATCCCGACGGCGGAGGTCAGCGCGCCGGCGAGGAACAGGGCCGCCGTGACGGCCATGGTCCGGTGCAGGCCCGCCGTCGTGACCGCCGGTCCCGTAATGACGCCGGCGAAGGCGATCGTCAGAGGCCCGCGATGCGCGCCACCGCGTTGTTCACGGCGGAGCCGATCCCGGCCTCTTCCGGCGGACGGCGCCCAGGATGGCTGCCGTCAGCGGCGCGACGGTGAGCGACAGGCCGAGGCCGAACACCAGCAGCCCGGCCAGGATCTGGCCGGCGTAGTCCAGCGGCACGCCCACGTCCGATCATCAACACGAAGCCGGCAGCGCACAGCACGGGCCGCCCGTCATGAACCAGCGCGGGCCGAAGCGTCCGGCGAGGGCACCCGCCCGGGAGGACAGCAGCAGGAGCATCAGCGTCGGCGGCAGCAGGGCCAAGCCCGGCGGCGGTGGCGCCCAGGCCCGGCAACCTGCTGGAGGTACAGGCCCAGGACAAAGAAGCCCAGCGAGAGCGCCCCGTAGATGGCGGTGGTCGCGAGGTTGCCCCAGCCAAAGTTCCGCACGGCGAAGAGGCGCAACGGCATCATCGGGTACGGGGTCCTCGCCTCGTGCACGAGGAAAGCGGCCAGGCCGAGCAGCCCGGCAGCCATCGGAAGCCAGACCTGCGGCGCCGCCCAGCCCTGGCTGCCGCTTTCGATGAGTGCGTAGACCGCCCCGCCCAGCCCGATCACGGCCAGGACCGCACCCGGGCCATCGATCCGGCTTCCGGGGGTGCGGCCGCGGTCAAGGCCGCGGAGCCGCCGCAGCACCGGCCACACCGCGATGGCCGGCACCACGTTGATGAAGAAAATGACGCGCCAGCTCAGCACATCGACCGAGAATCCGCCCAACAGCGGGGCCGCGACAATCGCCGCCGCTGGTCCAGGCCGACCACCGGCCGATGGCCAGCCCCTGGGCCGGACCCGTTGAACACCGCGACGATCAGGGCCAGCGAGCTTGGCACCAGCAACGCGCCGGCGATGCCCTGCAGTCCGCGGGCGATGATGAGCAGCTCGGCGGTCCAGGCAAAGCCGCACAGGACAGACGTGGCGGCAAACCCCGCGAGGCCCCACTGCAGCACCGGACCCGGCCGAACTGGTCGGACAGCGAGCCGGCCACAAGGATCAGCGCCCCCAACGTCAGCAGGTAGGCATCGACCACCCACTGCTGGACCACGAGGCCGCCTCCGAGCTCCCTGCTGATGGCGGGGAGGGCAAGATTGACGACGGAACTGTCCAGGAAAGCCATGAAGGACGCAACGATTGCGACATAGAGGACGCGCTTCTGCACTGCCGGGGTAACGGCGCCGGAGGCTCCGGGCGCGAGGCTGCCCGGGCCGGGGTCACCGGGTTGGGAATTACCGGCTTGGGAGTTGCCGGGTTGGGACACGGCCGCCGCCTTCCTCACCGTCCGGTCTGCACCGGGGCCGGTGGTGTGTCGAGCCTAACACCGGGCCACTTCAGTGGCTCCGCGCCGCCGTCGTTCCCGTATCGTTGAAGGATGGTTACCCGACGTGAAGCAGCCCAGATCCTCGACATTCCCCTGGAAATGGCGCACCGTCACGGCATCCCCTCCCGCCTGTCCGAATCCGAGCTCGGCGAGCTGCTGGACAATCCCCCGGCCTGGCTGGTCCAGTCCAAGGCAAACCGGACCGGCAAGCGGCCGGTGTGGGTCCAGCTCACGTGCGCCGTTTGCGGTTTCTCCGAAGCGGCACGGCCCAAGAAGTGGTGGCCGGACTTCACCTACGTCTGCTGCGCCGACCATGAGGCCCGCGACATCCCGGTGCTCGGATCCGGGCTCGTGCGCAGCGTGTACGACGGCGTCGGCAGCCGCTTCGCGGGCATCGTGGACGCCGCGGTTCCCGAGGCGTAGCGTAGAAAGACGGGGCTATTCCGGGCCCCTGCCGTGAGGGAGAGCACCATGCCTGACAAGACGCCGCATCAGAATATGGCAAAGAAGCCAGTCAAAACCATCAAGGAAAAACGGGCGGAGAAAAAGGCGAAGCACATCGTCGACGCCCACACCGATCCGGTGGCACACATCAAGAAGCGCTGAAGAATCAAAAGGCCGGAAGCCGTTGCTTCCGGCCTTTTGATGTGTTCCGCCAGGGCGTTTTCGCGGAGTTGGCCTCACCCTCAACGGATGATGTGGCGATTCATCGTTGGCGCTTTAGTGGTCTTGGAATCCCTGCCGGACAGCGTGCCTCGCGAGCCGCGCGCCGCCCGACGACGAAGCCCGGCGGCGCTGCCCGGCCGGCGAATCGGCATTGGAATCATTCGACGCGGGTGGTGACGCCCCGGGAGGGGACGTCCAGACTAAGACCAGCGCGCCGGACAGCGCGCTCGAACCAGACCGGAGGAACGCCAGTGACAATCACACCGGAGACCGAGGCCCACGGGCCGGTCGACTTCGTACTCCTCGAGTTTCCCCTGTCGGGACTGACGGGGCGGGCGAGTGAGGAACTCGTCAAGCTCGTCGAACAGGGCACCATCCGCCTCTTCGATCTCCTCGTCGTCATGAAGAACGAGGACGGCACCGTCGAGGTGCTCGAACTGACGGACCCGGGCGGTCCGGCGGCCGGGTTCGCCTACTTCGACGGCGCGCGGTCCGGGCTTCTGGACGATAACGACATTGCCGAGGCGACGGCCGCAGTTCTCCCGGGGACCGTCGCCGCGCTGATTGTCTACGAAAACACCTGGGCGGCTCCGTTCGTGGCGGCCGTTCGCGACAGCGGGGGCGAGCTCATCGCGAGCACGCGGATCCCCGCGCCGGACGTGATGGAAGCACTCGACGCGCTCGAGGCGCTCGACGCGGCGCCGACGGTACCGGACGCCTAAGACCGGATGCCTAAGACCTGACGCACTAGAACAGACGTGAGAGGAAACGAATCATGGGACTACTTAGGGGTATGGCCCGGACGGCGGTGGTCGCCGGGACGGCCAGTGCGGTCAGCGGCCGCGTCCAGCGCCGGCAGGCTAACAAGTTCGCCGAGAAGGACGCCGCAACCGCGGCCAAGCAGCAGGAGGCCTACGACGCGCAGATGGCCCAGCAGCAACCGCCACCGGAATACCAGCAGGCGCCCCCGCCTCCGCCCCCTCCGCCGGCCCCCGCGGGCGGCATCTCAAACGAAGCTCTTGAGCAGCTCAAGCAGCTCGGCGCGCTGAAGGAACAGGGGATCCTCACGGAAGAGGAGTTTGCGGCCCAAAAGGCGAAGGTTCTCGGAACGTAGCATCACTCCGGGCAACAGATGTCTCCGGACAACAAAAAGGCGGGGGAAGTGTCAGAAGACACTTCCCCCGCCTTTTTCGGGGTGATGCTTGTGGAGATGGGGGGAATTGAACCCCCGTCCGATGTCGTGTTGTCAGGGCTTCTCCGGGCGCAGTTTGCGTCGGATTTTCTCGGCCCCAGCCATGCTGCAAACAGCTGGCTGATCCGGGCCCAGTCATCTAAGAGTCCCGTTTACCCCGATGACGGAGGTAAACAGCAGTGGCTATCTAAATGACGCCAGGATCCGGGGCAATAGCAACCTCGGGCTGACGGACTGTCTTACTGCTTAGGCAGCGAGAGCGAAGTCAGTGCGTTTTGATTCGGCACTTATTGGTTTGCAGACAGCGTTTACGAGATAATTCTGCATCCTCGGCCCGCTTCACCTGTCGCGACTAACATCGTCGAAACCGATCATCCCCGTATTTTTTTATCAAACCGGACAGGCCTGTTGCTGAACCGCTTCGCGGTCCCGCTCGGTTCCTTCCCGGACGATTAATCATAACGCACGGCCCCCGGGAATCATTCCCGGCAGCGTTCCCGTGACAGCCGGCAGGCGCGCTAGCGGCGGTTGCGTTCGCGCATGACCCGCTGGGCCTCGCGCTTGTCCTGCTGCTCGCGCAGCGTCTGGCGCTTGTCGTATTCCTTCTTACCGCGGGCGACGCCGATTTCCACCTTCGCGCGGCCGTCCACGAAGTAGAGCTGCAGCGGCACGATCGTGAACCCTGATTCCCGGATCTTGTGCGAGATCTTCGTGAGCTCTTCGCGGTGCAG
Organism: uncultured Actinomycetota bacterium; assembly: GCA_963810895.1. Lineage (GTDB taxonomy): Bacteria > Actinomycetota > Actinomycetes > Actinomycetales > Micrococcaceae > Arthrobacter. Next base: position 71,064 of record CAWEPM010000012.1, read on the forward strand.
CAGCAGCTTCCGACGGCGGCGTGCGGCGTGGTTGGTCCAGCTCCCCTGGTGGTACTCGGGGATGTGGATGCCCTCCATCCACAGCTCGTCGTTGTAGAAGGTGCAGAAGCCGTCCACCATCGAGGCGTGGCCTTCGCGCAGGGACTTCACTTCCGTGCCCATGAGGGCGATGCCGGCCTCATAGGTGTCAAGGATGTGGTAGTCGTGCCGGGCCTTGCGGTTGGTGGCCACTACCTTACGGCCACTTTCTTTGGGCACGGTAGGACTCCTCGGTTTGTTGGTGGTTCACTCCGGCCGGATGGGACGGAGTCTTTCCAGTTTACGGCAGGGCAGCCGCAGCCTCGGCGGCTGCCGCACCGGATGCCGCCGGACGGGCTACAGCAGGTTCATCGGGTCCACGGCCCTGCCGTTGAGCCAGGTCTCGAAGTGCGAGTGGCAGCCGGTGGAGTTACCGGTGGTCCCGGAGTACGCGATCAGCTGCCCCTGCGCAACGTGCTGGCCGACCGAGACCGTCACGGACGTGTTGTGGTAGTAGATCGTGGTCAGCGAGTTGCCCTGGACCACGCCGTGGGAGATCTTCACGTGGTTGCCGCCGCCGTCGTTGGCCCAGCCGGCCGAGAAGACGGTGCCCGCCGCCGCGGCGTAGACGGGCGTGCCGCAGGCCGCGCCGAAGTCGATGCCGGTGTGCATGTAGCCGCCCTGGCCGTAGAAGTCGATGGTGCCCGGCGGCGTCGCGCGCCAGCCAAATCCGGACGTGATCGGGATGTTTCGCCGGGAACGGGTGCCGCAGGCCGAAGGCCGACGGTGAGCCCTGGGCCGGCGGGACATACGGCTGGACGGCCTGTCCCTGCGCGCGGGCGGCGGCCGCCGCGGCCTCGGCGATGCGCCGCTGTTCGGCCTCCCAGGCCTCACGCAGTTTCCGGTCGCGTTCGGCGATTTCGGCGGCGACGGCGTCCTGCTGCGCCTTGACCTGGGCGAGCTGGTTCTGGATGCCGGGCTTGGCGGCCTGGAGTTCGGCGTCGAGCCGCGTGGTGTCAGCGATGAGCTTGTCCACCGCGGCCTTCTTGGCTTCGGCCTCGTCCCGGGCGGCCTTTTCCCGCGCCAGCGCGGCGTCGGCCTTGGCCTTGAGGTCGGTGATTTCGGCCTCGACGGCTGCCAGCCGGGCCTGCGCGTTGACGTTGGTGGCGTTCTGCTGGGTGAGCTTGTCCATCGCGGAGTTCTGGCTGCGCAGGGCCTGGTCCGCGAGGTCGATGGTGTCCGTCAGGCTGCCGCCCTGGTTCGAGCCGAAGAACAGCGAGAGGTTGGACGGGACGCCGCCGGACTTGTACGCCTGCGTGGCGATCTGCCCGATCAGCTTCTTGGTGCTCGCAATTTTCTGCTTGTCCGATTCGAGCTGCTGCGTGATTTTTGCCTTGTTCTGCTGCGCCAGGTCCACGCGGGCCGCGAGGGCCTCCACCTCCTGGACCGCTCCGGCCACCCGGCCCTGGGCATCCAGCAGGGCCTGCTGGGCGCCGGGGAGCTGGCCCTGGTACAGGACCAGGTCCGCCGGCGGCCTGGCGATCTGGCCGTCCACGAATTCGAGGGAATGCTGGACCCGGGCCGCCTCGTCCCGGAGCGCGGCCTGCTGGTCTTCGAGGTCGTCGGCGAATGCCACCGGACTCGAGGCTCCCATGCTTCCGGCCAGGACCAGCGCCAGGGTGGCGCTGATCATCCGGCTGCGGCGTCCCACCAGGCGAAGCCGGAGGGACTGCCGGAGGGGGCGGCGGGCCATCGGTGTCATAAGCATTCCCTTTTCGTTGCGCAAAGCTAGACCCGCAAGTACCGGCGGAGGGTCAGCAGGGAGGAAATTCCGGCCAGGACGACGCCCAGGCCAATCAGGGCAGGTGCCAGGATCAGGGTCTGCCCGGGCGAGATGAAGGCCGTGTCCGGATACTGCTTGGACAGGACCTCGCCGAGGAAGAAGTGGGCCACGGCCCACAGGGTGCCGGAGGCCAGGGCCGCGCCGATCACCGCGGCGATCACGCCTTCGAGGATGAACGGCAGCTGGATGACCATCTTGGACGCGCCCACCAGCCGCATGATGCCTGTTTCACGGCGCCGGCTGAACGCGGACAGCCGGATGGTGGTCGCAATCAGCAGGATGGCGCAAATGATCATGACGCCGGCGATGCTCACGGCCACCAGGGATGCCGCGTTCATGGCCGAGAACAAGCGCTCCAGCAGCTGCCGCTGGTCGATCACGGTCTCCACGCCGGCCTGGGAGGAGAAAGTCTCGCTGATGATCTCGTACTTCTCCGGGTCCTTCATGTTGATCCGGAACGAAGCCGGAAGCTGGTCCGGGGTCACGGAGTCAACGATCGGGGAATTGGAGAACTGTTCCTTGAAGTGCTTGTACGCGTCGTCCTTGGACTCGTACTGGAAGTCGTTGACGTACTGGGCCACCGCGGGCGACTGCAGGAGCTTGCGCAGGTTGTCCTCCTGCTCCGGCGTGGCCGGTCCGGTGGCGCAACCGGGCGCCGTCGAACCGTCACTGCAGAGGAAGATCGCCACCTGGACTTTGTCGTACCAGTAGCCCTTCATCTGGTTGATCTGCAGCTGCAGCATGCCGGCGGCGCCGACGAACGTCAGGGACACGAAGGTCACCAGGATGACGGAGATGACCATGGACAGGTTGCGGCGCAGGCCGCTGCCGATCTCGCTGAGAACGAATGCCAGCCTCACGCCTGCCCCTCCCCTGCGGTGCGGAGTTCGGCGCGCGCTTCGGCGCGTGTCTCAGCACGGGGAGAGACGGCGGCGGGCGGCTCGTCCCGGCCGCTGGCGTCGCGCAGGCGGCGCGACTGGCCCACCACCGGAATCATGGAGGTGTAGAGGGCCCTGGCTTCGTCGCGGATCACGACGCCGTTCTTGAGTTCCACCACCCGTTTGCGCATCTCGTTGACGATGTCGTCGTCGTGCGTGGCCATCACCACGGTGGTGCCGTTCTGGTTGATCTTGTCCAGCACGCCCATGATGCCCATGGAGGTGGTGGGGTCCAGGTTTCCGGTGGGCTCGTCGGCCAGCAGGATGCCGGGCCGGTTCACGACGGCGCGGGCGATCGCCACGCGCTGCTGCTCACCGCCGGAGAGTTCGTGCGGGAGGCGGTTTTCCTTGCCTTCCAGGCCCACCGTCTTGAGGACCTCGGGGACGGTGTCGCGGATGACGCTGCGGCTCTTGCCGATGACCTGCATCGCGAAGGCGACGTTGGCGAAGACGGTCTTCTGCGGCAGGAGGCGGAAGTCCTGGAAGACGACGCCGATGCCGCGCCGCAGCCGCGGCACGCGCCAGCTGGAGATGTTGGCGACGTTCTGGCCGGCGACGTAGACGGCGCCGGAGGAGGCGCGGTCCTCTTTGAGGACCAGACGCAGGAAGGTCGACTTGCCGGAGCCGGAGGCACCGACGAGGAAGGCAAATTCGCCACGGTCGATCTCAAGGTTGATCGAATCCAGCGCCGGCCGCGCCTTCTGGTCATAGACCTTGGTGACATTTTCGAAACGGATCATGGCCCTTAGTACCCTGCAGGACATGGCCGCGGGGGCCCGGTTCTGCTGCCGGCGCAAGGGCTTTCGTTTGGGGGAAGTAGAGCTCCGGCCCCTCGACTATACGCACGGGTAACGGCGGATCGGCCGGAACGCCGGGGTGTGTCGCACGATTGTCAGGGACCTCCCAGCCGAGGGGCTCAGGCGAAGTGCAGGCCTACTTCTCGGCGTTGCGGTTGTCCGTCCGCCAGCGGATGCCGGCGTCGATGAAGTCGTCGATTTCGCCGTCGAACACGGCCGAAGTGTTGCCGACCTCGTGCTCGGTGCGGAGGTCCTTGACCATCTGGTACGGGTTGAGGACATAGGAGCGCATCTGGTCGCCCCAGGAGGCTTTGACGTCGCCGGCGAATGCCTTCTTCTCGGCGTCCTCCTGTTCCTTCTTCAGCAGCAGGAGGCGGGACTGCAGCACCCGCAGGGCGGCCGCGCGGTTCTGCAGCTGCGATTTCTCGTTCTGCATGGACACCACGGTGCCGGTGGGGATGTGGGTCAGGCGCACGGCGGAGTCGGTGGTGTTGACCGACTGACCGCCCGGGCCGGAGGACCGGAACACGTCCACGCGGATCTCGTTGTCCGGGATGTCGATGGAATCCGTCTGCTCGATCAGCGGGATCACTTCGACGGCGGCGAAGGAGGTCTGGCGGCGGCCCTGGTTGTCGAAGGGGCTGATCCGGACCAGGCGGTGGGTGCCGGCCTCGACGCTGAGCGTGCCGAAGGCGTAGGGCGCCTTGACCTCGAAGGTTGCGGATTTCAGCCCGGCTTCTTCGGCGTAGGAGGTATCCATGATGGTGGTCGGGTAGCCGTGGCGTTCGGCCCAGCGCAGGTACATCCGCAGCAGCATTTCGGCGAAGTCCGCCGCGTCCACCCCGCCTGCGCCGGCCCGGATGGTCACCACGGCTTCGCGCTCGTCGAACTCGCCGGAGAGCAGCGTGACGACCTCGAGGTCGCCCAGCGCCTTGCGCACGGATTCCAGCTCCGTGGCGGCCTCGCCCATGGAGTCGGCGTCGTCCTCGTCCTGGCCGAGCTCCACGAGGACCTCGAGGTCGTCGATCCGGGCCGCCAGCTTGTTGAGCCGCTCGAGCTCGGACTGCTTGTGCGAGAGCTTCGAGGTGATGATCTGCGCCGCGGCGGGGTCGTCCCACAGATTGGGTTCGCCGGCCCGCTCGCTGAGCTCGGCGATGTCTTCCTTGAGCGCCTCGACGTTCGAGACGTTCTCGATGGACGCATAGGTGGCCCGCAGCGCGCGGATTTCAGCGGGAAAATCAATGTTTGCCATGGTTTTTTAAGCCTACGCTATGTGTCCTAGCCCCCTGACCGTTCCCGGATGCCCTATCACCTGGTGGCTGCCAACGGCTGCCAACAGGCCTTGTTGGCAGCATCTACTGATAGGGCAACAGGAGTGATAAGGGCAGCTCAGCGGCTGAGGCGGGACCGCGCCGTCGACGTCGCCTCGATTCGGATGCCGTCCGGCACAAGGAAGTTCACCACCGGCGGATGGACGGCGGCGCTCAGCACCACGACGGCGGTGGCACCGTCCGGGCTGCCCGTGGACGGCGCCACGGTCAGCCCGCTGAAATGTCCGAAGGCGCCGTTGCGGTCCAGATAGTCGACGGCGGCGCTGCGCACCCTGGCCCCGCTGAGCACGGCGGACGGTGTACCGCCGGCGTTGCCCAACTGCCCGAGGGTGAAGCTGTCCGCTGCGGCCACCGAGGCGCCGTCCGCGAGGGAGAGCAGCTTCTTGTGTTCGAGGTAGACGCTGGAGGCGGCCGCCACGACGGTCGCGAGAAGCAGGGCAATCACGACGAAGCCGATGCTCAGCACCAGCACCTGGCCGTCCTGGCGGAGGCCCGGACCCAGATATCTGACGCGCCCGAGGCCCGGACGCCGAGATCTTGGGTGCCGGGGTCTTGGGTGCCCGGGTGCGCCGGCAGGGAGTCTCACCGGAACCTGCCCACCAGTTGCGTTGCCGATGCGCTGAGCCGGCTCGCGTGTCAGGTGGAGCGCATCGCTGAAGGGCACAAATGGCAGGGGCACGGTGAGGTGGACGGTGACCGTCACCGCTGAGCCGGGGGCCAGACAGTCCGCGGGTTCGCAGCGCGTGTCGATGCTGGCGTTTTCCGCCGGCTGGCCGTAGTCGGCGAGCGCCAGCATCACGGCTTGTTCCGCGGCAGCCCGGCCGCTTGCCGCATCCGGCTGGGCCACGTAGACCTTGGCGGCCTGGTCAGCGGCGCCGACCACCGCGAACGAGCCGCCCTGGATCTGGCCCACGGTGATGATGAAGTAGACGAGGGGCACCATTAGCAGCAGGGACAGGAAGATGAACTCGACCACGGCACTCCCCTGTGCTTGGGCGGGGCCGCACGCTGCCTGTTCACGGCTGGATGGCCGCATGACCGTTCACCTCCAGGAGCGCCCGGGGCCCGATGAAGCCGATGACCGGCAAGGGTGCGCGGACTGTCACCTCCAGTGTGCGGATGCCCTGGTAGGTCGATTCGCTGGTGGTTACGTCCCGGGCGAACTCGGGGTTGAGCGCTGCCGTGATCAGCTGGACCGTCCGGTCCTTGGCATCCCCGGAACTGCGGTCGGCCAGCGTGCCGTACCTGGCGCCCGAGGCGGCGGCGTCGATCAGCGTATTTCGAACGTGGACGACCAGGGTGAGCTGGACGATCGCGAGGAAGAACAGCGTCAGCAACGCGCCGATCAGCACGAAGTCCACCACGGCGGCACCGTGCTCCAGGTCGTTACCATGCCCAGGTCCGGCCAGGTCCGTGCCGTGCGCAAGGTCCTTGCGTGGCGGCCGTTCGCCCCGCGGGGGCTGCCGCTGCCGTTACGGCCGTTGCGGGCCCGCGTCACCGGGAATCGCCGGCCCGGCGGGCGCCCTGTACCGCCACCGGCTACTGTCCGACCTTGTCCATGGCCTGGTTGAAGAGCCCCTCGAGCGCCGGACCGGCGAGCGCCAGGAGGGCGGCCACGAGGACTGCCGACATCAGGGTAATCATCACCCAGCCGGGAACGTCCCCTCGCTCGGGATGGTCCGCTCCCCCTGCAGGGTGATCCCCCAGCCGTGGCCGCGGCGCAGCCGACCACCAAGTCACCATGCTCAGCGTGCAAGCCACCAACGCCATCCGAGTTCCGAAGTTCTTCACCGTGCCCTCTTTCCTGGTTTTTCTGATCCCTCTGGATTCCTGGTTTTCCGGTCTGCCGGTCTGCCGGTCTGCCGGCTGCAGTGCTGCAGTGCCTCATACGCCGTGATGCTTCTTAGCCAGATCGTCGCGTCGGCCGCGGCAGGGCCGGGTCCGACCGGGCCGGGGCTACGGGACGTTCCTTGTATCCTGTTCCCTCCTCGTATGGCTTTTCTTGGGTCCTGTCCTTCCAGCCCGCATATCCCCCTTGCCTGTGCTCCATCGACATGCCGGCAGTTCCTAGAGTCCGAGACTGATTGCGGCCAGGCCTGGGAAGACGGCGAAGATGACCGTGAGCGGAAGCACGCCGAAGACGAGCGGCACCATCATCCCGATTTCCTTCTTGCCGGCGGACTCCATGAGCTCCCTTTTGGCGGTGTCCCTGACATCCTGCGCCTGCGCCCGGAGGACGTCGGCGAGGGGCGTTCCGCGCTCCACGGCCACGATCACTCCGTCAACAAAGCGGACCAGGGGCCCCTGATCCGTCCTGGACGAGAACTCCCGCAGGGCTTCAACGAGGGGCTTGCCGGCCCGGGTCTCGGCGAGGACGCGGCTAAATTCCTGAGAGAGCTCGCCCTGGGCGCTGCGGCAGACCCGGTCCAGCGCACCGGTGGCACTTTCGCCGGCGCTGACGGCCAGAGCCATGAGTTCCGCGATACTGGGAAACTCCGCCATCATCCGGGCCTCCCGTTTCTTGATGTGCGCACCTAGCAGGTAATCCCGGAGCAGGAACCCGCCAACGGCGCTCCCCAGGACGGACACCACTGCGACAAACGGGCTAAAGCGGCCGATAGAGCCGGCGAGCGCCACGACGCCGACGGCCAGGACGAAGCCGCCGGCCGCCCACAAGAGCTGCTCAGCCCGGAAGTCCACCGCCGTCTTGGCGCTGCCGGCGCGGGCGAGCCTGCGGTTCAACGCCGTGGCGCCCAGGTTGATTCGGCCCAAGAATCTGACGCCGTCGCGGATCGCCGGGCGGAGAATCCGTTCCAGCGGCCCAAAAGGGGTGACATTCCTCGGGGCAGTGCGCAGCAGCCGGGATTCCAGGTTGTGGGTTCTCAGCTGCGGACCGATTCGTTCGACGAACGTCGTCGGACGCATGAAGGGAAGCCGCACGAGGAACAGCCAGAGTCCGGCACCGAGTACTGCCCCGCACACCGTGGCGCCCGCCATCATCCCAGTCATCGGAGCACCCGCTGTTCTTCCGGCAGCGCACCGATACGCAACATGATGGCGTAGGAGGCCAGGGAGACAGCAAGGCCGCCCAGCAGCACGGCGGCCCCGGCCGGGGTGTTGTAGGCCATCACAGCCTCTGGACGGCTTGCCAGTAACACCAGGACGATCCAGGGCGCAGCCACGGCCAGGCGTGCGGCGTTGACAGTCCAGGACTGCCGCGCCTCCAGCTCACTCCTGGTCCGGGCGCTCTCCCGCAGGAACTCTGCGAGGGTGCCCAGCAGCCGCCCGAGATCCGAGCCGCCCACCTCCCGCGTGAGCCGGAGCGCCTCGACGATCCGGTCCGCCACGGGATCGGCAAGACGTTCCTTGAGCCGGGTGAGCGAGGGATCAAACTGGCCTCCCGAACGGTAGTCGGAGCCAAAGTCCACAAACACGTGCCGAAGCTCCACGGGGCCCTTCTCGCCAAGCTGGATAAGAGCCTCGGGCAGTGACAGGCCGGCCCTGATGGCCGACCGGAGGTGATCAACGACGTCGGGCCAGAGCTGGCGGAGGACAGCCGTGCGCCTTCTGGCGCGCCACCGGACCATCGCCATGGGCAGCCATCCGCCGAACAGGCCAAAGCAACCCGAAATGGGCCATGACGCTGTCGCTGCGAAGAAGGCGAGGGTTGTGAACGCCCCGACCCCAAGGCACGAAGCGAGCAGCCCTGCCGCGCTGACCTTTTCAATGCCTGCCGTCCGCAACAGGTCCTCAAGCCGGCTGGTCCGGGATTTGCGCCTGGCGCTCTCGGGCTTCTCCCACGCGGACCACCAGATCAGCAGGAGTCCGGCCCCGCCCAGCATCCCCAGGAGCGGCGCCATCAGCGCGGCTCCAGCAGCGCCGCGACGTCGAACCCGGAGCGGGCAAACTTTTCAGCGGCGGGCATGGAGTTGGCCTTCGGCTGAAGCTGCCCGTCCGTCATCGTGAACACCATGGAGGATTCGATGATGCCGTTTTCCACCCGGCGCCCCAATGACAGTATCTCCGTGACCTGCCGGCGCCCGTTGGCGTGCCTGCTGCAATGGACCACCAGGTCAATGCAGGACGCGACAGTGGGAACCACGAAGGCGCTGGAAATGTTGTCGCCGGCCAGCAACGGCAGCGTACAGATCTTCGTCACTGCGTCGTGGGCAGAATTTGCATGGACGGTGCACATTCCGGGCAGGCCCGAATTCAAGGCGATGAGCATGTCCAGGCTTTCGGCCTCCCTGACCTCCCCGACCACCAGCCGGTCCGGGCGCATGCGCAAAGCCTCTTTGACGAGCCGCCGCAGCGGAATCTCCCCCTGCCCCTCCAGGTTCGGCTGCCGGCACTGGAGCCCCACGACGTCGCGGAGCGGAAACTGCAGCTCGAAGATCTCCTCCACCGTGATGACGCGCTCGCGGGTGCCGATGCTCGCGGCGAGGCAGTTGAGCATGGTGGTCTTCCCGGCCTGGGTGGCGCCCGAGACCAGGATGTTGAGGCCGCTCGCGACGGCCGCACCGAGAAACCTGGCCGCCTGCGGGGTCAGCGTTCCCAGCTCCACCAGATGTTCCAGCCGGCTGGCCTTCACCACGAACTTGCGGATATTGATGGCCCAGTGACGCCGGGTGACATCCGGGATCACCACGTGGAGGCGCGAGCCGTCCGGGAGCGCCGCATCCACGAACGGGGAGGACATGTCCAGCCGCCGGCCGGAACTCTTCAGCATCCGTTCCACGAGGTCCCGGACCTGTTGGTCCGTCAGCGAAACGGAGGTCAGTTCCGATTCGCCGTTGCGCGCCACATAGATCTCATTCGGCGCGTTGAGCCAGATTTCCTCGATGCCCGGGTCGTCCAGGAGCGGCTGGAGCGCACCAAACCCCGCCACGGCGTCGAAGACGAATCTCCGGGCCGACTCCAAGGGCCCCAGTGGAGGCAGCGGCGCGAGGAGGGCCCGTTCGTCGTAGTCGCTGACCGCCGCTTCGACCAGGCGCCGGACTTCCCCGGACTGCCGCAGGGGGTCCAGGCCGCGACGGCGGATCAGCTCCCGGACCTCGTCCTCGACAATGCGCACAGCCTCCACGTAGCCCCCAAAAATGACTGCCGCCCCGGTGCCGAGGCGATGAAAGTGGCTTAAACCTAGGCGGCGCTGACCGGCCGGACAAGGGGCCAGCGGCGTGCATGTGGATAACCGTCAAGTTTCGACATGACAACTTTCACTTTGGTAACACTTGAATCACTGGTCTCAGATGTTGGCCGATGTTAGGGTGGGCGCGTTAAGTCAGACATTCTCTTAGCCCGGACAGCTCTCGTTGCAGCCTGGCGGGCGTGAGACCCGTGTGGCACGGCTCTCACAGCGTGCCACTGCTCCGGAGCGGAAAATGAAGCAGACCTTACTTCCCCCTACTAGCCACCGAAGCCGCCGGGCCGGGGCCATCCTCTTCGCCGCCACCCTCCTGGCCGTTACCAGTGTCCCGTCGCCGGCAGCCGCCATCGAGCCGTCGCTGCCAGTTCCGTCGCTGGCCGTGCCGGCCGCCACGCCATCGCCGACCGCCACACCGTCGCCATCTTCCACCCCGTCGCCGACCGCCACGGCACCGGCCGTCACGCATGCCGCTGCAGCGCCCGCCGCATCGGCGCGCCCGACCGCAACTGCCACAACCCCCTCCCCGTCGGCTTCCCGGACCACAACGCAAGCTGCTGCGCAGTCCGCACCGGCCGCCGCTGCCATCAAGGACCCTGCGGCCATGGCCGCGGCAATTGGCCCCGGCGGCGCCGAGATGGGCCAACGCTCGGCCCGGGTCAACGCGTCATCGCTTCTCCTGAAGGCGGCCACCCAGTCCACTTCAATCGAATCGCTCACCACCCAGGGCACGTGGTCGCCGTCGTTCGGGATCAAGGGTATGGACGTCAGCGGCCACCAGACAAGCGTGAACTGGCAGAGTCAGTGGAACATGGGCGCACGCTTCGCCTACGTCAAAGCCAGCGAAGGCAATTACTTCACCAATGATTCCTTCGGCGCCCAGTACGACGGCGCCCGCAGCGTCGGGATGATCCGGGGCGCCTACCACTTTGCGATCCCGAACTGGTCGTCCGGAGCCGACCAGGCACGGTTCTTCGTCCAGAACGGCGGCGGCTGGAGTGCCGACGGCCAGACCATGCCCCCGGTCCTCGACTTCGAGTTCAACCCCTACGCCGGCCGCACCATCAACGGCTTCTACTTCGGCAACACGTGCTACGGCATGTCTGCCTCGCAGCTGACGGCCTGGGTGCGCGACTTCGGGAACACCATGCGGGCACTCACGGGCCGCCTTCCCGTCATCTACACCAACACCTCATGGTGGAACCAGTGCACTGCCAACGCGGCAGGCTTCGGCGACTATCCGCTGTGGGTCGCGTCCTACCCGCTGTCCGCCACGGACAACGCCGGGCCGGTTCCCTCCAGCTGGAGCGTCTACAGCATGTGGCAATACAGCAGCACCGGGCCGTTCTCGGGTGACTCCAATATCTGGAACGGCGACTACGCCTCGCTCCAGCGCTTCGCCGGAACGCCGCTGCCTACCGGGTCCTTTGACGACCTCTCCATGACCCGCGACGGCGGCGCGGTCTACCTGCGCGCCCGGGGCTGGTCCGTGGACCTGTCCAAGGCGTCATCCTCGATCCAGACCCACATCTACGTTACGGATCCGTCCGGCACAACCACGGGCTACGCCTGGCAGGCAAACAAGTCCCGGCCGGATGTGGACCAGGCGCTCGGTTACGGGGCGTCGCACGGCTTCGACGGCACGGTCCGGATCACGGCTTCCGGCACCTATAAGGTCTGTGCCTACGCCATCGGTGCGTTCGGCAACACGCTACTGGACTGCAAGTCACTTCGGGCGACCGGGGTGGAAGCGGCTACGGGGTCCTTCGACAGCTTCGGCCAGGTCCGCACGGCCGATCAGGTCACGCTGCAGCTCAAGGGCTGGGCCGCTGACCTCGCCAACGCCAAGGCCTCCACCTACGCCGATGCGTATGTCACCGACCCGGCCGGAAAGACGACAGGGTACCGGATGACTGCCAACGTCTCCCGGAAGGACGTCGCGGACGCGACGGGCCTCGGACTGGCCCATGGCTTCGACTACCAGGTGAAAGCCACCGTTCCGGGCACGTATCGCGCCTGCGTCTACGGGATCGGGCAGAACTTCAACGCGCTGCTGTCCTGCAAAGCCATAAATGTCGACGCCAACCCGGCACCGTTCGGTTCCTACGACTCCCTGTCCCTCACCCAGGCACCCAACGCAACGACCTTCCAGGTCAGCGGCTGGGCACTGGATCCGGTGCAACCATCGACCAGCGTGCCCGTGCACGTCTACGTCCAGTCGCCTGACGGAACAAACCCCGGCTATGCCTTCACGGCAAACCGCAAGCGGCCGGACGTCAATGCCGCGCTGTACACCGTCGGCGACCACGGTTTCCAGGTGTCTGTCCCCCTGAACCGCGCCGGAAGGTACACCGTGTGCGCCTATGCCATCGGCATCGCTCCGGTCACGGCCGGCAACACCCTGCTGGGCTGCAGGTCCTTCGAGGCCGCCCCAACCCCCGCCACCATGGGCTACCTGGACTCGGCCTCGATCAAGGTCTCCAGCGGGAAAGCTTCAATCGTAGCGTCAGGCTGGACCCTGGATCCGTCCTTCCCGGCCACATCCATCCCGGACCACGTCTACGTGACATCGCCCGACGGCATCAGAAAGGGCTACGCCTTCACCGCCGACCAGAAGCGGCCGGACGTGAACAGCGCCCTCGACACGGTCGGAAATCACGGTTTCACGTCGTCGGTCCCCATCACCCAGCGCGGCGAGTACCGGGTCTGTGCCTACGGCGTCGCGGTCTCGACACTGAGCCGGAACAACTCCCTGCTGGGCTGCCAATCGCTCAATTATTGAGCGAACCCACGCCAGAACGCAGGCCGGCCCCCGCAATGTGCGGGGGCCGGCCTGCGTTCGGGTGTCCGGGGTGACGACCGCCGGGCAATCAGCCTAGATAGTCGCTCAACCGCTCAGCCGCGGACGGAACGGTGAACCCGGCGGCCTTGATCTTGTCCAACTCGAGGGCGCTGTTCAACGGGCGCGGCGAAACGGCTTTGCCCTTGAAGTATTCCTCCGTGCTGACACCGGTCACGGCTTCCCGCGGCTTGCCGGCGAGCTCGTAGACGTCCGCGGCGATGTCCGCCCAGGACTGCGGTTCGCCGTCGTTGCTGAGGTTGTAGACGCCGTACTCGGCCCCCGACTCCAGCAGGTGCCGGATCCCGGCGGCAATGTCGTCCGTGAAGGTCAGCCGCCCGATCTGGTCGTCCACCACCGACGGTCAATGCCGCGCTCGGCCAGCGAGGCCATGGTGCGGACGAAGTTGTTGCCCTCGCCGATCACCCAGCTGGTGCGCACGATGTAGTGCCGGGGCACCACGCTGACGACGGCGTCGCCCGCGGCCTTGGTCTGGCCGTAGACGCCCAGCGGCGCCACGGGCTCCGATTCGTCGTGGCTGGCGCGCGTGCCGTCGAAGACGTAGTCCGAAGACACGTGCACCAGCGTGAGGTCGTGTTCGACGGCGGTGCGGGCCAGCCGCGCCACGGCCGTGACGTTGACCGCCCAGGCGGCCGCGCGGCCTTCGGCCGTCTCGGCGGCGTCGACCGCGGTGTAGGCAGCGGCGTTGACGATCGCGGAGTAGTCCTTCCAGTCGCGCCCGGCGACGGCATCCTCGCTGCCAAGGTCGAGCTCGGACCGGCCGGCAAACTCAACGGACGGGTCGCCGTCGTACTGCTTGCGCAAGGCCCGGCCGAGCTGGCCGTTGGCGCCGAGCACCAGGATCTTCTTCGGCGGCATCGGGGTGACGTCCGCCAGCCGCGGGTGCGCCAGGTCCTTCGCCGAGATCTCGGCCTCGTCCAGCGGGATCGGCCAGGCGATGGCCGCGGTCTCGTCGGCGAGGTTGAGGAACGTGTACGGCCCTGGGCGTCGGCGGACCAGTGGTCGTTGACGAGGTAGGTGTAGGCGGTGTCGTCCTCGAGCGTCTGGTAGGCGTTGCCGACGCCGCGCGGCACGAAGATCGCCTGGCGGGTCCATCTCGGCGGTGAAGACGGCGCCGAAGGTGGGGCCTTCGCGCAGGTCGACCCAGGCGCCGAAGATCCGGCCGGTGGCGACGGAGACAAACTTGTCCCACGGCTCGGCGTGGATGCCGCGGGTCGTGCCGGCCGCGTCGTTGAACGAGATGTTGTTCTGCACCGGGCCGAAGTCGGGCAGGCCGAGCGCGATCATCTTCTCCCGCTGCCAGTTCTCCTTGAACCAGCCGCGGTTGTCGCCGTGGACCGGAAGGTCGAAGAGGACGACGCCGGGAATCGGGGTTTCGTGCGCATGAGCTCTTCGAGAACTCGATCGACATGATCTACTGGCCCTGCTCCTCGTACTTGGCCTCGGTGGCGTCCTTCTGCGGACGCCACCAGGCCTCGTTGTCGCGGTACCAGTCGATCGTGTCGGCGAGGCCGGCCTCGAAGTCGGAGAACTGCGGCGCCCAGCCGAGCTCGGCGCGCAGCTTGGTGGAGTCGATCGCGTAGCGCAGGTCGTGGCCGGCGCGGTCGGTGACGTGGTCGTAGGCGTCCGGCGCCTGCCCCATGTGCTCGAGGATCAGCTCGACGACCTCCTTGTTGTTCTTCTCGCCGTCGGCGCCGATCAGGTAGGTCTCGCCGATCCGGCCCTTGCTCGAGGATCGTTCAGCACGGCGGACGAGTGGTCGTCGGCGTGGATCCAGTCGCGGACGTTCTCGCCCGTCGCCGTAGAGCTTGGGGCGGATCGCCGTCGATCACGTTGGTGATCTGGCGCGGGATGAACTTCTCGACGTGCTGGTACGGGCCGTAGTTGTTGGAGCAGTTGCAGATCGTCGCCTGCACGCCGAAGGAGCGCACCCAGGCGCGCACCAGCAGGTCGGAGCCGGCCTTGGTCGACGGAGTACGGGCTCGACGGGTTGTACGGCGTGTTCTCGGTGAACCGCTCCGGGTCGTCGAGCTCGAGGTCGCCGTAGACCTCGTCGGTGGAGATGTGGTGGAAGCGGGTGTCGTGCTGGCGCGCCGCCTCGAGCAGCGTGTACGTGCCGATGATGTTGGTGTCGAGGAACGGCGACGGGTCGTGCAGCGAGTTGTCGTTGTGCGACTCGGCGGCGAAGTGCACGACGACGTCGTGCTCGGCGACCAGCCGGTCGACCAGCGTCGGCGTCGCAGATGTCGCCCTGCACGAAGCGTGAACCGGTCTTCGGGCAGGCCCGTCGAGCGACTGCCCGGTTGCCGGCGTAGGTCAGCTTGTCGAGCACGGTGACGTCGTGGTCGGTGTGCTCGAGCACGTAGTGCACGAAGTTGGAGCCGATGAAGCCGGCACCGCCGGTCACGAGGAGTTTCTGCATGAGGCCAGCTTACCGAAAGCCCGTTGCCAGCTCAGAACCGCCTGCGCGTCCTCCTGAAGGCTTCAATCATGAGCCGGACCAGCATTACGCGGGCCGCGACGATTTTTGGGAGCGACCGCCAGCCGGCAGGTGTCTGGTTCGACTCGTGAATCCGGCGGCAGATCGTCGACTCGTCAACGTGAGCAATCGATCCGGCGACATTGCCACAGATGGCCAGCCAGAGATCGTGTGATTCCCGGACGTAAGCGGGAATCGGGGTGAAGTAGCGCGCAGCCTCCCGGCGGAAGGCCATGCCACAGCCGTAGTAAGCGCGGTACCCGATCAGGATGGCGAACAGGTTCGCGGCGTGGCGCCGCGAGTCCGAGGACTTCAGCCGCGGAATCCAGGGCCGGCTGCCGCCGCCCAGCATGTCGAAGTTGCTGGCAACCACCAAAGAATCGGACAAGGCACCGAGCATCAGCTCCACCCGGCCGGGAATCCAGACGTCGTCCTGGTCGGACAGGAACACATACTCCCCCCGGCTCAGGCTGACCGCTTCCTCAAAGCTGCGCACGTATCCCCGGTTGACAGGTGAGCGGACGAGGCGGATCCGCGGATCGTCGATGCCGTCAACTATCGCGGCAGTTTCGTCCGGTGACGCATCATCGACCACGACGAGCTCGTCGTCGGAACCCAACTCAGCAAGGATGGACGCTATCTGCTCCCGGACAAAGGCCGCCCCCTTGTAGGTGGCCATGCACACGCTGACCCTAATCTTCGGCAGGCCGGGGCCACTGTCGTCGTTCATGCGAACCACTCTAGGCGACTCCTGCTCCAACAGCCGGTGCCGGGCGATCACGTATCATCGTTAGGTCAAGCCCCCCAGCACGAGGACCGTACTGCATGAGACCCGTTCTGTTCAGGCTTGCAGGCTTCACCCTGTTGCCGCTGCTGGCGCTGGTCCTGCCGTTCCTGCTCCTGCCGGTCGTTTCGCGCGTCGTGGGGGCCGCCGGCTGGTCCAGCATCACCTCCGGTCAAGCCATTGGCATCTTTGCGGCGACCATCATTCTCTGGAGCTGGAACATTTCCGGCCCGGTGGAGATTGCCCGTGCCGGCGCCTTCCCGCTGCGGGCTGGACTTTATTCCAGCAGCATCCGCTCGCGAACCCTGATCGCGGTCGTCGTCCTGCCCGTCATGAGCGTGATCGTCGCGCTCGTAGCCCGCGAAGGCTTCCGCCTTGATGCCATCACCATGGCTTGGTCCACCGCGCTGACGGGGCTCTCCCCCGCGTGGTACGGAATTGGCACGGGCCAGCCCCGGATCCTTGCCGTCGACGACACCCTTCCCCGCTTCTTCGCGGCCATCATCAGCGCTCCCATCATCCTTGTCACCGGCCAGGTCTGGACATACGGCCTCGTGTCGGTGTTTTCGACGCTGGTATCGCTGGTCGCGTTCCACCGCAGGTTCGGCGAGCCTCGACATGGCTGCCCCGGAGCCCGCGGAACGTCATACGGGAGATCATGCCCAACGCGGGCACGGCCGGCATCAACTTCACGGGCAGCGCCTACGGTTGATCCCCGGTTCCGATCGCCACTGCAACGGTGCCGTCTGCCGCCGCCACGGCCGGCTTCGCCTCCGCGGACGCCATCTACCGCTTGGGGCTCTTCACGATCGTGGCGCTTGGCAACACGTTCCAGGGCTGGACCCTTGAGCACGATGCCGCTGACCCGCGGCGGCGCCATCTGGTGGCCATGGCTGCCCATGCGGCCCTGGGACTTGCCGGCGGGATCTTCCTGACGCTCTTCGGTCCGTGGGTCTCCGGCGTGATGTTCGGCGACGCCGTCCGCGCGGACACCCTGACCTGCCTGTACTACGGGGTGTCCTTCTTCTTCATCTCCTCCTCAACGCCCCTGATCCGAAATGTGCTGATCCCAGCCCGGCGCCAGAGGTCGGTGCTGACGTGGACCGCGATTTCCGCCGTCGTCGGAGTGCTCTTCATGGTGGCGGCCGGAACGGCGGCCAACGTTCCCGGTATCGCCCTGGGAATGGCCGTGAGCGAAGCCCTCCTGTTCCTCGGCCTGCTGGGCCCGCCATCCGGATCCGGCCTGCGGGCGCCCGAGGCCGGAGCCGGAAGGTAGGATCGGCAGCGTGATCGAGAGATGCCAGCGGCCCTTTGCCGCCGTCAACGCCGCGTTCCCCCGGGTGATCACGAATCCCGGGCCGGACTCCGCCCATTCCGTCGAGCCGCCTCCAGGCCGTTGAATATTGGAGAACTATGAAAATTTCTGACTCGACCCGTGTGCTGGTCATAATGCCGGCATGGAACGAAGCCGAGTCCGTGGGGAATACCGTCCGCGAAGTGCTTAGCGTAGGCCGGCCCTACGACGTCCTGGTCGTCAATGATGGCTCTACGGATACGACTGCGGCAGTGGCGAAGACAGCCGGCGCAACCGTCCTGACCCTGCCGTTCAACTTGGGGGTCGGCGGCGCCATGCGGGCCGGATTGAAGTACGCCCAGCGCCTCGGTTACCAGCGCGTGATCCAGGTGGACGCCGACGGACAGCACGATCCCCGCAACATCCACGAGGTCCTGGCAGGACTGGAGCATGCCGATATCTCTATCGGCGCCCGCTTTGCCGATCGCGGAGACTATGCCGTCAGCGGCCCGCGCAAGTGGGCCATGCAGTTCCTCGCCAAGCTCATTCGGCACTGGCCAAGACGCGGCTCACGGACGTGACCAGCGGTTTTCGGCTCTGAACGAACGCGCCATCAACCAGTACCTGGACCACTACCCCGCAGAGTATCTGGGCGACACCATCGACTCCCTCGTGGTAGCAATCCGTTCGGCTGCCGGGTGACACAAGTTCCGGTGGAAATGCGCCCGCGGCAAGGCGGGACCCCCAGCCACAACCCTGTGAAGGCCGCCGTCTACCTCGGCCGGTCCGTCTTCGCCCTCATGTTCGCCCTGACCCGCAAGCGGTCCACATTTTCCGGACCCGCGCTGGCCGCCGAAGGAGCCGTCTAATCGGCAACTGGGCCGCCTTTTTCCTTGCCCTGGCGATCGTCGGCGTCGTCTTCGAGATGCTCCGCCAGAAAAAGCTTCGCGAAAAATACGCTGCACTCTGGCTCTTCGTCGGCATCGGCACACTGATTCTGGCCGCCTTTCCCAGCCTGCTGACGATCGTTGCTGACCGCGTCGGCGTCCAGCTGCCGTTCAATCTGCTGTTCATCATCAGCATCCTGCTGCTGCTCGGTGTCTGCCTGCACCTGTCCTGGGAATTGTTGTGGTCGAAGACGAAACGCGAACCCTCGCGGAGGAAGTGGCCATCCTCCGGACCATGGTGGAGGACATGTCTTCCCAAGACTCCGACGGCGACGCCACGGCGACGCCGACGCCGAAGTAGCCGGTGCGCACGATGCCACTGGACATTTTCATCCCCTACTGGGGCGACGTTGACTACATGAAGCAGGCCGTCGACAGCGTCCTGGCACAGTCCAGCCCGGACTGGCGCCTCACCGTCGTCGATGACGCCTACCCGGGCGAGGAAGTCAGACGCTACGTCGAGGCCACGAACGATTCCCGAATCACGTACATCCGCAAGGAGACGAACGAGGGAATTACCGAGAACTTCAGGACCTGCGTCTCGCTGGCCAGCCAGGACGTCCTAGTGGTCATGGGGTGCGACGACGTGCTGCTGCCGACTTTGTGGACGTCGTGCTCCGCGCCCACGCCGAGTTCCCGGACGCCTGGATTATCCAGCCTGGCGTCCAAATCATCGACGAGGACGGCAACCCCTCGGTTCCCCTGGTGGACATCGTCAAGCAGCGGCTGGTCAAACCGCGCGGCCGGGGGTCACGGCTCGTGGGCGGCGAGCGGCTGGCGGTGAGCCTTCTGCACGGCGACTGGCTCTACTGGCCCTCCCTCGCGTTCCGCCGCGACCGGATCCGGGACTATGACTTCCGTGACGGCTTCCCCGTCATCCAGGACCTGGCCCTCGTCATGGACATGGTGCTTGGCGGGGCCGAACTGCTGATCGTCCCCGACATCTGCTTCGAATACCGCCGGCACACCAGCAGCGCGTCGTCCGCGAAACTCGTCGACGGGTCCCGGTTCGTCGGTGAGCGCGACTTCTTCGATCTGGCCGCGTCGCTGTGCACGGCGAAAGGCTGGCGCAAGGCGGCCCGCGCCGCCCGGCTGCGGCTCACGTCCCGGGCGCATGCACTCCTGATCCTCGCCGGCACGCTCCGGCAAAGTGCCTCCGGCACGCTCGGCATCCTCCTGCGGCATTCCTTCGGAAAGTGAGCGATCCCCACGTGACTGGCGAGTCCCCCGTTCCTGCCACGGGCGCCACGGGCGCCACGGGCGTCACCGGCGTCACCGGCGTCGTCACCGCGTTCCGGCCGACGGCCGCGCTGATCGGCAACGTCGAATCGCTGCGGGAGCAGGTGGACGCCGTCGTGGTGGTTGACGACGGCGGCGGTCCCGGCTTTGAGCCGATCTTCGCCGCGCTGGCCGCGGCCGGCGCGGAAGTCGTGCGCCTCCCGGAGAACGCGGGCATCGGTGCGGCGTTGAACGCCGGCATCCGCACGGCACGGCAACTCGGCAACCCGGACTACATCCTGACCGTGGACCAGGACTCCCTACTGCCCGCGGGCTACGTGCAGGCCCTGCGCCGCGCCGCCGAGGACGCCCGTGCGGCCGGCGTCGAGCCCGGCCTCATCTCCCCGTCCAGAATCCACGGAAACCCGGTGCTGCGCGCCGGGACCCGGAACGGCGTCGCCCTCGGCCGGGAACCGATCCAGTCGGGCCTCCTGATCCCGGCCGGGACGCTGGACGCCCTTGGCGGGTTCTGGGAAGAGCTCTTCATCGACTTGGTAGACACCGAGTACTACTACCGTGCACTCGCTGCAGGCCTGCCGGACCGTCCTCGCGGCGGCAGAGTTCGACCACTCCCTCGGGACGATGGTGGAGGCCAAGGTGTTCGGCCGGGCCGTCGCGGCGGGCGGCCGCCCGTTGCAGGTGCGCACCGCCGCGACCTGGCGCTACTACTACATCTTCAGGAACCGTCTCGTCACTGGCCGCCGGTACGCGGTCCGGTATCCCGCGTGGGTGGCCGGCGGGATGTGGGGCGATCTGCGGCATCTGCTGATCGTGACCCTGCTGGCGCCCGGCCGCTCCGCCCGGCTCGGCTCGGCCCTCCGCGGCACCGCCGACGGCCTCCGCGGCCGGACCGGCCGCCGGCATTCGGCCTGACACCGCCGGGGACGCGGGGCCACCGGGCCCTCCCCGGGTTTGGCCGACTGCAGACCGGTAGGAGAGGATGTATACCATGCGCGGAATCATTCTTGCCGGCGGCACCGGCTCGCGCCTCCATCCGATCACGCTAGGGCATCAGCAAGCAGCTGATCCCGGTCTACGACAAGCCGATGATCTACTACCCGCTGTCCACGCTGATGCTGGCGGGCATCCGGGACATCCTGGTGATCACCACGCCGCACGACGCCGAGCGTTCCAGCGGCTGCTCGGCGACGGCTCGCAGTTCGGGATCAACCTCACCTACGCCGCAGCAGGCCCAGCCCGACGGGCTCGCGCAGGCGTTCATCATCGGCGCGGACTTCATCGGCAACGACCCGTGCGCCCTGGTGCTGGGCGACAACATCTTCTACGGCAGCGGGCTCGGGCACCCAGCTGCAGCAGCTTCGACGACATCGACGGCGCGCGCGATCTTCGGCTACCGGGTCGCCGAACCCGACGGCGTACGGCGTCGTGGAGTTCGACGACGCGGGCCGGCCGTTTCGCTGGAGGAGAAGCCGGAGCAACCCGAAGAGCAACTACGCGGTGCCCGGGCCTGTACTTCTACGACAACGACGTCGTCGGCGATCGCCACGCGACCTCAAGCCGTCGCCGCGCGGCGAGCTACGAGATCACCGACGTCAACCGGGTCTACCTCGAGCAGGGGCAGCTTCGGGTCGAGGTCCTGCCCCGCGGCACCGCCTGGCTGGACACCGGCACCTTCGACTCGCTCAACGACGCCGTCGAACTTCGTCCGCACGATCGAGGACCGGCAGGGACTGAAGATCGGTGCCCCGAGGAGGTCGCCTGGCGACAGGGCTTCCTGACCGACGACGAACTCCGCGAGCGCGCCGAGCCGCTGGTCAAGAGCGGCTACGGCGCGTACCTGCTCGGACTCCTGGAGCCGTAACCCTTCATGTGGATGTCCGTCTTACCGCAGGTCCTGATCGCCTGCGCTGTCCTGGTCCTGCCCGGGCTGATCATCTCCGTTGCCCTGCGATTCAGGGGATTCAGCGCTCTGGCGCTCGCCCCGGCCTTGACCGTGGGTGTTGTAGTCATCACGTCCACGTTGGCCCCGTTCCTGAAGGTGAGGTTCGGGCTGCTCCCCGTGGCCGCGGTGGCGGTGGTTCTGTCCCTCCTCGGTTTGTGGGCGGCGCGGTTCCGTCCCTCCGGCCCGGCCGCAACCGGCCTGAACCCTGTGAGGGTGCCGGACGTCCGCGGCGACGTCGCGGCGCTGGCCGGAGCCGTCATCGCCGGAGGGCTCCTCGCCGTCCACACCGTCCACCTCATCGGCAGCCCGCAGGCCATTTCCCAGACGTATGACGCCGTCTTCCACCTGAATTCGGTCAGGTTTGCCCTGGACACCGGCCAGGCGTCGTCGTTGACCCTGGGTGCCATGACCGGAGGCGGCGCTACCCGGCCGGCTGGAACGCTGTAGCCACCCTCGTCGCCATGGCAACGGGCGCGAGCGTCCCGCTCGCCGTCAATATCACCAGCATCGTCCTTGCGGCCGTCTTCTGGCCGTTGGGATGCCTCCTGCTGGCGCGGTCCGTGGTGGGGGACGCCCAGCCGCCCTGGTCGCCGCAGGCATTGCGGCGGCGTCGCTGGGTGCCTTCCCGCTGCTCATGATGGACTTTGGGGTCCTGTATCCCAACTTGCTGGCCATTAGCGTATTGCCCTCCAGCGTCGCCTTGGCAGCGGCGTGTGCCGGGTTGGCGCCCGGACTTGTCCGCCGCGATCTCGCCTCGATACTGGCCCTGCTGCTGGCGCTCACCGGCCTGGATTGTCGCCCATCCCACGACGTTCATGGCCTGGCTGACGTGGACGCTGCCCATGGTGGTGACGCTGGTCGTGGCGCTCTGCGGCTGCCCTTCGGCGGAAGCAGTCCCGCGCCCGCTCCGTACGTTTTGAAGCTGGCGCTGCCGGTCGCCGGGTACGCCGTCGCTTTCGACCTGCTGTCGACCAATCTGCGCCCACCCCCCGAGGCTTCGTTCTGGGGCCCGTACCAGAGCATTCCGAAGGCCATTGGCGAGGCCGTCACCATCTCCCCCGACGGCCTCTCACTGGCCTGGCTTGTGGCCCCGCTCGTATTCCTCGGCCTCTGGGCCTGCTTCCAGGACGGCTGGCAGCGCGTGTGGATCGCTGGCGTCTTCGCATTGTTCACCTACCTGTTCGTTGTGGTCTCCGGCTTTGCCAAGTCGGAAACCCGGGACTTCCTCACCGGCGTCTGGTACAACGACAGCTACCGGATTGCCGCCCTGCTGCCGCTGATTGCGGTCCTGCTGGTCGCCGTCGGTGTTGACTGGTCAGTGCGCAGCATCCTGGCGATGCGCGGCCGGTCCAAGCCCCTAGGGGTGGCTCTTGACGGCTCTCCGCGCTGGGGGCGCGCCGGAACCGCGGCCTACCGGACCGTGGCCGTCGCCGCCGTCGTGCTGGCCGCCACCGCCGTGGGACAGCAGGGAGGCCTGGAGCTGGAGGTAGAACGGGGATCAAGAAACTACAGGCTCGCCGCCGATTCGCCGCTGGTCTCCACCGACGAACTCCAGCTCATGAAGCGACTGCCCCAGACTGTTCCCGAAGACGCCGTGCTGATCGACAACCCCTACACAGGTGCGGCGCTCTCGTACGCCCTGGGCGACCGTAAATCCGCGCAGTTGCATGTCATGAGCTACGTCTCTCCCGATGTTCAGCGGATATACGATTCCGTTGGCAATGTGACGACGGACGCCAGCGTGTGCCAGGCAGTCCGCGCCGCGAATGCGTACTACATCCTGGACTTCGGTCCGGCCGAAGTCCACGGCGGAAACCACACCCCCGCCGGACTGCGCAGCCTCGCATCAAACCCCGGCGTGCAGCTCATTGACAGCCAGGGCGAGGCCAAGCTCTACAAGGTCATCGCCTGCGGGAACTGAAGCCCGGCGCTTCTCTACCGGGGTCCGCTGCGGAGCAATTGGAACCTGAAGGGACCATGTCCAGTGGACACGGTCCCTTCAGGCACGCTGCCGTTACCGGCTGCGGTAATGCCTAGGCCCGCAACCGGGCAACGGCCTCATGAATAGGTCCGTCGAATAATACGTTGCCATGCTCGAGATAGACACCCCGGGAACAGATGCGCGACACCAGGTCAAGGTCGTGGCTGACAACCACCAGCGTCTTGCCGTGCCCGGCCAACTCCTGAATCTTGGCGATGCACTTACGTTGGAACGGCTCATCTCCGACCGCGAGGATTTCGTCGATCAGGAAGACCTCGGGGTCGGTGTGAACGGCCACCGAGAATGCCAGGCGCAGGTACATGCCGGACGAATAAAACTTGACTTCGGTGTCGATGAATTCGCCGATTTCGGAAAATTCCACGATCGCGTCGAACCGCTCGTTGATCTGCTTCTCCGTCATCCCCAGGATCGCTCCATTGAGGTAAACGTTGTCGCGGCCGGACAGGTCCGGATGAAATCCCGCCCCGACTTCGATCAGGCCGGCCACGCGGCCGCGGGTGTAGACGCTGCCGGAGTCCGGGAGCATGACGCCGGAGATGTGCTTCAACAGAGTGGACTTGCCGGATCCGTTCAGGCCGAGCAGGGCCACGGTCTCGCCCGTTTCGACCATCAGGGAGACGTCCTTCAGGGCGTGGAACTTCTTGGAAAGATCGCCCTTGCGACCCTTCACGAGCCAGACGACCGCTTCCTTGATGGAACGGGTGTGGCGGAGCACGAATTCCTTGCTGACATTGGAAACTTCGATCGCGTTTGCCATTTACAACTCCTGGGCGAAGCGGCCTTCAAGCCGCCGGAAAGTTAGCTGCCCCAGTGCCAGGACCACCAGCGAAATGACGAGGCCGATCGGCAGCCAAAGGCTGAACAGGTTCGGCGGCATAGCGGCAGAGCCGTCAGTGGTGGGGTACCAGAAGGCATAGTGGAACAACTCGACGCCTACCGTGATGGGGTTGGCCTGGTAGATGGCGAAGAGTCCCGGGCCCAGCTTTGATTCCACCATCGTCCAGGAGTACATGACGGGCGATGCCCAGGTCGCCACCATCAGGAGCATGTCAACGAGGTTTTCCGAATCGCGGAAGTACACGTTGGCGGCGCCGAACAGCAGCCCGAGCCCGGTGGCCAGGAAGCCCACGATGGCGAATCCGCCGACCGCCGCCAGCAGCTGGAACGCGTCCGGATGCCACCCGGCAAAGACGCATCCGATCACCAGGACAACGAGTTGGGGGAAGAAATGCACGGCCGACACCCAGACCGACGCCACCGGAAACAGCTCGCGGGGAAGATAGATCTTCTTGATCAGGTTGCCGTTGTTCACGATCGATCGCGCGGCGTTCCCGAGGGCTTCAGAGAAGAAGTTGATCAGCACGATTCCGGAGAAGAGATACACGGCATAGTTCGAGAGGCCGTCCGGGTTGCGTGCACTGCGTTCCAGGCCCAGGAAGACGCCCAAGGCCACGTAGAACACTATGAACTGCACGCCGGGCTTCACATAGGACCAGAGTAGGCCCAGGACGGAGCCGCGGTAGCGGACTTTCAGTTCCTTGCGCACCAGCAGTTTCAGAAGAAAACTTGACTGGCGGAGATCCCGAAATCCACCGCCGAGACCCGGGCGGGTCAATTCCCCAGAAATCGTGGTTGTCACTCTATTTCACTTCACTCTGGGTGTGTTCTTCGAAGATTTTCTTCCAGGAATCCAGCGACGTGAGTTCAGGCATGGCCGCCTTGTACTGCTTGCTCAGCGCCTGCCAGTCCTTGAGCAGGGCGGCGTGCAGGCGGCTGCTCTCGGTGAGCATTTCCCTCACGCGCTTAGGGTCCCGCTTGTACCAGGAGGCACCCGTTCCTTCGGCGTTCGAGACGATCGCACTGTCGAACTGCGCGATCCGCCACCAGCGGTTGTCCTGGTGCGCGATGTTGGTTTGCGGACGTTCCGCGCTCGTCTTGGTGACAGGGCGGAACAGCTGCCGTGCGACCGTCTTCGCCGCCCAGGGAAGGAGGGTAACCTTGGACGGCTGCGATACGCCGTGCCCGCGGCGCGGCGGCTTTTCCATCTTGGGCGTCGGGAACTCATCCGGGTTGGCCCGGAATATGGAGTCGGAATAGCCGGCCATCATCTTCCGGATCTCGGGCAGCTTCGAGGGAAGCAGATCCGGCAAGCCGGACGGGCCCTTGAGAACGTCTTCGAGCGCCCAGCCGCGACCGTGCGCGGTCGCGTACTGCATCGACACGAGGTGCTTGATGTCCGCATACTGCGATTCGCGCACCACGCGGCCACCGTATTCGTAGGGGCTGTGGAGCAGCGCCGCCACGATCCGGTTACGGGCGTGGAAATAGGCCTGCCAGCCCACGAGGTCATCCTTGTCAATCCAGGACACATGCCACACGGCCGAACCCGGCATTGAGACTGTCGGGAAGCCATGCGCCTTGGCGCGCAGTCCGTATTCCGAGTCGTCCCACTTGATAAAGAGTGGCAGCGAGAGGCCGATTTCCCGGATCACCGCGGTCGGGATCAGGCACATCCACCAGCCGTTGTAGTCCACGTCGCAGCGGCGGTGCAGCCAAGAGGTCTGGCGCAGGTTGGAGGACAGGAAATCGTGCCCAAGAACCATGTCCTCGCTCGGCAATGACGGCTGGAAGCGGTATGGGTTGACTACCTCGCCAAACGTGTGGAGGACCGTCCGGTTGTACAGATCGAACATGTGGCCGCCGACGATCGTGGGCGTCTTGCAGCGGTCAGCGAACGTGAGCAGGCGGATGATGCTTTCAGGCTCAACCACGATGTCATCGTCCATCAGCAGGACGTAGTCACTGCCGTTTTCGACTGCCTCGAACATGCCTCGGGCAAAGCCGCCGGAGCCGCCTAGGTTCGACTGGTTGATGATCCGCAACTTGCCGCCAAGCGAATCCCGTACGTCGGCGAAACCGTCCGCGTCCTCGACCTTCTGTGTCCCTTGGTCAACCAGCAGGATCTCCTGGACATGGGTCAGGGCTTCGGGGTTCTCGGCAAGCAGCCGGAGATTGTTGAGGCAGAAGTCGTTCTTGTTCAGCGTCGTGATCTGCAGGGTGACCGAACCGGGCGCGCTGTCAACAGCGGCGCCCTGCCACTCAGCGTCGACCATAACCAGCGACTCGGAGCCCGCCACGAGGTCGAACCAGTACCAGCCGCCGTCGCCGAAGGGCGCAAGGGACAGTTCGAAGGTGTTGTCCGCCGCGCCCTCGACGCGCCGTGTGTCGACGCGCTGCAGGGATCCGCGGGCGTTCGACTTGTAGACGATGACAGATCCCACGCCCTGCGTGCGTACCTGAAGCCGGATTTTGTCCACAGTCGTCCAGCGCCGCCAGTAGCTGGCCGGGAAGGCGTTGAAGTAGCTGCCGAACGACACCCGCTCCCCCGAACGGACCTTGGTGGAGCTGCGGGACAGGAAGTCTTCAACGTGGGCTTCCTTGGTGGGGCTGCTGAAGGACTGCGCCTTGGTCTTCTTGCCGCCGCGGTCACCGACCGTGGGCAGCTGGATGCCGGTCGCAGTGCCCATGTCGATGTACAGGGGAACCGTGTCCATCTGGCTGGCGCTCGGCAGGATGACACGCTGCAGGGTGTCCCACTTCTGGGCGGACTCAATCTGGGTGTCGGTTGCGGCGCTCATGCGTCCACTCCCCCGCTTTCAATCTTGGCGCCGCCTTCGAAGTGCGGGCGGATCTTGTTGTCGAACATGGTCAGGGCCGAGCCGATCGCCATGTGCATGTCCAGATACTTGTAGGTTCCGAGACGGCCGCCGAAAAGGACATCCTGCTCGGCCGAGGCCAGGTCGCGGTACTTGAGCAGCCGATCGCGGTCCGTGGGCGTATTGATCGGGTAGTAGGGTTCGTCGCCCTTCTCCGCAGCGCGGGAGAACTCGCGCATGATGACGGTCTTCTCCGTCTGGTAGTCGCGCTCCGGGTGGAAGTGGCGCGGCTCGATGATGCGGGTGTACGTGACGTCCTCGTCGTTGTAGTTCACCACCGACGTCCCCTGGAAGTCACCGACGTCGAGCACTTCTTCTTCGAAGTCGATGGTTCGCCAGGACAGATCGCCTTCGGCATAGTCGAAGTAACGGTCGACGGGTCCGGTGTAAACGACCGGAATGTTGCCGACCACCTTGCCCTTGCTGTATTCGTGCGACTCGTCGAAGAAGTCCGTGTTGAGCCGGACTTCGATGTTCGGGTGGTCGGCCATCTTTTCGATCCAGGCCGTGTAGCCGTTGGTCGGCAGGCCCTCGTACTTGTCGTTGAAGTACCGGTTGTCGTAGTTGTAGCGCACCGGCAGGCGGGAGATGATGCCCGCGGGCAGGTCCTTCGGATCCGTTTGCCACTGCTTGCCGGTGTAGTGCTTGATGAACGCCTCATAGAGCGGGCGGCCGATCAGCTGGATGCCCTTGTCGTTCAGATTCTGCGGATCGGTGCCGGCCAGTTCGCCGGCCTGTTCCTTGATCAGTTCCTGCGCCTGCCCGGGCGTGAGGTTGGCCCGGAAGAACTGGTTGATCGTGGCCAGGTTGATGGGCAGGGAGTAGACCTCGCCTTTGTGCACGCCGTAGACCTTGTGGACGTAGTTCGTGAACGTGGTGAAGCGGTTCACGTACTCCCACACGCGGTCGTTTGACGTGTGGAAGAGGTGGGCGCCGTAGCGGTGCACCTCGATGCCGGTTTGCTCTTCCTTTTCGCTGTAGGCGTTGCCGCCAATGTGGTGCCGGCGGTCGATGACGACTACCTTCAAGCCCAGCTCAGTGGCGGCCTGTTCTGCGATTGTCAGGCCGAAAAAGCCCGACCCTACGATGACGAGGTCAGCGGTCACAAACTCTCCTGGTTCGAATGCGGGCAGCGCAATGTTGTGCATTGTCTGCTGGTCTAGCCTACCTGAGAGCGGGCGGGTGCAGGCGAATCGCGGCTGGCCCCACGCTCCGATGCCACGGCCAGAACCGCCCCCGGAGCCACGCGTGGCAGGGGCTGCCACGTCTCTCCGTAGCTTTTCCACATGGCTCATTTTCCCGGGCGCGGCGGGGCCGAAGCATCCCTAACGTGGAACCAGGACCGCCACGCGGGAAAGGACACCCCGGATGATCTTTCATTGCACTCTCGTACCGTGCACGTTCCTACAGAGCACCGCCGCATCGGGCCCCGACGCCGAATGGGCCGCTCGTTGAACTGGCTGTCGAGGTGCCCGACCAGTGCCCGGGTGCTGACCTGGAAGCTGCCATCGCCCGGCGGTACGGGCCCGGCGAGCTGTTCGTCCGGGGAGCATCGCTCGCCGCCATGACGGTCGGCGTGGCACCCCTGGTCCACGGCGCTGTGCTTGTCGATGCTGCTGTGCTGGCTGGTGGCGCTGCACTGGTCGACGGCACTGGTCTGGTGAGTGGCTCCGCCGCAACCATCCGCTCCGGGCCGGGGCGGGCGGAGACTGCGACGTTGCTGCTCGCCGTGCACAGCGGCCCCGGCGCGGGCACACTGGTCGCGCTGCGGCGGGGTCAGTTCCGGATCGGCCGCAGCGGGACCGAGATCGTCATCCCGGATGCCGCGCTCTCCCGGCAGCACGCCCGCCTGGACGTATCGGACTCGGACGTCACGATCGTGGACCTCGGCAGCGCCAACGGAACCAGGGTCGACGGCCGGAAGGTGCAGTCGGCGCCGGTGACCACGCTTTCCTTGATCCGCTGCGGCGACTCCACAATGTCGCTCAGGCTCGGGCCGCCGGTCGCGCCGAACGTTACCGGCGAGCCCCTGACGACGTTGGCCGGCTCCAGCGTTGCCGAGCCGCTGGTTGTCCGAGGCACCTCCGCCCCCAGCCACCGGGCCGCCGTGGCCCTCGCCGCGGTGCTGCCGCTCCTGGTCGGCGCCGGCCTGGCGCTCGTCACCGGCATGTGGATGTTCCTGGCCTTCACCGCTGTGTCCGCCGTGTCCGCCCTCGTCCCGGTCTTGTCAGGCCGCCGCCAGCGTCGCGAGCTCAACGCAGCCGTGGCAGCGGCGGTGCTAGAGGACAGGCTACGACGCCGGCAGGCCGCCCCCTCCGCGGCGGACCTGGTCACCGGTTCCGCGGCCGGGGACCCGGCGCCGGCAGGTGATCTACGGGAGCCACCGGACATCTGGCTGCGGCTCGGGCTGGCGGAGCAGACGGCGAATATCCGGCTGGAACCGCCCGAATCCGGCTTCCTGCCGCCGCCGCTTGGCCAGGTGCCCCTGACACTGAACCCGGCATCGGCGGTGGTGACCGTCCATGGCCCCGGTTCCGCGGCGGACGGGCTGGTGCGCTCCTTCATTCTGCAACTGGCCGCCTATCCCCGCGCCGGCGGCACGTGCCTGCTCCTGCATGGCCCGGCGGACACCGTGCCGTTGGCGGCCCGCTTCCTGCCCGGCGTCACCCTTTCCGCGAATGACGCCACCACCACCGCCCTGCTGACCGCCGGTCCCGGCGAAGGATTTGACCGTGGAATCTTCTTCCTCTGGGACACGCCCGAGTACCCGGAGTCCGCCAGCAGCCCGGAGACGGCCGGCTCGGTGCCCGCGTTCCGGTCCCTGGCCATTGCCCACGGGTGGAGAGTGATTGAGTGTTCGCCAAGGCAGTGCCCCGAAGAACACACCGGCATTGCCCTCGGCCGGCGCAGCTCCCTGGTCACTCCGGGGAAACCACCCCTGGACTTCGTCCCGGATTTGGTCCCGCCGGAGGTCTTTGACCGCTTTTGCCGCGGATTCAACACCGCAGCGCGAACCCGGGCGGCTCCCCTGCCGGCCATCCCGCGCCACTGCAGCCTGGCTGACCTGCTTCCGCTCACGGCACCGGAGATCTCCCGGCGCTGGTCCCGGACCGGACCGATGGCCGGGCTGGGTGTCCCAATCGGCGCGGGAAGCTCGGGGACCGTGTGCATCGATCTGAAGGCAGACGGTCCGCACTTCCTTGTTGCCGGGACAACGGGTTCCGGGAAATCGGAATTTCTGCGGACTCTTGCCGCCGGCCTGGCGGCCAGCCATCCGCCGGACCGCGTCAACCTGCTCTTCATAGACTTCAAGGGCGGCTCGGGCCTGGGCCCGCTGACCGGCCTGCCGCACTGTGTCGGCATGCTGACGGACCTGGGCGCCGCGGAAGTGGACCGCACGCTCGTTTCGCTGCGGGCCGAGGTGCGGCGCAGGGAGGAACTGCTTGCCGCTGTGGGCGCCCCGGATCTCACGGCTTACGAGTCGTCACCGGCGCCCGGCCCGGCTGTCCCCTATCTCGTCATCGTCGTTGACGAGTTCAGGATCCTGGTGGACGAAGCGCCCGGCGCGCTCTCCGAGCTCATGAGGATTGCCACGATCGGCCGGTCCCTGGGGATCCATCTCTTCATGGCCACCCAGCGCCCGCAGGGAGCCCTGAACGCCGACATCCGGGCCAACGTCACCACCTGCATCGCCCTCCGGGTCCAGTCCGGCCTCGAATCTTTCGACGTCATGGGCTCCGGCCTCGCGGCCACCATCCCCATCACACGTCCCGGACGCGCGTTCGTGATCCGCGGCACACAGGTCCCGGAGGAGTTCCAGACGGCCACCCTGACGGCAGGGACCCGCGCACGGACGAACGGAGCCGTCACCGTGCGCACGGTCGCGGACGATCTGGCACGGACCCGGATGCAGGCGCCGGCGGGCCTCCAGGCTGACGGCTCCTCCAGCCGCCAAGAACACTCCGGTGACGGGACCCTGACGCCGGCGCAGGGGGCGGCCCCGCTCATCGGCGACTTCATCGAAAACATTGTGGGCCTGTGGCGGAATCTCGGCGGCTTGCCGCCCCGCCGGCCGGTGGCTGATCCGCTGCCGGCGCTGTTGGCGTATCCGGATTCCGCGCACGCCGACACCCGTGCTGCGCAGGATTCGCGGGAGCCCGGGCACACCAGCCGGGACCTGGTCCGGCTGGGCCAGGTGGACCTGCCGGAACTCCAACACGTCACGGAGCTGAGCTGGAGTCCCGCTGAGCACGGGCATCTGGGCCTCGTCTCCGCCGGGTCCGGCGCCGGCGACGCGGCCTTGGCCCTCGCCGTCGATCAGCTCCTGACCGGCAGCGTGGAGTCGCATGTGTACATACTCGACGCCGCCGGTGCCTTCAGCGCCGCCGCGACGGCAGCCCGCGTCGGTGCGCTGGCCGGCCTGCATGAACTCCGCCGGGCTGCCAGGGTGCTGCAGCGTATTGCCGAGGAAGTCACATCACGGGTCAGTGTGCCGGCGGCCGGCCCGCGGCCCCGCCTCGTGCTGGTGCTGAGCGGCTGGGGCGCCTGGGTTTCGGCGTTTCGCTCCGGGCCGCTGGCATGGGCCGAAGACCTCGTCCATGACATCGTGCGGGACGGTTCGAGGGCCGGAATCACCGTCATAGTTTCCGGCGAGCGCGAGCTCGTGACCGCCAGGTTCTTCGCCGGCCTGCCAAACCGGATCTTCTTTCCCACGGGGTCCACCGAAGAGGGCCGCCTTGCATGGCCGCGGCTTCCGGCACTGGAGTCGGTCCCCGGCCGCGTGGCCGCGTTCGGCACCTTCGTGCCGGCTCCTTTGGCGACCGGGCACGCGGCCCAGCTGTTCGAACCAAGGATCACGGGAGGGCGGTGCCCCATGGACGGCGCCGTCTCGACGCGGCCCTTCCGGATCGACGCCCTGCCCTCGTTGGTGACCGTGGACGAAGTGCTGGCCCGGTCCAGCGGCCCCGGGCCGGGCCAAAGGATTCCGCCGCCCGCCGTCATGCCCGCGGGCATGCCGGGAGCGGCGCAGGTCCCGGTCCCGCCGGCTTCGGTGCTGATCGGGGTCGGCGGCGACGAACTCCGGCCGCATGAGGTTCGGTTGCCGGCCGGCGGCGTCCTGGCGGTCCTCGGCGGCCCTGCCTCGGGGAAGAGCACGTTGCTGGCGGCGCTCCCGGTAATGAACCCGGCCGGCGTCTGGCTCGCGCCGCGGGCGGGGACCGATCCCGGCCGCTACTGGTCCGAGGTCCACGCCAGCGCGATCGCGGGCACCCTGGACCGGACAGCGATAGCGCTCGCAGATGACGCCGATCTGCTCTCGCACGAGGCCAACAGCAGCCTGGCGGCGCTGAACGGCCTGGGCTGGAGGGTGATCCTGGCGGCGGATTTGGGCCCGGCGTTTGGGCAACGGGTGGCCCTGGCCGCCGTCGCGCGAGGCCAGGGGCGGGCGGTCCTGATTGGCCCGCGAAGACTCATGGACGGCGAGCCGTTCGGAGTCCGGTTCGACCCGGAACAGAGTCCTCCGCCGGGACGCGCCGTCGTCATTGCCGACGGCCGCGCGACGGCCGTCCAGCTCGCTGCGGTCCGGCCTGCCGGCGGGCCGGTCCGGATGTCCCCCGGGCAGCGGGCCGCACGGGACGGGCCGTTACAGGGCGGGCGGGGCTCCGGCTGCCCGTGAGGCGAAAGCGATGACCCGTTTGTCGAAAAGGAGCACAATCGTGATCACGGCCGGGACCAGCATGGCCAGTCCGGCCAGCGGATAGCCGCCGGTCAGGGTCGGGAAGCCAATGGTCAGCACGAAGAGCTGGGCCACCAGTGCCCCGGCCCGCGGCCACCGGAAGCCGCGCAGCAGGAAGCGTGCCACGGCGAAGAGCCAGACGGAGAACGCCAGCAGCAGGCACAGCGTGAAGACGGCGCCCCAGAAGGAGAGCACCGGCGCTCCGGTCAGGAGCTGGGTCCCGTACCAGGCGGCCGCCAGGAGCAGCGCGGTGGCCTCGAGCGCGACGACGACGGCGATGACAACGATTGCCCTTGGCCGGACTGCGGCTCCGGCAGGGCCTCCGGCCGTATTCCGAAGCGGATCTTGTCCGGGATGCCCGCCGGCATTTTCGCGGGGATCTTCGCTGGGATTTTCGCCGTCGTTTTCGCGGGGATCTTCAGGGTTCACAGGGGGCCTTGACACACTGGCACACTACCGGACATAGTCGTCTAGATGTGAGGACGCCGCCACTGAATGTGATGCATCGCTCACGGTCTCGAGGCATTTGGACCTCTATTACCCCTTGTTTACACAGCGTTAACATGACACGCTTAATCCAGATGACCGAGGGGGCCCCAATGGGCCCTTTTCTTATGGAGCCTCTAGTGAATAATTTCACAAGAGGCATTTAACGAGTTCCCAGGAATGGAGTGACTGATCAGCATGGATTGGCGTAACCGCGCAGCCTGCCTTGACAAGGACCCGGAGCTGTTCTTCCCCGTTGGAAACACGGGCCCTGCCCTCCTGCAGATCGAGGAAGCGAAAAGCGTCTGCCGGCGCTGCCCCGTTGTGGACACCTGCCTGCAGTGGGCTTTGGAGTCCGGCCAGGACGCCGGAGTCTGGGGCGGCATGAGCGAGGACGAGCGCCGCGCCCTGAAGCGCCGCGCGGCACGCGCCCGGCGCGCTTCCTGATCCCGCTGCCGGAGCACCGGCAGCTACCGCACCACTTTGCAGCTATGGCCGCGGACCGACAGGTCCGCGGCCATAGCTGCTTAAGCTGCTACTCGCCGAGCCGCAGACACGGCGACCGGCGACCGGCGACCCGGCGACCCGGCGACCCGCGAGAGCATCAGCCCCCGACGGGCGGCCGGTCAATGTGTTGTCAGGCTCAGGACAATCTGGACGGCGGTTCCCCCGCCGTCCCTGGCCTGCCAGTGGATCGTGCCGCCCAGTTCGCTCGTGACCAGCGTGCGGACGATCTGCAGGCCAAGGCCTTCGACATACGGCGTATCCGGCAGCCCGACGCCGTCGTCCTCCACCGTCACGGTGAGCAATTCGTCCCCGTCCTCGGTCTCCGAGCGGTCGGCAAGCAGCCAGACAGTACCGGTCCGGCCCTCCAGTCCGTGCTCGACGGCGTTCGTGACCAGTTCGTTGATGACGAGGGCCAGCGGGGTGGCGAAGTCGCTCGGCAGGTCCCCGAAAAGCCCTGAACGCTGCGTCTTGACCTGCTGCGACGGCGAGGCAACCTCGGCCGAAAGGCGGAACTGGCGGCCGATGAGTTCGTCAAAATCGACGCTCTGGGTCAGGCCCTGGGAGAGCGTCTCATGCACCAGGGCAATGGTGGCCACCCGCCGCATGGCCTGCTCGAGCCCCTGCTTGGCCTCGTCGCTGACCATACGCCGTGACTGCATCCGCAAAAGCGCCGCGACGGTCTGCAGGTTGTTCTTCACCCGGTGATGGATCTCGCGGATGGTGGCGTCCTTGGTGACCAGTTCCATCTCCCGGCGGCGCAGCTCCGAGACATCGCGGCAGAGGACCAGGGCGCCGAACCGCTGCTGCTCGTCGCGCAGCGGGATGGCCCGCAGCGACAGGCTCACGCCGCGTGACTCGATTTCACTGCGCCACGGCATCCGGCCAGTGACGACGAGCGGCAGTGTTTCATCGACCAGGCGCCGGTCCTTCAGGAGCCCGGCGGTCACTTCGGCCAGGGACCGGCCCTCGAGGGACTCGCCGTCGCCGAGGCGGCGGAACGCGGAGACCCCGTTGGGGCTGGCGTACTGCACGATCCCCTCGGCGTCGAGCCTGATCAGGCCGTCGCCCACGCGCGGAGCACCGCGGCGCGAGCCTGTGGGCGACGCGAAGTCCGGCCACAGGCCCAGGGTTCCCATGCGCAGCAGATCGTAGGCGCATTGCCGGTAGGTGAGCTCGAGCCGCGAGGGCATCCGTGAACTGGAAAGGTCCATATGGGACGTCACGATGGCCAGGGTGCGGCCGTTGCGGACCATCGGGACCGCCTCGACCCGCAGCGCCATATCGCTGCTCCAGTTGGTCTCGTTGGAGCGCTCGATCGCACGGCTCTCCCACGCCTTGTCGACCAGCGGCTGCAGGTCCGACCTGATCCCCTCCCCCACGAAGTCGGCGTGGAACACCGTGTGCGTGGTGGAGGGGCGGACGTGGGCGAGCGCCACGTAGCCGAACTCAGGATGCGGAAACCACAGCGCGAGGTCGGCGAACGCGAGGTCGGCGACCATCTGCCAGTCGCCGACCAGGAGGTGCAGCCACTCGGCGTCCCCCGGCCCAAAATCAGCATGCTCCCTGATAGGGTCCGTAAAGATTGCCACAGCACCTCCATTTGCGACACCGGGGACAGCAGCCCCTAGCGTCGGACGATTGACCTCAAGAGCCTCAATGCTACCGACAGCGAGGCCATGTCATCGGCTTCGAGTGCATTGACCTCGTCGAACATGGACTTCGCCCGGCCGAGCTGCTCCACATTCTGGCCCTCCCAGGCCACGAGCCGTTCCTCCGCGGGAGTCCCGGCGGGCGTGCTCTCCAGCACCGCCGTCGTCATATCCGAAATGGTGGAGTAGAGGTCGTCGCGCAGCGCCGCACGGGCCAGTGCCTGCCAGCGGTCCTCCCTCGGCAGCTTGGTGATGCGTTCGAGGAGGGAATCCGCATGGAAGCGGTTGAACACCGTGTAGTACACGTGGGCAATCTCGGCCACGGGTTCCGGGCTGACATGGACGATCTTGGCGATGTCCAGGAGCACGAAGCTCTCGAACAGTTCCGCCCAGCGGTGTGCCAGGTCCTCCGGGAGGTCCCAGCCGCGCGCCTTCTCCAGCCACTCGGCCACGCGGGCACGGTCGTCGCCCCGGAGGTAGTCCAGCAGCCGGGCCCGCATGGGATCCATCAGCGGCTTGAATTCGGCCACGATCTCGGCGATGGGACGGGACGCGGAGCCCTGGCCGAGAAGCCACCGGACCGCGCGGTCCAGGAGCCGCCGGATGTCCAGGTGGACGGTGCTCCAGTGTTCGGTCGGGAACGACGCCGGCAGTTCGTTGAGTTCCGCGACCATGATGTTCAGCTCGTAGACCTCGCGGAGGGCCACGAACGCCTTGGCGACGGCCGCCTCCGTGGCCGACGTTTCCTCAATGGCGCGGAACGCGAACGTGATGCCGCCGAGGTTGATCATGTCGTTGGCCACGACGGTCGCGATGATTTCGCGGCGCAGCGGGTGGGTGTCCAGTTCGGCGTCGAACCTCTCCCGCAACTGCTTCGGGAAGTAGGCCCGCAGCGTCGAGCGGAACCACGGATCATCGGCGAGGTCGCTGTCGCGCAGCGCGCTGGCAAGTTCGATCTTGGCGTAGGCGGCCAGGACCGACAGCTCCGGAGAGGTCAGCCCCTGGCCCTGTTCCAGCCGCTCGCGCAGCGAGGCCGTGGTGGGCAGGGCCTCGAGGTCCCGCTTGAGGTCGGCCGACTTTTCCAGCCAGTCCATGAGCCGTTCGTAGCTGGGGCTCCATTCGGAGACCCGCATCCGGTCGTTCAGGAGCAGGATGTTCTGGTCGATGTTGTCCTCGAGCACCAGCCGGCCGACCTCGTCGGTCATCGAGGACAGGAAGGACGCCCGTTCCGCACTCTCCAGTTTGCCCGCCGCGACCATCCGGTCCACGAAGATCTTGATGTTGACCTCGTGGTCGGAGCAGTCGACGCCGGCCGAGTTGTCGATCGCGTCGGTGTTGAGGATGACGCCCTGGAGCGCCGCCTCGATGCGTCCGCGCTGGGTCATCCCCAGGTTTCCGCCTTCCCCGACCACCTTGACCCGCAGGTCGCGGCCGTCGACGCGGATGGAGTCGTTGGCCTTGTCGCCGACCTCGGCGTTGGATTCCGTGCTCGCCTTGACGTACGTGCCGATGCCGCCGTTGTAGAGGAGGTCCGCCGGGGCCAGCAGGATCGCGCGCAGGAGTTCCGGCGGGCTCAGCTCCGTGGTGCCGTCGGGGAGTCCAAGGGCCGCGCGCACCTGTGCGGACACGGGGATCACCTTGGCCTGCCGGGCAAAGACGCCGCCGCCTTCGCTGATGAGCGCCCTGTTGTAGTCATCCCAGGAGGACCGGGGCAGTTCGAAAAGCCGCTGGCGCTCCGCGTAGGAGGCTGCCTCGTCCGGAGTGGGGTCGAGGAAGATGTGCCGGTGGTCGAAGGCAGCCAGGAGGCGGATGTGCTTGGAGAGCAGCATGCCGTTGCCGAACACGTCGCCGGACATGTCGCCGACGCCCACCACGGTGAACGGCTCCGACTGGGTGTCGAGGTCCAGCTCGCTGAAGTGGCGCTTGACCGATTCCCAGGCGCCGCGGGCGGTGATGCCCATGGCCTTGTGGTCATAGCCGACCGAGCCGCCGGAGGCGAAGGCGTCGCCGAGCCAGAAGCCGTATTCGGCAGCCAGCCCGTTGGCGATGTCGGAGAAGGACGCAGTGCCCTTGTCGGCCGCGACCACGAGGTAGGAGTCGTCGTCGTCGTGGCGGACGACGTCGGCCGGCGGCCTGACCGTTTCGCCCTCGGGCGTCACGATGAGGTTGTCCGTGATGTCCAGGAGGCCGCGGATGAACGTCTTGTAGCTCTCGATGCCCTCGGCCATCCAGGCGCCGCGGTCGGTCGCGGGGTCCGGGAGCTGTTTGGCGTAGAAGCCGCCCTTGGCGCCGGTCGGGACGATGACGGCGTTCTTGACGGTCTGCGCCTTCACGAGACCGAGAATTTCGGTGCGGAAGTCTTCGCGCCGGTCCGACCAGCGGAGGCCGCCGCGGGCCACCTTGCCAAAGCGCAGGTGCACGCCTTCAACCCGGGGCGAGTAGACCCAGATCTCGAACATCGGCCGCGGGAACGGCAGTCCGTCAATGGCCGACGGGCTCAGCTTGAAGCTGACGTGCGTCTTGTTCTGGAAGTAGTTGGTCCGCAGCGTCGCCCGGATCAGATTGGCAAACGTGCGCAGCACCCGGTCGGCGTCCAGCGTGGCGACGTTTTCGATGGCGGCGTCCAGTTCGGCGCTGACCTGATCCTGCCGGAACAGGCGTTCGGCGTCGCTGAGCGCGGGGTCGAAGCGTGCGGCGAAGAGTCCCGTCAGAGCGCGGGTCACGTCCGGGTTGCCCAGCAGGGTATCGGAGATGAACTCAAAGGAGTTGGTGTTGCCCATTTGGCGCATGTACTTGGCGTAGGCGCGCAGCACGACCACCTGGCGCCAGTGCATCCCCTCACGCAGCACCAACCGGTCAAAGCTGTCGGACTCCACGGCACCCGTGACGGCGGCGCCGAACGATTCGCCCAGAAGCTGGCCGGTGGCCTGGGGGTCAACGCCGGCCGGGTACTTGAGGCCGAGGTCATAGAGGAAGAAGTCCCGCTGATCCGCGGTCTCGATCTCGAACGGGCGCTCGTCCAGGACCTCAAGGCCGAGGTTATGGAAATACGGCAGGATCTGGCTCAGGCTCTTCGGTTCCAGCATGTAGAGCTTGACGCGGGCGTCCTCTTCCAGGGTGGCACCGGCGCCGTCGGGCAGGTACACGTGCACGCCGGGCTGCTCCTTGACGGCTTCGCCGGCCCGTTCGGCCGCGGCACCGTACTTTTCGAAGCGGTCGATGTCCTGCAGCGCGTCTTCGATCTCATAGTCCACCCGGTAGCCGGCCGGGAACGCTTCCGCCCAGACTGCTGCCAGTTCCTTGGCATCGCCCTCGCCAAGGCCGGCGCCGCCGCGGGCGCGCAGAACCTCGGAGATGCCCTCGCCCCAGGAACGGGCGGCCCGGACCAGGCGCTTCTCCAGCTCGTCGCTGTTGACGTTGCTGACGTCGGCGTCCTTCGGCAGCCGGATCCGGAAGAACAGGCGGGCCAGGGCGGACTCGGTCATCCGTGCCTCGTAGTCGATGGACACGGCGTTGA
Organism: uncultured Actinomycetota bacterium; assembly: GCA_963810895.1. GTDB lineage: Bacteria > Actinomycetota > Actinomycetes > Actinomycetales > Micrococcaceae > Arthrobacter. The sequence continues at coordinate 110,290 of CAWEPM010000012.1, forward strand.
AGGTCTCCCGCAGTTCCTGCTCGATGCGAAGGCGGACGTTCGTGGTGTAACGGTCGCGCGGCAGGTAGACGACGGCGGACATGAACCGGCCGTAGATGTCGGGGCGGAGGAAGAGGCGCGTCCGGCGGCGTTCCTGCAGCCGCTGGATGCCGGTGGCGATGGCGGCGAGGTCCGGGATTTCGATCTGGAAGAGCTCGTCACGCGGGTACGTTTCGAGGATGCCCAGCAGGTCCTTGCCCGAGTGCGAGTCCGGCGGGAAGCCGGCGTCGTCGAGGACAGCGGCGACTTTTTCCCGTACCACTGGGATGTCCCGGACGGAACCGGCGTAGGCGGTCGTGGCGAACAGGCCAATGAAGCGGCGTTCGCCGTTGACGTTGCCGGCGGCGTCGAAGCTCTTGATGCCGATGTAATCCAGGTAGGCCGGGCGGTGCACGGTGGAGCGCGAGTTCGCCTTCGTGATGACGAGGGCGCGCTTCTCGCGTGCCTTCTTCCTGCCGGCCTCGGTGAGGTGCTGGACCTGGCGGGTGTCGGTGCCGGCGCGGAGCAGGCCCAGGCCGCTTTCCTCGCGCAGCTCCAGCACATCCTCGCCGGATACATTCACGAGGTCGTATTCGCGGTAGCCCAGGAAGGTGAAGTTTCCGTCGTCGAGCCAGCGGAGCAGGTCCTGGGCCTGGCGCAGCTCGGCGATCTGCGCCCGGTTGGCCACCTTGTCCAGGTCCGCGGAGATTTCAAGGGCCTTCGTGCGCATTTTCGGCCAGTCCTCGACGGCGGCGCGGACGTCGCCGAGCACCCGGGAGATGCCCTTCACGAGTTCCGCGCGCTTGTCTTCGCCGACGAGGTCGATTTCGACGGCGATCCAGGATTCCATGTGCGAGGCGTTGTCACCCTGGGCAATCAGGTGCGAGAGGTTCGGCATGGCCGCCGTGTCCCCGCTGGAGAAGCCCAGATGGGAGGGAACGCGCGCAACCTTGACCAGGTCGCCGGTCTCGCGGTTGCGGGTCACTACGAAAAGCGGGTGCAGCACAAGGTGGATGGGGGCGTTCTGGCGGACCAGTTCGGCGTTGACCGAGTCCACGAGGAAGGGCATGTCGTCGGTGACAATGTAGAGGACGCTGCAATCGGCCTCATCACGGACGGCAATGTTCGCGATGCCTGGCAGCCGCGTCGCCGCGATCTGGCGGTGGGTATCGGTCCTTGCCGTCAGGACCTCTTGGGGATAGGCCCTGAAATCCTCCTCCGCGAGGTGCTCGTAGTAATCCCCGAGGTAGCTTTCGCTACTACCGATCGAAACGGGTTGATCCTCCACGCTGGACCCAGACGACATCGAAACGCCTCCATAAAAGAAGTTCACAGCCGCCTCATTGCGGCCCTTACGATGACACTAACCTTTTGCCCGGCGTTGTGCTGTGGAAGAAAAGACAAAGGATTTCTTGTTTCGCTGGTCAGGTGCACAAACCAATTTGGCGATCGCGCGCCGCAACTCAGATTCAGGGGCTGATTCGAGCAAAAGTGCTCCGGAAAGCAGCGCGGCATCGCTCGCTGCCGGGTCTGACGGCAGGAACGCCGACAGCGACGCCGCCGGGCCGTATCGCTCCCACGCGGCCCGGAGCTGGCGTTCCGGAGACCGCCCCACGGCGGCGGTCCTGACCTTGTTCATGACCACTTGGGGCGATGCGTGCGGGACGGCTGCCTGGAGCTCGGCGAGGCCGCGCACCAGCCTCGGCACTCCGATGGAGTCGGCCGCCCCGACCGCAAAGACCGTGTCTGCCAGTTCCAGGCACCTCAGGGTGGCAGCGTTTCTTCGCGGCGCCCCGGTGTCAAAGCTGAGCTCCTCATCGGCTTCAAGGCAGAAGCCGGTGTCCACCACAGTCACGTCCGCGATTTCCCTGGCCCGCTCCAGCACCAGCGTGAGCGCCGCGGCACGCAGCTCAGTCCACCGGTCTGCCCGGGTGATCCCGGTGAGCACGCGGAACGTCCCGGCTTTGGTCGCCACCGTGGTGGCGACCCGGAGCAGGGCATCGGCGTCGAGCAGCCCCTGGTCTGCCAGCCGGCAGGCCTGGGCCAGCCCGGCAGCCTCGTCGAGCAGTCCCAGCAGGGCGGCCACGCTGGCGCCGTAACTATCGGCGTCGACCAGCAGTACGGATTGACCCTCCGCGGCCAGCTCACCGGCGATGTTGGCGGCCACGAGAGTCCGGCCCGGCGCGCCGGCAGGGCCCCAGACCGCAATGATCCGGCCCTTCCCGGCAGGGCTTCGGGCGCCTGCGGCGTGCTCCCCGGAAGCCCGCGGCACCTGGCCTGCCGGCAGGAAGGCGCCGGACGGGGCGGCGCCGTCGGCCGCATCACGCCCCGGCGGGTCCCCGCCGCCGCTCCGCTGCGCCACCGCAGCGGAAATCCGTGCCGCAAGGGCCGCGGCATCAACGGCGCGGGCTTCCGTTGACACGCCGATGGTCCGCAGGCGGGCCGTTTCCTCCGGATCATCGGCCAGGGCAATGACGACCACGCCGACGGCGGACAGGCGGTCCACCAGCGAGGCCGTCAGCTCTTCGCTGCCGGCCGCGACGACGGCGGCGCGGGCCAGCCCGCTCTGGCAGGCGGCCAGCAGTTCCGCCAGCTCGCTGCACCGCCGGACAACGGACACGGGTCCGTGCAGGCGCTCCAGGCCGCCGACCAGGTCATCGCGGGAGTCGCCCACGGTCACGACGGGAATGCTCATCGCGCGGCACCGCCGGGGTTCCAGACGACTGCGATCTTTGCCTTGTTGGCCTGTGCTCCCAGCAGTTTCGGCATCTGGGCATCCGGGACGAGCACCATGACCACCACGGAACGCGAGGACCCCAGGGCCGTGCTGCCCGGGGTGATCTGCGCAATTTCGGCGCCGGGCAGGAGCAGGGTGGGCTCGTTGAAGCCGTTTCGGGTATCCGGCAAGGCCACCCAGACGTCCACACGGGAGCCCGCCACGGCCTGGGCGGGAAGGCTTTCTTCGACGGTGACGGCGACGGGCTTGCGGTCCAGCCCGTCGAACTGCCCGACGCTTTCGCGCGGCAGCAACTGGTCCTTGCCGATTCTTTGCACGGCCACGAGACCGGCATCCAGGCCGGACTCCGGGGTCAGGTAGTGCTGTTCCACCTCGCCGAGCCGCACCTTGACCCGGTGCAGCTTGTCAACTGTCAGCGTCTCGCCGACGGCGATCGGCTCGCGCGCCGCGTACGCTTCGGTGGTCTGGTCCGCGGCACCGACCAGCGAGACCACGCCCACCACGGATGCCAGCACCAGCAGGATTCCGACGAGGAGCCGCGGGTCCTTCCAGGACGGCTTCTTCAAACGGGCCCCTTCGGCTGCCGCGCTTCCACTCATGCGTCCGCTCCCCCTGTCGTCGCCGTCCGTTCCCTGGATGCCGGACACCCCTATTGTTACGCCCGGGCGGTCCGCGCGGAAGATCCAGGGACAAACAAGGCCAAACTGTGGATAACGGCACCAGACGGCCCCAACGGTGGCAAAATGGACACATGCCCCGATTCCTGACTCTCGCAGACGTTGCCGAGCAGCTCCAGATCAACTCCCCGGCCGCCTATGCACTCGTGCGCAGCGGTGAGCTCAAGGCGATTCAGGTGGGCGGTCGCGGCCAGTGGCGGGTCGAAGAGAAGATGCTGGAGCAGTACATCCAGGAACGCTACGCCGAGGCCAGCCGCATGATCGAAGAGGCCAAGTCGAAATCTGCCGGGAGCTGAACAACCTGCTGGCTGAGTACGGCTAGCTGCCCGGCGCACTGACAGACCTGATGCCCGCCAGGGCGCCAAAGGGAATGGTCAGCATCTGCCGGACGTTCGCCGGACGCCGGTCCCCGCCATCGCGGGTCACGGCAAGATCCAGGAAATCCCGGCCAACGGTGTCGATGACGCCGTGAAGCCCTGCCTCCACCGGCCCGCGCGATGCCAGGATTGTCACGCGCGCACGGTTGCCGGCGAGGCCCCGGAGGGCGCTGGCCAGACCTAGCCGCTGGCGGACCGTTGACGGTTCGGGGACCGCCAGCCGCGAAAGACCCACATACTGCACGGCCGCGGCGTAAGGGATGAGTACCTGGTGCAGGGGCTCATCAAGGACCAGGGCTTCGCTGCCCGCGTGGCTTAGCGTCCCCTCGAACGCCGTTCCTGAGGACACGTGGACGCGGATGCTGAGCCCCAGGGACCCGCGGAGCCGGTCCGCGAGCTCCACCTGCGCCGAGTCCACCAGTGCGCGCTCCGCTACTTCCGCCTCAAAATCCAGCCGCTGGCGCGCAGCCAGCTGTGCCTCCATGTCCTCAAACAAGGCGTCCCACCGCATTGCGCCAGCGTAGGCGCGCCTCCCGCGCCGGTCAATCCACAGGCATCGGACTGCGTCTAGACAAACACGACCTCAGCGGATCAAACTACTTTTAATCGCATCAAACAACATCAAATGACATCAAACATTGTTGGTAGCCAATGGAGGCAGCAGTCATGGACCGGACAGCAGCACCGCATCCCCGTCCCCGGCAAACGGTTCGGGCAGACGCGGCCATGGCCGCCGTGATCCTGCTGCTGGGGGTCTTCCTCGCAGCGACGGGAAACTCCCTGGTCCAGCGGTGGCACTCAGCCTCGGCGCGCCAGCAGTCGCTGTCCTTCGAGGACCAGCTGGGGATCGCGGCGAATACCGCAGGACTGATCGTCATCACCTGGTGGGTCATGTCGCTCGCCATCGCCGTCGCCGCGGGCCTGCTCGACCGTTTCGGCAGGACCCGCGCGGCGGCTGCCACTGGCCGGTTCAGTCCGGCCTTCATGCGCCGGCTGGTGCTCGCCGCCGTCGGCCTCCAGCTCCTGACCGCCCCGCTGGCGACAGCAGCCACCCCGCACGACGCTTCCGGCCCGGGCCAGCCCGCCCCGCTGGCGACGGCGGTGTCGGCGGCGTGGACACCATCAGCCGCCCGGACCCCGGAGCCGGCGCCAGGCCAGTGCCAGCGCCGTGCCCGGAGTGCCTCAAGGTCCGGCCGGCGCTTCCGCAGTGGATCCGCGGTGGAAGCCACTTAGTCCGATCGTGGATGCCGGTCCCCTGACGGCCCGGCACGTGCGCACACAGGACACCCCCGGCGCGCGGGAGGTCACGGTCCGGTCCGGTGATTCGCTCTGGAGCATCGCCGCGGCGGCGCTCGGGCCGTTCGCGTCCGACGCCGACATCGCCAGGGAGTGGCCCCGGCTGTATGCGAGCAACCGCGAGGCTATCGGAGCCAACCCGCACTTCCTGCGGCCCGGACAGGTCCTTGTCCTCCCGCCGGGAACGTAGCAGCCCGCCGCAGCACGCGTCAGCAGCGCACGTCAGCTCGAGCCGAAAGATCATCCAGCATCAGCCACCAGCAAAGGAACCGTCATGAAGGCAGTCACCGGGATCCGCGCAGCCGCGGCGACCCCAGCCACGCCCGTCCCCGCCCTCCGGGTTGTGTCCGGCACGGCAGCGCGGGACACGCACCCCGCCGCGCCCCCTCCGCCCCTGCGCGTGGTGGACGAAGCCCGCGAGATCTGCGCCATTTCCCGCAGCACCGTGCAGGCGGCCATCGAAGTGCTTGCCGGCACGCGGCCTGCACAGCAGCTCTCCCGCCGTCTGGACCCGCGCTGTCTTGCGGCCCTGCAGCACCGTGCCGCGTTGACCCGGCGGGTTGCCTCCGGGAGCTCGCCCACGGCCGGCCGGCTGCACCGCAACCCGTCGGTCCGGTCTGTCCGGGCCTGCCGGGTATCGGATGACGTCTACGAGGCCAGCGCAGTGGTGGTCGAGGAGTCACGGGTCCGCGCCGTCGCGTTGCGGCTGGAACGCGGCACAGCGGCCTGGCGCGTCACAGTGCTGGAGATCGGCTAAGCGTCCCGCTGGGGGTGGGAAGAAGGTCCCGCTGAGGGCGGGAAGCAGGTCCGCAGGGTCGGGAAGCGGGCCCCGAGGGGCCCGAGGGGAAGCAGGCCCGGCCTGTCAGGGAAAGGAGGGCGGATACGCGGGAGGACCGGAACAATCGTTCCGGTCCTCCCGCGTTTTCCTTCGTGCCTGGCTCCCGGGCCTAGCGCCGCTTCTTCTTCGCTGTGCGGCGGCCGATATCCTGCGCCGCTGCCTTGGCCGGGTTCCCCGAGCGGCCTGAGGCCTTCGCCTCGATCCGGGTCTGGGCAGCGCCGTCCTCGCCGGGGGCGGTGTACTGCAGCTGGGCGGGCTTCTCCGGGGCCTCGAGTCCGGCAGCGTGGATCTGCGGCTCGTGGTGTTCCGTGTGCTGGCCCGCGGCGTCTGCCACCACGACGTCCTCGGCCGGCGTCACTTCGACGTCGAGGTTGAACAGGAAGCCGACGCTCTCCTCGCGGATGGCCTCCATCATGGCCTGGAACATGATGAAGCCCTCGCGCTGGTACTCCACCAGGGGGTCGCGCTGGGCCATGGCGCGCAGCCCGATGCCCTCCTTGAGGTAGTCCATCTCGTAGAGGTGTTCCTGCCACTTCCGCCCGATCACGGACAGGACGACGCGGCGCTCGAGCTCGCGCATGCTTTCGGAGCCAATCGCCTGCTCCCTGGCCTGGTAGACCAGCCGGGCGTCGGAGAGGATCTCTTCCCTCAGGAAGTCGACGGTGACGCGGGACTTGCCGCCGGCCTCGTCAATGACGTCGCGCGGCGTGAAGCTGACCGGGTACAGGGTCTTGAGGTTGGACCACAGCAGGTTGAAGTCCCAGTCATCGCCGGTGCCCTCGGCCGTGGCCGCGTCGATGAAGGCGTTGATGGTGTCTTCCAGGAAGTACTGGACCTTCTCGTGGAGGTCATCGCCTTCGAGGATGCGGCGCCGGTCACCGTAGATTGCCTCGCGCTGGCGGTTCAGGACGTCGTCGTACTTCAGCACGTTCTTGCGCTGCTCGGCGTTGCGGCCCTCCACCTGGCCCTGGGCCGAGGCGATGGCGCGGGAGACGAGCTTGGATTCGAGCGCGACGTCGTCCGGCACCGAGCTGTTCATGAGCCGTTCGGCCGCACCGGAGTTGAACAGGCGCATCAGGTCATCGGTGAGCGAGAGGTAGAACCGGGACTCGCCGGGGTCGCCCTGGCGTCCGGAACGGCCGCGCAGCTGGTTGTCGATGCGGCGGGACTCGTGCCGCTCGGTGCCGAGCACGTAGAGTCCGCCCAGGTTGAGGACTTCCTCATGCTCGTCCTTGACGGCCTGCTTGGACGACTCGAACGCCTCGGGCCATGCGGCCTCGTATTCCTCGGAGTTTTCCTCCGGGTCCAGGCCCCGCTTGGCCAGTTCGGCGACGGCGGTGAACTCGGCGTTGCCGCCGAGCATGATGTCGGTACCGCGGCCGGCCATGTTGGTCGCGACGGTGACGGCGCCCTTGCGGCCGGCCTGGGCCACAATCGAGGCTTCCCGGGCATGGTTCTTGGCGTTCAGGACCTCATGCCGGACGCCTTCCTTGGCCAGCAGCCGGGAGAGGTATTCGCTCTTCTCGACGCTGGTGGTGCCGACGAGGACGGGCTGGCCCTTTTCGTGGCGTTCGGCAATGTCCTTGACGACGGCGTCGAACTTGACGGTCTCGTTCTTGTAGACGAGGTCGGGCTGGTCGATCCGCTGCATGTCGCGGTTGGTGGGGATCGCCACGACGCCAAGCTTGTAGGTGCTCATGAATTCGGCGGCCTCGGTCTCGGCCGTGCCGGTCATGCCTGCGAGCTTGTCATACATGCGGAAGTAGTTCTGCAGCGTGACGGTGGCGAGCGTCTGGTTTTCGGCCTTGATCTCGACGCCTTCCTTGGCTTCGATGGCCTGGTGCATGCCCTCGTTGTAGCGGCGGCCGGCGAGGATGCGGCCGGTGTGCTCATCGACGATCAGCACCTCGCCGTCGAGGATGACGTAGTCCTTGTCCCGCTTGAACAGTTCCTTGGCCTTGATGGCGTTGTTCAGGAAGCCGATCAGCGGCGTGTTGGCGGACTCGTAAAGGTTGTGGATGCCGAGGTAGTCCTCGACCTTTTCAATGCCGGCCTCGAGGACGCCGACGGTGCGCTTCTTCTCGTCGACCTCGTAGTCGGTCTCGGACTGCAGGCGCGTGACCACCTTGGCGAATTCGCTGTACCAGCGGTTCGTGTCCCCCTGGGCCGGACCGGAGATGATGAGCGGCGTGCGGGCCTCGTCGATCAGGATGGAGTCCACTTCGTCGACGACGGCGAAGTGGTGGCCGCGCTGGACGAGCTCGGACTTGTCCCATGCCATGTTGTCGCGCAGGTAGTCGAAGCCGAATTCGTTGTTGGTGCCGTAGGTGATGTCCGCGGCATACTGCTCGCGGCGCAGGGCGGGGTCCTGGTTGGACAGGATGCAGCCGCTGCTCAGGCCGAGGAAGCGGTAGACGCGGCCCATGAGGTCAGACTGGTATTCGGCGAGGTAATCGTTCACGGTGACCACATGGACGCCCTTGCCGGTGAGGGCATTGAGGTAGGCCGGAGCAGTGGCCACCAGGGTTTTGCCTTCACCGGTCTTCATCTCGGCGATGTTGCCCAGGTGCAGGGCGGCGCCGCCCATGAGCTGGACATCGAAGTGGCGCAGGCCGAGGGTACGGGACGAGGCTTCGCGGACGGCCGCGAAGGCCTCCGGCAGCAGATCGTCGAGTTTCTCGCCGTCCTGGTGGCGTGTGCGCAGACGGTCAGTTTCTTCACGGAGCTCAGCGTCCGTGAAGGTTTGGAAGGAGCTCTCCAGGGCATTAATGGAATCGGCATAGTTCCGCAGTTGCCGCAGGGTTCTTTTGTCCCCTGTGCGGAGAAGTTTTTCGATAAGTGATGCCACGTGAAGTTGCTCCCAGTCTCAAGCTGCCGAATTCTGGCGTGATTTAGTCTACGGGAGAGACGCAGGGCCGGGGGCGCCTGTTCCCTCATAGCGGATACTGCTCATTACCGGGCAGCCACGGCTTCGGCGAGCGCCGGCGCAAGGTCCCCCGTCGGGGAGACCACCACCCCGTCCAGTCCCAGCCACTCTGCCATGAGCCGCAGTTCCGCGGCGAGTTCGACGGCGGTGTCCGCCGGCGCGCCGGATTCCGCATGGGCGGTCCTTACCAGGAGCCGGCCGCCGGCCCGGTCTGCCTTGAGGTCCACCCGCGCGACGATCGCGTCGCGCAGCAGGAACGGCAGGACGTAGTAGCCATACCGGCGCTTCGGCTCGGGGGTGTAGATCTCGATCCGGTAGTGGAACCCGAACAGCTCCTCAAGCCGGCGGCGTTCGAAGACCAGGGAGTCGAAGGGACTCAGGAGCGCACGGCCGGTGGCTGAGCGCGGAAGTTTCGCCTCCGCGTGACGGTACAGGGGCCGGTTCCAGCCGGCCACCGTGACCGGCTGCAGCCGGCCGGTGTCCACGAGGTTCCGGACCGCGATGGCCGCTGCTTTCTGCGGCGTCCGGAAATAGTCGGCGAAGCACCGCACGGTCCCGATGCCGTGGGCCCGGGCCGCGGCGTCGATCAGACGGTCCATCGCGGCGGCCGCGTCCGGTTCGGGGGCCGCCGTCTCACCAACCGGGCCGGGCAGCACCCTGGCGGTGAGGGTGTAGCGCCGTTCGAAGGATTCGGTCCGCGAGGATGCGGAAATGAGGCCGTCCTCGAACAGATGCTCCAGGACCCTTTTGACGGCATTCCAGTTCCAGCCCCAGTTGTCCCGCTGCCGGTCCTCCACGTGGCCAAGCCGTGCTGTCAGTTCGGCGGCGGTCATCGGCTTCCCGGCCGCCAGGGTTTCCAGCACCCGGGCCGCCACACCGTTGCGCAGTTCGGGGTCCATGGCGTGCGCGCCCACCCATGCGCGGTTCTGCCACTGCACGAGGTCGTGGAAGTGGTCCGGCCGGATGAAGCAGGCCTCGTGAGCCCAGTACTCCATCATCCGGCGCGGGTGGGTCCCCGCCATCCGCTGCAGGATGGTGCGGTCGTAGTTGCCCAGCCGGGAGAAGAACGGCAGGAAGTGGCTGCGGGACACCACATTGACGGAATCGATCTGCACCAGGTGCAGCCGGGCAAAGGTACGGCCCACCGCCCGTGCGCTCACGGGTCCGGCGGGCCGTTCCTTGTCCAATCCCTGGGCTGCCAATGCGATCCGCCGTGCCTGTGCCAGGCTCAGCGATGCTTGCACGTCAGTCCCTTCGTTGGATGGTCTGCACCAGCTTATGCGCTGGCAGGCTCATCCTCGGAACGGTAGGCCAGGATTTTGTCTTCCAGACTCGAATGCCCGGGCTCGCATGTCTGGTCCAGGGAGATGACCCCGTAGGTCCAGCCGTCGCGGCGGTACACGACCGACGGCGCCTTGGTCTCCTTGTCCACGAAAAGGTAGAAGTCGTGGCCCACAAGTTCCATGTTGTCAACGGCGTCATCGAGCGTGAGGCTGGCCGCGGGGAACACCTTCCGGCGGATCAGCACGGGCGAATCGCCGGCCGGAATATCGTTCTCGACCTCGTAGGGCGACTTCTCTGCCGCCGGCGCCGGGGCCGCCTGCTGGTTTGCCGCCTCGACGTAGAGGGGCTCGTTGGGACTCGCCGGTTCCAGGGTTGCCGTCGCCTCGGTGACGGACTTCGGCGTGTGCCGGCCGTGGTGGACCTTTCTGCGGTCCCTTGCCCTGCGCAGGCGTTCAAGAAGCTTGTTGTAAGCGAGATCGAACGCAGCGAACTTGTCGGCGGCACTCGCTTCTGCGCGGATTACGGGGCCGCGTCCCAGGACTGTCAACTCAACCGTGAGCGATTCTGCGGTCTGGCGGGCCTTGGTCTCCTTGGTGACCTTCGCGTCTACCCTCTGGACCTTGTCTCCCAACGACGCGATCTTTGAGATCTTGTCGTCGGCATATTCGCGGAACCGGTCTGAGACCGTCAAGTTGCGTCCGCTGATCATGAACTCCATGGTGCCCTCCAAATGACTTCGGTGACACGACGGCGGTACTTCCCGGGGGCCGATCTGAATGACAGTCGAGCCCCTTTCCGAGCCGCTATCGACAGGTACATCTGTTCTTGGTACCCATCTTCGACGTTAGTTCATAGCAACCTGTTATTCATCCTTTTACGGTTTATTTTTTTACGTCTCGCCGTTCGGCCCCGCCACCGCGGGGCTGGGGGCGCCGACGTCGGAAGTCGCCGGCGGGCGTGTCGCGGCCACCACGACGGCGCCGCTGACAAGGGCCCCTGCCGCCCGCAGCGCACGGGCCGCCTCGGCCACCGTGGAACCGGTCGTCAGCACGTCATCGACGATGATGCAGGCACGTCCCTCTACGCTCGGAGACCACGGGCCGGCCCTGGTCCGCATGGACCCCCGCACCCGCCGGGACCGGGCACCCCGGCCCAGTCCTTTCTGTCCGCCGGTCAGGTAGCGGACCCCGTCCAGGGGCATCCGGTTCCGCGCGGCCGGCACGGTTTTCCGCAATGCGTCCGCGACTGTGAACCCCGGGATTTCATCGCCGCGAACCAGCCGTCGGAGCAGGAGATGGACCGGGCTGAAGCCCCTCTTGCGGAAGGCGGCGGCGCTCGTGGGCACGGGGACGAGGAGGAGGCCCCGCGCCTGCCCGGCGGCGGCGTGGAGGGCACGCGCCAGGCCCCGTGCCAGCTCGACGGCCAGCCGCGCCTGGCCATGGCTCTTGAAGGACAGCAGGCACTGGGCCAGCTCGGCCCGGTACGCCCCGGCTGCCACGACGGGAAGCAGGACGGAGCCGTCCATGTCCATCAGGGCCGGCGCCTGGGCCTCGGCCCGGAACGGCCTCAGGGTCAGCAGGCGGAGCTGCCGCGAGCACGCTCCGCAGAGCGCAGCGTCCTCGGCACCGCAGCAGACGCAGTCCACGGGCATGGCAAGGGCGAGCACCTCGGCCGCGGCCGCCGCCGTCCGGTCGGACAGCCGCGCCAGCGGCCGCGCGTAGATGCCACGGTGTCGCGCTGCCGTCGGTGCGGCCGGGGCAAGATCCGGATCTGTGGCCAGCCGCCGCGGGTCGGTGTCTTTCATCCTCCGATCCTGGACCGGGGAGTCCGTCGGCGGAAGCGCCGCTGAAGGCTATGTGGACAACGCATTGTCCGGGGCGCCCTCACGCGCCCGCAGACCACGGCGCCCTGAGGCCCCGCCCAAGGGCGGCGCACCGCCGCCGCCCGGCTCCTGGCGGTCGCCCGGCCGCTGGTCAGCCGGGGAAGGACGGGTCGATGGGGCCCTTGAGCTGCGGTGACCAGCCGTTGCCGAGCCGCTGGAAGATTCCTTCCGCGGACTGGCCGTAAATCTCCGATGTTCCGTTGCCTGCGCTGAGGGCGGTCAGCCCGGGCCACGGCGCCAGCTGCTGCGGCTGCGCCGAGGTCAGGGACAACAGCTCGGGAGTGACGGAGTCGCTCGCGGAGGCCTTCATGACCGCGACGGTGGTGTCATCCACCCAGACCCCCTGGTCCGGATCCCGGGGAGTCAGGAGCGTCAGGGGCACGGTCAGGTCCCTCGGGGTGCCGTCCGCGTTCCGGATGATCCCGGTGATCTGGACCTTGCTCTTGCCGTTCTGCTCGGAAATGACGAGGGCACGCGTGCCGTCCCGGGAAATCCGGAACTCCTTGACGGTCCGGCCGGCAAGCCATCCCGGCGACAGGGTCACGGTGGGCACGCTGGCGTTCTCCGGCATGCCGACGGGCCGGTAGGCCACCACCTCGGTGGCGCCGGCAGGACCCGGTCCGGCGGTCCAGACCCAGTCGTAACGGCCGAACGAGGGCCGGGAAAGGGTAGTCCGGGTGGTCAGCGCCCTGGCGGGCTGGCCCGGCACGATCGAGTACAACGTGGTGCGGGCGGCATTGAGGAACGCCACGGCCTGTGATTCGATCGATTCCGCCGGCGCCCGAGGTGACAGGGCGGCGACGGACCGGATGTCCGGCAGCGGTGAGAGCCGGTTGTTCTCGTACCGGACCAGGTCATTGTTGCTGACGGCGATCTGGTAGCCGGGGACACTTTCGTCCCGGACCGGCGGCAGCACCGTGCCGTTGTCCTCGACCCGCACCAGGTCCTGGTTGGCCCGGAGCTCGACGTTGATGACATCCGGCTGGCTGCGGAAGGTCAGGGCGAGCTGCGTCTGCATCCGCAGCCGGTCCTCGTTGGAGGCTTCGACCAGGTCCTTGGCGGTCAGATCCACCTGGGCGGCGCCGGAGACCACGGGGACGGACTCGCGCGCCAGCTTGATGCCTGACGGGAAGGCGCTGACGACGGCGCCTTTGAGGTAGGGAGCCGGGTCCGCCGAGCAGGGCGCTCGTCATGGCCTTGACGGTCTTCTTGCGGATGAACCAGCGGACATCGGGCACGGCGTAGGTGAACGTGGGGTCGTAGAAGTAGATCGGGTAGGCGCCGTAGATAACCTTGAAGGTCTCTTCCGGGATGGCCGTGCCGTCCGGGAGCTCGGAGATCCGCCACTCGCCGTCCACCTGGGTCACCGTGACGGGTATGTTCTCGGTGGTGCCCTCGGGAAGCTGCGTGGCCACGCCGTCGGCGTCCACCGAATAGGCGAGGTCGAGCTGGTAGTTGAAGACGTTTTCGACGCCGGTGGCCACCACCGTGGCCTTCCGGAAGACGAGCGCCCGCTGGTCCGGCTTCCACGTCACCGACGACGCCTGGGTGAGGTACTGCCGGGCGACGGCGTAGTCGTCCTCATACCCGCTTCCGGCCAGGTAGAAGTCTTCGATCACTGCCTCCGGCCCAGCGCCGGCACGCGGTGCGGCCGGGAAGAAGACCGGGGCGTTGGGGTTTCCCGCGCTCTCGTCCGTGCTTTTGCCTACCGGCCCCGAGCGGGGAATCTGGGCGCACGAGGTCAACAGAAGCAGGACCACGGCAAGCAGCGCGGCCCCCGCCCGGGTGAACTTTCTGGAAATACCGCTCATGCCCTGCCCTCCGTCCCGGTACCCCGGGGGCCGGCCGGACGGTCGTCCGGGATCATCCTGCCGACGACGGCGCCGCCGCCGTCCTCAGCCGAACCGTCAGTGAAATGGTCAGCAATCGTCCCGCCGTCCACGGCGCCCTGCGTTCCCGGTGCCTCAGCGGCGGGCTCCGCCGGTGTCTCAGCGGAAGGCGGCGGGTCCAACAGCAGGACGGTATGTTGGTTGCCTGCCCCCGGGAGCCCCACGTTGACCGGTTCGAGCTGGAGCGGAGACCTGGTGATCGGCTCATCCCGGCGCAGCGGGAGGGTCAGCCGGAAGTTCGAGCCGTTGCCCTTGCTCCCCCACGCCTGCAGCCAGCCGTTGTGGAGCTTGGTGTCCTCGGCGGCGATGGACAGCCCCAGCCCACTGCCTCCGGTGGTGCGGGCACGGGCGGGATCGGCGCGCCAGAAGCGGTCGAAGACCCTGGCCGCCTCAACCGGCGTCATGCCGATGCCGTGGTCCCGTACGGCCACGGCCACCGCGGTGTCGTTGGCGGCCACGGAGATGTTCACCGGCCGGCCCTCGCCATGTTCGAGCGCATTCAGGATCAGGTTGCGCAGGATGCGGTCGATCCTGCGGTCGTCCATGTCAACGATGATGCTGCCGGCCGGGGCGTTGAGGGTGACGGCGGAGCCGTATTCGGCGGTAACGGGCGCCACGCCCTCGATCACGTGCGAGACGAGCTGCACAATGTCCGTCGGTTCAGCGTCGAGGGTGGCCGCGCCGGCGTCGAAGCGGGAGATTTCCAGCAGGTCCGCCAGGAGCGACTGGAACCGTTCCACCTGGTTGTAGAGCAGCTCCGCGGACCGCTTGTTGATGGGGTCGAAGTCCTCGCGGGCGTCATAGAGGACTTCCGCGGCCATGCGCACTGTGGTGAGCGGCGTGCGGAGCTCGTGGGACACGTCGGAGACGAACCGCTGCTGCATTTGCGAGAGCGTGGCCAGCTGGGTGATTTGTTCCTGCAGGCTTGCGGCCATGTGGTTGAACGAGGCGCCGAGCCGGGCGACCTCGTCCTCGCCCTTGACCACCATGCGCTCCTGCAGCTGGCCGGCGGCGAGCTTCTCGGAGACGACGGCGGCATGGCTGACCGGGCTGACGACGTTGCGGGTGACATACCAGGCGACGCCGCCGATCATGAGCACCAGCAGGGCACCGCCGGCCAGGAGGACGTTCTGGATCTCATCCAGCGTTTTCTGCGCCGTGTTGAGGTCGTAGATGAGGTAGAGCTCGTAGACGGTGCCGTTGAACGTCACTTTATTGCCCACCGCGATGCCGGGCCGGTCCTCGGTCCCCACCGGAAACTGCGTGGACGCCCAGTACTGGTCCTTGCCTGAGTTCTGCACGGCCTTGCGCAGGTCCGGGGGGATGACGCCGATGGTGAGCTGGTCCGAGGCCCGGGATTCAACCCACCGGTTGCGCGGCTTGGTCTGCTCCGGCATCGCTTCGAAGACGTAGCGCCGCTGGATGACGGACCCGCGGCCCTCGACGGCGTTCAGGGTGTCATAGACCAGGGTGATGACACTGGACTGGTCCGTGACCTGGGCGCCGTCGAACGTGTCCTGGACCTGCTTGACGTTGTAGCGGGTCTCCGATTCGGCCTGGGCGAGCCGTTCCTGGAACAGGTTGTTGGCGATCTGGTTGGACAGGTATGCGCCCACCACCGCGAACGAGCCGATGGCCAGCAGGAGCGTCGTCAGGACGGTCCGGAACTGCAGCGAACGCCGCCACTTCCGCTGCAACGCGCGGAGCAGGTAGCGGATGCCCGGCAAGAAGCGCCGCGCCCCGGTGCGGACCAGCCGCGCGACCCGGACGCCCACGATCCTGGCGCGTTTGGCCCACAGCCGGGTCCGGAAAGGGAGTCCGCGCCAAGGGCCCGGCCCGCCGCCGGCCGGCTGCGTTTCGGGCCCGCGCGGTGCGGGCGGCGCCGTGACCTGCGCGGTGTCGAGCGCCGTGTCCGGCGCTGTTTCGGCGCTGTTTCGGCACCGTATCGAGCGCCGTGTCCGGCGCTATGTCCTGCGGGACGCTACGGTCCGCAGGCTCAGGAACCTGCTTTATAGCCGACACCACGGACCGTCAATACAACTTCGGGGGCTTCCGGGTCACGTTCGATCTTGGACCTCAACCGCTGGACATGGACGTTGACCAGCCGGGTGTCGGCGGCGTGCCGGTAGCCCCAGACCTGCTCCAGGAGCAGTTCACGCGTGAACACCTGCCATGGCTTGCGGGCCAGGGCGACGAGGAGGTCGAATTCCAGCGGCGTCAAGGAGATCCGGTCGTTGCCGCGGCTGACCAGGTGGCCGGCGACGTCGATCGTGACGTCGGCGATGCGCAGGGTTTCCGGGGCCTTCTGGTCGCCCGGGCGCAGCCGTGCCCGCACCCGGGCCACGAGCTCGGCGGGCTTGAACGGCTTGGGCACATAGTCATCGGCACCGGACTCCAGGCCGCGGACCACGTCCGAGGTATCCGCCTTGGCGGTCAACATGACGATCGGCACGTCAGACTCGGCACGGACCTGGCGGCAGACCTCAATGCCGTCCATTCCAGGAAGCATGAGGTCGAGCAGAACGAGGTCCGGCTTTGAGGAGCGGAACACGTCCAGCGCCTGCCCGCCGTCGGCGCAAAAGACGGCTTCGAAGCCGTCGTTGCGCAGCACAATACCGATCATCTCGGCGAGCGCCTCGTCATCATCCACTACCAGAATGCGTGCCTTCATAGTTATATATTCCCCCATTGAATTGGCTTTGTCGTATCGGGCGGCCCACCGGCATGGCGCAGACGGGCCTGCCACCGCCGTCGGGACTCCGCCGGTGCACGGCTCCCTGTGACAATTGCCGCGTTGTCCTGCATGCTGTGGACAGGCCCAGTGAACCGGCCCGGACCGCAGGAGGAACCCGTGAACACCCCCATCTACGAGCGCGCCCTGGGCAGCGACTTCGCCCGGCTCCAGCCCGAACTCCAAGAATACTTCGCTTTGGCACCGGGATCCGGCCACTACGGCGTCGGCGAGGGAGTGTTCGACGTCGTCGGCTGCCGGCAGGCCTGGCTGCGCCCCCTGCTGCGGCTCACCACCGGCGAGCAGGCCTTCTTCCCCGAGTACGGCGAGGGCATCCGCTTCCGGATCGAGAACCACGCCCATCTGGACCCGTTCGGCAGGTCAAGCCTGACGGCCCGGCGGGAGATCTTCTTCCCGGGAACCACCCGGCTGTTCCAGGACACCACCAGCTTTGACGACTCCGGGCGCAGCCCTGGGCTCGTGGATTATGTCGGCCGGTTCCGGCGGCTCGTCACCGACCTCAACCTCAGCGTCACGGCGGAGGGCCGGCTCCGGGGCGTGTCCGAGGCGTCCCGGCTGTTTCTGGGGCCGCTCCGGATTCCCCTCCCGGCGGCCTTTGACGCCAAGGCCTATGCCGAGCAGTGGTGGGAACCGCAGGACGGCGGCCGGCACCGGATCCAGGTCAAGGTGATCCAGCCCCAGCTCGGCCTGGTGCTGGTGTACGCCGGCCACTTCGACTACCGGCTTGAGCCCTACCCCGGCGGGATTGCGTCGCCGGGCTACCTGCCCGGGTACGCCCGCCCGGACGGTTGGCAAAGCAGGGTCTGATCCGGGCACCCGACGGCGCCGGCGATCCCGGCGGTGCCGGCCGCTGCGCTACCCGAGGGCGAGCTGGTTGAGCCCGTCGGCCACCTGGGTCAGGCGGGTCAGGACCGCTGTCGCCGCGGCGGGCGAGTGCCGTGCCAGGCCCTCCGACGGAGTGATCCGGAGCGCCCCCAGCGTGGACGCCGGAAGACCCAGCTGCCGCCACGGCCGCCATACGTTTTCCACGACGTCGCCAACCCGGGGCAGTGCCGCGGCGGGATCGGCCACGTCCAGCGCGCCGGCCCAGAGCCGCTTGCCGGCCTCCACCGCGCCCGCGAGCTGTTCCCACTGGCGCGAGGTCAGAGCCCGGAGCGGCACGGCGATTCCGTCCGCGCCGGCCGCGAGGATCCGCTCGAACGGCGCCTCGACCTCGGAGACGGCCACCACGGTTTCGACGGCGCCCGCGGCGCGGAGCGCGTCGATGACCAGCTGCCAGGACTCGGTGACTTCCCGACCCGGCACAGAGCGCAGGGTCCGGTACCCGCTGGCGGTGGGAATGGTGCCGGCCAGGACGGAGGCAACTTCCGGTTCGTCGAGCTGGACCACGATCCGGGCACCGGGGGCCGCCTCGGCCACTCGTTTGAGGTAGCCTTCCACGCCCGCTGCGAGCGAAGCCGCAATCTCCCGGCGGGCGCCGTAGTCGATCAGGGCCCGTTCCCCGTTGTGCAGGTGCAGGCCGGCGGCCAGGCTGAGCGGTCCGCGCAGCTGGATCTTGATATCGTCCGCGGGCGCCTCCTCGGCGCCGATCACGTCCGCCAGGATGTTGATGTCGGTGGACAACGCCGATGTCGCCCGCTGCAGGTCCTTGCCGGGACGGTCCACGAGCCTCCAGCCATGCGGCTGGACGTCGACGGCGAGTTCCACGAGCAGGGACGCGGTCCGGCCCAGGGCATCGGAGCCGACGCCGCGGTCGGGAAGTTCGGCAAGGAACGGCAGGTGCGGGCTGCCGAGTTCACCGCGGATGATCCGGGCGGCCTCGGCCGGGTCCTCGCCGGGCCACGGGCCGAGGCCCGTCGCGGTGACTTGGCTGGGAGCGGGCAATGCTGATCCGGTCATGGCTAGGCGTCTGCGGTCGCGGGTGGCGTCCGCGGATCCGGAGGCCTGGACGGCGGCCTGGTGGTCCTCGGCGATGGCCTCATGGTGGCGGATGACTTCGCCGATGATGAAGTTCAGGAATTTCTCCGCGAAGGCCGGGTCGAGGTGGGCCTCGGCGGCGAGGCGACGCAGCCGGGCGATCTGCGCCGTTTCGCGGCCGGGGTCCCCCGCGGGAAGTTTGTGCGCGGCCTTGAGGAAGCCGACCTTCTGGGTGGCCTTGAAGCGCTCGGCGAGGAGGAAGACGAGGGTGGCATCGATGTTGTCGATGCTGGAGCGGATCGACAACAGCTCCGCCATCACCGCGGGATCCACGGAACCGGCCAGGGAGCTTGCCGCCGGGTCGTAGGAATCGGTATCAGGAAGATTGAGGTTCTGCTCGGTCATTGACCCAGTCTATGGGCACGGCGTCTAATGCCTTCTGCTGTTAAGCACCGTTGCAGGCACCGGCCGAAGGCAAGAACCGTGCACAATGGCGCACTCAAAGCCGGCACACCAAATGGACATGCCCACCGTTCGTGGCGAACGGTGGGCATGTCCATTGGCAGTGTCCGCGGCGGCGGGCCTCCGGGCCCGGCACGGGCCCGCGCACGGACCAGACGGACCCGCCCGGACCTGCAGGGACCGGAAGCGCTCCGGACGGTTAGCTGTGGAGCACGGCCCGGAACGCCTCGCGCCGCCTGGCCTGCTCGTCGGGGTCCGGAACGGGCAGCGAGGCGATGAGTTTCTTCGTGTAGTCGTGCTGCGGGTTGCCCATCACCTGGTTGCCGAGGCCCTGCTCCACCATCTTGCCCTTGTAGAGCACCCCGACCCAGTGGGAGAGCATGTCCACGACGGCGAGGTCATGGCTGATGAACAGGGCCGCGAAGCCGAACTCCTGCTGGATCTCCTTGAACAGTTCCAGCACCACGGCCTGCACGGAGACGTCCAGGGCCGACGTCGGCTCATCGGCGATGAGCAGCTTCGGGTTCAGGATGAGCGCCCGCGCCAGGGAGGCGCGCTGGCGCTGCCCGCCGGAGAGTTCGTGCGGGAACCGGTCAGCGTACGACGCCGGCAGCTGCACCGACTCGAGCAGCTCGCCGACGCGCTTGCGCGCCTCAGCCGGGGTCGGCTTGGAGTGGATGATCAGCGGTTCAGCCACGCAGTCGCCGATGGTCAACTGCGGGTTGAACGAGGCCGCCGGGTCCTGGAACACGAAGCCGATCTCCTTGCGGAGCGGTTTGAAGGTGCGCTCCTTGAAGTTCAGCATTTCGTAGCCCAGCACCTTGAGGCTGCCGCCCGTGGTCCGGTTGAGGCCGGCGATCGCCCGGCCGATGGTGGTCTTGCCGGAGCCCGACTCCCCCACGAGACCGAAGACTTCGCCTTCGGACACGGTGAAGCTGACGCCGTCGACGGCCTTGAAGGCCGGACTGCCCAGCCGTCCCGGATACTCGATGGTCAGGTTCTTTGCCTCGACCAGCACTTTGCCGCCCTGGTGGGCGCGTTCCGTCATGCCTTCGGACGCGGAATTGCGGCCCAGGTGCGGGACGGCGGCGAGGAGCTTCTTGGTGTAGTCCTCCTTGGGCTGGGCGAACAGCACCCGTGCGGGAGCTTCCTCCACGACGTCCCCCTGGTACATGACCACGACGCGGTCGGCGAGGTCGGCGACAACGCCCATGTTGTGCGTGATCAGCACGATGGACGTCCCGAACTTGTCGCGCAGGTCCCGCAGCAGCTCCAGGATTTCCGCCTGGACGGTGACGTCCAGGGCGGTCGTCGGCTCGTCGGCCACGATCAGACCCGGGTTCAGGGCCAGCGCGGCGGCAATGACGACGCGTTGCTTCTGGCCGCCCGAGAACTGGTGCGGGTAGTAGTTGACCCGTGTTTCCGGGTCCGGGATGCCCACTTTGCGGAGGGCTTCGACCGCCCGCGCTTTGGCTTCCTTGGCCGAGACCTTGCCGCCGCCGGTGTCGGCGTGCGCGCGGATGCCTTCGGCAATCTGCCAGCCCACGGTGAAGACCGGGTTGAGGGCGGTGGAGGGTTCCTGGAACACCATGGCGACGTCGCGGCCGCGGATCTCCCGCAGCTTAGCCTCGCTGACGCTGATGACGTTGTTGCCGTTGATCAGGACCACGCCCTGGCTGGTGGCCGTCTCCGGCAGCAGGCCGAGGATGGTCTTGGCCGTCACAGTCTTGCCGGATCCCGATTCGCCAACGATGGCGACGACCTCGCCGGGGTTGACCTGGAGGCTGACGTCCTTGACGGCGTACACATCCCCGGCATCGGTGGCGAAGGTGACCTTGAGGTTCTCGATGTCCAGGACGGGTCCGCGGGCCGTGCCGTGCTTGTCGATGTTGATGGTCATAGAACTCTCGATTCTGCTTCGAGTGCAGCCTGGGCGCCGCGGTTGAGTCGGGTCCGCCCTTGCCCGCGACAGCCTTCTTGCGGCCCCGCAGCCGGGGATCGTTGAGGTCGTTGATGCTCTCACCGACGAGGGTCAGCCCAAGCACGGTCAGGACGATCGCCGTACCGGGGTAGACACCTGTCCACCAGATGCCCGAAGAGGCGTCTGCTATGGCCTTGTTGAGGTCGAAGCCCCATTCTGCGGCGGAGGTCGGTTCGATGCCGAACCCCAGGAAGCCGAGCCCGGCCAGGGTCAGGATCGCCTCGGAGGCATTCAGCGTGAAAATCAGCGGCAGCGTGCGGGTTGCGTTCTTGAAGATATGGCGGCCCATAATGCGGATGCTTGAGGCACCCACCACCTTGGCTGATTCGACGTACGGCTCCGCCTTCAGTCGGATGGTCTCGGCACGGATCACGCGGAAGTACTGCGGGACGAACACCACGGAGATGGAGATGGAGCAGGCAACGATGCCTCCCCAGAAACTGGACTGGCCGTGGCTGATGACGATTGACATCACGATGGCCAGCAGGAGCGAGGGGAAGGCGTAGATGGCATCGGCGAATCACCACCAGCAGCCGGTCCAGCCAGCCGCCGAAGTAGCCGCTGAGCAGGCCGAGGGCTACGCCGAGGAAGATCGACATCACCACGGCGACGATGATGACCACTGCGGCCGTCTGGGCACCCCAGATCACCCGGGAAAAGACGTCGTAGCCACCCACGGTAGTGCCCCAGATGTGGGCTGGGCTCGGGGGTTGCTGGGTCGGGAAGGGACCGGCGGCGTCGCTGAGCTGGGCAAACCCGTAGGGCGCGATCCACGGCGCAAACACTGCCGTCAGCAGGAAGACGACGGCCAGCACCAGGCCGGTGACGAGCATGCCGCGTTGCAGCCCGACGCTCGCCCGGAAATGCGAGATCACCGGCAGCCGGTAGATGAGGGGCTGCTTGCGCCCGCTTACTGTGGTTGCATTCATGGCTAGTACCTCACTCGCGGGTCGATCAGGGCTGCGGCGACGTCCACGATGAAGTTCGTGACGGCAACGATGACCGCCAGCAGCACGACGATGCCCTGGACAGCGACGAAGTCGCGGGCGTTCAGGTATTGCACCAACTGGTAGCCGAGGCCCTTCCACTCGAAAGTGGACTCCGTGAGGACGGCGCCGCCGAGCAGGAGGGCAATCTGGAGCCCCATGACCGTGATGATCGGGATGAGGGCAGGCTTGTAGGCATGCTTGGTCACGAGCCGGAAATTACTGACGCCGCGGGACCTGCCGGCCTCGACGTAGTCCTTGCCCAGCGTGCCGATGACGTTGGTGCGGACCAGCCGCAGGAAGACCCCTGCCGTCAGCAGCCCAAGGGTGAGTGCGGGGAGGACTGAATGGGCAGCGACGTCGCCGTACGCGGCCATGTTGCCGCTGCGCAGCGCATCCAGCCAGTAGATCCCGGTCGGTGCTGCCAGGCTTCCCATGGCCAGTTCGGTCCTGGTGGAGGCCCGTCCCGCGACGGGCAGCCAGCCGAGCCAGACGGAGAAGGTCAGCTTCATCAGCAGGCCGGCGAAGAACACCGGGGTGGCGTAGCAGAGGATGGCGAAGAACCGCAGGACCGCGTCCGGCGCCTTGTCGCGCCGGTAGGCGGCGATGAGCCCGAGCGGGATGCCGACCAACAGTGCCACGATGAGGGCATTGATGGCCAGTTCCAGGGTTGCCGCGCCAAAGGTTAAGACCATTTCGACAACAGGGCGGCGGTCGGTGATGGTGGTGCCGAAGTTGCCGGTCGCCACCTGGCCAACGTATTCGAAGTACTGCACCAGGATCGGGCGGTCGTAGCCTGCGTCGTGGATGCGCTGCGCGAGCGCCTCCGGGGGAAGCCTGCCGCCCTGGGCGGCGGTGATGGGGTCGCCGATGACCCGCATCAGGAAGAAGACCAAGGTCACCAGAATGAAAATGGTCGGAATGATCAGGAGGAACCGGACCAGGAGGTAGGTCCCCAGGCCCCCGCCCGTGGATTTTTTCTTGGACGGAAGGAGTCCGTCGGCGTCGTTTGGCGGCGCCTCTACAATGTTGTCATTGGTACCTAAATCTGTGCTTTCGCGGCCATGGGCCGGCCGGCGTGAACTGCAGGGTGCGGCAATGACCAGCAAAGGCGGGGCGCCTCGAGGGCGCCCCGCCTCGCAGGCTGGTCAGGACAGCAGGGTTGCAGCCCTACTTGGAAACAGTTCCCAAACGGAACTTGAAGGAGGCATCGAGGGTGGAATCGACACCCTTGACACCGCTGCCGGAAATGGCAACCTGCGCGCCCTGGAGCAACGGAAGCGTGGAGATGTCCTTGGCGAGGGCATTCTGGGCGTCCTTGATCGTGGACTCGCGTTCAGTCTTGTCGACGGTGGTGAGCTGCTTGCTGATCAGGTCGTTGACGGTGGGGTTGTTGTAGTGGTTCTTCAGGAAGCCGCCCTCCGGGAAGAACGGCGTCAGGTAGTTGTCGGCGTCGCTGAAGTCCGGGAACCAGCCAAACTGGAACAGCGGGTATTCATCGGCCCGGCTGGCCTTGCTGTAGGTGACCCATTCCGTGGACTGCAGGTTGACCTTGAACAAACCGGACTTCTCCAGCTGGTCCTTGATCATGGCGTATTCGTCGCCGGAGGACTTGCCGTAGTGGTCCGGGTTGTACTGCAGGTTCATCGACACGGGCGTCGTCACACCGGCGTCGGCCAGGACCTTCTTGGCCTTGTCCAGGCTGGGCTTGCCGGCGTCGCCGTATGCGTCCTTGAACGATTCGTTGGCACCGAGGAAGCCGCTGGGAACGTTGGAGTACAGGGGCAGGTAGGTGCCCTTATAGACCTGGTCCGCGATGGCCTGGCGGTCAACGAGGTTCGCGATGGCCTGGCGGACGGCGGTCGCCTTGGCCGGGTCGGCCTCCGGAGTCTTCGCACCGAACGGCATGGTGTCGAAGTTGAACGTGATGTAGCGGATTTCGCCGCCGGGGCCAACGTTGACCTTGACCTTGGAGTCCTTCTTCAGGTCATCGACGTCGGTGGCGCTCAGGCTGCGGTTCGCGACGTCGATGTTGCCCTGCTGGATGTCCAGCTTCATGTTGGTGGGATCCGCGTAGTACTTGATCGTGGCGGCGTCGTTGGCCGGCTTGCCGAGGACTCCCTGGTAGTCCGGGAACGCCTTGAAGCTGATCAGCTCGTTCTTCTTGTACGTGTCGATCGTGTACTGGCCGTAGAAGGCCTTGGCCTTGACGATCGAGTCGTCGTCAAGCAGTTTGTCGGCCGGGAAGACTTCATCGTCCACGATCGGCGCGGCAGGGCTGCTGAGGATCTGCGCGAAGGTCTGGTCGTTCGCCAGCTTCAGCTTGAAGACAACGGTGTTGGCATCGGGGGCAGTGACGCTTTCGACGTTGGTCAGCAGGCTTGCGGGACCGGCAGGATCGTTGATCTTGGTCTGCCGGTCGAAGGAGAACTTGACGTCCTTGGAGTCGAGCGTGTGACCGTTGGCCCACTTGAGTCCCGGCTTGAGCTTGACCGTGTACTCGGTCGGCGAGGTGAAGGACGCGGACTCGGCCAGGTCCGGAACGGGATCGGCGCTGCCCGGCTTCGAGTTGAGCAGGAAGGAGTAGATCTGGTTCATCACCATGAACGAACCGTTGTCGTACGCGCCCGCCGGATCCAAGGCGGTGACCTTGTCCGTGGTGCCGTAGGCGATCGGACCGCTTGCTGCGGCTGATGACCCGCCAGCGCCGCCGGACGGCCCCGTGCAGGCCGTCAGTGCAAAGGCGGAAACCCCGGCCAGCGCGATGACGCTCTGCCAGGCCTTTTTGTTCATTGCCATCTGTGAACTTTCTGTTCGATGCGTTCTAGCGCAGCCCGATGTGAAACGAGTGACTCGTCGGGCGGCACGCTTTGCTGATTCCTAGATTCAACCAGACAATCATTCGGTGAAACGTTGCATTTTGTGAGTTGAGACACAAAATTTACACGATTCGAAGGATTCTGCCATTTTCTTCAGGATTCCGTCCGGATCTTCGGCAGGGTCCGGCCCATCCGGCCAAGTCCCGACCGCGGATCACAAGGACGACCGCGGAGCACAAGGACGACGGCGGGCACGCGGACGGCGGCGGAGGGTACAGACGACGAAGGGCCCCGCCGTCTCGGCGGGACCCTTCGCTGGAGTCGGGTGTGGCGGGCCCTTAGAGGGCGGCCCGCTGCAGCGAGCGCGCGGCATCGATGGTGGCCTGGCCCAGCACGCGGCTGCCCTGGTAGAGCACCACGGTCTGTCCCGGGGCCACACCGCGCAGCGGCTCGGCGAGGGTGACCACGAGCCCGTCCCCGGCCATGTGGGCGCGTGCGGGCACCGGATCGCCGTGGGCCCGGACCTGGGCGTAGCAGTCGAATTCCTCGCCGGTGGCCACTTCGGCAATGGGCAGCCCCGCCCAGGAGACCTTGATGCCGCGGATTTCGTCGATGGCGAGCAGCGCCTCCGGGCCCACCACCACCTTGTTTTCCTTCGGCCGGATCTCCAGCACGAAGCGCGGCTTGCCGTCCGCGGCCGGGGTGCCGAGCTTCAGTCCGCGGCGCTGGCCGACGGTGAAGGCATTGGCGCCGGGGTGCTCGCCGACCTTCGCCCCGGACTCGTCCACGATGTCCCCCGTGGTCATTTCGATCTTTTCGGCAAGCCAGCCGGCGGTGTCGCCGTCGGGGATGAAGCAAATGTCATGGCTGTCGGGCTTGTTCGCCACCGAGAGGCCGCGGCGCTCCGCCTCCGCGCGGACCTCGGCCTTGGACGGCGTGTCCGCGAGCGGGAACATCGAGTGCTTGAGCTGTTCGTGGGTCAGCACGCCGAGCACGTAACTCTGGTCCTTGGCCCAGTCCGCGGCGCGGTGGAGTTCGGGATTGCCGTCGGCGTCGGTGATGACCTTGGCATAGTGGCCGGTGCAGACGGCGTCGAAGCCCAGCGCGATGGCCTTCTCCAGCAGGGCGGCGAACTTGATCCGCTCGTTGCAGCGCATGCAGGGGTTGGGCGTGCGTCCCGCGGCATATTCATCGATGAAGTCCTGGACGACGTCTTCCTTGAACCGCTCGGAGAAATCCCAGACGTAGTACGGGATCCCGAGGATGTCGCAGGCGCGCCAGGCGTCACGGGAGTCCTCGATCGTGCAGCAGCCGCGGCTGCCGGTCCGCAGGGTGCCCGGCATGCGGGACAACGCGAGGTGGACCCCGACGACGTCGTGCCCTGCCTCGACGGCGCGGGCGGCGGCAACGGCGGAATCAACGCCGCCGCTCATTGCTGCAAGAACTCGCATACTGGCTTTCTCTAGCTTTCGGGGGTATCGCCGGCTTGTGCCGATCCGTGGCATCAACAACTGGCACTATCAAACAACTGGCACGCAACAAGTGGCACAAAGTTGGCACGCACCGGCTCGGATAGCACAAAGCCTGCGGGCCTATTCTATCGCCACGCCGATTCCCCGCCCAAAACCCCTTGACCCGCCGCCGTCGGCGAATCTAAAATCAAACGAGGCGATTTTAGATTGATCAGCGTGACATTGACGGCCGGCACAGGGACGACCGGCACACTTAAGTCCGGCGCACCTTCCCAGCCGGCACGGCGGAATCGAGCGGACCATGGCCAATGAGGACATCGTGATCGTGGGCGGCGGCCTTGCGGGCGCCACCGCCGCCAAGACCCTGCGGACAGAGGGCTTCTCCGGGCGCATCACGGTGCTCGCCGCGGAGTCCCACGCGCCCTACCTCCGGCCGCCGCTGTCAAAGGACTACCTGCTGGGCAAATCCGGTGAGGACGCCCTGCCCGTGGTGCCGGAAGAGTGGTACGGCGCGAACGACGTCGATCTTCGGCCCGGCACCCGGGTCACGGAACTGGACCCCGCCGCCCGGGCCGTGGTCCTGGGCGACGGGAGCCGGCTGAAGTACACGTCGCTGCTGCTCGCGACCGGGGCCAGCCCGCGCAGCATCCCGCTTCCGGGCAGCGCACTGGCGGGGGTCAGCACCTTCCGCACGGTGGAGGACAGCCGCCGCCTCCGCGGCGCCCTCGCCGACGGCGGCCGGAACGTGGTGATGGTCGGCTCGGGCTGGATCGGAATGGAACTGGCCGCGGCCGCGAGCAGCTACGGCAACACCGTCACCCTGCTGGGGCTCGAAGACGTGCCGCTGGCCGCGGCGATCGGACCCGAACTGGGCGGCTTCTTCCGCTCCCTGCACGAGGCCAACGGCGTCCAGTTCCGGCTGCCGGCGGCGGCGGCGGAAATCACGGGCACCTCCGGACGGGTCACCGGCGTCCGCACCGACACCGGCGAAATCCTCCCGGCGGACCTTGTGGTCATTGCCGTGGGGGTGGTTCCGGAGGTGGGGCTGGCGCAGGCGGCCGGCGTCGGGATCCGCAACGGCATACTCACTGACGCCGCGCTGCGCACCGGGACCGCCGGGATCTTCGCCGCCGGGGACGTCGCCAATGCCCTGCACCCGTTCACCGGCGAGCACCACCGCAGCGAGCACTGGTCCAATGCCCTCAACGGCGGCAAGGTCGCCGCCCGGGCCATGCTCGGCCTCGACGCCGTGCTGGATACCATCCCGTACTTCTACACGGACCAGTACGACGTCAGCATGGAGTACTCGGGGTTCCCGTCGCTCGTTGCCGGGCCGCCGGTGATCCGCGGCTCGCTCGCGGACAAGGAGTTCATCGCGTTCTGGCAGCGCGAGGGCAAGGTGGTGGCCGGGATGAACGTCAACTGGCCCCGCGCCGCCAAACCGCAAAAGGCGATCAAGGCGCTGATCAGCGCCCGCACCGCCATCAGCCCGGATCTCCTCGCGGACTCATCGGTACCGCTGGATCAGCTCCCGCCGGAAGCCTGATCAGCTCCCGCGGGCCGACGCAGCTCACGGGCGACGGTGCCCGCGGTCTGGATGCTGGACTCATGCCCGGCCATGCCGGCCTGGCGGGCCCGCGCGTAGGCGCCCGGCAGCGCGGCGAGCAGCGCGTCGACGTCGGCGTCGGTCGAGGAATGCCCCAAGGTAAAGCGCTGCGCACCCCTCGCCGTGTCCTCGTCCAGGCCCATGGCCAGCAGCACATGGGAGGGCCTCGGAACCCCTGCCGTGCAGGCGGACCCCGTGGAGGATTCGACGCCGGCCAGGTCCAGCAGGAACAGGAGCGAGTCGCCCTCGCAGCCGGGGAACGTGAAATGCGCATTGCCCGGGAGCCGCCCGGCGCCCGGGGCGCCCCGCAGCACGGCCTCGGGGACAGCCTCACGGACGCCCTCGATCAGCCGGTCCCGCAGGGCCGCGATCCGTGCGGCTTCCTGGGCGAGCCGGCCGACAGCTGCTTCGGCGGCCGCGGCGAAGGCGGCGATGGCGGCGGTGTCCAGGGTGCCGGAACGCACGTCCCGCTCCTGGCCGCCGCCGTGCTGCACCGGCGTCAGCTTGACCGCCCGTCCCAGAAGCAGGGCACCGACGCCCACAGGGCCGCCGATCTTGTGCCCGGAGATGGACATGGCATCCAGTCCGGTGCCGCGGAAGTCCACGGGGACCGATCCAAATGCCTGGACGGCGTCGGAGTGCACAGGCACGCCGGCACGGTGTGCCAGCTGCCACGATTGTGGCGATCGGCTGAATGCTGCCGACCTCGTTGTTGGCCCACATGACGGTCACCAGGGCGATCGACGCCGGATCGCGGGACAGTTCCGCCTCCAGCGCGGCCACGTCCACGACGCCGTCGGCGTCGACGGGCAGCCAGCAGACGTCGGCCCCCTCGTGCCGCTCCAGCCATTCCACCGCGTCCAGGACTGCGTGATGTTCGACGCCGGAGCACAGGATGCGCGTGCGGGACGGGTCCTCCGCGCGCCGGGCCCAGTACAGCCCCTTGACGGCAAGATTGTCCGCTTCAGTGCCGCCGGAGGTGAAGATGATTTCGGAGGGATGGGCTCCGGCCGCGGCCGCCAGGGCTTCGCGGGCGTCCTCCACGACGCGCCGCGCCCGGCGGCCCGAGCCGTGCAGCGATGAGGGGTTGCCGGTCCGGGCAAGCTCGCGCGTCATTGCAGCCAGCGCCTCCGGGGCGAGGGTGGTGGTGGCGGCATGGTCGAGGTAGGCAGGCACAGCCCAATTCTACCTGCGGCCGCGCGCCGGAATTGGTGGGCGTTCAGGCGGCGGGAGCGTCCGCGCACCTCATTCCGGCCGCACTCTTCCGGTTCGGATTCCTTGCCGTGGGCCTGGTCACGAGGGCAGGATCCGGGCACAGCACTGCCCGGGCCGCGCACTCCCCTGCTCCCTGAGATCTTCGATGGCGAGCGCTTCCACCCGCCCAGGGTCGATCCCCAAGGCTGCGGAGGCCCCGCCGAGGAAGGCGCCGTTCATGGCACAGACCACGTCCGCGTGGCCGGCAGCGAGGCGATGGAACGGGCAGTTCAGCAGCAGCAGGCCCCCGGCGCCGTCGTCCGCCGGGCAGTAGCCTTGCCCCGCCAGGAAGTCCGCGAAGGGTTCGGCACTGCCGGTGCCGCCGGCGGTTTCCGGTGCCCCGCCGGCCCCCGCGGACGGGCGCTGAGTTGCGGCGGCTGCCGCCTCGGCGGCTGACAGCCCCTTGGCGCGGGCGGCCCGGAGCAGGGCATCCCGGGGGGATCCGCCGTCGTGTGTTGCGGCTTCGATCGCGGAGACGAGCAGTTCGGCGGCGAGATCGTAGTGGCGGTCGGGGACCGAGGCCGCCACCTCGTCCACGGCGGCCCGGTACAGCTTGGCCGGCCGGCCGGAGCCGGGGCCCTCCCGTCCCCCAAGCTTGCG
The DNA here is from genome assembly GCA_963810895.1 of uncultured Actinomycetota bacterium. Lineage (GTDB taxonomy): Bacteria > Actinomycetota > Actinomycetes > Actinomycetales > Micrococcaceae > Arthrobacter. The sequence continues at coordinate 140,063 of CAWEPM010000012.1, forward strand.
GAACTCCACTGCCAGCAGCCCGTCCTTCACCAGCCGGTCCAGATGGAAGGAGGCAGTGCTCCTCGCCAGGCCCAGCGCCCCGGCAGCATCGTCCCGGCCGACGGCGTCCGATGCCGAGGCCACGAAGTCAAACAGCTTCCTGCGATTCTCGTCCCCCAGGGACGCGAGCGCCGCAAGCCGGCGGTTCCACGCAAGTTTGGTCATGAAGCAAGGATATCTCTAAAAACAAGAATCATTGCTTAATCCTCCCCAGGATTCTAAAATCGGAATATCCAACTTTAGAAGGAGCATGCCATGAAAGCTTCCCCAATACTCGCCACTCCGGCACAGCAGCTCAAGGCGGACCCGCACCGCCAGGCCTTCCTGTTGTTGCGGACCGTCTTTACGGTTGCGCCGATCCTGTTCGGCCTGGACAAATTCACGAACCTGCTGACCGACTGGACCATGTACCTGGCCCCTGTGGTGACCTCGGTGGTCCCGCTGCCGGCCCAGACCATCATGTACATCGTGGGCGGGGTGGAAATCCTCGCCGGCGTAATGGTGGCGCTGCGCCCGCGCTTCGGGTCGGCGCTGGTGGCCGCTGGCTGCTGGGCATCATCATCAACCTGATCGTCCTCGGCAGCTTCTACGACGTCGCGCTGCGTGACTTCGGGCTGCTCGTGGGCGCCCTGGCATTGAACAGGCTGTCCCCGCGCAAATCCGCAAAGGCCACAGCTACCGTGTAGGCCGCTACGCCGAGACGCTAGGCCGGGCCGCTACGCCAAAATACGGACGGCCCGCGGGACCACTTCAATGGTCAGGGGAAGCGACCCGATCCGCTCGCCGTCGGCGTAGGCCACGATGTTGCTGGCGGCGAGTTCCACGCGGCGGACCCGGCGCAGCTGCACCGCGGGGTGGTCCACGTGCCTGCCGGAAAACACTTTCGGGAACACGGCCAGCAGCCCGGTCCGGGACACCCTGCTGACAATGAACAGGTCCAGGAGGCCGTCGTCGAGGACGGCCTCCGGGGCGATCCTCATTCCTCCGCCGATCGACTGGCCATTGGCGACGGAAATCAGCATGGCGCCCTGCTGCCAGCGCTCACCGTCGGCCGTCACCGTGTAGCTGATGGCCCGGAACGACGCCAGTTCGCGGAGCATGGCGAGCTGGTAGCGGATTTTGCCGCGCGGCCAGCGCCAGGCATTGGCCCGCTCATTGACGGCGGCATCGAAGCCGGCCGAGACCACGCCCGCGAACCAGCGGGAGGTTCCGCCGGCGGTGATCTTGCCGGCGTCGATCATCCGGCCGCCGTCTGCCAGGGACTCCAGTACTTGTTCGCAGGCCGCCGGGAGGTTGTGCCGCGGCAGTCCCAGCGCCCGGGCCATGTCGTTGCCCGTTCCGGTGGGAATGATGCCCAGCGGAATCCGGCCGCCGTACCTTGCGTCGTCCCCTGCACCCTCCCCGGTACCGTTCCCGGCGAGCGCATTGAGGCCGAGGTGGACCATGCCGTCGCCGCCCACCATCACCAGGGCATCCACTCCCGATTCCAGCGCGCGGTCAACGGCCTGAGCCAGCCCGGCATAGCTGTCCTCGCACAGCAGCAGGACATCCGCCCCGGCCGCACGGAAGTGCGCCGCCGCTTCCTTCCCGGCATGCCGCGCCCGGCCAAAGGACGCGCGCGGGTTGACGGCGACGGCGATCTTCATGGGCTGAATTATGCCAGCCACCGGGAACCATCCCGGTACGCGCGCTCGTTGATCCTCCAGCCGGTTAAACTGGCCACGCCGGGCGCGCGCGAACGGTTCGGCAGTCCCGACGCCGGCACCATCAACGAAAAGGATTTCTGTTTGACGCAGGGCAGCAGCTCGCATTACCAAGTCCTCAGGATCCCCGTGACGGCGACGGAGAAGGACATCAAAGTGGCGTACCGCAAGGCCGCCCGGCTCGCCCACCCGGACCACGGCGGCGATCCTGCGGCATTCCGGCGCGTCACCCTCGCCTACGAGACACTCATCGACGCCAAGCGCCGCGCGGACTACGACCGTTCCTACGGCAGCGCACCGGGCGGCCCCTATTCATCCCCCGCCGAGGATGAAGGCGCCCACTTCGACGCCCCGGCCGCGGGCAGCCGGGCCTCAGCCAACGTGCGCCGCCCGAACACGCCACGGAATACCGCCGCGGACGCGCCGGTCTATGTTCCCCCCTTCGAGCAGTTTGGCGACGGTGCCGCGGTGCCGCTGATTCCCGCGGACGTGGCACGGCAGCAGGTCCACGGCATGCCCCGCAAGCGCGGGATCTTCGGAGCCGAGGCCAGGATCCAGCGCGAGATGCGCACCGTGCAGCTCATCAGCCGGCAGATACTGACCGCAATTCCCGCGGCGCGCCTTATCAACGGACTGCAGTCACCGGCCGACAACAGCCACATCGACCATGCCCTCCTTGCCGGCTACCGGCTCGCGATCATCGGTTCCATGCTGCTGCCGCCGGGCGCCTACGCGTGGAACGGCAGCACCCTGACCCACGGCGGACGGTCCGTGGCCCCGCCCCAGCTGGGCCACGTTGTGCGTCGGATGCAGGACATTTTCCCCGAACTCAATGTCACCGGTTGGATTGTTGTCCACAGCACGGACGGCAATCTTCACCAGCCGGTCATTGACCGGCACCGCCGCTCGCCCGGCGGCCAGGGCAGCGGCTACGGGGAGAACTCCGGACTTGTCGAGGTGGTCAACGCCGCTGGCCTGGCCCGCGGCCTTAAGCAGTTCCTCAGCTCGGGGCCGGCCCCCAACACCGTCAACGTTCCCGTGCTGGCCAGGCTGCTGCGCGGAATGCACTAGGCGCAACGGGGCGTGCCCGATCCGCCCGGGGCACTCCCTCGGGCAGGAGTGCCCGGGGTCGGCGGACAGGCGACGCGTCCGACGCCGCCGGCTGGCTAGGATGGGAAGGTGTTCCGCATCCTCTTCCACACCCCCGAAATCCCCGGCAATACGGGAAACGCCATCAGGCTGGCAGCCATCACGGGCGCCGAGCTGCACCTGGTGGAGCCCCTGGGCTTTGATTTTTCCGACGCCAAGCTCCGGCGCGCCGGCCTGGACTACCACGACCTCGCCGTCGTAACCGTCCACAAGGACATCGACGCGGCCTGGGCGGCGCTGAAGCCGGAGCGGGTCTTTGCCTTCACTTCCGACGGCGAGACCACCTACACGGACATCCGCTACCGCCCGGGCGACGTCCTGCTGTTTGGCCCCGAATCCGTGGGTTTGCCGGAGGAACTCAAGAACAGTCCCCGGGTGACGTCCCGCGTCCGCCTGCCCATGCTGCCGGCCCTCCGGTCGCTGAACCTGGCCAACGCGGCGTCCATCGCCGTCTACGAGGCGTGGCGCCAGAACGGGTTCGCGGGAGCCAAGCTGTAGCGGGTCCCGCACGGAGGGCCGGCGGCTGCCGCATCGGGAGCAAACGGCAGAAGAAACCGCAGTTCCCGCCCATCCAGGTTCCTGGCTGCGCCGAATCACTTCTGAAGGCGGGCACACGAGCCGTCGCCTCAACACGTCATGGGGAGAAACCGGAAGGGAGCGAGGAGCGGCGGGTGAGAACAGCACATTTTCAGACGCGCCCTGCCTATGAGGCAGGGGCCAGCCCCACGCCGCATGCCGCTCGTTCTGGCCCGCGTTCGACGGCGGGCGCCTTATGCTTGGGGGTGATGGAAACTCCCAATGCCCCGAACCCCGAGGCCGCCGCACCGGCGGGCACCTCAGCCGACATCAACGGCCGGCTCGGCAGTCTGCTGGGACTGATTGCACAGGGTGACCAGGAAGCATTCGCGGAATTCTACAGCCTCACCTCCCGGCGGGTATTCGGCATGGCACGCCGGGTCCTGATCGACACTGAACTCAGCGAGGACACCACACAGGAAGTCTTCCTGCAGGTGTGGCAGAACGCGGCCAAGTTCAATGCCGCGGCCGGCAGCCCGCTCGCCTGGCTCATGACCATCTCGCACCGCCGCGCCGTGGACAAGGTCCGGTCTTCCCAGTCCGCCACGGACCGCGAGGCCAAGTACGGTGCCAGCAGCCAGGAGATCGACCACGATTCCGTCTCGGACGAGGTCGGCAGCCGGCTCGAGGCCGAGGCCGTGGTCCGGTGCCTGGCGACGCTGACCGATACGCAGCAGGAGTCTGTGCGGCTGGCCTACTACGGCGGCCTCACGTACCGGGAAGTGGCCGAGCGGCTGAATGCCGCGGTTCCCACCATCAAGTCCCGCATCCGCGATGGACTAATCCGACTGAAGACCTGCTTGGGGGTGAGCTGAATTGACTGACATGAACGCGCATGACAACAACCGCCTCCCCGGCGGCTTCACCGCAGACATCTCCACAGACCTCGCTTCCGGCCGCGTCGTGGACCTTGCCGAGATTTACGCCCTCAACGCCGTGGACGACGCCGAACGGGCCGCGATCGAGCACTTCCTCGCCTCCGCACCGGCCGCGGACCGGGATGCCTTCAATGACCGCGTCCGGCAGGCCCGGGAGACCCTGGCCACCAGCTTCACCGCCGAGGAAGAGCCTCCGGCCGGGCTGCTGGACCGGATCATGTCCTCCCTGCCGGCGCAGACGGCAGAGCAGTCCCCCGCCGTCGTGCCCCTCCCCGACACCGGGCCGCGACCGACGCCCGTCACGCCGCATCCGGTACGCGACACCACCGAGCTGCCCGTTACCGACGAGCTCGGCGCCGCCCGCAAGCGCAGGGACGAACGCCGCCGCCCGCAGGGCATGCGGAACTGGCTTGTCGGCGTCGCCGCCGCAGCCGTGATCGCCCTTGGCGGCGTGGGAGTCAGCGCGTATGTGGCCAACCAGAACGATCCGCTGAACCAGGTCATGCAGGCCAGCGACGTCCGGCAGGCCACCGTCAATGTCAACGGAGGCGGCACCGCCACCGTGTCGATTTCCCCGTCCAGGGACGCCGCCGTCGTCAAGATGAACGGTGTCCCGGCTCCGCCGGCGGGCAAGGTCTACCAGATGTGGCTGATCCCCAAGGACGGTTCGGCTCCGGTGTCGCAGGGCCTCATGGACGCTGAAGCCCTGTCCAAGCCGGCAGTCGTCAAGGGCATCGGCTCCGCCGCCGCCCTGGGCATCACGGTCGAACCCGCCGGCGGGTCCACGTCACCGACCCTGCCGACGGTCGCCGCCGCGCCCCTGGGCGCCTAGCGCGGCGCCCGCAGGGCGCCCAGCCGACCGCTGGGCGCCCCGTCGCCTGGTCAGTTGCCTGGCAGGAAGACCTCGGCGTAGCTGTCAACTTCGTTTGTGGTCACAGCCTCACGGACCTTCTTGCCGCGGACATAGCCCAGGATCCCCAGTGCCAGGACGCAGCCGAGGGTGCCGAGGGCGAAGGCTTCAAACGTGAATTGTGAGACGCCCCAGATTGCCTGAAAGTCGTAGTCCAGGCCGAAGAGCAGCTCGAGGGTTCCCGGAAAGATGGCCACCCACGAGCCGATCAGGATCCAGATGAAGCAGATGGATCCCAAGACCCGGAACCCGGTGCCGGAGACGGGAACCTTGAAGGGACGCTCGGTGCGGGGATATTTGCTGCGCAGCCTGACGGCGGCGGGAATTGCCAGAAGGTAACTGAGCAGGAAGGTGGAGATGGCGATGGTCAAGACCACCCCGAACAGTGCGCTGCTGGTGCCGCTAAGCTGCATGGCCGCGAGCATGAACACCGTGGCTACAACCCCGGAGAGCGTGTTGACGCGGATCGGCGTTCCCAGCTTGGGGTGGAAACGGCCGAAGAATCCTCCGAAGAAGGAGCCGTCGGCGGCGGCCATGGCCTGCATGCGGTCGCTGATGATCATCCAGGCGGCACCCTGGGATACGAGCACGAAACAGAACACCACGGCGGAGACGGCAAGCATGGCCTCGGCGGCGGGACCGAACACCGTGTAGACGGTGGCCACTGCACCGAAGAGTCCACCGATGCCTGTGATCTGGTCCAGCGGCACCACCAGCAGGATGGCCAGGATCGGCAGGAGGTAGCTTGCCGCGGCAATCATGGAAGAACGGGCGACGGAGATGGGAACGTCTTTCGCCGGGTTCTTCATCTCGCCGGCGGCGCTGTTGCCGGACTCGAAGCCAAGGAAGGAAAACAGCAGCAGCGGCGTGACGCCGAGGAAGCCTGCCAGTGTGGGCGAGAAGAAGCCAAGGTCCAAGCCATTGAACCCGTGTTGCAGCCCGTAGACCAGGGTGACGATGATGAAGAACGTCAGGAAGGCCACCTTGAGGATAGCGCCCAGCGACGGCAGCCATTTGCCGTGCTTCAGGCTGACGATGGCCGATGTCACCGTGATCCAGATGAAGGCGAGCTTGAAGATGTAGTCGCCCACGCTGCCGGCGTCCACGTGGCCCACGTACTCGGACCACGTTTCCACTGCAACGAAGGCCATGGCGCCTCCTACCCAGACGGGCTGCGTGACCCACGTAAAGAGGGACGTAATGGCAGCGACCACGCGGCCGAAGGCCATTTTCGTCCAGACGTAGACACCTCCTTCCTCGGTGAACGCCCCGCCGGTCTCCGCGAAGATCAGGCCGTAGGGCACCATGAAGGTGACTGCCAGGATGAGGGTCCAGGTGAAGGTTTCCCCGCCGAAGCCGGAGACCTGCCCCAGGACCTCAACCGAGATGACTGCCGCGACCACCAGCAAGAGGATGTCGAGGCGGCCAAGGGATTTCTGCAGATGCTTGCTTTGCTCTTCGGCAAGGCGCGTTGAGGCTATTGGCTGATCCATGGTCGGTCCTTTGCTACTGCTTAAGTTTGCTACTGCGCGAGAAGGGTGGGAAGGGCGCCCTGGTCGGCCGGCTGTCGACAGCGGGGCCTCCGGCGAGTGGGAGTTCGACGCCGATTCCGGTCAGGGCGGGAAGTCCATGTTTGGCTGGCCTCGTCTGCTGTCGGAACCAGCGTAGGCCTGTGAGTTGCATCACGTAAACCATGGAATCATGATGCAATTCATCTGTTTCCTAGATGCAGGGGACTAACCGAATTGGATCCACGTTGTCTTTTGCGCCGTGTAGTTGTCGAAGGCGTGCAGCGACAGGTCGCGGCCGAACCCGGACTGCTTGAAGCCGCCGAATGGCGTGGTGTTGCCCAAGGCGTCCACGGTGTTCACGGACACGGTACCGGCGAGCAAATCCCCGGCGACCCGATGGGCCCGGGACAAATCCGATGTCCATACGGACGCCGCCAGCCCGTAATCGGTGGCATTGGCCATCGACACAGCTTCAGCCTCCGTGTCGAAGGCGTGCAGCACGGCCACTGGCCCGAAAATCTCCTCGCGGTGGACGTCGTGGTCCGCGCGGAAGCCGCCCAACAGGGTCGGCTCCAGATAGGCGTCAGAGCCCCGAATCTCCCGCCGCGCACCACCGAAAAGCACCTCACCTTCGGTGCGGCCGCGCCCGATCCATCCTTCGACGTCGTCGGTGTGGGCACTGCTGATCAACGAACCGTTGCCCTCCAGCCCCGCAAGCGGATCGGCCGGCCCATACGCGGCGGCGGCGTCGGCAAGCAGCGCAGCGAACTCGTCGTGGATGTCCCGCTGGACCAGGATCCGCGAGTTGGCGGAGCACACCTGGCCTTGGTTGTAGAAGGCCCCAAACGCGGCTTTGGCCGCCGCGGTGGCGAGGTCAGCCGTGTCGGCGAAAATGATGTTGGAGCTCTTGCCGCCGGCCTCGAGACTGAGCCGTTTGAGGTTGCTCCGGCCCGAGGCCTCAAGTAAGGACCGGGAGACGGCGGTGGAGCCGGTGAAGGCCAGAGCATCGACATCCATATGTCTTGCCAGCGCGGCGCCCACTTCCCGGCCCGTTCCGGTGACGATGTTCAGGACACCGTCGGGAAGCCCCGCTTCGGCGGCCAATTCGGCCAGCCGCAGGACACTCAGCGAGGTTTGCTCGGCCGGCTTGAGCACCATGGTGTTTCCGGCGGCAAGCGCCGGAGCCAGTTTCCACACGGCGATCTCAAGGGGGAAGTTCCACGGCACGATAGCGGCCACCACACCGAGGGGTTCACGTGTCACCAGGGCTGTGGCCCCCGGCGGGACGGCCGGCAGTTCACCGCTCTGCTTGTCCGCAGCCTCCGCATACCAGCGCAGGGTGGAGATGGCGCCCGGAACGTCAACGGTTGAAGCCTGAAGGATTGGCTTGCCGCTGTCCAGCGTCTCCAGCAACGCCAGTTCGTCAGCTTGACGCTCCATCAGCGCGGCCAGGGCGAGCAACACTTCCTTGCGCTTCACGGCACCCTTGCGGGACCAGGACGGGAAAGCGCGCCGCGCGGCAGCTGACCGCGGTGTCGACGTCGGATGGACCGCAGGCAGCCACGTCCGCGAGGATGCGGCCATCAATTGGACTGATCGTGGCACGGGACAGCTGCCCGCTCGCAGGTACACGGCGTCCGTCGACGAAGGCCCTGCCGTCGATCGCCAGGGCATCCGCCCGGCGTTGCCAGTTGAAGGCGATCGTGGTGGTGGTGTTCATGGAGGCTCCTCAGGTGTGGTTCCGATTGGGTGGGGGTGCGGTCAGTATGTGGGTGCTAGTGCTCGACAGCGGCACGGGCTGCGCTGCGGTGGTTGGCGGACCTGATGCTTCGCGTCAGGCGGAGGGCAACGGAAGCCCCCATGAGGCACAAGAGCTCTGCTGCAATGACTGCGAGCATGGTCCCGTCGTGAGTTGCGAAGGCAGATGCCCGGACGCCTTTGGCAGCTCCATGATGGGTTCCGGCCCCCGGCGCGGTGAGCAGGACCAAGTGGATGAGGATCATGGCCGCACTCATGGTCATCAGGTGCCCGGCCGCGCGCCCGGCACAGCGTCGCCCCCTCACCATTGGAGCGGCACAGGCCAAGCAGACGGCGCCCATCGCGGCCATCCACCAAGCCATGGCCCCGGCTGGTCCGGTGGCTGCCGCCACCGCGTGTGTGGTGGCGCTGACTGCCGCTGCGGTGCTGACAATGCCAGCCGGAATGCGAGCGGCTGGCAGGTGCACAAAGAGCCGCCGGGCGTGCGGGGCCATGGTCCTCCTGGCTGCCCGGCGCTGGGATAAGGACTTTACGCCGAGCCTGTGAGATGGGTAACATCAGAGCGTTGGTTGAACAGTTGTACCATCAAAATCCGACTTCAGGAAGTGTCATGACCCTTCAGACGACCCCCTTGGCTGCGCTGGCGCAGCACCCCCTTGAGCAGCTCACGGCCCCGGAAATCCACGAGGCCCGTCGCCTTCTGGCGGATGCCGGGCTCGTGGCCGGCTCCACCCGTTTCGCGTACCTCGGCCTGGTTGAACCGCCAAAGAGCGCCCTGCATGGCGACGCCCCCGTCGCAGCACGCGTGGTCCGGGCGATGCTTTGGGACGCTGCGTTGTCCCGGTCCTTGGATGTGCGTCTTTCCCTGACCACCGGGCAGGTCCTTGATCAGCGGGAGCTCAATCCCGCCGTCGACGGCCAACTGCCCGTTCTGATCGAGGAATTCGAGATCATCGAGGACATCCTGGCCGAAGATCCGCAATGGAAAGCCGCCCTCGCGGCCCGTGGCCTGACCCCGGAGCAGGTCCGTGTGGCTCCGCTGTCAGCGGGCGTCTTCGAGTACCCAAATGAGGAAGGAAGGCGGCTGCTGCGCGGCCTCGGCTTCCGTCAGGACCGCCCCGGCGATCACGCGTGGGCGCACCCCATTGATGGCCTTGTGGCCTTTGTCGACGTGGAAAAACGCCGGGTGAACCACCTGATCGACGACGGCCCCGTGCCGGTCCCGGACGTTGACGGAAATTACACCGACGCGGCAATCCGCGGCGAGCTTCGAACTGACCTGAAGCCAATCGAGATCACGCAGCCGGAGGGCCCGAGCTTTACCTTGGAGGGCAATCACCTGTCCTGGGCCGGGTGGGACCTGCGTGTGGGCTTCGACGCCCGGGAAGGACTGGTGCTCCAGCAGCTCCATCACACCCACAATGGACGCAGGCGCCCCCTGGTCCACCGCGCGTCGATCTGCGAAATGGTGGTCCCCTACGGCGACCCTTCCCCGTACCGGAGCTGGCAGAACTACTTCGACTCCGGCGAATACCTTGTGGGGCGTGACGCGAACTCACTTAAGCTCGGCTGCGATTGCCTGGGCGACATCACCTACATGTCCCCGGTAGTGGCCGACGACTTTGGAAACCCGCGCACCATCCACAACGGCATCTGCATTCACGAGGAAGACGCCGGGGTCCTGTGGAAGCACACGGACGAGTGGGCCGGCTCCAACGAGGTGCGCCGCAACCGCCGCCTTGTAGTGTCCTTTTTCACCACCGTGGGCAACTACGACTACGGCTTCTACTGGTACCTCTATCTGGACGGCACCATCGAATTCGAAGCCAAGGCCACGGGAATCGTGTTCACGGCCGCGCTGCCGGACAAGGAGTACGCCTACGCCTCGGAGATCGCTCCCGGACTGGGCGCGCCGTACCATCAGCACCTCTTCAGCGCCCGGTTGGACATGATGATCGACGGTGCTGCGAACCGCGTGGAGGAACTGGACCTCGTCCGCCTGCCTAAGGGACCGGGAAACCCCCACGGCAACGCGTTCACCCGGAAACGGACCCTGCTGGCCCGCGAATCCGAGGCAGTGCGCGATGCCGACGGCACCAAGGGACGGGTATGGCACATCAGCAACCCGGAGCTCCCTGAACCGGCTCGGCCAGCCGGTCGGCTACACGCTCTACCCGGAAGGCAACCCCACCCTGGCCATGGCGGATGATTCCTCGATCGCCTCGCGGGCCGCGTTCGCCCGGCACCACCTCTGGGTCACCCGGCATGCGGAGGACGAACTCTACGCGGCAGGCGACTTCGTCAACCAGCACCCGGGCGGCGCCGGACTGCCCGCCTACGTGGCACAGGACCGGGACATCGACGGCCAGGACCTCGTTGTGTGGCACTCCTTCGGCTTGACCCACTTCCCGCGGCCGGAGGATTGGCCCATCATGCCCGTGGACACCACCGGCTTCACCCTGAAGCCTCATGGATTCTTCGATGCGAACCCCACGCTGAATGTGCCGTCGTCGGCGTCAGGGCACTGCGCACCCGGAAACACCGCCGGGGGCACCGCCGTCGGGCATTCCGGGCCGGGCACCTGCAGGCACTGACGCCGGCCCGCGCCGCGGGGGCGCGCACGGGTTCCCGCGGTGATAGGGTGCACACGGTCGCGCGATGGACACCCGCACACGAACTAAGGAGCATCATGCCCCGCTTGGTAGACCACCAGGAACGACGCCGTTCGATCATCGAGACCACGTGGCGGTTGATCGCAGAGCAGGGCATCGAGAACGCCAGCATGCGGGACATCGCCCGGGAATGCGGTTATGCGGCGCCCGGCGTGCTGGCCCACTATTTCCCAAACAAGGACGCCTTGCTGCTGGCCTCCTACGAACTCATCTGCGAGCGCACCAACGAACGGATCGCTGCCGGCACGGAAGGACGCCGGGGCCTCTCGGCCCTGCGACGCCTTTGCCTGGAGATCATTCCAGCGGACCCGCTCACAGTTGTGGAAGCCCGCGTGGCGGTGTCCTTCTGGCAGCGCGCGCAGACGGAGGATTCCCTGCGTGCGGTGGGGCGGGATGCGCTGCTGCACTGGCGCGGCCTGATGATGGGATTCCTCGCCGAGGCAGAGCACGACGGCGAATGCGCCCCTTTGGCGGATCCGGACACGGTTGCCGATGAACTGCTGAACATCATGATGGGCCTGCACGTGACCTCCATGCTGGACCCGGACGCCGTCACCGGTTCCCGGCAACGCCACTTGATGGAACGGGCCTTGACACGCCTGGCCCCGGGCAATTCGGGGGGAACCCCGGCAGGCCCAAGAAGAGGCAGCGGCGGCGGTCTAAGACCGCAGCAACTTCGCCGGGCATGTCCGGAGCGCGGGCGCGAAATGCCTGAGTCGGTCCGTGGACTCGGCCGCGACGGCTATGGCAGCTGGCCCGCCGCCGCCCTTTGGTGACGCACGCTCTGGGCGACCGCCCGCATCCGCGCCGTAGCACGCTGTGTGCGCAGCCGGGCCAGCACGATGCTCAGTTCCGGGACGCGGTCCTTGATGGCGACAGCGGCGACATGTCCGCCGTCGTACGTCAGCCCGTGCTGCGGGCGCTGGTGCAAAATCGAATAGCCGTGGCCGTTGGCCACGAACGTGCGCACCGTTTCGTAGCTGGCGGAGCGGAACCGCACTTCCGGCTCCAGCCCCGCATCGTGCAGGATGGAAAGCATCAGCTCACGGGAATGCGGCAGATCCAGCAATATGAAGGGCTCCCCGCCCATTTCGGACAGGGCCACCTCGTCCCGTGTTGCCAGCGTGTGCCCCGGCGGCAGGGCCAAGTACGGGCGGACACTGTCCACGGCGGTAACCACTATGCCCTCCGGAAGTCCCAGGTCGTAACACAGGGCCAAGTCCGCCTGCCCGCTGAGCAAAGCCGCCGAGCAGCCTGCGGCATCGGCCTCGGTGACCTCAAGCTCGAGTCGCGGGTGGTCGGTGCGCAGCTGCCCCAAGAGCCCGGGCAGCAGAAACGGTGCCAGCGTGCTGAAGCAGACCAACCGCACCCGCCCCTCTACGCTGCGCTGCTCGCCGCGGGCGTGGTCCAGGACCTCCTCTAAATGCCCGAGCACAGCCTGTGCGTCACGAAGGAACAGCTCTCCGGCCGGCGTGAGCAGCAGCCCCTTGGACCGCTGCCGGATGAAGAACTGGGAACCGACGTTCCGCTCCAGCTGGGACACGGCGGCCGACACAGCGGACTGCGCCACGTTCAGTCGGAGCGCCGCTCCCGTCATGGACAATTGGGCCGCCGCTTCCACGAAATAGCGCAATTGAGTCAGTGTGACATCCATGCGGGCCAGCATACACCTTCATCAATTCTTCAGATGCAATAAGACGGAAATGACTGTTGGACAGATTCCGCTCAGGGCGGGAAGCTAAACCCAGCCCCTTGATCCCTTGATCAGCGGCAGGAGTAGTCATGGAACAGAACCAGCACGACGGAAAGGTTGCGGTCAAGTGAAGCACCAGCGCATCCGTGCCTTCAACACGAAGGACACGTACCCCGAACAGAACTTGGACAACGACCTCTGTCAGGCCGTTGTGGCGAACGGAGTCGTTTATCTCCGCGGTCAGATCGGTCAGGATCTGGACACCCGGGAATCCGTCGGGATCGGCGACGTTGAGGCCCAGACGGAAAAGGCCATGGCCAACATCGACATGCTTCTGAAGGAAGCTGGCAGCAGCCTGGAAGACATTGTCAAGGTCACTGTTTACATCATCGATCCGCGCTACCGGGAAACTGTGTACCGGAGCATGGGCCGGTGGCTCAAGGGCGTCTTCCCGGTTTCCACGGGGATCGTCGTGCAGGCCCTGGCCCGGCCTGAGTGGCTGGTAGAGATTGACGCCACCGCTGTGCTCTCGGCACCTGGGGGCATGCAGTGACGTTCAGCATCGCCGCCACCGATGGAAGGGGACGGTTCGGCATTGCCGTCTCGTCCTCCTCGCCCGCCGTGGCCGCCCGTTGCGCCCACCTGCGTGACGGCGTCGGCGCCGTGAGCTCGCAAAACATCACTGATCCCAGGCTTGGCGGTGCGGTTCTGGATCGCATGCAAGCCGGTTTCTCCGCACAGGAGGCGTTGGACGCGGTTGTCCGTGAGGCTCCCGCCGTCGACTACCGACAACTGGTGGTCCTGGATTCTCTGGGCGGGTCCGCTGTTTTCAGCGGCGCCCACACCCTCGGCGTCTTCGGCGAGGGCCGGGGGCAGAACAGTGCGGCGGCCGGCAACATGCTTGCCGGCCCCGCCGTCGCCCAGGCACTTTGTGATGGTTTCGAAGCTGCCACCGGTGAGTTGGAAGAGCGGCTCCTGGCTGCCTTGAGGGCGGCCGAAGCCGCCGGTGGCGAAGCAGGGCCGGTGATGTCCGCAGGTATCTCCGTCGTCTCCGGCCACGGCTGGCGGGACACTGACCTGCGCGTGGACTGGCACGAAGAGCCAATTGCGGAACTTCAGCGGCTGCTGGACGTATGGCTGCCACAGCGCCAGGACTACGTACTCCGGGGACTCGACCCTGCATCTTCCCTCGGCTATGGGGTGCCAGGCGATGACCGCTGAGCAGGCAGTGACACAGGACCTGTCCGTCAATGGCGGTCAGCGCGACCGGGTGCTGGAGGCAGTGGCCGCCCGGCAACCGGGCCTGACCCGGCTTTCGGAGCAAATCCACGCAAACCCGGAACTCGGCTGGCAGGAACACCTCGCAGCCCAATGGACCGCAGAGTACTTGGCTAACCTCGGCTTCCAGGTCGAAAGCGAATACCTCGGCTTCCCCACGGCCATGCGCGCAGTTTTTGGCACAGGCCACCGACGAATCGGACTGATGGCAGAATACGACGCGCTTCCGGGCCTCGGTCATGCGTGCGGCCACAACATCATTACCGCAATCTCCTGCGGAGCCGCCGCTGCCCTCGCAGAATTCGCCGAGGAGCGCGACCTCACGGTCGAGCTGTACGGAACGCCCGCCGAGGAAGGCGGAGGCGGCAAGATCGAGTTGCTCAAACGAGGAGCCTTCCAAGGTCTGGACCTGGCCATGATGGCTCACCCCAGCCCCGTTGACTCCGCCGAAGCCCGGCCCTACGCAGTCGCCCATAGCCATGTTGAGTTCCAAGGCAAGTCTGCGCACGCGGCCGCCTACCCCGAACAAGGCGTCAACGCCAACGATGCCTTCATCGTTGCCCAGGTGGCCCTCGGCCTGCTGCGACAGCAGCTGCCCTCCGGAACTCGAATCCACGGTATCCAGACACGCGGCGGTGAGGCACCAAACGCGATTCCGGAGAAAACGGAAGGCCGCTGGTACGTCAGAGCACAAACACTGGCGGACCTCGAAAAGCTGGAAGAGCGTGTTCACCGGTGCTTCGAAGCCGGCGCCGTGGCGTCCGGCTGCGCGCTCCAAATCACCCCGGAGTCCGAACCCTACTCAGAGTTCCGGACTGACCCGCGAGCCCTGGAGCTTTACACAAAGCACGCACGGTCACTTGGAAGGGACTTCAACGCCCCTCCCGAGCAGGCCACCATGAACCGGGCCTCCACCGACATGGGCAACGTCTCCCAAGTCGTCCCGGCCATCCACCCCTACATCGGTCTTGGCTGCTTTCCGGCAACCAACCACCAGCCCAGCTTCGCAGCCCACTGTGTCGGGGAGGCAGCAAATCTGGCCATCCATGACGGCGCGGCCGCGCTGGCCCTCACCGCATTGGACTATCTGGCATAGCCCGCATTATTCGCATCCACCCAGGAACAGACCATGACAAACCAAGAGTCACCGCCGGCCGATAGCGTCCGGTTCGAGCATGACAGCCTCGGGGATCGAGAAGTCCCCGCCGACGCATACTGGGGCATCAGCACCATGCGCGCCGTCGAGAATTTTCCCGTTAGCGGGCGCACCATCGGCAGCATGCGATCCCTGCTATGGGGCTACGGTGCCATAAAGTGTGCGGCCGCCAGATCCAATGAAAAGCTGGGGCTTCTGGAACCGGCCCGGTCGGAGGCCATTCAAGCGGCGGCCTGCGAAGTTATGAACGGGTTTCTTGACGACCACTTCGTTGTAGACCGAATCCAAGGCGGCGCCGGGACCAGCACCAACATGAACGCGAACGAAGTAGTAGCCAATCGCGGGCTGGAACTGATGGGTCGCACCAAGGGCGACTATTCGGCTCTGCACCCCATCGACGACGTGAACCGCAGCCAGTCGACCAACGACACCTATCCAACGGCCATCAAGATAGCCCTGCAGCGCGAGCTAACCGTTCTCTGCGCCGAACATGAGCGGCTCAGCAACGCCTTCGCAGCAAAGGCCGAGGAATTCGCAAGCATCATTAAGGTCGGACGAACCCAGTTGCAGGATGCTGTGCCCATGACACTGGGCCAGGAGTTCGGAGCCTTCGCCGAAACTCTCAGAGAGGACAGGAACCGGCTTCTGGAGCTTCTACCCCACCTGCGGGAGTGCAATCTCGGCGCCACCGCCATCGGCACCGGCATCACCGCCCCGCCCGGCTACCGTGAGTCCGTTATTGAGGAACTCAACACCCTTACCGGCTTGCAGCTCGTCTCCGCCACTGACCTGGTGGAAGCCACCAGCGACACCGGGGTATTCATGCTGGTTTCCGGGGTCCTGAAAAGGGCGGCCGTGAAACTCTCCAAAATCTGCAATGATCTTCGTCTGCTCTCCTCGGGACCACAAACCGGTTTTGGCGAAATTTTCCTGCCGGCAGTCCAGGCAGGATCGTCCATCATGCCTGGCAAGGTCAACCCGGTTATCCCGGAAATGGTCAATCAGGTCGCCTTCCGGGTGATCGGCGCCGACGCAACAGTAACGATGGCTGTCGAGGCCGGGCAGCTCCAGCTCAACGCCTTCGAGCCTGTGGTCGCTGACGCCCTTCTCGAATCACTCGCCTGGCTCACCGCGGCGTGCCGTCAACTGCGCACCCACTGCGTCGATGGCATCACCGCAAACACTGCCGTACTCCAGCAGCGCATGCTCGAATCCATCAGTGTTGTCACCGGTCTCGCTCCGCTGATCGGCTATGCGGCAGCAGCAGAATTGGCCAAAGATGCCCTCGACAGCAACCGAACAATCGCCGCCCTCGTGACGGAACGCGGCCTGCTGGACGAGCAGAAATTGAGGCAAGCCCTCTCCCCCAGCAGCCTGGCCGGTCTGGGCTGAGACCCACCGCAACCAGCATCAGATTGAGTCACAACGCGCGTCTGAGTACATCTGAATTTCCGATTTAATGAAGCGAATTTATTCATTATGCAGATTTAGATCGACGCGTGAGAATGGATGGGCGGGCACGTAAGAGGGCCGCAGTGTCCACTACCAAACACATTCCAGCCGATCGTTCCCACGTAAGGGATCGGCAACGGGCACGATTTTGATGTCATGCGCATCAAGTCATAATTTGCCCCGAACAGAGGAGATTGAGATGTCAAGCCAAGAGGTCGAGGTCCTCGTCGTAGGCGCAGGTCAGGCAGGGGTTGCGATGAGCGAGCATCTGAGCGAGCGCGGCATACCGCATCTGGTTCTTGAGCGTCACCGTATCGCCGAGCGATGGCGTTCAGAGCGGTGGGACTCCCTGGTTGCGAACGGGCCGGCCTGGCACGACCGCTTTCCGGGCCTGGAGTTCAACGACCTGGAGCCCGGTGCTTTCGCTTCGAAGGAGCAGGTCGCGGATTACTTCGTCGCCTACGCGGAGAAGATAGGCGCGCCGATCCGCTGTGGTGTGGAGGTGAGGTCCGTGCGCCGAAACGTTGACTCACCCGGCTTCCACGTGGAGACATCGGACGGGGACTTCAACGTCCGATACGTCGTGGCCGCGACTGGGCCGTTCCAGCGGCCTGTGATCCCGGCCGTTGTTCCCGACGCTGCCGGGCCCGTGCAAATGCACTCCAGCAACTACCGCAACCCTGGACAACTGCCTGAGGGCGCCGTCCTCGTCGTCGGGGCTGGGGCTTCGCCGTCGACTACAGCTGGCTGCAAGTCGACGCGTTCGACGAGAACGGCAGGCCGCGTCAGCAACGCGGAGTTTCGTCCGAGCCCGGTGTCTACTTCCTCGGGCTGCCTTGGCAGTCGCGCCGCGGATCGAGCTTCATCTGGGGCGTCTGGCATGACGCCAAGTATGTCGCTGACCAGATCGCGATCCAGCGGGGTTACTTGGACCATAACGAGCAGGACGCCCTTGTAGCCAGCGCAGCGGTCTGATGTCGGCCCGTGCCCGCATCCGGCCCTTCAACCCGAAGGACCCGCGCCCGGCGCAGAATCTCAACAACGACCTGCGCCAGGCCGTCGTCGGCCACCGGCAGTGGGAATGACTTTTTTGGCAACGGGCGTTCCCCGCCATGCTGCGGAAGCCGCCCGGTCCGTGATTCCCTCCAGAGGAGGAGTCAAGGACCGGGCGGCTTCCTGCGTAAGGTCTGTTTGGGCGCGGCTAAATCACGAGCGAGAGCAGCATGACCAGGCCGAAGCTCACCACGGAGATCAGCGTCTCCATGACGGACCAGGTCTTGAACGTCTGGCCCACCGTCAGTCCGAACAGCTCCTTGACGAGCCAGAAGCCGGCGTCGTTGACGTGCGAGAAGAACAGCGAGCCGGCGCCGATCGCAAGGGCCAGCAGCGCGGCGTGCGTCGGCGTCAGCGAACTGGCGAGCGGTGCCACGATGCCGGCGGCCGTCACGGTGGCGACCGTGGCCGAGCCCGTCGCCAGGCGCAGGGCAACGGCCACGATGAAGCCGAGCACCAGGACGGACATGTTGGTCCCCTCGGCCCACGCCTTCACGGAGTCACCCACGCCGGCACCAATCAGCGTCTGCTTGAAGCCGCCGCCGGCGCCGACGATCAGGATGATCCCCGCGATCGGGCCCAGGCTGGCAGCGATCTTGCTCGTAATCTTGGCGCCGTTCAGACCCACGGCGTAGCCGAAGGTCACCATGGCCAGCAGGACGGCCAGGGTCATCGCCACCAGCGGCTGCCCGACGAAGTCGAAGAACGTCCGGATGGCCGGGGCCGTCAAGGGGTTCGGCCAGATGATGTCCATGACGGCCCTCAGCAGCATGAGCACCACCGGGAAGAGGATGGTCGACAGCGTGACGATGAAGTTCGGCGGGCGCTTGACCCCTTCCATGTCCGCGCCGTGCACGGTGTCGACGCCGCCGGCGACGGCGGGGGCGCCCACAGGCACCCACCGGGCCGCCAGCCGCGAGAAGAGCGGGCCGCAGATGATCACCGTGGGGATGGCGACGAGGATGCCGAGGGCCAGCGTGGTGCCCAGTTCAGCCTTGACGGCGCTGATCGCGATCAGCGGTCCCGGGTGCGGCGGCACGAGTCCGTGCAGCACGGACAGGCCGGCCAGCGCCGGGATGGCGATGCGCATGAGCGGCATCTTCGAGCGCTGGGTGACCAGGACGATCACCGGCAGCAGCAGGACAAGCCCAATCTCGAAGAACATCGGCAGGCCGATGATCACCGCGACGAGCGTGATGGACCAGACCAGCTTGTTTCCGGTGGCCTTGGCCAAGAGCGTGTCGACCACCCGGTTGGCGCCGCCGGAGTCAGCCAGCAGCTTGCCCAGCATCGCGCCGAGCGCGACCAGCAGGCCGACCTCCTTCAGGACGCCGCCCACGCCGTCCTCGAAGTTGGCGATCACCTTGGCCGGTTCCACGCCGGCGGCGAGGCCGACGAACCCGGACCCCAGAATCAGGGCCAGGAAGGGGTGGAACTTGAACTTGGCGATCAGCACCACGAGCAGGGCGATGCCCAGGCCCGCGATGATCAGTAGTTGGGTGTTGATGCCGGACCCGGCGTCAACGGCAGCCGGAAGCTGCGTTGCTATCAGAGATTTCACAAAAATTCCTTGGTCGGCGGCGGAACGCGGGAAGGCTCAGGGCCTGGCGTCGGCAGCGTCGAGATTAAGCCGGGTGATGATTTCCTGTGCCTCTTCCGCCGGCGATGCGGAGACGGACAGGGCAATGAAGTTTTCGTCCTCGGTGGGCGCCTCGAGCGCCTCGAACTGGGACTCCAGCAGGGCCGGAGGCATGAAGTGCCCGTGGCGGGAAGCCAGCCGGTCGGAGATCTTGTCCCGTGAACCCTCGAGGAACACGAAAACCACCCCTTCGCCGCGCAGGATGTCCCGGTAGCGCTTCTTCAGCGCCGAACAGGTCACGACGCCGGGAGTCCCGGCTTCTGTGTGGGCCCGGATCCAGTCGGCAATGCTTTCCAGCCAGGGCCACCGATCCTCGTCGGTCAGCGGCTGGCCTGCTTGCATCTTGGCCACATTCGATTCGGGGTGCAGGTCGTCGCCCTCGGCAAGATCCCAGCCCAGCCTGCCGGCCAGCATTCCCGCGACAGTCGATTTGCCGGATCCGGAGACGCCCATGATCACAAGAACGGGGTGTTGCGCAGTCTTCGCCATCAAAGTCTGCCTTCCATCAAATAAATATGATTTAAACAGAGGCCAGCTTATGGCAGAGGTGGTGCTGCGGCAACACTAGAACCCGGCGATGGTCCCCGGGCCGTTGACTGTGACGACATGGAAGGCCTCGGCGCTGCGTCCGGCAGGCAGTCCGGCGCGTGCCCCGGTGCTGAGCATGAGGCCGCGGACCGTGCGCTCCATGGCGTCGACGTCGGGGTGCTGGCTGACGTGGATGTGGACGGCGGCAAGCTTGCTTTCGACGTGTGCCGTGACGTCCACGAAGTGGTTTTCGCGCTCTTCCGGCCCGGCGAAGAGCCACAGCCACGGCAGCTTGTACGCGTCCAGCCCGGACTCGGCCAGCTCCGGGTACGCGAAGGGGTTTTCCAGGGCGGGATACACGGCGCGGGTCACGGCTTCCCCCACGGCCAGGTGATCCGGGTGGCTCTTCTGGATCCGGTTCCAGTTGCGTTCCGGATGCATGGACAGCACGACGTCGGGCCGGAGCTGCCGGATCAGGCGCACCACCTCGCGCATCACCTCATGCGAGGGTTCAAGGTAGCCGTCGCGCTGGTGCAAATAGTGGATGTCCGTGACGCCCACCAGGGCGGCGGCGCGCTCCTGCTCCGCGATGCGCAGCCGCACGATTTCGTCGCGCTGCGCGGGATCGAAGCCGCCGGCATCGCCGTCGGTCATGATGCAGTAGCTGACCTGGACGCCTGCGGCAGTCCAGGCCGCAATTGTGCCGGCGGCGCCGAAATCGATGTCGTCAGGATGGGCCGTGAAACAAAGCACCCGCCCGATCCGGGAGGTCTCCGGATCGAACGGGCTTTGCGCCGGAACGGCGTTGGTGCTCATGGGTCAGCCTTTGCGCTTCTTGATTTCGGCCGTCGCCTGCGGCAGAACCTGGAAGAGGTCACCCACAATGCCGAAGTCCGCGATCTCGAAAATCGGCGATTCTGCGTCCTTGTTCACGGCCACAATCACCTTGGCGGTCTGCATGCCGGCCTTCTGCTGGATGGCACCGGAAATGCCGGCGGAAATGTAGAGCTGCGGCGAGACGGTCTTGCCGGTCTGGCCGACCTGCGCGTCGTGGCCGATCCAGCCGGCGTCCGTGGCGGCCCGCGAGGCGCCGATGGCGGCGTCCAGGGCGTCGGCGAGTTCCTCCAGCGGACCAAAGTTGCCGTCCACGCCGCGGCCGCCGGCCACGACGATCCGGGCCTCGGTCAGATCCGGGCGTCCGCTGGCGGGCTTTTCGTTACGTGCCGTGACCCGGGCGGAGGCCGCGGTGGCATCGGCCGGAAGCTGGACCGTGACGCTTTCCGGCGCCGTGGCGGACACCGCGGGCTCGGGCGTGATGCTGTTGGACTTCACGGTCAGCACGGAAACGGGCGTGGTGGCCTTCGCCGTGGTGGTGTAGGACCCGGCCAGCACCGACTTGTGCGCCGTCCCGTCAGGGTCCACGGCCACGACGTCGGTGATGACGCCGGCGCCGAGCCTGATGCCGAGCCGGGCGGCGATTTCCTTGCCCTCGGCCGAGTTCTCGGTCAGGACCACGTCCGCTCCGGCCGCGTCAACGGCCGCGGCCAGGAACGCCGCCTTGGGTCCCACGAGGTAGTCGTCGAGGTCTGCGGCGGACGGGACGGTACAGCGCCTCGGCGCCGTAGGCCGCCAGGGCCGCGGCGGCGTCGTCGTGCAGTTCGCCGTTGACGGCGGCAACACTCTCGCCCAGGGAACGGGCGATCGTGAGCAGTTCCAGGCTGGACTTCTTCAGCGCCTGGCCGGGGTTGTCAATGAAAACGAGTACTTTTGCCATGTTCGGATATCCCCTTTAGAGCAGCTTCTGGGCGGCCAGGAACTCGACCAGCTGGATGCCGGCGTCGCCGTCGTCGGTGATGATGGTGCCCGCGGTGCGCGGCGGGCGGGCCTCGGCGGTCTCGACGGCGGTCCAGGAACCGGACTTGCCCACGTGGGCCGGGTCGACGCCGATGTCGGCAAGGCTCAAGGTGGTGATGGTTTTCTTCTTCGCCGCCATGATGCCCTTGAAGTTCGGGTACCGGGGATCATTGATCTGGTCGGTGACGGAGACGACGGCCGGCAGTTCAGCCTCGATGGTGTCCGCGTGCGTGTCGCCGTCGCGGCGGGCGGTGAGCTTGCCGCCGTCGAGCTCCAGCGATGCGGCAAAAGTTACCTGCGGAAGCCCCAGCCGCTCCGCGAGCTGTGCCGGGACCAGCGAGGTCTCGCCGTCCGTGGAGGCCATGCCGGTGAGGATGAGGTCCGCGGGGGCGTCCGCGCCGAGGTGGCGGATCGCGGCGGCGAGTGCCAGCGACGTGGCCGCGGCATCGGAGCCGGCGAGGGCTTCGTCGCTGAGGTGCACGCCTTCCGTGGCGCCGATCTGGAGGGATTTCTTCACCGCATTGACGGCACCGGCCGGACCCATGCTCAGGGCGATGACCTTGTTTCCGGCCGCTTCTCCGCCGCGGGCCTCGATCAGCTGCAGCGCCGCTTCCAGGGCGTATTCATCCAGTTCAGACAGGATGCTTTCGGAGCGGTCAACGGTGCTGGCCTCACCGGTGAGGTGGCGGTCGAACTGCGCATCCGGGACGTGCTTGACCAGCACAATGATTTTCAGAGTTTCTTCCACTGTGTCTACAGCAGCCTTCCATGCGGGTGGATAGCCGCCCCTGGCGGGGTCATGGCCACGGAACGCCCGGTAGCCGGGCTGTTCCTAGCTAACCATATAGCCGCCGGGCGGCGCGGCCTGGGTTAACGCCTGTGTCAGCTCCGCTTCCGGGCCACCTGCTCCGGCCCGGCTGCCCTGCCCGACTGGGCTGCCCGCCGGCCCTGCCAACGCCGGCACGCAAGGCCGGGCCGCACCGTTCGGTGCCGCCCGGCCTTTGTGCCGCTGCCTGAGTTTCTGCTACTGCACTGCTTCTACTGCTCGGCAGCAGCGCCGAGGGTCACATCGAGGTCCTTCTGCTGGCCGCCGCGCAGGACCGTGACCTTGACCGTTGCTCCGGCGGGCTGTTCGCGCACCGCGGCGGTCAGCTGGTTGGGATCGCTGATGGTCAGGTTCTGGAACTTCGTCACGACGTCGCCGACCTTGATACCGGCCTTGTCAGCGGCCGAGCCGGACTCGACGGTCGCGACCTCCGCGCCCACCGAGAACCCGGAGGAGGACGAGCCTGCGGCCTTGGCCTTCACACTGACGCCGAACTGCCCGTGCGTGGCTTTGCCGTTGCTGATGATCTCCTGGGCCACGCGCTTGGCGTTGTTGATCGGGATGCTGAAGCCCACGCCGATGTTGCCGCTGCTGCTGCCGCTGGACGAGTCGCCGCCGGCGGAGGCGATCGCGACGTTGACGCCGATGATCTCGCCCTTGGTGTTCACCAGCGCGCCGCCGGAGTTGCCCGGGTTGATGGCCGCGTCAGTCTGGATGACATTGATCGAGATGGATCCCTGATCCGCGGTGCTCTGGGTCTGGCCGCCGCCCGGAGGCGCGAACTGGAAGCCCTGGTCGCCGCCCTGGGAGTTATCCGCACCGTCCTTGGGCGCAGCGGAGGACGCCACGCTGATGGTCCGGTTCAGTGTGGAGACGATGCCGTCGGTGACCGTGCCGGTGAGTCCCAGCGGCGAGCCGATGGCGACGGCGGTGTCGCCGACGTTCAGCTTGCCCGAGTCACCCAGTGTGGCCGGAACCAGTCCCGAGGGGTTGTCGATCTTGATCACGGCGAGGTCGGAGAGCGGATCGGTGCCGACGATCTTCGCGGAGTACACCTTGCCGTCGCTGGTCCGGACTTCCATCGTGGCGTTCGCGGCCTTGCCGTCGAGCGTGACGACGTGCGTGTTCGTGAGCACGTGGCCCTCGGCGTCAAGGATGATCCCGCTGCCGGTTCCGCCGTCGCTGCCGCTGGTTGCCTTGATGGTCACAACACTGGGGGAAGCCTTGAGGGCGGCCGCGGTGATGGCGTTGACGTCTTCCCTGTTGTTGACGATCACCGGTCCCGCCTGGGTGGTGCTGCTTGTGGCCGTGGAGGAACGCTCCGCCAGCAGCGCGTTGCTGCCCGCCACCACGCCGCCGCCGATCAGGCCGGCCGCAACGATGCTGGCCACGAGGGTCGGGACGCCGAACGCCGCCTTGCGCTTGGGGGCATGCGCCGGGTTGTTGGCGAAGCTCTGGCCGGAAGGATACGACGGACCCGACGGCGGCTGGCCGCCGGAGTGGGCAGCGTAGGGGGCGTAGCCGTACGGGGACTGGCCGGACGGGGCTTGGGCGGGCTGGCCCTGTCCCTGTCCCTGGCTCGGCTGGGAGGGTGCGCCGTAGGGGCCCGATGGCTGGGCCGGGGCACCGAACTGCTGGGTGTCCGCGGCGGGGTGCTGGGGCTGGGCACCGAACTGCCGGGTGTCCGCGGCGGGGTACTGGGGCTGGGAGGGCTGGGCTTGGGAAGGCTGGTGCTGCGGGTACACCGGACGCGGCGCGCCGTCCTCGGCGCCGTCCAGGCGGAGGGTCGGGTTCTCGGGTGCCGGGCTTCCGGGTGCCGCCTCAGGGGCGCGTGCGGCATTCGGCTGCGCTGAGGCATTCGGCTGCGCTGAGGCATTCGGCTGCGCCGGGGCGCCCTCCTGCGGTCCCGCGGGTCCCCGGTTCTGTTGTGTCGGCTCCGGTGACGCACCCGGCACTGGGTTCTCAGTCATGAGACTTCCTTTCATCCTCGTCTGCTTATAACTATGGACGCTCAGACTGATACTAGAGCGGACATTTGCTGGGAGGTTCCTGAACGGATGGACAGCGGCCTGAGGGCCGGTGTTTGCTCGCTTAAGCGCTTTTCGCTGGTGGCATATTCCCGTAGGTGGACTGCCATTTGGGTGCACCATAGAATCAAATGGAATTGCCACAGCGACCTGCGGCTTTACATCTGCGTGGGGGCGCTGCTGCATTCTGTGACGGCTGGTTCGACCGAACCGGTCCCAGAAGTGCTGAAGGGTTGCACATGCGGTCTAAGTTGAATCGTTTCCTCGCCGTCCTTGGCGTGGCCGGATTGCTGGCGCTTCCCGCCGCTCCGGCCTTGGCCGAAGACCCGGTGACCATCCCGTCCGGGCAGAACATCGTGGACAGCGCGAACGTGCTCGGCAGCCGCAAGGCCGAAGTCCAGGACGCCATCCAGAAGCTCCTGAAGGACCACAAATACAACCTGTATGTCATCACGGCAAAGACGTTCGAGAACCCCACGGACCCTAAGGCCTGGGCGGTGGCCGTCGCCACGAACAAGGGCATGGGCAAAGCCGACGTCATTCTCACTATGTCCGACGACGGCAAGTACTACTTCTCCCCCAGTTCGGCCAGCGCCATCTACCCCAAGACATCCAACATCACCCAGAACGCTGTCGTTCCGAACCTGGCCGGCGGAAAGCGCGACTTCGCGCAGGCCGCCATTGATACCGCCGCTGCGGTGGGCGATGCGGCAGCCGGCGGCAGCGGCACCGTGCCGTCCGACGCCGGATCGGGCAGCGCCGTCCTTGTGGGGGTCGGCGTCGTCGCCGTGGGCGGGGCGGGAGCGTACCTGTACTTCCGCAGCCGCCGCAAGAAGGCAGTCCAGGGGGCAGGAGCGTCCAACGGGACGCCAGGCGCCGAGCCGGACCCGCTGGCGGGCCTCACCGTGGCGGAACTGCGCCGCAAGAGCGATTCGCTGCTGATCGAGGCCGATGACGCCATCAAGTCCAGCGAGCAGGAACTTGGATTCGCCCAGGCCCAATATGGTGACTCCGCGGTGGGTAATTTCACCAAGGCGCTGCAGGAGGCCAAGGCCCACATGACGGAGTCGTTCAAGCTGCAGCAGCAGCTCGACGACCACATTCCCGATACCGAGGAGCAGCAGCGCAGCTGGCTCGGCGAAATCATCCGCCGCTCTGAAGCGGCCCTTGCATCACTGCAGGAGCAGAAGGCGGACTTCGATTCCCTCCGGGAGCTGGAGAAGAACGCCCCGCAGGCCCTCGCCGCCGTCGGCGCCGGAGCCGCGGAGGCCGAGGCAAGGATTGCCAGCGCCGAACAATCACTGACCGATCTGCGCGCCAAATACGCCGAGAGCGCCCTGGTCCAGGTCGCGGACAACATCAACCAGGCCAAGGACCGTCTCGACTTCGTGCAGAACGCCTCCGCCACGGCGAAGGAGAAGCTCGCCGCGGGCGAAAACAGCCTCGCCGCTGTCGCAGTGCGCGCTGCCGAGGAAAGCCTGCACCAGACAAACGTGCTGATCGGCGCCATCACCAAAACGGCCGAAAGCCTCGGCGAGGCGCGCAGCGGGCTGGAGTCCGCCGTCGTCGACACGGCCCAGGACCTGGCCCAGGCGAAGGCGATGATCCAGTCCGGCGCCCACCCGGAACTCTCCGGACCGGTGGCCGCGGTGGAAGCCGCGCTGGCGCAGGTCAAGGCGGAAATCCAGGGCGGCAAGATCGATCCCATCGCCACACTCGGACGGGTGGCAACGGCGCACCAGACACTCGACCAGGCGCTCAGCGGCATCCGCGACCAGCAGGAACAGGCGCGCCGCGCCCAGGCTTCGCTGCAGCAGAGCATCATGTCGGCCCAGGCCCAAATCAGCGCGACGTCGGACTACATCACCGCCCGCCGCGGAGGTGTGGGCACCGACGCGCGCACACGCCTGGCTGAAGCCCAGCGGAACCTGGACTATGCGCTCTCCATCTCCCGCACCGACCCGGTCACCGCGCTGCAGTACGCGCAGCAGGCCCACGCCCTGGCGGCACAGGCCGCGCAACTGGCCCAGTCCGACGTTGACCACTTCGGCGGCTACGCCAACCAAGGTTACGGCCGTGGCGGGATGTTCGGCGGCAGCGGCGGAGGCGGCCTCGGCGGCGCGATCCTCGGCGGAATCCTCATCAACTCCATCCTCCACGGCGGAGGCGGCGGAGGCTGGGGCGGCGGCGGAGGCGGCTGGGGCGGCGGCGATTCCGGTGGCGACTGGGGCGGTGGCGGCGACTTTGGCGGCGGCGGTGACTTCGGCGGCGGCGACTCCGGCAGTTTCTAGCCTGCCGAGCCCGCGCTGCACAGGAAACACAACAGACTACGCGCCGGACGGAACGGACCGGACAGCGGATAGAAGCGACACATCATCTGTTCACTGGAATCAGTGAGACAACTGAGCAGGACGAAAGGTAACACCATGGTTAAGCAGTCCATTTTCGGCCGCATGGCGCAGCTGGCGAAGGCCAACATCAACTCGTTGCTGGACCAGGCCGAGGATCCGCAGAAAATGCTGGACCAGATGGTCCGCGACTACACGAACAACATTGCCGAGGCCGAGTCCGCCGTGGCCCAGACCATCGGCAATCTGCGCATGCTCCAGGACGACTACAACGAGGACATCAAGAACGCCCAGGACTGGGGCAACAAGGCCCTCGCCGCGTCCCGCAAGGCGGACGAATACCGTGCCCGGGGCGACGTCGGCGACGCGGAGAAGTTCGACAACCTCGCCAAGGTTGCGCTGCAGCGCCAGATCGCCTCTGAAAACGAGGCAAAGGCCGCCGAGCCGAGCATCGCGTCCCAGACCGAGGTGGTGGACAAGCTCAAGCACGGCCTTGACCAGATGAAGGGCAAGCTCAACGAACTGACCAGCAAGCGCAATGAGCTGGTGGCCCGGTCCAAGACCGTGCAGGCCCAGAGCCAGGTCCACGACGCCCTCAAGAGCATCAACATCATGGACCCCACGTCCGAGGTAGGCCGCTTCGAAGAAAAGATCCGCCGCGAGGAAGCCAAGGTCCGCGGCCAGCAGGAGCTCGCTGCCTCGAGCCTGGACGCCCAGTTCAATTCACTGGAAGACCTGGGCGAACAGACCGAAATCGAGGCCCGGCTGGCCGCGATGAAGTCCGGCGGCTCGCCCGCGGCCATCGGCACCGGAGACCGGACTGCTGCGACCGGCTCCACGGTGGACGAAGCCGACTTCGACAAGCTCTAACCGGTTTCCGTACCCGGGGCCGGGTTCCGGCGGGTGAGCCTGACACATCAGGTTCGCCCGCCGGAGCCCGGCCCTTGTTGTGCCGTGCCCGTGGTGTGGTGTCGTGTGGCGTGCAGCGCCCGTGCTGTGCAGCGTCTGTTGCCTCGGGCCCAGGGCCCGCGCGTGTACCGTGGATCCATGTCTGCGACCCTTGTCTGGCTCCGTGACGACCTCCGGCTGGATGACAATCCTGCACTGACGGAGGCCGCCGCCCTCGGCACGCCCCTGACCGTTGTCTATGTCCTCGACGAGGAATCGCCCGGCGTCCGGCCCCTGGGCGGCGCCGTGAAGTGGTGGCTCCACCATTCCCTGGCAGGGCTCGCCGCCGCGCTGGAGGCCACCGGCTCGCGGCTGGTGCTCCGCCGCGGCCCGGCCGCGCGGATCATCCAGGACCTTGCCGCGGAAACCTCTGCCGACACCCTGCTCTGGAACCGCCGCTACGGCGAACCAGAACGCACCGTCGACGCCGGCCTGAAGAGCTGGGCCACCGCCGAGGGCCTCAGCGCGACGAGCTTCCAGGCAAACCTCATGTTCGAGCCGTGGACCGTGCGGACCGGCAGCGGGGGCCCCTACAAGGTCTTCACGCCGTTCTGGAAGGCCTGCCTGGCCGGCAACGAGCCCCGGCAGCCGCTGGCGGCCCCGGACCGGCTGCCGGCCCCGGCACGCACCCGCGACGGGACCCTGCCGACGAGCGAACCAATTGAAAGCTGGGCACTGCTCCCCCATCACCCCGACTGGAGTAGCGGGCTGGCCGAGACATGGACGCCGGGCGAAGCCGGCGCCCACCGCCGCCTGGCGGATTTCGTGGACGGACCGGCAGCAGAATACGGCACCGGCCGCGACATCCCCGGCGTCGAAGGTACCAGCAGGCTCTCACCCCATCTGCGCTTTGGAGAAATCAGCCCTTTCCGGATCTGGCACACGCTGCGGGAACACTTTGCGCCGGGGGCACCGGCCGACGTCGGGATCTTCCGTTCCGAACTCGGCTGGCGGGAATTCTGCTGGCAGCTTCTCTACGAGAACCCGGACCTGGCGACGCAGAACTACCGGCCCGAGTTCGACCGCTTCGAGTGGCAGCCGCCGTCGAGCGCCGAGCTGGAGGCCTGGCAGCAGGGCCGTACGGGCTATCCGCTGGTAGATGCGGGCATGCGCCAGCTCTGGCAGACCGGCTGGATGCACAACCGCGTCCGGATGGCGGCCGCGTCCTTCCTGGTGAAGAACCTGCTGGCCGACTGGCGGCTCGGCGAGGCGTGGTTCTGGGACACGCTGGTGGATGCCGATGCCGCGAGCAACCCGGCCAACTGGCAGTGGGTCGCGGGGTCGGGCGCCGACGCCTCGCCGTATTTCCGGATCTTCAACCCGGTCACGCAGAGCAAGAAGTTCGACGCCGCCGGACGCTACCTGCGCCGGTACATTCCCGAGCTCGCCGCGCTGGACGACAAAGCCGTCCATGAGCCCTGGAAGGCCGACGGCGCCGCCCCCGGCTACCCGGCACCCATTGTGGACCTTGCCGAGTCCAGGGCCCTTGCCCTGGCGACCTACCAGCGGCTCAAGGACGCCTGAGGGTCAGGTCCGGGCCCGGATGGCCCGCCGGCACGGGCGGCCGGCACGGGCAACAGAAAAGGCCCGGATCTGATGATCCGAGCCTCTTCTGTGTACCGCTGGTGTTTCCTGGTTGCGGGGACAGGATTTGAACCTGTGACCTCTGGGTTATGAGCCCAGCGAGCTACCGAACTGCTCCACCCCGCGTCGCTTGATCAACTCTACCCTAGTTTCAGAGCTGCCTTGACCACCGGCCATTGACTCAGAGAAAACCTCCCCGTACTGGGCCGCCACGGCGCGGGACCTGCCCGGCCCTGGGCGCCCCGGCAGCACGTGTGTGGCGGACCTCATCCGGCCGGCGTACCCCCGACCTCGGGCCGGCGCCGGCGCGGGTCCCGGGTCCGGCACCGCCCAGCGCCTCCGCAGCCGGCGATTCAAGCAGTTGGCGCTTCAAGTAACTGGCGCTTCAGCCCCCCGGCGCTCGGGGGTCCCGGCGCTTAAAGCAAAAGGTCCGGAACACTGTTTCCAGTGTTCCGGACCTTTTCTCCAGTTGCGGGGACAGGATTTGAACCTGTGACCTCTGGGTTATGAGCCCAGCGAGCTACCGAACTGCTCCACCCCGCGTCGCAAGATCAACTCTACCTGCCGGTGAACTTGAGGCCAAATCGAGGTGGCGTGATGTGCGTCTCGCCGCCCGCGGGAGCTCCCCTGGAAGCCGACAGGCCGGTCTTGCCGCTCCGTGGAGGGCAAACCCGGCCTGTCGGCTTCCAGGCGGCGTGCGCCCGGTTCTGCGCCTGGACCTACAACAGCATTAGCTGCCGGCTGATGCTGACGGCGTGGCCGACGGCGACGGCGAGGCCGTGCCTGCCGGTGCCGCCGTCGTTTCCAGCTTCGCTTCGGCCTCGAGCGCCTTCTGCAACGCCGCCGCCAGCTTCTTCTGCTGTTCACCGTAGGTCGCGAAGTCGCCCTTCGCGAGAGCGTCCTGGCCGGCCTTGATCGCGGCGTTGGCCTCATCGAGGGCGGCTTTCAGTTCCGCCTTGGCGTCCGTGGTTCCGGGAGGGGCGCCCCCGGGTGTGGTGGGGGTGGCCGGAGTTTGCCCCTTGTTCGCCGAGTCCCCTGCCGCGGCTCCCGAATTTCCGCCGAACAACTGGTTCAGCGCCTCGTCCAGCGTGGGCGCGAACCCGATCTTGTCGCCGAACGCCACCAGGACCCGCTGCAACGTCGGGTAGGAGGTCTCACCCGTGGACCGCAGGTAGACGGGCTGGACGTAGGCCATGCCGCCGCCGACCGGCAGCGTCAGGAGGTTGCCGTTGAGCACCGCCGACGCTCCCTGGCGCAGCAGGTTGAGGGCCTGCGAAACCGTGGGGTCGGAGTTGAACTTGTTCTGCGCCTGGCCGGGACCGGGGACCTGGGTCTCCGGCGGGATCTGCAGGAGCCTGAGCTGGCCGTAGCTGTCCGCCTTGACGCCCTTCTGGTTGCCTGCGTCTGAATCTGCCGCCAGGTAGCCGTAGAGCACGTTGCGGGCGTTGCCGTTGACCACCTGCGGGATAAACGAGGAGGTCAGTTGGAACGCCGGCTTGTCCTGGTCGGGCATCTTCAGCGACATGTAGTACGGCGGCTGCTTGACCTCGTCCTGGACGGTGGGGTCGTTCGGAACGGACCATGCGTCATTGTTGGTGTAGAAGGCGTCCGGATTGGTCACGTGGTAGCGGCCCAGAAGCTCGCGCTGGACCTTGAACAGGTCCTCCGGGTACCGCACGTGGCTCATGAGCGCGCCGGACATCTCGGAATACGGTTTCAGCGACGTGGGGAAAATCTTCTGCCAGGCCTTCAATACGGGGTCCTGGTCATCCCAGGCGTAGAGCGTCACGGAGCCGTCATAGGCATCAACCGTGGCCTTGACCGAGTTACGGATGTAGTTCACCGAGCTGTTCGGCAGGGCTACCGTCCGGTTCGCCGCGGTCTGCGAGTCGGCCGTGGCGGCGGAGAGTTGCTCCTGCTGGGAATACGGGAAGTACGGGCTCGTGGTGTAGCCGTCCACGATCCACTTCACCCGGCCGTCGACGACGGCGGGGTAGGGATTGCCGTCCACGGTCAGGTACGGCGCAACCTTCTCGACGCGGTCCCGCGGGTTGCGGTCGTAGAGGATCTGGGACTCGGCGTTCACGCCGTCGGAAAGCAGCAGGTCCGAGGACTGGAACTTGATCGAATAGAGGATCTTGTTGAAGAAGCTGCCCACGTTCGGGCCGCCGTTGCCGGTGAAGGTGTACTGCGTTTCGCCGTCGCCTTCCTTGGCCGCGGGCCGGTCCTGCTCGCGGTGCGGTGCGCCGTCCGGGGCGCCGACGATCGAGTAATCGGGCGAGTCCTGCCCGAAGTAGACGCGGGGCTGATAGGTCGAATCGTTGCCCAGCGCGCCGGTGGACGGGATGCCCGCCTGCAGGAACTCCGGCTTGCCGTCCACGGTGAACTTGTTGCCCTTGGCCGCGACCACGCCATAGCCGTGCGTGTAGACCACGTGCCGGTTCAGCCAGGACTGCTGGTTCGTGGCCAGCCCGTCCGGGTTCAGTTCACGGACCGCGATGACCGTGTCCTGGATCTTGCCGTTGATCTCGTAGCGGTCCACGTTGAGGGCCTTGGGGAACTGGTAGTAAGGCCGGTACTGCTCAAGCTGCGAGAACGCATCCGAGATCAGGTTCGGATCCAGCAGACGGATATTGGCGGTGGTCTGCGCATCGGGGGCCAGTGCGCCGGTGGTGGCGTTCGTGGTGGCGTTGTACCGGTTTTCCTGGACCTTGTCCAAGCCGTAGGCGGCACGGGTCATGGCGATGTTCCGCTTGATGTACTCGTTCTCCAGGGTCTGCTCCGAGGGCCGGACCTGGAACTGCTGGATGACCCACGGGTAGACCCCGCCGGCCAGGATTGCGGTGATGATCAGCATCGCGGTGCCGATCACCGGAAGCCTCCATTTGCCGATCACTGCGGCGACGATGAACAGCACGGCCACGATGGCCGCGGCCACAGCCAGGATGGCCTTGGTCGGAATGACGGCGTTCACGTCGGTGTACAGTGCACCGGCCCAGCGTCCGCCGTTGCTCTGCACCGTGGAATAGCGGTCCAGCCAGAAGTTGACGCCCAGCAGTACCAGGAAAGCGGCGCCCGTGACAGCCAGGTGGATCTGCGCGGCGCGGCTGGTGAAGATCCCGCGTTCCATGATCCGGATGCTGCCGTAGAGGTAGTGGGTGAGGATGCCGGCAAGTCCCGCGACCACCGTGACGCTGATGAGGAACCCGGTGACGAAGCCGAGGAAGGGAAGGGTCATGAGGTAGAAGCTGATGTCCAGGCCGAACTGCGGATCGTTCTGGCCGAAGGGCTCCTGGTTCAGGAAGAGGAGGACTTTCTGCCACTGGCTGGCGGCGGCGCTGCCGGCGAACAGGCCAAAGAGGATGGGAAGACCCACCATCACGACGCGTCGGATTGGTTCGAGCTGGACCTGGTACCGGTTCAGGTTGTCCCGGATTTCCGAGTTGGGGGCATAGACCGGCCGCGCATGGTAGGCAATCCGGATGGCGAAGAAGACGGCGGCAAACATGATGGCGAAACCGGTCAGGAAGATCACGATCCTGGCCAGGTTCTCGGTCATGAACACTTCGAAGAAGCCCAGTTGCTGGTACCAGAGGACATCCGTCCACACATTGGCGAAGAAGATGAATCCGACCACGATCAGGGCCACGATGATCAGCGTCGGCGTCAGGGCGCCGCGTCGTGTCTGGGGTCTTCCGGGCGGGACATTGCTGGCGGGACGGGACAAACTCGGTACCTCATAGCTGGTCGTCTACTGCTGGTTTTTAGTTGTTAGTCGCTGCTGTGACTCAGTCCTGCGACTAAGTGCCGGTGTTGCAGGGTTGATGCATTCTAACGGCCGCCGCTGCCGTTCCGTCAGGGTCCTACAGCATGCCCCCGGCGGGACGGCGGCGGCCGTCATTAGTGCCACGAGTGGGGCCGGCGCTTAGTTCCGCGGCCAGTCTAGTTGCTGGTGCAGACGGGGAGGCCGGATGTGTCGCCGCCTGACGCGGCCAGTTCGACCGCTTTTCGTGCCTCCGTCAGGTTCTCGACCCTGACGACTTGCAAGCCGTCGGGAACATGGCCCACGACGTCGTCGCAATTGGCCGCCGGTGCCAGGAACAACGTGGCCCCGCCGGACCTCGCCCCCTGCATCTTCTGGGCGATCCCGCCGATGGGTCCCACGGCGCCGTCCGGGGTGATGGTTCCGGTCCCGGCGATGTGCTTGCCTCCGGTCAGGTCCCCGGGCGTGACGGTGTCAATGATGCCAAGGGCGAACATCATGCCCGCACTGGGCCCTCCCACCTTGTCGAGGGAGATCTTGACGTCAAACGGGAAGGTGAACTTGTACTGCAGCATGACGCCGAGGATGTACCGGCCGGCGCTGTTCTTGGCCGGAGTAATGGTGACGGGCACCTGGCTGCCGGCACGTTCCACGATGACTTTGACGGGTTTGCCGTTGCCTGCGGCCAGTTCCGCCTGGACGACGCCGAGGGCCGTGATGGGCTTGTCATTAATCGAGACCAGAACGTCGCCTGTTTGCAGCAGGCCCTTCGAGGCGGAGTCGTCCGGGAGGCCGGCCACCTGCATTTTCTGCTCGAACGGAATATTCAGTTCTTTCAGTGCCGAGGCGACGGCGTTCTCCTGCGAGGTGGTCATCGCGGTGGCGCTCTCCTGCTGGGACTGCTCCTTGGTCACGCCGGTGGGGAACAGCAGTTCCTGCGGGTAGACGGCCTTGGTCCCGTTGAGCCATGCCGAAAACGCCTCGAACACGCTGACGGGACCGTTGGGACCGCCGTCGACATAGACCGTGGTGAGGTCCAGATTGCCCTTGGCGGGAAAGGTCTCGTGGCCGGTCACGCTGATGACCGGCTTGCCGTTGTCCTCGCCAATGGTGTTGAAGGTGGGCCCGGGAGACTCGACCACGTAGGGCACCGGCAGGCTCACCGCGGTGATCCCCAGGGCCAAGGCCAGCAGCCCCGAGACCAGCATGGCTGACGACCGGTTGCCGCGCTTCCGCGGGACACCGGCACCTGCCACTCGCGTCCTTCGGCCCCGGACCGGGCCGGGCGCTGGGTCGCTGGCGGGCTGTTCACCTTGGGTGACTGTCATTGAACGACCTCTCCGTGCCGGCGCGAGGGGCGGCGGCCCCTGACAGGATTCCCTGTAAGGAAAACTCTGTCACGACAAGCCTGCCAGGACATCCTGACAGGACGCCTTGACCGCGCACTTGGGCCGCAGCCTACCCGAGGCTGCCGCATGCAAATATTCCAACTTCCAACACTACGCGCTCGCTACCCCGGAGCGCTCTTTGCCTACAGCGAACGTGGCGCGGTTTCGGCAGACAGCCACTCTTGCCGAGGGGTACCGTGAAGTTGAGAAGCAGCCACACCGACGATCGGCGGGATCATGACCTCCAACCCACTCAATCCGTCCAATGGCGACGAGGAACCCAAGGATCCCTTGGCCGAAATGCTCAAGAACCTGATGGGCGGCCAGGGCATGGGCAATATCGACCCCGCCGAACTCGCCAAGGCCGCGGGCCTACCGGACGATCCAAACCTCCTGGCCCAGATGTTCTCCCAGGTGCAGGCGATGATGAGCGCCCCGACGGAGGGGCCCGTCAATTGGCAGCTGGCGCACGAGAACGCCCGGCGGGTGGCTGCCAGCGGGTCCGACCCCTCGGTCACCGCCCAACAGTCACGGGAGGTCGATGAGGCCCTGCGGCTGGCCGAGCTCTGGCTGGACCAGGTCACGGGCCTTCCGGCCACGGGACTGATCGGCCGGGCGTGGTCCCGTGCCGAATGGGTCGAGGAAACCCTCGGCACGTGGAAGCGGTTGACCGAACCCGTGGCCAACAGCATTGCCAACGCGCTTTCCGCCGCCATGACCGAGCAGATGCCCGAGGAAATGAAGGCGATGATGGGTGGCGCCTCCTCGATGATCCAGAACATGGGCGGGGCGATCTTCGGTATGCAGCTCGGCCAGGCGATCGGCGCGCTCTCGGCCGAAGTGGTCAGCTCGACGGACATCGGCGTGCCCCTGGCAGACCTCGAAATGGCGCTCCTGCCGGCCAACGTGGCGAAATTCGGTGAGGGCCTCAGCCTGCCGGAGAATGACATCCGCCTGTTCCTCGCCGTGCGCGAGGCGGCGCACGCCCGCCTCTTCGTCCAGGTCCCCTGGCTCCGCGGACACCTGCTCAGTGCAATCGAGGCCTACGCCCGCGGCATCCACATCGACACGTCCAAGATCGAAGAACTCGCCCGGGAGATCGATCCCAGCAACCCCGAGGGCATCCAGGAGGCGCTCTCGCAGGGTGTCTTCATGCCGCAGCGCACGCCTGCCCAGGAGCAGGCCCTCGAAAAGCTGGAGACGGCCCTCGCCCTGGTGGAGGGCTGGGTGGACGAACTCACCTGGGGCGCCACCGAGAAGCTGCTGCCCTCCGCCGCTGCACTGCGCGAGACCGTCAGGCGCCGCCGGGCCACCGGGGGTCCCGCGGAGCACGCGTTCTCCTCCCTGGTGGGGCTCGAACTGCGGCCGCGCCGGCTCCGCGAGGCCGCCACGCTCTGGGCCTCACTCAAGGACGAGCGTGGGATCGAGGGCCGCGATGCCGTCTGGCAGCACCCTGACTTGCTGCCCACGGCAGAGGATCTGGACGATCCGCAGGGCTTCAGCGAACGCCGGAAGCTTGCCGAAGCCAGCGACAGCGAGGTGGACGACGCCTTGCAGAAGCTCCTCAGCGGCGGCTTCGACGAGCCAGCCGACGCCGATACGGAGGACTCCGACTCCGGCCAGGAACCGCCGGCGGCCGACGACGCCCCTCAGGGCGGCGGGCCGGACGTGGACGGCGGGCCGAAAGACGACGGCGGGCCGGAAGACGGCGGCAACCCCAAGGCCTAGCGCCTGGCGCTCCCGCCGCCGGAGCGCCGAACCGGGACAGTTCGAACGTTAGTGGGCCCCGGCCGGGATTTCGGTTCCGTCCGGGGCTTCGTCGTAGCCGTCGCCGTACCCGTCGCCGGGCGCCAGGCCGCGTGATGTCGCGAACGAGACTCCCTCAAGGAAGGCCTTGGCGCGCTCCGTCTCCGGGTACGCCGTCAACAGCCGCCAGAATGCGGCGTCGTGGCCGGCCACCAGGAGGTGGGCGAGTTCGTGGAGCAGCACGTAGTCGATCACCCACTGCGGCATGGGCTGAAGCTTTGCCGAGAGCCGGATGGTTCCCTCCGACGGTGTCGCCGAACCCCAGCGCGAGTTCTGGTTGGTGACCCAGCGGACCGAGGAGGGCACCGCCCGGCCGCCCAGGTATTTCGCTGAAAGTTCGGCGGCGTGGGCGGCAAGATCGGCGTCAGAGCGGGGCCGCCGCCGGCCGGAACCACGCGCGCCGCGGGCCCCTTGCAGCCGGAGCTTTTCAAGCATGCGGTGAACCCATTCCCGCTCCTGCGCTCTGCTGAAGGAAGCGGGGATGGCGACCACGGCGGTGCCGTCTTCCCAGAACGCGGCGACGGTCCGGCGTCGGCGGGCGGACCGGCGTACCACCACAGGGGCGCCGTCGGCGGTGGTCAGCGGCGTGGCCGCGGGCACGGGACCCGGTCCCGTGTCCCTCGGCCCGCGTCCGGAACCGCCGGCGCGGCTGTTGCCGGCGCCGGGCATCACCGCACCGGACATCACTGCACCGGACATCATTGCACCGTGCTTTCAGCCAGGACCGTCAGGACGGCTTCGCCGTACTTCTCCAGTTTGGACGGACCCACGCCGGCGAGTTTGGCCAACTGTTCCAGTGAGTCGGGGCGGGCCTCGGCGATGGCGGTCAGTGTGGCATCGGTGAACACGACAAACGCCGGGACGTCGGCCTCGAGGGCTACGTCCTTCCGCCATTGCCTCAGCGCGTCGAACGTCTGTTCCTCGTAGCTGGGCGGGCACTGGTTGCAGCGCCCCACCTTGCGTTCCGCGCCGCTGGAGAGCATGCTCCCGCAGACCCGGCACGACGCCGGGACGGCCGCCTTCCGGCGCGGCGCCGCCCCCTTGCCCCGGAGCTGGGAGCTGGCCACCGAGTCGGGCCGCAGACCGTCCAGGAAGCGGGAAGGCTTGCGGTTGGCGCGCCCGCCCGGTGTCCGCGCGGTGGACCAGGACAGGGACAAGTGTTCGCGGGCGCGGGTGATGCCCACATACAGGAGCCGGCGTTCCTCGTCCACCGATTCCGGGCTGTCCGCGAACGAGATCGGCATGAGCCCCTCGCTGAGTCCCACCAGGAACACGGCGTCCCATTCCAGGCCCTTGGCGGCGTGCAGCGACGCCAGGGTGACGCCCTGGACGGTCGGTGCGTGCTGGGCAAGGGACCGTTCCTGGAGCTCGTTGACGAAGTCGGAAAGGCTGAACTGTTCCCCGCGGCTGATCACGAGTTCGTCGGCCAGCGCCACGAGGGCGGCCAGCGATTCCCAGCGTTCCCGGAGCGCGCCGCCGCTGTGCGGCGCCGCGTCGGTGTAGCCGAGGGAGGAAACGATGTCGCGGACAAGCTGCCCGAGCGGCTCCGGCGCGGCGGTTTCGGCCACTGCCCGGGTGGCGGCCCGGAGCTGCAGGATGGCGTCCCGGACCTCTTTCCGGGCGAAGAAGCGCTCACCGCCGCGCAGCTGGTAACCGATCCCCGCCGAGGCCAGGGCCTGTTCGTAGGCTTCAGACTGCCCATTGGTGCGGAAGAGCACGGCGACCTGGCTGGCCGGGGTCCCGGCGTCGAGCAGTTCGCGGATCCGCACGGCGACCGTGGCGGCCTCGGCTTCGTCGTCTGAACATTCTGTGAACTGCGGCACCGGGCCCGCCGGCCGCTGCGCCACGAGTTGCAGCGGCGTGGCCCAGGCGGCGTCCGCCACGGGGCCGCCGCTGCGCCGGCCCGCGAGGAGGTCGTTGGCGAGCTTGACCACCTGCGGCGTGGAACGGTAGTCCCGGATGAGCTTGACCACGTGGGCCTCGGGATACATGGCCTTGAAGCCGAGCAGGTGCTTCGGGGAGGCACCGGTGAAGGAGTAGATGGTCTGGCTGGCGTCGCCCACGACGCAGAGGTCGTCGCGGCCGCCAAGCCACAGCTCCAGGAGCCGCTGCTGCAGCGGGGAGACGTCCTGGTACTCGTCGACGACGAAGTGGCGGTACTGCTCCCGGACGGTCGCCGCTACCTTCGGGTCCTCCTGCAGGATGCCGACGGTGATGAGCAGAACGTCCTCGAAGTCGATGACGTTGCGGTCGGTCTTGACGTCCTCGTAGGACTGGAAGACCCGGGCCACGGCAGTGAGGTCGAAGCCGCCCGGATTGCCGCGGCCCTGGGCGTTTTCCAGGTAGTTCGCCGGGGTCAGCATGGAGACCTTGGCCCATTCGATTTCGGAGGCGAGGTCCCGGATGGAGGCGCGGTCCGTGCTGAGCCGGAGCCGCCGTGCCGCCTCGGCAATCATCTGCGCCTTGTGGTCCAGCAGATTGGGCAGCGTGCCGCCGACCGCCTGCGGCCAGAAGAACTGCAACTGGCGCAGCGCCGCGGCGTGGAAGGTGCGGGCCTGGACGTTGCCGACGCCGAGGTCACGGAGCCGGCTGCGCATCTCGGCGGCTGCCCGGGCGGTGAAGGTGACGGCCAGGAGCCGCTGCGGGCTGTACACCCCCGAGTGCACGCCATAGGCGATCCGGTGCGTGATGGCGCGGGTCTTGCCGGTCCCGGCGCCGGCCAGCACGCACATGGGTCCCTGCAGGGTGCTGGCGACCTCGCGCTGCTCGGCGTCGAGGCCGCCGAGGATCCGTTCCTCGAGCGAGCGGGAATCCGGTTCAGGGCCGACGTCGGACGTGGCGTCCCCGGGCCCGGCAGGCCCGCCGGCGGGAATGGTACTGAAGTTCAATTTCTCTGTGGTCACTTTTGCTGCTCAGTCGGTAGTCGGTGTCCTGCGGATGGGGGCAGGCCGTGTCAGGCGCTGTCTGCGGCGTCCTGAATGACGCCGCCGTACCAGTGTTCAATGAGGGACCGGGCGATGGAGAGCCTGCTGGAAATGACGATCTCGCCGCTGAGGACGGCTTCCTGCAGTTCACTCCGGCTGAACCAGCGTGCCCTGGTGACTTCGACGCCGTCGGGCCGGGCTTCGGTGTCCGTCGTGGTGGCCGTGAAGCCGAGCATCAGGGAGGCGGGGAACGGCCAGGACTGCGAGCCGAGGTACTGCGAAGCGGTGACGCGGACCCCGACCTCCTCGCCGATCTCGCGCTGCACGGCCTGTTCGAGCGACTCCCCCGGCTCGACGAAGCCGGCGAGGGTCGAATAGTTCCGGGCGTCGAGCGGGCCGCCGCCGCCGAGCAGCAGCCGCCCGTCGGCACCCACCACAGTCACGATGATGGCCGGATCCGTCCGGGGATAGTGCTCGGAGTTGTCGGCCGGGCACCGGCGGACCCAGCCGCCGGCTTCCGGCTGCGTGGGCGTGCCGCAGCGCGGGCAATGGGTGTGCGTGGCGTGCCAGTTGGCGATGGCGCTGGCTTCGACGAACAACGCCGTGTCCGTGGCGTTCAGGCGTGCGGCGACCTCGCGGAAACCGGCCCACTGCGCATCGCCCGGGATGCCGGCAACATGGGCTTCGAACTCCTCGGCCCTGACTTCGAACTGCACCGGCAGGACGAACAGGACGAGTTCGGTGCCGGCGTCGAGGTCCGAACCGGCCAGGGCCGAACCCAGGTAGATGACGTGCTCCGGAGCGTACGGGGTGTTCGCCAGATGCCCGGCGAGCTCGGCCGCGTTCAGGAGTACGAGGCTGTTGTCGCTGACCAGGGCCTGCCGGCCGGAGAGCACCACGGCCCGCGCCGAGCCTGAGCCGATCAGCTCCGCCAGCATCCCGGGCTTCAACCGGGCCGCGGAACCGCGGTCGATCAGGGCCGGGCGCACGGGAAGAACGGTGTCCATCAGGTGGTTTGCGGGCAAAAGCTGCACCGGCGGCGGCGCCGCGCCCGTCGACGAGGGTTCAGAGGGCGCTTGCTCTGATGTCGGTGACGTTGCCGGTGACGACGATGCAGGTGACGACGATGCAGTGACGAAGATGCCGGTGACTCCGCAAGACTCATATACCCACCGTACTGACTCGGGCTGACAATTGACATTTTGCCGCCCACGCGGCCGCGCGGCCCCAGGCGTGTGCGGGATGCGCCCTCTGCCGCGGAATTAGCGCCGATTTACCCCTGATTTAGCCCCGATTTAGCCCCGATCTCAAGACTCGCCGGAGTGCATCGCCGTCTTGGGCGTCGCTCAATCTACCGTGGAAGGGTGAGAAGGAAACCAATCGAACTGGCAGCTGTAGCAACTGCGGCGGTACCCGGCCTGACCCCGACCGCCGTCAGTTCTGCGCCCGACGATCCGGCAGACTTCGACGCAGCGCTCCTGCTGGATTCCGAGGGCAAACGCTGGCGCGTCCGCTCCCCCCGG
Organism: uncultured Actinomycetota bacterium; assembly: GCA_963810895.1. GTDB lineage: Bacteria > Actinomycetota > Actinomycetes > Actinomycetales > Micrococcaceae > Arthrobacter. The sequence goes on from CAWEPM010000012.1 coordinate 181,049, forward strand.
CACGCCGAGGCCAGCGCCCGGCTCGAAACCGAATTCCTGGTCCTGCGGGCCTTCGCTCCCGGTATCCGGGCCGAGCTGCCGTTCCTCATGCCCACGGTGGCGGGAACCGTCCGGCAGGGCCAGCTCAGCACATTCGTGTACTCCCATCTGGCCGGCGCTACCCGCTCCCTTGACGACCTCAGCAGCGGCTCTCCAGCCCTGGCCCGGGAAATCGGGGCCGCACTGGCGGCGATCCATGACCTCCCCCGGTCAATCGTGAGCAATGCCGATCTGCCCAGCTACACCCCCAACGAATTCCGCCAGCGGCGCCTCAACGAACTGGACCAGGCCGCCACGACCGGAAAAATCCCGCCGCTGCTGCTGCGCCGCTGGGAACACGCCATGGAAGACGTCTCGCTCTGGCGCTTCAATCCCTGTGTGGTTCACGGCGACCTCCATGAGGACAACCTGCTGGTGGACGGCGACCGCGTGACCGCCGTGACGGGCTGGACCGACCTGCGCATCGGCGACCCGGCGGACGATATGGCGTGGCTGGTCGCCTCGAACGAACAGGACTTTGTGAACGCGGTCCTGGACCACTACACCACCAGCCGGCGCGACGTTCCCGATGTCCACCTGCTGCGGCGGGCGGCACTGTCCGCCGAATTCGCCCTGGCGCAGTACCTGGTCAAGGGCATGGCGGCCGGCAACGAGGACATGATCGACGAGGCCGAGTCCATGCTGGCCGCCCTGGCCGACGACGTCGCGGAACACGGCGGCCAGCCCATCAGTGTGGAACCGCTGCCGCGGCCGGTCGGGACACCCGAATCCGGCGCAGAAGAAGCCCGTTCCGGTACCAATGCACCAACGACGGCGTCCGCCGCGTCGCGCCAGCTGCTCGGGAGCCCCGGGAGCCCCGGCGCAGCGGAACGGCGCCTGCCGTCAGCAAGGTCACGCTGCTGCCCTTGGAGCCGGTACCCGGTGCCGCTCAGGCTGCACCTGCCGCTCCGGAGATCAGTGCCGTGCCCGCTGTCCATGTCACGCCCATCCCCCGCGAGGCGGAGGATGACGCCCCGACGGCCGCCGCGGAGCCCGCAGCAGACACGAACACAGCCGCAGGCCGCAGGTGCCGACGCGGCTGCCGACGCCGCTTTCGGGCGGGAAAGCGGACGAGGACTCCAGGTCCGCTACCGGCACCTCAGACGCCGAGAAGCAGAGCGACGGCGGGCAGACTGCCAGCCCGAACAACACGGACGGCGGCGACGCGGCTGCCCCCGACGGCGCAGCGCACAACGACTCAGGCGCACAACGGCACGAAGCCCGGCGACGCCTCCACTGCGAATGCCCCGGAGTCTGTTGTCACGCAGGCGACTGCCCCGGAGTCTGATGCCGCGGACCCCGATGCCGGCGTGGCTGGAGAAGACGACACTGATGCCGCGGTTCCCGCCGCCGACGACACCTCGACGCAATCAATTGCCGTCGTGCAGCCGGATTCAGCCAGGGAACCTGCACCGGGTGACAACACGTCAACCGCCGCCATCACGGTGGTCGACGCCACGTCCCGCTGACCCCGTCTGACTGAACCAACTGCCCGAGCCAACCGCCTAAGCCAACCGCCTAAGCTGCCGTCCTGGGCTGTCTGCCCGAGCTGTCTTCTAGGGCAGCCGACGGATCCCGCCGGCTGCGGCCGGCGGGATCCGTTTAGGCGCCTCTCGCCGCCGTTGTCCTCCCCAGCGCCGCGGCCACAATTTTTTCAAGTTTCTCCGCCGATCCGAGATCGTGCGGACGGACCACCTGGTTGTCAGCCACGTAGTAGAACGCTGCCCGGACGTCCTCCAGCGGGACCCCTTTGAGCCGGGCCCAGGCCAGGCGGTAGACGGCGAGCTGGACGGCCTTTACCTTCAGCTGGGATGCCGAGGGGCGGCGCCCGGTCTTCCAGTCCACGAGGTCCCAGCCGCCGTCGGCGTCGCGGAACACGGCGTCGATCCGGCCCCGAACCACAACGTCGCCGATCCTCGTCTCCACCGGGACCTCGACATGGGCCGGGGCGCGGTGTGCCCACTCGGACTGGCGGAAGGTCTCCACCATGGAATCCAGGCCGTAGGCCTCGTCGATGTGGTCGTCAGCACCGGCAGCCTCGCCCAGATCCAGCATGCCGGCCGCCCCGAAGTATTCCTCCACCCACGCGTGGAAGGCCGTGCCCTTGCGGGCCGACATCCCCGGTTCGCGCGGGACCGGCCGCCGCAGGCGGGCCACGACGGAGCCCGCGTCATCTTCAAGGTCCACAAGGGTGGACGCGGAGATATGGCCGGGCAGATGCACGTCCTGGACCACGGAACGCCGGGAGCGGCGTTCCAGCAAGGTGGCCGCCTCCTGCGCCCAACCGGCCGCCGGACCCCGCAGGAGGGGCCGTCGTTCGTCGTCGCCGCCGGAATACGTCAGGGCGGCAGCCGGATCACTGTCCGCGTCAGAGTCCGGGGCGACATCAGGGTCAAAGTCCGGGTCGCGGTCCATCGCCTGCAGGACGCGGGCCGCGGCCGATTCCATGGCCGCACGGCGGCCCGGGACAAGCCTCAGCCGTTTGCCCGTCCGGGGGTCATACGGCCCTTCGAGGGGATCGTAGGGCCATGCGGCGACTTCGAGTTCGGAGGTCAGGGGGCTTTCGGCCGGAAGCGAGTCCTCGCTGACGGACAGGGGGTGGATTTCGGCTGCGCCCTCCGCAGTGAGGCCCTCGAGCTCGGCCAGAAAGGGCGACATCTCAGCCAATCCGGCGCGGGACCCCACCCAGGCGGCACTTGAAATCCAGAGCACGTGTTTGGCCCGCGTGTAGGCCACATAGGCCAGGCGCCGTTCCTCGGCTTCGCCGTGCGTCTGGACGGCGGACTTGAACTCCTTCTCGGCGTCGAGCCAGCCTTTCTGGTCCGGCTGGTCAAGGTCCCATTGGGGCAGGTCGGCGCGATCGCCGCGCAGCGGCCACGGCAAAGCCGCACTTCCGCTGCTCCACCGCGAGTCCCTGCTGCTGGGGAATGCCCCTGAGTTGAGCCCGGGAACGAACACGACATCCCATTCCAGGCCCTTGGAGGCGTGGACGGTCAGGAGCTGGACGGCCTCATGGTTCACCTCCGGCGCTGCGGCGTCAAGACCGTTTTCCTCGGCCGCGGCGGCTTCCAGCCAGGCGAGGAACGCCAGGACGTCGACCCGCTGGGAGGTGTGCAGGAACCCGGCGGCGGCGTCCTGGAAGGCGTCCAGGTTCCGGCGCGCCTGATGGATGCTGATTCCGGGCCGGGCCGCGACTTCGATGTCCAGGAGCATGGCCCGTTCGACCTCGCCCAGCAAGGTGGTGAGGTCATCCCCCATGTAGCTGCGCAACTGCCGGAGTTCGTCCGAGAGCCGTTGCAGGCGGCCGCGGGCCTCGGGGCTCAGCCTGCGGCCGTGCGCCGAGGTCCAGCCTTCGCGGGGCAGCCAGTCCAGGGCTTCGACCAGGCTGGCGGAGTCCGTGATGTCGCCTTCAATCACGGCGTCATCGGCTGTGTCCGGCCCGTCGTCGTCGGCGTCCGGGCTGCCGGGACGGCCGCGGCGGCGGGCGAGGAAACTGGACCAGTCCCTCAGGGCCATCAGGTCCGCCGGGCCGATCCGCCACCGTGCGCCGGCCAGCAGGCGCATGAGGGAGTCCGAGCGCCCGGGATCGGCCAGGACCCGGAGCGTGGCGACGAGATCGATGATTTCGGGGGTGTCCAGCAGCCCGCCGAGCCCGACGATTTCGTACGGAATGCCCCGGACCTCGAACTCGCGCCGAATGCATTCCATCTGTGCCCGCCGCCGGCAGAGGACGGCCATGGCCGGAGGCACCGGGTCTGCCTGCGCGGCGTCGAAGTCCGTCACCCGGAACTTCAGGACGTCCCCGGCGATGGCCGAGGCCTCGGCTTCGTCCGTGGCGAACCGTCCCATCACGACCCTGCCCTGGACCGCGGCCGGGCTGGGCTGCAGGGGCGGGACTTCCACCGCATCTGCCGTTTCCCGGGCCCCGGCGGCCCCGAGGCTCGCCGCCGCCTTGCTCAGCGGCGCCGAGATGAGGTTGGCCGTGGCGAGAATGTTGCGCCCGTTGCGCCACGCGGTGGTCAGGTACGACGTCGGCGCGACGGCAAAGCGTGCCGGCCCGGCGGGCTCACTGCCCCGGTCCCCACTGATACCTTCCCCGCTGATACCTTCCCCGCCGGGGCCTTCGCCCGCGGTGACGTCGCCGTTCCTGGCGTCGCCGCTGACGCGGACCGGGAATTCGCGGACGAAGTGGAAGAGCTGCCCGGCGGAGGCTCCCCGGAAGCCGTAGATGGACTGGTTCGGGTCCCCCACCGCAGTGACGGCATGGCCGTCACCAAAGAGCCGGGAGAAGAGCACCAGCTGGGCATGCGACGTGTCCTGGAACTCATCCAGCAGCACTACTTTGTAGCGTTGACGCTCCGTTTGCGCGGCGACCGGAATCTCGTTGGCCACCCGCGCCGCCAAGGCCACGAGGTCGCCGAAGTCCAAGGCTCCGCGGGCGCGCTTCGCCGCGGAATAGCGGCCCACCATGTCCGCGACACTGGCCCGGGTTCGCAGCATGGCGCTGAGCTCGCCCGCTGCCTGGGTGGGGTTCTTCTTGGCCTCGGCCACGTAGGGAAGCGACTCGAACGCGGCGATCCGTTCCAGCAGCCAGCCACGGACGTGGGCCGGGTCCTGCAGGTGCTCCGCGCACTCCCCGGCCAGTTGGATCACGGCCTTGACGAGGGTCGATTTGGCGGACCGGAAGTGCTCGTAGTCGCCGTCAAAGGCCTCCACCACCTCACTGGCGAGCTGAAACGACTGGGCGCCGCCGAGTAGCACGACGTCGCGTTCGACGCCGAGGCGGAGGCCATAGTCGGACACGATGCCGCTCGCGTACGAGTGGTAGGTGGACACCTTCGGTTCGAGCGCATCCGTGCTCAGCAGCCCGGCGGGGAAGACGGTGTTCCCGGTGTCAGCCGCGGCGATGCGCGCCAGCGCTGCCAGCTTGGCCCGGATCCGGGAGGCGAGTTCGCCGGCGGCCTTGCGGGTGAAGGTGACGCCGAGGACTTCCTCCGGCCGTACCCAGCCGTTGGCCACGAGCCACACCACCCGGTCCGCCATGGTGGCGGTCTTCCCCGAGCCTGCCCCTGCGATGACCAGCCGCGGGGTGAGAGGCGAGGAAATGATCAGGGACTGTTCGGCCGTGGGGCTGTTCTTCTCCCCCAGCATCGCGGACAGCTCCTCGGGGCTGAACCGCGGCTCGGGCGGGGTGCCGGCGTTCGGTGCCGGGTGCGGGTCGGCCAGGCCGGTCGGCGGCGCCTCGGAGGTCATTCAGTAACCTGCTTTCCCCGCACGCACAGCGGGCACACTTCGGGGAGCCGGCAGCCGTGGCCGCCGTGGCCTCCCTTGGACGGATCATGACGGGCCTGGAAGGTACTGCCGGACATCACCCGGGCGGCGTCGCCGACCATCTCCAGCGCCCAGTTGTCCTGCGGGTCCAGCGGGACCTGGGCTTGGATGCCGGGGCTCTTGGTGGTGGTGCCGAGCTGGGCCAGGACGGCCCCGCCCGGCAGCGGCGGCGGACCGTCGTCGGGACCCGCAAAGCCCCCGGCCAGCACGGCGGCCTGGTAGGCGCCGAGCTGCGGATGACGCTCCAGATCCGCTTTGCCGGGCTGGCGTTTGCCGGTCTTGAGGTCAACGATCACCAGCCGGCCCTCGGCGTCGATCTCCAGCCTGTCGACCTGGCCCCGGAGCACGGCGGGCCGCGCAGGCCCGATGCTCCCGGTGTCGCCGGACTCGGATCCGGCGGGCCCCGCGGGCACCGCGGAGGCCGCCGTCTCCGCCGGAAGGTCCGGCAGCTTCACCTCAAAGTCCTGCTCGACGCCGACCAGGCTCCGGCCCTCGCTGCGCATGACGAGGACATACTGGGCGAGCTTGCGGACCATGGACTCGGCACGCTGGAAATCCAGCTTGCCTTCCCAGTTGTCCTTCATCCCCAGTGTGGGCCAGCGCCGGACGAGTTCCGCGACGTATTCGCTTCCCGAGGCGTCGGGCAGGTCCTGCGCGATGGCGTGGACCAAGGTTCCCAGGCTGCGGGCAAAATCCGTCGCGGCTTCCCCGCCGGCAGCCTGGACGAACCAGTCCAGCGGTGATTTCTGCACGGTCTCGACCTTCGAGGGCGACACGAAGACGGTGCCGCCCGGCGGCACAACCGGCTCCTCGGAGGACAACTCGGCCAGTCCCCACCAGCTCGCCGGGTGAGCGCCCGGAACCGGCGGCTGTGCCGTGGCCAGGACGCCCAGCACGGCCGCGGCTTCGGCCGATTCGGCGGCCCTGGGGTCGAGCTGGGCGTACTGGCGCAGTTCCGCGACCAGGGCCCGGAGGGTCAGCGGACGCTCAACCGGGGTAAAGCCCCGCCGGTCCTGCCCCGGACGCAGCGGCGCCACATAATCCAGGAACGAGGACGGCTGCTCGTCCTCCGAGGACACAGCCGTGCAGATCAGCACCTCGCGGGCGCGGGACACCGCAGTGGAAAAGCTCCGGAGTTCGTCATAGCGGATTTCGCGCAACCGGCTGAGCGGATCCAGTTGCAGGGCATATTCCACGCCGTGTTCGACGGCGTCGGCGAACAGGGTGCTGCCGAGCAGCTCGCCGCGGAGCCGGGTGTTGGGCCACACGCCTTCCTGAAGCCCCGGCACAATGACCACCGGCCACTCCCGGCCGGCGGCGCTGGCAGGCGTCATGAGTTCCACCGCGTCTTCAAGCTGCGCCCTGGCGGCCAGGGTGTCCATCGGGAGCTCCTGGCTCAGCAGGTATTCAAGGAACTGCTCCGGGCCGGAGCCGGGCAGTTGGTCAACGAAGCGTTCGGCGGTATGGAACAGCGCCATCATGGCATCGAGGTCGCGGTCGGCCCGCGCCCCGGCCGATCCTCCGGCCAGGGCGGCCTCGGTCCAGCGGGAGGCCAGGCCGGTGGAATGCCAGAGTGCCCAGAGCACCGTCTCGGCGTTGGCTCCGGGGGCCACGGCGGCGTCCCGCCCGGCCCTGATCATCCGGGCGATCCGGCGGGCCGAGTGCCCCTCGATGCCCAGCGTCGCCAGCGCTCCGGGTTCCAGCAGGGCTTCGACCAGGAGGGCGTCGCTGGTGCGTCCGCCGCCGCCGAGGAGTTCCTCGCCACGGAGTGACTGCCGCAGCCTGCGCAATTCAATCGAGGTGGCGCCGCCGATCCGCGACGTCAGCAAGGACACGGCCGACTCGGGCGTGAGCACTTCCGGGTCCAGGGCCACGGCATAGGCATCCAGCAAAGGACGCACGGCAACCTCGTCCCGGACCGCGGATTCGGCGACGGGAATCCGCACCGGAATCCCCTGGCCGGCCAGGTATCGCTGCAGCTGGCTGAGCTGGCCGCCGTTGCGCACGATCACCGCGATGTCCCCGAGTTCCCGGGCATCCTTCAACTGGGCTTCGAGGATCCGCTGCGCCACATACCGCAGTTCGTGGACCGGGGACGGCAGCAGGTGTGCCTCGACCGACCCCGAACAGCCGTCGGCGTCGGCGCGGGGCGACCCGTCCGGCGTCGGGACCGGCGTCTTGTCCGCGGTTCCCTCCGGCGTCGGGACAGGTCCGGGCTGCTCCAGGCGGCGTGCGGACTGACCGCCGGAGCGCCGGGAGATGCGTCCGGCCACCGACAGCCAGGACTCTGCCACGGCCGGGGCGTGCCGATGCGCTGTCCAGAGCGGACGTTCCAGGATCGCTCCGTCGGTGGCCAGGAGCCGGGGAAGCTCCGCCACGAGATCGGGGCGTGCCCCGCGGAAGCCCTGAACCACCGTGTCCGGCGAGGCGGTGATGATGGCGTCCTTGCCGGCCGCGATGTCTGCAAGCAGTTCGAAGACCGCGGGGTTCGCCTCCTGGATGTCGTCCACGAGAATCAGCTGCAGCCGGTCGCGTTCGGCGGCGAGGAAATCCGGGGCGTCCTGGAAAATCTGGCGTGCGGCGGTGATGATGCCGGCGGGGTCGAAGGCCTCGGGCATGCGCAGGTCCAGGACGTCGCGGTACTCGGAGTACAGCGCGGCCGCCGGAATCCAGTCGGGCCGGTTGCACTGCCGGGCCAGTGTCACGAGGTCCTCGGCCGTCCGCCCGGATTCGATGATCCGGTCAAAGAGCTGGCGGACTTCCTGCCGGAAACCGCGGGTCTGCAGCGCGGCGTCCAGGTCTTCCGGCCACGGCAGCTCCAGGCCGGGCAGTGCATGCCCCTCGAGCAGTTCCTTGATGATCAGGTCCTGTTCCGGGCCGGAGAGCAGCTTCGGCTGGCGCGGCAGCGGCAGGATGCCTTCGGCCTTGGCACGCCGGATCAGATCGAAGGCATACGACGCCCAGGTGCGGGCCGGCGTCGTGCTCAGGCTCCGGTCCAGGCGGGCCGTGAAGCGGTCGCGGAGCGTATCCGCGGCGAGCCTTCCGGGAGCCAGGATGAGCATCCGTTCCGGGTCCAGGCCGTCCCGTTGGGTGCGGCGGACGGCGGCTTCGACCAGGACCGTCGACTTGCCGGTGCCGGGTGCACCCGGCACCAAGACGGGGCCGGAGCCGGGCGGGACTTCGACGGCGGCGAGCTGGTCCGGCGACAGCACCGGGACCGCGCTGTGGTGGGTCCGGGGCGGCAGCAGGCGCAGACCTGCGCCCGTTGCCGGTCCTGCCCCGGGAAGCCGGGACGGCGGGCGGTGCGGGCTTGGATCGAGGCTTGCGGGCTGCCCGGATTCGGGCTGCTGCAACTCGATCCTGAAACTGATCCTGAACTGGCCGTGGCTGGGGGTACTCACACAGTCATTTCATCATCCGGTACCGACAATTTATGCAACGCCCGTTCGAGGCGCTCGGCGATGGCGTCTATCCGGTCGAAGTCGGCGTCGGTGGGCGCCCACCGGCCTGCGGCCAGGTCAACGCGCCAGCGTCCCTCGCCGGTCCGGAGGAAGTCGGCGTAACCGCCCAGCAGCGGTGTCCCCTCCCGCAGATAGAGCGCCAGTGCCTCATGCTCGTGGCCGGGAGGCGCGTCCCCGCTGGACTTCAGCACGCGCCACCAAGGCACGCTGCTGCCGTGGTGGCTCATGACCGAACCGACCTGGCGGGGGCCGCCGGAGCCCAGGAGTTCCGCAACGTCGCCATAGGCCACCGCGGTGCCGGCCGGGATCAACGCCACGAGCTCCAGCACCGCTTCCACATACTCCGTCCGCATCGGTCCAGCCTAGCCGTTCCGGACTCCGGCGCCGTGCCCGGACGGCACGCGGGGGCGGCGGTCAAGAACTGTCGGAGGCAGCAGGTAGCGTTGAAGCATGAGCACTTGGAACAGCCTTCCCCGCGCAGCCTTCGACCTCGAAACAACGGGCCGCAACTCCCGCTCGGCGCGGATCGTCACGGCGTCAGTCACCGTGGTGGATTCCGACGGCGGGGTGATCAAGGAACACGAGTGGCTCGCCGACCCCGGCGTTGAGATTCCCACCGAGGCCAGCGATATCCACGGCATCACCACCGAGCAGGCCCGCCGCGAAGGCCGGCCCGTCGCCGAGGTGACACGCGAACTCGCCGCAGTGCTGCAGGAGCTGTTCGACGCCGGCGTGCCCGTCATCGCCTTCAACGCCAGCTACGACTTCACCGTGCTCGCGGCCGAATCGGCCCGCTACGGCGTCCCGCAGTTGAGCCGTTTCCCCGTCCTGGACCCGTACATCATGAACAAGCAGGTGGACCGGTACCGCAAGGGCAAGCGCACGCTCACGGCCCTGTGCGAGGAATACGGCGTCAGCCTGGACAACGCCCACACCTCGGCCGCCGACGCCCTGGCAACCCTGCGCATGCTCGATGCCATGGCCGGAAAATTCCCCAAGCTCAGGATGCCGGCGAGCAACCTGCACCAGCTCCAGGTTGAATGGGCCTCGGCCCAGGCCGCGGACTTCCAGAGCTACCTGCGCAAGACGAAGCCGGCCGCCGTGATCGAAGGCGACTGGCCGGTCCTGCCCCCGGAGGACGCCAGCCGCGGCGACTTCTAGACGCCCGGATTTCCGGCGAACTTCTTAAAACGAAACGTTCGCCGGCGAAAGACCGCCGGAAAGACTTAACTAGTCCCCCGGTGCGCGCAATTCCAGCGATTGCGACGCAACTCACACCGCCCGGGGAACCCGGCCGCCGGCTCCTCCCGCGCCGATGATTCCGCCGCGCCCTGCTGGCACTATCCGGAAGACGGCCAATCACCCGGGATCTTGAAGATACTTCGCAGATCACACATTCTTGCGCCGATTAATTCGGATTCAATCGGCGTCCATGCCGGATGACACAATTATCTTTCGCGGCGTGTCCGCTCCGCCCGGCGCCCACGCGAGCAGCCGGGAGCCCGATGAGCCTCCCCGCGAACCACTGAATTCAGACGAAAGTGATTGCGTGATGAAAAGCAAAGCCTTGAAGTGGCTGACAACCGTTCCCGTGGCCATCGCCGTGGCGGTCTCCCTTGCAGCGTGCGGCGGCGGGTCGGCGCAGACCACGGCGTCACCGACGGATGCGCTCCAGGGCAGCGACCAGACGTCCCTGGACAAGTACACGACCAAGGACGTCACCGCCCTGGACAAGATCGACAAGTCCAAGCTCGGCCTGATCAGCGACGGAACGCTCACCGTGGGAACCCTTTCGGACGCCCCGCCGAACATCTACATCGACAAGTCCGGCAAGTTCACCGGCTACGACAACGAGCTCCTGCGCGCCATCGCGGACAAGCTGGGCCTCAAGGTGGAGTTCAAGTCGACCGGCTTCGCGTCGCTGCTCGCCCAGGTCCAGAACAAGCAGTTCGACCTCGGGTCCTCCTCGATCTCCACCACTGACGCCCGCCGCAAGACCGTGGGCTTCACCAACGGTTACGACTTCGGCTACATGGCAGTGGTGGCCAAGAAGGACGCCCCCGTCAAGGGATTCAAGGACCTGACCAAGGACACCCGCATCGCCGTGGTCCAGGGCACCGTGCAGGATGACTACGTCACCAACACCCTCCAGATCGAGCCGGTCCGCTTCGAGGACTACAACACCGCCTACGCCAACTTGAAGAACGGACAGGTTGACGCCTGGGTCGCACCGTCCCAGCAGGCCACCGGCCAGGTCAAGGAAGGCGACGGCACGGTCATCGCCGAGTCGGTTGTGAACACCCAGAACTTCACCGCCTACGCCGTGAACAAGGAAAACCAGCCACTCATCGACGCGCTGAACTCCGGCCTCGACGCCGTGATTGCCGACGGCACCTGGTCCAAGCTGACCAAGGAATGGTACCCGGACCGCGAGACCCCGGCCACGTGGTCCCCGGGCTCCAAGGCCGTCACCGTTCCGAAGTCCTAGTCCATGGATGCACTCGATCAACTCGTAAAGACCTTCTTTGACTGGGAGGCGATGGCAGCCGTCATACCGAACATGATTACGGTCGGCCTGCCCAACACCCTGATCCTGGCGGTTTCCTCGGGCGTGCTCGGGTGCATCCTGGGCATGGTCCTGGCCGTCATGGGCACGTCCCGCATCACTGCGCTGCGTTGGCTCTCCCGGATCTACACGGACGTGTTCCGCGGCGTCCCCGCCATTGTGGTCATCCTCCTGATCGGCCTCGGGCTCGGACCCGTGGTCCGGGTAACGACCGGATCCACGAACCCGTTCCCGCTCGCCATCTTCGCCCTGACGCTCATGGCGGCGGCCTATATCGGCGAGATCTTCCGCTCAGGCATCCAGAGCGTGGAAAAGGGCCAGTTGGAGGCCTCCCGTGCCCTGGGCTTCAGCTACGGCTCGTCCATGCGCCTCGTGGTGATTCCGCAGGGCATCCGACGGGTGCTCCCGGCCCTGGTCAACCAGTTCATCACGCTGATCAAGGACTCGTCCCTGATCTACCTGCTGGGCCTGATCGCCAGCCAGCGCGAGATCTTCCGGATCGGTAACGACGCCGCCGCCAACACGGGGAACCTTTCGCCGCTGGTTGCCGCGGCGTTCATGTACCTGCTCCTGACCGTTCCGCTCACCCACTTGGTCAACTACATCGACAACCGCCTGCGCACCGGCCGTCCGGAGAAACGGCAGCCGGACGACGCCGCGGCCCTGATCGGGAAGGGAGCACAGCCATGAGCGAATTCGCCTCCGGCTCGCTGACCGGCAAGAACCTGCACCTGTCCTTCGGCTCGAACCATGTCCTCCGCGGCATCGACCTGCACGTCGAGAAGGGCACCACCGCCTCGGTGATCGGCCCCTCCGGGTCGGGGAAGTCCACGCTGTTGCGCGTCATGAACCGCCTGATCGAACCGGATCAGGGCGACATCCTGCTGGACGGCCGCTCGGTCCTGAAGGACAATCCGGACGAGCTGCGCCAGCGGATCGGCATGGTGTTCCAGCAGTTCAACCTGTTCCCGCACAAGACCGTGGTGGACAACGTCTCCCTCGCTCTGCGGAAGCTGCGCAAACTGCCGGCCGAGCAGGCCCGGGACGAAGCGCTCGAACAGCTCGATCTGGTGGGGCTCAAGCACAAGGCCGACGCGCGTCCCGCCAACCTCTCCGGCGGCCAGCAGCAGCGTGTCGCCATTGCGCGCGCCCTGGCCATGAAGCCGGAGGTGATGTTCTTCGATGAGGCCACCTCCGCCCTCGACCCGGAGCTCGTCAAGGGTGTGCTGGCGCTGATGGCCGACCTCGCCAAGGGCGGCATGACCATGGTGGTGGTGACCCACGAGATGGGCTTCTCCCGCAACGTCTCGGACACGGTCACGTTCATGGACGGCGGCGTCGTCGTGGAGTCCGGCCCGCCGGAACAGATCTTCACGAACCCGCAGACCGAACGGCTGCAGGGGTTCCTCTCCGACGTTCTCTAGTCCGCCGGCCGCTATGGCAGCGTTAAACGACTGATGGCACCCGCCGCTGCGGGTGCCATCAGTCGTTTAACGCTGCCGGCCGTTCGAGAACGACGGCGGGGCCGGCCGCCGCCGCATAGCTAAATGCGTCGGAGCGGCCCTGACGCTACGGCTTCGCGGCGGCCGCCGCCTTCGCCGCGGCCGGCAGGGCGTCGAAGATCCGGTTCATCGCGGCGTCGTCGTGCGCGGCGGAGAGGAACCAGGCTTCGAAGACCGACGGCGGCAGGTAGACGCCCGGAGTCCAGCATGGAGTGGAAGAACGGGGCGTAGCGGAACACTTCCTGGCCCTGGGCGTCGTCGTAGTTGTGGACACCCCGGGCGGCCGTGCCAAAGGCCACGGAGAACAGGTTCCCGGCACGCTGGATGGAGTGGTCCACGCCGGCGGCATCGAGGGCCGAAGACAGCGCCGCGGAGAGCTCCAGGGAGCGGGCGTCCACGAACGAATAGACCTCGGGGGTGGCGTGGGTGAGGGTCGCGACTCCGGCGGCCATGGCCACCGGGTTCCCGGAAAGGGTGCCGGCCTGGTAGACGGGACCCAAGGGCGCCAGGTAGTCCATGACCTCGGCGCGTCCGCCGAGGGCCGCCGTCGGCATGCCGCCGCCGATCACCTTTCCGAATGTCAGCAGGTCCGGGACCCACGGCTCGGCGGCGTTCGGCGGCTCCGCCGGTCAGGCCCCAGTAGCCGGAGTAGCCGGTACGGAAGCCGGTGAGGACCTCGTCGAGGATCAGCAGGGCGCCGTGCTCGCGGGTGATCCGGGAAAGGCCCGCGTTGAAGCCCTCGCCGGGGGTGACCACGCCCATGTTGGCGGGCGCGGCTTCGGTGATGACGGCGGCAATGCTGTCACCGTGCTTGGCGAAGGCGGCTTCGACGGCGTCGAGGTCGTTGTAGGGCAGCACGAGGGTCTCGGCGGCGGTCGCGGCGGTGACGCCGGCAGAGCCGGGCAGCGCGAGGGTCGCCAGGCCCGAGCCCGCGGCGGCGAGGAGGCCGTCGAGGTGGCCGTGGTAGCAGCCGGCGAACTTGATGACGAGGTTCCGTCCGGTGAAGCCGCGGGCCAGCCGGATGGCGGTCATGGTGGCTTCGGTGCCGGTCGAGACCATCCGGACGCGTTCGGCGGCCGGGACGCGCTCCTTGACGATGGCGGCGAGGTTGGCCTCGTCCGGCGTGGACGCGCCGAAGGACAGGCCGCGGTCGACGGCGGCGTGCACGGCGGCGATAACAGCCGGGTGGGCGTGACCCAGCAGCGCCGGGCCCCAGGAGCAGACGAGGTCGACGTAGTCGGCGCCGTCGGCGTCGGTCAGGTAGGCACCCTTGGCGGACACCATGAACCGCGGCGTCCCGCCCACGGAGCCGAAGGCGCGCACAGGTGAGTTCACGCCGCCCGGCATCAGCTGGCGGGCGCGGTCAAAGAGTTCCTCGTTGCGAGGCATGCTGGAAGTCATGGTTCCTATTCTTTCAGTTCACAGCCCGGCCGGTTCACAGCCGGTCGGTTCCCGGCGGATTCAGCCGGGCGGAGTCAGCTGGCCGACGACCCGGCCAGCAGCGCGGCCACGCGGGGTGCCACTTCGGTGCCGAACAGTTCGATGGAGCGCATCATGGCCGCGTGCGGCAGGGTGCCGTTGCTGTACTTGAGATCAAAGCGGTCCACGCCCAGGTTCTTCTTCAACAGGGCGATCTTCGCGGCCACAGTTTCCGGGGACCCCACGTAGAGTGCTCCCTCGGCCGTGCACATGGCGTCGAACTCGGCCCGGCTCCCCGGGCCCCAGCCGCGCTCCGCGCCCAGCCGGTTGCGCATCGCGATCCAGTGCGGGAAGAACTCCTCCCGCGCTTCCTCGTCGGTGGCGGCAATGTGGCCGGGTGAGTGTGTGGCCATCTGCTGCATCGGCTGCCCGTACTTGGCCATGGCCTCACGATAGAGACCGGCCAGCGGGGCGAAGGACCGCGGCTGGCCGCCGATGATCGCGAAGATGATCGGGTAGCCGTACTCGGCGCAGCGAAGCACCGACTCGGGGGTTCCGCCGACGCCGATCCAGGTGGGCAGGAGGTGGTGTTCCAGCGGCGGATAGACGCTCAGGCCGTTGATGGCCGGCCGGGTGCGTCCCTCCCAGTGGACGGGTTCCTGCGCCCGGACCTTGTCGAAGAGCTCGAGCTTTTCCTCGAAGAGGACGTCGTAGTCGGCCAGGTCGAGGCCGAACAGCGGGAAGGATTCGATGAAGGAGCCGCGGCCCAGCATGACTTCCGCCCGGCCGCTGGAGATGGCGTCCACGGTGGCGAAGCGCTGGAAGACCCGGATCGGATCATCGGAGCTGAGCACCGTCACGGCGGAGCCGAGCCGGATGTGCTTGGTGCGGGCAGCCGCGGCGGCCAGGAAGACTTCGGGTGCGGACACCGCGAAGTCGCGCCGGTGGTGCTCCCCCACCGCGAAGGCGTGCAGGCCGATCTCGTCGGCGAGCTCGGCCTGCTCCAGGAGCTGCCGGAGGACCTGGGCGTGCGGGACGGGATGGCCGTCGGGGAAGACGCCGACGTCACCGAAGGTGTTCAGGCCCAGGAGGATCCGGTCGGCCCCCACCGGGGCGGTGGGAGAAGGGGTCCGGGGCTCGGGGGCCGTGTTCACCGGGATTCCTTCAGCCAGCCGGCGAGTTCGCTCGCCCAGTAGGTCAGCACCATGTTGGCGCCGGCGCGCTTGATGCCCAGGACGGATTCGGTGATGGCGGCCCGGCGGTCGATCCAGCCGTTCGCCGCGGCGGCCTCGATCATCGAGTACTCGCCGGAAATCTGGTAGGCGGCCACGGGCACCGGGCTCATGGCGGCGACGTCGGCGAGGATGTCCAGGTAGCTCATGGCCGGCTTCACCATGACCATGTCGGCGCCTTCGGCCAGGTCCAGGTCCACCTCGAGGATGGCCTCCCGGCGGTTGGCGGCGTCCATCTGGTACGTGCGGCGGTCACCGGTCAGCTGCGAGTCGACGGCCTCGCGGAACGGGCCGTAGAACGCGGAAGCGTACTTCGCGGCGTAGGCCACGATGGCGGTGTTGGCGTGCCCGGCGTCCTCCAGGGCTTGCCGGATCACGGCGACCTGGCCGTCCATCATGCCGGACGGGCCCAGGACGTGGGCGCCGGCGTCGGCCTGCGCGACGGCCATCTGGCCGTAGATCTCCAGGGTCGCGTCGTTGTCCACGTAGCCGTTGGCGTCCAGGACGCCGCAGTGGCCGTGGTCGGTGAATTCGTCGAGGCACACATCGCTCATGACCACGAGCTCGTCGCCGACCTCGGCGCGGACGTCGCGGATGGCCTTGTTCAGCACGCCGTCGGGGTCCAGGGAGGCGGTGCCGCGCGCGTCCCGGACGGCCGGGACACCGAACAGCATGATGCCGCCGACGCCGAGCTCTACGGCCTCGGCCGCGGCGCGCTTGAGCGAGTCGGTGGTGTGCTGCTGCACGCCGGGCATCGAGGCAATCGGGTTGGGCTCGGACAGGCCTTCACGGATGAAGGCGGGAAGGATCAGTTCCGCGGCGGAGAGGCGGTGCTCGGCGGTCAGCCTGCGCATGGCCGGCGTGGTGCGGAGCCGGCGGGGCCGGTGGGTCGGGAAGCTCATGTGTTGTCCTTCGCTGGATGCTCTGCTGGGAAACGATCTGCGGGTAAACGATTTGCTGGTGGATGCCCTGCCGGTGCATGGCCGGCCGCTGAATTCCCGGCGGACGGCTCTGCCTCGGACTGGGATCGGACGACGGCGGCGACGAGGCCTGACGCGGTCGGGGCTTCGGCGACGGCAGCGACCGTGAGTCCAAGATCAGCCGCCTCCCCCGCCGTCGAGCGCCCGATCGCGACGAACCGGCACCTGCCGAGCGGGGCGAGGTCCGCATGGATGCGGCGCGCCGCGCTCGGTGACGCGGCGACGACGGCGTCGAGCCGGCCGGCGAGGATCTCGCGTTTCGCTTCGGCGGCTGTCAGGACGTCGGCGGGCGGGCCGGCGTCGGCGTCCTCCAACGGCGGCAGGCAGGCGGGCAGGCTCAGGCCGGGATCAGCCGGGTAGTCCACGGTCCGGTAGGCGGTGACGGCCTGCACCGAGGCGCCGCGGGCCTCCAGCCCGCGGCGGAGCCGGGGATCGGCGATGTCTGCCTGGGGCAGGAGCACGCTGCCGCGGCCTTCGGGCCAGACGCCGAGCAGGCCGGTCCCGGACTGCAGGGCCGTCGGCGCGAGGTCCACGCTGATCCCCCGGGATTCGAGGATCTGCCGGGTGGCGGGCCCGATCGTGGCGACCTGGACGTGGCCGGGCAGCCACGCGACCAGCGTGGAACCGCGTTCCGCGGCCTTGGCCTCGAGCACCTGGACGGTGGTCACACTGCTGATGACGAGCCAGTTGTAGGCCCCGGCGCCGAGGGCGTCGAAGGCGACGTCCAGGGAGTGCTGGTCCCGTGCCACCTCGAAGTCGATGAGGGGCAGCAGCACGGGCTCGGCGCCCAGGCGGCGCAGGGCCGCGACGAGCTCGCCGGCACGGTCCGGGCTACGGGCGATCAGGACACGGGCGCCATCCAGGGCCCCCCGGGCGTGACCGTCCGGCTCGCTGTTGCCCATGTTGCTGGCGTTGTCCCGTCCCATATGCGGTGGATCCCCCGGTTCAGGAAGCGGTCAGGTCCGCGATATCGGCGGCGCCGCGGGCCAGCAGGACTTCGGCCAGTTCAATCCCCAGCAGGGTCGCCCCGACCTCGGTCAGCCCATCGGTCGCCTTCTTGTCCCGGACGCTGGCCGTGCCGTCGACGGCGCAGACCACGGCTTCGAGGTACAGCATGCTTCCCTTGCGGTAGGCGTAGGCGCCCACCGGCGCGGCACAGCCTGCCTCCAGGCGGGCCAGGAGCGCCCGCTCGGCGGTGACGGCGAGCCGGGTGTCGGGATCATCGAGTGCTGCGAGGGCCTGGGCGAGGACGCCCTGGGACCCTTCGGTGGACCCGGCCTTGCGCGGCGCGTCGGCGGCGCGGCATTCGATCGCGAGCGATCCCTGCCCGGCGGCGGGCAGCATGATGTCCGTCTCGAGGTATTCGCTGACGGTGTCCAGCCGGCCGATCCGGTGCAGGCCGGCGGCGGCGAGGACGACGGCGTCGAGGTCACAGGACTTGCCGTCGACGACCTCGTCGGTCGTGTTGCCGGGCAGCCCGGGGACGCGTCCGAGCCGGGTGTCGACGTTGCCCCGGATGTCCCGGATGTCCAGGTCCGGTCGGGCGGCGCGCAGCTGGGCCGCGCGGCGCGGCGAGCCGGTGCCTACGCTGGCGCCCGGGGGCAGGTCGGCGAGCTTGAACCCGTCCCGCGCGCAGAGGACGTCACGGACATCGACGCGTTTCGGCGTCGCCGCGAGGGTCAGTCCGAGGGCCGCGCCGGTGGGCAGGTCCTTGAGCGAATGCACGGCGACGTCGCACACGTCGCGCAGCAGCGCATCGCGCAGGGCCGCCACGAACACCCCGGTGCCGCCCATTTGGGACAGCGAGCCGGTGAGGACGTCGCCGTCCGTCCGAATGTGGACAAGCTCCACGGGGAACCCGCCGACGGCGGCCAGCTGGTCCGCGGTCTGCTGGGTCTGGGTGAGGGCCAGCGTGCTGGCGCGGGTGCCGATCCGGACGGTCACAGCGCTGCCTGACCAGCCGCCGGGGTCGCCGTATCCGCAGCTGCGGATGCCGTCGCCGGGTACGGATCGTGCCCGGTACCGACTGTGGTGTCGGCGCCCGCGATGGTGGGCTTTTCGCCGCGGAAGTTGGCGCAGCAGCCCGGCCGGCAGACGTCGTACCAGGGGCCGAGCCCGGTCAGGTGCGGCCGGTCTGCGATGTTGTTCGCCGCGGTCCGCTCGCAGATCAGGTCCACGATTCCGGAAACGAACTTGCGGTGCGTTCCCGGCGTCGGGACGCGGGTGGCCGCCAGGCCGAGCTTGCCGCAGGTTTCCAGCGCCTCGGTGTCAAGGTCCCAGACAACTTCCATGTGGTCGCTGACGAAGCCCAGGGGCACGATCACGACGCCCTTGACGCCCTGGCCGGCGAGGTCCTCGATGGCGTCGTTGATGTCGGGTTCGAGCCACGGCACATGCGGGGCGCCGGAACGGGACTGGTAAACGAGGGACCACGGGGCGGTCAGGCCGGACTCGGCTTCCACCCGCCGGATGACCTCGGTGCCGGTGGCCAGGTGCTGGGCCACGTAGGCGGAGTCCTCGTCGAAGTGGCGGGGCTCGCCCTCGGAGCGGCCGGCGGCCTCGGCGTCGCGGGTGGGGATGGAGTGGGTGGCGAACAGGATGTGCACCGGGGCGTCGGGGGTGCCGGCCGCGGCGAGCCGGGCGCGGACGTCGGCCAGGCCGGCGGCGGTGCCCTCGATGAACGGCTCGACAAAGCCCGGGTGGTCAAAGTACTGGCGCACCTTGTCCACCTCGAGTTTTCCGTCCAGCCCGGTTTCGGTCAGGGCGATGCCGATGTCCTCGCGGTACTGGCGGCAGCTGGAGTAACAGGAGTAGGCGCTCGTGGTGACCATCAGGACCTTGCGGTGCCCGGCGTCGTACATGTCCTGGAGCGTTTGCGGGATATAGGGGTCCCAGTTGCGGTTGCCCCAGAAGACCGGCAGATCGATGCCGCGGGCGGCGAGCTCGGTCTCCATGGAGGCCTTGAGCGCGCGGTTCTGCTGGTTGATGGGGCTGATGCCGCCGTTGGCGCGGTAGTGGTGCGAGACCTCTTCGAGCCGCTCGTCCGGGATGCCGCGGCCCCGGGTGACGTTGCGGAGGAACGGGATGACGTCCTCCTGGCCTTCCGGACCGCCGAAGGAGGCCAGGAGGACGGCGTCGTAATCCTTGGGAGCCATCCGGCCGGCCTCGGTGACGGGGTTCACGGCAGTGACTGTGGTCTTCTGAGGATCCTGGGGATCCAGCGGGCTCATGCAAGGACCTCGGCGATCTCTGCGGCGCTGACGCGGCGGCCGGTGTAGAAGGGGATTTCTTCGCGGACGTGGTGGCGTGCCTCGGTGGCGCGCAGGTGCCGCATCAGGTCAACCAGGTCAACGAGTTCGGGAGCTTCCAGGCCGAGGATCCATTCCCAGTCGCCCAGGGCGAAGGAGGAGACGGTGTTGGAGATGACCTGCGGGAAGTCGCGGCCCAGCAGACCGTGGTCGCGGAGCATCGCGCCGCGCTCGGCGTCCGGCAGGAGTGTACCACTCGTAGGAGCGGACGAACGGGTAGACGCACAGCCATTCGGCCGGTTCGACGCCGCGGGAGAAGGCGGGCGTGTGGTTCTTGGCGAATTCCGCCTCGCGGTGGACGCCCATGGCGGACCAGACGATCTCGGTGCCGGCGAAGAGCTTGCTGCGCCGGATGTCCCGGACCGCCCGCTGCAGGTCCTCGGGCTTCGGCCCGTGGAGCCAGACCATGATGTCCGCGTCCGCGCGCATGGCGGAAACGTCGTAGCTGCCGCGGTGGACCACGCCGGCGTCGGCGAGACGTTTCAGCAGGGACTCGAAGTCCTCGGCGGCGTCCTCGCCGCGGAGGACGTCTGCGGACCGCTTGAAAACGGTCCAGAGGGTGAAGAACTGCTCGGTTGAATTGTCGGGCGCCGAGGCCCCGGCGACTGATTCTCCGGGGACTGACATTCCGGTTTTAGTGACAGATTCGGCAGAAGTGTGGCTCATGCATACCAGTCTGCCTCCTCTCCCCAGCTAAGTCGAAAAAAAGCACTTCTACAACGCGTAGAAGTGCTTTATTTCACATGCCGCGGCAAGATCCGGCGGCGGGCGTGACGGCAATGGCGTCACCGGAAGCCGGTCCGCCAGCGGCCTCAGCTCCGGCGCATCCGGACAACGGCGAAGCCGGCGCCGACGGACAGCGCCACCAGGCAGATGCCCCAGCCGATGAGCGGGGACGGTCCGGCGGGTTCCACCGTCCGACGTGGCCTGCAGGGACGTGCTGCCGGAGTGGCCCTTGGCCGCGGCCGGCGCCGTTGTCGAGCCGGCTTTGTTTGAACCTGCCAAGGAAGGCTGCGCCGTGGCAGAGTTCGACGGCGACGCTTGCGTTCCGGCACCGCTTCCAGCCGGCGCGGATCCGGACTGGGGCTCGGCGGCCGTGCCGGCACCGCTGCCCGCGGCCGGCTGGCCGGGAGCATCTCCGGTGGCCGGCTGGGCCGGAGCGGAGCCGGCTGCTCCGTCGCGGCAGGCGCTCCCGGCGCCGCGGCGGGGGGCTGCGCGCCGGGGCCCGACGGAGCGGAGGGCTGCGGACGCAGTAGCGGACGGGGTGCCGGAGGGCGGGGTGCTGGTCTCCGGGGCGGTGGGCTCGGGGCTGTCGGGGTCGCTGGGTTCAGGGCTGCTGGGTTCCGGGCTGGCGGAGCCGGGGCTCGTGGGTTCCGGGCTGCTGGTGCGCGACGGCGACTGCGACGGGGTGGCCTCGCTTGAGCCGGCGGACGGCGTGGGGCTGTGCGTCGGAGCGGAGCCCAGCAGGCTGTCCAGCACGTCATCCAGGCCGACGGTCAGCGAGCCCTGAGCCGACGGCGGAGTGGACGCTGCTGCGGAAAGCCCCGTGGCAGCGTGCGAAGCAGGAACCCCCGCGGTGACTGCCAGTACCACCCCGAGCGTGGCCGCTGCTGCGCCGCGCCGAAGTCCCCTCTGGCGCCTGGTCTTCGTTGTTGACACGTTGGACCTGAAAATAACCATGGTCATCGAGCCTAGCCGGAATCGACCGGGAGGAAAAACCGGCTAAAAACCGCGAATTACCGGGAAGTAACCGAGGGGGCCGAAGGGGTTAGGGGTGCATTTGGGGCCGCTGTGATTCCTGTGACTGAGGGGGTTCAAGCGGCGCGAATTTCCGGGCTTCGAGGTGGCAATCTTCACGGCATCCGCAGTCGGGGCACCCGCAGTAGGGGCAGCCGCAGTCGGGGCAGCACCATCCGGGGCGGCACCTCGGACCACCTCAGTGCTGAAGCTCACGGCAGGAGTCGAGGCTCACGCTCAGGGGAGCAGTATCCGGGCCCAAACGCAGCTCAGAGCGGCGGCTCAGGCTCAGGCTCAGGGCAGCAGGGTGCGGACCTGCCGCGGGGTGTCAGCCACGATCGCCGCCAGGCCGTTGCCGGACAGCCATCCGCCCACGACGGCGAGCGTGCCGTCCGCCGCGCAGACGCTCCGGACGGCCGCGACGCGTTGCTTGTGGCCGAGGGAGGCAAACGGCAGCGCACCGGCCCAGCGGACCACGTCCCAGCCCGCCACGTCCCCCGCGGTGACGGGGACAGCGAGCAGGGAAGAGGCGTCGGCCAGCGCAGCATTGAACAGTTCATCGTCCGAGCGCGGCACGGCGGCCGCTCCCGGCCCGCCGGAATCCGGGGTTCCGCCGGGGGCAACGCCGCGCCCGTAGGAGAGCCGGAGCACATGCCTGCCCGGTCCGGTCCGGTCCGCCAGCCAGGCCCACTTGGCGGTGGCGTGCGTCAGCGCCTTGGCCTGCACTCCCGGGCTCTGCGGCGCCACGAGCACGCCCGTGCCGCGCGGCGCCCGGTCAAGGGCCGGGAGGTCCACCACGAGGGTGACCAGGCTGACATCGGGTCCGGCGTCGGGGCGGAGGGCGGCCAACTCCGGCAGGGATTCTTCAAGCAGCCCGACGGCGGCCGGGCCCTCGACCGCAACCACAAGCAGACCGGCGTCGTAGGTGGCTTGGTCCGTGGTCACCCGCCAACCGCCGGCCGTGCGCTGCACAGACCGGGCACGGGTGCCGCTGAGCAGGGTGACGCCGCGCTGCCGCAGATCGGCCAGCAGGGCGGCCACGAGGGTGTTCATCCCGCCGCGCAGGCCGGCGACGGCGGAGCCGGCTTTCTGAAGCCCGGCGGACTGGGCCTTCGCCGGTCCGGCCATGCCGGCCGTGCCGCCGGCCGGCGGCGGCGTGCCGGCGCTCCCCTGCGCTGGGCCGCGACGGCGGCGGCGAGGGAACCGTGCTGGCGGATGCCGGCCCGCAGACCGGGGGCCACCATATCGACGTCGAGTACTGACGGGATCGGCGGAGTGGACGCCGCCGACGACGGGTGCCACGAGCCGGTCCAGCACGCGCCTGCCCATCCGCCTGCGGACCAGCGCTGAGACGCTCGTGGCCTCGGCGGCGGTGCCCAGCGAGGCGGGCAGCACGGCGTCGATCGAGGCGCGGAGGGAGCCAAGCAGGCCCAGGGACCGGCGGACTTCCGGGTCCCAGGGGCTGGCCGGGATGCCGAGTATCCCGGTTTTGGGCAGTTCCCGCGGGCCGTCGGGCAGTTGGACCCAGGCGCCGCCGGGGTTCGGCGCGACGATCTCGCCGGCAATCCCGAGTTCGGCGGCGAGATCGGCTACCGCGGCGGTGCGCGTGGCGAAGGACTCCGCGCCGCTGTCCAGGGTCAGTCCGGCCACGGCATGGCTGCCCACACAGCCGCCCCAGGCGTCGCCGGCTTCCAGGACGGTGGTGCGGACGCCGGCCCGGGCGAACTCCCGGGCCGCGAGCAGGCCTGAGATCCCGCCCCCGACCACCACCGCGGTCCCATCAAGGGTGGATCCGGCGGTGCCTTCCGCGGATGTTCCGGCGGCGCCTGCGTCCATGCCTTCTACTCCGGAGAGATGGAGTGGATGAGTTCGACGACGCGCGTCAGCACAGTGGGGTCCGTCTCCGGGGGCACGCCGTGGCCCAGGTTCAGGACGTGGCCCGGCGCCGCGGCGCCGGCCGCGATCACGTCGCGGACATGCGCCTCCAGGACCTCCCAGGGTGCGGAGAGGAGCGCGGGGTCGATGTTGCCCTGCAGCGGAACGGTCCCGCCGAGGCGGCGGTTGGCCTCGTCCAGCGGCAGCCGGTAGTCGACCCCCACGACGTCAACGCCGACGTCGCGCATGGCGACGAGCAGCTCCGAGGTGCCGGTGCCGAAGTGGATCAGCGGTGCCCCGAGGTGGCGGACATGGTCCAGGGCCCGGGACGATGCCGGCGCAACGAAGCGCTGGTAGTCGGCCAGCCCCAGCGAACCGGCCCAGGAGTCGAAGAGCTGGGCGGCGGAGGCGCCTGCTTCCAGTTGCGCCCGCAGGAACATGCCGGAGGCGTCGGCCGCCCAGTTGGCCAGGGCCGTCCAGGTTTCCGGGTCGGCATGCATCATGGTGCGCGGGCCGAGGTGGTCGCGGGACGGCTTGCCTTCCACCATGTACGCGGCGAGCGTGAAAGGCGCACCGGCGAAACCGATCAGCGGAGTGCTGCCGAGCTCGGCCACGGTGAGCCGGACGGCTTCGCGGATGGGTTCCAGGGCCTCCCAGGTCAGCTGCGGCAGGGCGGCTACGTCCTCGGCCGTGCGCACCGGCACGTCCAGGACCGGGCCCACGCCTGGCACGATGTCCACGCCGACGCCGGCCAGTTTGAGCGGGATGACGATGTCCGAGAAGAAGATGGCGGCATCGACGTCGTGGCGGCGGACCGGCTGCAGCGTGATCTCGGAGGCCAGCTCCGGGCGCAGGCACGAGTCCAGCATCGCGACGCCCTCGCGGACCTTGAGGTATTCGGGCAGCGAACGGCCGGCCTGGCGCATGAACCAGACGGGGCGGCGGGAGGGCGTGCCGCCGCGGTAGGCGGTGATCAGCGGGGAGCCTGCGGTGCGGCCGTCCATCAGCGGGTGTCCGGCATCGAGGCGGGCAGCGCCACCTGCTGCAGCGCCACTGACGACGGCGCCGTTTACTGCCGCATCGGCGGTTGTGCTGTTCTCGGACGTACTGAATGTTGTCGTGCCGGCACTTGCCGCAGCGCTTGGAGTCATGCCTTCGATTGTGCCCAAATTTGCGCCTAAAAGATAACGACAGCCTGTCACGCGGGCTGTCACACTGGCCACGAGCGCCGCGCCGTGGCGGGAATCACAGGCCAGGGTGCCGGACCCCACGCCGGCATAGTTGTTCTACACGGACGCGAAAAAGCTATGATGGTCGTGCTGTGGTTCTTTTTTCATTGGTGGCTACACACGCCGACATCGACCTCGAAACCGTTGCTCAATTGAGCACCGGTGCTTCGGGGCTTGCCACATCCGCCCTCGCCGGATCGCCGGCCGTGGCGGGTGCCGTTGTCCTTGCCACCTGCAACCGCTTTGAAATCTACGGCGAAGCCCCCCACCCCGACGCCGTCGACGCGGCCCGGGCGGCCCTCATCACGCAGATCAGCGGAGCCAGCGGACTCAACGATCAGCTCGTCTCCCGCGCCTTCAGCACCCGCACCGGCGCCGAAGTCAGCCAGCATCTCTTCGCGGTCAGCTCGGGACTGGACTCCGCCGTCGTCGGCGAACGCGAAATTGCCGGCCAGGTCCGCCGCGCCTTGATCACCGCCCAGCACGAGGGCACCGCCAGTTCCGGCCTGGTCCGGCTGTTCCAGGCCGCCTCAAAGACCGCCAAGGACGTCGGCGCCCAGACCGCGCTTGGTTCGCGCGGCCTCTCGATCGTCTCGGTGGCGCTGGATCTTGCCACGGACCTGTCGGAAAACCCGGACTGGTCCGCCAAGAAGGCGGTCGTCTTCGGGACGGGCGCCTACGCCGGAGCCACCATGTCACTGCTGCGCGAACGCGGCTGCACCGATGTCAGCGTCTATTCCTCCTCGGGCCGCGCCCCCGGTTTCGTCGCCACCCGCGGCGGCATCGCCCTGGATGAGGGCACGCTTCCGGACGCCGTTGCCGCAGCCGACGTCATGATCGGCTGCAGCGGCTCCGACAGCCGGGTCGAAGCGGACGACCTCGGCCGGATCCGGGCGAACTCGCCCCAGCCGCTCATCGCGATCGACCTCGCCCTGACCCACGACTTCGACCCCGCGGTGGGCGATCTCGACGGCGTCGAACTCCTCACGCTCGAATCCGTCCGGCTCGCCGCACCCCAGGAACAGGCCGAATCGCTGGCCCAGGCCAGCAGCATTGTGTCCGGGGCGGCCAGCGCCTTCGAGCAGGAGCGCGAGGCCCGCTCCGTCGACTCGGCGATCGTCGCCCTGCGCCGCCACACGATGAACGTCCTGGATGCCGAAATGGAAAAGGTCCGGGCCCGGCACGGCTGCACTGCCGCCGCCGAGGAAGTCGAATTCGCCCTGCGCCGCATGGTGAAGCAATTGCTGCACGTCCCCACCGTCCGGGCGCGCGAACTGGCCGCCAATGGACAGCAGGACGCCTACGTTGCAGGCCTCGAGGCGCTGTACGGCATCACGGTGGAGCCCCCCGCCTCAGCCGTCGCCGGCGTTCCGGGCTCCGCAGCGGAGTGCCCCGTGGAGCACAACGCTCTCGACCACAGCACCATGGACAGCAACCCCGCCGCCGGCGACATCCGCGAAACCGCGTAGCCAACCCGGCACTATCCGCAACTCTCCCGGCCTACCCGGGAAAAGCGTTGATCCCGGTCATTTCGACCGACACCTGCCACAGCCGTGCGGCAGCCTCCCGGTCCACCGCATGGGCATCCACGCCCCTGATCCTCGCGTCGGGCGATCCCGGCACCGTGGGTTCGGCGATCTCGCAGTCCTCGCAGTAGACGCCGCCCATGCCCTCGAGCGCCGGCGCCGTCGCGGCCCAGACCGAGGTGGCTGCACCCTGCGCCGGTGTCTTGAACCGGGAGTCGACGTTGCCGTGTTCGTCCATCCAGCCCGCGGCGATCATTTCCTCCCGCGGCAGGTGCCGCTGCAGTTCCGTCATGATGCCGCCGGGATGCACGGCGAAGGCGCGCACGCCGAAGTCCCGGCCCAGGGCGTCGAGCTGGACGGCGAAGAGCGCGTTGGCCGTCTTGGCCTGGCCGTACGCCCGCCACTTGTCGTAGCCGGCGTCGAAGTTGATGTCATCGAAGCGGATCCCTGAGAGCTTGTGTCCGGTGGAGGACAGCGAGACCACGCGGGCTTTCTCCGCCGCGGCCAGCGCCGGCCACAGCAGGTTGGTGAGGGCGAAGTGGCCCAGGTGGTTCGTGGCGAACTGCGCTTCCCAGCCCGGACCCACCCTGCGCTCCGGACTTGCCATGATGGCGGCGTTGTTGATGAGGATGTCCAGACTGCGGTTTGCGCCGGCGCGTGCCGGGCGCCGCGCCCGGCCAGGAAGCCGGCGGCGAACTCCTTCACGCTGGCCTGGTCGGCAAGGTCCAGCCCGGCCACACTGACATCGCCGCCGCGGGTTCCCGGCGTCAGCCCGGCCGCGGCGAGGACTTCGCGGGCGTGCTCCGGCCGCCGGGCAGGCACCACAACCGCGGCGCCGGCGGACGCCAGCGCCCGCACAGTCTCCAGGCCCAGGCCCGAGTAGCCGCCCGTGACGATCGCGGTCTTGCCGGTCAGGTCGATGCCGGCAATGACCTCCGCCGCCGTCGAATCCCGGCCGAAGCCGGAGCCAATCTTCCGCTGCGGTGTCAGGGTGTTTTCCTCGCTCATGACCAAGCCTTTCGCTGGAGGGCGCCGTTCGACGGACGATTCCTTCAGGTGCCGCAATTCGGTGCCGCAATATGAACGGCCGGACGGCCTCAGTACACGGGCTTCCCGGGTTCCACATCCCGCACCCAGGCCAGGATGCCGCCCTCGAGGTGGCTGACGCGCTCGTAGCCGGCGGCGCGGGCCGCGGACAGGACGGCGGCGGATCGTGTTCCGGCCTTGCAGTGGAAGACGATTTCGGCGTCCTGGGGCAGTTCCTGCCATGCTTCCCCGGCCAGGATGCGGCCCTGCGGGATCAGCACCGACCCGTCAATGCGGACGATCTCGTATTCCCCGCTCTCCCGCACATCCACCAGGTGGAAATCCTTGAGGCCGGCCTTGCGCGAGGCCAGCATGGTGGCGAGCTGGGTCGCCGTCACCGTGTGTTCGGTACCCGCATCCGCCGTCGGAGTTATGCCGCAGAACGCCTCGTAGTCGGTCAGTTCCGTGATGCGCTCGGCCGCAGGGTCCCGGGCCACCTTGATCTCGCGCCACGTTCCGCCCAGCGCGTCATAGAGCGCCAGCCGGCCCAGCAGGGACCGCCCGACGCCGGTGATCAGTTTGACGGCCTCGGTCACCATCAGCGATCCGACGGCGGCGCACAGCATGCCGAACACGCCACCTTCCCCGCAGGACGGCACGGATCCGGCCGGCGGCGCCTCCGGGTAGAGGTCCCGGTAGGTGGGCCCGTACTGTTCCCAAAAGACGCTGACCTGACCGTCGAAGCGGAAGATCGATCCCCAGACGTAGGGCTTGCCGAGGATGGCGGCGGCGTCGTTGACGAGGTAGCGGGTAGCGAAGTTGTCGGCGCCGTCGAGGATGAGGTCGTAGCCGGCGAAGAGGTCCAAGGCGTTGGACGCGTCGAGGCGGACGTTGTGGAGCCGGACGTCCACGAGCGGGTTCAGGGCCGCAATGGCATCGCGGGCGGACTCGATCTTGGGCCGGCCCACATCCGCGACGCCGTGGATGATCTGCCGCTGGAGGTTGCTCAGGTCGACGTCGTCGTCGTCGACGATGCCGAGGGTGCCGACCCCGGCGGCGGCGAGGTAGAGGAGGGCCGGAGAACCAAGGCCGCCGGCCCCAATCACGAGGACTTTCGCGTTCTTGAGGCGGCGCTGGCCGATCGCGCCGATCTCGGGAATGATCAGGTGGCGCGAGTAGCGTTCCACCTCGTCCGGGCTGAGGTCCGCTGCCGGTTCAACCAGCGGTCCAGGCCGCGGATCCAGCTGCGTCCGGGGGGTTGCGGGGGCACTATCGGCGGTGAACTTGGAAGCCATACTTCAATCTATGCCCGAAGATACCACCAGGTCATATTACCCGCGCGTAAAGTGTTGTTCAGTGCACTGTAGGTGAGTGCAATTGCAGTTCAGTGCAAGTGCAGTTGAGGCGCATTGCGCGTTATTGGGTGAATAGGGAAAGAAGGCCGACAGTGGTTCATCAGGCACCGGTGGAGCGGGACGAGACCGGCAAGCCGCCGGCCGGGCAGACGCGGAGCGGACAGCGCTCGGCACGCCTCCCCCGTGACGAACGCCGGGCGCAGCTGCTGGCGGCTGCGCAGGAAGTCTTCGTGGCGAACGGTTACCACGGTGCCGCCATGGATGAGATCGCCGAGACCGCGCATGTCAGCAAGCCGGTGCTGTACCAGCACTTCCCGTCCAAGCGGGACCTGTACCTGGCCCTGCTGGACAGCCACCTCAGCAAGCTGATTGACCTCCTGCTGGGCGCCCTGAATTCCACTACGGACAACGACGAACGCGTCCAGGCGGTCATGCGCGCCTACTTCCGCTTCATCGCCAACGACGACCAGGCGCACCGGCTCGTCTTCGAATCGGACCTGATCAACGACCCCGACGTCAGCGCACGGCTGGAAACATTCAACAAGACCTTTGCCGACGCCGTCGCCCGCGTCATCGCCGAGGACACCAAGCTGCCGGAGCTGGAGGCCCAGCTGTTGGGCCGCGGACTCGCCGGAATGGCTCACGTGAGCGCCCGGTATTGGCTGGAAACGGACGGAAACCTGGATCTCGATGTGGCCAGCGATCTCATCTACCGTTTAGCTTGGCGCGGAATCTCCCGCTTCCCCAAGGAGACCTAGACTACAACTAGAGATTGACCTTAGACATTTATTTGACGTTGACTGGCTGGGAGGCCTTGCTGTGGAAGTAAAGATTGGTATTCAAAACATTGGCCGCGAAATTGTCCTCGAATCGGCCCAGGACGCCGACGCGGTCGCCAAGGTAGTGGGCGATGCGATCGCCAAGGGCAGCGAACTGCGGCTGAAGGACGACAAGGGCCGTCTGGTGATCGTCCCCGCAAACGTCCTGGGCTACGTGGAAATCGGCGCAGAAGAGGCCCGCCGCGTCGGCTTCGGCGCCCTCTAGCCCGGTACTGCTGCTTTCTTCACCACCGCCTTCGTCACTCCTGTTTCTTCACTCCTGTTTTCTTCACTAGCGCGAGGGGTCCTGAATGCTTTCCCTGATTGTGGTTGCCATGGTGACCGTTGCTGCGGGCTTCGTGGTGTGGGCCAATGACAAGCGGCACACGAAATACGGCATCAGTGTCCCGGCGGGCGTCGCAGTCTCGGTCGGCATGCTGAGCTGGATCATCTTCATGGCGGCCGGGTTCGGCTACCAGCCGGGCCTGACCTGGATCCCGTGGATTCTGCCGCTGCTTCTGGGCACTGCAGCCTCCATCGCGGCCGTGGTGTACCTCGGCAAGACCCGGACCCGGCAGGACACTGAACGGCTCACCGCCATCCTGAAGCTCTAGGCGCTACTCCGGCAGGTCCGGCCCGTGGCCGTCCTCGGTGCACAGGCACAGCCGGTTTCCCTGCGCATCCGTGACCACCACCCAATTGGGTGCGTGGTCACGGTTTATTAAGGCGCCGGTCGCCGCGGTCTTGTCCAGGACGGGGCCGGATTCGGCCTTGCTCCGGTGGATGTCCAGGTGGATGCGGTTGGCGTTCGGAGTGGAGGTCTCCTGGAACCAGAGTCCGGGCCCGCGGCCGTAGGGGTCCATGAGGTCGCCGAACCTGCCCTTGCGGTAGCCGAGGGCGACCCGCCAAACTTCCGAAATCCCGGCGGGGTCCTCCGAATCGATGGCGATATCCACCGTCCGGTACAGGCCCGGCTCTGCGGCGGCGCCGGCACGCTGGGCCGCCTCGCTCACTGCCGCCGCGGCCCGGACGTCCCGGGACGTGACCTCCGTGCCTGCGTCGTGAGACGTGAAACGCAGGAACACGCGGTTGTAGCGCCAGTCAAGGTCCGGGTGGTGGTTCTGTTCCTCGGCCACGCGCCCGACGGCGGCTATGAGCTCCAGCGCCGCGGCCGACGTCGGGCTCTTGTAGACCGTCACCAGGCCGCCCAGGCGGTACCTCCAATCCGGAAGGCCCGCCAGGGCCTCATCGATCTGGGTCCGGGTGAGGACGTCGTCCGTGGCTGCCACTGCAGGCTCCTGTGTTGTTCGGAGAATGTGCTGGTTCGGCGAATGGGTTGGCGGTCGACGCCGAACCCCGTCCTACAGGAACTCGGCCCGGCCCTCCATCGCCGAGGACGCCAGGGCGTGCTCGCGGCGCGGGATCCTGCCAGCCTTTTTTGCCAGCCTACCGGCGATGACGGCGTGTTTGAAGGCCTCCCCCATGAGCGCGGGGTTCTGGGCCCGGGTCACGGCCGTGGCCAGCAGCACGGCGTCGCAGCCAAGTTCCATTGCCAGGGCCGCGTCCGAGGCCGTGCCGATCCCGGCATCCAGCACCACGGGCACGGACGCCCGGGAGACGATCAGTTCGATGTTGTGCGGGTTCAGGATGCCCAGGCCGGTGCCGATCGGGGCTCCCAGCGGCATCACGGCCGTTGCGCCGAGGTTTTCCAGCCGGAGGGCAAGCACGGGATCGTCGTTGGTGTAGGCGAAGACCTTGAAGCCGCGGGCCACGAGTTGCTCGGTGGCGTCCACGAGCTCCACCGCGTCCGGCAGCAGGGTGTGCTCGTCGGCAATGACCTCGAGCTTGACCCAGTCGGTTTCCAGGGCCTCCCGGGCCAGTTCGGCGGTGAGGACGGCGTCCTTGGCGGTGAAGCAGCCGGCCGTGTTGGGCAGCACCCGGATGTGGTGGTCCACGAGCAGCTGGAACAGCGAGCCCGTCTCCGCCGGCGAATAGCGGCGCATCGCGACGGTGGTCAGTTCCGTCCCGGAGGCCAAGAGCGCCGCCCCCAGCCCGTCGAGGCTCGGCGCGCCGCCGGTGCCCATGATGAGGCGGGAGCCGAGCGTCACGCCGTCGACCACGAACGGATCGGCCACCGTTCCGACAGCCGGTGCAGTCGGCATGGCCGGTGGTCCTGCAAAAGTCGTCTCGTTCATGTTGGTCATCCTCCCTGGACTGCCGTGACAAGTTCGACGTCGTCGCCGTCGGCGAGCGCGGTGGCGTGCCACTGGCTGCGCGGCACCACCTCGGCGTTGCGGGCGACGGCGACGCCGAGCTTCCGCCCGTCGGCGGCCCGGCCGTCGGGGCCGATGCTCCGGCCCGTGAGCTGGCTGACGAGTGTGCTGACGGAGGCGCCGTCGGCGACGCTCTGCTCCGTTCCGTTCAGTTTGATGTTCATGCTGCTTCCTTGTCGGGGCTGTCCCCGGACGTATCCGGGATGCGGGAAAAACGGTCGGGGCGGAACCCGGCCCAGCGCGGGTCCGGCGTCCCGTCCATGAGTTGCCGGCACACGGCGGCGGCCGCGGGGGTCAGCAGGACGCCGTGCCGGAAGAATCCTGTGGCGATGATGAGTCCCGGGATGTCCCCGCCGTCCGTGCCCGAGACCCGTCCCAGCAACGGGGCGTTGTCCGGCGTGCCGGGGCGTG
The DNA here is from genome assembly GCA_963810895.1 of uncultured Actinomycetota bacterium. Taxonomy (GTDB): domain Bacteria; phylum Actinomycetota; class Actinomycetes; order Actinomycetales; family Micrococcaceae; genus Arthrobacter. The sequence goes on from CAWEPM010000012.1 coordinate 213,176, forward strand.
CCCGCGCCGTGGCTTCCAGCAGCTCCAGCTCGGCTACCGCGGGCACCAGCTGCTGTGCGTCGCGGAGCAGCTGGTAGACGCCGCCGGCAGAGACAGCGCGGGGGTCCGACGGGCCGTCCTCGCGTTGGGTGGCGCCGATCACCACGGTGCCGTCCTGCCGGGGGACGATGTATACCGGCACGCCGCGCACCATGCCCCGCACGGTGGCCGTGAGCAGCGGCCGCAGGTGCGCGGGCACGCGGAGCCGGAGGATGTCGCCGTAGACCGGCCGCAGCGGCAGTGCCAGGCCGGCGGGCAGGTCATCGAGCCCGGCGGCGCCGAGCCCGTTGGCCACTACGGTTTCCGCGGCGCGTACGGAACCGCCGCCCGCAAGCCGGACCCCCGCAACGTGGCCGTCTTCCCAGAGCAGCCCCGCCGCGCGGCGCCGGACGAAGCTGCTGCGGCCGTCTGCGCCGAGCAGTTCGGTGAGCCGGGCGATCAGCAGGCGGGGGTCCACCTGGTGGTCGGCCGGGATGTCGAAGGCGCACGAGATGCCGGGGCTCAGCAGGGGCTCCCGGGCGCGTGCCTCGCGCACGGTCAGCGGTTCCACAGTGAGGCCGCAGGCCTGCTGGACGTCCCGCAGGTCCGCGAGCGCGCGCCGGTCCGCCGCGTCGGCACCGACGGCGAGGGTCGGCGTCGTCAAATAACCGGTACCGGCCTGGGATTCTGTGCCGGCGGCACCGGCGTCGATCCCGGCCGCGAACCCGGGCCACAACCGGGAGGACTCAAGCATCAGTTCCAGGAGCTGCTCCTCCTGGTAGTGCAGTTCGCTGACAGGGGCCAGCATGCCGGCCGCGGCCCAGCTGGCTCCGCTGCCGGGCGCGTCATCGATCAACACCACGGACCGGCCCGCGCGGCTGGCCTCGAAGGCGATGCCATGGCCGATCACCCCGCCGCCGATCACTGCGACGTCGGCGGTGATGTCCCCTGCCGTAAGGTCCCCTGCTGGCGGCGTGCCGGGCGGTGGCTCCCTCAGCGGCACCGGGCCCGGTGTCACAAATCCGGGAAGCGGCGTCATCTGCGGCTTCGGCTTCACGGCTGGCTCGTGTGCCCATGAAAAATTCCTTCCCTACGCCGGTACTAGCCGGATCAGGTCAAGCGGTCGGCTCTGACGCCCTCTCAGCCGGGCAGCGTTGACATGGCTGCTGCGGGCTCCCGCGGTATGCGCCCAGTTTAGAGGAACTAGGCTGGTCCCATGAGCCAGGACTCCCTCCACACCACTGCCCGCCTCTACTTGTGCACCGACGCCCGCCGGGACCGCGGCGACTTCGAGGACTTCGTGGACGCCGCATTCGCCGGCGGGGTGGACATCATCCAGCTGCGCGACAAGTCGCTGGAGGCGGCCGAGGAACTGGAACTCCTGGCGGTCCTGCACGCCGCAGCGCAGCGCCACGGACGGCTCTGGGCTGTCAATGACCGGGCGGACATCGCCTCCTTGTCCGGGGCGCCGGTGTTCCACATCGGGCAGAAGGACATTTCCCTCGACGCCGCCCGCGGCTTCCTCGGCAAGGACACCGTGATCGGCCTGTCCACCCACAATCCGGAGCAGGTGGACGCGGCCATTGCGTCCTCGCCCGGCCGCAAGGGACTCGACTACTTCTGCGTGGGGCCGGTGTGGGCCACTCCCACCAAGCCGGGGCGCGCCGCCGTCGGCCTCGATCTGGTGCGCTACGCCGCCCAGGTGACCGGCCGGGAGGACGCGGAGGGGACCGGCAAGGTCGACGGCCGGGTCGAAAGCTTGTTGCCGTGGTTCGCGATCGGCGGGATCGACCTCGGCAATGTGGAGCAGGTAGTCGACGCCGGTGCCCGGCGGATCGTCGTGGTCCGGGCCATCACCGACGCCGATGATCCGGCCCACGCCGCGGGCGCACTGCTGGCGGCGCTGGACGCCGCTGATTCCTGAGCAGGTTTCAGGCCGGCGGGCTCTCCGGCCAGCCGGCAAACCTAGCCGGCGAGCCCCAGCCCGGCCATCCGGCGCGAGTGGTTCGCCGCGAGTTCGGCCGTCAGGGCCCTGACCAGCTCCTTGGCGCCGGCGTCGTCCAGGCCTGACAGGCCGCCCAGGAACGCGTGCTCCAGGCTCACCCGCTGGGCCTGGGTCAGGGCCTCGCCGAGCAGGCGCCTGGCCCACAGCGCCAGGCGCGACGCCAGCCGGGGGTCATCGGCCAGGGCCGCCTTGAGGCGCTCCTGCAGCACGGCCGTGGACGCGTCGGTGGACTGGATCTGCCCGATCAGCTCCCGGGTCCCGGCGTCGACATACCGGGCGACGGCACGGTAGAAGTCCGCGGAAACCGTGTCGATCACGTAGGCCTTCATGAGCGATTCGTACCAGTCCGCCGGGCGGGTGCGCTCATGGAAGTGGTCCACGGAGGGCTGGAACGGCAGCATGGCGGCCTCCGTGTCCAGGCCCATCTCCTCGAGCCGGGCCCGGACGAGTTCGTAGTGCTGGAACTCGACCACGGCAATCCTGCCCAGCACCGCGCGGTCATGCAGAGTGGGCGAATACCGGGCATCCGAGGACAGCCGTTCGAAGGCCGAAAGCTCGCCGTACGCCATGACTCCCAGCAGATCCGTCAGGAAGCTGTTGTAGCGGGCAGGATCGCCCGGGGTTGCGCTCATATTCCAAGACTAATCGCGGAAATCGAGCTACCCTGATTTTCGTGTCACATCATCGCCTGACCCCGAGCGTCCACGAGCAGCAGAACCAGCTTGCCGAGGCTCTCAAGGCGTTGCGCACCACGCTGGAACTGCCCGGCCCGTTCCCGGAGGACGTGCTGCGCGACGCGGAGGCGGCGGTGGCCGAGCACAAGCTGCCGGACCTGGACTTCACGCATGTCGAGTTCGTGACCATCGATCCGGCGTCGTCCACCGACCTCGACCAGGCCCTGTTCATCGAACGGAGCGGCGAGGGCTACAAGGTGTTTTACGCCATCGCCGACGTCCCGTCCTTTGTGGCTCCCGGCGGGGCGCTCGACGCCGAGACCCGCCGCCGCGGCCAGACCTTTTACACCCCGGACGGCCGGATCCCGCTGCATCCGGAGATCATCAGCGAGGCCGCCGGCAGCCTGCTCGCCGGGCAGCTGTGCGCGGCGTTCGTCTGGGAGTTCGAGCTCGACGCCGCGGCCGAGGTGACCTCGGTGCTCGTGCGCCGGGCTCAGGTCCGCAGCCGCGCGAAGCTCAGCTACAAGGGCGTCCAGGCCGAGCTCGACGCCGGCACCGCGGCGCCCGTGCTGCAGCTCTTGAAAGAAGTGGGCATCAAGCGGGTGGAGCTGGAACGCAAGCGCGGCGGCGCGAGCCTGAACATGCCCGAACAGGAGATCCAGCAGCTGCCCGACGGCGGCTACCGGATTGTGGCGGCCCCGCCGCTGCCGGTGGAGGACTGGAATGCCCAGATTTCACTTATGACCGGGATGGCGGCCGCCGCGCTGATGCTGCAGGGCAAGGTCGGCATCCTGCGCACGATGCCCGCCCCGGACGAGTCGTCGCTGCGGCACTTCCACCGCCAGACCCACGCCCTCGGCAAGCCCTGGGACGGGGAAATGCTGTACGGCGAGTACCTGCGGACGCTCGATCCCACGGACCCCCGGCAGCTGGCCATTGTGCACTCGGCCGGCATGCTCTTCCGGGGTGCCGGCTACACGCCCTTCGACGGCACCGTGCCGCAGGCCGCCGTCCAGGCCGCCATCGGCGCCGCCTACGCCCACTCCACGGCGCCGCTGCGGCGGCTGATCGACCGCTTCGTGCTGGTGATCTGCGAGGCCTTGAGCAACGGCACCGAAGTTCCGGCCTGGGCCAGGGCGGCCCTGCCGTCCCTCCCGGCCATCATGGCCACCTCGGACCAGTTGGCCGCAAGGCTGGAGCGGCTGTCCCTGGACACCGTGGAGGCGGCGCTGCTGGTCAACCACGTCGGCCAGGAATTCGACGCCGTCGTCATCTCCGGCGCCAAGCCGGCGAAGGGCGCAACGCGCGCAAACGTCGGCGGCAATCGGGAACGGCGGCAAGGCCAACGGCAACGGGAACGGGCCGTCGGGGATCGTCCAGATCGCGGAGCCCGCCGTGACTGCACGGTGCCCCGGCGAGCTGGAACCGGGCACGCAGGTCCGGGTCCGGGTGGTGTCCTCGGACATCGCCACCCGCGAAATCCGGCTCGAGCTCGTGGGCTAACGGTCCGCTGCCGGGCGCGCTCCCGCGGCGCGATCGCGGCTCCAGTCGAGGGTCGGGCCTATTGCCAGCTAGACTGGAGGAGTAGAAATGGATGCCCGGTCGTTGATTTCCATGATTTTCGAATTCAACAAGCCCGCCCCTACGCGATCTTGAGATACACCCGCTGGTCCCCAGTGCCAGCATTTAGATAGCCCGCGATCGGCTTCCACTGGTATTGCTTGCGCCCCTGAGCGTGCTCCGGAACGGCCACCCTGGCCGGCCCCGTTGAGCAAGCAGCGCAGCCCAAAATGAATAAGGAAACTCACCTGTGAGTGAATTGCACACGCACCAGCTTCTGACCGATGAGTCCGGCACCGAGACCATCGAGCCCGAAGAGACCATCATCTCGGACGAAAAGCCGCACGAGATTGCCGAAAAGACCTTTGCCGACTTCAATGTCCGCGCCGACATCGTGGAGTCCCTGGCCGACGCCGGCATCACCCACCCCTTCCCGATCCAGGCCATGACGCTGCCGGTCGCACTGGCCGGCCATGACATCATCGGCCAGGCCAAGACCGGTACGGGCAAGACCCTTGGCTTCGGCATCCCGGCGCTGCAGCGCGTCGTCGGCCGTGACGACGCCGGCTTTGACAAGCTGGCCGTTCCGGGCGCCCCGCAGGCCCTGGTGATCGTGCCCACGCGCGAACTCGCCGTCCAGGTGGCCAAGGACCTCGAGAACGCCGCGAAGAAGCGCAACGCCCGCATCGCCACCATTTACGGCGGCCGTGCTTACGAGCCGCAGGTCGAGGCGCTGAAGAACGGCGTCGAGGTCGTCGTCGGCACCCCCGGCCGCCTGATCGACCTCTACAAGCAGAAGCACCTGAGCCTGAAAAACGTCAAGATCGTCATCCTCGACGAGGCCGACGAGATGCTGGATCTCGGGTTCCTGCCGGACGTGGAAACCTTGATCGCCGGGACCCCCGCGGTCCGCCAGACGCTCCTGTTCTCGGCCACCATGCCCGGCCCGGTCATCGCCATGGCCCGCCGCTACATGACCCAGCCGACCCACATCCGCGCCGCGGACCCGGACGACGAAGGCCTGACCAAGCGCGATATCCGCCAGCTGATCTACCGTGCCCACAGCATGGACAAGGTGGAGGTAGTCGCCCGCATCCTGCAGGCCCGTGGACGCGGCCGCACCATCATCTTCACCAAGACCAAGCGCACCGCAGCGAAGGTGGCCGAGGAACTGGTGGACCGCGGCTTCGCCGCGGCCGCCATCCACGGCGACCTCGGCCAGGGCGCCCGCGAGCAGGCGCTGCGCGCCTTCCGCAACAACAAGGTGGACGTCCTCGTGGCCACCGACGTCGCCGCCCGCGGCATCGACGTCGACGACGTCACGCACGTGATCAACTACCAGTGCGTCGAGGACGAGAAGATCTACCTGCACCGCGTCGGCCGTACCGGCCGCGCCGGCAACAAGGGCACCGCCGTGACCTTTGTCGACTGGGATGACATGCCGCGCTGGGGTCTCATCAACAAGGCCCTGGGCCTGAGCTACCCCGAGCCCGTGGAGACCTACTCCTCCTCGCCGCACCTGTTCGAGGAACTCGATATCCCCGAGGGCACCAAGGGCCGGCTCCCCCGCGACAAGCGTGTGCTGGCCGGCGTCGACGCGGAGGTCCTCGAAGACCTCGGCGAGACCGGCAAGAAGAACTCGCGCGGCAGCGCAAAGGACAGTGCCCGTGACGGCGCCCGTGAAGGCAGCCGCAGCGGCGGCCGCGAAAGCACTCGTACCGGCGCCCGTGAAGGCAGCCGCACCAGCGGCCGCGACACGCGCCGCACCGGGGCCGAGACCGGCGGACGGTCCGGGGACCGCCGTCGCCGTCCCGCGGACGCTGAAGCCGCTACGGCCTCCACTGCCAGCGGGCAGGGCACTGAAGCCGCGTCCGGCGCCGCTCCCTCGAAGGCCCCGACCGAAGTGGACCGGGCGACCCGTGCCCGCCGCCGCACCCGCACCCGCCGTCGCAACGGCGAAGTAGTGGCCGGCGGCGACTCGCAGCCGAGCGGCGCCGAGGCCTAATCCCCTCCATGACTGAGACCGTCTGGGCGCCGGACGGCAGCAACCTGGTGGTTCACGCGGACAACGCGGAATACCTCCCCACGCTGCCGGACGGCGCCTTCACACTGATATATGTGGACCCGCCCTTCAACACCGGCCGGGTCCAGCGGCGCCAGGAAACCCGGATGGTGCTCAACGCCGGCGGCGAGGGTGACCGAGTCGGGTTCAAGGGCCGGTCCTATGACACCATCAAGGGCGCGCTGCACAGCTACGACGACGCGTTCAGCGACTACTGGTCGTTCCTCGAGCCCCGGCTCGTGGAGGCCTGGCGGCTGCTGGCCGACGACGGCACCCTGTACCTGCACCTGGACTACCGCGAGGTGCACTACGCGAAGGTCATGCTGGACGCGATCTTCGGCCGGGAATGCTTCCTGAACGAGATCATCTGGGCCTACGACTACGGCGCACGGGCCAAGTACCGCTGGCCCACCAAACACGACAACATCCTTGTCTACGTCAAGAACCCGGCGAAGTACCACTTCGACAGCGCCGAGGTGGACCGCGAGCCGTACATGGCGCCCGGGCTGGTCACTCCGGCCAAGCGCGAGCTCGGCAAGCTGCCCACTGACGTGTGGTGGCACACGATCGTTTCGCCGACCGGCAAGGAGAAGACCGGCTACCCGACGCAGAAGCCGGAGGGCCTCATCCGGCGGGTGGTCGCGGCCTCGAGCCGGCCCGGCGACTGGTGCCTGGACTTCTTCGCCGGCTCCGGCACGCTCGGCGCCGTGGCCGCGAAACTCGACCGCAGATTCGTGTGCGTGGACCAGAACCAGGCCGCCGTCGACGTCATGGCCAAGCGCCTTGCCGTGCAGGCGCAGTTCACGTCGTTCCCGCCGGCCTCGGACCCGCTGCCCCGCCCGTTGCGCTATCACGTGTGGCGGCTATCCGGGCCTCAGAGGGACCCTAGGTGATAGCGCAACGCGGGTCCGGGGCCCTCAGCGCACCACGGAGGAGCCGGTGCCGAGTTCCTCGATCCGGGCAAAGACTTCCGGCGAGGTCAGGTTCTCCCCCAGCAGGTTCGGCTTCCCGGCGCCGTGGTAGTCGGAGGACCCGGTGACCAGCAGGCCGTACTGTTCGGCGATGCGGCGGAGGAACACCCTGCCCTCCTCGGGATTGTCGCGGTGGTAGATTTCCAGGCCGGCCAGTCCGGCGTCGATCATCTCCCGGTAGGTCCCCTCCCCCACGATCCGCCCGCGGGCAGAGGCAACGGGGTGCGCAAAGACCGGCACGCCGCCGGCGGCACGGACCAGTTCGACGGCGAGCGCCGGCTCCGGCGCGTAGTGCTGGACCCAGTAGCGCGAGCGTGAGGTGAGGATGGAGCCGAAGGCCTCGGCCCGGTCTTCCACCACGCCCGCGGCAACGAGCGCGTCGGCGATGTGCGGGCGGCCGAGGGTGGCGCCCGGCGCGACATGGTGGATCACGTCGTCCCATGTCAGCGGGTAGTCCTCGGCCAGCAGGGTGACCATCTTTTGCGCCCTGGTGTGCCGCGCGTCCTTGGCCTTGGTGATTTCCTCGAGCAGTCCGGGGTGGGCGGGGTCATGGAGGTAGCTCAGGAGGTGGACGCTGATGCCTTCCGCGGTCCGGCAGGAGATCTCCATGCCCGGGACCAGGGCGACCCCGGTCTTCCGGGCAGCGGCGGCGGCCTCAGCCCACCCGCCGGTGGAGTCGTGGTCGGTCAGTGCGATGACGTCGAGCCCGGCACCGGCGGCGGACTCAATGACGTCAGCCGGCGCCTGGGTGCCGTCGGAAACGTTCGAGTGCGCATGCAGGTCAATTCTCACCTCACCAGCCTAGTAGATGGCCGGATCCAAAGCCTCGGCCCGTGAGGGCAGATCTGGTCAGGCCGGTGCCGCGGCCGGTGCCCGGCGGCGGGCGCGCGCCGTTGGCCTAAGCCGCGGCGCTGGTGAGACTATGGGACGGTGAACGATGCAGATAACACCCAAGTCTCCGCTTCCCAGCCCCTCGAAGAGCGCGTCAATAACCGCTCGCAGCGGCCCAGCTCCGACGCTTTCAAGGCGTTTATGGCCAGCAACTGGGCGCCGGCCACCCAGCACCTCCCCGAGCGCGACGCCGTCGCGGACCACGCCGCAACCCGGCGCCGCGCCATTTCAGGCCAGTTCAAAGGTGAACGCCTGGTCATCCCCGCCGGCCCGCTGAAGGTCCGCTCGAACGACTGCGACTACCGTTTCCGGCCGCACTCCGCCTTCGCGCACCTCACCGGCCTCGGTGTGGACCACGAACCGGATGCGGTCCTGATCCTGGAACCGGTGGCGGAGGGCACGGGCGACGACGGCGGCAACCACCACGCCACGCTGTACTTCCGCCCGCTGGCCGGCCGCGACACCGAGCAGTTCTACGCCGACTCCCGTTCCGGCGAGTTCTGGATCGGTGCCCGCCCGAGCCTCGCCGAGTTCAAGGCCAAGCTCGGACTGGAGACCGCGGACATCGGCGAACTCGAACTCGCCATCACCAAGAACGTCGGCGCGCCGGAGATCGGCGGCATCTCGATCAGGCTGGTCCGCAAGGTTGACGACAACATTGACGCCCTCGTGGACACGGCCCGCTACAACACGGCCAAGGACCCGGACAACCTTGACCTGAGCGTCCTCGACGCCCTGGACGAGAAGCTCACCGAGGCCCTCTCTGAACTGCGCCTCCTCAAGGACGAGTGGGAAATCGAACAGATGAAGATCGCCGTCGCCGCCACCGTGGCCGGCTTCACGGAGGTCGTCAAGGCAATCCCGCGGGCGCTGACCCACCACCGCGGCGAGCGCGTGGTGGAAGGAGCGTTCTTCGCCCGCGCCCGTGAGGAAGGCAACGAGCTCGGCTACGACACCATTGCCGCCTCCGGCAATAACGCCACCGTGCTGCACTGGACCCGGAACACCGGCAAGGTCAATGCCGGCGAACTGCTGCTCCTGGACGCCGGTGTCGAGGCCGACTCCCTGTACACGGCGGACGTCACCCGCACCCTGCCGGCCAACGGCAAGTTCTCCGAGATCCAGCGCAAGGTCTATGAGGCGGTCCTCGACGCCGCCGACGCCGGCTTTGCCGCCGCGCAGCCGGGCACCAAGTTCCGCGACATCCACACCGCGGCCACCACCGTGCTGGCGGAACGGCTCGCCGAATGGGGTCTCCTGCCCGTCTCCGTGGAGGAAGCGGTAAGCACCGAAGGCCAGCAGCACCGCCGCTGGATGCCGCACGGCACCAGCCACCACCTTGGCCTCGACGTCCACGACTGCGCCCAGGCGAAGCGGGAGCTCTACCTCGACGGCGTGCTCACGCCCGGCATGGTGTTCACGATCGAACCCGGCCTGTACTTCAAGAACGAGGACATCGGCATCCCGGAGGAATACCGCGGCATCGGCGTCCGGATCGAGGATGACATCCTCATGACGGCCGACGGCCCGGTCAACCTCAGCGCTGCACTGCCGCGCAAGGCGGACGACGTCGAGTCCTGGATGGCGGGCATCTACCTGGAAGTCGACGGCCAGACGCCGTAGCATCCCGCCCGCCGGCTCCTCCCGCGCAGGAAAAGCACGGCAGGAGCAGCACGGCGGAAGCAACAGCAAAAGAGCAGAAAAGCGAGGGTCCCGGATATCCGGGACCCTCGCTTTTCTGCTGCGTCAATTGGTGCTGCCAGTGCCGCCGGGAATCAGTGCCGCCGGGAGTCAGTGCTGCTGGCTGTCCGGGCCCGGCGCCGGCTTGTCGGCGTCAGTGACCCTGACCCCGTACTGCGGGCGGCCGTCCGGGAGGTCCGGATAGGTCACGCCTGAGACGCGGCCGGCCGGGCGGGCGGCCTCTTCTTCCGTGCCGGGTGCGGCCTCGGCGTGGCCTGCGGCGCCGTCCTGCTGGGGCTGGCCACCCTGATACTGGCCGGCCGGCCCGCTGCCGGCTTCCGGAGTCCTCTGGCCGTACGGGTCATTCCAGCCTGCGGGACGCTGGGGCGCATGGCCGGGCTGCTGCGGGGTGTGCTCCTGGGGTTCCTGATGCCGGTAGTCGTGCTGTTGGTACCCGGCAGCGGCGGCACCGGACGCGTCATGCGGCGTCATGGGCAGCTGGTGAAGCAGGCGCCGGGCTTCGCCGGCAGCCTCGAAGGAAACCACGACGTCGTAGTTGGTCGCCACCACCTGGCTGGTAGAGGTGAAGTCACGCTTGCCGCGCTGCATGGCGTAGGTGACGATGCCAAACAGCATGAAGAACGCGGCACCCATCAGCACGGACGTCACAATCGAGAAGTACCCGGGGGTCGTGGAGAAGAAGGACAGCATGACACCGACGAACAGGCCGAACCACATGCCGCTGAGGGCGCCGGACAGGGCGACGCGCGGGTAGGTGAGCCGGCCGGTTACGCGCTCCACCATCTTCAGATCGTTGCCCACGATCGACACCATTTGCACGGGGAACTGCTGGTCAGCCAGATAGTCCACCGCCTTCTGGGCATCCAGGTAGGAGTTGTAGGAACCGACGACGTCGCCTCTGGGGACAGCGCGGGCCTCGTCCGAGCCGTTGGGGGCACCGGCCCTGGGAGCACCAAAAATGTTTGACATACGCCCATTCTCACCCATCCGGCTGGTGTGTGGCTGGAAATTCAGCTAAAAGAGAGCAGACTCGGTAGCCTGTATGAGTGAGCACGAATCTTTCGCGGGTGTTTGTCGCGCGCCTCCTCGGACTGGACGTCTTCGACCCATTGGGCGACCGTCTGGGCCGGTTGCGCGACGTCGTGGTGCTCTCCCGCGGGACCAGGGGCGCCCCGCACGTGGTGGGCATCGTCGTCGAAGTCCCCGGCAAGAAGCGGGTGTTCGTGCCGATGACGCGGATTACCTCCATCGACCAGACCCAGATCATCTGCACGGGGCTGGTCAATCTGCGCCGCTTCGAACAGCGCGGTGCCGAAACCCTCGTGGTCGCCGAAATGTTCGACCGCCGGGTCACCCTCGCGGACGGCAGCGGTGACGCGACCATCGAGGACATCGCGATGGACAAGCACCGCTCCGGTGACTGGTTCGTCAGCAAGCTCTTCGTCCGCCGCGGGCATTCCCTCTCGCCGCTGAGCCGGCTGCGCCGCAACGAAACCATGATCATCGACTGGGCTGACGCCCAGCAGGGCGCCAAGACCGAGCCCCAGGCCGCCACCCAGTTCGTGGCGACGCACGAGGACCTCAAGCCGGCCGACTTCGCTGAAGCCCTCCAGGAAATGAGCGACAAGCGCCGCTTTGAGGTCGCCAGTGAACTCCAGGACGAGCGCCTCGCGGACGTCCTGCAGGAGATGCCGGAAGGCGACCAGGTGGAGATCCTCTCGGCCCTGGACGTGAACCGCGCCGCCGACGTCCTTGAGGAAATGGACCCCGACGACGCCGCCGACCTCCTTGCCGAACTCCCCAGCGCACAGGCCGAGGAACTCCTGCAGCTGATGGAACCCGAAGGCGCCGAGGACGTCCGCCGCCTGCTCGAATACGACGAGGACACCGCCGGCGGCCTCATGACGCCGGTTCCGGTGATCCTGCCGCCGGAAGCCACCGTGGCCGAGGCACTCGCCCACGTCCGCCGGGAGGAACTCTCCCCCGCGCTGGCGTCCTCGATCTTCGTTGCCCGCCCGCCGCTGGAAACGCCCACCGGGCGCTTCCTCGGCGTCGTGCACATCCAGCAGCTGCTGCGCTACCCGCCCCCCGAGCCGCTGGGCAACCTCGTGGACAAGAACCTGGAACCGGTCTCCGACCAGGCCCACATCAGTGAGGTGGCCCGGACCCTGGCCACCTACAACCTCAACTCGCTCCCCGTGGTCAACGAGGACGGACGGCTTGTGGGGGCGGTGACTGTTGACGACGTGCTTGATCATCTGTTGCCGGACGACTGGCGCGCCCACGAGGACGACGCCCCGATAAGGAAGCTTGGAGGCCGCATTGGCTGATCCCACCGCACCACGGACCTCCAACGTCCGGCCCGGAAGCAGGGCCTCCGGCGGCCTCGACACGCCGCTGAGCGGCCGGCAGCGCATCCTGCCCAATTTCCGTCCTGACCCGGACGCCTTTGGCCATGCCACGGAAGGCTTCGCCCGTTTCATGGGCACGCCGCAGTTCCTGCTCTACATGACCGTGTTCTGCGTCTTCTGGCTGTGCTGGAACACGTGGGCTCCGGAGGAATGGCAGTTTGATTCACGGGCACTGGGCTTCACGCTGCTGACCCTCATGCTGTCCCTGCAGGCCTCCTACGCCGCGCCCCTGCTGCTGCTCGCGCAGAACCGCCAGGACGACCGGGACAAGGTCTCGCTCCAGCAGGACCGCCAGCGGGCCGAACGCAATCTCTCCGACACCGAATACCTGACCCGGGAACTTGCGTCCCTGCGCATCGCGCTGCGCGAAGTGGCCACCCGCGACTACGTCCGCGCCGAGCTGCGCAGCCTGCTGGAGGACATGCTGGAGGCCCAGGAGGAACTGCGCACCCATGATCCTTCCGCCGGCGTCCACGAGACACCGCGGGAAAAGGTCAAGGAGAAGATGAAGGAGCGGCGCGACAAGCAGCGCAGCCCCCGGACCCAGCAGATCCCCCGCGTCAAGACCGGCGGCAAACGCGACGCTCCACAGGAGAAGGCGCCGGAGAAGGCGCCGGAAAACGCGCCGGCCAAACCACCGGAGAACGCGCCGTCGAGCCCGCCGGCGATCCCGTCCGCGGACGCTCCCGACCCCGCCCGCCTGCCCGCACACCGCACCTTCCCCGAAAGCTGAGCATCGCCCGCATGAGCACCCCGCTGGAACAGTCAGTGCACGCGGCACTTGCCACCGTGATCGACCCTGAACTCCGCCGTCCCATCACCGAGCTCGGCATGGTGGAGTCCGTGGAGATCTCCGACGGCGGCCGCGTGCGGATCGTGGTCCTTCTGACCATCGCTGGCTGCCCGTTGCGCGGCACCATCACGGCCGACACCGAGGCGGCCCTGGCCGCCGTCCCGGGCGTCACCGGCGTCGAGGTTGACTTGAAAGTCATGACCCAGGCGCAGCGCGACGCGCTGAAGGAACAGCTCCGCGGCGCCGGCGGCCAGCGCGGCATCCCGTTCAACGCACCCGGCTCGCTGACCAAGGTGTACGCCGTCGCGAGCGGCAAGGGCGGCGTGGGCAAGTCGTCAGTGACGGTCAACCTGGCGTGCGCGCTGGCGGCCCAGGGGCTCCGTGTGGGGATCGTGGACGCGGACGTGTACGGGTTCTCCGTTCCGGCGCTGATGGGCATCACCCAGGCCCCCACGCGGGTGGACGACATGATCCTGCCGCCGGTGGCCTACGGGGTCAAAGTCATCTCCATCGGCATGTTCGTCACCGGGAACCAGCCCGTGGCCTGGCGCGGGCCGATGCTGCACCGCGCGCTGGAGCAGTTCCTCACGGACGTCTACTTCGGTGACCTCGATGCCCTCTTCCTGGACCTGCCGCCCGGTACAGGCGACATCGCGATCTCCGTCGCCCAGCTGTTGCCCAAGGCGCAGATCCTGGTCGTGACCACCCCGCAGGCGGCCGCCGCGGATGTTGCCGAACGGGCCGGGGCGATCGCCACCCAGACCGGCCAGACCGTGGCCGGCGTCGTGGAAAACATGTCCTATCTGGAACTGCCCGACGGCGGCAGGATGGAACTGTTCGGCAGCGGCGGCGGCGCCGTGCTCGCCGAGCGCCTCTCGGCCACCATGGGTGACGACGTTCCCCTGCTGGGCCAGATTCCCCTCGAAGTCCTGCTCCGTGAAGGCGGGGATGCCGGGGTGCCGCTGGTGCTGGGCCGTCCGGAAACCCCGGCGGCCGTGGCCCTGGCCGGGATCGCCGGGAAGCTGGCGTCGGTTCCGCGCGGGCTCAAGGGCATGTCGCTTGGCCTGCAGCCCCGCTGATAGGAACTGCCACCTTGGACGCCGACTTGGACGCCGGGCGTCCGGCTTGGGGGCCGGGGAAGGCCTAGGTGGCCTCTGAGTCGAAGGGTGCCGGTTCGCCCTCGGGCAGCTGCTCGACGACTCGGGCCGGGCGGTGCTCTGCCAAGGCCGTGGCGGCCGCGGCGCGGACACTGTTGCGGGGGCTCCGGAGCTCACCGGCTTGGTGTCATCGTCCAGGAGTGCTTCCTTGATGATCCGGCGGGGATCGTACTGCCGGGGATCGTACTTCTTCCAGTCGACCTCATCGATATCGATGCCGACTTCTTCCTTGATCTGTTCCCGCGCGCCGGACGCCATCCGGCGCACTTCCTTGACGATGTTGGCAAGTTTCTGGGTGTATTCGGGCAGCCTGCTGGGACCAATCACCAGAAGGCCGATGATCAGCAGAAGTAAGAACTCCGGTCCATTGATTCCAAGCACTTTAGGAAGATTACCCTCTCATTCGGGCTGGCGACGACTTCGCGAAGGCCGGATGCCGACGATGTCGGGCCCATCCCTGCCTCACGGGGCCAGGTGCTCCAGGATTCGGCTCAGTCCGCGCTCGATCCGTTCCGGAATTCCGTCGCGGGAGGCCGAGGCCGGAGCTTCGCTGCTGACCCGGGTGAGGGCGGCAGCGCCGTCGTCGGCCTGGTCGGCCGGAAGATCCGAAATGTAGGTGTAGGTGGCCGCGCCCGTCTGGTAGATGGCCCGGTAGGGCGGGGCCGGGTTGACCCAGAGCGCACCGTTTCGGGGTTCGGAGGCGGACGCCGGCAGGCCGGCCGTCATACGGCTGAAGCCGTCGGCCGCGGCGGTGTGGCCGGTCAGCACGTTGATGGGCGAAGCATCGGCCCGGGCCGGCGCCGGGGGCGTGCCGGGGGCCCGCGGCGGGGAAACGTGCTGCTCGAGGACCGTGGCGAAGTGCCGGCCGTCCGTGAGTCGAAGTTCCAGGACCTTGTCCCCGGACATGACGCCGGCGCGGGCCCACATGAGGTGGAATCCGAGGTCCCGCAGTTCCGGACATGTCCATCCGTGCGCGCGGAACGCGGCAAGCTGGCCGGCACTCAGCGCCCCGGCGGGGGTAAAGTCGGGCTCGCCGTCGGGGCCGAACCCGACACCGGGCGCGCCGGCATCCCCGGAGCCATCGGCACCGAACGGTTCCCCCGCACCGAGAGGTTCGCTGCCGGCGGGCGGTTCGGCGGTGTCCGCACGTGCGAGGGCGGAGGCCTCAGCGCCGTCGGCGGAGATGGAGGCGTCGCCTCCCATGAAGTATGCGGTGCCGGCCATGAGGGCGAGGGCGGCGACGGCCCCTCCTGCCGCCAGGACGGGCAGGCGCGAGCCGCGGCGGCGGCTGCCCTGGAGACGAGAGAGCCGCGGCTGGGCCGCCCGTAAACGGCCGGCCGGTCCCTGACAGATCTGGTGTGGCGGGCTCTGCGGGCCACCGCTCTGCCGGCGCCCACGGCGTGCCGCCCCGCTCTGTGTCCCCGCGTGCCGTGTCGGCCCGCTCTGCGTCCTCGCGTTCGGCGGCCCCGCGTTCGGCGGCCAGCTGCTCGGTCCGTGCCAGGAGCCGTGCGGTCAGGTCCTCGCTGGCCTCGGGCACGGCGGCGCCGCGGAGCTTCTCCAGGTACTGGCGCTCACGCTGTTGCCGGGCGCGGCACTCGGCACACGACTCCACGTGGTCATGATGGCCGGCGGCCCAATTCCGCCGAGCACCACGGAGTCGCCTTCCGGAGAACCTGCAGCCGGAACTTCCTAAGAGACGTTTCAGCAGACCCATTGACCGCTTCAGAGGAGGCCGGCGATGCGCGGCATCTTGAGCCGCGGCTTGAGGGACTGCTTGGCCGGCTGTGCCGGTCGGGGGTCGCGGTGCGCGAGCTTTTCACGCAGCATGGTCCGGCCGCGGTGGATCCGGGACCTGACGGTGCCGAGTTTGATGTCCAGCGCGGCGGCGACTTCGTCGTAGGAGAGCCCCTCGAGGTCGCACAGCACGACGGCGGCGCGGAAGTCCGGGGGAAGCTCTTCGAGCGCCGCCTGAACATCGACGTCGAGGTTGTTGAATTCGAAGCTTTGCTCCGGGCCGGGTTCCCGGCCGGGAAGCCGCGACTCGGCGTCGTCGGACAGGGCGTCGAAGCGGATCCGGCTCTTGCGCCGGGCCTGGTCCAGGAACAGGTTGGTGGTGATCCGGTGGAGCCAGCCGTCCAATGTGCCGGGCTTGAAGTTCTCCAGCGAACGGAAGACCCGGACGAAGACTTCCTGGGTGAGGTCCTCGGCGTCGTACTTGTTTCCGGTCAGCCGGTACGCAAGGCGGTAGACCTTGGCGGAGTGGTTCGTCACCACTTCCTCCCAGGTCGGCCGGACCCATTCGGCTTCCGCCGCCGTGCCGGACTGGCCGGATTGATCAGTTGCCTCAGTTGCCGGGACAGGTGTCAGAACCGACATCGTCCGCTCCCCTCATGGATGGTACCTACGCCCGAAATAGTGCCTGCTCGCACAGGTTCCTGCACCCTTCATTCGACGCCGATCACCACGCGGATGAGCGGACTCTTATCATTTCAAAATAAGCTGGGAATTTCCTGACGCGCCGTCGTCTTCAGCCAAAGGCGGAACGCCTGCCCCGGATGCCGGGGGCCACGGCACTGCCGCCTCCGTGTCCCGTCCCGCCGGACACAGTACGCTGTAGGGAACACTCCCCTGCCGCCCAGAAAGCGATATCCCATGAGCGCCGATAAGTCCACGAGCTGGTCCTACGCAGAAGATCTGCCTGCCGAGGATGAGGTCCTGTTGCACGCGCGCGAACGGTCCTTCGAGCTTGGCGTGACGCCGATCGGTCCCGGGGTGGGTGCCGTGCTGACGGTGTTGGCGGCAGCGTCCAAGGCGCAGACCGCGGTGGAGATCGGCACCGGGGCCGGGGTGTCCGGCGTATGCATCCTGCGCGGGCTGGGTCCGCAGGCCGTCCTGACGACCATCGACGTCGACGTCGAACACCTCAAGGCGGCGCGCGAAGCGTTCCATGAAGCGGGCAGCCCCGCCAACCGCACCCGGACCATTTCCGGCCGGGCCGGCGATGTCCTGCCCCGCCTGACGGACGGGGCCTACGATCTCGTGTTCATTGACGCCGACAAGCCGAACTACCCCAGCTACGTGGAACAGGCCGTGCGGCTGCTCAAGTCCGGCGGCCTGCTGATCGTCAATGACGCCCTCGACAAGGACCGGGTCGCGAATCCGGCCGTCAGGGAGGCCACCACGGTGGTGCTGCGCCAGATCGGCAAGTCCATCCGCGACGACGACCGCCTCGCCTCCGCCATGCTGCCCACCGGCGACGGCCTGCTGATCGCCGTCAAGAAGTAGGGTCAAGAAGTAGGGTGACGAAGTAGCCCTGAATAAGTAAGGGCCAATCCGGCCGTCACCACGCGGCGGTCAGGCGCAGACAGAAAAGGGCGGGGTCCGCAGCCTGGTGGCTGGGACCCCGCCCTTTTGCGAAGCTCTTGGTGTGAAGCTATTCGGTGACGCCGACGAGGCATTCCTTGAGGTTTGTCGCCTCAGCAGCGTTGAGTTCGACTACGAGTCGCCCCCCGCCTTCGAGCGGAACACGCATGATCAAGCTTCGTCCCTCTTTCGTCACTTCCATAGGGCCGTCGCCGGTGCGTGGTTTCATTGCCGCCATAAGGAATATCCCCTCCATTAGTCCCTGACATACCAGCCCGGCCGGGCTGCGTCCGCTTGGTCAATCAGGCCGTCCGGCAGCGCTCCAGGAGGCCGCCGTGACAGACCGCTCACAAAAATCTGATTACGAATACTCAGTTTGCTTGTACTCAGTGTGCTTGTATTCAGTGTGCTTCTTGTCCTTGCTTATCCTCTATTATCGCGTAACAATGCGCCCGGAGCTAATCGTTGGACTTTCCAGCGCGCCCCGCAATGCCGGGCCGGCGCCGCGAAATGGTGCTGTGCATCACGGCGGATAGTCTCCTCCGCCCGGCAGCGGCGCCCACGCCCATAGCCACACAATCCAGACGATCTGCAGCACAACAAACATGACCACCACGGCTCCGCGGTAGGCGCGGGAGCGCGAGAGGAGTGCGGCGCTGAGAGCGAGCGGGAACAGCGGCAGCAGCATCCTGAACGTGCTGGTCTGGGGGTGCAGGAAGACCAGCAGGTACCCCATGTAGCAGCAGCACCAGAGCCGCAGCTCGGTGCCCAGCGCGACCACGGGCCGGGACATCATCAGCAGGGTGAACGCGGCAACGAACACGAACGGCGCCAGCACGCCGAGCGTTGGCCCGAAGAGCATGATGCCGGTGTCGAACCACGGCTTGAACGGCACCAAATCATCGCCGCGCCAAGCGGTTTCGGTCTTGGTGTAGGCGCCGAGATCGCCGGTGACGGCCCAGGCGATGGCCGGCCACAGCAGCGCCCCGACCCCGCTGACGGCGGTGAGTCCGGCCAGGGACCAGAGCTGGGGGGTGCTGTGGACGGGGCCGCCGCGCGGGTGCTGCGTTGTGAGGTGCTTGGTTGTGAGGCGGTGCGCCGTGAGGCGCTGCCAGACTCGGTAGAGGAACAACAGCCCCATCATCGCGGCAAAGGGAACCCCGGTGGGCCGTGAAAGGCACATCAGGACCACCACGGGCATGGCCCACAGGTAGCGGCGCTCCATGACGAGCAGCAGCGCGCCGCCAAGGAGCAGCAGGTTGAGGGATTCCGCGTAGGGCACCTGCAGCACAGGCGCTACCGGAAAGGCCGCCAGGAACACGGTTCCCCAAAGCGCCGTGCGGTGTGTGGCCCGGTGCCGGAAAATCCTGTAGGCCACGAGGGCGGCGCCGAGCCCGCAGATCAGCGCGATGGCCGTCAGCGACCACGCCGGGCCCGTGCCCGTGAGCCCGGAAACCACCCGGCCCAGCACGGGAAACAGCGGGTAGAAGGCCCACGTGTTCTCCTGGACGGTGCCGCCGGCGTCGGTCGGCAGCAGTGCCGGGTACCCCGTCTGGAGCGCTTCGGCGTACCAGCGGGCGTCCCAGATATTGATGAAGTTCCAGTAGTCCGGCTTGGCGGGAAACCACGGATTCACGCCCTGGTGCAGGGCGGCTGCCATGAAGATGCAGGCGCTGACCAGCCGGGCGATGATGTACAGGCCGGCCACCTGGGCCCACCATGGCCACCGCGACATCCGGGCGCCGGCGGCCGCGATGCGGCTCCACAACGCCGCGTTCAGCCCCAGCGGTGCCCGGGCCTCAAACCCCGCGACGGTCTCCGGGTCTTCCACGTGGCTCACGGACGCTGCTCCGTCGGCGGACGGAGGCGTTCCAGCTCCTCCCCGAGTGCCTCGATCTTTTGGTCCTTGGAGATGATCTGGTCCCGCAGGTCATCAAGGACCTGGTCCACCTGGTCCATCCGGTAGCCGCGGAGCCCGACGGCAAAACGAAGATGGTCGATGTCCGCCGCGGCCGCGTGCTCGGGCAGCAGGACCGGCGGCAGGGACGCGACCGGCTCATCGAAGCCGTCCTCAAAGGAGGCGCCCGCATGGCCGTCGCGGCCCCGGCGGAAGATTTTCGGCGCCAGACCGGTGCCCAGGAGGACGGCGACGCCGATCAGCACAATCGCCAGGAAGACCAGGAAGAGACTCACTAGACCATCGTGCCAGAAGCCGGACGCCGGAGCGCTCAGGCGGACGCTTCAGCCGCGCGTTCGGTTGCCGTCTCCGTTGGTGTTCCCGTTGGTGGAGGAGCCGTTGGGGTTCCGGTGGCGGGCGGCCCCCTCGACGACCAGCTCGACGGCCAGCGCGGCGTCGTCCACCACCTGCACGAGGTCGAGGTCTTCCGCGGAGACCATCCCCTCCGCGACGAGCGTGTCCCGGACCCATTCGAGCATCGGGGTCCAGAACGCGGTTCCCACCAGCACGATCGGGAAGGACGTGACCTTGCGGGTCTGGACCAGGACCATGGCTTCGAAGAGCTCGTCCAAGGTGCCGAGACCGCCGGGGAGCACGATGAAGCCCTGGGCGTACTTGACGAACATGGTCTTGCGGGCGAAGAAGTACCGGAAGTTGATGCCCAGGTCCACCCACTGGTTCATGCCCTGCTCGAAGGGCAGTTCAATCCCGAGCCCCACGGAGACGCCGTTGCCCTGCACGGCGCCCTTGTTCGCGGCCTCCATTGAACCGGGGCCGCCGCCCGTGATCACGGCCAGTCCGGCCTCGGCCAGCCGGCGTCCGACCTCGACGCCGAGCTCGTAGTTCACGCTCCCCGGCACGGTGCGGGCGGAGCCGAAGACGCTGACCGCCGGGCCGAGATCGGCGAGGGCGCCGAATCCTTCCACGAACTCGCTCTGGATCCGCAGGACGCGCCAGGGGTCGGTGTGGACGAACTGGCCGGGCCCCTTGGTGTCCAGCAAGGTCTGGTCCGACATGGTGACCTTGGCGGCCTTGCGGCGCAGTTCGAGCGGGCCCTTATGGCGGATCCCGTTGGGCGCCGGGGTGGTGCGGGCCTCGCGGGCCGGCTTCGCGGCGGGGTTCTGTTCGTCGTTTTGCTTGGGGCCGTGCTGCGGATCGGTACTCATGCCCATAGGCTAGCGCGGAACACCGCCGCCGCCGGTCCGGCGCGTCGGCGACGGAGCGGCGCCGGGTGGGTGCCGACGCAGCGGCAGGCGACTGCCGAGGCCCCGCGGGTGCGTGCCGGGGCCCCGGGGGAGGCAGCAGAGAGTCCGGCGGCGGCCCCGCCAGGGAGCCTGACGTGCAGGTATCTCTTGAATCACGATCCGCACCAAAGAGAGTGATTGCGGTCATATTGCGTCAATCTTCGCTAGATTCGTTATATGACTACTCAAGTGCCCGGCGATGCGCTCGTCTCCCTGAAGGCCGTGAACAAGCATTACGGCCAGTTGCACGTCCTGAAGGACATCAACCTGAATGTCCGCAAGGGTGAGGTTGTTGTTGTCATCGGACCCTCGGGTTCCGGCAAGTCAACGCTCTGCCGCGCCATCAACCGTCTCGAGACGATCGACGACGGCGACATCAGGATCGATGGCAAGGAACTGCCCGCGGAGGGCAAGGAACTGGCGAAGCTGCGTGCCGACGTCGGCATGGTCTTCCAGTCCTTCAACCTGTTCGCCCACAAGACCATCCTGGAAAACGTCACCCTGGGGCCCATCAAGGTCAAGGGCGTTTCCAAGGCCGAGGCCGACAAAGAGGCCATGGCGCTGCTGGAGCGCGTCGGCGTCGGGCACCAGGCCCCCAAGCTTCCGGCGCAGCTCTCCGGCGGCCAGCAGCAGCGCGTTGCCATCGCCCGCGCCCTGGCCATGAAGCCAAAGGTGATGCTCTTCGATGAGCCCACGTCGGCCCTCGACCCGGAAATGATCAATGAGGTCCTGGACGTCATGGTCCAGCTCGCCAAGGAGGGCATGACCATGATCGTGGTCACCCACGAGATGGGCTTCGCCCGCAAAGCGGCCGACCGCGTCGTGTTCATGGCCGACGGCCAGATCGTCGAGGACGACACCCCCGAGGAATTCTTCACCAACCCCAAGAGCAGCCGGGCCAAGGATTTCCTGTCCAAGCTGCTGACGCACTAAGTCCTGACGAGTTCGCACCCTGGCCGCCGAAAGGCGGCCGTCCAATGAAAGGAATGTCATGAAGGCATTTTTGACCCGAAGGAAATCCCTTCTGGTTGCCGCATCCGCAGCACTCGCACTCAGCCTGAGTGCCTGTGGCGGCAGCTCCTCCACTACCACCAACCCGCCCGTAGCCGAGAAGCCGAGCTTTGCCGCCGATTCCACCATGGCCAAGCTTTCATCCGCCGGGAAGATCACCATCGGCACCAAGTTCGACCAGCCGCTCTTCGGCCAGAAGGGCCTCGACGGCAAGCCGGTTGGCTTCGACGTCGAAATCGGCAAGCTGATTGCCGCCAAGCTGGGCATCCCCGCCGACAAGATCGAGTGGGTTGAAACGGTCTCCGCCAACCGCGAGCAGTTCATCAAGCAGGGCAAGGTGGACATGATCGTCGCCACCTACACCATCAACGACAAGCGCAAGACTGAAGTCGACTTCGCCGGCCCGTACTACGAGGCCGGACAGGCTCTCATGGTGAACAAGGACAACAACTCCATCACCAAGCCCGAGGACGTCAAGGGCAAGAACGTCTGCTCCGTGACCGGATCCACCCCGGCCGCCACGATCGTGGAAAAGTACGGAGCAGTCCTGGTTCCGGCCGCGACCTACTCCGCCTGCCTTGAACCGCTGCGGAACCACCAGGTTGAAGCGGTCACCACCGACAACGTCATCCTGGCCGGTTTCGTGTCCAAGGAGCCGGACGCCTTCAAGCTGGCATCGGACCAGACCTTCACCAAGGAGCCCTACGGCATCGGCCTGAAGAAGGACGACACCGCCTTCCGCATGTGGATCAATGACCAGCTGGAGGCCTTCGACAAGGACGGGTCCTACAAGAAGGCCTGGGAAGACACCGCCGGCACCGTCATCAAGCCCGCGCCCTCGCTTCCCACGATCGACCGCTACTAGCCGGCTGTGGCGGTTGCCGGGCCTGCGGATCTTCCGCAGCCCGGCGGCCGCCACTCCCGTCTTTCGCCTGGAATCCCCTCAACGCAGCTGAAGGAACTTATGGACGTCATTATTGAAAACCTCCCCCAGTATTGGGACGGTTTTCTCAGAACCCTCTTCCTGTCCGTGGTCTCGGGGATTATCGCCTTGATCTTCGGCACCGTGCTCGCGGCGGCCCGCGTCTCGCCCGTCGCCGCGCTGCGCGGCTTCAGCATGGTGTACGTCGAGATCGTCCGGAACACCCCGCTGACCATCGCGTTCTTTTTCGCCGCCGTGGTTCTGCCCCGCCTCGGCATCACGTTCCAGCAGTTCGAGGTCGCCGCCATCATCGCCCTGAGCGCCTACACCTCGGCCTTCATCGCCGAGGCCGTGCGCTCCGGCGTCAACAGCGTCCCGGTGGGCCAGGCGGAGGCCGCCCGCAGCATCGGCATGAAGTTCAGCCAGGTGCTCTCCCTCATCATCCTTCCGCAGGCCCTGCGCACCGTGATCCCGCCGCTGATCAACATCCTGATCGCCCTGGTCAAGAACTCCTCCGTGGCCGGCGCGTTCTACGTGCTGGAACTGTTCGGCTACGGCAAACAGCTGGCCAACGCCAACGGCGACGCCGTCGTGTGGGTCCTGGTCGGCGTCGCATTCTTCTACCTGCTGATAACCGTCCCGCTTGGCTTCCTCGCCAACGTCGTTGAACGAAAGGTGGCAATCGCGCGATGAGCTCTGTTCTCTACGACGTCCCCGGCCCCAAAGCCCGCCGGATTTCGCTGATCGGCTCGATCATCGGCGTCATCGTGATCGGCGGCCTCCTCGTCCTGGCGGTCATGACCCTGGCCCAGCAGGGAATCTTCGACCCCAAACGCTGGGCGGTCTTCCAGATTCCCGATGTCTGGGTGCTGATCGCCAACGGCATCGGCGCCACGCTCGCCGCCGCGGCGGTGTCGGCCGTGATTGCCTTCCCGCTGGGCCTGCTCGTGTGCCTGCTGCGCATCTCCGACAACGCCTGGGTCCGGGTGCCCACCAGGGTCGTGCTGGAATTCCTGCGCGGCATGCCCGTGGTGCTCATGATGCTGTTCGTGCTGCTCGTCTTTGCCACCAGCTCGTTCGTCGCCGTCGTGGCCGGCCTGGTCCTCTACAACTCGGCGATTTTTGCCGAAATCATCCGCGCCGGCGTCCAGTCGCTGCCCAAGGGCCAGCGCGAGGCGGGCCTGGCGATCGGCCTCACCAGTTTCCAGTCGCCGGCTGACCATCGAGCTGCCGCAGGCCATCCGGCGCATGCTGCCCTCGCTGGTCGCGCAGCTCGTGGTGCTGCTCAAGGACACCTCGCTCGGCTACATCGTGGCCTACGGCGAGCTGCTCCGGGCCGTGCAGGTCATGGCCGACTTCCTCGGCCCGCAGTACCTGTTCCCGGTGTTCTTCGTGGCCGCGGCCATCTACATCGCGATCGACCTCGCGGTCTCCCGCCTGGCCATCTGGCTCGAACGCCGCGGCTCCAAGCGGGCCGCCGGCGGCGTGGCGCACGTCCCGGTCGCCGGAATCCCGGCGGCCAAGTAAGGCCTGTCAACGCAGAAGGGTCCGGACTCCCCTGGGGGATTCCGGACCCTTCTGCGTGGTGCGCCTGCGTTGTCGCCCTGCGCTAGCGCCCTGCGTCTATGCGCCCTTAGGCGCCGAGCCAGGTCCGCAGCGCCCGCAGGCATTCCCGGATCGCGTCCGCCTCGACGTGCTCGTTGTCCTTGTGCGCCAGCAGCGCATCGCCGGGCCCGAAGTTCACCGCGGGGATGCCCAGTTCGCTGAACCGTGCGACGTCGGTCCAGCCGTACTTGGGCTTCGGCGCCGCGCCGACGGCGGCTACGAACGACGCGGCGGCGGGGTGGTTCAGTCCCGGCCGCGCCCCGGCCGCGCTGTCGGTGCGGACGACGTCGAACCCGTCCAGCAGTTCGCGCACTACGGCTTCCGCCGCGTCCGGGGTCTTGTCCGGCGCGAAGCGGTAGTTGATTTCCACGACGCAGGCGTCGGGGATGACGTTTCCGGCCGTGCCGCCGTGAATCTTGACGGCGTTGAGGCTTTCCCGGTAGTCGAGGCCGTCCACCGCCACGGTCTGCGGCTCGTACGCGGCCAGCCGGGCCAGGATCGGGGCCGCGGCGTGGATGGCGTTGCTGCCCATCCACGCCCGGGCCGAGTGGGCCGCCTCCCCGCGCGTCGTGGCCTCGAAGCGGATGGTGCCGTTGCAGCCGCCCTCCACCGTCCCGTCGGTCGGCTCGAGCAGGATCGCGAAGTCCCCGCCGAGCAGGTGACCCGTGATTGCGTACCAGCCGGCCCAGGCCGCTCTTGACGGCTTCGACTTCCTCGTGGTCGTAGAAGACGAACGTGACGTCCTTATCCGGCTCCGCCCCGGCGTCGAACATGGTGGCGGCCAGCGCCAGCTGCACGGCGACGCCGCCCTTCATGTCGGTGGCGCCGCGGCCGTAGAGGATGCCCTCCCCCGGGGCCCCGGAGGGCCAGTACGCAGGCACGGTCCCGAGCGAGCCCTCGGTGGTGGGGAGGGGCACGGTGTCCAGGTGCCCGGCAAGGATCACGCGCTCGGCACGGCCGAGGTTGGTGCGGGCGATGATCGAATCGCCGTCGCGGACCAACTCCAGCTGCGGCAGCAGGCGGAGGGCATGCTCCACGGCGTCGGCCAGCACTTCTTCGTTGCCGGAGACGCTGTTGATGTCGATCAGGGCGGCCGTGAGCAGGGCGACGTCCTGGCGAAGATCCAGGTGGACAGGAGTGTGGACAGCAGTCCGGACAGGAACGCGGGCAGGAGCGCTGGCAGGGGTGCGGGGGTTCGTGGAGGTCACGGTCCCACTTTATCCGTTTGGTCTCCTCTCCCAACTGACTCGCACTTGTGGCCGTTTTCAGGCGTTGTCAGGCGTCATAACGGCCCCTGCTGCGAGCCAGTTGGGCCGTCATGAGTTTCAGCGCCCGCGGACGCTCTCGATAGACTTGAGCCATGACTGAAACTGCTGCTTCCGCTGTGCCCGCCGACACCCGCTCCGACGCCCGCTCTGACGCTCGTTCTGCCTACGGCTTTGGAGTGGCCACCGTGTCCATCCGCAACGGTGAAGCCACCGTGCTGGACGTGTGGTTTCCGGCTCCGGCGCTCGGAGTCGCGGCGCAGAACCTGCGTGACGTGGCGAACGCGGACCAGTCGCTGATCGACATCGCCGCCAGCGGCGCCGACCCGGACCGGGGCACGGAGCAGAAGGTCGTCTTCGCCCAGATCAACCTGGACGAAGCACCCGCGGACACGGCGGACGCCTACCTTCGCCTGCACCTGCTCTCCCACCGGCTCGTCCAGCCCAACACCATCAACCTTGACGGCATCTTCGGCAAGCTCCCCAACGTGGTGTGGACCAACTTCGGCCCCGCGGCCGTGGAGGACTTCGAACTCACCCGGGCACGCCTGCGCAAGCGCGGCGCCGTCACCGTCTTCGGCGTGGACAAGTTCCCCCGCATGGTGGACTACGTGGTCCCCTCCGGCGTCCGGATCGCCGACGCCGACCGGGTCCGCCTGGGCGCGCACCTGGCCGAAGGCACCACGGTCATGCACGAGGGCTTCGTGAACTTCAACGCCGGAACGCTCGGCACCTCCATGGTCGAGGGCCGGATCTCGGCCGGCGTCGTCGCAGGCGACGGATCCGACGTCGGCGGCGGCGCCTCGATCATGGGCACCCTCTCCGGCGGCGGCAAGGAAAAGATCGCCATCGGCGAGCGGGTACTCCTCGGCGCCAACTCCGGCGTGGGCATCAGCCTGGGCGACGACTCTGTGGTGGAGGCGGGCCTTTACGTCACCGCCGGCACGCGCGTCCGTGTCATCAGCCCCCGGGACGCCGAAGGCGAAGACACCAGCCGGGTGGTCAAGGCCGTGGAGCTGTCCGGGGTTCCGAACCTGCTCTTCCGCCGCAATTCCACCACCGGCACCGTCGAAGCGCTCCCCCGCAAGGGCCAGACCGTGGAGCTCAACGCGGACCTGCACGCTAACTGACCGCACCGGCTGGTACGGTATGGCGTGCGGCGAAGGCCGCCCCGACGGGACTGCCCCGTCGATGAAGCAGCCGATGACGCAGCCCGCTAGGGCCTGAGGGAGTACGTTTCGTGGCACGACGAGGGAGCTGGCGGCGCCGGATCGTCCTTCTGCTGACCCTTGCGATGGTCGCGGGCGCCATCTACACCGCCGTGGCATTCCTGCAGCGTTCGGAAACGCTGATCACCGAACGCTGCACGGCCGCTAGGCAGCGGAGGCGACGACCTCGCCACGGACCAGGCCGCCAATGCGTCCCTCATCACTGCCGTGGCGGTCCGGCGCGGGCTTCCTGCCCGGGCCGCCAGCATCGCGCTGGCCACGTCGATGCAGGAATCCAAACTGCGCAACATCGGCCACGGCGACCAGGCCGGGCCCGACTCGCGCGGGCTGTTCCAGCAGCGGCCGTCCCAGGGCTGGGGCACCACGGCGCAGGTGATGGACCCGTACCACGCCAGCAACGCGTTCTACGATGCGCTCGTGGAGATCGCCGGCTACCAGTCGCTGGAGATCACCGACGCCGCGCAGCGGGTCCAGCACTCGGCGTATCCGGCCGCCTACGCCCAGCATGAGGGGATGGCCCGCGCGTTCGCCTCCGCCCTGAGCGGCCAGACAGCCGCCGGCCTGGACTGCTCGCTGCGGTCCCCCGACGCCGCCGGGGATCCGGCTGCCGTCACGGAAGAGCTGACGGCGGCGCTAGGCGATGTCCGGACGTCCACCGACGGCAGGACGCTGCTCGTGGACGCCGAAGGCGCCCAGGCCTGGGCTGTGGGGCAGTGGGCCGTGGCCAACGCCAAGGCGCTCTCCATCACCAGCGTCGAGGTCGACGGCCGCGCCTGGAACCGGCAGTCCCGCGACGGCTGGCAGCCGGCACAGGTCCCCGCCGGCCAGGTCAAGGTAACCGTCTCCGACGCGCCCGGCACCTAGCGGCAGACAGCAACGCGGGGTCACCTACGGCCCAATCAGGCGGCAACATGGGCCGTAGGTGACCCCGTGTTGCACTATGTTGCCGTCCCGGGCACCGACGCGGCTCACACGAGGAGGTCGACCACCGGCTGGACGTAGCTGCGGAACAGTTCCGGCTGGGACAGGAGCTCGTGGCTCATAATGATCTTGTCTGGCTCGAGGTACCAGGCGCGCGGCTCCGCCAGCGGGAGTTCGATGATCGTCAGGCTGAAATCCTTGGCGGCGCGGCCCACTTCCAGCAGCCGGTCCTCCACCATGTCGGCCAGGAGCTCGTTGTTGCTGTTGGTCTCGCGCTCTGCTTCCAGGGCCACATATTCCGCGCGGCGTTCCCGGGCCCACGTCAGCGCAGCACCGAAGTGCGCCTGCAGCACGCGCCGGAGCGCCGGTGAATTGCTGAACGTACGGAAGCCCGGCGGGGAAAGCTCGGGCGACATCTCCGGGTAGGCCTTCAGCAGCTGCTCCCACCAGGCCTCCCACTCGGTCTTGAGCGCGGCAGGACCGCCGACCTCGGCGATCAGATGCGAATGGTCCGACGCGCGGATCTTCGGCGCCACGTGACACAGCGCCGGATGCCCCGCGGAGTCCAGACCGGCAGCGTCACGAACATAAAGGGCAATGAGCATGGGACCAGAAGTATCCATAGTGATCCGCCAGCCAGGTCCGCCGGTGTGGTGCATCCAATTGCCTCCCTTGGCAAGACGTACTATCCCAGTCTATTCCTGTTGTTATTGCACGTTAACGGCTGGCCACGCGGCCGGACATCCGGCGGTTCAGGCCCTCAAGATGGGCTTCCAGCACATCGTTGCACATCTGAGCCGTCATCCATTCCGGTTGCAGCAGGGCGTGCATCGTCAGCCCGTCCAGGACTGCCAGCAGCAGCTCCGCCTCGGTGACCAGCACCTGCTGGTCCACGCCGGCCGCGACGCCGTCAGACGCAGCCGTCCGTCAGAAGCAGTTCCGGCCAGGCCCAGGATGAGCCCGCCCACGACTGCGGCCACGGCGCGATGGCTGCGGTCGGCCTCCGCGGCCAGGAACGGCTTTGTCCGGGCGGCATTCTTGAAGGCCATCCAGACACAGGCGTCGACCGCCCGCTCCTCGTCCAGCGGAAGGAACTCCCCCAGCAGCGCCAGCACGGCGTCGTGGTGCTCCCCCGCCCCTGGCGGCAGGTCCG
This sequence comes from uncultured Actinomycetota bacterium, assembly GCA_963810895.1. GTDB lineage: Bacteria > Actinomycetota > Actinomycetes > Actinomycetales > Micrococcaceae > Arthrobacter. The sequence continues at coordinate 242,089 of CAWEPM010000012.1, forward strand.
CCAGCCGGGAGTCCGCGGCCGTGAGGCGGCCGGCGATCCGGTCCACCGCCACGGCGAAAGCGTGGGACAACAACTCGTCGCTGCTGGCAAAATAGTGCCGCACCGAGCCGACGGCCAGCTGCGCTTCATCGGCAACTTCCCGCAGGGAAGCCCGTTCGAGACCATCCGCGGCGATGATCCTGAAGACCGCGTCAACTATTTCCTGGCGCCGGATTACGGCGTCGACAAATTTAGGCACTGGTCTTTTTTAGCACGTCCGTGTCGCTGCCGCCTGAGGGCACACCGGCGCCCGCCGGGGCGTGGCGCGGGTCACAGTAGCGGCGCTCCCCAAGCACGACGCCGGCCGCGCACCTCAGCAAAAGGTGCGCGGCCGGCGTCGTGCTCGCTATACGCGGTTGCCGTGGACGGCAGGTGCCGTGGTGGACGGCTGCGCTACAGCGACGGGTAGTTGCGCTCCGGCTCGCCGACGTAAAGCTGGCGCGGGCGGCCGATCTTGGTGTTCGGGTCGCTGATCATCTCGCGCCACTGGGCGATCCAGCCCGGCAGGCGTCCGATTGCGAACAGCACGGTGAACATCTTTTCGGGGAAGCCCATGGCCTTGTAGATCAGGCCGGTGTAGAAGTCCACGTTGGGGTAGAGCTTGCGCTGGATGAAGTAGTCATCGCCCAGGGCCTTCTCTTCAAGGCGCATGGCGATGTCGAGGAGCTCGTCGTTTCCGCCGAGCTTGCTGAGGACTTCATGGGCCGTGGCCTTGATGATCTTGGCGCGGGGGTCGTAGTTCTTGTAGACCCGGTGCCCAAAGCCCATGAGGCGGACGCCGTCTTCCTTGTTCTTGACCTTCTCCATGTAGTCCTCGGGCTTGATGCCGTCGGCCTGGATCTGGCGCAGCATCTTCAGGACGGCCTCGTTGGCGCCGCCGTGGGCGGGGCCGAAGAGGGCGTTGATGCCGGCGGAGACGGACGCGAACAGGTTGGCGTTCGAGGAGCCGACCAGGCGGACCGTGGACGTGGAACAGTTCTGCTCGTGGTCGGCGTGCAGGATCAGGAGCAGGTCCAGTGCCTTGGCGATGACCGGGTCCACCTCGTACTGCTCGGCCGGCAGGCCGAAGCTGAGGCGCAGGAAGTTCTCCACGAGGTTCATCGAGTTGTCCGGGTACAGCATGGGCTGGCCGATCGACTTCTTGTGGGCGTAGGCGGCGATGACCGGCATCTTGGCCATGAGGCGGATGGTGGAGACTTCCACCTGCTCGGCGTTGAACGGATCCAGCGAGTCCTGGTAGAACGTCGAGAGCGCGGACACGGCCGAGGACAGCACCGGCATCGGGTGGGCGTCACGGGGGAAGCCGCTGAAGAAGCCCTTGAGCTCCTCGTGCAGCAGGGTGTGGTGGCGGATCCTCTGGTCGAAGGATTCCAGCTCCGTGGGGGTCGGCAGGTTGCCGTAGATCAGCAGGTAGGAGACTTCCAGGAAGCTCGAGTGCTGGGCCAGCTGCTCGATCGGGTAGCCGCGGTAGCGCAGGATGCCGGCGTCACCGTCAATGTAGGTGATCGCCGAGGTGGTGGCTGCGGTATTCATGAAACCGGGGTCGAAGGCGACGGCGCCGGTCTGCTTCAGCAGCTTGGAAACGTCGTAGCCTTCGTTTCCTTCTACAACCTTGATGCGCGGGAGTTCGAGCTCGCCGCCGGCATGGCGCAGGGTTGCGCTGGTGGTTTCAGTCATGGAGTCTCCTCATGAGGCATCGGGGCCTCTGTCGAAAGCTGGTCCAACATCTGGTGAAGCTGCCCGCGGATCCTGTGCGGACAGGATTTCCAAAGGCTGCGCTGCCTTCTTGTGGAAAGCCACCATTGATCGTCAGTTAAAAAGTACCTTCACTTCGCGGGTGGCACTAATCCGAGAGTCCTCGAAAACGCCGAAAACACGCCACATGTGGTACGCGTCACAGCATTGTTACGCTCCCGTGGCCAGTCGCGCCACGGCGGCGTCGATCCGCTCATCGCTTGCGGTCAGCGCCACCCGGACGAACCCGTTGCCGGCGTCGCCGTAGAAGACCCCGGGGCCGACGACGATTCCGCGGTCCGCGAGCCTGCCCACGGTGTCCCACGTCGCTTCGCCGGCGGTGGCCCACAGGTAGAGGCCGGCCCGGGACTCGTGGATCGTCAGACCGAAGCCCTCCAGCGCGGGCACAATCCGTTCCCGCCGGCCCCTGTACAGGTCCTTCTGCGCCGTGACGTGGGCGTCGTCGCCGAGCGCGACGCGCATGGCTTCCTGGACCGGATAGGGAACGATCATGCCGGCGTGCTTGCGGCTGTTGACCAGGTTGGCCATGATCACCGGGTCGCCGGCGACGAATGCGGCCCGGTAGCCGGCCACGTTGGACTGTTTGCTGAGCGAATAGACGGCGAGCAGGCCCTCGTGGGAGCCTTCCGCGACCTGCGGGTCCAGGATGCTGGGGACCGGGGTGCCGCCGCGCTGGACGTCCCACTCCCCCCAGCCGAGTTCGGCGTAACATTCGTCGGAGGCGACGACGGCGCCGATCTCGCGGGCCTGCCGGACGATCCGCCGCAGCGAGGCGATGTCCCGGACACTGCCGGTGGGGTTGGCCGGTGAATTGACCCAGACCAGGCGCACACGGGCCCGGGTGCCGGCGTCGAGCTCGTCGAGGTCATCGGCGGCGATCTGCTCCGCACCGGCGAAGGTGGCGCCGATGTCGTACGTGGGGTAGGCGACCGTGGGGCGGACGACGACGTCGCCCGCTTTCAGGCCCAGCAGGAACGGCAGCCACGCGACGAGTTCCTTGGAACCCACGGTCGGCATCACGTTCTGCGGATCCAGCCCGGGCACGCCGCGCCGGCGCGCAAACCAGCCGGCGATCGCTTCCCGGAGGGCCGGCGTCCCGTGGACCGTGGGATAGCCGGGGGCGTCCGCGGCGGCGCGCAGCGCATCCTGGATGAGGTCCGGCGTCGGGTCCACCGGTGTGCCGATGGAAAGATTCACGGTTCCCGCCGCGTGCCGGGCTGCCGTGGCGAGATACGGCGCCAGGGCCTCCCACGGGTAGTCGGGCAGGCTCAGGCCGAAAGTGCGCACCGCGGAGGTCACCGTAGGGCCGTCCTAGTTGTCTTGGTTCTGCGGCGGCAGGGCGGCGATCATGGGGTGGTCGGTGTGGGTGTTGCCGACCTTCGCGGCGCCGCCCGGAGAGCCGAGTTCGTCGAAGAACTCGACGTTGGCCTTGTAGTAGTCGGCCCACTCTTCGGGGGTGTCGTCCTCGTAGTAGATTGCCTCCACGGGGCAGACCGGCTCGCAGGCACCGCAGTCCACGCACTCGTCCGGGTGGATGTACAGGGAGCGCTCACCCTCGTAAATGCAATCGACGGGGCACTCTTCAATACATGCCTTATCTTTGACATCTACACACGGCTGCGCGATTACGTACGTCACGTCCCTGGCCTCTCCACGTTGGTTCCGGCGACCGGCCGGATGGTTTCCCGGCCTGAGCGCCGGGGTTGCTGACTTCCGAGCCTATTATCTCCCAGCCTGTTCCCGCGAACCTAGCGGGGCGTCATACACGGTCCGCGTCTTACTATGATCTGATGAGCTCGCCATTGCCCTTGCCCCAGCAGTTCCTCTCCGGCGCCCCGCTCGGCACGCGCGTTGTGGTCCGGTACCGGATCGACGGCGGCCTCACGGATGCGCTCGGCGAACTCGTTCAACGCGCCGACGGCGTGTGCACCGTCCGCACCCGCCGCTCCGACGTCGTCATTGCACTCCCCCTCGTCGTGGCGGCCAAGGAAGTCCCCCCGGCCCCGCCCCGCCGGGCCCCGCGGGTGCAGGCCCCGTAGCCGGCGGCCTCCTGGGGCGGCGGGAGCCCCTGCCTGGCCACCCCCACGGGACATGCCCTCCCTGAGCACCGACCAGTGGACATGCCCTCCCCTTTATCCCCGAGTCCGAGGGACATGCTCTCCCCACGCACCGAGCACTGGACATGCCCTCCCCTGCTGACCATTGGCGGACATGTCTGGCTGCCGCCGTGGTAACCAATGGACATGCCCTCCCTCCGCGCCAAGCAATGGACATGCCCTCCCTGACCGCCCGTAGCCGATGGACATGCTCTCCCCAAGTGCCGACCAGTGGACATCTCAGCACCATGTCCATCGCTGCCGGCCAGCGCGGGACATGTCCAGTGGTGAACCGACGCAATAAGGGACATGTCCAGTGGTGAATGGATGCAGCAAAGCACATGACCAGTTGCGGCCGGGGCATTGCGATGGCGCAGTGCAAGCGCACCCGAAGAGGGGAAATCGCAACCAGCCCTATGCGGCGGCAGACAGCCTGCTCAGAGCTTCCCGGACCATGGTGATGAATTCCTCGGGATGGTCCCTCAGCAGCTGGTAGCTCACGATCAGTGTCGGGATTCCCCGGCGCGTTGTGACGTTCCAGCGCCGCCGGTCTTCCTCGAAGCTCGTCCTGTCCATGTGGAATCCGGCCCCGTCGGTCTCTATGCCGAGACGGCCATCGACCATCAGGTCCAGATGACCCATGCCCGGAACGTTGACCTGTGATTCGACATGGAAGCCGGCACGCCGCAGAAGAAACCGGGCCAGGCACTCGATCACGGACTGCGACTGCGGGACGATGCCCGACACGATTCGGCGCTCCCGGGCGTCGTTCCTGCCATCGAGCCGCCGGCGCAAGGACGCCAACTGGAGTCCCTTGAGCACGACGGCGGACTCGGCGATGATCAGTCCGTCCGGCTCCGGCAAGCAGCGCAGGCACTGGATGACGGTGTCCAGGAGCGTCGGCGGCGTGGAAGACCTGTGACAGACGAAGCCCTGATAGCTCCTGCTGTGAGTGAGGGCTACGTGCGGCTGGGCCGGGGATTCGAGAACCCACAGCCCGCCGAAGTGGGCAGCGGTGATGCAGGCCGGTTCTGCTGGAAGCGAGCGTATGGAGATCAGCTGCGCGTCGGCACCGGGCAAGGCATAGACCCCACGGGCTACCCGGGACACGGTACCCGCGGCCATCGCCGACTTGAGCTGGAAATCGGAGACCCCCGCCGCGGCAAGGTATTTGGCGCGCGCAACGCCGTCGTACTTGGAGAGCACCTCGATGATGTTGGCCATTTATCCATGGTGGAGTCGTCCGCTGCGACCGGGTAGTCGGGTCCCTCGCTATGTGGACAACTGGAGGCCCGCCGAGCCAAGCCTGTTTGGAATGCGGCCAGGATGCGAATGAGCATGTCCCCCGGGCCGAGGTGCCGCCGGACATGCCCAACGGTGAGGAGGGGACATGTCCCGTGCACCGGCCCTGAGCTGGGCATAATGCCACTGTGCCCACTCAAGGGCCTAAAGAATGAGCATGTCCCCCGGGGAGGATGCCGCGGACATGCCACGGTGGAGGGGCATGCGCGCCCGGCCTGAGCATGTCCCCAGAGCCAGCGCGGGCTGATCGCAGGCCCCGGGGACACGAGCTGGCGGGTCTTAGCCGACGGGCAGCCGGTACCGCCGGCACCAGACGAGCATGGCCAGGGTAATGCCGGCGATGCCGAAGACCCAGATGTTGCCCGCGGTGTCCCCGATGACCAGGCGCTTGCCCGTTTCCAGGGTGGACCACCAGCCGGTCAGCGCGTAGCAGACGCCGCCGCAGACCGCCGTCGGAATGACCGAACGGAACGCCGCCCCGAGCCACAATTCGGCCGAGCCCAGAAGGAGCAGGGCCGCCGCCGCTCCCCACGGAATCTGCACCCCGCCCAGAACCAGATCGTGCCGGTGCAGGGCCGTGCCGGCCAGGGCGACAAAAAGAGCTGCCGGCACGGCGGCGGCAATGCCGCCTGCCGTACCGGCAGCTCTCTTAGTCACGTTTCAGCCGAAGCCCGGAGTCCGGGATCAGACCTTGGCGCGGGCGCGGTTGGCCTTGGCACGCTCGTTGGTGTCCAGGATGACCTTGCGGATGCGGATGGAATCCGGGGTGACCTCAACGCACTCGTCTTCGCGGGCGAATTCGAGGGACTCTTCGAGGGTCAGATCACGCGGCGGCGTCAGGTTCTCGAAGGTGTCCGAGGAAGCTGCACGCATGTTGGTGAGCTTCTTTTCCTTCGTGATGTTGACGTCCATGTCGTCGGCGCGGGAGTTCTCGCCCACGATCATGCCTTCGTAAACCTCGGAGGTGGGCTTGACGAAGAAGGAGCCGCGCTCCTGCAGGTTGATCATGGCGAACGGGGTCACAACACCGGCGCGGTCGGCGATCATCGAACCGTTGGTGCGGTATTCGATCGGGCCGGCCCACGGCTCGTAGCCTTCGGAGATCGAGGCGGCGATGCCGGCGCCACGGGTGTCCGTGAGGAACTTGGTGCGGAAACCGATCAGGCCACGGGCCGGAACGATGAACTCCATGCGGCACCAGCCGGTGCCGTGGTTGGCCATGTTGGTCATGCGGCCCTTGCGGGCTGCCATGAGCTGGGTGACGGCGCCGAGGTACTCTTCCGGCACGTCGATGGTCATGTGCTCCATCGGCTCGTGGATCTTGCCGTCGACCGTCTTGGTGACAACCTGCGGCTTGCCCACGGTCAGCTCGAAGCCTTCGCGGCGCATCTGCTCGACCAGGATGGCCAGCGCGAGCTCGCCACGGCCCTGGACTTCCCAGGCGTCGGGACGCTCGGTGGGGAGCACCTTGATGGAGACGTTACCGATCAGTTCCTTGTCCAGGCGGTCCTTGACCTGGCGGGCGGTGACCTTGGCGCCCTTGACCTTGCCGGCCAGCGGCGAGGTGTTGATACCGATGGTCATGGAGATGGCCGGGTCGTCAACGGTGATCAGCGGCAGCGGCTGCGGGTTTTCGACGTCGGTCAGGGTCTCACCGATGGTGATTTCCTCGATACCGGCGACGGCGACGATCTCGCCGGGGCCGGCGGATTCGGCCGGCACGCGTTCCAGGGCCTTGGTGGCCAGCAGTTCGGTGATCTTGACGCTCTTCATCTCACCGTTGGCACGGGCCCAGGCCACGGTCTGGCCCTTGCGCAGGGTGCCGTTGTAGATGCGCAGCAGCGCGAGGCGGCCGAGGAACGGCGAGGCGTCCAGGTTGGTGACGTGCGCCTGCAGGACACCGTCCGGGTTGTAGGTCGGAGCCGGGATGTGCTCGATGATGGCCTTGAAGAGCGGCTCGAGGTCCTCGTTCTCCGGGGCGGTGCCGTCGGCGGGCTGCTCGAGGGAAGCGCGGCCGACCTTGGCGGCGGCGTAAACGACCGGGAACGTTGAGGATCTTGTCCAGGTCCAGGTCCGGGACTTCGTCCGCGAGGTCGGAGGCCAGGCCCAGGAGCAGGTCCATGGACTCGTGGACAACTTCTTCGATCCGCGCGTCGGGGCGGTCGGTCTTGTTGACCAGGAGGATCACCGGCAGGTGCGCGGCGAGGGCCTTGCGCAGCACGAAACGGGTCTGGGGCAGCGGGCCCTCAGATGCGTCGACGAGGAGGACGACGCCGTCGACCATGGACAGACCGCGCTCCACCTCGCCGCCGAAGTCGGCGTGGCCGGGGGTGTCGATCACGTTGATGGTGATGGTCTCGCCCTTGGAGGACGGTCCGTTGTAGGCCACCGTGGTGTTCTTGGCCAGGATGGTGATGCCCTTTTCGCGTTCCAGGTCACCGGAGTCCATGACACGGTCTTCGAGGTGGTTGTGCTCGGCAAAGGAGTTGGTCTGCTTGAGCATGGCGTCGACCAGAGTGGTCTTGCCGTGGTCAACGTGGGCCACGATCGCGACGTTGCGCAGGTCACTGCGCGATGCAGTGGCTACCGCGGTGTTGGTGGTGGTTTCAGACATGCGTTATTGCTCGATTCAGTGGTGAAGTCAGCTGTGGTATCGCGACATTTCCAACCGGAACGCACGACGGATACGCCCTTTCGACACAGGGCACCTGATACAAGTCTAAGGGCTAGGCCATTTATTGGCCTAAAATGCGAACACCTGCGACCCGGCCGGCCCCCTGCCCTGGCGTCCCCAGCGCCGGAAGGACGCGCGAGCAGTGATCCCCGTGAGTAAAGTCACTGGATTTTGCCGCGCGCATGCCCCATCATTGCTAGTAGTAGCAAGCAAGCCCGGGGAGCATTCATGCGAAACGCCTCGGCTCTGTCCCGCTTCGTCGCAACGATGATCGCCGTAGGCGTACTTCTTGGCGGTTGCGGGCAGGCTCCTGGCTTCACCCGCACCGACGCGGACCTCCGACCGGGCTTCCGGGTGAAGGGACCTCCGGTGGCCGCAGCGGCCGGCGCCGGCGTGCCGGTCGCCGCAGGTTCCGCCAGCAAACCAGATCGGTTCCGATATCGATCCCGCCAGCCTGCCGGGCGGCGCCGTCTACCGCAATCCTGCCAACGGCCGCAGACGAGGTCATCGTCAAGGACATTCAGCAACACCGCGGTGCTGATTGGCGACTCGCAGTCGGAACCGTCGTACGGATGGCCCAGGCTCGCCCTGGCAGCAGATCGGGTACAACGTCTTCTTCTGCGGCCGGGGGGGCACGGGTTACGTGGCCGTCGAACGACAGCCCCGGCAACTACATCGACGCGCTCCACCGTGGCGACTGGAAACTGCCGTACGGCGTCCCCTTCCCTCGTGGTGCTCTGAAGGCGGCGGGAACGACGCCGCCCGCGGCGCCTCGGATCTCGCGATCGTCGCCAACGCCGAGCGGCTGATCGCCAGCGTCGACAGCGCTACCCCGCGGCCCGGGTGCTCATGGTCGGCACGCTCGCGCGCGGCGCCCACTCCGGCGGAGGACGCCGGAGCGCAGGTGGACACGCTTCTGGGGAAGGTCGCGAACCGGCACGGGCTGCCGTTCGTCAGCGCGGGCGACTGGCTCACCCGGTACAACCTCCCGGGCTCGATGGCGGACGGCGTGCCACCTGAACCGGCACGGCCACGCGGCCCGGGCGCCGTTTTCGGCCAGCGCCTGGAGTCGATGGGGCTTGAATACCAGGACCCCGCGCTGCTCGCCGGTTTGTCCCGCTAGCACCGGACGGCGCCCTCAGCCGCGCCCCGACAACAGCCGCACAACACGAAGGAGCCGGCGCCCGCCCCAACGGGCGGACACCGGCTCCTGTGGTGTTACAGGGCCTGTGCTGACAGCGCGGGCCTGGGCCGAGCGTCCTAGACTCGTTGCCACTTCCGGAGGCAGGATGAGGCCGGCGCCGGGGATGGCGTTGAGCAGCGCCTGGGTGTACTCCTGCTGCGGCGATTCGAAGACGTCGTCCGTGGACCCGGTCTCCACCAGCTTGCCCTTTTCCATGACGCACACGTGGTCGGCGATCTGCCGGACCACCGCGAGGTCGTGGGTGATGAACAGGTAGGTCAGGCCGAGCCGGGACTGCAGTTCGGCGAGCAGGTTCAGCACCTGCGCCTGTACCAGCACGTCCAGTGCCGAGACGGCCTCGTCGCAGATGATCACTTCGGGGTCCAGGGCCAGGGCGCGGGCGATCGCGACGCGCTGGCGCTGGCCGCCGGAGAGCTCATTCGGGTACCGCTGCATGGTGGACTGCGGCAGCGCCACCTGGTCCAGCAGTTCCCGGACCTTCTTCTCGCGGCTGGCCTTGTCCCCGATCTTGTGGGTCCGCAGCGGTTCCTCGATGGTCCTGAAGATGTTGTACATCGGGTCCAGCGAACCGTACGGGTCCTGGAAGATCGGCTGCACGCGGCGCCGGAAGGCGAAGATTTCCTTGCTGTTCAGCGTGGAGGTGTCCACGCCGTCGAAGATGATCTTGCCGGAGGTCGGCGTCAGGAGGTTCAGGACCATCTGCGCCACCGTCGACTTGCCCGACCCCGACTCCCCCACGATCGCCGTCGTGGTTCCCCGCTTGACGCTGAAGGAGACGTCGTCGACGGCGGTGAAGTCCGTGGACTTGCCCAGGCCCGAGCGGAGCTTGAAGACCTTCCTGAGGTTCTGGATCTGCAGGACCTCGTCCGTCTTGGACGGCTCAACCACACCGGTCTCGGTGGGGGCGAGCATGTCGTCCGTTGCCACGCCCAGTTCCTTGGCGGCCTGGATGCGACGGGACGCCAGCGACGGCGCCGAGGCCACCAGCCGCTGGGTGTACGGGTGCTGCGGGTTCTGCAGCATCTCCAGCGACGGTCCGGATTCGACGACCTGGCCGCGGTACATGACGACCACCTGGTCGGCGCGCTCGGCGGCGAGGCCGAGGTCGTGCGTGATCAGCAGCACCGCGGTGCCGAGCTCCGTCGTCATCTTGTCCAGGTGATCGAGGATCTGGCGCTGCACGGTGACGTCGAGCGCCGACGTGGGCTCGTCCGCGATGAGCAGCTCGCGGCTGGCAGGAGAGCCCGATCGCGATCAGCGCGCGCTGGCGCATGCCGCCGGAGAACTCGTGCGGGTACTGCTTGGCCCGGCTGGCAGCGTCCGGCAGTCCGGCCTGGGACAGGACCTTTGCGACGTCGTCGGGGCCGCTCGGCGAGTCCGTTGGCCTTCAACGTCTCGTCGACCTGGTCGCCGATCTTCCACACCGGGTTCAGGTTGGACATCGGGTCCTGCGGGACCATGCCGATGCTGTTGCCGCGAAGTTCGATCATCCGTTTTTCGCTGGCGTTGGAGATGTCCTCGCCGTCGAACAGGATCTGGCCGCCGGCGACGCGGCCGTTGCCCGGGAGCAGGCCGATGAGCGGCCAGCGCGGTGGTGGACTTGCCGGAGCCCGACTCGCCCACAATCGCGACGGTTTCGCCCGGCATGACGGTGAGGTGGGCGTTGCGGACGGCGTTGACCTCGCCGTTGCTGGTGGTGAAGCCGATGTCCAGGTCCCTGATTTCAAGCAGCGGGCGCTCGGTGGCGTATTCCGCTTCCTGGATTTCAACAGTGGCGCTCATGGTGTCCCCTTTCATCGCTTGCGGGCTTTGGGATCGAGCGCATCACGCAGGGCATCGCCCAGCATGATGAAGCTCAGGACGGTGATGGACAGCGCGATGGCCGGGTAGAGCAGCGGCATCGGGTTGGACCGGAGCGAGGCCTGCGCCGCCTGGATGTCGTTGCCCCAGGACATGACGCTGGGCGGCAGCCCGATGCCGAGGAAGGACAGCGTGGATTCGGCCACGATGAACGTGCCCAGCGAGATGGTGGCGACGACGATGATCGGGGCCAGCGAGTTCGGCAGGACGTGGCGCATGAGGGCACCGAACTTCGAAACGCCGAGCGACCGGGCGGCCGTGACGAAGTCGGCGTTGCGGACCTCGAGGACGGCGCCGCGGGTGATGCGGGCGATCTGCGGCCAGCCGAAGACCACCAGGATGAGCACGAGCGTCCAGACCGTCCGGTTCGTCCGGAACATCGGCAGCTGCATGAGCACGATCGCGCCCAGGATCAGGGGCAGGGCGAAGAAGATGTCATTGATGCGGGCCAGGACGGAGTCGATCCAGCCGCCGTAGTAGCCGGCCACGGCGCCCATGATGCCGCCGATGAGGAGCACCCCGATGGTGGTGAAGAGGCCCACCGTCACCGAGGAGCGCGTGCCGAAGATGACGCGGGCGTAGACGTCGCAGCCCTGCTGGGTGAAGCCCAGGGGGTGTCCCGCGGCGGGGCCGGCGTCGGAGTTGGCCAGCTGGCATGCCTCCGACGTCGGGTCGATCTGGGAGAAGAGTCCCGGGAAGAGGGAGACCGCCACGACCACCAGGATCAGGAACGCGGAGATGAGGAAGAGCGGCTGCTTGCGCAGGTTCTTCCAGGCCTCGCCCCAAAGGCTCAGCGGTGCGGCTTCGTGCTTGACCCGGTCCGTCGCCTGGAGCGGGGTCTCGGAGACATCGGCCACGAAGTGCTCGATCCGGCGGCCCGGACGGAGGGAGACGGCGTGCCGTGCGGTGGTGTTCTCAGGAGTCATAGCGGATCCTCGGGTCAAGCCAGGCGTAAAGCAGGTCAACGAGCAGGTTGGACAGGCAGTAGATCAGCACCAGGACGGTGACGATCGAGACCACGGTGGGGCCTTCGCCGGACAGCACGGCCCGGTAGAGCCGGTTGCCCACGCCCGGGACGTTGAAAATGCCTTCCGTGACGATCGCGCCGCCCATCAGGGCGCCGAGGTCGGCACCCAGGAACGTAATGACGGGAATCAGGGAGTTGCGCAGGATGTGGACGCGGACCACCTTGAACCGGGACAGGCCCTTGGCGGTGGCGGTGCGCACGTAGTCGGCGTTCATGTTTTCGATGACGGACGTGCGGGTCAGGCGCAGGACATAGGCGAAGGATCCCAGGCCGAGCACGATCGCCGGCAGGATCAGGTCCTGGACGGTCGCGGCGGAACTGACGGTCGGTTTGGCCCAGCCGAGCTGGACGCCGACGGTGAACTGCAGCAGGAAGCCCAGGACGAAGATCGGGATGCCGATCACGATCAGGGAAGCGACCAGCACCGTGGCGTCGAAGAACTTGCCCTTGCGCAGGCCTGCGATGAGGCCGAAGACGATGCCGAAAACGCCCTCGAAGATCAGCGCCATGATGGCCAGCCGCGCCGTGACCGGGAAGACCTCGCCGAGCACCGCGGCGATGGGGCGTCCGGAGAAGTCCTGGCCGAGGTCGAACGTGAAGATGCTCTTGAGGTAGAGCAGGTATTGCATCCAGAACGGCTGGTCCAGGTGGTACTGCACCCGCAGCTTGGCTGCCACGGCCTCGTTGACCGGCTTGTCGCCGAACAAGGCCACGATGGGGTCGCCGGGCAGGCTGAAGACCAGGAAGTAGACCAGCAGTGTTGCGCCCAGGAAGACGGGAATCAGTTGCAGAAAACGCTTGAGGATGTATGTCGACATCAGCGAGTCACACCCTCGTTGGCAGGCATCCTGTCCAGGGATGCGGCGGAGTTGTTCATCAAAGAACCTTTTCACTATGGATGCAGGCCGGCGCCGGTTCACTCACGGCGGCAGGGCTGCGAAAAGTTCGCCCGAAGAGCCGGGCATCAAGAAAATAAATGGGGGAAACACGACGACGGCGGAGGCCCCGGTATGGGCGGCCCCCGCCGTCGTTTTGTTGTTACTTGCCGGTTACGTTGTAGTACAGCGGGACGCCGTCCCAGCCGTAGTCAACGTTGGTGACCTTGTCGCTCCAGCCGCCCTGGGCAACCTGGTACCACAGGGGGATGGCCGGCAGGTCCTGGAGGAGGATCTCCTGGGCCTTGTTCATGGCCTTGTTGCCGTCGCTGACGGATGCGGCGTTCAGGCCGTCGGAGACGGCCTTGTCGAACGTCGGGTTGGCGTAGTTAGCGTCGTTGGAGCCGGCACCGGACTTGTAGATCGGGCCGAGGAAGTTGTACAGCGACGGGTAGTCTGCCTGCCAGCCGGCGCGGATGGAGCCGGTGAGGGTCTTGGCGGTGGCGTCGTTGCGGGCTTCCTTGAAGGTGGCGTACGGCTTGCCTTCAACCTTGATGCCGAGCGTGTTCTTGAGCTGGTTGACCACGGCTTCGACCCAGGCCTTGTGTCCGCCCTTGTCGGCGTTGTAGGCGATGGTGAAGGTCTCGTTGGCGTCCCACTTCTGGATCGCGTCGGCCTTGGTCCAGGCCTCCTTGGCCTTGGTGGCGTCGAACTTCAGGTTGTCCGCACCGGGGATCGCGTCGCTGTAGCCGTCAAGCACGGGAGCCGTGAAGTCCTTGGCGGGCTGGCGTGCGCCGCTGAAGATCACCTTGGTGATCTCGTCGCGGTTGATCGCCATGGAGATCGCCTGGCGACGGAGCTTACCGGCCTCGCCGCTCCACTCCGGCAGGTATTCCGGGATGGCGATGGTCTGGTTGCCGGCGTACGGCTTGTTGATGGTGCGGTCGCCGAGGTCAGACTTGAAGTTCTTCAGCGCGCTGGTCGGGATGGTCTGCAGGATGTCCAGGTTGTTGGACAGCAGGTCCTGGTAGGCGGCGTCGTCGTTCTGGAAGATCTTGAAGGTCACGCCGGCGTTCTTGGCCTTGCGCGGGCCGTTGTAGTCCGGGTTCGGGACGAGCTGGATCTGCACGTTGTGCTGCCAGCCGCCGTCCGCAAGCTTGTACGGGCCGTTGCCGACCGGCTTCTCGCCGAAGCCCTTCGGGTCCTTCAGGGCGCCGGAGGGAACCGGAACAAACGCGGTGTAGCCCAGGCGAAGCGGCCAGTCGGATTCCGGCTGCTTCAGTTCGACGGTGAACGTCTGATCGTCAACGACCTTCAGGCCGGACATGGTCTCGACGGTGGAGCCTTCTGCGCTGGCCTCGTCATAGCCCTTGATGCTTTCAAAGAAACCGCCGCTGAGCTGCGCGTTCTTGGCTGCTGCGCCGAAGTTCCAGGAATCGACGAAGGTCTTGGCCGTGATGGCCTCGCCGTTCGTGAACTTCTGGTCCTTCTTGATCTTGATGGTGAAGTGCTGGCCGTCCTTGCCCTCGATCGACTCGGCGAGTTCGTTGACCGGCTTGCCGCTGGGGTCGTAGCTGACCAGACCCGCGAAGATCATGTCGATGACCTTGCCGCCACCGACCTCGTTGGTGTCGGCCGGCATGAGGGGACGCTGGGGCTCGGAGCCGTCGGCGAGGATCACTTTGCTGGTGTCGCCACCGGTACTGCCGCTACCGTTTGCGGAGCCGCTGGCACCGCATCCGGTCAGGGCGAGGGCGGCGATGGCCACCATGCCCAGTGCTTTGGAAGTGCGCGAAAAACGCATTCCGCCTCCTATGAGTTGTGGGAGTTCGTGAGGGAAAAACTTATGCTTCCCCGTAAGCAGGCACAGGGGTATCCCCTGTGACGTGGCCTACATATGGAAGTAGCCTAGCCCCAAAATGTCCAAATGTTGGAACTCCGTTGCCAAACCGTGATCCGACAGTCCCATGACGGTTAGCGTCAAGCGCAAAGTATTTCAAGTCACACGCTACCGGCTGGTAGTATTCGCCCAACTGTGACCCGGGTTACCCCGGATTAACTGAAATCAGGCGGTTTTTAGCCCCCGGGGCACACCTCAGCTGGCCCCCGAAAGCAGCTGCGCGCGCAACTCACGACGCTCGCGCTGCTTGTCGGGATCCGGCAGCGGAACCGCCGCCAGAAGCCGCTGGGTGTAGGGTTCCTGGGGGTTGCGCAGGATCTGGTCCCGGGTCCCCTGCTCCACGATCCTGCCCCGCTGCATGACGCAGATCCGGTCCGCGAGCACGTCCACCACGGCCAGGTCATGGGTGACGAACAGGCACGCGAATCCCAGTTCCTTCTGCAGGTTCTGGAAGAGATCGAGCACCCTGGCCTGAACGGAGACATCGAGGGCGGAGGTGGGCTCGTCGGCGACCATCAGCTTCGGCTTGAGTGAGAGGGCGCGCGCGATTCCCACGCGCTGTTTCTGCCCGCCGGAGAGTTCATGGGGGTAGCGGTTGCGGTAGTCCCGCGGGAGCTCGACCTGGTCCAGGAGCGCCTCGATCCGGTGCTGCAGCTCGGCACCCTTGGCGACCCGCGCCAGGAACATCGGTTCCCCGATGCTTTCACCGATGGGCAGCCGGGGGTTGAGGGACGAGGACGGGTCCTGGAACACCATGCCGACGTGCCGGCGCATCTCGTGGAGCTGCCGGCCGTTCCTCTTGGCTGCGGAAATATCCTGCCCGACGACCCGCATGGTGCCCGCCGCCACCGGCAGGAGGCCGACGGCGGCCCGGCCGATGGTGGTCTTGCCCGAGCCGGATTCGCCCACGAGGCCGACCACCTGTCCGGGGTAGATGACCAGGTTGGCGCCTTCCACGGCCCGGAAGGCCGGCACGCGGCCCTGCTTCGGGTACTCGATGGCGACGTCGCGGAGTTCCAGGACCGGCTCGCCCTTCGGCTTGGCGGCCTCGGCCGCGGCCAGGGCGGCGGCGTTCTCCCGCTCCCGCCGGATCAGCTCGTCTTCCGGGATCGAGTGGATCTCGGCGTGGGTGGCCGCGGCGAGGGCGGCGGTGACGTCCACTTCCGTCGCGGAATCAGCACCGCCCTGGCCCAGGTGCGGGACCGCGGCCAGCAGCGCCTGGGTGTATTCGTGCTGCGGGTTGTGGAAGATCTGCGCGGCTGTCCCGGTCTCCACGATGAGGCCCTTGCGCATGACGGCGATCCGGTCGGCGAGGTCGGCCACCACGCCCATGTCGTGGGTGATGAGCACAATGGCGCTGTCGAGTTTGTTCCGCAGGTTGCGCATGAGGTCGAGGATTTCGGCCTGGACGGTCACGTCGAGGGCGGTGGTGGGCTCGTCGGCAATCAGCAGCTTCGGGTCGCAGGAGAGCGACTGCGCGATCATGGCCCGCTGGCGCTGCCCGCCGGACAACTGGTGCGGGTAGGACCGGAAGGCCTTCTCGGGATCGGGCAGTTCCACAAGTTCCAGCATGCGCAGGGCCCGAAGGCGGGCTTCCTCCGGCGACACCTCATTGTGCAGGCGCACAGTTTCCACAATCTGTGACCCCACGGTGTAGACCGGGTTCAAGGCCGTCATCGGCTCCTGGAAGATCACCGCGACGTCCTTGCCGCGCACGGCACGGATATTGGTCTCGTTGGGACCCAGCAGCTCCCGGCCGGCGAGCTTGACACTTCCGGTCACACGGCTGTTACTGGGCAGGAGGCCAAGGAGGGCCATCGAACTGGCACTCTTTCCGGACCCGGACTCCCCCACGATGGCGAGCACTTCGCCGGACCGCACCTCGTAGTTCAGGCCGATCGCCGCCGGGACCCATTTCTTGTCCACGCCGAAATCCACGCTGAGGTCACGGACCTCCAGGACGGTTTCACCTTTGCCGGGCACGGGTGCCGCCGGCGGATCGAGGGTGATGAAGTCAGTCATGATGGGGCCATCCTTCCGCCCGAGCCGCCGGCGCACCGGGGATTAGTGCTGCGGCTCGGAATACTGAATTATTAGGGGCATGAGCTCTGCGCCGCACGCCGGAAATGTTGAAGTGTTCAAGGCACGAACGAACAAATGGTTCGCGTGGCTGTCCTGGGCGGTGGCCGCGCTCGGCGTTGTGGTCACTGTTGTCATGGCAGGTCCGGGGGCGCTGGCAGGCATCGCCCCGCTGGCGTTCATTGCCTTTATGGGCTGGCAACTGTTCTGGATGCCGTCCGTTGTGGTGCACGACGCCGGCGTCACCCTGGAAAATCCGTTCCGCTCGATCGAGGTACCGTGGGCCGCGCTGGTGCACGTCGACACCCGCTTTGCGCTTACCCTGGTCACCGCCGGGAAGAGCTATACCTCCTGGGCCGCGCCCGCCCCCGGAATCTGGGGCGGCCGCAACGCCCGCCCGGAAGACCTCCACGGCCTGCCGGCAACCACCTACGGGCCCGGCAAGTCGGTCCGTCCCGGCGACCTGAAGACCACGGACTCGGGCCAGGCCGCCATGCTGGTGCGCGCACGGTGGCATGAGCTGGTGGAAAGCGGGCGTCTCGCTTCCGGCGACGCTGACAGCACCGCCGCGACCGTCACCGTCCGCTGGGTGGCGATTGGCGCCGTCGTACTGCTCTTGGCGGCGAGCTACCTGGCTGTGACCGCCGGCTAGCACGGACCTGCAGGGGGCCGGCATCTACTTGTCCTGTGTTCCGTCAGCCGGTCCGCCGGGCCGGAATCCCTCGTGCCTGGGTTCCTCGTGCCTGGGTTCCTCGAGGCCGGTCGACAGCGCTTGCCTGTACCGCGGGACCGCCGTGATCTTTCGCCTTCTTGGCATTGAACTTCTTTTGCCGCGGGTCAAAGGCGTCGCGCAGGCCGTCGCCGATGAAGTTGATGCTGAGGCAGATGAGCACGATGAACATGCCCGGGAACCAGAAGAGCCAGGGCCGGGTGGCGAAGGC
Organism: uncultured Actinomycetota bacterium; assembly: GCA_963810895.1. Taxonomy (GTDB): domain Bacteria; phylum Actinomycetota; class Actinomycetes; order Actinomycetales; family Micrococcaceae; genus Arthrobacter. The sequence goes on from CAWEPM010000012.1 coordinate 259,841, forward strand.
CTGTTGGTTCTGCGAGATGAGCAGGCCCAGGGAAGTGTCCGGGGCCTTGACGCCGACGCCGAGGTAGCTCAGCGCCGTTTCGGTGAGGATCGCCGCGGACATCGTCAGGGTCACGTTGACGATCAGCACGCCGACGGCGTTGGGCAGGATGTGCTTGAAGATGATCCGCGCGTTGCTGGCGCCCGAAATCCGGGCCGCATCGACGAACTCGCGTTCGCGCAGTGACAGGAATTCGCCGCGCATCAGGCGGGCCAGAGCGACCCAGCTGATCAGGCCCAGGAAGATTCCGAGGGCCAGGACGCCGTTGGTGCTGGCGAAGGAGGCGAACCAGCTCCCCTGGTCCCGGCGGCCGGCGAGCTGCGCCATGACGGCGGCCAGCAGCAGGGCGGGAATGATGATGATGACGTCGGTCAGGCGCATCAGGATGGCCTCGGACCAGCCCCGGAAGTAGCCGGAGATGGCACCGACCACGACGCCGATCAGGCCGGCGATGAGGCCGATCACGATCATGATCGTGATGGACTGCTGCGCGCCGCGCATGGTCATGGCGAAGAGGTCGCGGCCGATCCGGTCCTGGCCGAACGGATGTTCGCCCCAGGCCAGCGGCCACAACGAGGAGGTCGGTGCGCCGTCGTTGACCAGCGGGTGAGACTTGCTCGTGGGTGTACTTCCACCAGCCCGGAATGCCCAAGTAGCCCACGGAGGTGAAGGCCAGGATGAAGATGAAGGAGAACACCACGAGGCCGATGATGGCACCGGAGTGTCCGAGGAACCGCTTGCGGACGATCTGGCCCTGGCTGAGGCCCTTGGCCTCGAGGACCGGCTCGATGCCGGCCGCGGCTGATATCCGCGAGGCTGCGTCTTCGGCCATGATTACTTCCTGCTGACTTGGCTGGCTCATGCTTTTACCCTTACGCGCGGATCCAGTGCGGAGTAGGCCAGGTCCGCAATGAGGTTGAAGACCATGGCCGTGATGGCGACGCAGATGAAGACGCCCATGACCGGGTTGGGATCGACGTGCGCGATCCCGTCCAGGAACAGGAAGCCCATGCCGCGGACCGAGAAGACGGTTTCGGTGATGACGGCACCGCCGATCAGTGCTCCGATATCGAAGGCCACGATCGTGGCGATCGGGATCAGGGCGTTGCGGAAGGCGTGGCGCATGACGACGGTCCGCTCGCTCAGGCCCTTGGCCCGGGCCGTGCGGATGTAGTCCATGTTCATGATTTCCAGCATCGAGGCCCGGGTGAACCGCGTGTAGCTGGCCAGCGAAATGAGGATCAGGGCCAGGGTGGGCAGGATCAGGTGGGTAAAGGAGTCAAGGCTCAGGACCCAGAAGTCTCCCTGAATGTTCGGTGTACTGGCGCCGATGGTGGCGATGGGCCGGCCGCGCACGCGGCTGTTGTTGAAGTAGCTGGGCCATGCCTGCATGTACCGGTCCAGCAGGATCAGGAAGCCGACCAGGAACGAGGTGATCGCCGCGGCGCGCATGGACTGCCCGCGGTCGTATCCCCCCACCAGGTAGCCGATGCCCATGCCGATCAGGACGAAGGCGACCGCCAGGAGCACGATCATCAGGAACGTGGCCTCGTTGAGCAGCGGCTGAAGGAGGAAGTACAGCACGACGCCGACGCCGACGGCGATGAGGGCCGATTGCAGGGCCTTGCGGTTTTTCAGTCCGGCGGAGAGCAGGGTGACGGCGAAGGCGATGCCTGCACCGGCGATGGCGATGATCACCGGGCCGAGGCCCGGGGTCTTGAACCATTCGGTGGCGGAGAAGTAGATGAGCACTGCGGTGACGAAGGCGAAGGTGACGGCTCCGGCCAGCAGCCGGCGCTTCATGGGCCCGCCCGCCGCGACGGCCGTCACTGCGCCCACGACGACGCCGATGCCGAGCGCCACGGACAGCGGCACCTCGGGGTTTCGCAGGAAGTTGTTGAAGCCGATGGCGCCGAATTCCTTGAGCAGGACGGCGACCCAGAAGATCGGCAGGGAGAAGAACAGGAAGGCCATGAAGGTCACGCCGTAGTCCAGCGTGCTGTACTGCCGCAGGGCGGTGATGATGCCCAGGGTGATGCCGATCAGGATGGCGAGCACGGTGGCCGCGGTGACGAGGGTCAGGGTCTGGACCAGCGCGTTGCCGAGGGCCTCGGTGATGGGCTGGCCGGCGATGTTTTTCCCGAGGTCACAGGAGTTGGCGAAGGGCACGAGGCACTGGACGGCGCCGCCGAACCATTTGAAGTACCGCAGCGGGGCGGGGGTGTCCAGCTGCAGGAGCTCGGTCCTCGCGTCGATGAGCTGCTGCTTCTGCGGCGAGGGGTTGGCGCGGAATTCCTCCAGGGGATCGCCGGACGCCGCTGTCAGGAGATACACGAAGTAGGACGCGCCGAGAAGGATGAGGGCGGCAGTCACGAGCCGCCGGAAGATGTAGGTCACCATTGGAATTGAACCTCGGAATTCGGGTCCAGGGATTGCCCGGACCGGTCGCGGAGTTTGGCCGGTTCCCGCCGATGTGGCGGCGGGACCACGGCATCGCCAGGATATCGCCAGAAAGGCGCCGGGACCGAAGAAGCTGTGGTCCCGACGCCTTTCCAGCAGTGTTACTTGGGGTCGCGGGCTACTTCTGTGCCCATTCCCAGAAGTTCCACCAAACGCCGGTCTGGTTCGGCATGTACTTCACGCCGGTGATGCGGTCGCTGTACGCGTCCACGCCAACCGACTGGAAGAGCGGCAGGCCGTAGGCCGAGTCCCAGATCATCTTGTCGATCTGCTGGACGAGGCCGTCCTGCTTGCTCTTGTCGGTGGTGACAATCAGTTCGTCCATCAGCTTGTCGGCTTCCGGGTCGCTGAACTGGTTGAAGTTGGAGTCGTTGCCGGACTTGAAGATCTGCGGGACGCCGGACACGCCGACACCGGAGTTGCTCCAGCCGAAGATGGTGGCGTCGTAGCTGCCGTCACCGAGGGCCTTGCCCCAGTCGGACTTGCCGAGGCCGCCGTCAACGATCTTGAAGCCGGCCTTGGTGGCGGACTCGCTGATCAGGGAGAAGGCGTCGACACGGTTGGGGTTGTCCTTGTTGTACATGATGCGAACTTCGGGGGTGGCACCGTTGAGGAGCTTCTTGGCGCCCTCGATGTCCACGCCCTGGTACGCGGAGGACCCGTTGTTCTTCACGGAGTCGGCGTACGGGGCCTGGTCCGGAACGAAGAGCTGGGAGTCAAGCGGCGCGGCCTTCGGGTCAAGCTTCTTGACGATCTTGTCGACGATGTCCGCGCGCGGGACGGCCTTCATGAACGCCTCGCGGACGTTCTTCTCGGCAAACGGGCCCGAGTAGTTCAGGTCGATGTGGTCGTACGCGAGCTGGTTGCCGACGTCGACCGTCACGCCCTGGCTTTCGAGTGCCTTGAGCTGCTCCACGGTGTCGGCGGATGCCTGCGGGGCGATGATGTCGGCTTCGCCGTTCTTGAGTGCCTGGACCTGGGCGGGTGCCTCACCGATGTAGCGGACGGTGATTTCGTCCAGCTGGGCTTCCGGACCCCAGTTGTAGTCCTGGTTCCTGACCATGGTCAGGGACTGGTCCTGGTTGACGCTCTTGACGATGAAGGGGCCGTTGGAGAGGTAGAGGCTCGGATCGGCCGGCAGGGTCTTGGTGTCAAAGCCGGTGTTCCACAGGTCCGCCATGGCCTTCAGCTGCGCGTTCGCCGGCTTCGGGGCCTTGGAGTCGCCGCGGGGCATGCCCTTGAGGAGGTCAATGAACGCCTTGGTGTCGGCCAGCCCTGCCTTCTTGGCGAGGACGTGGGCCGGGATGTCGATACCGGGACCGCCAATGGCGATTTCCCAGTCCGCGAAGGGCTTGGAGTACTTCAGGGTCATGCTGCGGCCGTCGTCACCGAGTTCCGGGAAGTCGGTGAGGCCAATACCGGTGGGGTCACCGGCGTAGGAGAAGTAGGACGTTCCGGTCTTCGCGTCGGCATCAGCGTCGTTGTAGTAGCCGGAGAAAGCAGCCCACTGCAGCACAAGGTCGGCTGCGGTGACGGGCGTGCCGTCAGACCACTTCACGCCGTCGTTGATGGTGTACTTGACCGTCAGCGGATCGTCGGAGACCTTTTCCATCTTGCCGAACTTCTCGTTGCGGACAACGTTGAGCTTGTTGTCGATGTAGAAGAAGCCCGAGTGCGTGGCGTAGCTGACCTTCGAGTTGATGTCAGTGTTGCCGTCGGCCGTGTTCGGGTTGAACGTGTTGAACGCGTTGACCTCAACGACCGTCGCCGATCCGCCTTGCTTGCTTGCTGCGGCCGCGGTGGTCGGGGTTGTCCCGCCGCTGTTGCCTGCGCAGGCGCTGAGGGCGATGGCAGCTGCTGCTGCCACGCCCACTGCTTTGGAAATACGACCCAAGCGCATTCCGCCTCCTTGTTTCTGTGGTGTGGGTGAGACCGGCGCCGGAAGCGCCAGACAGACGTCCACACTCCCCCAGCGGCAGTGTGGCCCGTCTCACATGGCATGAAGCGTAAACCCGAAAGGCCACTGAGAGCCACCAAAGTTGACTCACTGTAAAGTTCGTTACCGAGCTGCAACATTGGACAGGTTCCGCAAGAGCAGCTTTACACAAAAACGTTGACGGCGGCGTAACAAAGGGATAAAAGAGCCGCACACAGGAAAAGCCCCGATCCGAAAATCGAGGCCCTCCAGTTAATCCTTAATTACTTGGCAGAATTACCGCGCTGCCGGGCGGCGGACGTTAGACGTTGAAGCGGAATTCAACGACGTCGCCGTCGGCCATGATGTATTCCTTGCCTTCGATCCGGACTTTGCCGCGGGCCTTCGCCTCGGCCATGGAGCCGGCCTCGATGAGGTCATCGAAGGAGACCACCTCGGCCTTGATGAAGCCGCGCTGGAAATCCGAGTGGATCACGCCGGCCGCCTGCGGGGCGGTGTCGCCCTGGCGGATGGTCCAGGCGCGGGTTTCCTTGGGGCCGGCCGTGAGGTAGGTCTGCAGTCCGAGGGTGTGGAAGCCGACGCGGGCCAGCTGGTCCAGCCCGGATTCATCCTGGCCGTTCATTTCCAGCATCTCGCGGGCTTCCGCCTCGTCGAGCTCCACCAGATCGGACTCGAGCTTGGCGTCCAGGAAGATGGAGTCCGCCGGGGCCACGAGGGCGCGCAGTTCCGCCTGCTTCTCCGGGCTGCCCAGGATGCCTTCGTCGGCGTTGAAGACGTAGATGAAGGGCTTGGCCGTCAGCAGGCCGAGCTCCTTGAGGTGCTCCATCTCCAGCTTGTCGCTCTTGATGGACGAGAAGATGGTGTCGCCGCGTTCCAGCACGGCCTGGGCCGCCAGGATGGCTGCCAGCTCGGCCGCCTCGCGCTTCTTGATCTTGACTTCTTTTTCGATCCTGGGGATGGCCTTTTCGATGGTCTGCAGATCGGCCAGGATCAGTTCGGTGTTGATCGTCTCCATGTCGGAGCGGGGATCGACCTTGCCGTCGACGTGGATGACGTCCGGGTCATCGAACACGCGGACAACCTGCGCGATGGCCTCGGCCTCGCGGATGTTGGCAAGGAACTGGTTGCCCAGGCCTTCGCCAACGGATGCGCCCTTGACGATGCCGGCGATGTCCACGAAGGACACGGCGGCCGGCAGCAGGCGCTGGGAGCCGAAGATGCCGGCCAGCTTTTCAAGCCGGGCATCCGGCAGGTTCACGACGCCGATGTTGGGCTCGATCGTGGCGAACGGGTAGTTCGCTGCGAGGACCTGGTTGCGGGTCAGTGCGTTGAAAAGGGTTGATTTGCCGACGTTGGGCAGTCCGACGATGCCAATAGTAAGTGCCACGAGCATATATTCTACCCGCCCAGGCTGGGTGATCGCTGCGGCGGCCGGCACAGGCGCCAGTTCAGGCGCCGGCGCGGGCGTAGGTGGAGGCAGTTCCGGGCGCCTTCAGGGCGTCGAAACCAAAACTGTCACAGGTGCATGCCACAGTGAAGTCATGGATGCTTTCGCACTGATTCTTGCCCTGTTCATGCTGCTATTGGGTGCCGTTGCGGGCGCCGCCGTTGTCTACGTCCCGCTCCGCCGGCGCTACCTCGCCGTGGAACAGGACTTCGACGGCGTCTCGGCGCGCCTGTCTGAAGTCAGCTCGCAGTTCGCCGCCGCCGACGCCGAGCGGCGACTTCTGGCTGCCCAGAACAGGGAACTGGGCGAATCCCGGAACCAGGACGGCAGTGTGCTCCGTGCGCTGGCGCCGGTGGCGGAAAAACTCACGGCCGTGCAGCAGCAGGTCTCCCTGCTGGAGCGCGACCGGCTGGAGCAGTACGGCCAGCTGGCCCAGCAGCTGCAGGAGGCCCGCCTGTCCGACGAGCAGCTGCTGCGGTCCACGCATGCGCTGGAGTCTGCCCTGCGCTCCAACAGCGCCCGCGGCCAGTGGGGCGAGGTCCAGCTGCGCCGGGTGGTGGAGGCAGCAGGCATGCTGCGGCACGTTGATTTCCACGAACAGGTCCACAGCGGACAGTCCCACAGCTCCGGATCCGACAGCAGCCTCCGGCCCGACCTCGTGGTGCAGCTGCCCGGCGACAAGCAGCTCGTCGTCGACGCGAAAGTGCCGCTGGCCTCCTATCTGGCCGCCCAGGACCTCGGCGCGTCCCCTGCGGGCCAGCAGCCCTCGCAGCTGCTCGGCAGTCAGCAGGCGCACCTCGCCGCCCATGCCAAGGCCCTGAAGGCCCATGTGGATTCGCTGGGCAGCAAGAAGTACTGGGACATCCCCGGCAACTCGCCGGAGCTCGTAGTCTGTTTCCTTCCGGCGGAGTCCATTCTGGCCGCCGCCCTCTCGGCGGACCCGGCGCTGCTGGACTATGCCCTGTCCAAGAACGTGGTCCTGGCCTCGCCCGGGACTTTGCTGGCCGTGCTGAAGTCTGTGGCGTTCACCTGGCGGCAGGACGTGCTGACGGACAGTGCCCGCGAACTCTTCGAACTTGCGCGGCAGCTCTACGACCGGATGGGCACGCTCGGCGAGAACGTCACCAAGCTCGGGTCCTCGCTGAAGACCTCGGTGGAGCGGTATAACTCGATGGTCGGGACCCTTGAGGCCCGGGTCCTGCCCACCGCCCGGAAGCTGAACGCCCTCGAAGCCACGGGCCTGGCCACTCCCCCCGCCGTCGAGGTCACGCCGCGGGCGGTCGCGGCGCCGGAACTGCAGTCCCGTGACGAGTCGGAAGAGTCGGCGGCCTAGGACCGTTCAGTGACTAGGACTGCGCGTGACTAGGACTGCGCAGTGACTAGGACTGTTCGGGGCGGGTGCCGCGGCCGCCGAGGGCGCGGGAGACGTCGCCGGCCTGCTTCAGGGTGGCCCGGAGCTCCTTCGGCAGGGAGAACAGGAGGTCTTCCTCCGCCGTGACGACCTCCTCGACCGATCCGTAGCCGTAGTCGGCCAGGAGCCGCAGCACGTCCTTGACGAGCACTTCCGGGACTGAGGCCCCCGAGGTCACGCCCACCGTGGCGACGCCCTCGAACCAGGTCTCGTCGACCTCGTTGGCGAAGTCGACCCGGTAGGAGGCCTTGGCGCCGTATTCCAGCGCCACCTCCACGAGGCGGACGGAGTTCGACGAGTTGGCCGAGCCCACCACGATCACGAGGTCCGCTTGGGGTGAGATCTTCTTGATGGCCACCTGCCGGTTGGTGGTGGCGTAGCAGATGTCGTCGCTGGGCGGATCCTGCAAGGTGGGGAACCGCTCCTTGAGGAGGCGGACCGTCTCCATGGTCTCGTCCACGCTGAGAGTGGTCTGCGACAGCCAGATGACCTTCTCCGGGTCGCGGACGGTGACCTTGTCGACCTCATGCGGGCCGTTGATGATCTGGATGTGCTCGGGCGCCTCACCGGCGGTGCCTTCCACTTCCTCATGGCCGTCGTGGCCGATCAGCAGGATGTCGAAGTCATCCTTGGCGAACCGGACGGCTTCGCGGTGCACCTTGGTGACCAGCGGGCAGGTCGCGTCGATGGTACGCAGGCCGCGGTCCTCGGCGGACTGGACGACGGCGGGCGAGACGCCGTGCGCGGAAAAGATCACGAGGGCGCCTTCGGGGACCTCGTCGGTTTCGTCGACGAAGATGGCGCCCTTCTCCTCCAGGGAGCTGACCACGTGGACGTTGTGCACGATCTGCTTGCGGACGTAGACGGGCGGGCCGTAGTGCTCCAGGGCTTTTTCCACCGCGATGACCGCACGGTCGACGCCGGCGCAGTAGCCGCGCGGGGCTGCCAGCAGGACCTTTTTGGGACCGGCGACAGGGGCCGCCGCCAGGACGTCTTCCGGTGAACGCCGCCGGCGCGGAACGGATGGCATCGGAACGGAAACAGCGGTGGTGGTCATGCTCCCATGCTACCGGTGTTCAAAGTTGCCCCGTTTGCGGCTGCCGGCAACGCGGACAGCAAGGCCCGTGACCAGCAGGGCCGCACCTGCCACGGCGGCAGCAACGATCCACTGGCCGAAGCTGGCCGAGCACGCCGCGACAAATTCGTTCTTGAAGAGCTCGGCCACATCGTTACCGCTCGAGGTCGCGGCGACGGCGGCACCGGCGGCGTCGCTGGCCAGTTTCCACGCTCCGGCGAGCACCAGCGCTCCCGCGCCCATGCCGACCAGGACGGTCCACCGGCGTCGGGCCGCAACGAACGCCAGCACGAAGGCGATGCCCGCGCCGACGGCGACGGCGTAGCCCATCGGGGCGTAGACGGTGACCCGCTCGATCAGCTGGCGCTGGTCGGACTGCCCGATCTGGATCAGCACCTGGCCGGGGGCCTCCAGCGGAAGGGTCGTCGCGGCGGAAACCTGCTTCGCCACAAGCCCCACGAGGGGTGCGACATCCAAAGTGAGCGACGAGGTGCCGTCGGCTTCCGGCGGCAGCGTGCTGGGGTCCGCGAACGTGAGGCGGTGGCTCTTGCGCAAGGTTTCGGCCCAGGCGTCGGAGTAGCCGGGCAGTCCGGTGAGCGACTGTGCCGCGTTGTCCAGGACCGGCCGGGCAAGCGCCGTGAGGAAATCGGGGATGTTGGCGCCGGAGGCCACGCTGTCGACGGCGGCCGTCGCCAGCCGCTGCTGGAACGCCGGGTCCTTGCCCAGCGGCGCGGTCAGGGCCACAAAGCCGTCTTCCTGGACGATGTTCCGGTCCGCCCACATGGCTGGAACGGCGACGGCAGCCATCAAGAGCCCGACAAGTACGGCGGCGGCGGAGACAAAAGTGCGCAAGGGATTCCTAGGAGGTCGTTGGGATGCCTCCCATCCTATGGCGGGTCCGGGCGTGGCCATAAAGTCGGCCCCCGGTGGTAGAGCTATGGATAGAGTTGAACGAGACAACTTCCGGCTGCCGGCCGGCCCTACCCGCCGGGGAGCGGGCCGCCGGCGGTCCCCCTCGGGCAAAGGACACGCACGCATATGCACAAGGCACTCTCCGCCACGGAGCCCACGCATGCCTGAGGACGCGGCGGCGGCCACCACGCTTCCGGCCACCGCGGCCCAAACCAGCCCGGACAACCCCTGGCCGCTGCAGCTGCTGTCCCAGAAGCTCAAGATGCATATCGACCGCGCACCCTCGGCATGGGTTGAGGGGCAGGTGATCGAGCTGAACCGGCGCGGCAGCAACGCCTACCTGACGCTGCGGGACATCGACGCCGAGATCTCCCTGCCGGCGTCGGTCTGGACCACCGTGCTGGACCGCCAGGACGCTCCGCTGGAACGCGGTTCCCGGGTTGTGGCACTGCTCAAGGCCGAATTCTGGCTCAAGACGGGCCGGCTGAACATGTCCGTGAAGGACATCCGCCCTGTCGGGCTCGGCGACCTCCTCGCGAGGATCGAGCGGCTGCGCCAGGCCCTCGCCGCCGAAGGGCTCTTTGCCGACTCCCGCAAGAAACGGCTCCCCCTGCTCCCGCACCGGATCGGCCTGATCACCGGACGCGACTCCGATGCCAAGAAGGATGTGCTGCGCAACGCTGCCCTGCGCTGGCCGGCCGTCGAATTCGAGATCCGCGAAGTCGCGGTCCAGGGCAACACCGCCGTGGCCCAGGTGATCGCGGCATTGCGGGAGCTCGACGCCCACCCCGTGGTCGACGTCATTGTCATTGCCCGCGGCGGAGGCGCCCTCGAGGACCTGTTGCCCTTCAGCAACGAGGAGCTCATCCGGGCGGTCGCGGACGCGTCCACCCCCGTGGTGAGCGCGATCGGGCACGAGGCGGACCGGCCCATCCTGGACGACGTCGCAGACCTCAGGGCTTCGACGCCCACCGACGCCGCGAAGAGGATCGTTCCGGATGTCGCCGAGGAACTCACCCGGGTCCGGCAGGCACGGGATCAGCTCCGGCGCGGCGTCACCCGGCTCGTGGAACGCGAAGTCGACCGGCTGGCGTCCCTGCGCTCCCGCCCGGTGCTGCTGTCCCCCGACGTCATGATCACCCAGCGCCACGACGACGTCGAACGGCTCAAAGTCCGCTCGCACGCGGCCATCAGCACCGCCGTGGTGCGGGCCGCGGACCAGCTGGTCCACCTCAAGGCCCAGGTGCGCGCACTCTCGCCGCAGAAGACGCTGGACCGCGGCTACGCAGTGGTCCAGCTCGCCGACGCCGGAAGCGCCCCGGGGACCCGCCGGGACGTGGTGCGGCACCCGTCGCAGGCGCCGGCCGGCACGGACCTCACGGTACGGGTGGCCGGCGGACGGTTCGCCGCGCAGTCCACCGGCGGCCAGGAGCCGGCCGAGGAGTGACCCGGCGGACCCTGCCGGGGTCCACTGCCACACCGCTTGATCCGCCATCATCCCCCGAACCACCCGCACCGCGGCACCAGACACCAGCACACCAGACACCAGACACCGCGCAATCAGACACCGCGACAACTTAGGAGCATCCACATGGCAGCAGAATCATCCCCGAACGCCGACATCGAGGCCCTCAGCTACGAGGACGCCCGCGAGCAGCTGGTCGGCGTGGTCGGCAAGCTGGAGGCCGGCGGCGCCAGCCTGGAGGAATCGCTCGCGCTGTGGGAGCGCGGCGAGGCGCTGGCCAAGCGCTGCGAACAGTGGCTGGAAGGTGCCCGCAAGCGGCTCGCCGCGGCCCGGGACCAGGCGGCGGAAGAGGGCTAGGAACCCGCCCTTCAAAGCCAGCAGTTCAGGACCGCAGCACCAGTTCGCGTTCCATGTCGACGTCGAGGTCCGGAACCGGCCACTGAAGCTTCAGGCTCTCGAGGGCTTCCAGGAGGAGCTGCTGGACGGCGATGCGGGCGTACCACTTCTTGTTGGCCGGCACCACATGCCACGGCGCGTGCTCGGTGCTGGTCTTGTCGAAGGCCTTCTGGTAGGCGTCCATGTAGTCCTCCCAGAAGGCCCGCTCCTTCAGGTCCCCGCCGCTGTACTTCCAGAGCTTGGCGGGGTCGTCCAGACGGGCCAGGAGACGTGCCTTCTGCTCTTCGCGGCTGATGTGCAGCATGACCTTGACGATCTTGGTCCCGGCCCCCGTTTGCCGGGCTTCAAACTCGTTGATGGCCCGGTAGCGGCGCTCCAGCTCCTCGGGGCTGGCCCAGCGGTGGACGCGGTGAATCAGGACGTCCTCATAGTGGGAACGGTCGAAGACCCCCACCATCCCGGACGCCGGCACTTCCTTCTCAATCCGCCACAAGAAGTCGTACGACTTTTCCGCCTGGGTGGGTGCCTTGAAGGACTTCAGCTGGACACCGTGCGGATTCATGGCGCCCATGACGTGCGTGACGATGCCGCCCTTGCCGGCGGTGTCCATGGCCTGCAGGATCAGCAGGATCCGTTTGGTGCCGCCGAACCGGGACTCGGCGAAGAGCTGCTCCTGGAGCCGGGCGAGTTTGTCGTCCAGCCTGTCCAGCAGCTCCTCGCCGTCGGGCTTCTCGCCGTCGTAGCCGGGGGTCGATTCGGGGTCCAGCGCCTTCAGGCTGAAGCCCTTCCCGACCTTCAGGAGTTTCGAGGGGTGGTCATCGAATGTCGCGGAGCCTGCCATCAACGCCTCTTTCCGGTTGGCGCAGCGCGGGCCGCGCGGGGCGAGAGCCCCGTTGCGCTGCTGACCGAAGCCTAGTTCCCCTTGTACCGGCTCAGGAAGTCCGCCATCCGGTTGATCGCTTCCTCGAGGTCCTTGACGTTGGGCAGCGTCACCATCCGGAAGTGGTCCGGCCGGACCCAGTTGAACGCCCGGCCGTGGGAGAGGAGGATCTTCTGCTCGCGGAGCAGGTCCAGGACGAATTTCTCGTCGTCGCGGATGTGATAGACCTCAGGGTCGAGCTTCGGGAACAGGTACATGGCCCCGCGGGCCTGCTGCGTGCTGACGCCAGGGATGGCGTTGAGCATGTCGTAGGCCTTGTTCCGCTGCTCCAGGAGCCGTCCGCCGGGCAGGATCAGGTCATTGATGCTCTGGTAGCCGCCGAGGGCGGTCTGGATGGCGTGCTGGGCCGGCACATTGGCGCAGAGGCGCATGTTGGCGAGCAGGTTGATGCCCTCGAGGTAGTCCGCGGCGTCCTTTTTCGGCCCGGAGATGGCCATCCAGCCGGCCCGGAATCCGCAGACCCGGTAGGCCTTGGAGAGCCCGCTGAAGGTCAGGCACAGGACGTCGTCGCCCGTGAGCGCGGCGAGGTTTACGTGCACCGCGTCTTCGTAGAGGATCTTCTCGTAGATTTCGTCGGCGAAGAGCACGATGCCGTGCTTCTCGGCGAGGGCGACGATCTTCTTCAGCGTCGCTTCCGGATACACCGCACCCGTGGGGTTGTTGGGATTGATGACCACGATGCCCTTGGTGCGCGGGGTGATCTTCGCTTCCAGGTCCTCGAGGTCGGGCTGCCAGCCGGATTCCTCGTCGCAGAGGTAGTGCACGGGTTTGCCGCTGGCCAGGGCAACCGAGGCAGTCCACAGCGGGTAGTCCGGGGTGGGGATCAGGACCTCGTCGCCGTCGTCGAGCAGGGCCATGAGCGACATCGTGATCAGTTCGCTGACGCCGTTGCCGAGATAGATGTCATCCACGTGGATGTTCTGGATCCCGCGGGTCTGGTAGTACTGCGAGACGGCGGTGCGGGCGGAGAAAATGCCGCGGGAGTCGCTGTAGCCCTGGGCATGCGGCAGGTGGCGGATCATGTCCACCAGGATCGCGTCCGGCGCTTCAAACCCGAAGGGGGCCGGGTTTCCGATGTTCAGTTTGAGGATCCGATGACCCTCCGCCTCCATCTGCTGGGCGGCCTGAAGAATCGGTCCACGGATGTCGTATAGGACATTATGAAGCTTGGTGGACTGCTTGAATTCTGCCATTCATCAAATATGCCATATGGAGGATGTACTTCCGCTGAGACATGACTCACACGCGGACCGGGCAGTAACAAGGACGCCGGCGGCCGGGCTATGAGCCCGGCCGCCGGCGCAGGACTGAACTGTGTCAGATGACCGTGCCTGTGACGCGTCAGTGACCTGTCAGCTACTGCTTGACGATGCCCTTCTCCTTCAGCCACGCGTCCGCGGCGTCCTTCGGGTTCTGCTTCTGGCTGCCGCTGACGGCACGGTTGAGGTTGATGAGGTCTTCCGTGGTGAGGACCTTGGACACGGCGTTGAGGGCTTCCTTCGCCTTGTCCGTCATCTTGGCCGTGTTGTACAGCGGCAGGACCTGCTGGGCGATGAAGTTGTTCTTCGGGTCCTCCAGGACCACGAGGTCGTTGTCCGGGATGGACGGGGTGGTGGTGTAGATGTCCGCGACCTGGACCTGGTCCGAGAGCAGCGCCTTGAGGGTGACGGCGCCGCCGCCGTCGCTGAAGGGCTCCAGTTTCTTGGGCACGCAGTTGTAGTTCTTCGCGAGGCCGGGCAGTCCGTATGCGCGCTCGGCGAAGGTTGCCGGGGCGCCGATGACGAGGTCTCCGCAGACCTTGGCCATGTCTTCGATGGACTTGAGCTGGTGCTTCTCGGCCGTGGCCTTGGTGACCACCATGGCGTCCTTGTCCTCGGCCTTGGAGGCGTCCAGCACCGCCAGGCCCTGCGGCAGCTTGGTCGGGAGCGCCTTGGCAATGTCCTCGGCGGAGACCTCGGTGGCGTCCTTGTTCACGTGCAGCAGCAGGTTGCCGCTGTAGTCGGGAACCACGTCCACCGAGCCGTCCTGGACTGCCTTGAAGTAGACCTCGCGCGAGCCGATGTTCGGCTTGGTGCTGGCCGTGACACCGGCGGCGTTCAGGGCACCCGGCGTAGACCTCGGCCATGATCTGGCTCTCGGGGAAATCAGCGGAGCCGATCACCAGGGCGCCGCCGGAACCGGACGCGGCACCGCTGCTGGCCGGAGCCGAGCTCAGCGGGTTGGATGAGCCTCCGCAGGCGGACAGGGCCAGGGCCAGGCCCACGCCGGCGGCCAGGCCGCCGAATGCGCGCCTGCCGAGGGCTCGTTGGCGGGATTCCTTCATGACGTACCTCCTTGAAGAACAGTCTCCGCAAGTGCGGGGTCTGTGAGATCAACCGCAGCCTGCTGGCTGCGGTTCGACTGGGAAGAGGCGCCCCGTGACAGGAACAGCCTCTGAATGAGGGCAAGGACAAGGTCGACGGCGATGGCCAGGCCCGCGATGAGCAGGGAACCGCCCAGCATTTGCGGGAAGTCCGAGAGCACCAGCCCGTCGAACAGGTAGCGGCCCAGGCCGCCCAGGTTGATGTAGGCCACCACCGAGACGGTGGCGATCACCTGGAGCACCCCGGTCCGGAATCCGCCGTACATGACGGGCAGCGCGTTGGGGAATTCCGCGCGGAAGAGCACCTGCATCTCGGTCATGCCCATCGCGCGGGCGGCGTCCACCACGTTCCGGTCGACGCTGGAGATCCCGGCGTAGGTGCCGGCCAGCAGGGGCGGGACCGTCAGGATCACGAGGGCCCAGATCGGCGGCATCAACCCGATGCCGGCGAGCAGGACGAACAGGGTGAGCAGGCCGAGGGTGGGCAGGGCCCGCAACGCGCCGGCGAGTGCCACGATCGGCCACCCGCCCGCGGCCGGTGTGGCCCACGAACAGTCCTACCGGCACAGCGATCGCGATGGCGATCACCATCACCAGGCCCGTGTAGAGCAGGTGCTCGACCAGCCGCACCGGAATTCCGGCGCTGCCGGACCAGTTCGCAGGATCGGCGAGCCAGGCAAAGGTGTCCGTGACGACGTTGCTCATGCGTTGCCCCCTCCGGTCTCGGGACGCGAAAGCCGCAGTGCCGCGGCAGCGGGGCCGGTCTTGCCAGTACCGGTCTTGTCCTGGCCGGCGCCTGAATCGGTGCCGGCACCCGTGGCCGCCGCGGCGCGGGTCCAGGGGGTCAGCAGCCGTTCGAGCAGGACCAGGACGGCGTCCATCAGCAGCGCGAGGATCAGGATGGCGATGATGCCCACCACCACTTCGGTGACGAAATCACGTTGCAGGCCAGAGGTGAAGAGCATTCCGAGGTTGCCGATGCCGAGCAGGGCCGCGACGCTGACCAGCGAGATGTTGCTGACCGAGACCACACGCAGTCCGGCGAAGAGCACCGGCAGGGACAGCGGCAGGTCGATCTGCATGAAGCGGGCGAAGGGTTTGAAACCCATGGCGACGGCGGCCTGCCGGAGGTCCTCGTCCACCGAGTCGAAGGCATCCAGCGTGGCGCGCACCAGGAGGGCGACGGCGTAGATGGTCAGGGCCACGACGACGTTGACGGGATCCAGGATCCGCGTTCCGAGGATGGTCGGCAGGATGATGAAGAGCGCCAGGGACGGGATCGTGTAGAGCAGTGAGGACGCTGTCAGGACGCCGGAGCGGAGCCCGCGGCTTTGCCGGGCGAGCTGGGCCAGCGGGACGGCAATGAGAACCCCGAACACCATCGGCAGGATGGCCAGGACCAGGTGCTGGCCGGCGAGGGTGAAGACCTCCGCGCGGTTGGCCAGGAACCACTCCATTAGAGCCCTCCGTGCCGGACGTTGCGGTCCGACTCGATCACGGCGAGGACTTCGGCGGCGGCGATAACCCCGGCCGCCCGGCCGTCGTCGTCCACCACGACGCCAAGGCCCGACGGCGAGGACAGTGCCGCGTCCAGGGCGCGGCGGAGCGTGTCCCCCTTGCGGAAGAGGGAGCCGCCGGGAACCATCGCCGGGCCGGCCCCGGTAACAGTGCCGGTGACAGTGCCGGGGCCCGCCCAGCCAAGGGGACGGAGCGCGTCGTCGACCACCAGCCGCCAGTCGTCGGAGCTGCCCTGCTGCCGGAGCTGTTCGGGCGTGACCGTGCGGACGGGGTGGATGGTGACGCCGTCGGACAGGCTGAAGCCCAGGTGCCGGAAGCCGCGGTCCCGGCCCACGAAGGAGGCCACGAAGTCGTTGGCCGGCGCGCGCAGGATCTCTTCCGGGGCGGCATACTGCGCCAGCTTGCCGCCGAGGCCGAACACGGCCACCTTGTCCCCCAGGACGGTGGCCTCGTCAATGTCGTGGGTGACAAAGACGATGGTCTTGGCGAGGTCGCGCTGGAGCCGGAGGAGTTCCTGCTGCAGCTCGTCGCGGACCACGGGGTCCACGGCGCTGAAGGGCTCGTCCATGAGCAGCACGGGAGGATCGGCCGCGAGGGCCCGCGCCACGCCGACGCGCTGCTGCTGGCCGCCCGACAGCTGGGACGGGTACCGCTTGCCGAGGGAAGAGGCCAGCCCGACGACGTCGAGCAGCTCCTGCGCGCGCTTGCGGGCATCGGCTTTGGACACCCCGTTGAGCCGGGGAACGGTGGCGATGTTGTCCAGCACGGAGCGGTGCGGCATCAGGCCGGAGGACTGCATGACGTAGCCCATGGACCGCCGCAGCTGGGCGGCCGGCACGGAGGTGACGTCGGCCCCGCCTACGGTGATGATGCCGGACGTGGGCTCGACCATGCGGTTGATCATCCGCAGGGAGGTGGTCTTTCCGCAGCCGGAGGGTCCGACGAAGACCGTGATGGCGCCCTTATCGATGGACATGGTCAGCCCGTCAACGGCGGCCTGGCCGCCCTGGTACTGCTTCGTGACGTTCTGGAACTCGATCATGGCTTCGGCCATTTCCGGGCTTACCTAACTGTTGGCGCAACATCGAACGGACCAGCGTACTGTTCATCAGTGTGCTGGCCATAAAGCAGTTAGCACTTAGACTAACCAGCACTCATGACAATGTCATGGAAATGCTGTCAGCGGCGCCGCGGCTCCCGTAAGGCTTCGGAAGCACAACGATTTCGGATGGGTGGCGCACCGGAGAACTTCCGGCGCACCACCCGCACCGCCCTGGCAGGCCGCGGCTGCGCGTCAGCGGGAGCGACGCCGGCTGCCCTTGGAACCGTTCTTGCCACTGCCGTGGCCGCTCTTGCCGCTGTTCTTGCCACTGCCGTGGCCCGGCGCGTTCTCATGGCTGTCCCGTTCGGCCGACCGTTGGCTCTTGCCCGCCACCGCGATCTTCTGGTGCCATTCGCGCTGGTAGGCCCGCCGCGCCGCCGCGTCATGGCGGCGGGCCAGTGCGGCGAGTTCGCGCTGCAGCTTCAGGTAGCTGGCCCAGCGCCGGTCATCGAGGACGCCGTCGGCGAGCGCGGCCTGGACGGCGCAGCCGGGTTCCCGGCCGTGCGCGCAGTCCGAAAAGCGGCATTGCCCGAAGAGTTCCTCGAGGTCGCCGAACATCTCCCCCATGCCGTCCCCGGCGTCGAAAATCCCGAAGCCGCGCACCCCCGGCGTGTCCATCAGGACGGCGCCGCCGGGCAGGGGAACGAGCTCGCGGGACGTGGTGGTGTGCCGGCCTTTGCCGTCGCCCGCGCGCACGGCTCCGGTCTCCTGGGAAGCAACGCCGGCGAGGGCGTTGATGAGCGTGGATTTCCCGGCGCCCGAAGGACCCAGCAGCACCAGGGTGCCGCCGGGCGGCAGATGACCCAGCAGTTCGTCGAGTCCGTCGCCGTGCTCGGCCGAGGTGGTGACGACGTCGACGCCGGCCGCCTGGCGCACCACCGTCCCGACGACGTCGTCCGCCACGTCCGCCAGGTCCGCCTTCGTGATGATCACGAGCGGCGTGGCTCCCGAGTCCCAGGCCGCGACGAGGGTCCGTTCCAGCCGGTTGTGCGTGAGCGGACGGTCCACCGGGACAACGATGCCGACGACGTCCATGTTGGCGCCGAGGACCTGCGCCTCGGAGGAGGACTCGAAGGCACGCTTGCGGCTCAGTTCTGAATGGCGCGGCAGGACGCCCGCGATGACGGGCTCCCCCGCCGCGTTCGGGCCCAGCCAGACCCAGTCCCCGGTGGCGGGAAGCTCCCCGTCGCGGGGGTAGGGCAGGTGGGAGGTCCCGTCGCCGGTCGGCCACCAGGACGAGGTTGCGGTCCACCCGGATGACGCGGCCCGGACGGTGGCCTCCGGGCACGGGAGAGGCCGCGAACCGCTCAGCGATGCCGGCCGTGTAGCCGTAGCGGACAGGACCCGCGAGGTTGTCTTCACGTAGGGGGCCAGGCCTGCGGGACTGCGCGGGCCCGGATGAACGGGGCACAGACGATGTGGTGCCGGGTGAATCGGTCCCGGCCGAGGTGGCTTGGAGGGCGCTGCGGGCGCCCGGAGATGCAGCATTATTGGTCAACGAAAACCCTTTGATGGGGCCCCGTGGCGCGGCGCGAATGCGTGCCGGCGGCGTGCGATGCCGGGCGTGGGACTAGCGCTGGCGTGGAGACTAGCGCTTGATAGTGCGCTAGGCTGCGCCGTGGGACGGGGCAGGAGTAATGACATGGCTTGTATCGGTGCGCTGCGCGCTCAGAAATATCGCATTCATTGCTTCCACCTCCCCGTCATATGCCTGCTCCGGCTGCTCCCGGCGGCTCCTACAGAATAGCCAAGGGGCCCGCGCCTGGCTAGGGAATTAGCCGGAGAGTTTTCCGTTCAGCGGCCTCTCGCGGTGGAGGCGCAGTCCGGCATCCACCAGCGAGACCCGGTTCAGCTCCGCCACTGCGTCCAGCGGGATCCAGGCCGCGTGGGTGGTGCTCCCGTTGACCTCGTGGCGCAGTTCCCCGCCCGTGATCGTCGCCTCATAGACGAGCCGGAGCGACTGGAAGTCCCGCTCGCCGCCGTCGAGCCTGACCTCGGAAGGCCAGTGCCCGACGTCGATCCCCAGCATGGCGCCGATCTCGGCGTCGTAGCCGGTTTCCTCGTGGATCTCGCGGCGGCACCCGTCCACCGGGTGTTCGGCCAGGTCCAGGCCGCCGCCGGGCAGCGTCCAGCCCTCGCGTCCGTCCTGTTTCCAGTACGCCAGGAGGATCTCGGCGTCGCGGATGATGACGGCGTAGGCGGCGGGCCTGGTATCGAATTGCATGCTCATCCCTCCAGCGTAGTAGCCGCCGGTTTTGCTCCGGCTACTCCTGCTCTGCCACCAGCTGGAGCACCCCGAAGACGGGTTCCTGCTGCAGGACCCGGACATCGGTGATCCCGGCGGCGGCCAGTGCCGCGCGGAACGACTCCTGCAGCCGCGGCACGTTCATGCCGAGCCCGCTCCCCAGGATCACGGGGCCCTCGATGCCGAGCTGCCTGACGGTCTGCCCGGCCAGGTCCGCGAGGTCGCGCCCGGCCTGGTCCATGAGGGCCTGGCTCGGTGCATGGCCGGCGTCTGCGGCCTCCACCACGAGCCGGGCCTGCTGGGCCCAGAAGCGGCGCCCGGTCTCGGGTGAGTGGAACATCGCGATCAGCTTGTTCGGGTGGTCCACCCCGCAGGATGCCAGGAGGGCCGCTGGTGAGCTCGTCCGGTTCCAGCCCCTGGTTCATCCGGCGCAGGCTGTGGCGGACGGCCTCCCGGCCCAGCCAGTAGCCGCTTCCCTCGTCGCCGAGCAGGTAGCCCCAGCCGCCGGCCCGGGCTTCCTCGCCGCGGCCGTTCCTGCCCCACGCGGCCGAGCCGGTGCCGGCGATCACGGCGACACCGGTGCTGGCGCCGCCTGCCGCGAGCAGCAGCCGGGAGTCGTGGACCACCGTGATCCGGGCGCCGGGCACGTGCGGGGCAATCAGCGCCGCGAGCGCCGCGGCGTCGTCGTCGGTGTCGATGCCGCCGGCTCCGGCGTAGACCTGGGCGACTTCTCCCCCGCCGATCCGGGCGAAGAGTTCGGCCAGGTTGCGGGCGGCGTCCTCGGGGCTGACGTTCTGGACATTGGCGCTGCCCACCGATTCGTCGGCCACGGGCGTGCCGTCCTCGAACCGGACGCCCCGGGTTTTGGTGCCGCCGATGTCCAGCCCGATCACGGCGCCCTTCGCCGCCGGGGCGGCGCCCGCTGCCGGGGAGGTTGACGTGGTGGAAGATGGAACGGAGTCCGCCGCCGGCGGGTTGTCAGTGTTAGTCACTCGAACAGATTACTGAATCGCTGCAAGGAGCCCGCAATGCCCCACGACCTTTTCGGCACACCCGTCATCGCGGCGCCCATGGCCGGAGGCACCTCGACGCCGGGCTTTGTGGCGGCCGTGCACCGGGCGGGCGGGCTTGGCTTCCTGGCCGCGGGCTACAAGAGCGTCGCGGCCATGCAGGCGGAAATCCGCACCGCCCGGGAGTCCGGCGCGCGGTTCGGCATGAATGTGTTCGTCCCGGATCCGGCCCAGCTGGCGCCGTCGGCAGCGGTGCTGGCGGAGCTGGAGGAGTACAGGCTGCGGCTGCGCGCCGATGCCCTGCGCTACGGCGTGGAACTCCCGCAGCTGCGGCTCGATGACGACGACGAGTGGCAGGGAAAGATCGATGCCCTGCTGGCGGATCCCGTGGAGCTGGTCAGTTTCGCCTTCGGGCTCCCGGGCCCGGACGTCGTCCGCGCGCTGCACCGGGCGGGATCGGCGGTGCTGGCCACTGTCACCACCGCGGCCGAGGCCCGGCAGGCGGCCGAACAGGGCGTGGACGCCCTCGTGGTGCAGCACGCGAGCGCCGGCGGACACAGCGCGGCGTTCCTGCCGACGTCGGGATCGCAGCTCGGCGGGCCGCAGCACGGCGGGTCACAGCAGGGCGGATCACAACAGGCCGGCACGACGGCGGAGCTGCTCGCGGAGGTGCGGTCCGCCGTCGACCTTCCGCTGGTGGCAGCCGGCGGCGTCATGGATGCGGCCGGGCTCGACGCCGTGCTGCGCGCCGGGGCCGCGGCAGCCCAGCTGGGCACCGCCTTTCTCCGCACGGACGAAAGCGGCGCCCGGCAGCTGCACAAGGACGCCCTGGCGGATCCGCACTTCACCCGGACCCGGCTGACGCGGGCCTTCACCGGCCGGTGGGCCCGGGCCCTGGAAAACGAATTCGTCCGCGACCACCCCGAGGCACCGGCTGCCTATCCGGCTGTCCACCACCTGACGGCTCCCCTCCGGGCCGCGGCCGCCGCAGCCGGCGACGCGGAGCGCCTGAACCTGTGGGCGGGCACGGGCTGGCAGCAGGCACAGGCCGGACCCGTCGCCGGCATCCTGGACGGGCTGCTGTCCGGCGCATAACGTCGAATTCGCCGGGACGCTGCGACCTCGCAGGGATCGCTACGGCGAGCACGCAGCTGATCGGCGACCCCGGCAGGTCGCCGGAAGCTTCGGCGACGGCAGGTCGGCAGCTGATCGGCGACCCCGGCGTTGCGGGGCCCGGTCAGCCTCCCGAGCGTTCGCGCACGAATCCTGCCAGGAGGGCCGGCCCGTCGCGCAGCACAAGTTCGCGGAACAACCGCACGGGGTCGGGCTCGGCATCGGCTCCCGCCGCGGCGCTCCCGCCACGCCAGGCCGATCTCGCGGAACGCCAGGGCCGAGTCCAGCGGGATCTCCACCCACCCGGGCCCGCCGTCGTCGGCTCCGGCGCCCTGCGGCCGGTGGTGGCTGCCTAGTGCGGCTCTGCCGGACGCTGCTCTGCCGGGTGCTGAGCCGCCCGGCGGCAGGATGCTGACGCCAAGCCCGGCCGAGACGAGTCCGCGGACGGTATGCGAGTCCTGGCTCTCGAAGGCAATACGGGGGCGGAATCCTGCCTCCCGGAACAGCGCGTCGGTCAGCGAGCGCATGCCGTAGCCGGATCCCATCGCCACGAACGGCTCCTGCCGGATGTCGGCAACCCGGGCCCGACGGCGGCCGGCCAGGGGATGCCGGTGATGCACTACCAGGCGGAGCGGTTCCCGGTACAGCGCGGCCGAGCCGATGGTCCTGCCCGGGGTGGCCACGGGTGCCGTGAGCGCCAGGTCCGCGGAGCCGGCGGCGAGCTCCGCGAGGCAGCCGTCCCGGGCGCCCTGGCTGAGGTCAAAGGCCGTCTGCGGATGCCGGCTCCGGAACGCGCTGATGAGCAGCGGCAGCATCGCCTCGCCGAAGGTGTGCTGGAACGACACGGCGATCCGGCCGCGAACCACTTCCGATTCGTGCCGGACAATATCCAGCCCCGTCTGGAATTCGGCCAGGGCGGCTTCAATGTGGGGCAGGAGCGCCTTCGCCGCCGGAGTCAGCCGCACGCCGCGGCCGTCCCGGATCACCAGATCCGTCCCCACGATGGCACTGGCACGCGCGATCGCCCGGCTCACCGTCGACTGCGGCAGGCCCAGGAGCTCTGCGGTCTCGGTAATGTGCTCCGTCCGCCCGAGCTCTGCCAGCAGCGGCAGGAGGGGCAGGAGCTGCACCAGCTGCTTGTGTTGTACGTCCACGTGTCCCCTCACCGCGCACTGTTCCATATTTGCTATCTATTCTATGGAAATCATGCATTGGAAGCATCCCTCGGCAGGTTCTACCCTGAGGGCATGCCACGCTACTTCCACGCCCATAGACGCCGGTCCCGGTCCCGTCGACCAATCCTGCAGCCAAGGCTGCAGTCGTGGGCGGGCCATCCGAAAGGGTCCGAGGCCTACCGCCGGATCCTCGCCGGGCTCGCCTTTGCCGGCGTCGCCACCTTCGCCCAGCTCTACTCCACCCAGGCGGTGCTGCCCATCCTGGCGGCGGATCTGAAGGTCTCGGCCGCCGAGGCCGCGCTGACGATCTCGCTGGCGACCGTGGGCCTGGCCGTGACGGTGCTCCCGTGGTCCTTCCTGGCCGACCGGATCGGCCGCGTCCGGGCGATGATGTGGGGCATCTCCGCGGCCACGGTCCTGGGCCTGCTGGTCCCCCTGGCGTCCAGCTTCCCCATGCTGCTGTGCCTGCGGATGCTGGAGGGCATGGCCCTGGGCGGCATCCCGGCCATCGCGATCGCGTACCTCAACGAGGAAGTCAACAAGGCCCACGCCGCGCTCGCCGCCGGAAGCTACGTCGCCGGGACCACCTTGGGCGGCCTGGCCGGCCGGCTGGTCGCCGGACCGGTCGGCGAACTGTGGGGATGGCGGGCCGCGGCCCTGGCCGTCTCCGTTCTGGCCACCGCGGCGGCCGTCCTGTTCCTCGTGCTTGTGCCGCGGGCGCGGGGATTCACCGCAGCGGCGGCGGGCGGCTTCCGCGGGGCCCTGCGGACGCTGTCCGGCCATGCCCGCAATCCGCGGCTGCTGGCCCTGTACGTCCAGGCGTTCCTGCTGATGGGCGGCTTCGTGGCCGTGTACAACTACCTCGGATTCCGGCTCTCCGGGGAGCCTTTCAGCCTGCCCGCCACCGCGATCAGCCTGATCTTCCTGGCCTACCTCTCCGGCACCGTCTCGGCACGCTGGGCGGCAGGGCTGACCTTGCGGTTCGGCCGGCGCACCGTCCTGATCGCCGGCACCGCGCTGATGGCGGGCGGCCTGGCCCTGACGCTGACGCAACTGCTGGTCCTGATCCTGGTGGGACTGCTGCTGTTCACCGGCGGCTTCTTCGCGGCGCACAGCATCGGTTCGGGCTGGACCGGACTGATCGCCACGACCGGCCGGGCGCAGGCCGCCTCGCTCTACAACCTCGCCTACTACCTCGGCTCCAGCGTGCTCGGCTGGGCCGGCGGCCTGGTGTTCCAGGGCTTCGGCTGGACGGCCCTTGCCCTGACGGTCATCGGACTGGCCGGCGCGACGGCGGTCATCACCGCCGTCGCGCATCCTGCCTCGGCGCCCGCAACCGGAGCCGCAGCCGGAATCACTCCAGCCGCCGGCGGCAGGGCCACCGTACGCCGCTGAGCGCCGGGGCCGCGGGCTACCGGGTGGCCTCGATCGCCTGCACGAGGTCGGCGACGATATCGGCCGGGTCCTCCAGCCCCACCGAGATCCGCAGCAGGCTCGCGTGCGGCTTGGCCGAGGCTTCGACCGGCCGGTGGGTAAGTCCGGCCGGGTGCTGGATGAGGGTGTCGATCCCGCCGAGGGAGACGGCGTGCGTGATCATGCCGACGGCGGCCGGGATCCGTTCGGCGTGCTCGGCGCTGGCGAGCTCGAAGGCCATGAGCGAACCGGGGCCGGACATCTGCGTGCCGATGAGGCCCTGCGGGTCGCATTCGGCCAGTCCCGGGTAGTAGACCCGTTTCACGAGCCCGTGCCCGGCCAGGGCAACCGCGACCTTTTCGGCGCTGGCCTGCTGGGCGCGGACCCGGACGGGGAGTGTCGCGAGCCCGCGGTGCAGCAGGTAGGCCGGCCACGGGGTCAGGATTCCGCCGGTCACGGCCCGGATCTGGCGCAGGCGTACTGCCCATTCAGGGGCCGCGGCCACCACGCCGCCCATGGCGTCGCCGTGGCCGCCCAGGAACTTCGTGGCGCTGTGCAGCACCATGGCGGCACCGTGCTTGAAGGGCTGCTGCAGCACCGGGCTGGCGAACGTGTTGTCCACCAGGAGCGGCACGCCGTCGGCGGCGGCAGCCACCCGCGGCGATGTCCACCAGTTCGAGGGTCGGGTTGGCCGGCGTCTCCAGGATCACCAGGCCCGTGTCCGGCCGGAGGGCGGCGCGGACGCCCTCCGGCGTCGTAAAGGTGACCTCGTTGCCAAGGACTCCGGAGGCGAGCAGGTAATCGCTGCCGCCGTAGAGGGGCCGCACGGCAACGACATGCTTCTTGCCCGCCGCCACAACCGCGAGGAGCACCGCGGTCAGCGCCGCCATGCCGGTGGCAAAGGCGACAGACTCGGGCGTGCCCTCCAGCACGGCGACGCCCTCTTCGAAGCGTGCCACGGTGGGGTTCCACAGCCGCTGGTACACAGTACTTTGCCCGTCCACATGTGACCCGCCGGTGGCCATGTGCTCGTAGGCCAGGCCTCCGTCGTGCACGGACGGCAGGGGTGCCGTCGTGGACAGATCGATGGGCACCGCGTGGACGCCCAGTTCCGTGAGCCCGTTCCGGCCTGCGTGGACCGCCAGTGAATCTTGAGAGAGCACCCTAACTCCTTACGAATATTCGCCATTGAATTCCGCAAGTATCTGGCAATAATTCGAGCTTTTGTAGGGGTTCTGAATGGAACTGTCGGATAGTGCCCTTTATGATGAATAGACAACACTACGAGGAGGATCCGTGAGCAGCAGTGCGAAGAATGTTCGGCCGGGAGCCAGCGAGCCGCTGGACGCGATCGACGAGCGCCTGCTCGCTGCCCTCGTCGCGGACGCCCGCATCTCGAACAAGCAGCTGGCGGAGCTCGTGGGGATCGCGCCGTCGACCGCGCTGATGCGCACCCGCGCCCTGTCCGAGCGCGGCATCATCGAGGGCTTCGAGGCCAATCTGAGCCTGTCCGCGATCGGGCGATCGGTCCAGGCCCTCATCGCCGTCCGGCTCCGTGCCCACGACCGCGAGCAGATCGACCGGTTCACCGCCCGGGTGCCCAAGCTCCCGGCAGTGCTCTCGACCTTCCACACCTCCGGGTCGGTGGACTACCTGCTGCACATCGCCGTGGCCACCACCGAGGACCTGCGGGACTGGGTACTGGACAACCTGGCCACCGACCCCGTGGTGGGCCACACGGAAACCACGCTGGTCTTCGACCACATCCAGGGCAACCACGGCCCGCTGCCGTAACGGTTCCCCGGGCGTCCTGAGGACCGGGCGCACTAGGCGCGTTCGCCCATTAGGCCCGGCGGCGCAGCGCGGTCCGCAGCGTGATGGCCGCCAGGGTCAGCGCGGCGGCGGCACATAGCGTCACGAAGCCGGCGACGGCGGACTGCAGCCCGACGATCCCGGCCGCGAGCCCCAGCCCGATCACCGGGAGGGCGCTGCCGAGGTATGTAATGACGTAGACGGTGCTGATGATCTGGGCGTGCCGCGCGGCCTCGACCTTGCCGGCGACATCGTTGAAGACGGTTCGGAAGGCCACGCCCTGCCCCACCCCGGCAGCGATGCTGGCCAGAATCAGCAGCCACGGGCTGCTCCAGGCGGCGGCTGCGGCGATCAGCAGGACGGAGACGCCCAGGACGGCCAGGCCGGCGGACACGGCAAACCGTCCCCGGATGGCCAACAGCTGGCTCAGGGCCGAGGAACCCAGTGTCAGTCCGGCCAGCAGGCCGATCAGCGGACGTGAATCGGCGTGGACAATCTGGGCAAAATAGCCGGGCGCGAGCGAGAGGCAGAAGCCGAAGACAGTGAAGCTCAGGAAGCCCACGGAAGAGGCAAGCCAGAACGCGCCGCGCGCGTCGCTGGAGACGGAGGGCCGCCGCGGCGCCAGGACGCGCAGCGGCTGCGGACCGGCATCCAGGCTGATGGCGGGCCGGGCCTTGAGCAGGTAGAGCGGCACCAGCACGGCGGCGAGGACGACCGAGTGCACGTAGTACGGCGTCGAGGTCGGGCCAGGCAGGAGCGAGAGCATTCCGCCGATCGCAGGGCCGGCGGCAACTCCCCCGGCCGAGGCCAGGAGCGTGAACCGGGAAGCCCACTCCGGCCGGCTGGGCAGGAGTTCGCGCAGGGCAGCCGAGCTGGCGCCGGTGGCGAGCGCCACGGCGATGCCCTGCAGCGCGCGCCCGGCGGAGAGTGCCACGAGGCTGTCCGCGGTGGCGAAGACGAAGCCGCCGGCCAGGCCCACCAGGACCGCCAACACCAGGGCCGCGCGGCGTCCGATGTGGTCGGACCAGTGACCGGCCAGGACGAGGGTGGCCACGAGCGCCAGGACGTAGGCCGAGAACGCCACCGTAACGTCGAGCGCCGTAATTCCGAGTTTTGCCTGCAGCAGGGGGTACAGCGGCGTCGCAAGATTCGCGCCGACGAGCAGCGTGAAAATCACGACTCCGGCCATCACGAGCCGTGCGGTGGTGGAAGCGTCCCAGCCCCAGCGGTCAGCTGTGGCCGGACGCATGCGGAGTTCACTGAAGACTGTCATGGCCGTGCCCTTGCAAAGTGCAGGCCGGGCTTTCCCTGTTGTGGGGGAACCGCCCGGCCCGGTCGAAGATTGATACCTACAGAATGCAATACCAGTGATCTGCATGGGCAAGTTCTGTGTCAAAATTGAGCAAAACAGTCATTCTCTGGCTGTTGAAGTGAACCGGAGTGATGATTTGAACAGTCTGGACCCCACCGACCTGAAGATCCTGCTGGAGTTGATCCGGGATCCGCGGATCCAGATCGGCGAGCTGAGTGATGCCCTGGGCATCGCACGGAACACCGCCCAGTCGCGCGTGCGGCGCATGCTGCGCTCGGGCATACTGCACGACGGCGGCCGCGAGATCGACCTGGAAGCGGTGGGCTACGACGTCGTCGCCTTCGTGACGATCGAGGTCAACCACCGGGAACTCGACGGCGTCGTGGGCGCCCTGCGGCTGATCCCCCAGGTCCTGGAGGTCCATGAAATCTCCGGACGCGGCGACGTCTGGTGCCGCGTGGTGGCGACCGATACCCACAACCTCCAGGCATCCCTCCGGTCGATCCTTCGGATCAAGGGAGTCATCCGCACCGAAACCGTCCTGGCGCTGCACACCCATATCCCCTACCGCACCGAGCCGCTCATCAGCCGGCTCGCCCAGGGCAACGCGCTGACCCCCGGCCGGACCGCGTCGCGCCGGGCCGCTTCCGCCGAACAACAGGCAAACACTGGATAATGTCCCGGTGACTATCATCGACAACGCCGTCTACGTTGACGGCATCCGCAGTGCCGAGCCGCGGAATCTCGAGCAGACCTTCGAGACCCTCACCGAGCACGGGGGCATGGCCTGGATTGGCCTCTACCGGCCCACGCCGGACGAAATGGCTGCCGTCGCGGCCGAATTCAACCTGCACGGGCTGGCGGTGGAAGACGCAATTTCTGCCCATCAGCGCCCCAAGCTGGAACGCTACGACGACAACCTGTTCACTGTGCTCCGGCCCGCCCGGTACCTGGACGAGACCGAGACTGTGGAGTTCGGCGAACTGCACGTGTTCACGGGCCGGAACTTCGTGGTCACCGTCCGGCACGCCGAGACGAAAGTCGTGGGCCAGGTCCGGCGCCGGATGGAGAGCCGACCCGACCTGCTTCGCCACGGCCCCGAGGCCGTCCTGTATGCACTCATGGACCAGGTGGTGGATGACTACGGGCCCGTGGTGGCAGGGCTCGAAAATGACATCGACGAGATCGAGGACCAGCTGTTCAGCGGCGACCCCCTCGTGTCCCGGCGCATCTACGAGCTCGCCCGCGAGGTCATCCATTTCCAGCGCGCCATTCATCCGCTCCCGGCAATGATGCAACAGCTCCGGCGCGGCTTCGAAAAGTACCGGGTGGACACCGAACTGCAGCACAGCCTCCGCGACGTCGAGGACCATGTGGAGCGACTGATTTCCCGCGCCGATTCTTTCCGTGACCTGCTGCAGAACGCGCTCACCCTGGACGGAACCCTGACCGCGAACCGCCAGAACGAGGCCAGCGCCGAACAAAACGAGCAGGTCAAGAAGATCTCGTCCTGGGCCGCCATCTTCTTCGCACCGACCTTCGTGGCCGGACTCTACGGCATGAACTTCGACCACATGCCGGAGCTGCACTGGACGATGGGCTACCCGATGGCAATCGCGCTCATGGCCGGCACGGCGGCGCTCATGTACGCAATCTTCAAAAAGAAGGGCTGGCTCTAGCCGGAAGAGCGCCGGTTCCGGGCCTGGGCCACGAGCCTCCGGAAGGCCAGGACAAAGACCACCTCGATCAGCACCATGAGCCCGAGCAAGAGCCAGTTCCCGCTGCCGATGAAGGCGATGGCCCCGGTGAGGACCAGAATGCTTCCGAGCGCCAAGGAGTAGACGGCAAAGCCAAAGGCAACCCGGGCGCTGCGGACGCCCGTCCGGAAACCAAAGCCTTGAGGTTCCCCTCCGGGGTAGCCGGCAACGCGGTCCGGACCGGCGGGCTTGAGGCTGTCAAACTCCTCCCACGGGTCGCGGTCCTGCTGCTGGTCGGTCATACTCCCATTATCCCGCGGACCTGGAACCTCGCGCCGACCGGCCCGCCGTGACATTTTCCGCTGACATTTTTCGCAAGGTGACATCTTTCCCGCAGTGACGATTTCCCGCCGTGACATTTCCGCGCTGTCACGACGACGGCGGCCCGGACCAATGGTCCAGGCCGCCGCTTCAGAACTGTTTGGCTAGTCGTCGTGGCGGTGTTCGGAGGTGTTGGCCTGGCCGGCGGCGCCGTGCTCGTTGGACTTGCCGGCGTGATCGCCTCCGCGATCCTCGGCGTCGCCGCGGTGTTCGGCAGGCGTTGGCCTGGCCAGCGGCGCGGTGTTCGTCAGCGTTCTCGTGTGCCCATCCGCTGTTGCCGTGCCCTTCGTGGGACCCGTCGGATTCCGGCGCGTCGGCCGAATCCTGCTCTTCGTCTTCGGCGGGTGCCGAGGGAGCAGCCGGTGCCGGGGCGGCAGGCGACTCGGGAGTGGCGGGAGCCGGGGACTCGGGAGCCGGGGGGAGCACTCGGTGCGCAGGACCCTGCTGGTCTGCGCCCTGGTCGTCGCTGCCCTCGTCTTCGCCCTGGGCCGTGCCCTGGTCGTCGCCGCCCTGGTCGCCGGACTCCTGGTCGTCCGCTTCCGGGTCGCCGAGCCAGTCGGATCGCTCGGCTCGGCGGACTCCTGGTCGTCGGCTTCCGGGGTCTCGGACTCGGCCGGACCGCTGGCTCGGCCGATTCCTGGTCGTTCGCTTCCTGATCGTCGGCCCAGCCGGGTCGCCGCGGCGTCAGAGGTCGGCCGTGCTCCGCGTCAGGCGTCGCGGTATCGGTCGACGTCGTGGTCGACGTCGGGTCGGCCGGGAGACCGGAAGTCACGGTAGCGGCTGCCGCGCCTGCGCCGCCGGTGACGACGACGGATGCAACTACCACTGCTTTGCCGGTGGTGCCCAGCGCACCAAGCCAGCCGAAGATTCCTGCCATGGGAGATTCCTTTCAACGCGGAGAGTGAGACCGCCGCCGGTCCCCATCGGCAGCCAGCGCCACATTACCCGAGAGAAACCAGCACTTTTCGGCTGTTCGCCCGCATCTGCCGCATCCTGCGCCAATGCTGAGCAAACGCTGAGCCTGCGTTCATCTCCGCGTTCCGTTAGGCGGCGCGGACGTCGACTTCTCCGGGTTCCGAGCCGTCGCTGCCGAAGACCAGCTGCCGGTTCGCGATTTTCTCGCTGAAGAAGCGGTCGTGGCTGACCACGACTACCGCCCCGGGGAAGTGCAGCAGCGCCCGCTCCATCACCTGGGTGCTGGACATGTCGAGGTGGTTCGTGGGTTCGTCCAGAAGCAGCACCGAGGCTCCCGACAGCAGGCACTGAGCCATGGCGACGCGTGCTTTCTGTCCGCCCGAGAGGTTTCCGATCTTCTGTTTGAGGTCGGCCTCGGAGAACTGGAACATCGCGAGGAACCTGTTGACGGACTTCTTCGTGGCACTGAAGGCCAGGCTGTCCGGCAGCGCGTTGACCGCGTGCGAAACGGTGTCGGCGTCGTCGAGCTCTTCCAGCATTTTGTTGTACGAAACAAAACCGGGCCCCTTGGCCCAGACCACATCACCGGAATCCGCCAGCTCCTCGCCGGTCAGAACCTTCAGCAGCGTGGACTTGCCGCTGCCGTTGGAGCCCAGGACCACAATCCTGTTGCCGCGGCGGATCTCGAAGCTCAGGTCCTCGAACAACACTTTGTCGCCATAGGACTTGCCCAGCCCGTCCACCCGGCAGAGGACATCCTTCACGTGCAGGCCGCCGTAGATCTCCGTGACGATCTGGTCGACGGGCCGGGGCGTGCGCGCTTTCTTGATCTTGGCCAGCTGGTTCCCAAGCCCGCGGCCGGCGGCCTTGGCGGCTTCGCGGCGGTCGGCGATGCCCTCGGCTTCGAAGGCCAGGAGCTCGGACTCATGGACGAACTGCGCCTCGAGCGTCTTGAGCCGGAACTGCTTCTGGACAACGTATTCGGCGAAATTTCCCGGGTACTCGTGCAGGTGGAAGTTCTCCACCTCGATGATCCGGGTGACCACGGCGTCGAGGAACTTCCGGTCGTGCGAGACGATGATCGCGGCACCGCGGTAGTCGCGGAACCAGCTTTCCAGCCATTCGACGCCGGCCACGTCGAGGTAGTTGGTGGGTTCGTCCAGCAGCAACACGTCCGGGCCCTCCAGCAGGATCTTGGCCAGGGCGGCGCGGTTGCGCCACCCGCCGGACAGCTCGTCGATCGCGCACGTGCGGTGGGCCTCGCTGAACCCCAGCGTGGTCAGGACGGTGTCGATGCGGCGCGTGTAGTCCCACCCGTCGAGACGGTCCATGTCCTCGAACAGCTCGGCCTGGCGCTGGATCAGCCGGTCCAGCTCGGCGCCGGCAGGGTCCGCGGCAATGGCGGCGTCGATGGCCGCCAGCTCGGCCTCGGCAGCCTTGATCTCGACGAACAGGCCGTCAAGCACTTCAAGGATGGTCACCTCGCCGTCCAGCTCGGAGAACTGGGAGAAGTACCCCACCCTGGTTCCCTGTTCCACGGTGACCGTTCCGGCATCCGGGGAGACCTGGTCCAGGACAAGTTTGAGGATGGTCGTTTTCCCGGAGCCGTTCTTGCCGATCAGGCCAACCCGGTCGCCGGGTTCCAGACGGAAGAATGCCTCGCGGAGGATTTGTGCGTTCTCGAAGCGGACGCCGACGTCGTGCAGCCGGATCAGGCTCATTGCTGCGCGAGACGGTTGCGCACGATTTCGCTGACGGCCTTGCCGTCAAAACGTCCGGCCACCTTGGCGGTGACGGGCTTCATTACGGCCCCCAGCTGACGCAGGGACAGCTCGACGCCGTCGGCCTTGAGTGCCGCGATGGCCTCGTCCACGATGGCCTCGACCTCGGCCGCGGTGAGTGCCTTGGGCAGGTAGGCCTCGATCACCTCGGCTTCGGCGATCTCGGCAGCGGCGCGCTCGGCTTCGCCGGCTTCGGTGTAGATGCGTGCCGTGTCGCGGCGCTTGGCGGCTTCCTTTTGCAGGAGGGAGGTCACCTGCGCGTCGTCCAGCACGATCGGCGTCTTGCCGGATTTCTCCCGGGTTTCGATCTCGCCCAGGACGTTGCGCACAGTAGTGAGGGCAACCTTGTTGCGGTCCTTCATGTGGCTCACGACGTCGGCGTGCAGGCGTTCTTTCAGGGTGGTCATTGTTCTCCTCGTGTCACTAACAAGGCTAACGGCAGAACCCGTTGGACCCGATCACCGAGAGAATCCGCCGGGCGTCCTCGTCCGGGACGTTCTGGACGTCGGCGCTGCTGAACTCCGCCTTTGCGGCGGCGATCAGCTGGTCCTCCGACGTTTGCCCCAGCAGGCGGCCGCACAGGCGGCGGGCCTTGTCGACTGCCTGGTCGTTCGACAGGCCGGGATTGATCTTGGCGAGAGCGGCCAGGAGCGCTTCCTGCTCGGCCGGATCCGGGTCGGGGAGCGAGGCCGCCAGGCCCGTGGACGGGCTGTCGGCGGGCGGCTCGGGGCTCGGTGCGGCGGAGCAGCCGGCGGTCAGCAGTAGCGTCGACAGGACAAGGACGATCGCGGTGGTGTTCTTCATGGTTTGTGGCCTTGTCTGCCCTGGATGTCGGCGCTGGTTGTGGGTGCACTGGTTGCATGCACTAGATTTCGGCGCTGGCGTCGCTGCCACGGAACGGCCGGTTCACGGGGCCGCCCGACTGAGGCAAGATGCCGCTGGCCCGTCCGTCACCGGCCCATCCATCAATGGTGGAGCTAAGGAGATTCGAACTCCTGACCTCTTCGATGCGAACGAAGCGCTCTACCAACTGAGCTATAGCCCCGAAGCAACGCCGGTCCTGACGGAACGGCGTTGCCGGTGTCCCTAGGCTACAAACTATCTGCGTTCTTTGCCAGCCAGCCACGGAATGTCTCGTTGCCGTGTCGCGCCTCCGGCACGAGATTGAGCCCCGCCCGCAGGTAGCGGCCCAGCGGCCCCGGCAACGGCAGGCGCACCAAATGCCCCCTCGCACCGGTGGCCCGTTGCCATTCCCGGGCAAAGTCGGCCATGTCCTTGGTCTCGGGGCCGCCGATGGTCAGCACGCGGTGCCGCGGCCCCTCAGCCGGCGCTGGAGCCGCCGACGGCGCCAGGGCGGATTCCAGGAGCATTGCGGCAACGTCGGCCGGCGAGACGGGCTGGAACCGGGCGCCTCGCAGCACGGGGATGATCCGCACCTTCGAGCCGGCGCCGAACATCATCGCCAGCAACGAGTGAAACTGGGTGGCCCGGACCACCACCGTCTCCAGCCCGGAGAGCTCGTAGACATGCTCCTTCGCAGCCTTGGACCGGTAGTAGGCATAGTCGCTGCGATCGCAGTTCACGATCGACAGCATCACGGCCCTGGCCGTGCCCGCATCCTGGGCGGCGGCCAGAAGCCGGGCGCCGCCGTCGGCGAAGTCCTTGCGTGCCTTCCCGGAGCGCCCCTCCAGGCAGTCAATCACGACGTCGGCACCGGCCACTGCGACCGCCATCCCCTCCCCCGTCGTCACGTCCGCGCGGAAGTATTCCGCGCCCCCGATCCTGCCGGCGGTGCCGGCCGGCGGCGGGTTGCGGCTGAGAACGGCCACGGCATGCCCGGCGTCGACAGCCCGGCGCACCACTTCGCTGCCTACTTGGCCTGTTCCGCCGGCGACGCAGATCCTTGTCATGACCCGAGGCTACCGCAGGGGCCGCCGCCAGCGACGCGCCGGGGAAAGGAAAACCCCGGGCGGCCGTTGCTGGCTGCCCGGGGCGAGTGACTCTGAAGTGCGTGCCGGGTCAGGCGCGGCGCCGCTGGAGGACGTCGTCCAGGTTGCTCAAGGCGCTCTGGGCCTTGCTGAGCGGCTTCGCCTCGGCATCGTCCGCGGGCCGGGGATCGGACGCGACCGGTCGCGCCGAGGCCTGCTTGAGCGACGGCTTGCCGACGGCTTTCGGCGCCTCCGGCAGGTCGAGCGGCATGGGCGCCGCGCGTTCGGCCTTGGGCGCTTCTACGTAGGTGGGTTTGGGAACGTCGACCGGCTCCCAGCTGGAGCCCTCCGCAGGTGCCGCCGGTCCGGCGGCCGCAGCCGCCGCAGTGTCTCCGGAGGCTGCGGCTTCGGCCAGGGCGGCCTGGCGGAGATCCAGCGCGGTGAGCGGCTTCGGTTCAGGTTCCGGTGTGGCGCGGCCCGCTTCGGCGTCGAAGAGAGGGCTTTCCGGCCGCGCATCGGGACGGTCAGCGGGAACGGCGGGGATCTGTTCGGGCGCTGACGGCCGCGCGGTACGGTGTTCCGGACCTCCCATGGCGGCACGGAATGCGGCGTTCATCTTCCGCCGGCGGTCGCGGACAGCGAGGCGTCGGAGCAGCGCCACGGCCCCGACGGCGCCGAACAGGGCAGTCACCGGCAGCCAGCCGGACCCGACGCCGAACAGTCGAAGGCCTGCGGACACCACTCCCGTGAGCAAGGCGAGCAGCCCGGCCAGCGCAAGCACCAGCCGCCCCCAACGGATCCTGAAGGCCGGGGAAGCCGCGGCGGTCGGGGCTGTCCCAGGCGTCGCCCGAGGCCCTGCGGTGCCGCCGGCAGGTTCTGCGCGCTGGTTGCTGATCATGGGTTTCTCCTGGTGCGCCGCCATTTTCATAACCTTCCCCGCTTGTGGGTCTGCCGGTTCCATGTCGATGACGTCCGCCAGGAATTCGCCTGCAGGCTGCAGTTGGTGGCGCCCGTTCCGGAGAACGTAAGGTGCCACCCACACGATCCAGAGCGCAACAGCAATGACAAGGATCACAGAGCTGCTAAGAGGGAAGTCCACACTCAAAACCGTATGAGGTATATGGGGTGCTGCGCCGCATTGTCAGGGGTGTGTCGCACGCGCCGCGCCAATTGACCGGCGCCGGGGCGTCGTCGCTGGTCAGGCGGCCATCGCGGGCTCAGGCCGGGCGGCTTCGCAACCACCGTGCGAGAAGGCCTTCCGGCACTTCCTCAGCCGTGAGCGCGAAGGTGCGGTGGTCGGCCCATTCACCGTTGATGTGCAGGAACCGGGGCCGGAATCCCTCGTCGCGAAACCCGAGTTTTTCCACCACCCGCAGACTCGGTCCGTTCTCCGGCCTGATGTTGATCTCCATGCGGTGCAGGCCGAGGGTGCCGAAGCAATAGTCCGTAGCCATGGCCACGGCGGTGGGGGCGATCCCGCGGCCGGCCCGATCCTTGTCGACCCAATAGCCAAGCGTCGCCATCATGGCCGATCCCCACACGATCGAGGACACGGTCAACTGCCCCACCATCACCGGCTTCTCGTGGCCGGGCCTCCATTCGGCGATCACGAAGGGCAGTGCCGTTCCCTGCGCGGCCTGGGACTTCAGCGACCGCACCATCTGCCGGTAGTCCGGCAGCCCGCCGCCGGGGACCGGGTTTGATGCCTCCCAGGGGGCCAGCCACTCGCAGTTGCGGGACCGAAGCTCGGTCCACTCCTTGCGGTCCCGGTACCGGATCGGGCGCAACACAATGTCGCCACTCTCCAGGGTCACCGGCCAGGTGAAGCTGCCCCCCACGGGAGTTACTTGGCGAGGCTGGGGGTCAGGCTGGCGGCGAAGCCGGGCAGCCATTCACGCAGGCCCGGGCCGAGGTCCTCGCTGTCGCAGGCGAGCTGGACGCAGGCCTTGAGGTAGCTGAGCTTGTCGCCGGTGTCGTAGCGGCGGCCGCGGAAGATGACCCCGTACACGCCGTAGCCCTCTCCGGTGCCGGCCGAGAGTTCCTGCAGCGCGTCCGTGAGCTGGATTTCTCCGCCGCGGCCGGGCGCGGTGCGCTCGAGCACTTCAAAGACAGCCGGGTGCAACACGTAGCGGCCAATCACGGCGAGGTTCGACGGGGCGTCTTCGACGTCGGGCTTCTCCACGAGCTGCTTGATGCGGACGTACTCCTCGCCGCCAATTGCTTCGACGTCGGCGCAGCCGTAGGCACTGATCTGGGACGGGTCCACCTCGATCAGCGCGACGACCGACCCGCCGGTCTTGGCCTGGACGTCGATCATGGTGCTGAGCAGCTCATCGCGGGCATCGATGAGGTCATCGCCCAGGAGGACGGCGAACGGCTCGTACCCGACGTGCTGCTTGGCCCGGAGGACGGCGTGGCCGAGGCCCATGGGATCGCCCTGGCGGACGTAGTGGATGTCGCCGAGGTTGCTGGCGGCCTGAATGGACTCGAGCTTGGCGGTGTCGCCCTTCGCCTTCAGGGTGGACTCCAGCGCCGGAACGCGGTCAAAGTGGTCCTCCAATGCACGCTTGTTGCGGCCCGTGATCATCAGGATGTCGTTCAGGCCGACGTTCACGGCCTCCTCAACGACGTACTGGATGGCCGGTTTGTCAACGACAGGCAGCATTTCCTTGGGCATGGCCTTCGTGGCGGGAAGGAACCTGGTACCAAGGCCCGCGGCGGGGATGACGGCCTTGCGAACGGAAGCATTGGGTGTATTCACTCGACTAATCTAACGGAGGGACCAATCATTGCGTAATTATTTGAACCGCCCCGCGGGCTCTCTGACGGTGCGGTGAGGGCTGCTAGAGGCGGAGGACGGGTCAGCATGGCGTCAAAAGATGAAATACGCTCCGGCCACAGGGCCAGGCGTGCCGCACTGCCGCTGGCCGCACTCGATGCAGCCGCGGCGGGCATCGCCCGCCATGGGCTCCGGTGGGCATCCGGGCTGGCCGGCGGCCGCCAGGCGACGTTCGCCGCGTACCTCGGCGTGGGCTCGGAACCGCCCACGTTGCCGCTGTTGTCGGCCTTGGTCGAGGCCGGGCACCAGGTGCTGCTTCCTGTCTGCGAACCGGATCTGGCACTGAGCTGGGTGTTTTGGACTCCGGAGTCCGGGTTTGTCCGCAGCCGGTTCGCCCCCATCCAGGAACCTGTCGGAGAGCGCCACGGCACCGCGGTGATGCGGGACGCCACCGCAATCTTCCTCCCGGCCACCGCCGTGGATTTCTCGGGCAACCGCATCGGGCAGGGCGGCGGCTACTACGACAAATTCCTTGCCGCACTGGCTGCCCTGACCCCTGCGTCCGGCGAGGCATCCGACGAGGCATCCGACGCTGTTGCGTTGCCGACTGCCGCCGTCGTCTACGACACGGAGGTGCTGCCCGCGGGCAGCATTCCCGCCGAGTCGTTCGACCGGAAGGTCGACGCGGCACTGACCCCGGGCGGGATCATCCGGCTCGGCTGATAGGGGTTCCTGCCGGGGTGATAGAATTGGCACTCAGGCCCTGCGACTGCTAAGGACGGAACTGGTCGATA
Organism: uncultured Actinomycetota bacterium; assembly: GCA_963810895.1. Taxonomy (GTDB): domain Bacteria; phylum Actinomycetota; class Actinomycetes; order Actinomycetales; family Micrococcaceae; genus Arthrobacter. The sequence goes on from CAWEPM010000012.1 coordinate 297,259, forward strand.
GAGATTATCGACAGTGGTCCCGACTCGACAGCACGGGACCTGCTCGTTTGTCCCTGAGGAGGATTTCCAGTGCCCACGTATGCATACGCCTGCAAGGACTGCAGCCACGCCTTCGAGATCGTGCAGTCGTTCACCGACAGCTCCCTGACGTCCTGCCCCGAGTGCCAGGGCACGCTGCGCAAGAAGTTCAACAGCGTCGGCGTGGTGTTCAAGGGCTCCGGCTTCTACCGGAACGATTCGCGCGACACCAAGGGCAGCACGGTTTCCCCGGCTCCTGCCGCTCCGGCAGCCGCGCCCACGCCCGCTCCCGCGGCCGCCTCCGCCAGCTAAACGGCCAGCTAGTCCCCCGCCGGCTGCGTCCGCGCAGCCTGTTGCCCGCAGGCCGTTGTCCACATATGCGGTTCCGGCACTGCCCCCAGCATGCGCCGATCCGTAGCGTGGCGGCATGGCACTTTCCCTGAGCCCGGTTTCCCACACTTCGTTTTCGCGTTCGTTCTTGCGCTCGTTCTGGCTCGTTCCGGGACTGCCAGGTGCAGTCTCCGGCCGCTGGGCGCGCACCGGGATCCGCCCCGCCGGCTTTCCTCCCATCACGTCGTCCGCGGCCGGCCGCTCCTCCCGGAGCCGGACCGGCCCCGGGAAGCCGCCGCGGCGGCGGCTGCCCCGCGGCCGCCCGACACAGCGCCGCCTGAGGGGCTGGCTGAACCGGAACCGGCGGCTCATTGCGGCCCTCCTGCTGTGCATCCCCGCCGGCGTGACGGTTCAGCAGCTTGCTCCCGCACCCGCCGACACCGTCCTTGCCTTCGCTGCAGCGGCGGATCTTCCCGCCGGAAAGACCCTGGAACCCGGCGATGTCAGCGCGATCAGCGTGCCGCCCGGTCTGGTGCCTTCCGGCAGCGCGGGCAGCGAGGCCGCGTTCGAGGGAAAGCAGCTCGCCACACCGCTGCGCCGGGGCCAGCTCCTTACCGATGCCCAAGTCCTTGGACCGGGCCTGCTCGCGGGCAGCCCGGCCGGCACTGCAGCCGTGCCGCTGAGGATGGCGGATCCGGCGTCCATCCAGCTGGTCTCCCCCGGACAGCTCGTCAACGTGGTGCTCACCGGCGGCAACGGCTTTGACCAACCCGTGGAAAGCCAAGTCCTGGCCGAAGCCGTCCCGGTGCTGTGGACGTCCGTGCAGGGCGGCAAGGCAGGGCCATGGCTCGCCACGGCGGATACCGACGGGCTCATCGTCGTGGCCGCGGCGGCCGATCAGGCACGACGGCTGGCGGGCGCATCCACCCAGGGCAAGCTGTTCTTCGTGCTAGTGGCGGCCGCGCCCGGCTAGATGCCGGCCGGTCCCCAGCGCCGCTTGCCGCCTTCGGCTGCGTCGGTGCCCGCCACCGATGGCCGCTGCCGTCAGCCCGCAGGCTATCCGGTGCCGGCCGGAGGGCTCAGCCCCAGTGCGGAGGCTTCTGCTCCTGGAGCCAGGCATCGTGGTCGTAGTTGTCCGGCTGGTCGCCCCAGCGCCGGGGATCGTCTTCGGCTGCCTTGTTCGGCAGGACGCCTTCGGGGACGGCTGCCGGTTCCGCCGCGCGGCGGGACTTCTCCTTGGCCGCGTCCTGGTCCGGCCGGTCCCCGGTCGCCTCGCCCGCCTGCGGCTCGGAGGCACCGTTTCCTTCGCCCTCGTTCGCGCCGGTGCTGCCTGGCCGGTGTTCCCTGGCCGGTGTTGTTCTGGATGTCGCCGTCCGCACTCATGCCGCCGGCCTCCTTACTGCGTGTCGTACCTGTACTGCCTGTCATGCCTGGTCCCGGGTCCGGCTGCTGCACAGTCTCGGGCCGCGGCGCAGCGCTCGGGCGTCCCGGCAGACCGGGCGGACGGCGCCTCGTGCCCGGCGAACTCCGTGGCCCGCGGGTCCGTGCCAGGAATCGCCTGCCCCGCAGGTTCAGCCGCTGCGAACACGTGGCCCTCCGAGGCCCGCGCATCGTTAATCGCCAGGTTCTCGATGTCGTCATCGAAGAACCCATGCGATGCCCGAAGCCGGCTGGACACGGCAGGCTTCTCCAGCCCGAGGTAGCCGCCAATCCGGTCGGCGCAGGCCGAGGGGTCGGTGAAGACCTCTATGGTCCATAGTGGCATGTAACGCCAGCCAAGGCGCTCCAGGAGCTGCGGCCGGAGCCTGCTGCGTTCACGGACGCTCATCCGCCGGTAGTGGCCGGTGCCATCGGACTCGATCGCCACCGGACGGGGAATTTCCGCGTCGTCCTGGCCGATCGTGGTCATTGGATCGGCGGCGGCGACCATGTTGAGGACGCCGTCGTATTGGTGCCAGACCCGTGCGCCGCGGGCCCGGAGCCGGTCGCCCAGGTCTGCCACGAGCGGATCGGCGCCGAGGGCCTGTTCGCTGGCGGCGGCCCGGGAGGCGGGGCTGCCGAGATCGGAGTTGCCCGCGATTTCACGGTCCAGCAGCTGGTAGAAATCCACGGCGCCGTGGCTGAGACGGCTGACGTCAAGGTCCTCGGGGCGGAAGCAACTGAGCACGTGCAGGGATCGGCGCGCACGCGTCATCGCCAGGGCGAATTTGGCGCGTCCCCCCTCGGCGGAGAGCGGGCCGAGGCTGTGGAGCGTACGCCCGTGCGGTGTGCGGCCATAGCCCGGGGAGAAAATGACGTGGTCGCGGACCAGGCCCTGGGCCCGTTCCAGATCCACCACGCGGAAGGACTCGTCCCCGGCCGTGAAGAAGCTGCCGAGCATGGGGTAGTTGGGCAGCTGCGCCCGGATGGCCTCGCCGATCCGGGCGGCATGGCGAAGGCTGCCGGTGACCACGGCCAGCGAGGTCCGCGGCCGGAGCCTGGCGTGCTCGAAGACGAGCTCCACCGCACGGTTCACCTCGGCGACAACCGATTCAACGCCGTCGTGGTCGGCGCTGGGCAGCCCCGTGCCGTCGGGGAGATATTCCACGCTCAGGGCACGGTCCAGGCCTGTGGCGGATTGACCTTCCGGGAGCCGGCCGAGTTCCCCGCCGTAGAATCCCTTGCTGAGCTGGCGCACCAGGTCTTCGTCGACCGCGCGGTACACGGTCCTCAGATTCCACACGGGCAGCACGGCGGAGAGTGCCCGGTAGGCGCTGTCGACGCTCTGGTAGGAGCTCTCCCCCGCGGCGAGCCGTTCGACCCCCACGGTGAAGGTCCGGGGGCTGGCGATCTGTTCGTCGCCGAAGGCGATGACCTGCCGGGCCCGGGCGATGGCCGGGAGGACGGCCTGCAGCGAGGTCGTCTCGGCGTCCAGGATCACGACGGCATCGAAGGTCTGCTCGATCGGCAGGAGGCCCGTCATGAGGTAGGGGCTGACGGAGCACACGGGCACGAGTGTGGGCAGCAGCTCCTGGGCCTGGCCGCTCAGGGCCGCCAGGGTGACGCGGCCGTCCTTCAGCAGGCTGCGCAGCAGCTCGGCCTGGCGCGGGTACGCGGCGATTGCCGTGCGCCAGCGCTCGGAGAGGTTCCACCGCAGCCGGGCGGCGCCGCTGGCGATGTGGGCGTTGTCCGCGAGCCGGTACTCCGCTTCCAGCTGGCGCAGGGCGTCGCCGTCGGACATGGCAAGGTAGTCATCGCCGCTGATCATGGCTTCCAGGGCCGACTGCCACCAGGCCAGCTCCAGTTCGGCGGTCACCGAGCCTTCCGGAACCTCACGCTCGGCGAGGTCGGCGAGCAGTTCGCCCAGGCCGTGTTCGCGCATGCTCTCGACAAGCAGCGTGCGCTCCGGCAGGGTTTCGAGCGTCGCGGTGTCGGCGACGAGCCGCTGCACACGGGTCAGGAGTTCGTCGTAGGGCGCGCGCTCCAGATCGCCGCCGGCGGCGGTGTATTTGACTGCCTGGCCCAGTTCAGCCAGCTCTGCTTCAAGCTCCCGGTAGAGACCGGTGATTTCGGCCAGCCCGGACGGCACGGCGGGGTGCCGCTGCGTTGTGGCATAGCCGGACCAGGCGGCGCGCTGTTCCTGCACGAGGACCAGGGAACTGTGCAGGTCCGCGATGTGCACGCCGGGCCGGACATATTCCTTGGCCACCCGGCGCAGGCGGGACCGCTGCATGGACGGCATCTCGATGCCTCGTTCGCGGCGCCAGGCGGAGGACGCCGTGGCGGAGATGAGGTCGTGGACAGGCCGGTCAAAGATGTCGGGCGTGAACTTGTCCAGGCTTTCGCGGACGGCCACGAGAAGTTCGATCTGGCCGCCCCATTCGGCGAACGTCCCGCCGAGGCGGATCTCGGCGTGTTCCGCCACGTCGTCCATGCGGCCGCGCAGCAACGGCAGTTTCTCCGCCACGGACTGGGCAACCTTCTGCGCTTCCTGCGTCTCCTTGCGCGTCAGCAGGCGTGCTCCGTGCCAGGGGCTGGTGGTCGACGCGCGGCTGAAGCCGCCGAGCTCGGCGGCGCGGCGGAGCCGTCCGGCGAGCTCCTCACGGTCCCGGATGTTGTCCAGCACGCTGCGCTTGAGCCTGACCGTGGTGGCCGGTGCCGGCTGGATGGAGGTCAGTTCGGCCAGCGACTGCATGGCCTCATACGGGGAGCATCCCCAGCGTTCCCGGACGTTGTGCAGCGAGGCGACATGGTCCATCAGGGCGTGGCGGTGCCCGGTGAGGGTGGCGTGCAGGTTGCTCAGCTGCGGCTGGAGGGACTTCTCGTTGCGGACGATCGCCCGGACCAGCTGGCCTTTGAGCTGCAGCGGGCTGGCGTTGCCGGTGAGCTGCAGGAGCACGGAATCGAGGCCGAGGCTTTCGAGCTGCGTGGAGATCTCGGCGAGGCTGGCCCGCCTGTCGCCGACCACCAGTACGGTTTTGCCCTCGTCCACGAGGGCGCCGATGGTGTTGATGGCGGTCTGGGTCTGGCCGGTGCCCGGCGGGCTGCTGACCACCAGCGAGTCGCCCGCCCGGACGGCGTCGACGACGTACTGCTGGTCCGTGTCGGCGTCGAGCAGCAAAAGCTCCTCGGCGGGGTCGCGCTGGTCCGTGCTGGGGAAGCGGCCGGGATCGAGGACGGGCACGTCGACCCGCTCGCCGGAACCGGCCCGTGCCAGGGCAGTGACCAGAGGGTTGTTCTGGTTGATCCACGGATCATCCAGGTTGCCGGAGAGGTCGGCGAACGTGGAAACGAGGAGGTTGTGCTCAACCTCGGCGCCGTGAATCGGCTGGACCAGGGTGCCCAGGCGGTCCAGGACGGGCTGGGGATCGTAACGGGCCGTGCTGTACGCCATCCGCGTCACCGCGCTGACGTCAAAGACGATCCCGTGGACTGACTTGAGGTGCCGGACCAGGGCCGGGTTGATCTGCGCCTGTTCGGTGAGTTGCAGTTCGTAGTCGTCCTCGCCGGGGCGCACCGTGAGGGAGATGGCGGTGAGCATGACCGGGGCCGAGATCCGCTGCGGTTTACCCCCGACGGCGGACGTCCAGACCACCGTGCCGGCGGAGAAATACCCGGCGTCGATGCCGCGGTCGTTGGCGAGTTCGAAGATCTTGGAACGCAGGTTGCGCGAGGCCCGGGCCGCAATGACGTACTGCTGGCGGTCGCGGATCAGGGTTGAGAGCCGGGTGCGCCGGCCTGCCATCAGCTGGGCAAGCCCCGACGGATGGGCATTCGTCAGGTCAATCGAGCCTTCGGGCGTCTTCGTGAAGCGCAGCATCGTATCTGCTCCGGTGACGGGTTTGAGTCCCGACAGCCATTTCCTCGAACTCCTCGGAGCCCTCGGGGTGGCCTTGACCAACTGACACTGCTGCCTTCTTTTCTGTGCTCGACTTCTCTGTGCCGGCTTCTTCTGTGCCGGATATCTCTGTGACGGATTTCTCCGTGCTGGATTTCTCCGTGCTGGATTGCTCCGTGCTGGACGGGCTCCACTGCGGCGGGGTCGACTGTAGCGCGTTCGTCGTGTGAACGCTCGTCTGTGTTGCGTCCGCGCTTTCCCTCGCCGCGTTTTGTGTGCTCGCGGTTGTCTGGCTCGCGCGGGACGCCTTGGACCATACCGGCATGCTTTCGAGGGTAGCCCGAATCCCCCGCCCGTGCGGGGCCGCAACACTGGGCGGTGCGAAATTCAACCTGAATTGCCAGTAACAAAATGAAATGGCCGGCCTCGAAAGGCCGGCCATTCACATTGCTATTCCCACTCGATGGTTCCCGGCGGCTTGCTGGTCACGTCCAGCACCACGCGGTTGACGCCGTCCACCTCGTTGGTGATCCGATTGGAAATCCGGGCCAGGAGATCGTAGGGCAGCCGCGACCAGTCAGCGGTCATGGCGTCCTCGGAGGACACAGGACGGAGCACGATCGGGTGTCCGTAGGTGCGGCCGTCGCCCTGGACGCCCACGCTGCGGACGTCCGCCAGCAGCACCACGGGCATCTGCCACACTTCGTTGTCCAGACCGGCCGCGGTGAGCTCGGCGCGGGCAATCGCGTCGGCCTTGCGGAGCAGGTCCAGGCGTTCCTTGGTGACGTCGCCGACGATCCGGATGCCGAGGCCCGGCCCGGGGAAGGGCTGGCGGCCGACGATTTCCTGCGGGAGTCCGAGCTGGGCACCGACGGCGCGGACCTCGTCCTTGAACAGGGCGCGCAGCGGTTCAACGAGTTCGAACTGCAGGTCTTCCGGGAGTCCGCCCACGTTGTGGTGGCTCTTGATGTTGGCCGCACCTTCGCCGCCGCCGGATTCGACGACGTCCGGGTACAGGGTGCCCTGGACGAGGAACTTGATCTTCTCGCCGTGCGCCGCTGCCTCGGCGATGATCGCCAGTTCGGCTTCCTCGAAGGCGCGGATGAATTCGCGGCCGATGATCTTGCGCTTGGTCTCGGGATCGCTGACGCCGGCCAGGGCGCTCAGGAAGCGCTCCTGCTCGTTGGCGACGTAGAGCTTGACGCCGGTGGCGGCCACAAAGTCGCGTTCGACCTGTTCGGCTTCGCCCTCGCGCAGCAGGCCGTGGTCCACGAAGACACAGGTCAGCTGGTCGCCGACGGCGCGCTGCACCAGGGCGGCGGCGACGGCAGAGTCAACGCCGCCGGACAGGCCGCAAATGACCCGGGCATCGCCGATCTGTTCGCGGATCCGGTCAACCTGCTCCTCGAGGATGTTGCCTGCAGTCCAGTTCGGTTCCAGCTTGGCGCCCTTGAACAGGAAGTTCTCCAGGACCTGCTGGCCGTAGGCCGAGTGCTTCACCTCGGGGTGCCACTGCACGCCGTAGAGGCACTTCTCTTCGTTGGCGAAAGCTGCCACCTCGGCGCCCGCCGTCGTCGCGAGTACCTCAAAGCCCTCGGGAGCTTCATGCACGGAGTCGCCGTGGCTCATCCACGTGCTCTGGTGCTGCGGCATGCCGGCCAGGATGGAGCGGCCTTCGCCGATCGTGGTGGTCTCGGTGGCGCCGTACTCGCGGAGTCCCGTCTGGGCTACCTTGCCGCCGAGGGCGTTGGCCATGGCCTGGAAGCCGTAGCAGATGCCGAAGACCGGGACACCGGCTTCGAAGAGGTCGGCGCCGACGCTGGGGGCGCCGTCGGCGTAGACACTGGCGGGACCGCCCGAGAGGATGATCGCGGCGGGATTCTTGGCCAGCAGTTGCTCGGTGCTGTAGGTATGCGGAACCACTTCCGAATACACATTCGCTTCCCGGACGCGGCGGGCAATCAGCTGCGCGTACTGGGCACCGTAGTCAACAACCAGAACCGGCCTGTGGGACGTCTGGGATGCAGTGGGAGTAGTCACCCCACTAGCCTACTTTGCGCCGCTGCCCGCCCGCACATTGAGAAGCCGGCTGCGGAGCCCGAATCACGCCCGGGGTAAGCGAACTCACACGCCCGACGGCGGCTGCCGGCGTTGCCCGGCGTGGCCCGGTTCAGTACCGCTGGGGTGCCTGCGGGTTCGCCGCGAGTTCGGCCTCGACCTCGGCGTGGAACTTCTTTTCGACAAAGAAGGACAGGAACGGCACGACGCCACCAAGGGCCATGACCACCAGTTTGGTGAACGGCCAGCGCATGAGCGACCACAACCGGAAGTTGGAAATGAGGTACACGACGTACATCCAGCCGTGGACGATCAGGACCGTGACGGAGAGGTTGACGCCCCCGATCACCCCTGGCGGCTCGGCGTCGGCGAATCCCAGGCCGAACGGCTGGCCGGTGACGGCGTCGGTGCCGCCGGCGTAGAGGTACTGCCCGAAGCCGTACCGGGCGATCAGCTCGGCGCACAGCAGGAGCAGCATCGAGCCTGTCAGGTAGGCCAGCACTTTGTAGAACTTCAGGGCGGACCGGATTTGGGCCTCGGTGCCGCCGAAGCGGCGCTTCTTGCCGGCTTTCCCCGTACCGTTGGTTGACTGCGGCTGGATGGCGGGCTGGGGCTCGATCATGATTGCACTCTCGGGTCTGTGGGATGGGGGCTGTGGGATAGGGATCTGCGGGATGCGATTCGGCTGTCGTGCTGTTCGGCTGCGGGCTGTTGGGCTGCAGGGTGCCCGGCCTGGTGCTGACGCTGCCGGTCCTCGGAGGTGCCGGGGTCCTGGCCGGACGGTTCCTCCTCCAGTTCGTCGTCGAGCGCGTCTTCGAGGTCTCGGCGGTAGTCGTCCTTCACGAGCCGCCACCAGATGAACAGTGCGAAGCCGGCGAAGACCACCCATTCCACCGGAATAGAACAGGTTGAGCCAGTTGACCTGCTGCGCCGGCGGCTGCGGGCCGATCAGGAGGGGTTTGACGGCACTGCTGGTGGCTGAGGCCCCGACGTCGGTTCCGCCGGAGAGTTCGGTCCTCGCGGCGACGAAGCCCGGGTAGCTGCTGACGTTCCAGTCGTTGATGAGTTCGGCGACCGAGACGGCGCTGGCACGGCCGGGTCCGGGGTCGGTGTGCGGCAGCGGGGATTCGGACGGCAACAGCCGTCCGGTCAGTTCGATGGTGCCCGACGGCGGCGCCACGGCGTCCGCGGGATCCGCGACCCAGCCGCGGGCGACCGGTATCCAGGTCTGCGGCGTGGCTCCGGCGCCTTTCAGGACAGGAGCATCCTTGACGGCGAAGGCCGAGACGATCCAGTAGCCCTTCGCCCCGTCGTTGAGGCGGCCCGGGACGAGGACCTGCTTCTGGGGGTCATAGCTGCCGGTGGCGGAGACGATCTGGTCCGCCACCGAACCGGGGAAGAATCCGCCCGGCTGCAGGACCGAGGTGAGCTGGCGTGTGTCCTCGGTTGTGGTGGAAACCGGGGCTTCCGCCTGCGTTGAGCGGCCAAACTGCCACTGGCTCAGCAGCACAAAGACCCCGGAAATGGCGATCGCGAACACGAGTCCTGCGATCCAGCGGGGTTTGAGGGCAGTTTTCAGCACCTCTTAACCGTACTTCGTCCCCGTGTAGAACAGCGAAACGGGCCTGCACCCCTCGAGCGCGGCAGCCGGGTCCCTCTATGGCGACGAAGTCGACACGATAGGACCCGCCCCGGGTGATGCCATGCTTGCCCGCCGGGCTGCGGTCGCTGTCTCGGCGACCATTACGCGGCTGAACTTTGGCCGGGGTGTCGAGGTCACCGCCTGGGCCGCGGTTATGCGGCCGTGGTGAGTTTCCGCGGCGTCTGCCCGTGTACGCGACCATCACGCGGCCGGGACTTGGCAGGGTGCCGCAGACACCGCTCAAGCCTCCGCCCCTGTCCCGGGCAGCCGGCGTGCAGCCGTGCCGGGGTGCGGCGGTCACTGTCCGGGCCGTGGTTATGCGGCCGTGGTGAGGTCGGCGGGTTTGAAGTAGTGGTTGCGGCGGGGCTGCTGGCGCGGGTCGAGGTGGGGTGGCGGGATGAACCAGGGGACGCCGGTGCGGACCTGGATGCTCCAGCGCTTCTTTGTGGATCACGTGGTGGTGATGGGAGCAGAGCAGGGCGCCGTTGTCTGTCCCTGAGGTGCCGCCGCGGGACCAGTAGGTGATGTGGTGGGCTTCGCACCAGGGGGCGGGGATGGTGCAGCCGGGGAACGCGCAGCCCTGGTCGCGGGCGATGAGGGCTTTGCGGAGGTGCGGCGGGAAGAGCCGGGAGGCCCGGCCGATGTCCAGGATCCGTCCCTGGCCGCCGAGCAGGACGGGGATGATGTCGGCGTCGCAGGCGATCTTCCGCACGGTCGCGGCCGTGACGGGCCCGGTGAACAGCAGCGAGCCCGTCTGCTGCAGCGGCCCGGTCCGCTGCAGCGCCCGGGGTGCGGGGTCCGGGCCGCCGGCCGCACCGGCCGCGCCGGCCGCTCGGCGGGGTGCGTGCCGAGCCGGGTGAGCAGGTCCCGGTAGTCGATGGTGACCATGACCTGGGGACGGAGCCCGCCCGCGGCGGGCAGCTGGCCGGTGGCGAGGGCGAGTTTGCAGGCACCGACCAGGCCGTCGAGCAGCCTCTGCGGCCGGGACCGCAGGTCCAGGCCCCCGGCGCCGGGATCATCCACCGGGACGGCATGATCCCCGAGCGGGATGATCCTCCGAGGCGGCGTGATCCTCCGGCAGCCGGGCGATCCTCCGCGACGGGGGTGGTGTCCGCGGACGTCCGCACTCGCCGAAATGCGGCAGCCTGAGAACTGCAGGCAGAGACACCTGCAGATTCCCCACCGGAGGCGCCGCCAGCGGCGGAACCCCAACTGGTGTCGGTGAGGGGCGGGGAGCACTCGCCGGAAGCGGGGCCCGAGCCGGTGGCTGTGCCGGCAGCCCAACCCGTGGCGAAGGCTGCGCCGGCGGGCTCGGCGCGCCCAGTCCTCAGCAGCAGCGCCGGCGGCGGAACCGGCATCACCCGGGGTGGCGGCGGGACCTGCGTCAGCCGAACCCGCGGCGGGTCCCGCGGCGTCGGCGGCATCCGTGGCAGGGGCTTCCGTGGTGCCGGTGCGGGGGTTGGTGCCGGTGTTCATGACGGTGAGGAGGTGTTCGAATTGTTCGGTGGTCGCGAAGATCTCGACGTGGTGCAGGCCGTGGCGCCGGCGGCGGATGAAGGCGCCCTGGAGCTGACGCAGCAGCTCCTCGGAGGGTTCGGCGCCGTCCTGGTCGATCGCGTCGGTCCAGCTGCGGGCGACCCGGGCCAGGAAGTCGGCGTCGTTCCCGGCGGCCGTGCGCGTCAGGGCGTGCTCCATCCGGGCCAGGGCCTCGGCGTCACAGGCGTGCCTGACCTTCTCCAGTGCGAGGGTGATGACCGTGGCGGCCCGGGACGCGACCTCGCCCGCGGCGACGGCGGCGCCGAGTTCCTCGTGCACGGCAGGCACCGGCTGCCCGGCGAGTCCCCGGCGGGGCAGCAGACGCTCGGCCAGGGAGAGCCGGCGCCGGGCTTCCGCCGCGCTGATCAGCAGCCGCGCCCGCAGGAACTCCGCCGTGTTCCGGTACCCGTCATCCACCGAAGCAGGGGCACCGGGCGAAGCACCCTCCCCGTCGGTCCCGCCGGCCGCGGCGGGGAACGCCGATGCCGAGCCGGGGGCGTCGTCGCGCCAGCCCGTGGTCCACGACGTGCCGGCCTTGCCCGGCGTCCGCCGCGGACTGTTTCCTGGCCCGGTCCACCGCGGACGCCGCGACAACCTGCAAATACTCCACCGTGCGGGAGAGTTCCTCGACGCTGCCCGGCGAAGTCCGACGCGGCCTTCAATCCCCAGGAGGCCGCGTCCTCCAGCGCCGTCGCACTCACGTCCCGGAGGGCGGCCAGGGCGCCGTCCACACCGGACGCCCGGGCCGGGACCGTACCGTGAACTGCGCCGTGATCTGCGCCGGGAATTCTGCCGGGGTTTGGCGCAGTCTGCAGTCCGCCAGTCGGTGCCCTGCCCGTGTCCTCGAAGGAATGAAATCCCTGGCGGCTTCCATGACCAAGTCTCGTACGGGGCTGTGACATTTTAGCGAGCCCGTGCGTGTCGACTCGCTGACCCGCGGGCCACTGCCCGCGGGCTGGGCGAGCGATCAGACAGCTTCACGTCGCGGGATTCAGGACCCGTGGCCGGCCAACTGCCTGCGGCACGTCCTCGAAAGGAATGAAATCTCGGGCGGCTCCGGCGAACTCGATTCTCGCACGCGCGCCAGCTGACATCCTAGCAAGCACTGTGTCAGTGGCGACTCGCTGACACCGCGGGGCCACGCAGTATGCATGTTGGGAACGTAAAGGGTCCTGCCCCCTGAACCGGGAATGCAGACCGAACCGGGCCGTCAGGTGAACCGACAACGCGTCGGCTCGACCAGCTCGACGTCGAACTCTGGGCAGTCGGGCCCGGTACAACGGCCACGAAGGGCCTGCGAGTGGGGCAGCCGGGTCCCCGCGTGGCGACGAAGTCGACACGAAAGGGCCTGCCCCCAGAGTGGGGCAGCCGGGTCCCCGCGTGGCGACGAAGTCGACACGAAAGGGCCTGCCCCTAGAGTGGGGCAGCCGGGTCCCTGCGTGGCGACGAAGTCGACACGAAAGGGCCTGCCCCAATCTCTAGTGGTCGAAGAACACCAGGCTGGAATTGATGAGTTCGGCGATCACTTCGGCGTCGTAGGCCCGGCGGAGCGACTCGCGGAAGGACTCCTTCGACAGTGAACGTGCCAGCGTCGCGAGCACTTCAAGGTGATCGGAGAAGGAGCTCGCCGGGGTGGCGATGAGCAGAATCACGGTGGCCGGGCCGTCCGCGGCACCGAAGTCCAGCGCCCTGCCGTATTTGGTGATGCCGACCGCGATGGAGGTCTGCGAGACGAGCTCGCTGCGGGCGTGCGGCAGTCCCACTCCGCCGGGCAGGCCGGTGGCGAGCTGGTGCTCCCTGGCGTTGACCTGTTTGAGGAAGCCATCGAGATCGGAAATCCGTCCGGCCGCATACATGCGCTCCGCGAGCTGGGACGTGGCGTCGAGCTTGTCGGTGGCGTCCATTTCGAGGATCACCATCTCGGGCGTGGTGAGCTCGGCGTCGTACCGGTCCAGTGGTTCCGCCAAGAGATGTCCCTTCGAAGTGGCGTCAGTGCACGCCGGCCGGCAGTCAATTGACTAGCGTTGTGGTCCGCACTGCCGGCCGGCGCTGAGGCTCAGCGCAGGGGCACGATATCCTCCACGCCCAGCCGTGCGGCGTCGGCGGATTCGTCGTCCGGCTGCTGCTGGCTCAGGCGCTCGGCATCGACCCGGGCCAGATAGTGCTTGATTTCGCCCTCGCGCTGCGCATCACTCCAGCCGAGAACGTCTCCCATTAGTTTAGCGACTACCGGAGCGGCGGACACACCCCGGTCCCACGCCTCGATCGAAATCCGGGTGCGGCGGGTCAGGACGTCCTGGACATGGCGGGCGCCCTCGTGCGTGGCCGCATAGACGGCCTCGGCGGCCAGATAGTCGTCCGCGCCCGGCAGCGGCTCGGCCAGTTCCGGGTTGCCGGCGATCAGGGCCAGCACTTCCGGAGCCATGGCGCCGTAGCGGTTGAGCAGGTGTTCGATCCGGGCCACGTGGACGCCGGTCTCCTCCGCCATCCGGTTCCGCTTGTTCCACGCGGCCTTGAAACCGCTGGCCCCCAGCAGCGGGATGGACTCCGTGCAGCTGGGCGGGACGCGCTCGTCCATGCTGCGCGTTGCCTCGTCCACCGCGTCCTTGGCCATGACCCGGTAGGTGGTCCATTTCCCGCCGGCCACCACCACGAGCCCCGGCACGGGGTGGGCCACCACGTGTTCCCGGGAGAGCTTGGCGGTGGAATCGCTTTCGCCGGCCAGGAGCGGGCGCAGTCCCGCGTAGACGCCCTCGACGTCCTCCCGTGTCAGGGGCCGCTTGAGGACCTTGTTGACGTGCTCCAGCAAATAGTCGATGTCCTTGCTGGAGGCGGCCGGGTGGGCTTTGTCGAGGTGCCAGTCGGTGTCCGTGGTCCCGATGATCCAGTGCCTGCCCCAGGGGATCACGAACAGCACGGATTTCTCGGTCCGCAGGATCAGGCCCACGGTGGACTGGATCCGGTCCCGGGGCACTACCAGGTGGATGCCTTTGGAGGCGCGCACCTTGAGCTGTCCGCGGTCCGTCACCATGGCCTGGGTCTCGTCGGTCCAGACGCCGGTGGCGTTGATGACCTGCTTGGCCCGGATGTTGAAGCTTGAGCCGTCCTCGTGGTTGACCACCTTGGCGCCGACCACGCGCTCCCCTTCGCGCACGAAGTCCACCACCGACATCTGGTTGACGGCGTGGGCGCCGTAGTGCGCGGCGGTCCGCACGAGGTTGGCCACGTACTTCGCGTCGTCCACCTGGCCGTCGTAGTACCTGATGGACCCCACGAAGGCGTCGTCCTTCAGGCTCGGCGCGGCCCGCAGGGTCCCGCGGCGGGACAGGTGCTTGTGGAACGGCACGCCGCGGCTGTGTCCGCCGGTGATGGACATGACGTCGTACAGCGCGATCCCGGCGCCGACGTACGGACGCTCAACAACGTGCTTGGTCAGCGGGTAGAGGAACGGCACCGGCCGGGCCAGGTGCGGGGCCAGGACGGACAGGATGAGCCCGCGCTCGTGCAGTGCCTCCTTGACCAGGGCGAAGTCGAGCATCTCGAGGTAGCGCAGGCCGCCGTGGATGAGCTTGGAGGAACGGGACGACGTGCCGGCTGCCCAGTCGTTGGCCTCGACGATGCCGACGCTGAGCCCGCGCGTGACGGCATCCAGGGCGGCGCCGGCGCCGACGATGCCGCCGCCCACGATCAGGATGTCGAGTTCCTTGCCCGGGTCAGCAGTGCCCTTGAGCAGCGCGATGGAAGCATCGCGCTCTGCAGGGCCCAGGGCACCTCCGGCCACGTCAGAACCGCCGGGAAAACTGTTCATGTCACGCCTCCATCCGGATCAAACCTCGTAGGGCACCAGACTACGTCCAAGTCTTCCGGATGGGCAGGGTCAATGACCTGCCGGCGTGGGGTTCAGTTGCCGGCGTAAGGCGAGACGACGACGTCGACGCGCTGGAATTCCTTCAGGTCCGAGTAGCCGGTGGTTGCCATCGAACGGCGCAGCGCACCGATCAGGTTCGAGGTGCCGTTGGTGTGGTGGCCCGGTCCGAACAGGACCTCTTCGAGCGGACCCACCGTTCCCACGTTGACCCTGTCGCCGCGGGGCAGTTCGAGGTGGTGGGCCTCCTGGCCCCAGTGCCAGCCCTTGCCGGGTGATTCCTCGGCGCGGGCCAGGGCACTGCCCAGCATCACGGCGTCGGCGCCCATGGCGATGGCCTTGACGATGTCGCCGGAGGTCCCCATGCCGCCGTCGGCGATCACGTGCACGTAGCGTCCGCCGGATTCGTCCATGTAGTCCCGGCGGGCGGCCGCGACGTCGGAGATGGCGGAGGCCATCGGCGAGTGGATGCCGAGCGCGCGGCGGGTGGTGGTGGTGGCTCCCCCGCCGAAGCCGACCAGGACGCCGGCGGCACCGGTGCGCATGAGGTGCAGGGCCGGGGTGTAGCCGGCCGCTCCGCCGACGATCACGGGGACGTCGAGTTCGTAGATGAACTGCTTGAGGTTCAGCGGCTCGTGGTCCTTGGAGACATGCTCGGCCGAGACGGTGGTTCCGCGGATGACAAAGATGTCGACGCCGGCGGCCACCACGGTCTTGTAGTGTTCCTGCGTGCGCTGCGGGGTCAGCGAGCCGGCCACGGTGACGCCGGCGGCGCGGATCTCGGCGAGGCGCGAGGTGATCAGTTCGGGCTGGATCGGCGCCTGGTAGAGCTCCTGCATGCGCCGGGTGACGGCGGGGCTGTTGGTCTCGTCCGCGAGGACCGCGATTTCGTCCAGCACGGCCTGCGGGTTCTCATACCTGGTCCACAGGCCTTCGAGGTCGAGGACACCGAGTCCGCCGAGGCGGCCCAGGGCGATGACGGTTTCCGGCGACATGGCCGAATCCATCGGCGCCGCGATGACCGGCATGTCGAACTTGTAGGCGTCGATCTGCCAGGAGACGGATACGTCCTTGGGGTCACGTGTGCGTCGGTTGGGGACGATCGCAATGTCATCCAGGGAGTAGGCACGACGCCCACGCTTGCCTCGGCCAATCTCAATCTCGTAAGTCACTGCTCTAGGTTATCCCAGGGCGCGGTTTTCCCTGCGACCGTGTCCCGGCAGGCAGCCCCGACGTAAGGTGGCCGCATGGGTATGCGGTGGATCTTCGACGGCCACATCGCCGGCATCGGCACGGCGTCGGGCCTGCGTGCCGTGGTGGGGCTGTGGCAGGAGTCCCCGTTCGGCCCTTTCGCCGATGCCATGGTGGAACTGCCCTCGGGCCGGCGCATCCTGCTGGCGCCGACGGCCGAAGTGGCAGGCTTCATTGCCGCGGTCTACACCTTCGATGAGATCGCGCATCGTGGACGTTGCCGCCCGGCGCGCCGGCGGAGTGCTGACGGTGGAAGCCGGGCACCTGCGGATCCGGGCCGCACTCGGCGCGCGGACGGCACTCGGCACGGCAGCGCGGCTCATCCCCCGGCCCCTGGCTGTGCACCCGAGGTGGCTGCGCGCCGTGAGCCCGTTCGCGGCACTTCTCAGCCCGGGGGTCCGCACCGCCGGCACCGCCGGGGGCGGACGGCGGGAATACTACGGCGTCACCGATCTCCACCGCATCGATGCGGCCACCGTCAGCTGGGACGGGGTCGACGCCGGGCCGCTGGCAGACGTCCGGCCCGCCGTCGGATTCGGTTTCAGCAGCGTCCCGCCACAACCCGGGATCGTCCGCGTGCGCACCACCGTGGAAGGCGATCCCGTCACTCGCCGCTGATTTCCGCATCCGGGACGCCCAGCTGGGACTCGAACATCCGGAAATACCGGCCCCGCAGCGCCACGAGCTCCCGGTGCGTGCCCTGTTCGACGATCCGGCCGTCCTCGAGCATGTAGACGATGTCCGCTTTCTCGATCGTGGCAAGGCGGTGGCTGATGGCGATGATGGTGCTGCTGCGGTCGGCGAAGAGCCTCGTGAAGATCCGGTGCTCGGCCAGCGCGTCAATGGCCGACGTCGGCTCGTCCATCACCATGAATGAGGCGCTGCGGTAGAAGTTCCGCGCCATCGCCAGGCGCTGCCACTGCCCGCCGGACAGGCCGGACCCCTTCCGCCCGCGCGGATCCTCCATCCAGTTGCTGACGTGGTTGTCCAGGCCGTTGGGCAGTTTGTTGATGAATTCGAGGGCCTCGGCATCCGCGGCGGAGCGGCGGATCCGGCCGTCATCGCGGGGCGAATCGACGTCGCCGAAGAAGATGTTCTCCGCCGCGGTGGCGAACTCGTATTTGAGGAACTCCTGGCTGAGCACCGCCAGGTGCCGGTGCCAGGACTTCACGTCGACGGCGGCGAGGTCGACGCCGTCGAGCAGTACCTGCCCCGAATCGGGCCGGTACAGCCCGGCCAGGATGCGGATCAGGGTGGACTTGCCGGCGCCGTTCTCCCCCACGATTGCGATGTGCTGGCCCTGCCGGATGGTCAGCGAAATGCCGCGGATCACTTCCAGTTCGCTGCCGGTGTAGGTGAAGTGGATGTCCCGCAGTTCCACGGTCTTCGGCGCCTGCAGCAGGGGCGGGGCGTGGACGGAATGGACGGGCAGCGCCATGAACAGTTCGTAGTCCTTGAGGTTCGCCAGGTCCTCGTCGATCGAGCTGAGCGAGGAAACGAGGTTGTTGGCCGTGGACAGCGCACGGCTGACAATCTGCTGGACGTAGAGGAACTGCCCCACCGGCTGGGCCCGGGCAATGATCTGGCCGACAACCCAGATCAGCGAGACCACCTCGGCGCCGTACTGCAAGGCGTCGGCCGCGAGCTGTTTGGGAATGTAGCGTTTCTGGAAGTCCAGCCGGCGCTTTTCGTCGGCGTCCCGGAGCCGGGAGCGCAGCCCCATCAGGTAGCCGACGATCCCGTAGAGCCGCATCTCGGCGATGTGCTGCGGGCGCAGGAGGTTGGTTTCGATCATCCTGCGCTGCCGGCGCGAATCCACCTGCGTGTTCCAGTGCGCGATCTGTTCACGGGAGAGCTTGAACTGCAGGTAGACGCTGGGGACGATCGCGACCAGGACGATCACGGCGATCCACCAGCTGACCAGCAGCAGCGCGCCGATGGCCAGGATCACGGAGACGAACTGGGTGAAGATCGCCGCGATCCTGTCCAGGACCCGTGCATAGGAATCGGAGAAGCGCTTGGCGCGGTCGTACAGGTCCACCGTCTCTTTGTCGTCGTAGCGCCAGAAGTCCAGGGTCAGGAAGCGCTCGTACATGAGGTCCCCGACGATCGCGCCGACCCGGAAGCTCATGAGCTGCTGGATGTAGCGGTCCACGCTGCTGAACGATCCCCAGAACAGCCCGAGCGCCGCGGTGATGATGACGTAGACGATCGCCTGCTGGCCCGCCGCGGCGTCGCCCGCGTAGGCGGCGGCAAGCGCCGTGGTGGTCAGGGCGGCAAAGTACGTTGTGACGAGCGGCAGGAGTGCCGAGATCAGCGAGCCGAGGACCTTCATGACGACGGCGGCGGGCGAGGCCCGGAAGCTTACCCGCAGCACCTGTGCCACGGCGCGGGCGTAGGGCTTCAGCGCGAGCTTGCGTTTCGGCTCACGTGCGGGCAGGAGTTCGGACATGTCTCCAGCCTAGTTCCGGGACACGGAGCCGGCGCGAGCGGCACCGCCGCAGGAGACGGTCCGCCCTCAAAGGTGGCCGCCCTGAAACGGGTGAGCCCGCCGAAACTGGGGTTTCGGCGGGCTCACCCGGTTCAACGCGAGGGGTCTTAGCGCGAACCGTAGTTCGGGGCTTCGACCGTCATCTGGATGTCATGCGGGTGCGATTCCTTGAGCCCGGCCGCGGTGATGCGCACGAACTTGCCGCGGGCCTTCAGCTCGGCGACGGTCGGGGCACCGGTGTAGAACATGGTCTGGCGGAGCCCGCCGACCAGCTGGTACGCCACCGACGACAGCGGACCGCGGTAGGCGACCCGGCCTTCGATGCCTTCCGGGATGAGCTTGTCATCGCCGGAGACGTCGGCCTGGAAATAGCGGTCCTTCGAGTAGGACGTGTTCTTGCCGCGGGTCTGCATGGCGCCGAGGGAGCCCATGCCGCGGTAGCTCTTGAACTGCTTGCCGTTGACGAAGATCAGCTCGCCCGGGGATTCGTCGCAGCCGGCCAGGAGGGAGCCGAGCATCACGGTGTCGGCGCCGGCGACCAGCGCCTTGCCGATGTCGCCCGAGTACTGCAGGCCGCCGTCGGCGATCAGCGGGACGCCGGCCGGGATGGCCGCCTTCGCCGACTCGTAGATCGCGGTGATCTGCGGGACACCGACGCCGGCAACCACGCGGGTGGTGCAGATGGAGCCGGGACCCACGCCGACCTTGATGCCGTCGGCACCGGCGTCGATCAGCGCCTGGGCACCTTCGCGGGTGGCGGCCTGGCCGCCGATGATGTCCACGTGCGCCACGGCGGGATCGGCCTTGAGCCGGCGGATCATCTCCAGCACGCCCTGGGAGTGGCCGTTCGCGGTGTCCACGAAGAGGGCATCCACACCGGCGTCGACGAGCGCCATGGCCCGTTCCCAGCCGTCGCCGAAGAAGCCGATGGCCGCGCCGACGCGCAGGCGGCCTTCGTCATCCTTGGTGGCGAGCGGGTACTGCTCGGCCTTGGTGAAGTCCTTGGTGGTGATCAGGCCCTTGAGCCGGCCCTGCTCGTCAACGAGCGGAAGCTTCTCGATCTTGTTCGTGGCCAGCTTGTGCGAGGCTTCCTCGCGGCTGATGCCGACGTGCCCGGTGACGAGCGGCATCTTGGTCATGACGTCGCTGACCAGCCGGAGCGGGAAGTCCGCTTCCGGCACGAAGCGGGTGTCGCGGTTGGTGACGATGCCCAGCAGCCTGTTGCCCTCGTCCACGACCGGGAGCCCGGAGACGCGGTAGCGTGCGCAGATCTCGTCCAGCTCAGCCAGTGTGGCCTCGGGGCCGATGGTCAGCGGGTTGGTGATCATGCCGGATTCGCTGCGCTTGACCCGGTCCACCTGGTCGGCCTGGTCGGCGATGGAAAGGTTGCGGTGCACGACGCCGAGGCCGCCCTGGCGCGCCATGGCGATGGCCATCCGGGACTCGGTGACGGTGTCCATCGCCGCGGACAGCAGCGGGGTCTGGACCGTGATGCGCTTGGAAATCCGGGAGGACGTGTCCGCTTCCGAGGGGATCACGTCGGTGTGGCCGGGCAGGAGCAGGACGTCGTCGTACGTCAGGCCGATGAAGCCAAAGGGGTTGTGTTCGGGCTGGGTCATGAGTGCGCCTCTTACCTTGGGTTACGGGGTTCACGGGTAGGGGTTGCAACAGATGACCAGCCAGTCATTACGGGTCTGGTCTGTGCAGAAGGGTTGAATAAATAGTAGAACCTTGGCGGCGATAGCCATATTCCGGGGCAGTAATGTGCGGCTCCAATGTGAGCCGTCCCATGCCGGGCGGCTCCCGCGGGCGTCCGAAGGGCCGGCGCCGGTGCCGGAGTCGCGGCCTATTTCCAGCCGGTGGCGGCGAGCAGCCGCTGTTCGAACATCGGGATCATGGTCTGCACGTAGGTCTTGGTCAGGTGGTTGTCGTCCTTGTAGACGTACACGTTGCCCACCACGGCGGGGCAGATCCCGTTGGCGCAGATGAAATCGCTCATGTCCATGAGGTGCAGTCCGGGCACCTTGCCACGGTAGGCGTCCAGCGGTGAGGACCCCGCGAGCGATTCCTGCTCCGGCACGTTGCACTCGGACGCATCCTCGCCGTTCTTCTGGACGCACTCGGGCATGTTGATGTTGAAGCGGGGGTTGTCGCGGATGCCCACCACGTCCATGCCGGCGTCGGTAAAGGGTTTGATGCCCTCAAGGTATTGCGGCACCTCGGTCTCGAACGGCGCTTCCTTGTGGGTCAGGGACGCGACCGTGAAGACGGCGTCGGGGCGGTGATCCAGGACGTATTGCGCGCTGGCCTTGTTGAAGGCGTTGCAGTCCGCGTCCCGCTCCGGGGACTCCGCGCCGAAGCGGCAGTTGCCCTTCAGGAGCGTGACAACTTCCCAGCCATGGCTCTTCGCGATCGGGCCGAGGGCCGCCATGTACTGCTGGGCATGCGAGTCGCCGAGCACCACGATCCGCTTGGTGACCTTCTCGGGCTTGTTGTTCTGCAGGCAGCCCTGCAGCAAGGGGTCGCCGGGTACGTTGTCGTCCGTGCACAGCCCGTCGATGTCGGCCCACTCGTTCTTCATCGCCGCCGGTGCGGGGATGATCTTCGCCTCCGGGGTCGGCTTGCCGGCGTTTTCCGGCGCCAGGGCGGCCGCGCCGGGGGTCAGTTCCTTAGGCTGGGATGCCGCCTCGGCCTCGTCGGCCACGAGCTGGCTCTGCCAGCACGGCGACCGGGCCGGCCAGCAACGCGCCACAGGCGGCAATCACGACGGCGGTGCGCCAGGCGCGGCGCTTCGGCCAGTGCCATTCGCGCAGCGGCTTCTCGACGAAACGGGTGGTGAGCACGGCCAGAACGACAGACACGGCAACGATGCACAGCCCCTGGACCAGGTTCGGCGCGGCGATGCCTGCCCCGGCGAGGGCCAGGACCAGCAGGGGCCAGTGCCAGAGGTAGAGCGCATAGGAGTTGTCACCCAGCGCCACGAGGGGCTTCCAGGTCAGGAAGCGGTCGACGCCGAAGCGGCTGCCGCTTTGTCCGGCGGTGATGATCGCGGCGGCGGCCAGCGTGGGCCACAGCGCGATGAAGCCGGGGAACGAACGGTCCACGGTCAGCAGCAGCCCGCAGGAGAGCATGGCCGCCAGGCCGGCCCAGCCCAGCACGACGCGCAGGATCTTGCCCGGTTTCAGGTACGGCAGGGCGAGGGCCAGGAGCGAGCCGAGGGCGAACTCCCAGAGCCGTGCGCCGGTGTCAAAGTAGGCGTGGGCCTGGTTGGTGGCGGTCTGAACGATCGAATACGCGAGGGACACGGCGAAGATGGCGCCGAAGGCCACGGTCAGCAGGGACCGGTACCCCAGCAGGGCGTGGTCCTTGCCGGTCCAGCGGCGGAGCAGGCGACGGAGCAGGCGGCGAAGAAGCGCCGTGCCGGCAAACACGAGCGGCCAGAGCACGAACACCTGGCCCTGGATCGAGAGGGACCAGAAGTGCTGGAGCGGGCTCGCGCCCGAATGGTCCTGGGCGTAGTAGTCGACGGCGGTGTCGGCCAGGAGCCAGTTCTGCCGGTACAGCAGGGACGCCCAGGCCTGGTCAAGGACGTCGGGCCAGCGGCTTTGCGGCAGGATGGCCCAGGTGCCGGCGAGGACGCCGAGAATCACCACGACGACGGCGGGCAGCAGGCGCTTGAGCAGGTGCAGCCAGTGGCTCAGCAGCTTCAGAGGCGCACCGCTTTCGACCTTCCGGGTGAAACTGAGCGTCATCAGGAATGCCGAGATGAGAAGGAAGATGTCCACGCCGCCGGAAACCCGCCCCAGCCACACGTGGTAGGTCACCACCATGAGGACCGCGAGGGCGCGCAGGCCTTGGACTTCGGGGCGGTAACTGGCTTTTCGGCTCGCCGGAGAACCCGCATCCGCTGCTGGCGGGGTGGCTGTGGTTCGCTCGATCGACACTCAAAAGACCCTTCAGGCCGGCTTCCAAAGTATCAATGTTACCGAAACGTAACTTTCTTTGCGAATCGCCGGGCGATCGCGGGACCGTCTCCGGGGCCCCAAAAGGGCGCGGGCGGGACACTGGCGGGAGCACGGGCGGCAGCGCGGGCTGGAGCGAATAAGAGCGCCCGGCGCGACCCGTGCCAGCTAGGCTGGTACGAGTCTGAGGAGGCCGCTTAGTGATCGTGCAGGTGCGCATTTGCATCCCGGGTGAGTTGTCCGGAGTCGTCGTCGAAAGTTGTACGGCTCAAGTGGGCGTCGCGGAAGTCGCCCTGGAGAAGGGCGCCTCCGTCATGCCGCCCGGGGACGTTGTCCAGGTCCTGCTGGCACGCGAATCCGTGGAGGGGCTCGTGGAGAAGCTCCACGCCCTCGATGTCCAGCAACGGGGATCAATTTCGGTCATCATGCCGGACCTGGTGCTCTCCGACCGGGCCGACCGGGCGGAGGCCGAGGCACCCGGTGAAGGCGCGGACGCCGTGATCTGGGACGAGGTGTCGCGGCAGAGCGGCGAAGATTCGCGGCTGACCTGGAGCTACCTGACGTTCCTGATCCTGGCCACCCAGCTGGCGGCCATCGGCATCGTCACGGACTCCACCATCGCGATCGTCGGCGCCATGGCCGTGGGCCCGGAGTTCGGCCCGCTGGCTGCGCTGGCCGTGGCCCTGGTCCGGCGCGAGCGGCGGCTCGGACGCGACGCGGCGCTGGCCCTCGGCGTCGGCTTTCCGGTCGCGATGCTGGCCGCCGCCCTCACCGCGTGGCTGTCCGTGCCGCTCGGCCTGTTTCCCCGGGACGCACTGGACCGCGGTTCAGCGGTTGAATTCATCTACCACCCGGGACCCTATTCGCTGATCGTCGCCGTGCTGGCCGGAACGGCCGGGATGCTCTCGGTGATCAGCCGGCGCTCGGCGGCGCTGATCGGCGTGTTCATCTCCGTCACGACGGTGCCGGCGGCGGGGTATGTGGCCGTGGCACTGGTCCTGGGCGAGTATCAGAAGGCGGCCGGATCCGCCCTGCAGCTGTTCCTGAACCTGCTGGGAATCGTGGTGGCCGGCGTCGGGGTGCTGCTGTTCTACCGGCTGGTGACCAAGCGGCTGTCGCCGGAGGCTGCGCTGCAGCTGCGGCGCAGGGCGGCCCGCTCGCAGCCTGACGCGCGCCGGCAGGCGGCCGCTGAGCGTGCCGCCGGCCAGCCCGCCGTTCAGCGGCCAGCGGACCGCCAGCGACGGTGGACAGCAGGGAAACGGCCCCTACTCGGCGTCCCAGCCGGTGGCTGCCAGAAACTCCGCCTCGAAGTACGGGGTGAGGCTGGCTCCATGTAGGTTCTGGTGACGTGGTTGTCATCCTTGTAGACCAACACGTTGCCGATCACGGCCGGGCAGATCTGGCCCTGGCAGAAGTACTTGCTGAAGTCGAGGAATTTGATGGCCGGCAGCTGCCCGGCCACGGCAGTATCGGGCGAGGTGGCCTGATAGTTCTCCGCGGTCGTCGATCCGCAAGCGGCGTAGTTGTCCGGGTTCTCTTCGCAGGCAGGCGGGAACTGCCTCGTGCATGCGGGGGGTGTCCCGCAGCGCGACGACAGGGATGCCGGCGTCGTTGATGGTCTTGATCGGCGCAACCCAACCCGGGTGCCAGGAACTCGACGGCGTTCGGGTGCCGGGTCAGTGCCGGGTGCTCGTGGTGACCACGACGTCCGGCGTTCATGGCCAGCACCTCTTGAGGGTGTCCTTGATCGAAGTCCAGGCAGCCTTCCGATTGCCACGGGCTGCCGGTGTTGTGCCGGCACCGGGCAGTCGCCCTTGAGCATGGCTTCGAGCCGCCAGCCGTACTTCGCTCGGCCGAGGGGACGGATAGGGGACAGCCCAGACGTGGGCATGCGAATCGCCTATGATCAGCACGGTCTTGGCGGCGGTGTCGGATTGCTGTTATGGTGCAGACGTTCGGGTGAGGGCCTTTCGTCTGAGGTGCGCCGGACCCTGAAGCGGGGGCCAGCCCGTCTGCGGCAGTGGCGGAGCGTGGGAGCAGGAGCGGCGTCGGCGTCGGCCCGGTCGACGTAAGCCGGGCACCAGCGACCGGGCGCCCGGGTTGTTGGCTCGGGGCCTGGCGCCGCAGCCGCCTGGCTTAGGTGATGCTGGATCTGGACCAGCCGGCCAGCGGCACGACGGCGGTGGCCACGGCCGCGGCGATGGCAATGAGCTGCGCGGCGGCGCCGCACTTCCGGCCACTGCCATTCCCGCCACGGCTTCTCGATGAAGCGGGTGGTGAGGTAGGCGAGCACCAGCGAAACGGCGATGATGACGGCGCCCGTGATCGGCCCCGCACGGTCCTTGCCCGTCGCGGCAAGCGCGATGACCAGGACCGGCCAGTGCCACAGGTACAGGGCGTAGGAGTTGTCGCCCAGCCGGATCAGGGGCTTCGAGCTGAGGATCCGGTCGACGCCCAGCTTGCTGCCCGACTGACCGGCGGCGATGACGCAGGCGGCGGCCAGGGTGGGCCAGAGCGCCACGTACCCGGGGAAGGAGGCCTGGACATTGAGCAGGATGCCGCAGCTGAGCATGGCCACAATGCCCACCCAGCCAAGCACCAGCCGCCAGCTCCGGGGAAGCCGCAGGGCGGGAAGAGCCAAAGCCACGAGGGTGCCCAGGGCAAACTCCCACAGCCGGGCTCCGGTGTCGAAGTACGCCTCGGTCTGGCTCGCCTGGGTGAAGACGATTGAGTAGACCAGTGAAACAAGGAAGATCAGCGGCGAAGATGTAGCACAGCAGCACGCGGTAGCGGAGCCTGAAGCGCTTGGCGACGATTGCTGCGCCCGCGAAGATGAGCGGCCACAGGATAAAGATCTGCCCCTGGATCGAGAGGGACCAGAAATGCTGGAAGGGGCTGGCGTGGCTGTGGTCCGAGGCGTAGTAGTTCGTGGCCTGGGACTGCAGGAACCAGTTCTCGGCATAGAACAGGGAGGCCCAGCCCTGGGAGATCACTTCCAGCCAGCGGGTCCGGGGCAGGAAGAAGATGCTTGCGGCGAGTACGGCCACCAGGACGGTGACGGCAGCCGGCAGGAGACGCCGGAAGAGGTGCAGCCAGTGTTTGAAGAGGGCCATGGGCCGGCCCTGCTCGTAGCGGCCGACGAACTGCAGCGTCATGAGGAATGCCGAGATCAGCAGGAACACGTCCACGCCGCCGGAGACGCGGCCCAACCAGATGTGGTAGGTCATGACCATCAGCACGGCCAAGGACCGGAGTCCTTGGATTTCGGGCCTGAATGTGGATTTCCGGCCCGCCCGAGGTGCCGCGCCGGATTGGGCAGGCGGGGGCAGGGTTCTTTGCTGTGTCATAGAACAACCCCTCAACCAGATAACCAAAGCGTCTATGTTACTCAACCGTGATGTTCATGGCCAATCGTCACGACGGCCACAGATCTCTATTGAGCCATGCCAAGGTGTGAGTTTCCCGGGAAGCCCTGGGTGGAAGCGGCTGCTGCCCGCCGGCGGCACGGCGCCAGATTCCGGGCAGAAAAAGGACGGCCCGGCAACAATTTGCCGGGCCGTCCCTTATGCGGGCCGAGATTAGTGCCTGTGGCCTGCGTGCTCGTCTTCGTCGGCCGGCTTCTCCACCACGAGGGTTTCCGTGGTGAGGACCAGCGCGGCGATGGAGGCGGCGTTGCGCAGAGCCGCACGCGTCACCTTGACGGGGTCGATCACGCCGGCGGCGATCAGGTCCTCGTACTCGCCGGACTTGGCGTTGAAGCCCTGGTTGACGGCGGATTCGGCCACCTTGGCAACCACGACATAGCCGTCGAAGCCGGCGTTCTGGGCGATCCAGCGCAGCGGCTGGGTCAGTGCCCGGCGGACGATGCCGACGGCGGCAGCCGCGTCACCTTCGAGGGCCTGGACGGAAGCGTCCTCGTCGAGCGCCTTGAGCGCGTGGATGAGGGCGGAGCCGCCGCCGGCCACGATGCCTTCTTCGAGGGCAGCGCGGGTCGAGGACACGGCGTCCTCGATGCGGTGCTTCTTTTCCTTCAGCTCGACCTCGGTGGCAGCGCCGACCTTGATCACGCCGATGCCGCCGGCCAGCTTGGCCAGGCGTTCCTGCAGCTTTTCCTTGTCCCAGTCCGAATCGGTGCGGGTCAGTTCGGCGCGCAGCTGGGCAACACGGGCGGCGACGTCCTCGGCCGAACCGGCGCCGTCGACGATCGTGGTGTTGTCCTTCGTGACCGTGATGCGGCGTGCGGTGCCGAGCACCTCGAGGCCGACGGTGTCCAGGCTCAGGCCCAGCTCCGGGGAGACAACCTGCGCGCCCGTGAGGGTCGCGATGTCCTGGAGCATGGCCTTGCGGCGGTCGCCGAAGCCCGGTGCCTTGACGGCGACGACGTTCAGCGTGCCGCGGATGCGGTTGACGATGAGCGTGGAGAGGGCCTCGCCCTCGACGTCTTCGGCAATGATGAAGAGCGGCTTGGAGCTCTGCAGCGCCTTTTCCAGCAGCGGCAGGAAGTCCTGCACGGAGGAGATCTTGCCCTGGTTGATCAGGATGAGGGCGTCCTCGAGGACTGCCTCCTGGCGTTCTGCGTCAGTGACGAAGTACGGGGACAGGTAGCCCTTGTCGAACTGCATGCCCTCGGTGAGGACCAGCTCGGTCTGCGTGGTGGAGGATTCCTCGATGGTGATCACACCATCCTTGCCGACCTTGCCGAACGCCTCGGCCAGGAGCTCGCCGACCTCGTCGCTCTGGGCGGAGATGGCGGCCACGTTGGCAACCTGCGTGCCTTCGACCGGGCGCGCGTTCTCCAGCAGGCGGGCGGCGACGGCCTCGACCGAAACCTCGATGCCGCGCTTGATCTCGCCCGGTGCGGCGCCTGCCGCCACGTTGCGCAGGCCTTCCTTGACCAGGGCCTGGGCCAGAACGGTGGCAGTGGTGGTGCCGTCACCGGCAACATCGTTGGTCTTGGTGGCGACCTCCTTGGCAAGCTGCGCGCCAAGGTTTTCGTAGGGGTCGTCCAGCTCGATTTCACGGGCGATGGTCACACCATCGTTGGTGATCGTGGGGGCGCCCCACTTCTTGTCCAGTACGACGTTGCGGCCGCGCGGGCCGAGCGTGACCTTGACGGTGTTGGCGAGCTTATCGATGCCGGCTTCAAGCGACCGGCGGGCAGCGTCGTTAAACGCAAGCTGCTTTGCCATGGTTTTGTCCTTTCAAGACAGAACCCCGCGCAACTGATCCGTTCATGACGAAGGATCTGCTGCGCGGGGGTCCAAGAGAGTTACTTTACGACGATCGCCAGAACGTCGCGGGCGGAGAGCACGAGGTACTCGGTGCCGCCGGTCTTAACTTCGGTTCCGCCGTACTTGGAGTAGATGACAACGTCGCCAACGGCAACATCAACGGGAACGCGGTTGCCGTTGTCGTCAAAGCGGCCGGGGCCTACTGCAACAACTTCGCCTTCCTGCGGCTTCTCCTGTGCGGAGTCCGGGATAACCAGGCCGGAAGCCGTGGTCTGCTCGGCTTCGAGCGGGCGGACAACAATACGATCCTCAAGAGGCTTAATAGAGACCGACACTCGGACCTCTCCTTTTCGTCAGCAAATTTGTGGACTATGAAGCGGTGATGCCATTGGCGTACAGACCGTCGTCGCGGTGCCGGCAGTAGCCTGGCGGAACCCACTTCATGTGTTAGCACCCTCCTAGGGAGAGTGCTAATGACGACTCTATGTAACTGGTTAGCACTCGGTCAAGGCGAGTGCCAGAAATTCGTCCCTGGTGAACATTTTTCCCAGAGGGACATGCCCATTCTTTGGGGCGGCCGGTGGACACGTGGGCATCATGCTCTCTGCCCGCGCCGAGCGATGGACATGCCCAGCGGGTCCGGCGGACATGCCCATTCCTGGCGCCGGACGATTTCTTGGCGCTGGGCGATGGACATGCTCAACGGTCCGGGCTGCCCAGAGGGACATGCCCATTCCTTGGGGCGGCCAGTGGACACGTGGGCATCATGCTCTCTGCCCGCGCCGAGCAATGGACATGCCCACGGGTCGGCGGACATGCTCATCGGCGCCGGACGATTTCGGCGCTGGGCGATGGACATGCTCAACGGTCCGGGCTGCCCAGAGGGACATGCCCATTCCTTGGGGCGCCCAGTGGACACGTGGGCATCATGCTCTCTGCCGCGCCGAGCGATGGACATGCCCAACGGGTCCGGCGGACATGCCCATTCCTGGCGCCGGGCGATGGACATGCCCAACGGGTGCGGACAGACCAAGGGACATGCCCACTCCCTGATGCCGAGGGTGAGCATGTCCACGAGGCGTTGCGGGCGGGTGACTACTCGCCGGCGAGGTGTTCGAAGTCCACGTCCTCGCCGCCGTCGTCGTCCCGGTCACGGCCGGCGTCATTCCGGTGCCGGTACAGCAGCAGTGCCCCGGCGGCGGCCAGCAGGACCCCTGCGATGAGGAAGATGATGCCCCCGAGCCTGGCCGCGGCGTAGGAGTCGCGGATGGCCCGCGCCTCGTCGGTGGCGTCCTGGACATTCTTGCCGCCGACCGAATACACCGTGGCGTTGAAGGAATCGAGGAAGAAGATGATCACCAGCAGGGCGATGCATACGACGGCGATCACCGCGCCGGCGATCAGCGCCGGCCGGGCGTAGCGGGCCAGCCCCTGCGGACTCGGGCGCTCCTGCCGTCGTCCTGCCCGGTCGTCCTGCCCGTCCGTGTCCTGCCCGGCGTCGTACTGCCAGGTCGCGTCCCGCCCGGCGTCGTCCTGTCCCGCTGTGTCCGCTGACGTGCTGTCGCCTGTACCGCTGTCTTCCATGCCGTCAAGCCTATCCCCAGCGGTCCCGTCACAACGCGTCGGCGGCGCTGAACTACAGCGCTGAACTACGCTGGATGGCATGACTGACGCACCGCAGGAACACATCGCCCCGATCCTCACCCCCGAGGGCTGGGAGCTGCTGGCGTCGCTGGGCCCGTACCGCGAGGACGAGGCCTTCCGCCTCACCGCGGCGCTGCGCAAGGCCGGCCACTCCCCCGAAATGGTCTCGGCGGTGCTCACCCAGTCCCGGCTGCGGACCAAGGCCGAGGCCAAATTCGGCGAGTTCGCCCGGCAGATGATCTTCACCAAGGCCGGCCTGGAGCAGGCCACCCGGCTCACGGTGGCGGCCCGGCACGCGCAGCGGTTCGCGGAGGCCGGAATCGGCCATGTCGCCGATCTCGGCTGCGGGCTGGGGGCCGACGCGATGGCCCTGGCGTCCCTGGACCTGGTGGTCACCGCCGTGGAAAT
This sequence comes from uncultured Actinomycetota bacterium, assembly GCA_963810895.1. Lineage (GTDB taxonomy): Bacteria > Actinomycetota > Actinomycetes > Actinomycetales > Micrococcaceae > Arthrobacter. Next base: position 327,012 of record CAWEPM010000012.1, read on the forward strand.
GGACGAGGCCACGGCCGCCTGCGCCACGATGAACCTGATCCCGTTCCGCAACGCCACCGTGGTCCACTCGGATGCCACCTCGGTTTCGCTCGAGGGGGTCGACGGCGTCTGGCTCGACCCGGCGCGGCGCACCACGTCCACCTCGGGAACCAAGCGGATCTGGGACCCGGAGGATTTCTCCCCGCCGCTGTCCTTCGTGGAGTCACTGGCCGGCTCCGGGCGCGCTGTCGGCGTGAAGATGGGGCCGGGCATGCCGCACGATTCCGTGCCGGCGGACTGCGAGGCCCAGTGGGTCTCCGTGGGCGGGGACGTGACCGAGGTGGCCCTGTGGTTCAACGCGGTGCGGCGCCCCGGGGTGCGGCGCGCGGCCCTCGTGCTCGGACCTCTTGGGGCCGCCGAACTCACCAGCGGCGAGGACTTCGGGGCCGGCCCGGCGGCGCCCGTGGGTCCGGTGGAGGGGTACCTGTACGAGCCCGACGGCGCGGTCATCCGCGCGGGGCTGGTGGCCGACGTCGCCCTCCAGCTGGGCGGGCACCTCGTGGACGAGCACATCGCCTACATCTGCGCCCCGGAGTTGCGCGATACCCCGTTCGCCAAGGCCTACAAGGTCCTGGAAGTGATGCCCTTCAACGTCAAGGCGCTCAAGTCCTGGGTCAAAGACCAAGGGATCGGCGTCCTGGACATCAAGAAGCGCGGCACCGCCGTCACCCCGGAGGAGCTGCGCAAGCAACTCCTGCCCGGAGGCAAACCGGCAGGTTCCAAGGCCAAGAGCAAGAAATCAGCCACCCTGGTCCTCACCAGGATCGGCGAGGACCGGGTGGCCATCTCGGTGGAGCCGGTCTAGCTCCGCTGCCCTGAATTCTCCCCAGGTCAGGGCGCGGGGCTACTGGGCCCGCATGAACTCCTCGGCGGCCCGGATCTGTTCGTCGGTGGGCCGGATTCCGGTGTACAGCACGAACTGCTCCAGGGCCTGGATGGTGGCTACCTCGGCTCCGGTGATCACGGTCTTGCCGGCCGCGCGGGCGGCCTTGATGAGCGGCGTCTCGGCCGGGAGGGCGACGACGTCGAACACCACCTTTGCGGCGTCGATGGCCTCCTGCGGGAAAGACAGCGCCTCGGCGTCCGGTCCGCCGGCCATGCTCCCGCCATACCGATAGGTGTCACGTTGATGATCATGTCCGCCGTTCCGGTGCCGGACCTCGCGGAGCCCAGGTCCGCGCTCCAGGCGAACCCGTACTGTTCGGCCAGGGCCGCGTCCGGTGTCCTCATTGCGGGCCACGACGGTCACGTCCTTGAAGCCGGCATCCCGCAGCGCGGCCACGGTGGCCTTGGCCATGCCGCCCGAGCCCAGGACCAGCACCGAATAGTCGGCGGGGATGGCGTTGCGCTGCAGGAGCTGCTCAATTGCCGTGTAGTCGGTGTTGTAGGCGGTGAGCCGGCCGGCGTCGTTGACGATGGTGTTGACCGAATCGATGGCCTTCGCCGACGGGTCCATGACGTCCACGAGGGCGATCACGTCCTCCTTGTAGGGCATGGACACCGCGCAGCCGCGAATGCCGAGGCCGCGCACCCCGGCGATTGCCTGGGCGAGGTCGGTGGGGGCGAAGGCCTTGTAGATCCAGTTCAGGCCCAGCTGTTCGTACAGGTGGTTGTGGAAGCGCGTCCCGTTGTTGCTCGGCCGGGCCGAGAGCGAGATACACAGGGTCATGTCTTTGTTCAGAATGGGCACAGGTCCATTAAACGCCAGGATCACTCCGGACCGCCGCTGCCGCCCCGAGGCGTCGCTGACCAGCGACGTTTGTGAAGACCCTCACGCATCAGCGCCAACTTTGACACCGTCCCGGAGCTGCCCCTGCACTAGACTTGGACCACCCGTAGCCCTGCCAGCCGCCCGGGCGGCGGTCTCGTGTGGGAAATGGCACGTGACACCGCCGGTGGCACGTCCAGGGGCACGTCCAGGGGTGTTTGCCAGCGCATTTCCCGCCAGGACGACGGCCAGGGTCAGCAAAACAGTGAAGGGACCACATGAAGATCGAGTTCGCTTCATCCAGGCAGTCGACTCTTGGCGTGGAATGGGAGCTGGCGCTCGTCGACGCCGAGACCGGTGAACTGGCCTCCGTGGCGAACCAGGTGCTCCGCGGAGTCGCTGCCCGGCATCCCGAACTCAACGAAGACGACGAGCACCCGCACATCAAGCAGGAGCTCCTGCTCAACACCGTGGAGCTCGTCACCGGCATCTGCACCACCGTGGCCGAAGCCAAGGCGGACCTGAGCAGCTCACTTGGCGCCGTCCGGGAAGTGACCGATCCCATGGGCGTGGAGGTCTTTTGCGCCGGGAGCCACCCCTTCAGCCCGCCCCAGCTGCAGCCCGTCACGGACAAGGAACGCTACGCCAAGCTCATTGACCGGACCCAGTGGTGGGGCCGGCAGATGGTCATCTACGGCGTCCACGTCCACGTCGGGCTGGACAGCCGGGACAAGGTCCTCCCGGTCCTGGACGGCCTGGTCAACTACTTCCCGCATTTCCAGGCGCTCTCCGCGTCCAGCCCGTTTTGGGGCGGCGAAGACACCGGCTACGCCTCGCACCGCGCCCTCATGTTCCAGCAGCTGCCCACCGCCGGCCTGCCGTTCCAGTTCTCCCGCTGGGAGGACTACGAGGCCTACGTACAGGACATGTTCACCACGGGCGTGATCGACACCCTCTCCGAGATCCGCTGGGACATCCGCCCCGTTCCGGCCCTCGGCACCATCGAGATGCGCATCTGCGACGGCCTGGCGACCCTCGAGGAAGTCGGGGCCATCGCCGCCCTGACCCAGTGCCTTGTCGACGAATTCTCCACCACGCTGGAAAACGGCGGAACCATTCCGACCATGCCGCCGTGGCATATCCAGGAAAACAAATGGCGCGCGGCCCGGTACGGCCTGGACGCGATCATCATCCTCGACGCTGAAGGCAACGAACAGCTCGTCACGGAGCACCTGCGCGAGACGCTGAAGCGGCTCGAGCCTGTCGCAGAGAAGCTGGGCTGCAGCGCCGAACTGGCCGACGTCGAGAAGATCATCAAGCGCGGCGCCGGCTACCAGCGGCAGCGCCGGGTTGCCGCCGAACACGGCGGCGACCTGCGCGCCGTCGTCCTGGATCTGGTCAAGCAGATGCGGCAGGGGCCGGAAGCTTAGCGCTTGGGGGCAGCCGCCGCAGCATCCCCCGCGGGAGCGGAGGGAGCCGTCAGGCGAACGAAGCTTCAGGCGAACCGCTGCCGGAGCCTCAGGCGGAGACTGTCGTGACCGGCATCGAGGAGTCCGGGGCAAACCCGATCCCGCTCGGTTCCACGCCGGCCATCACCAGTTGCGCCCCGAGTGCCGCCACCATGGCGCCGTTGTCCGTGCACAGCGGCAGCGGCGGCACCGTCAGCCGGATCCCGGCGGCGCTGCAGCGCTGTTCGGTGAGCTGGCGCAGCCGCGAGTTGGCGGCGACGCCCCCGCCCAGGAGGACCTCCGTGATGCCGTTTTCACGGCAGGCAAGCACCGCCTTGGCGGTAATCACATCCACCACGGCTTCCTGGAAGGCCGCGGCGATGTCCGCGACGGGAATTGTCTCGCCGCGGGCCTCGAACTGCTCCACGCAGCGGGCGACGGCGGTCTTGAGTCCGCTGAAGGACCAGTCGTAACGGTGCGGCCCGGGTTCCTCGGCGGTCCCCATGTACTTCGGCTGGGTGAGGCCGCGCGGGAACCGGATGGCTTTGGCGTTGCCGGTGCGCGCGAGCTTGTCGATGGCCGGGCCGCCGGGGTAGCCCAGGCCCAGGAGCCGCGCCACCTTGTCGTAGGCTTCGCCGGCGGCGTCGTCGATCGTGGAGCCCAGCAGCTCGACGTCGTCCGTAATGCTCCGGATCCGCAGGATCTCGGTGTGGCCCCCGGACACCAGGAGCGCGCCCAGATTGTCCGGCAGGGTCTGCTGCGGGGTTTCCAGCGTCGCGTCCAACGGTCCGCGGGTGCCGGCGCCCTGCTGGAGGAGCCCGACGCCGACGTGCGCCACGAGGTGGTTGATGGCGTAGAGGGGTTTTCCGGTGGCGACGGCGAGCGCCTTGGCCGCGCACACCCCCACCATGAGCGCCCCGGCCAGGCCCGGGCCCGAGGTGACGGCAATCGCGTCAACGTCGGCCAGCGATACGTCCGCCTCCGCCAGGGCTTCCTGGAGGGTGGGGACGAAGGCGTCGAGGTGGGCCCGGGAGGCGATCTCGGGAATCACGCCGCCGAAGCGGACGTGTTCCTCCATGGAGGAGGACACGGTGTTCGTCAGAAGAGTGGTCCCCCGGACGATGCCGACGCCGGTTTCGTCGCAGGAGGACTCGATGCCGAGCACGAGCGGCTGGGTGCGGTTCATGGTCGGCCTGCTTCCTTTGGCTGGGGGCTAAGCGGTTCGCGGGGCAGCTGGAGCCGCATGATCAGGGCGTCGACGCCGTCGCGGTAGTAGCGGGGCCGGACGTGGATCTGCTCGAAGCCGAAGCGCCGGTAGAGCTGCTGGGCCCGGGGGTTGTCCGCCCTGACTTCCAGCAGCACGTCCTGGGCGCCGCGGCGGCGGCTTTCCACGATCAGCTCGGTGAGCAGGGCCGAGCCGATGCCCTTGCCCTCCTGCTCGGGCACCACGGCGATGGTCTGGACGTCGGAGATCGGTTCGATGCACATCAGCCCGGCGTAGCCCACGATTCCGCCGTGGAACTCCGCAACAAGGTAGCGGCGGGTGTCCGTCTGCGCCAGTTCGTCGTGGAACATCTGCAGCGGCCACGCGTCCACGGGGAACAGCCGGCGTTCCAGCTCATGGACGGCGGGGATGTCCGCGGCCTCCATGTCCCGCAGGGTGATCCCGCCGGGCAGCCTGAGCGGTGCGGCGTGCGCGTTCACAGGGCACGCTTCCGGGGTCCGGGCACCTGGGCGTCCGACTCGCGGAGGTACAGGGGGGTGGAGTCCAGGAGCTGCTCCCCCGCCGCGAGCCGGGCGAGTGCGAACTGGCCCAGCGAGAGGGCCTCGGGCTGCCGGGTGCTGAATTCGGCGACGGCCTTGACGACGTCGGAGTAGATTCCCGCCCCGGCACCGTAGACGGGCAGGTCCGGCAGGTCCGCGGCGAATCCCACGTGCGGGCCGTCGGCCAGCTGGGGCAGCTGGGCATCGGAGAGGGTATACCGTGCCCAGTACACTTCCTTGCGGCGCGCGTCGGTGGCCACAATGAACTCCGCGGCCGAGTCGGTGGACTCTGCCACTTCCAGGGCGATCGCGTCCAGGCTCATGACGCCGTAGAGCGGCTTGTTCCAGACAAAGGCGAGGGTGCGGGCGGTGACGATTCCGGAGCGCAGTCCCGTGAACGGTCCGGGACCGACGCCGGTGACGATTGCGTCGACGTCGGGGCCGCTCACGCCGGCCTCGGCCAGGAGCGCGTCGATTCCCGGGGCCAGGACCTCCGCGTGCGTGCGCGTATCCTCGGTGGCGAAGCTGGCCAGCACGGATTCCGGCGCGTCATCGGAGACCAGTGCGGCGCTGGCGACGGCCGAGGTGTCGATGGCGAGGATCAGCATCAGGAGTTCCGTTCCGGGGTCTGGGGCAGGGTCTCGGGCAGGGCCGGGCGTGGCTCGGGCACGGGCGCGGGCTCGGTGCCGGCCTCGAGCGCGGGCTCGGCGCCGGGCAGCGCCGGCGCTTCGGCCCAGCGCGGGCCGAAGCCGCGGATCACGACGGTCCGCGGTTCGTCGTCGTCGTCCGTGTCGAAATCCAGCACGCCGGGATCGGCGGGGGCGTGACCTGCCCCGGCGGGCGTGGCGGCGGGGACGCCGGCGGCGCCTCCCCGGGTGCGGTGGAGTTCCACCTCGAGCCGGCTGTCGCTCAGGTGTTCGACCCGGTCGCGGCCCCACTCGACCACCGTCACGGCGCTGTCCATGGTGTTTTCAAGGTCGATGTCATCGATTTCGGCCGCCGACTCCAGCCGGTAGGCGTCCACGTGCACGAGGTCGGGACCGCCCGGCCGGGGTCCCTCGGGCAGATTGGGGTGGATGCGCACCAGGACGAACGTCGGCGAAATAATGCCGGGCCGGACGCCCAGTCCCTCCCCGAGCCCCTGCGTGAAGGTGGTCTTCCCGGCGCCCAGTTCGCCGGTCAGGATCAGCAGGTCGCCGGTTTCCAGGACGGCGCCCAGGGCTGCGGCGAGCGCGTGCGTCTCCGCGGCCGTCCGGACCTCCAGGCTCCGTTCCCACACGGGCGCGCTCACGGCCGCTCGTCGCCGGTCGAGGGCTCTTCGTTCAGGTAGCGGCGCGGTACGCGGGGGCTGATGCGGGTGACGATCTCGTAGTTGTTGGTGCCGGCGGCCCTGGCCCAGTCATCGGCCGTGGGTCCGCCGTCGGCGCCGTCGCCGAACAGCACTGCCTCGGCCCCGAGGATGCTCGGGCCTCCGGCCGTGACGTTGCGGGGTCCGAGGTCGATCACCATCTGGTCCATCGCGATGCGCCCCACCACCGGATAGTTCACGCCTTCGACCCGGACCGGGCCGCCGGTGGCGATGCGCGGGACGCCGTCGGCGTAGCCCAGCGGGATGAGCCCGAGGGTGCTGACGCCGTCGGTGCGGTAGTTCAGCCCGTAGGAAACGCCCTGCCCGGCGGGCACGTCCTTGCAGTGCGAGACCACCGTGCGGACCGTCATGGCCGGGCGCAGGCCGAGCTCGGCCGGGCTTTGTCCTTCGAAGGGGGACAGCCCGTAGAGTCCGAGCCCGACGCGGACCAGGTCAAAGTGGGTGTCCGGCCGGGAGAGGGTGGCCGGGGTGTTGGCCAGGTGGCGGACCTCGGGGTCCACGCCGGCGTCCTGGGCGACGGCGAGGATCTGCCGGAACGCGGCGAGCTGCTCGTCGGTTTCGGGCCGTTCGGGTTCGTCGGCGACGGCGAGGTGGGAGAAGATCCCCACCACCCGGAGCAGGCCCTGGTCCTGGTGTTCCATCGCTTCACCGACGAGGCTGTCCCAGGCGTCGAGGGTGGCGCCGTTGCGGCCGAGTCCGGTGTCGACCTTCAGGTGGATGCGGGCGGGCCGTTCCTGCTCGCGGGCGGCGGCCACGATCCGGTCCAGTTCCCAGCCCGAGCAGCCGATGTCGATTCCGGCGGCCACGGCGGCGGCGAAATTGCTGTCCGGGGTGTGCAGCCAGGCCAGCAGCGGCGCCTCGATCCCGGCGGCGCGCAGGGCGAGCGCCTCGGAGATGTGGGCGACGCCGAGCCAGCTGGCTCCTGCTCCGAGGGCCGCCCGGGCCACGTGGACGGCGCCATGTCCGTAGGCGTCGGCCTTGACCACGGCCATAACCTTGGCGGGTGAGGCCACCGCCGCGAGGTGGCGGACGTTGTGCCTGATGGCGTCGAGGTCGATTACTGCCGAGCGTTCCTCCGCACGGACGGGCGTTGCCGCCGAATCGGGCAGGAGGCCGCCTGTTGCTGCTTGGTAAGTCACTTAACGATTCTAGGGGCGGCGCCGCGGGCCGAATAATCCGCGGCCCAGTCCACCACTGGGCATGCCCTCCCGTCCCGCGGGACATGCCCATTCTTCGCACCAAAGACCGGGCACAACAGGCCCATGCCCACGCCTTGGCCTCAGCAAGGGACATGTCCAGTGGTGAACAAAAGCCCTGCCAGCCGCGCCCGCGGGACATGCCCATTCTTCGCGCCAAGGACCGGGCACAACAGGCCCATGTCCACGCCTTGGCCTCAGCAAGGGACATGTCCAGTGGTGGAGGGGCCAAGCATCACAGGCCAAGCATCACAGGTCCCTGCAGTCCAGGGCTGCCCCAGAACCCCGCGGCGCAGCTACGCGTCGGACAGGTGCGCGATGGTCGCCGTCGCCCGCCGCTGCGCCCCGGGCGGAACATCTCGTACGATCTCTTCCAGGAAGCGGTAGCGGCGCAGCCATTGACTGCCCTGCCGTTCCTTCCGGGCGTTGGCCCGCTGCCACCAGTCGGCAATGTCCCCCCAGCCGGGTGCGGCCAGCGAGCCGCCGACCTCCTGCACGGCCAGCGCCGCGCACAGATTGGCGAAGCGGAGCCGGTCGCCGAGCGGCCAGCCGGCCAGGCAGCCTACGATGAACGCCGCGCCGAAGCAGTCACCTGCCCCGGTGGGATCGTAGGCCCGGACGGGCAGGGACGGGACCCACTCCTCCTCCCCCGTTTCCGAATCCACGGCCATGGACCCCTGGGCACCGAGGGTGACCACCGCCACCGGCACGCGGTCCGCGAGGGAGTACAACGCGGACCAGGGGTCGTCGCGGCCCGTGAAGTTCATCGCCTCGTGCTGGTTCGGCATGAAAGCGTGGAAGTACTGCAGGTTATCCAGCCGGGTCGAGGACCACGCGCCGGTGGGATCCCAGCCGACGTCGCCGAACAGCCGGACGCCATTCTTATGCGCCTCGAGGGCCCACGGTTCGAGCTCCTCCCCCAGCTCCGCAACGGCTGCGAGCGCCGGCGGCGGACATCCGATGAGCTCGGTGGAGGACACCGGCGCCGGGTGGCCGTGCGTCACCATGGACCGGTCCTTCTCCACGCTCAAGGACACCGTGACGGGCGAATGCCAGCCGGGCACCCGCCGGGACAGGGAGAGGTCCACGTGTTCCTGGGCGGCCAGGATCTTCCAGTTGTAGTCCCCGTAACCGTCGTCGCCGAACGCGGCGGCGAGCACGGTCCGCAGTCCCAGCCTGGACGCGGCAATCGCCTGGTTGGCCACACCGCCGGGGCAGCTGCCCATGCCGTCGCTCCAGATTTCCGTTCCGGGCTGGGGGGCGTGCGGCAGCCCGGTGAAGATGATGTCCTGGAATACGGTGCCGGTCAGGAGCAGGTCGAACCCGTCCGCGGCCGTGCTGCGGACGGCAGACAGCGGATCAAAGCGCCGCGTCGGGATCGCGTCCATATACGGCACACTACGCTGTACCGCCGTCGAGCGAAACCGCGGGAAGCGGCGGCCGCGCGGGGCACGCCCAGACCCCAGGCGGCGCGCGAAGCGGTGCCCCGGCCGGCATGCCGGCCGCACAGCGGGCAGGGCCGGAACGGGCGGGGAATAGACTGTCGGCATGCGGCTCACGATCGCCGGCGGGGGCGGGTTCCGGGTCCCCCTGGTCTACCGGGCGCTCTCTGCCGGCCCCTTCGCGGGGCTGGTGCGGGAGCTGGTGCTCTACGACGTCGACGCCGGCCGGCTGGCGGCCATCGAGGCGGTCCTGGCCTCGATGGCCCAGCAGGGTCCGCCCGGTGCCGGCCCGCAGGTCCGCGCCGTGTCCTCCCTCCCCGAGGCCCTCGACGGCGCCGACATGGTCTTCGCCGCGATCCGGCCCGGCGGCACTGCCGGGCGGACCGCCGACGAGCGGATCGCCCTGGACCTGGGACTCCTGGGCCAGGAAACCACCGGTGCGGGCGGCATCTCCTACGCCCTGCGGTCCATTCCGCCGATGCTGCGGCTCGCGGAGGAAATGCGGAGCCGCTGCCCCGGAGCCTGGCTGCTCAACTTCACCAACCCCGCCGGCATGGTCACCGAGGCCCTGGTCCCGGTGCTCGGGCCCAGGGTGATCGGAATTTGCGACTCCGCCAGCGGCCTGGTGCACCGCGCGGCGCGGGCTGCCGGCGTCACGCTGCCGGAGGGCAGGCTCGACGGCGTGGGCTACTACGGCCTGAACCACCTCGGCTGGCTGTACCGGCTGGAGTCCGGGGGCCGGGATGCCCTGCCTGAGCTGCTGGCAAACCCTGCGGCGCTGGCGGGGTTCGAGGAAGGCCGGCTGTTCCCGCCGGAGTTCCTGGCAAGCCTCGGCTGCCTGCCCAATGAGTACCTCTTCTACTACTACGACACCGCCCGCGCGGTGGCCGGCATGCGCGGCGCGGACCTGACCCGGGGGGAATCCATCGCCCGGCAGCAGGCCGAGCTCTATCCCCGGCTGGCAGCCGCCGGACCGGACGCCTTTGCGCTCTGGGAGGCCGCCCGCCGGTCACGCGAGGAGGGCTATCTCGCGGAAGCCCGCACCCCGGGCGAGCATCGGGACGAGACCGACCTCGCCGGCGGCGGCTACGAGCGGGTGGCCCTGGCGGCCATGCGCGCCTTGTCCGGCGGCGGCGCGGCGGACCTGATCCTCAACACGGTCAACACCGTCCCCGGCCCGGCACCGGAAGCCGGCGCCGCCGGGTCCGCGGTACAGACGGTGCAGGCTACGCCCGCCGTGCCGGGACTGCCGGCGGACGCCGTCGTCGAGGTTCCCTGCAGGGTGACGCCCGACGGCGCTGTGCCGGTCCCGCAGGACCGCCCGGGACCGGAGCAGCTGGCGCTGATGCGGCGGGTCAAGGATGTCGAACGGCTCGTGGTGGAGGCGGCGACGACCGGACGGCGGGAGGCAGCCCTCGCCGCGTTCGCCAGGCATCCGCTCGTGGATTCGGACGTCCTCGGCGGCACACTGCTCGCCGGGTACGAGGCGGCGTTCCCGGAACTGGGCCGTCTCTGGCACGGCGGCCCGTGAGGAAACCGCGGCCGTGAGGACGCCGGCGGCCGCGAGGATCCGCGGCAGTGAGGCTCCACGGGGCGAGTACGGCTACAGCTTGCGGTACATCACGTGCAGGCCCACGTAGCCCAGTTCCGGGTGGTTGAAGGCCTCGGGAATGGTCGCGAGCACCTCGAAGCCCATGGATTTCCAGGCTGCGACGGCCCGGACGTTGCTTTCCACGACGGCGTTGAACTGCATGGCCCGGAAGCCGGCGTCGCGGGCGGCGTCGAGCGAATAGGCGCAGAGGGCCCGGGCCACCCCGCGGCCGGCCTGCGCCGGGTGAACCATGTAGCCCGCGTTGGCGACGTGGCTGCCGCCGCCGCCCTGGTTGGGGTGCAGTTCGCCGGTGCCAAGGACGGCACCCGTGCCGGAGTCGACCGCGACGAACGTCTGGCCCGGCGCCTGCTTGAACCAGCGCCCGCGGGCCTCGTCCTCGGCGGTGTCCCGGTCCCAGGTGAAGGTCTCCCCCGCACGGATGACGGGTTCCAGGATCGCCCAGATGCCCGGCCAGTCCTCCGGGCGGGCCTGACGGATTGTCCAGCCGGCTGCAGGGTTCTGTCCGGCTGCAGGGTTCTGTTCTGGCGATGCGCTCACAGCGGCCACGTTAGCAGGACGAGCTGCCCTGGCAGCCGCATCGGGAAGCGGCCCGCGACCTGACCCGCGAACCGACCCGTGAACCGGAGCCGCCGGCACTTCAGGAGTAATGTTTTATCGACATGCATTTGGCAGAGCGAAATCTGCAGAGGAAAGGGGAACCGTGTCGCTGATCCGCCGCGTCGCTTTCCTTTCCCTGCACACCTCGCCCATGGAGCAGCCCGGCTCCGGCGACGCCGGCGGAATGAACGTGTACGTCCGGGCGCTGGCCGCGGCCCTCGCCGAGACCGGCGTGGAAGTGGAGATCTTCACGCGGTCCACCTCGGCCTCGCAGCCCGCCGTCGAACACCCGTCCCCGGGCGTGTGCGTGCACAACGTCCTGGCCGGGCCGCCGCGGAAGCTGCCCAAGGAGGAGCTCCCGGGGCTGCTGCACAGCATGGTCGCCGAGATCGACCGGATCCGGCACCTCCAGCCGCACGGCCGGTATGACGTCATCCATTCGCACTACTGGGTGTCCGGGGTGGCCGGGCTTGAGCTCGCGGAGCTGTGGCGGCTGCCCCTCGTCCACACCATGCACACCATGGCCAAGGTCAAGAACCAGCTCCTCGAGTCCGGCGAACAGCCCGAGCCGCGGCGGCGCGAGGACGGCGAGCATCGGATTGTCGACGGCGCCACCCGGCTGATCGCCAATACCGGCACCGAGGCGGCCGAGCTGGTCTCGCACTACAGCGCCGACATCGACCGCATCGACGTCGCCCCGCCGGGCGTGGACCTCGCGGTCTTCACGCCCTCCTTCAGGAACCGCGCCAGGGCCGATCACGGCATCGCCCCGGGCAAGTTCCATCTGCTGTTCGCGGGCCGGATCCAGCGGCTCAAGGGGCCGCAGATCCTGATCAAGGCGGCCGCGCTCCTGCGGTCCCGGCGCCCGGACATCGACCTGCAGCTGACCATCCTGGGGGCCGTCAGCGGCGCCAAGGACTTCAACCTCAAGGCGCTGATCAGCGCCGCCGGAATGGACGACGTCGCCACCCACCACCCGCCGGTCAACGCCCCGGAGCTGGCTGGCTGGTACCGGTCGGCCGACGTCGTGGTGATGCCCTCCTACAGCGAGTCTTTCGGCCTGGTGGCCCTGGAGGCGCAGGCCTGCGGGACGCCCGTCCTCGCCACGAAAGTGGGCGGCCTGTCCCGCGCCGTCCAGGACGGGCGCACGGGGATGCTGGTCGAGGGCCACAAGGCCAGCGACTGGGCGGACGCCCTCGAAGCGCTCTTTGACGACCCCCAAACGCGCACCGACATGGGGCGCGCCGCCGCGATCCATGCCCAGGATTTCGGCTGGCAGCGCACCGCCGCGATTACGCTGGAGAGCTACCACACCGCCGTGAGCCAGTATTTTGGAAGCCTGACCATCCCGGTGGGCCACACGCCCTGAACCGGACCCGCCCTGAACCCGGGCCGGCAACACCGGACCGGGACACCATCCGACGCCACGAGCCGAAGGACAACGATGTCTGAGACCACCACTGCCGGGAACAACGTACCCAGCGACCTGGAAATTGCCCAGCGGGCAGTCATGAAGCCGATCGAGGAGATTGCGGCGGCCGCCGGCATCAACCCGGAGGCGCTGGAGCTCTACGGGCCCTACAAGGCCAAGATCGATCCGGCGAAGCTGAACGTCACGGCGGGCGCCGCTGGCGGGACCCCGGTCCGCGCGCACGGCCGCGCGCCCGGCAAAGTGGTGCTCGTCTCGGCCATGTCCCCCACCCCGGCGGGCGAGGGCAAGTCCACCACCACGGTCGGGCTCGCCGATTCCCTGGCCCGTGCCGGGCACAAAGTGATGATCGCGCTGCGCGAACCCTCCCTGGGCCCCATCCTGGGCATGAAAGGCGGCGCCACCGGCGGCGGCTACTCCCAGGTGCTGCCGATGGACCAGATCAACCTGCACTTCACCGGCGACTTCCACGCCATCACCTCGGCGAACAACGCCCTCATGGCCCTCGTGGACAACCACATCTTCCAGGGCAACGAGCTCAACATCGACCCCCGGCGGATGACGTTCAAGCGGGTCCTGGACATGAACGACCGGTCCCTGCGCGAGGTCGTGATCGGCCTCGGCGGCCCGGCCCAGGGCGTCCCGCGGCAGGACGGCTTCGACATCACCGTCGCCTCGGAGATCATGGCGGTGTTCTGCCTCGCCACGGACCTCAACGATCTGCGCGAGCGGCTGGGCCGGATCACGTTCGGCTACACCTACGACCGGCAGCCCGTCACCGTGGCCGATCTCGGCGTCCAGGGCGCCCTGACCCTGCTGCTCAAGGACGCGATCAAGCCCAACCTCGTGCAGACCATCGCCGGCACCCCGGCGCTCGTGCACGGCGGGCCCTTCGCCAACATCGCCCACGGCTGCAACTCCCTCATCGCCACCCAGACGGCCCGCAGCCTTGCGGACATCGTGGTCACCGAGGCGGGTTTCGGCGCGGACCTCGGTGCCGAGAAGTACATGGACATCAAGTCGCGGATGGCCGACGTCGCCCCGTCCGCCGTCGTCCTCGTGGCGACCGTCCGGGCGCTCAAGATGCACGGCGGCGTGGCGAAGGACCGGCTCAAGGAGCCCAATGTGGAGGCGCTGGCCGCCGGCGTCGCCAATCTCCAGCGCCACATCCGCAACGTGGAGAAGTTCGGCATCGTGCCGGTCGTGGCGGTCAACAAATTCGCCACCGACACCGCCGAGGAGCTGGACTGGCTCCTTGAGTGGTGCGCCGCGGAGGGTGTCCAGGCCGCGGTGGCCGACGTCTGGGGCCGCGGCGGGGGCGGCGACGGCGGGGACGAGCTCGCGGCGAAAGTGGCGGCCGCGATCGACACCCCGCACGGCTTCCGGCACCTGTACCCGCTGGACATGTCCGTCGAGGACAAGATCCGGACCATCGTGCAGGAGGTCTACGGCGCCGACGGCGTGGACTTCTCGGTGCCCGCGCTCAAACGGCTGGCGGAAATCGAGAAGAACGGCTGGTCCGGGATGCCCGTGTGCATGGCGAAAACCCAGTACTCCTTCAGCGATGACGCCACCCGGCTCGGCGCCCCCAAGGGCTTCACCGTCCACGTCCGCGACCTCATCCCCAAGACCGGGGCCGGCTTCATCGTGGCCCTCACGGGCGCGGTCATGACCATGCCGGGCCTGCCCAAGATCCCGGCAGCGATGCGCATGGACGTCGACGACGCCGGCAACCCCGTCGGCCTCTTCTAACCCGACGCTCCCTCACATCCTGCGTCCCCCCACCCGACGCTCCCTCACATCCTGCGTCCCTCCACCCGACGCTCCCTCACATCCTGCACGGCGCTCGTGCCGGAATCGCCGAAACCCGTGCCTGCCTCCGCGGGTCGATCCAGGAATCTGTGGATAACTCCTGCACGGCTCTTCAAATGGGTTCACAATGCCAGCATGAGAACGCGAACGGAGCTTCCCGGTCCACTCAGCGCAGCACCCTTCACCATCGCGACTGCCAGGTCTTTGGGAGTGCCGAGAACCAGACTCCGACAGTCCGACATCAGTCATATCAGCCGGGGTCTGTATCGGCCCGCGGAATGGAGCTTCGAGCTGGAGACGGCGGCTCGCGCGCTGTCCGCCGCGTCGCCAGGGGCTTGGATCTCGCACGTCACGGCCGCCAGGCTTCGATGTCAGCTCTTGCCTCCGTGGCTCTCGGACTCTGAGGAGCTGCACCTGAGCAAGCCGCGGGCGCTGCCCGAGGTCCGGCGCAAGGGCATCGTCGGGCACACGGTTCTGGCTTTGGATGACGAGGTCGAAACTGCGGACGGCATCCGGATCAGCACGCGTCCCCGGACATGGCTCGACCTCGCCCGGCGGTTGAGTCTGTCCGAATTGGTCTGCATGGGCGACGAGCTCGTTCGGATTCCCCGGTTCGGTTTGGAGGGACGGAGTGAGCCCTTCGCAACCATCGATGGGCTGCGTTCGATGCTGAACCGCCACCCGAATCTGCAGGGAATCGTCCGCGCCCGGGCGGCCCTGGACTTGATACGAGTGGGATCCGATTCAGGTCCGGAAACACTGCTACGCCTGGCGATATGCGACGCCGGTCTCCCGGAGCCGGAGCTGCAGCTCCCGCTGCGCCCGGGCACCCCGGGTTCACCAACGGCGGACCTTGGGTATCGCCGTCGGCGGCTGGCCGTCCAGTACGACGGCGGACACCACCTGCTCCCCGCCCAGATCTTCAGCGACCGCCGCCGGGACAAGGCCTTCGAGACAGCGGGATGGACGGTGCTCGTCCTGACAAAAGACGACCTTGCGAACGGCTTCGCGGGCGCCACCGCCAGGATCAAGCGGATTCTCCGCACCGCGTACCTCAGCCCGTCGACCGCCGCTGGCTTTTCCAGCCCCGTCTGAGAGAGCGATCCGCCGGTACCTGCACAACGTGAGGGAGGATCGGGTCGGTGCCGACCGAGTGAAAGTTCGTCCCCGGCCTCACTCCGGAAACCACGACGCTCCCCCACCTAAGTGAGGGAGCGTCGGGTTGGAACACCCTAAAAGTGAGGGAGCGTCGGGTTAGGACACCCCAAAAGTGAGGGAGCGTCGGGGACGGGGCGGGCGGGTTAGCGCTCCAGGTCGCCGCGGATGAAGGCCTCGACCTTTTCACGGGCGAGGTCGTCGTTGAACTGCTCCGGCGGGGACTTCATGAAGTAGCTCGACGCGGACACCAGGGGGCCGCCGATGCCGCGGTCCAGGCCGATCTTGGCGGCACGGATGGCGTCGATGATCACGCCGGCGGAGTTGGGCGAGTCCCAGACCTCGAGCTTGTATTCCAGGGACACCGGGGCGTCGCCGAAGTTGCGGCCCTCGAGGCGGACGAAGGCCCACTTGCGGTCATCGAGCCACTGGACGTAGTCGGACGGGCCGATGTGGACGTCCTTGGCGGCGAGCTCGGCCTCGACGTTGGAGGTCACGGCCTGGGTCTTGGAGATCTTCTTGGACTCGAGGCGGTCGCGCTCCAGCATGTTCTTGAAGTCCATGTTGCCGCCGACGTTCAGCTGGTACGTGCGGTCCAGGGTGACGCCGCGGTCCTCGAACAGCTTGGCCATGACGCGGTGCGTGATGGTGGCGCCGATCTGGCTCTTGATGTCATCGCCCACGATCGGCACGCCCGCGGCGGTGAACTTGTCAGCCCACTCCTTGGTGCCGGCAATGAACACCGGCAGGGCGTTGACGAACGCCACGCCGGCATCGATCGCGCACTGGGCGTAGAACTCGGCGGCCTCCTGGGAGCCGACGGGCAGGTAGCAGACCATGACGTCAACCTTGGCGTCCTTGAGGGCCTGGACGACGTCGACCGGCTCCGCCGGGGACTGCTCGATGGTCTCGAGGTAGTACTTGCCGAGGCCGTCCAGGGTGGGGCCGCGCTGGACGGTGACACCGGTCGGCGGGACGTCGGCGATCTTGATGGTGTTGTTCTCGCTGGCCAGGATGGCGGCGGACAGGTCCTGGCCGACCTTCTTGCCGTCGACGTCGAACGCGGCAACGAACTGGACGTCGCCGACGTGGTACTGGCCGAACTCCACGTGCATCAGGCCCGGGACCGTGGCCTGGGGGTCGGCGTCTTTGTAGTACTGGACGCCCTGGACCAGCGAAGCGGCGCAGTTACCTACGCCGACGATTGCAACACGAATCGGATGTGAAGACACGGAACTCCTTTGAGGAAAGGGTGACCGGCGCGGCCGCACTCTGTTGTGCGACGGCGGCAGGCGGACACGGCGCCGTGAGGCGCCCTTAGTAGTCTAGTCAACACCGCCGGGGCCGCGGTTGTTCCCCGCGGCCCCGGCACTGGTGTCAGGTGCGCTTATGTCAGGTAGGAGCCGGCTACTTCTGGGCCCACAGGTTGATGTCGGATTCGACGGCGAACTCATCGATCGCGTCCAGCTCATCGGCCGCGAAATCCAGGTTGTTGATGGCGGCCAGGGTGTCCTCGAGCTGCCGGACGCTGGACGCGCCGACCAGCGCGGACGTGACGGGCGAGCCCTTGCCCTGCTCGCGCAGGATCCAGGCGATGGCCATCTGCGCGAGCGTCTGCCCGCGGCCCTCGGCGATCCTGTTGAGGCCGCGCACGCGGTCCAGCTTGTCCCCGGTGATCATGGATTCGTCCAGGGACTTGTCCTGCGCGGCGCGGGAGTCGGCCGGGATGCCCTTGAGGTAGCGGTCGGTGAGCATGCCCTGCGCCAGCGGCGAGAACGCGATGGAGCCTGCGCCCACCTGCTCCAGCGCCTCGAACAGGTTGGGGCTGCCGTTCTCGGTCCAGCGGTTCAGCATGGAGTAGCTGGGCTGGTGGATCAGCAGCGGCGTGCCCAGTTCCTTGAGGATCCCCGCGGCCTCGAGGGTCTGCTCCGGGGTGTAGGAGGAAATGCCCGCGTAGAGCGCCTTGCCGGAGCGCACGGCCTGGTCCAGGGCGCCCATGGTCTCTTCCATCGGCGTCTCGGGGTCCGGGCGGTGGCTGTAGAAGATGTCCACGTAGTCCAGGCCCATCCGGCCCAGCGACTGGTCCAGGCTGGCCAGCAGGTACTTGCGGGAGCCAAAGTTGCCGTAGGGGCCGGGCCACATGTCGTAGCCGGCCTTGCTGGAGATGATCAGCTCGTCGCGGTACGGGGCGAAGTCGTCCTTGAAGTGGCGGCCGAAGTTGGTCTCGGCGCTGCCGTAGGGCGGGCCGTAGTTGTTGGCGAGGTCGAAGTGGGTGACGCCGAGGTCGAAGGCGCGGCGCAGGATGGCGCGCTGGATTTCGAACGGCTTGTCGTCGCCGAAGTTGTGCCACAGGCCCAGGGAGATGGCCGGGAGTTTCAGGCCACTGCGCCCCACGCGGCGGTAGGGCATCGAGTCATAGCGGGTGTCAGCTGCCAAATAAGTCATACGTCATATCCTGCCTTAGTAAGTGAGAATCGCGGCGCTGTGGCCGGGGAGGTCGAGCCGGCGGGCGGACATGTCCGCGCTGGGAGCCGGGTCCAGCCGGACGCCGTCGTCGGTGGCCAGGGCGAGGGCGACCCCGCGGACCGGCAGCCGGCGAGCCTCGGCGGAGAAGTTCATCGCCACCTCGGTGCGGCCGCGGCGCAGCAGCAGCCAGCCCTCGTCTTCGCTGACGTCCGCAACCGTGTCCTCGAAGCCAGGCTCCGTCAGGTCCGGCGTCGTGCGCCGCAGCGCGATCAGCGCCCGGTACAGCTCCAGGAGCCGGGCGTGGTCCCCCTCGGCGGCCTCGGCCCAGTCGAGCTTGGACCGGGTGAACGTTTCCGGGTCCTGCGGATCGGGCACGACGGCGGGGTCCCACCCCATGCGCTCGAACTCCCTGATCCGGCCCTCGGCCGTCGCCCTGCCCAGTTCCGGCTCCGGGTGGGAGGTGAAGAACTGCCACGGGGTGGTGGCGCCGTATTCCTCGCCCATGAACAGCATGGGCGTGAACGGCGAGGTCAGGGTGGCGACGGCGGCGAGCGCGAGCTGCCCGTAGCCCAGCGTCTGGGACAGCCGGTCCCCGGTGGCCCGGTTGCCGATCTGGTCGTGGTTCTGGCTGCACACCACCAGCGCGGCGGGGTGGACCAGGGACTCGTCGATGGGCCGGCCGTGATGGCGGCCGCGGAAGCTGGAGTAGCTGCCGTCGTGGAAGAAGCCGCGTTCCAGGACCTTGGCCAACGCCCCGAGCGAGTCGAAGTCCTCGTAGTAGCCGGTGGTTTCGCCGCTGACGTTGACGTGGACGGCGTGGTGGAAGTCGTCGCTCCACTGCCCGGCCAGGCCGTAGCCGTTGACGCCGCGCGGGTAGAGCAGGCGCGGGTTGTTCAGGTCGGACTCGGCGATCATGGTCGCCGGGCGGCCCGTTTCCGCCGAGACGGCGTCCGCGAGGGCGCCGAAGTCCTCCAGCAGGTGCACGGCGCGCTCGTCCTTGAAGGCGTGCACGGCGTCGAGCCGCAGGCCGTCCACGTGATAGTCCCGGAGCCACATCGCGGCATTCTCCAGGATGTAGCGGCGGACTTCGTCGGAGTCCGGGCCGTCCAGGTTGACGGAGTCGCCCCACGTGTTGCCCTCGCCCGATTTCAGATAGGGGCCGAACCGCGAGAGGTAGTTGCCGCTGGGGCCGAGGTGGTTGTAGACCACGTCCTGGATGACGCCAAGGCCGGCGGCGTGGGCGGCGTCAACAAAGCGCTGGTACGCGGCGGGTCCGCCGTAGCCTTCGTGGACGGCGTACCAGAGGACGCCGTCGTAACCCCAGTTGTGCGTGCCGTTGAACCCGTTGACCGGCAGCAGTTCCACGAAGTCG
Source organism: uncultured Actinomycetota bacterium (assembly GCA_963810895.1). Lineage (GTDB taxonomy): Bacteria > Actinomycetota > Actinomycetes > Actinomycetales > Micrococcaceae > Arthrobacter. The sequence continues at coordinate 346,421 of CAWEPM010000012.1, forward strand.
ATGCCGAGCTCCGCCAGGTACGGCAGCTTCCCTGCCGCGGCGTCCAGTGTTCCCTCCGGGGTGAAGGTGCCCACGTGGAGTTCGTAGATGACGGCGCCCTTGAGCTCCCGTCCCGCCCACTGGCCGTCCGCCCATTGGTGACGTCCGGCGTCGAACGTGCGGGAGAGCGCGTGCACGCCCGCGGGCTGGCGCCGGGACCGCGGGTCCGGCAGCGGGGTGGAGTCCCCGTCCACGAGGTAGCCGTAGTCCACGTCCCCGGAGGCGGGCGCGCCGGGAGCGGTCCACCAGCCGCCGCCGTTGTGGGGCTGCTCTCCGGGAGTGCCGTCGGCGGCCCGGGCCATCGGGTACTCACGGCCGTCGGCGAGCAGTGTCACGCTGGCCGCTCGCGGCGCCCAGAGATCGAAGCGTTCGCTTCCGTGTGCAGGCAGAGTCATTGCCGTTCCCCCTATATCGGTTCGTCAGTACGTGCGTTTCAGGCCGCCGGCACCAGGAGGGCAACGGGGTAGTCCCGCAGGATCTCCCCCACGGCCACGGATCCGGGGCCGTACGTGGTGGCCGTCAGTTCATCGGTCATGGCCGCGGCAAGCTGGATGGCCGTGTCCTGCCATCCGCCGCGCTGCTCGAGGCCGCGGGGCAGCCGGGTGGCGAGTGTGAGCGCGCCGGGGGCAGCGGCGGTTCCGCGGTCAAAGGCGAGCAGGTGCGCCGCGGCGCTGCCCGTGGCCGTGACCGGCGTGTACCCGGTGAACAGCTCCGGCCGGTCCCGCCGCAGGCGCAGGGCCCGCGAGGTGACGAGGAGCTTGGCAGAGTCATCCAGGTACGACGCCGGACGCTCACCGGCGTCGAGCGCGGCCAGGGCGCGCCGGCGCGCGCCGAAGTCGAACGGCCGCCGGTTGTCCGGATCGGTCAGCGAGCGGTCCCAGAACTCGGTGCCCTGGTACACGTCCGGCACGCCGGGCATGGTGAGCTGCACGAGCTTGGCGCCCAGGGCGTTGACGGCCCCGTACGGGGCCAGCAGGGCCACGAGGGACTCCAGCTCCGCCGTCACGGCCGGGGTGTCGAACGCGGCGTCGACGGCGGCGGAGAGCTTCGCTTCGAAGGCCTCGTCCGGATCGATCCAGTTGGTCGAGTTCCCGGCCTCCCGCGCGGCTTTTTGCGCGTAGGACTGCAGGCGGTCGCGGTCCGCCGGCCAGACTCCGGCCACGGCCTGCCACAGCAGGTTGGCCAGCGGCCCGTCGGGCAGGGGCGCCAGCTTCTGCAGCCGCTGCAGGGATGCCTGCCATTCCGGCGCCAGCTCCGCGAGGACCGAGATCCGTGCGCGGGTGTCCTCGCTGCGCTTCGTGTCGTGGGTGCTGAGGGTCGTCATGGACAAGGAGAGCTCGGCCTGGCGGCGGGCCATGCGGGTGTGGAACTCTTCCGGGGCGACGGCGAATTCCGTGGGGTCGGCGCCGACCTCGGTCAGGGTGCCCAGCCGGGTGTAGCGGAAGAACGCGGTGTCTTCCACGCCCTTGGCCATGACCATCCCGGAGGTCTGCTGGAAGCGGCGGCCGAGCTCCGCGGCGGGCTCAGGGCCGGCCTCGAGCAGCAGGGGCAGGAGAGTTTCGACGGCGTGGCCCAGGTCAGGACGGCGGCGGACCGCCAGCGCGCAGGCCTCCCGAAGGACCTCCGCGCCTTCCGGGAGGTAGCTGCGGTACACCGGGAACGCCGCGGTGATCTCGGACAGTGCGTCCGCCGCGGTGTCCGGGGCCAGCCCCGCGCCGGCCGGGACCAGCCGTGCCAGCCGGAGCATTTCCGAGTGCAGGATCCCGTCCGTGATCCTGCGCTTCGTGCCGCGGATCATGTCTTCGTAGTCGGCAGCCTCGCCGCCGCGGAGTTCGGCGTCGAGCGCGTCGAGCGGCCCCTGGCCGGCGGCGTCGACGAACACCCGGTCCACGTCCGCGAGGGCGTCATAGCCGGTGGTGCCCTCGCAGTCGAAGCCGGCCGGCAGCGTTTCGCCCGGTTCCAGGATCTTCTCGATCAGCAGGTAGCTGCCGCCGGTAACCTCGCGCAGCCGGTGCAGGTAGCCCTCCGGATCGGCAAGACCGTCCGGGTGGTCGATCCGCAGCCCGTCAACGAGTCCGTCCCGGAACCACCGGACAACCTCCGCGTGGGCTTCGTCGAAGACCTCGGGAAGCTCCACCCGGATCCCGGCCAGGCTGTTGACGGCAAAGAACCGGCGGTAGTTCAGGTCCGTGTCCGCCCGGCGCCAGCCGATCAGCTCGTAGTGCTGCCGGTCGTGGACCTCGCGGGGGTCATCGGCAGTGGGGTCACCTGCGGTGTAGGTGCCCTCGGCGAGCGGGAAACGGTGATCGTAGTAGCGCAGTTCCCCGTCACGGATCTGAAGCGCGTCGACGTCGGAGTCCTCGCCCAGCACGGGGATCCGGACCCGGCCGCCGCCGAAGTCCCAGTCGACGTCGAACGCCTGCGCGTAGCGGGACTGCCGCCCTTCCTTCAGGAGGGACCACCACCACGGGTTCTGGACCGGCGTCGCGACGCCGACATGGTTGGGCACGATATCGACGAGTACGCCCATGCCCGCTTCCCGCGCCGCCGCCGACGCCGCCAGCAGCCCGTCCGCGCCGCCCCGGTCCGGATCAATGGCGGAGGGATCGGTGACGTCGTAGCCGTGGTCCGAACCCTGCTCCGCCGTGAGGATCGGCGAAAGATAGATCCAGTCCACGCCCAGGGACTTCAGGTACGGCACGGTCTGCGCGGCGTCCTGCAGCGTAAAGCCGGGACGGATCTGCAGCCGGTACGTCGAGACGGGCGTCCTCATGAGGCCGGACCCTTCCTGGACCTCGGCTTCTTGGTGGCCTTGGTCGAGGCGCGTTTGCCCGGGGCGCGCTTCGCCGGCTCGGGCTCGGGCTCAGGGGCGGGCTCGGGCTCGGGTTCCGGGGCGGGCTCAGGCTCGGGCTCGGGCTCAGGCTCCGGGGCGGGCTCGGGGTGGGCTCGGGCTCCGCCGGAGTTTCCTCCGCAGGAACGTCAGGAGTCTCGGCCGGAGCCGCGGAGCTTCCTCGGCCGGAGCCAGCGGGAGCTGCCGGCGCTTCCTGCGAGCCGTGCAGCCGGAGCCGGAGCCGCGGGAGCCTCGGCCCTGGCGGCCAGGGATGCAGCGGCGGAGTAGTCCACCTCCACCTCCGGGCCCGAGTAGGCGCGCAGCACCACAAGGGACTTCGCCGCGAGCGGCAGGACGGTCCCGGCCTTGAGCGGCTGGCCCGTGTCTGCCTTGTCGGCGGTGTCCACCACGACTTCCCAGAACGGCGAGTATTCCCCGGCCGGGAGCAGGAAGTCGACGTTGTCGTCATGGGCGTTGAAGGCCAGCAGGAAACTGTCGTCGGTGATCCGGCGTCCGCGCGAGTCCTGTTCCTGGATGCCGTGGCCGTTGTAGAACACGCCGATGGTCCGGCCGAAGCCGCTGTCCCAGTCCTCCGGCAGCATTTCCTTGCCGTCGGTATTGAGCCACACGATGTCCGGGAGCTTCTCGCCTTCGCCGCGGCGGACCGGGCGGCCGTCGAAGAAGCGGCTGCGCCGGAAGATGGGGTGGTCGCGGCGGATCTTGTTGACCACGGCCGTGAACTCCACCAGCGGCTGGTCCATGTCCTCCCAGTGCACCCAGCTGAGGTCGGAGTCCTGGCAGTAGGTGTTGTTGTTGCCCTGCTGGGTGCGGCCCAGCTCGTCGCCGTGCAGGATCATCGGAACGCCCTGCGAGAGCAGGAGGGTCGCGATGAAGTTGCGCTGCTGGCGGGCGCGCAGGGTCAGCACGGCGTCGTCCTCGGTGTCGCCTTCCGCGCCGCAGTTCCAGGAGCGGTTGTGCGATTCGCCGTCGTTGTTGCCTTCGCCGTTGGCGTCGTTGCGCTTCTCGTTGTAGGACACGAGGTCCCGCATCGTGAAGCCGTCGTGCGCGGTGACGAAGTTGATGGAAGCCACCGGGCGCCGGGCGGAGCTCTCGTAGAGGTCGGCCGAGCCGGTCAGCCGAGAGGCGAATTCGCCGAGCGTGGACGGCTCTCCGCGCCAGAAGTCACGGACGGTGTCGCGGTACTTGCCGTTCCATTCCGTCCACTGCGGCGGGAAGTTGCCCACCTGGTAGCCGCCGGGGCCCACGTCCCACGGTTCTGCGATCAGCTTGACCTGGGAGACGATCGGATCCTGCTGGATCAGTTCGAAGAAGGTGGAGAGTTTGTCGACGTCGTAAAACTCGCGGGCCAGGGTGGAGGCGAGGTCGAAGCGGAACCCGTCCACGTGCATTTCGGTGACCCAGTAGCGCAGGGAGTCCATGAGCAGCTGCAGGGAATGCGGGTGCCGGACGTTGAGCGAGTTGCCGGTGCCGGTGTAGTCCATGTAGTGCTTGAGGTCATCGTCAACCAGCCGGTAGTAGGCGGCGTTGTCGATGCCCTTGAAGGACAGGGTGGGGCCGAGGTGGTTTCCCTCGGCGGTGTGGTTGTAGACCACGTCCAGGATCACTTCGATGCCGGCCTTGTGCAGTTCGCGGACCATGGCCTTGAACTCCTGGACCTGGTGTCCGACGTCGCCGGAGGAGCTGTAGGTGTTCTGCGGCGCGAAGAAGCCGATCGTGTTGTAGCCCCAGTAGTTGTTGAGGCCCTTCTCCACGAGGGTGCCGTCGTTGACGAACTGGTGCACGGGCATGAGCTCGATCGCGGTGATCCCGAGCTTCTTGAGGTGCTCGATCACGGCGGGGTGGGACACGCCCGCATAGGTGCCGCGCTGCTACCTCCGGGACTTCCGGGTGCAGCTCGGTCAGGCCCTTGACGTGGGCTTCATAGATGACCGACTCGTGGTACGGAATGCGCGGCTGGCGGTCGCCGTCCCAGTCAAAGAACGGGTTGATGACCACGCCGTGCATGGTGTGCGGCGCCGAGTCGGCGTCATTGCGGGACGTCGGGGTCCCCGAAGTTATAGGAAAAGAGCGCCGGGTCCCAGTCGATCTGGCCCTGGATGGCCTTGGCATACGGGTCCATCAGCAGCTTGTTGGCATTGAACCGGTTGCCGTTGTCCGGTTCGTATGGTCCGTGGACGCGGTAGCCGTACTTCTGTCCGGGCTGGATCTGCGGCAGGTAGCAGTGCCACACGTAGCCGTCCACCTCGGTCAGTTCGATCCGGGTTTCGGACAGGTCGTCAGCCAGGAGGCACAGTTCCACCCGCTCGGCGCGTTCGCTGAACAGGGCAAAGTTGGTTCCAGTGCCGTCAAAAGTGGCTCCCAGCGGGTAAGCCGTTCCGGGCCAGACTTCCATGTGTACTCCTCGTGCGTCACGAATATTCTCTAGACAGACTACTTGTAAGTAGGGTTAGTATTTGTCCAGGCGCACTGAACGCGCCCGATTATTACAGCTCCCGCATCACCTCCGGAACGGCACGGGCGATGGCCGTTGCTGTCACCGGACCCCCGCGGGAAGCCCGGACTCCGGCGAGACCGTGGACGCTGGCTGCCATCGCCGCGATCGCCGCCCATCTGGCGTCGGGATCGATGTCATGTCCACCGAAGCGCCCGACGTCGGCACCCAACTGGGCCAGCAGCGCACCGATGACTCCGGCCAGGACGTCACCGCTGCCTGCCGTGGCGATCCAGGGCGTGCCCTCGGCCTGGCTGAAGAAGTCCTGGATAGGGGGAGGCCACAAGGGTCGTGGCGCCCTTGAGCAGCACGGTGGCTTCGGTCAGACCCGCAGCCCGCCGCACCGCGCTGAGCGTGGATGCTTCTACCGCGGAGCGGTCCAATGCAGCCCCGAGGCGCTGAAGCAATGCCGACAGTTCGCCAGCGTGGGGTGTCAGGATCACTTGCGGGGCCAGCACCTCGGGCAGGGCGGGCAATGCGCCGGCGTCGGCGATCGTCGGCAGGCCCGAGTCTGCGGCGTCGCGGGCGCGCTGCAACTGCTGCTCATCGGAGTCATCCAGTCCGGAGCCAACGAGCCAGGCCTGAACGTGCGTGTCGGCCACGGTGCCGGCGCTGCACACGACCTCGGGACAGGACCGGCGGACCAGGTCGGCGACGTCCGGCGGCCCAAGGTAACGCACCATTCCGACGCCGGCCGCCAGGGCGCCCTTGCAGGCCAGCACCGCGGCGCCGGGATAGGCGCCGGAGCCTGCGACCACCCCAAGCACTCCCCTGGAGTACTTGTGCGCCCGCCGCTCCGGGCGTGGCAGCAGGGCGGAAAGGTCTCCGGCCTCAAGCCGTCGCAGGGCCGGCCATGGCAGCGCTCCCTCGATTCCGATGGGGATGACACGGAGGGCGCCCGTGTAGTCGGCGCCTGGGTCCGCGAGCAGGCCGGCCTTGGCGGCGCCGAACGTCACCGTCAGATCGGCGGCCAGAACCGGCGCGTGCGCCTCTCCCGTGTCCGCGTCGACGCCGCTGGGGATGTCGCAGGCCACCACGAGGGCCGGCCGGGATCGCCCCAGCGCCTCGACCAGGCCGGCGGCCGGGCCCCGCAGCCCGCCCTGCGCTCCGGTCCCGAGGACCGCATCAATCACGACGTCGGCGCCGCCGGCCATCGCGGCGAGGTCGGCGACGTTGTCCGCGGCCAGGACCAGAACATGTCCGCCGGCCTTCCGGAACGCCGCCAGCCCGGCGTCGTGGGCGGCGCCGGCGGTGAGCACCGCCGTCGTCCGCATGCCGCGGCGGGCCAGCAGCGCGGCGGCGAAGAGCCCGTCTCCGCCGTTGTTGCCCTTGCCCGCCAGCACGGCCACGCTGGAGCCGTACAGCCGCTGCCCGCGGCCGCGCAGTGCGTTGACGACGGCGTTGGCGAGGCCGTACGCGGCCCGTTGCATGAGAACAGCGCCCGCACCGGAGCCCAGGGTGTCGTCGAGAAACGGCTTTTCGGCCTCTCGTACCTGGGTTCCGGTGTAGGCGCTGATCATGATTTCAGTCCGTTCGCGGTGCGGTCGCTGGGGAATGCCTGGCGCTCAGGGCGGTTCTGCCTGGGCGGCCGTCTCAGCCTTCGGCGATAACGGTCGCGGTGGCGATCCCGCCGTCGTGGCTCATCGACAAGTGCCAGCGCTTGACGCCCTTCGACTCCGCCACGGCAAGCACCGTGCCCTTGACCTGAACCGTGGGACCGTTCTGGTCCAGCCCGATCCAGCAGTCCTGCCAGTTCATGCCGGCCGGAGCCCCCAGCACCTTGGCCACGGCCTCCTTGGCCGCAAACCGCGCGGCCAGGGATCGCGTGTTCAGTTCCCGCTCGGCAGGTACGAACAACCTGTCGCGCAGCCCGGGGGTGCGCTCGAGCTGGCGCCCGAACCGCTCAATGTCTACGACGTCTACGCCTATGCCTACGATCATGGCGTTATTCTACGGTCACGCTCTTGGCCAGGTTGCGTGGCTGGTCCACGTCGTAGCCCTTGGCCGAGGCGAGTGCGAGGGCGAAGATCTGCAGCGGAACCGTGGCGAGCAGCGGCGCCAGGAGCGTGGGGGTCTCCGGGATGTAGAAGACGTGCTCGGCGTAGGCCTTGACGGCCTCGTCCCCTTCTTCCGCGATCACGATCGTCCGGGCGCCGCGGGCGCGGACTTCCTGGATGTTGGAGACCACCTTGGAGTGCAGCGAGTCGCGGCCGCGCGGGGACGGGACCACCACGAAGACGGGCTGGCCTTCCTCGATCAGGGCGATCGGGCCGTGCTTGAGCTCACCGGCGGCAAAGCCCTCGGCGTGGATGTAGGCCAGCTCCTTGAGCTTGAGCGCACCCTCCATCGCGACCGGGAAACCGACGTGGCGGCCCAGGAACAGCACGGACTTGGCGTCGGCCATGGACCGGCCGAGTTCCTTGATCTGGGCCTCGTTGTCGAGGATGTGCTGGATCTTGGCCGGGATCTTGCCGAGGTCGGCCAGGATGTCCTTGATCTCGCCCTGGAACTTGTTGCCGCGCAGCTGTGCCAAATAAAGGCCCAGCAGGTAGGCGGCGGTGATCTGGGCGAGGAACGCCTTGGTCGAGGCCACGGCGATCTCGGGTCCGGCGTGCGTGTAGAGCACGGCGTCGGATTCACGCGGGATGGTGGACCCGTTGGTGTTGCAGATGGAGACCGTCTTGGCGCCCTGTTCCTTGGCGTAGCGGACGGCCATCAGGGTGTCCATGGTCTCGCCGGACTGGGAGATGGAGACGATCAGCGTGTTCTCGTCCACGATCGGGTCCCGGTAGCGGAATTCGTGCGAGAGTTCGACCTCGGTGGGGATCCGGCACCAGTGCTCGATGGCGTACTTCGCCACCTGTCCGGCGTAGGCGGAGGTGCCGCAGGCCAGGACGATGATCTTGTCGACGTTCTTGAGCAGTTCCGGATCGACCCGGAGCTCATCGAGCGTCAGCCTGCCGTGGATGTCGGAGCGGCCCAGCAGGGTCTGCAGCACGGCGTCCGGCTGGTCGTGGATTTCCTTTTCCATGAAGGACGGGAAGCCGCCCTTCTCCGCGGAGGCCGGGTCCCAGTTGACGTGGTATTCCTTGCCCTCGGCGGGGGCGCCGTAGAAGTCCGTGATCTCCACGGAGTCGGCGGTGATCGTGACGATCTGGTCCTGGCCGAGTTCCACGGCGCGCCGGGTGTAGTCGATGAAGCCGGAGACGTCGGAGCCGAGGAAGTTCTCGCCCTCGCCGAGGCCGACGACGAGCGGGGAGTTCCGGCGGGCGGCGACCACGACGTCGGGCTGGTCGGCGTGGACGGCCAGCAGGGTGAAGGCGCCTTCGAGCCGCTGGCAGGCAAGCTGCATGGCCCGGGTGAGGCCGCCGTTGGCGGCGTCGCCGCCCAGCTGGTTCCGGTAGATGTCGCCGAGCAGGGCGGCCGCCACTTCGGTGTCGGTCTCGGACTGGAAGATGACGCCCTTGCGCAGGAGTTCCAGCTTGAGCTCGGCAAAGTTCTCGATGATGCCGTTGTGGATCAGCGCCAGCTTGCCGCTCGTCGGACAGGTGCGGGTGCGCGTTCTGGTCCGTCGGACCGCCGTGCGTCGCCCAGCGCGTGTGGCCGATTCCCGTGAGGGATTCCGGCAACGGGCGGGTGTCCAGCTCGGCAATGAGGTTGCTCAGTTTGCCCGACTTCTTCCGGGAAGAAATGGTGCCGTCGGCAACCACTGCAATACCCGCGGAGTCGTAGCCCCGGTACTCCAGGCGCCGCAATCCTTCAAGGACAACGTCCAAGGCATTGTGTCCAGCATTTACCCGGCCATCTGAGTGGCCCACATATCCAACGATTCCACACATGGTCATAAGCCTAGCGGGTTTCCGGGAGGGAGGACGTGGGACAGGACCGTGCGGACGGCCCCGACGCCGGGCTGCGGACGGGCCCGTCCCGGCTCCCACCGGCCAGTCCATTTCGCTCTCGGCGCTGTGAAGGGCAGAATCTCTAGGGTGACTTTGCAACGCAATGAAGCGAACGGGGAAGGTGTCTCCCCGTTCGTGGAGCTGGACCGGCAGACCTGGTCCCGGCTCGCTGCCCAGATGGAGCAGCCCCTTAATGAAGAGGACGTGTTCCGGCTTCGCGGCCTCGGCGACCCCCTCGACATGAAGGAAGTGCGCGAGGTCTACCTGCCCCTCTCCCGGCTCCTGCACCTCTATGTGGAAGCCGCGGGCCAACTGCACGCAGCCACCACCACCTTCCTCGGCGAGACCACCCAGCGCACGCCGTTCGTGATCGGCGTGGCCGGTTCGGTGGCCGTGGGCAAGTCCACCATCGCCCGCGTCCTGCGGGAAATGCTCCGGCGCTGGCCGGGCACCCCCAACGTGGAGCTCATCACCACGGACGGGTTCCTCTATCCCCTCGCCGAGCTCAAGCGCCGGCAACTGCTGGAGCGCAAGGGTTTTCCGGAGTCGTACGACCGCCGGGCCCTGCTGCGGTTCGTGAGCGAGATCAAGGGCGGCGCCGAGGAAGTCCGCGCCCCCTGGTACTCCCACGTGACCTACGACATCGTGCCGGGCAAGGAAGTGGTGGTGCGCCGGCCGGACGTGCTGATTGTCGAGGGACTGAACGTCCTGGCGCCGGCCCGGGCACGGCAGGACGGCCGGCAGGGCCTCGCCCTGAGTGACTTCTTCGACTTCTCCATCTACGTCGACGCGAAGACCTCGTATATCGAGGAGTGGTACGTGGACCGCTTCCGCAAACTGCGGAGCACGGCCTTCGCCCAGCCGGAATCGTACTTCCACCGCTACGCCACCCTCTCCGATGCCGAGGCCGAACAGACCGCCCGTGAGATCTGGAAGCGCATCAACGAGCCGAACCTCGAGGAAAACGTCCTCCCGACCCGGGGCCGGGCGCAACTGGTTCTGACCAAGGACGCGGACCACTCCATCCGGCGGATGCTGCTGAGGAAGGTCTAGCACGCATGTGCTACGACGGCGGAGGCGAAACGTCTGGACGGCAGGAAGCCGGCCCGGATTCGCCGAGCCGCCGGGCGTTCAGCCGCCTCCTGCTGGCAGGCACCGGCCTCGCGGCCCTGACCGCCTGCACTCCGGCCCAGCCCAACACGCCGTCCGGCACGCCCGGGCCGACGCCCGGGCCGACCCCGGGCACCGGCAGTGCGACGCAGACCGCCGCTGCTACGGCGTCGAGCTCCCCGCTTCCGGCAAGCACCGGCGGCGACCGCGCCGGCGTCCGACGCCAGCGACGCCGGCGGCTGCCCGCCGTCGGCCGCGGCCGCCCCTCCATCGGCCGCGGCGCCAGGGCCGCAGCATTCACTCACGGACCCCACCAGCCCGTGGGTGATCGTCAACAAGCACCGGCCGCTCTCCCCCGCCACCTTTGTGCCGCCGGATCTGGTCCGGCCGGCCGTCCGCCTGGCCACCTCCGGCGAGGCGGCGCTGCTGAACAGCACGACGGCGGCCGCGGCGGAGAAGATGTTCGCTGCCGCGGCCGCCGACGGCGTCGTCATTACCCTGGCCAGCGGATACCGTTCGTTCGCGACGCAGACGGCAACCTACGGCAGCTACGTGAAGTCCCGCGGGCCAGGCCGAGGCCGACACCGCCTCGGCCCGGCCGGGCTATTCCGAGCACCAGACGGGCTGGTCGTTCGACATCGGCGACGGCAGCGGCGCCGATTCCTTCATGCCCCAGTTCAAGGACCGGCCGGCGGCGGTCTGGGCCAAGGCCAATGCCCACCGTTTCGGCTTCGTGGTCCGCTACCCGTGGATGCTGCACGAAATCACCGGGTATTACTACGAGCCCTGGCACCTGCGCTTCATCGGCACGGCGGCGGCCACGGACATGGCCGCCCGCGGCATCGGCACGCTCGAGGAATACTTCGGCCTGGAGCCGCCCCGGCCTACCTCTAGGCGGCGCCGGCCGCGCGGATTTTCCCCACCTTTGCCACCACGACGCCGGGACACGCCGGCGCAACCGGCCGACACGCCGTCGGACGCGGCAAAGGTGGGGAAACCCGGCGCGCCGGGACGCGGCAGCCGGAACCATTCCGGCTGGCTAGTCGGAGACGAGCTCCAGCGCCAGTTCGGTCCGGACCACCTGGGCCAGGCGCTCCGCGACGCCCTGGGCGGTTTCGTGGTCTCCGGCCTCCACCATCACGCGCACCACCGGCTCGGTGCCGGAGGGACGCAACAGGACGCGTCCGGTGTCGCCGAGTTCGGCTTCGGCGACGGCAACGGCCGCAGCCACCACCTCATCGCCCTTCACGCGCGTGCGGTCCACGCCCTTGACGTTGATGAGGACCTGGGGCAGCTTGGTCATCACGGTGGCCAGTTCCTTGAGCGGGCGCCCGGTGTGGGCCACCTGGGCTGCAAGCTGCAGGCCGGTCAGCACGCCGTCGCCGGTGGTGGCGTAGTCGGCAAAAATCACGTGCCCGGACTGTTCGCCGCCAAGGCTGAAGCCGCCGTTGCGCATTTCCTCGAGGACGTAGCGGTCCCCCACGCCGGTTTCGCGCAGGCTGATCCCGGCGTCGCGCAGGGCGAGCTTCAGGCCGAGGTTGCTCATGACGGTGGCCACAAGGACATCGTCCTTGAGCTTTCCGGCGTCCTTGAGGGCCACGGCCAGGATGGCCATGATCTGGTCGCCGTCCACCTCGTTGCCTTCGTGGTCCACGGCGAGGCAGCGGTCGGCGTCGCCGTCGTGGGCGATGCCGAGGTCCGCCCCGTGGTCCAGGACGGCGCGCTGGAGCGGGCCGAGGTGGGTGGACCCGACCCCTTCGTTGATGTTGAGTCCGTCCGGTTCGGCGCCAATGACGATCACGTTGGCACCGGCGTCCTTGAACACCTGCGGGGAACAGCCGCTGGCCGCGCCGTGGGCGCAGTCCAGGACCACCTGTCAGGCCGTCCAGGCGGTGCGGAAGCGTGCCGAGCAGGTGCACGATGTAGCGGTCCTCGGCGTCGGAGAAGCGCTGGATCCGTCCCACCTCGCCGCCGACGGGCCGGAAGGGCTCCTTGCCGAGCTGCTCTTCGATGGCATCCTCGACGTCGTCGGGCAGCTTCTGGCCGCCGCGGGCGAAGAACTTGATGCCGTTGTCCGGCGCGGGGTTGTGGGAGGCGGAGATCATGACGCCGAAGTCGGCGTCGAGGTCCGCCACGAGGTAGGCGGCGGCCGGGGTGGGGAGCACGCCGGCGTCGTAGACGTCGATTCCCGAGCTGGAGAGCCCCGCCTCCACGGCGGCCGCGAGGAACTCGCCGCTGGCCCGCGGGTCGCGTGCCACCACGGCGCGCGGCCGCTTCCCGGTCGTGTTGCGGTCATGGCCAAGTACGACGGCGGCGGCCTGGGCCAGCTGCAACGCGAGCTCGGCGGTCAGCAAACCGTTCGCCAGGCCCCGGACTCCATCGGTTCCAAATAATCTAGACATTGGCCCAAGTTTAGTCGATGGCCGGGGCAAGTCCGGCTTAAGCGGCGAAAGCCCGCCCCGCCGAGTGGCGGAACGGGCTTTCGTGCAAGCGCCAGAAGCGCTTGGAAGCAGGATTAACGCTTCTGGATCCGAGCGCTAAAAAGCGCCGAGGGCCCCAACCGCCGGTCGCGCCAGCGGCCGACGGTTGGGTAGGCGCATTTTTAGCGCTTGGAGTACTGCTGAGCCTTACGGGCCTTCTTGAGACCGGCCTTCTTACGCTCGATGACGCGAGCGTCACGGCGCAGGTAACCGGCCTTCTTCAGGGTGGCGCGGTTGTTCTCGGTGTCGATCTCGTTCAGCGAACGGGCGATGCCGAGGCGCAGGGCACCGGCCTGGCCGGAGATGCCGCCACCGTGGATGCGGGCAATGACGTCGTAGGCGCCGTCAAGATCGAGGATCTTGAAGGGCTCGTTGACGTCCTGCTGGTGCAGCTTGTTCGGGAAGTAGTTCGCCAGCTCGCGGCCGTTGATGGTCCACTTGCCGGAGCCCGGCACAACGCGAACGCGTGCAACGGCTTCCTTGCGACGGCCAACTGCAGCGCCGGCAACGGTCAGTGCCGGGCGTTCCTTCTTCGGCGCAGCTGCTTCCGCAGCACCGCTCTCCGAGGTGTAGCTGGTCAGGTTTTCCTCAGCCTCAACGGCTTCGGTGGTCAGTTCTTCGTTCTGAGCCACGATTCTCCTTGATAAAAAGTTGGTTGGTGGCCAGGACTACTGGGCGACCTGGGTGATTTCGAAAGTCTTGGGCTGCTGGGCGGCGTGGGGGTGCTCTGCACCGCGGTACACCTTCAGCTTGCCCAGCTGCTGTGCAGCGAGGGAGTTCTTCGGGAGCATGCCCTTGATGGCCTTCTCCACGGCGCGGACCGGGTTGGACTCCAGCAGCTCCGCGTAGTTGACGGAGGTCAGGCCGCCCGGGTAGCCGGAGTGGCGGTATGCGCGCTTCTGCTCCAGCTTGGCGCCGGTGAGGGCAACCTTTTCAGCGTTGATGATGATGACGAAGTCGCCCATGTCCATGTGGGACGCAAAGGTGGCCTTGTGCTTGCCGCGCAGCAGGATTGCGGTCTGGCTGGCGAGACGACCAAGGACAACGTCGGTGGCGTCAATGACGTGCCACTGGCGGTTGATATCGCCGGGCTTCGGGGTGTACGTACGCACGGTGTTTGCCTCGTTCTTGTTCTGGCGTTCTTGTTTTAGGCGTCACTCTTACGGTGCACCTACTATCTATGCGCTACCGGAACAGAGGTGAGGGCTCTATGTAACCAGTCATCCTGAGGTCTCGAATGTGCACGTTGAGTAGCTATCCTGCAACCGGATTCTCAAGCGGGCACGCACCATCGAGATAGGACACGCACAACGACTACCAAGAATAGCCGACTGCGGCCTCTTGGGTCAAAATGGGGTGTCCGGATGCATCCTGTGTGCTCGCTGTTTCGCAGGCTGTCCCGTGCCGGCCCGTCGCATCCCTGGAGGAACCGTGTCCGATCCCGCCGCCGCCGGCTCCGTCTCCCTGCTGTTCGCGCAGCCGGCCGGATCCCTCTCCGGGCTTCTCTTCATCGCCGGCGTTGGGCTCGCGGGCGCATGCCTGTCCCTGCTGGCCGAGCTTCTCATCCGGCGCGCGCTCCCCCGCCTCGGCGGACCCCTGACCGCACGTACAAGAATTACGACGGCGGCGGCCACCTTCGCGCTGTCCGCCCTGCTGGCCTGGCGCTTCGGCGCCGTCGCCCGAGCTTCCCGCCTACGTCCTGCTGGCGGTGGCCGGCGTCCAGCTGGCGCGGATCGACCTGCTCCACCACCTGCTGCCAAACCGGATGGTCCTGCCCCTACTTGGGGCCGGACTAGTGCTGCTGGTGCCGCCGCAGGGGTGTCCGGCGAGGCCGGCAGCCTGCTGCGGGGGGCCGCCGGCGCCGTAATATTGTTCGTTTTGTACCTCTTTCTGGCCCTGACCAGCCGAAACGGCCTCGGAATGGGCGATGTGAAGCTCGCAGCACCACTTGGGCTGTACTTGGGCTACCTAGGCTGGTCCCACTTGTTCTACGGCGGAGCACTTGGGATTCGTCGCAGGCGGCATCGCCTCGGTGGTCATCGTGCTGAAAAACCGCGGAAACAAGCCAAAGGAAGTGGCCTACGGGCCCTCGATGCTGGCGGCCGGCCTGGCCGTCATCCTGCTGCTGCCCTAGGTGGCCTCCGCCCACGCACGGGCGCGAATTAAGTAAGACGGCTTATCAAACCAAGTAGTCGAGCCCTGCCCCTACTTGGAAACTGAGTACACCTCTCATTTGCGGGCAGGTGGTGCCCACATTTTCCTTCCAAAAGTCGAGTATCGCACATTCATTGCGCCGCCGATAACGGCCGTGCAAATGTTGTTCCAACGAAGCTCCAGCGAATAAGCAAAGGGGATTTGCTGGAAATTCGTTCATTATTCACAAACTCTGGAAAAGGAAAATAAAATGACTGGTCTCATGGTCTCAATGCTCGCTTTCGTCGCCGGCGTCAAGAACCAGCTTCATCGGACGAGGAAAAGGGCGCCACCGCCGTTGAATACGGAATTATGGTCGCCCTGATCGCAGTCGGTTATCATCGGCGCGGTCACCACTCCTCGGCACCAACCTCAACACCGTGTTCAGCGACATCGTCGCCAGTCGACGCCACAGCCGTAGCTAGCCCCACCCACCGCCGCCACCCTGCCGGCTGTCCGCCACACCGGGCAGCCGGCAGAGGCGTTTCGGCACAGCGCTCCGGCGCGGCAAGCCGCGCCCAGGCTGACGCCCAACGTGCGTCCACGCATTCTTGAGGTGTTCCAAGAGGTGAGGAATTAATCATGAAATCTCGTTTAGTCGCGGGGCTGGCTGCGCTAGTCCTGGCGATCGCCGGCACCCTGATGTTGGTAAATTACGTGTCGAATGCAGACCGCCGGGCACAAGAATCACTCCAGCCCGTCGACGTCGTCGTGGTCGATTCAGCGGTTCCGGCCGGCACCACGGTGGAAGACCTCCGTTCCCACGTCCGGCTCCGGTCCATTCCGGATGCGGCAAAGGCCGACGGCGCGTTGTCCTCGCTGGACGGAATCACAGGACAGGTCACGGCCGTGGCCCTGGAACCGGGCGAACAGCTGCTGGCAAGCCGGCTGGTGGACCCGTCCCAGCGTGTCACCCCGGGCGCCGTGGAGGTCCCCGCCGGCATGCAGGAAGTCACCGTTCTCCTGCCCCCGGAAAGCGTGGTCGGCGGCACCCTCCGTGCCGGAGACCTGGTGGGACTCTACGTCACCCAGGGGGACCCGGCGGCACCGCAAGTCATGAGCACCCAACTGGTCTTCGACAAGGTCCTGGTGACGGCCATCCAGCAGGCGCCGCCCAGCAGCGGAAACACCGACGGATGGAACGTCCGCTGTTCCCAGCGGCTCCTCGTTTGTGACCTTCGCCCGCAATTCGACTGACTCAGCCAAGATCATTCTCAGCGCCCGCGTCGGCAATATCTGGCTGACCAAACAGACGGCGAAGACACCCGCCAGCCAGCGCACAGCCGTCACCACCAGCGGGATCTTCCAATGAGCCGCTTCCTGGTCCTGACCTCATCACCGGAGTTCGAGCGCCATCTCGCCACAGCCCTGGGAGACGCCCACGAGGTCCAGGTCCTCGCATCCGAAGCCGCGGGCGGCAGCCCCGGCCACCTGCTGGCCCAAAACCTGGGCGGCCCCATCGATGTGATGGTATTCGGCCCCGACGTCCGGACGGAGCAGATGCTCGCCCTGGCGGCAGGCCTGGAGCACGCTTTCCCGGACATTGTGCTCGTGCTGGCGGCAGTCGCGGCACCCGAGCTCACGCTGGCCGCCATGCGGTCCGGCATCCGCGATGTCCTGCCGCCGGACACGGAGCCTGGACGGATGCGTCGAAGCGTTGGAACACGCTGCCGAAACGTCCAGGAGCCGCAAGCAGGCTGCCTCCGATGATGCCAGCCAGAAACGGGTCCGCGGGCGGGTAATCTCCGTGATGTCCCCGAAGGGCGGGGTGGGGAAGACCACCGTTGCCACCAATTTGGCCGTTGGACTGGCCAAGCTGGCACCGATGGGGGCGGTCATTGTCGATCTCGACCTTCAATTCGGCGACGTGGCCTCAGGGCTTGGCCTGGAGCCCCAGTACACCATCAATGACGCAGTCACGGGTGCCGCGTCGAGTGACGCCATGGTGCTGAAGGCCTTCCTCAGCCGGCATCCGTCGGGGGCGTACGCCATGTGCGCGCCGCGTCGGCCGGCAGACGCCGACCTCATCAAGCCGGCGCACGTGACAACTCTGATCAACCAGCTCTCGCTGGAGTTCCCGTTTGTCATTTTGGATACGTCGCCGGGTCTCGGGGAAGAGGTCCTGGCCGTCCTGGAACTGGCGACCGACGGCGTCTGGGTTTGCGGCATGGACATTCCCAGCATCCGTGGACTCAACCACGGGCTGGACGTGCTGCGGCAACTGGACCTCATGCCTCCGTCCAACACGATTGTCCTCAACTTCGCCGACAAGCGCAGCGGACTAACCGTCCAGGACGTTGAAGCCACGGTTGGCCTGCCGGTGGACATCATCCTGCCGTGGTCCCGCACATTGCCGTTTTCAACCAATGCCGGCGTACCGCTGATCCAGGACAACCGCCGGGATCCTGCCCTGAAAGGGTTGAGAAACCTTATAGCGCTTTTCGGGCAGAATTCGTCCTCACCCGCCAGCAAGCACCTGAACCGAAGGGGCGAAAAGCCATGAGTCTCGTTGACCGACTTGAAGCCGTCCGGATGGCCACGGAAAGCCCCGCCCGGCCGGACCACACGCCCGGTATCGCCCCGGTTTCAGTTCTGCCGGCGGCCGAACCCGCCGGCAACAATCTGCTGGGATCCCTGGCCGTGGCACCCCAAGCCGACTCCTCGGACGCCCTGGCGGGGATCAAGAAGCGCGCGGCCGAAGAGCTGACAGCCCGCCTGGGCAATCGCATCACTGACAGCAGCCTCGACGAAGGCGACGTGCGGCGCATGGTGCGCGAGGCCCTTGGCTCCTTCATCGATGACGAGCAGGTCCCCCTGACACCGGAGGAAAGGCGGCGCCTGATCCGGGAGATCGTGGACGAAGTCCTGGGCCTCGGGCCGCTGCAGCGGCTCCTGGACGATCCCGCTGGTCTCCGAAATCATGGTCAACGGCGCTGAGCCGCATCTACGTGGAACGCGGCGGCCGGCTGCACTTGACCGGGACAACGTTCAGTTCGGATGCCCACCTGCGCAGGGTCATCGAAAGGATTGTCTCGCGGGTGGGGCGCCGCATCGACGAGTCCTCGCCGCTGGTTGACGCCAGGCTTGCAGGACGGTTCGCGAGTCAATGCCGTCATCCCGCCCCTCGCGGTGGACGGCCCGTCGTTGACGATCCGAAAGTTCTCCGCCGTACCACTGACTGTCGAGGACCTGATCAAGTTCGACTCCCTCTCACCGGCCATGGCACAGCTGCTCCACGCATGCGTCCAGGCACGCCTGAACATCATCGTCTCCGGCGGTACCGGCACGGGAAAAACCACACTGCTCAACGTTCTTTCCTCGTTTATTCCAGACGACGAACGCATCGTCACCATTGAGGACGCTGTGGAACTGCAGCTGCAGCAGGAGCACGTGGTCCGTTTGGAAAGCCGGCCGGAAAACATCGAAGGCCGCGGCGCCGTTGGCATCCGCGATCTCGTGCGGAATTCCCTGCGCATGCGGCCGGACAGGATCGTAGTCGGCGAAGTCCGCGGCGGGGAAGCGCTGGACATGCTCCAGGCCATGAACACCGGCCATGACGGATCCATCTCCACCGTGCACTCGAACTCGCCCCGGGACGCCATAGCCCGCATGGAGACACTGGTCCTCATGGCGGGGATGGATCTTCCGCTGCGGGCCATCCGCGAACAAATCGCCAGCGCAGTCCATCTGATCGTCCAGTTGAGCAGGCTGAAGGACGGCACCCGACGGGTCACCCACATCACCGAAGTCCTCGGTATGGAGGGTGACGTCGTGACGCTCCAGGACGCTTTCGTCTTCGACTACGCGGCGGGCGTTGACCAGGACGGTCGGTTCATCGGCAAGCCCATTCCCACGGGTGTCCGCCCGCGCTTCGTCGAACGGTTCGCCGACCTGGGAATCAGCGTCCCCGGCGAAATCTTCGTCCCCGCCTCCGCCAAGTCGGGACGGTGAGCACCGTGACCCACGATTACGCTTTGCTGGCCGGCACCGTTCTCATTCTGCTCGCCGTGGCTCTCGCCCTTTTTGTCGCGTTCCGGCCCCGGTACACCGACATCCACGTCGACCGGAGGAGGCCGTCGGCGGAGTCCAACTCCTCGATGATTTCGAAGCTGAGCGGCGTCACAGTCGCCGCCGTGGAGCGTCGCGTCGGACACAAAAGCAGCGGCCCTTTCGGCCGCGATGCACTCGGCGAGGCGGGCCTGAAACTCCGGCCCTCCGAATTCATCGTCCTGGTCTTGGTTGCCTCCTTCATTCTGGGCCTGGCGGGCTACGTGCTGCAGGGCTGGCTCCTCGCCGTCCTGTTCGCGGCCATCGGTCCGGTGGGCGCTAAGGCGCTGCTCTCCTTCAAAACCGGCCGCCGCCGCGCCGCCTTCGAGGGCCAGCTCAGCGACATGCTCATGTCCCTCTCCGGCAGCCTGCGCGCAGGCCACAGCATCGCCCAGAGCATGCACACGGCCAGCGTCGAGATGCCGGCTCCGATGGGCGAGGAACTCGCCAGGATCGTCAACGAGGACAGGGTCGGCCGGCCGGTTTCGGAGTCGATGGCCGAGGTGGGCCGTAGGATGCAATGCGAGGACTTCGAGTGGCTCAGCCAGGCGATTGAGATCAACCGTGAGGTTGGCGGCGACTTGGCCGGGGTCCTCGACCATGTTGCGGAGACCGTGCGCGAAAGGGCTCAGATCAAGGGCCAGGTCCGTGCATTGGCGGCGGAAGGAAAGTTCTCGGCATACATCCTGATTGCACTGCCGTTCTTTGTCGCAATCTTCATCAATCTCGTCAATCCGGGATACATGTCGGTCCTGACGACCACTGTGCTGGGCTGGGTCCTCATCACAGCCAGCGTGGTCATGATGGCCATCGGATCCTTCTGGATCAGCCGCATGGTCAAGATCGAATTCTAAGGAGCTGAGCCCATGACCCCCACAGTCTGGCTGCTGATCGCCAGTATCATCCTTCCTTTGACCTACTTCGCCTGGTCCCTGATCAGCGTCGACCGGACTTCCGGCCGCTTGATCCAATCGCAGGCTGGCTGCCGCTTCGGCCCCGCAGGCCGGCGCCTCCCCGGCCGGACCTCACTGGCTGCCGCTTCTGGCCCGCAAGCTGACACCCGACGGCCTATGTGTCCCACTTGGACCGGATGCTCGGGAATGCGGGCCGGCCGGCCTCCATGCCGTTGGACCGCCTCTTGAGCCTGAAACCGCTGGCGGCCCTTGGCGGGGTTCTGTTGGCACTTCTTTTCGGCGGCACAAAGAGTCCGCAGGCAGGTCCTGCTGTCAGTGTGCCTCACGGCAGCCTGCTACTTCCTCCCCGACCTGCTGATCTACAACAGCGGCACAAAACGCCAGGCGAGATTGCAGCTGGATCTGCCCAATGTCTTGGACCAATTGCTCATCTCGGTCGAGGCCGGCCTCGGTTTTGAAGCCGCCATGGCCCGCGTGGGGACGAGCGGCAAGGGTCCGCTGGCGGACGAGATGGTCCGCACCCTGCAGGACATCCAGGCCGGCAGTACCCGCCGTGAGGCCTACAAGGCCATGGCCGCGCGGTCCACGGTTGCGGATTTGAAGAGTTTCGTGGGTGCTGTCATCCAGGCCGATGTGCAGGGCCTTTCGGTCGCCCGGGTCCTGAAACCCCAGGCGGACCAGATGCGAATAAAGAGACGTCTTCGGGCAGAGGAAAAAGCAATGAAGCTTCCGGTGGCCGTGGTATTTCCGTTGCTTCTCTTTATTTTTCCGCCGCTGTTTATCGTCATTCTTGGCCCTGCCGTCATCAATGCAATCGCCACGTTTTCGGGTCGTTGAGCGAAAGCATCTAACCCGGCACGCAATTCATCCCTCACCTCGCGGAGTGGGCAGGAATCACACCAGATTGAAGGAGCAGCAGATGTTTAGGTCCAGGACAGGACATCGAACAGGTTCGGGATGGCCGGCAGCGCGGTGCGACGGCAGTTGAATTTGCCTTGGTGCTTCCCTTGCTCCTGTCCATGCTCCTTGGGGTGATCGACTTTGGGATGGCCTTCGGGCAAAGCGTCAGCCTGCAGGGGGCGGCACGCGAAAGCGCACGGCAGGGGGTGACGCAGGGTGACGTCATTGCGTCCGCCAACCAGCGCACGGGGATCGCTGGACAGCAGCCAAGCTCCAGGTCAAGTTCGCCGTCGACACGTCGGCAGGGGCTCCCGGGCTTATGGTCGTCTGCCTGCGCTACCCCCAGTCGTCGCTGACCGGTTTCTATTCGTGGGTACTCGGCGGCGTTTTCGAAGCAAAAGCCGTCATGAAAATGGAAAGCCCGGCGACTGTGACCTCGGGCGCACAGCGTTGGACCGGAGGATCATGCACTCCCTGACACCAGGATCGTTCCTCAAGCGGCCTACGTCGCGTCCGTAGTAACCGGGAGCAAGTCGAACGACAAGAACAAACGCGGTAAGGCATCCCGGGAGCGCGGGGCGGCGACGGTCATTTTCGCTTTGATGGTTCCCGTGCTCTTCGGAGCCCTTGCAATGGCCCTCGACGTCGGCAGGCTGGTCTACGAGCGCCAGCACCTGAGCAATGCGCTGGACGCCGCCGCGCTGGCTGGTGCGGCATACCTCCCCGGCGACCCGGTGGCCGCCCGCAATGCAGCGGCGTCATTCGCCCGGGCCAACGACCCCGCAGCGGCACCCGACGGTCACGCTTCTGGTGTGTGGTGGCGTCAACAGGCGCCGGCCCGGACCGTGCTCAGCAGTCAGATCCCGAGCGTCTGCAACCCCGGAACGATCGCCGGTGCCAAGTGCAGCGAAACCATCTGCGCGATCCCCTGCATCCCGGGGGCAGGCATCTCCTGTAATTCGATCACAGTGACCGACGATAAGGACGTCGCGTTCAGCTTCGCGCCCGTGATCGGGATTAATAGCGGCAACACCGGCTCGCTGGCCTCGGATGCCTGCAAAGGTTCCTGCGGCTCCCAGATCCCGAACCCCATGGACGTCGCCCTGGTGGCAGACCGGACCGGCAGCATGAGCGACACTGACCTTGCCAGTATGAAAACCGGCATTCAGACCACGCTCAAGACCATGACCAAGGACCAACAGTACGTAGCCCTGGGCACCATCGGTCGTAGCAGCCCCACCACCGGCTGCATCACCAACCCATCGGGCTCGGCCACACAGTGGCCCTTGGATTCCCGTCCCGTTCTCCAACGACTACACCACCACAGGCACTCCGGGGACCCGCTCTCAACAACAGCAGCGCACTCGTCAAGGGTGTGCAATGCCTGGCGCACTCGGGCAGCGGCACGTACCTGGCCTCGCCCATGAAGGCCGCGGCTCGATATCTGCTTGGCCTGGACGCCAACAACCTCGGGAGCCTGCCGGCGCGTGCAGGAACGCCCCGTAAGGCCATTGTCCTGGAGACGGATGGTCAACCGAACGAGACAGACATCGGGGGATCGCACCTCGGTGGGCGACCCTGCCGACATCAGGAACTCCAACGGTGCGGTTGCCTGCAACAATCTGAAGGCCGTTGCAGCCGACGCAAAGGCGAGGAATATCCTGATCGTCACTGTCGCGTACAACGCAGCAACGTCCGCCCGATGCGGCGGCAGCGGCTCAGCGTTTGTGCGCGACGTCCTCGCTGCCGCTGCGTCCGAAGAAATCCCCGGGAATCGCAAGCACCGCCAGCAACGACTGTTCGACGCCGGCGCTGGCGGCTGCCGAGAACTCTGACGGAGATTACTTCTTCTGCGCCGCAAACGGAGCGGACCTCGGCCCGATCTTTGTCTCAGCGATCAATGCGATCAGTTCGAACTCCCGGCTGATACGGATCCCTGGCTGACCGTTCGGCCGGCCGTGCAGGAGGCCGGCCGCGGCTGAGCCCCAGATACCGGACCCCCTTGGACCAGAGCCAAGGGGGTCCTTCCGTTTGCCGCGGGTACAGCGAAATGTTGCATTCCAAGCGCAAGATGCGCGCAGGGAATGTACAGGAAACGTGCAGTTTGGGAAGCCTTGGCACAGGATGCGTCAAAGGCGAATCGTCGGCGTGTCGGCGCTTGCTAAGTTTCTCTCAGTGCTGGTGCAGGACCAGCCGCCCAACTCGCTCAGGAGTCTCCAATGCGTTCCATTCTCTCCAGCTTTCGCAGCCCGTCTTCGCCGCGACCAGCGCGGCGCCACCGCCGTCGAATACGGCATCATGGTCTCCCTCATCGCCGTCGTGATCATCGTCGCCGTGACCCTCCTCGGCGGCACTTTGACCGACACCTTCACCCAGGTCCAGTGCTCCGTCAGCGGCGGCACCTTCGTACACCGGCGCCGGCGCACGGCAGGCACCTGCGCGCCGTAGCACCGCAGCCTCATGCACGGCCGCTTCGGTCCAATGACCAGTGTGGTGGCGGCATCAAGCCGCCGCCACATAGTCGTCTCGAGGCAACCATCGCAGGAAGGCGGTCCCCCATGTCCAAGACATCCGAACGGGGCGCCGTCGCCGTGGAATTCGCTCTTCTCGCGCCCAGTCCTGGTCATGCTGCTGCTCGGCATCACGGAATTCGGCCGCGCCTACAACGCCCAGGTCACCCTCTCCAGCGCCGCCCGCGAAGGCGTCCGGGTCATGGCCATCGGCAACAGCCCCAGCGCCGCGCGGACGGCGGCCAAGAATGCAGCCACCGCGCTGAAACCGGCGCTGAGCGACACCAACATCACCATCACCCCCGCCACCTGCACCACCGGAACCCAGGTGACCTTCAAGATCACCTATTCGCTCTCCACGATGACCGGCATCGCGGGCCCATTCCCCATGGAAGGCAAAGGAGTCATGCTGTGCGGCGGCTAGCAACGCAACCAGCCGAACGGCGAGCGCGGCGCCATCAGCATCCTGGTCGCGATCCTCATGGTGACCCTGTTGGGGTTCGCCGCGCTGGCGGTCGACGTCGGCATGCTTTACGCCGAGCGGACCCAGGACTGCAGCAACGGGGCTCGATGCCGCGGCCCTCGCCATCGCCCAGAAGTGCGCCAAGAACATCAACGACGCCGACTGCTCCACCACCTCCGCCCTCGCCCGCAGCCTCGCCAACAGCAATGCCCGCGACGGCGCAAGCAACATTGCGGCCCTCGTCCTGGACAAGGCCGCCCGCACCGTGAAAGTGACGGCCGGGGCACAGGAAGCCGGGAAAGCGCCCAACCGGGTTTCCCTCTTCTTTGCCCGGGCCTTGGGTCTTTCAAGCACCGAAGTAACCGCTACCTCCCGTGTGCAGTGGGGGACGCCGTCCACGGGCACGATCCTTCTGCCCCTGGCCATTGCCCAATGCAAACTCAACCTGCCGCCCGGTTCGCTGGCTGGCGCCGAACAGGTCCTGGACATGGATTCCGGCGGCTGTGGCGAGATCCCGGGTGGCTTCGGCTGGATTTCGGACAGCGATGCAAAATGCGGAGTCACCCTGTCAGCCGGACAGGCAAACAACTCTGGCGTTTGGTTTTCCAGCAACACGGGCGCGAGCGCACCAGGCGAATGCACCGCTGCGGACTTGAGCAAGATGAACGACCAAACAGTCCTTTTCCCGCTGTACGACGTGGCCACCGGCAACGGCTCCAGCGGCAAGTACTACGTGAAGGGATTTGCCGCCTTCCATGTCACTGGTTACCACTTTGCCTCTAACAGCTGGTCATTAGGCGGGACGCTCAAGAACAAGACCATCAGGGGCTATTTCGTCCGATACGTCTCTCTGTCCGACGCCTTCGAACTCGGCGCGGCACCGGACTACGGGACCTCAATAGTCCGCCTTACCATTGGAGTGCCCTAACAGTGAAGTCACGCTTATTGGCAGGAATCGCGGCCCTGGTGCTGGCCGTCGTCGGAGCCATCCTGGTAGTCAGCTACGCGCAGGGCGCCGACAGCAGGGCGGTGCAGGGCCTGCAGCCCGTCACCGTTCTCGTGGTGTCGAAAGCTGTGCCGGCCGGCACGTCGGTCGCGGCCCTGAAAGCATTCGTGACCAGCCAGGATCTTCCCGGAAAAGCCGTCACGAAGTCGGCTCTCACGAACCTGGACGGGCTGGCCGGCAAAGTCACCGCCGTCGACCTCCTCCCCGGCGAGCAGCTCGTCGCCGAGCGGCTGATTGAGCCGGAGGCACTAAAGGCGAGCGGAGCGATTGAAGTGCCTAAGGGCCTGCAGGAGGTTTCCTTCCAGCTCGAGCCCCAGCGGCTCGTCGGCGGCCGTCTCGCGGCGGGCGACCATGTGGGTGTCTTCATCAACCTCAAGGACGGCGGCCTCGAGGCGAAGGCAGACAAAGAGACTACCCAGCTGACGGTACACAAGGCTCTCGTGACGGCTGTCCAGCGCGCCCCGGTGGTGGCCCCGTCCCCGCAGCCCTCTGCCGCCGGCTCCCCCGCGGAAGCCGAGGACACGTCGCTCCCCACCGGCTCCATGATCGTTACGGTCGCCGTGAATGATATGGACGCCACAAAGATTGTCTATGCCGCAAACTTCACGGAATCGGCCAGCATCTGGCTGAGCAAGGAACCGCTCAACGCCACGGACAGCGGCCGCCCCGGCATCGTAACGCGACCAGAGGTGTACAAATGAGCCGCTTTGTCCTGATTTCGCCGAACACTGATTTCGATGCCCGCGTCCGCCAGGCCCTGGCCGGCGGCCTTCCGGGCGGCCTGCAGACCTTCGCGTTCGTCAATCCCGCGAACCCGGCGGAGCTCTTCGCCAGCCTCAACCAGGAACGGCCCGAGGTCCTGATCCTGGGACCGGACGTGCCGGTGGAGGACGCCCTGCGCCTGGCGACGGTGTTCGACGTCCAGCTTCCCGAGCTCAGCGTCATCCTGGTCGGCGAGGCCGATCCGAACTTCGTCCTGCTGGCCATGCGGGCCGGCATCCGCGACATCCTCAGCCCGGCGGCGGACCCGGCCCAGATCCGGGTGCTGCTGGAGCGGGCCTGCCAGTCGTTCGCCACCCGCAACCGAACCACGGCGGCCAGCCAGCCGGACAGCGCCAGGGGGTTGGTGATCGGCGTCTTCTCCCCCAAAGGCGGGGTCGGCAAAACCACGATTGCCACCAACATCGCGATCGGGCTCGGCAAAGTGGCGCCGATGGGCGTGGTGATCGTGGACCTGGACCTGCAGTTCGGGGACGTGGCCTCGGGCCTGTACCTGCACCCGGAGCACACCGTGACCGACGCCGTCTCGTCCGCGGCCAGCCAGGATTCCCTCGTCCTCAAAGCCTTCCTCACCGTCCATCCCGGGAGCATCTACGCCCTCTGCGCCCCCCGGACGCCCGAGGAGGCCGACGACATCACACCCCAGCAGGTCACGCGCCTGCTCGAACAACTGGCCGAACAGTTCCAGTACGTCGTGGTCGACACCGCACCCGGGCTCCCGGAGGTCGGGCTGGCCGCCCTCGAACAGTGCACCGACGCCGTCTGGGTGACTGCCATGGACGTGCCGAGTATCCGCGGGCTGCGCTCCGGCCTGGATATCCTCCGGCGCCTGGACCTGCTGCCCGAGACCCGCCACGTGGTCCTGAACATGGCGGACTCGAAGTCCGGGCTGAGCGTCCAGGACGTCGAGGCGACCATCGGCGCGCCCGTGGACGTCAGCATCCCGCGGTCCAAGGCAGTGGCGTTCTCCACCAACCGCGGCATCCCGGTGCTCCAGGACGGACGCAAAGATCCTGCCATCAAGGGACTGAAACAGCTCGTCAACCGGTTCGATCCCGCCTGGCGCGCCACCGCCCAGAAGAAACTGCACCGCCGGGTGGTGGTCTAGATGAAACTGTCCGAACGGCTCCGCTCCGCCGAGGGAACGATGCGTCCGCCCCACGGGCCGAATCCCCGCAGGCCGCATCCCCGTTGGCCATGTCCCCCACCGGAGGAAGCGCGACGACGGCGGCAGCGCCGGCCGCCGTCGTGCTCCAGAAGACTGACCGCCCACCGCTGCCGGCTTTCCCGGAGCACCAGGACTCCCGCGCCCGGGGCCAGCAGCCCGTCGACGCTTTCGCCGCCCTCAAGCAGCGGGCCGCCACTGCGTTGTTCGAACGCATGGGAACCCGCTTCAACGATTCGGCAACCACGGAAGAGGACCTCCGCACCTCCGCGCGGGAGGAGCTGACGCGCATCATCGACGCCGAACAGGTCCCCCTGTCCGCCGAAGAGCGCTCCCGGCTGGTCCGCGACGTGGCCGACGACGTCCTGGGCTACGGCCCGCTGCAGCGCCTCCTCGACGATCCCGCCGTCACGGAAATCATGGTCAACCGGATGGACCAGATCTACGTGGAACGCAACGGCAAACTGACCCTGACGGAGTCGCGGTTCAGCTCCGAGGACCACCTCCGCAAGGTGATCGAGCGCATCGTTTCCAAAGTGGGCCGGCGCATCGACGAGTCCTCGCCCCTCGTGGATGCGCGGCTCGAGGACGGGTCCCGCGTCAACGCCGTTATCCCGCCGCTCGCCGTCGGCGGTTCGTCGCTGACCATCCGAAAGTTCAGCAAGGTGCCGCTGACGGTCCGGAACCTGATCGAGTTCGGCACGACTTCGTTCGCGACTTTAATTCTGCAAGCACACGACAGGATTCAGAAAGACGACGTTCAAATGACCCTCAAGCTCAGCCTCGGCATCACGCCCAATCCGCGCACCTATCCCGTCATCGAAGGGAGGGTGAAGGCGGAAAGCATCGAATTCCTCCCGTCCGTGTTGCATCCGTCCGAGCTGTTCTGGCGGCAGTTGCGCTTTTCCGAGTTCGACGTCTCCGAGATGTCGATCTCCTCGCTGATGATCGCGCGGTCGAAAGGCGACGACCGCTTCGTCGGCATCCCGGTGTTCACCACGCGCAAGTTCTTCCACACCACCACGCTGGTGCCGCAAAGACGCCAAGATCGACAAGCCCTCGGACCTCAAGGGCAAGCGCGTCGGCGTGCCGGAATATCAGCAGACCGCGGCGCTGTGGTCGCGCGGCGCGCTGCAGCACGAATTCGGCGTCGAGCCGAAGGACATGGAATTCTGGATGGAGCGGCCGCCCTCGCGCAGCCACGGCGGCGCGACCGGCTTCAAGCCGCCGCCCGGCGTCACCGTCAACCAGATCCCGGTCGAGAAGAGCATCGGCTCGATGATGGTCTCGGGCGAACTCGATGCCGTGATCTTCTATCTGCTCGATCCCAACCTGGTCGATCGCAGCACCATCGACTCTGCACAGCCATCCGGACATCAAGCCGCTGTTTCCGGATCCCTGGGCCGAGGGCGTGCGCTACTACCGCAAGACCGGCCTCTTCCCGATCAACCACGGCATGGTGATCAAGCGCGAACTCGCCGAGACGCATCCCTGGGCGATCACCAACATCCTCAAGGCGTTCAAGCAGGCCAACGAACTCGCGGAGAGGCAGCGCCAGGAGCACGTGGAATATCATGTGGAAACCGGCCTCCTGCCGGCCGGCGCCGGCAAGGCCCTGGCGACACCGATCATCGGCCACGGCGTCGCCGCTAATCGCGCTGGTGCTCGAAACCATCGCGCAATATTCGCTCGAGCAGGGCCTGACGCCGCGGCTGATGAAGCTCGAGGAGCTGTTCGCGCCCAGCATGATGAGCCAGTAGGGCATCGTAGCGTCCGCGATCTCGGTCTGCTCCCTCCCCCGTTTGAGGGGGAGGGGTGGGGGAGGGGGGTGAACTTGCGCGAGTCTGTTTTGCGGGCCCCCTCCCTAACCCTCCCCCTCAAGCGGGGGAGGGGACGCAAGCTCGCGCGAGCGCATTCGAACTTCCTGTAGCGGAGGCGCGGGTGACTGAACTTGAACGAACCGCACGCGGGCGCGACAATGCGCTCCTTCATCAGGTGACAGCAATGACAACATCCCCCGTCCCAGTCGGTATCGTCGGGCTCGGCCGCTGGGCCAAGGTGCTCACGCGCGCAGCGCGCAAGTCCGACGCGCTGAAGATCGTCGCGGGCTACAGCCGCTCGGAGGAGAAGCGCGCGGCGTTCGCGCGCGAGTTCGGCGTCGCCGTCGACGCCCGACCTCGCCACGCTGCTGGCCGATCCGGCGATCAAGGGCGTGATCCTCACGGTGCCGAACGAGCAGCACCTGCCGGTCGCGCGCGAGGTCGCGAAGGCCGGCAAGCACGTCTACACCGAGAAGCCGATCGCCAGCACGCTCGAGGACGGCCTCGAGATCGAGGCGCTGGAGAAGACCTACGGCGTCACCGTCACGGTCGGCCACAGCGCGCGGCTGATGGCGGGCATCCGCCGCATCCGCGAGGCGATCGACGCCGGCGAGCTCGGCCGCGTCGCCTTCATGGAGGCGAACTTCTCCAACGAGCGCGCGCTCGAGCTCACGCCGAAGACGTGGCGCTGGTACAAGGACCGGGCGCCGGGCGGGCCGCTGTCGCAGCTCGCCATCCATCAGTTCGACGTGCTGCACTATCTCGGCGGCGAGATCGTCGAGGTCAGCTCGATGGCGTCGAAGCTCTCGCCGGTCGGCGCCGAGGTCGACGACCAGTCGATGACGCTCGCTGAAGTTCGCCGACGGCAAGATCGGCTATGTCGGCTCCTGCTGGACCTCGCCGGGCATTTTCGCCGTGCGGGTGTTCGGCTCCAAGGGGCTGATGCACTACGAGATCGACTTCGGCACCTGGGACACGCCGGAGAAGCTGCACGAGACGTCGACGCTCTACATCCAGCGCGGCAAGGACGGCTACGGCAAGCGCGAGGAGCTCGCCGTGCCGGAGAGCGACATGTTCCGCGCCGAGCTCGAGATGTTCGCCGAGAGCTGCCGCACCGGCAAATCGAACGAGCTCAATGCCCGCAACGGCAACGTCGCGGTCGCGGTGGTCTACGCGGCGCTGCGCTCGATCGAGCAGCGCGGGCGGCGGTGCGCGTCGCCGACGTGATCGCCGAGGCGCATCGCAAGCTCGCCGAAGAGTCGCATGGCGAACGCAGTCCGTGCGCAAAGCGGGACAGCACATGAGAAGAACTGTTCCGCGTGCGCGGGAATGACCGGAGGAGAGATTTGCTGCCGACATTGCCTAGCCGCTACTTCGCCGACCTGACGCAGCCGGAGATCGCCGCGCAGTTCAAGAAGCACCCGCTGGTGATCCTGCCGACCGGCAGCGTCGAGCAGCACGGCCCGCATCTGCCGACCGGCACCGACACATTGGCCGCGAACGTCATCGGCCACGCGGTGGCCGAGCGCATGGACGGCCTGGTGCTGCCCGCGACGCCGCTCGGCGTCACGCCGATGCACATGCCGTTCGAGGGCACGATCACGCTCACGCCCGACACCTACATGCGCGTGGTGATCGAGACCTGCTCGTCGACCGCCAAGCACGGTGCGCGCTCGCTGCTCATTCTCAACTGGCACGAGGGCAACATCCCTTCGCTCGCCATCGCCGCCGAGGCGCTGCATCGCGAGCACGGCATGACCGTGCTCACCGTGCAGGCCTGCTACGTCGCCGAGGAGCTTTACGGCCATAGCTGCGACGGGCTCACGCACGGCGGCGAGATCGAGGCGCTGGCCGTGCTGGCCAACCGGCCCGATCTCGTGCATCTCGACCGCATCGACTATTCGTCCGACCATCAGCACGGCCACAAGATGGACCGGCTGCGGCGCACGCGCAGCTATCAGCCGGTGCTGACCGACATCCGCTCGATCGCGCCGACCGGCTGGTTCGGCAGTCCGCAGCACGCCACCGCCGAGAAGGGCGAGCGCATGCTCGCCGATATCGCCGACGCCATCGCGCGCGAGGCGACCGAAATCTTCTCCCAACTCGACGCGGTGCAGGGCGGCACCGCCGAGGTCAAACGCTTGCGGCAGGTGCGCTGATGGCACGTCTTCTGAAACAATCCGAAGCCAAGAAGCTCGGGCTTCCGGGCCGCACGTCGCTCGAACCGGTGTCGGGCGAGATCGGCTCGCGCGTCACGTTCCGGATCGCCGAGGTGCCGGTGCCGAAGGCGGGCGACAAGCCGCGCGGCCCGCACCTGCACCACGGCTTCGAGGAATGCATCTACGTGCTGAAAGGGCAGGGCGTGACGGTCGCCGAGAGCGGCGAGATCCCGCTCAAGCCCGGCGACATCGTGCTGATTCCGCCGAACGAGAAGCACATGACGCGCAACACCGGCACCGAGCCGCTGGTGCTGCTCTGCTTCTTCCCCGAGCCCGACGTCACCAAGGGCACCGACGAGTTCGCAAGTTTTTAGTGAAACCGTCATGGCCGGGCTTGGGCCGGCATCCAGCTTCTCTTGGCGGCAAATCAAGACGTGGATGGCCGGGACGCCCGGCCATGACGTCGTCGCTCAGACGAGCCATGACCCATCCCGTCCTCTGCCTGCGGCCGGAGGCCGACTTCGCGCGCGTCGATGCGATGCCGCCGGCCTCGCTCGACGGTCAGCTACCACGCGCCGGACGATGCCAACGTGCCCGCGCTCCTGAAAGCGGCGCGCGCGCTGGTCATTCCGGCGGTCGGGCCGAAGCTCGCGCCGGCGCTGTTCGAAGGGACGAGCCTCAAGCTCGTGCAGGTGACCGGCGCCGGCCTCGACCGGCTCGACCAGGCGGCGCTGACGCGGCTCGGCATTCCGGTCGCCAACGTGCCGGGCGGCAGCAACAGCGCGGTCGCCGAATACGCCGTGACCTCGGCGTCGCTGCTGCTGCGGCGGCTGTCGTGGGCCAACGCGGAAATCCGCAACGGCCGGTACGTGGAGTTTCGCGCGCAGATGCTGCGCGACAATCTCGCCGGCCTCGAGGGCCTGCTGGTCGGTCTCGTCGGCTTCGGCGTGATCGGCGTCGCGGTCGCGCAGGCGTTTCACCGCATGGGCTGCCGCATCTGCTACCACGACCCGGCGACGCCGAATGCCGCGGCCGCGCAGGCGCTCGGCGCCACCGCCCTGCCGCTCGATGAACTGCTGCGCACCGCCGATGTCGTCAGCCTGCATGTGCCGCTCATGCCGGCCACCAAGGGGCTGATCGGCGCGCGCGAGCTTGCCGCCATGAAGAAGGGCGCGGTGCTGATCCAGGCCTCGCGCGGCGGCATCGTCGACGAGGCTGCGCTCGCCGCGGCACTCAAGTCCGGCCATCTCGGCGGCGCCGCGGTCGATGTCTATTCGACCGAGCCGCCGCCCGCCGACAATCCGCTGCTCACGCTCGATGCCGACACCGCGCAGCGGCTCCTGCTGACGCCGCACATCGCCGGCGTCACGCGCCAGGCGTCGGCGTTCCTGTTCCGCTCGTCCTGGCAGAACGTCGAGCGCGTCCTCGTGCGCAACGAGCCGCCGCTCAACCGCGCGTATTGATACGATTGTTCCGCGCGGCGCGCTAATTCAGCGGCACGTTCGCGCGCTTCACGACTTCGCTCCAGCGCTCGACATCGTGCGTGAGCTGCGCGCCGAAGGCCTCGGGCGTGCTGGCGATCATGTCGAAGCCCAGCGTCTTGATGCGGTCCTTCATCTCGGGCGTGTCGAGAATGGCGATGACCTCGTCGTGCAGCTTCTTGACGATGCGCGGGTCCATCCCGGCGGGACCGAGCAGGCCCGCCCAGTTGGCGACCTCGAACCCGGGCAGCCCGGACTCCGCCATGGTCGGCATCTCGGGCATCAGCGCCGAGCGCTTCTTCTCCGCCATGGCGATCGGGCGGATGCGGTCGGAGTTTTCCGTCTTCATCGCCGGCACGCTGCCGAACAGCACCTGCACCTGCCCGCCCATCAGGTCGACCAGCGCCGGGTTCATGCCCTTGTTGGGGACGTGCACCATCTCGATGCCGGCCATGCCCTTGAGCATCTCGCCCGCGAGGTGCGAGGCGCTGCCGACGCCGGCCGAGCTGAAGCTCAGCGCCTTCGGGTTGGCCTTGGCGTAGGCGATGAACTCGGCGAGCGTCTTCGCCGGCACCGAGGGGTGCACCACCAGCGCATAGGGCTGATCGCCACGTTGACGATCGGCGTGAAATCCTTCGCGACGTTGTAGGGCGGCGTCTTGTTGACCGCGACCGTCAGCGACAGGCTGCTCGGGGTGTAGAGCAGG
This sequence comes from uncultured Actinomycetota bacterium, assembly GCA_963810895.1. GTDB lineage: Bacteria > Actinomycetota > Actinomycetes > Actinomycetales > Micrococcaceae > Arthrobacter. The sequence goes on from CAWEPM010000012.1 coordinate 379,435, forward strand.
GTGTAGCCGTCGGGCGGCGAGGCGATCACCGCCTTCGAGCCGATCACGCCGGCGGCGCCGGGGCGGTTCTCGACCACGAACTGCTGGCCGAGCCGCTCGCTCGAGCTTCTGCGCCAGCATCCGCGCCATCACGTCGACGCCGCCGCCCGCGGCCACCGGCACGACCACGCGCACCACGCGATCGGGATAGTCCGCGTGGGCCGCGGCCGGCGCGAGGCACAGCCCGAGGCCGACGGCAAAAGCCACTGCCCGCATCGTCGGTGTCCTCCCTAGGCCAGCTTGTGTTTCGCCAGAAATTCCAGCGTCAGGCGGACGCATTCTTCCGGCTTTTCGATTTGCAGCATATGGGCGGCGCCTGCGACAAAACTGTAGTCGTAGCCGCCCTCGGTCCCGAGCGCCTGGTTGGCGACGCCGGTCGGCGGACCGCTCTTGAGATTGGGGTCGGCGCCGATCAGCTTCACCGGCCCGCCGAATTTGCTGGCGGGCGGCCACAGGTTCAGCTCCAGCGCCTGCCGGTAGATGGTCGCCTCGTTCTCCGGCGCGCAGACGAGCTCATAGCCGTTGCCGTCCGGGCTTTTGCGCAGCACCGAGTGTGCCATCAGCTCGTGCGCGCCCTCGACCCACAGTTTGGTGGCGCGCGATTGCAGATACTCGTCGGTCAGTTCCTCGATCGCGGCGAACCGCCGCCGTCGGCCCTTGGCCCATTCGGTCAGCCGCTCCTCGAACGCCTTCATCAGGGGGAACAGCGGGTGGTCGGTCGGCGGCACGTTCGGCGGATCGAACAGGATCAGCGCGTCCCATGCCCAGCCGATCTCGACGGCGTGCTTCATCGCGGTGCGGCCGGACATGGAGTGGAAGATGCCGGCGGTCGGGCGTGCGCCGAGGCGCGACCGCGTCTCCCGCACCACCCGTTCGAGATCGCGGCTGAGTTGCTCGTAGGTGTGGTTCGCGGGCTCGACCGGAACGTTCTGTCCGTGATTGCGGAAGTCGAACACCAGGAGATCGAAGCGCGGCGCGAGATGCTGCCAGTACGGGTAGTAGGCGTCGGTCGCGAAGCCGTTGCCGTGCGTGATCAGGAGACGGACGCCGTCCCGGTTGCCATGGCGGCGCATGCGAATGTGCGCGCCGTCCTCCAGCGGAACGTCAAAGGTCTCATGCGGAGCTGGTATCTCGAAATGCATTCCTTCGTCCTTCGTCACGAACCTGCGAAGCCGCCGCGTCGGCGGCTCGCAGGAGGAAAGCTGCGTCGCCATTCGGCGTCTGCCTGGCAGAATTTCCGCCACGGGTTATGAAGATGGCGGTTCGCACGGTCAACGTGCCGCGCCATATGCCGCGCTCATGGCGAGGTGGCTTTACCTCGCGGATAGGCCGGTGCATAGCTATCGCCATGCCGGCCATTTCGCACCTGACAATCGTTCGCGCGAGTTGACCCGTGCCGCAGGCTCTCGGCACGCCGGTTCTGCGCAAGGAAGACCCGACGCTGCTCTCGGGGCGCGGGCGCTATGCCGACGACCTGCCGGTGAAGGCCGGCACGCTGCACGCCCATGTGGTGCGCTCGCCGCATCCGCACGCCGACATCGTCCGCATCGATGCGACCGCCGCGCTGGCGCTCGACGGCGTGTGGGCGGTGCTCACCGGCGAGGACGTCCGCAAGCTCTCCGACCCGTTCCTGGTCGCGCTCAAGACGCCGGTGCACCAGTGGTCGCTGGCGGTCGATCGCGTGCGCTATGTCGGCGAGCCGGTGGCGCTGGTCGTGGCGGAGAGCCGCTACATCGCCGAGGACGCCGCCGAACTGGTCGAGATCGAGTACGCGCCGCGCGAGGCGGTGATCGATCCGCTGGTGGCGCGCGAGCCGTCGGCGCCGCTGCTGCATCCCGAGGCCAAGACCAACGAGATCTCCGTCCGCAAGTTCACCTACGGCGACACCAAGACGGCGTTCGACGCAGGCCTACAAGCGCGTCGCGCTCACCGTCGATTTCCACCGGCTCTCGTTCACGCCGATGGAATGCTACGTCGTGGTCGCCGAACACAATCCGGCCGACGACAGCTACGACGTGCTGGCGAATTTCCAGGGGCCGTTCAGCACCCATCCGGTGATGGCGCGCGCGCTGCGCGTGCCCGGGCCGAAGACTGCGGCTGCGCATTCCGCCCGACTCGGGCGGCAGCTTCGGCATCAAGCTCTCGGTGTTTCCCTACGTGGTGCTGACCGCGATCGCGGCGCGCGTCACCGGCCGGCCGGTGAAATGGGTCGAGGATCGCGTCGAGCATCTGATCGCCGCCAGCACCGGACCCAATCGCGTCACCGAGATCGAGGCGGCGGTGACGAAGGACGGCCGCATCCTCGCGCTGCGCTGGATCAGCTCGAGGACTACGGCGCGTTCCTGCGCGCGCCGATGCCGGGGCCGCTCTACCGCATGCATGGCGCGATGACCGGCGCCTACGACATTGCCAACGTCGACGTGGTCAACCGCGTCGTGCTCACCAACAAGATGCCGGCGAGCCTCATTCGCGGCTTCGGCGGGCCGCAGCTCTACATCGCGCTGGAGCGGCTGGTGCAGCGCATCGCGATCGAGCTTGGCCTCGATCATCTCGACGTCATCAAGCGCAATCTCGTGCCGGCGGACAAGTTTCCCGTATCGCGCCGCGGCCGGCGCGCTCTACGATTCCGGCGACTATCTGCGCGCGGTCGAGACCGCGACCGGCGACGGCCGGCTCGACGACCTCAAGCGCCGGCGCGACGCCGCGCGCGCCGCCGGCCGCAAATACGGCATCGGCTTCGCCGCGGTGGTCGAGCCCGCGATGTCGAACATGGGCTATCTCTCGACCCTGCTGACGCCGGAGGCGCGCGACAAGGCCGGCCCGAAGAACGGCGCGGTGTCGATGGTGACCGTCAACATCGATCCGCTCGGCGCGGTGTCGGTGACCGCCGACGTGACCGTGCAGGGGCAGGGGCACGAGACCGTGCTGTCGCAGATCGTCGCCGACCAGCTTGGCCTTGCGCTCGACGACGTCGACGTCGACGCTGGAGATGGACACCGCCAAGGACCAGTGGTCGATCGCGGCCGGCACCTATTCGTGCCGCTTCACGCCCGGCACCGCGGTCGCGGCGCAGATGGCGGCGTCGCGGATGGCCGACAAGCTCAAGGAGATCGGCGCCAAGCAGCTCAACGTGCTGCCTGACGACGTCGAGCTGGCGCAGGGCAAGATCAGGAGCCGCAGCAATCCCGACAACGCGATGCCGTTCGGCCGCGTCGCCGGCACCTCGCACTGGTCGCCGGTGATGCTGCCGGAAGGCATGCAGCCGGCGCTGAGCGAGACCGCGGTGTGGACGCCGCCCGAGCTCGAGCCGCCGTCGAGCGACGACCGCATCAACACGTCGCTCACCTACGGCTTCGTGTTCGACATGTGCGGCATCGAGATCGATCCGGTGACCTATCAGGTGCGGGTCGACCGCTACGTGTCGATGCACGATGCCGGCAAGATGCTCAATCCGATGATCGCCGACGGCCAGATGCGCGGCGCCTTCGCGCAGGGCATCGCGGCGGCGCTCTACGAGGAGTTCGTCACCAACGAGGAGGGCGCGTTTCTCACCGGCACGTTCGCGGATTATCTCGTGCCGACCGTGAGCGAAATTCCGCCGGTCGAGATGCTGCACCAGGAGACGCCGTCGCCGTTCACGCCGCTCGGCGCAAAGGGCCTCGCCGAAGGCAATTGCATGAGCGTGCCGGCCTGCATCGCCAACGCGATCGCCGACGCGCTCGGCGTCAAGGACGTGCGTCTGCCGCCACCCGCCGTTCACGCGCTGATGACGGCGAGCCGCACAAGATGCGGCTCGATCTCCTCGTCGCCCCGGAGTGGGGAGGCAGCTTGCGGCATGCGGGACCCCACCCGCCTCGCGGGAGGACGATTGCCGATCGGCAAGCATGGCGCGGAGCGCGCGATGAAGCCGCGGCCGTTCGACTATGTCCGGCCGGAGACGGTGGACGAGGCGGTGGCGGTGCTGGCCGAGCATGGCGACGGCGCGCGCGTGCTCGCCGGCGGGCAGTCGCTGATGGCGATGCTCAATCTGCGGCTGGTCGATGCCGGCGTGCTGGTCGACATCGCGCGCATCCCGGAGCTCGACGCGATCCGCGATCTCGGCGACACGATCGAGGTCGGCGCCGCGGTGACGCAGAACAAGCTGATGAGCTGGCCCGACCTTGCCGCAAGCTGCCGCTGCTCGCCGCCGCGCTGCCGCATGTCGGCCATTTCCAGACCCGCAACAAGGGCACGGTGTGCGGCTCGATCGCGCATGCCGACCCGAGCTCGGAAATTCCGCTGTCGCTCGCGGTGCTCGACGGCGAGGTGGTGCTGCGCTCGCAGCGCGGCACGCGCGTGCTCGCGGCCGCCGATTTCCAGCGTGACATGCTCTCGACCGCCTGCGAGCCGGACGAGCTGATCACCGCGGTGCGCTTTCCGGTCGCGCGTTCGCGTGGCGCGGCGTTCCGCGAGGTGGCGCGCCGGCACGGCGACTTCGCCATCATCGCGGTCGCGGCGGTGGTGGAGGGCGCGGACATCATTCGGCTCGGCGTCGGCGGCATGGCGGGCAGGCCGATCGTGCGGCGCATCTCCGGCGAATGGCGGCGCGCAGACGCAATCGACAAGCTCGCGTCCGAATTCGAAGGCTACGAGGATCTGCACGCCTCGGCTGCCATGCGGCGCGACATCCTGCGTAACCTCGCGCCGCTCGTGATCGCGGAGGCCCAAAAATGCGCCGCGTGAACCGCGACCAGCGCGCCCGCATCCGGCTCACGCTCAACGGCCGCGCCGTGTCGGCCGAGGCCGAGCCGCGCATGCTGCTCGAGCGATTTTCTGCGCCACGCGCTCGGCGCGACCGGCACGCATGTCGGCTGCGAGCACGGCATCTGCGGCTGCTGCACCGTGATGATCGACGGCGCGGCGGTGCGCTCGTGCCTCACGCTCGCGATGCAGGCGGAAGGCCGCGAGGTGCGCACCGTCGAGTCGCTCGCCGGCGCCGACGGCAAGCTCAACAAGCTGCAGCAGGCGTTCCAGAACCATCACGCGCTGCAATGCGGGTTCTGTACGCCCGGCATTCTGATGTCGTTCACCGACTATCTCGCGCGCACCGAGAAGCCGACCGAGGCCGGGTTGCGCGACGTGCTGAGCGGCCACATCTGCCGCTGTACCGGCTATGCGGGCATCATGGCGGCGCTGTGCGAGGCGGCCGGCGTCGCGCCAACGGAACACACCAGGAGAGAGCCATGAACGAACAAGCCAAGCAGGACAAGACGAAAGAGGCCAAGCAGGTCTATCGCGAACTCGTCACCATCAACGGCAAGAACGTCGTGCTCGCGCACAACGAGCCGCCGGTGATCAATGCCGGCGTGCTGGAGAACGGCGACATCTTCCGCCTCATCAACATCTTCGCCGACAAGTTCACGCCGACCAACATCGACAAGGCCGACGGCACGCCGCTGCGGCTCTATACGTCGGACCGCGTCAAGGTCGATGTCTCCAAGCGCCGCAAGTACGACATGGGGTTCTGGCATCGCAACATCGACGCGCACGAGATCATCTTCTGCGTCAAGGGCGCGCTGAAGTGGGAGACCGAGATGGGCATCAAGATCATGCACGAGGGCGACATGCTGTTCATCCCCAAGGGCATCGGCCACCGCTCCATGCTGTGCGAGGATTCCACCGACGAGAACGTGCTGATCGAGCTGAAGATCGCCGACGACCTCACCTATGTCGGCGAAGGCGGGAAGATGACACGGATCGTGCCACAGCGAACCCTCCCCCGCGCAGCGGTGGGGAGGGTCGCGCGCGAAGGCGCGGGGTGGGGGGCTCTGACCGCGATGGAAGGCCCCCCACCCCCGACCCCTCCCCACCGCTGCGCGGGGGGAGGGGGTCGAAGCGCCTGGTGTGGGAAGACGTCAGGCTGAGAGTTGAAGCCAAGCCAAAGAGTTACCCAGTGCAATCCGTTGATCTTCTCATCTCCGACATCGGCTGGCTGATCACGGTCGATCCGGCCGCCGCATCATCCGCGACGTCCGCGATCGCCGTCGATGGCGGTAAGATCGTCGCAGTCGGCAAGTCGTCGGAGATCGCGAAGCAATATTCCGCGCGGCAAACGATCGACGGCGCCAGCACCGTAGCGACGCGGGCTTCGTCGATTGCCACCTGCATCGTCTCTTCCAGTTCTCGCGCGGGCTCGCCGACGAGGCCGAACGCGCAACGTTCCTGTTCGACCGCATGTATCCTCTACGAAGCGGCGCTCGACGCCGAGGACGTGCGGCTCTCGGCCACGCTCGCCGCTGCGAGCTGCTCAGCACGGCGTCACCTGCTTCGTCGATCCCGCAACGATCATCCCGAAGCGTCGGTCGAAGGCGTGATGTCGACCGGCATCCGCGCCATCGTCTCGCGCTCGTCGTTTGACCTCACGAAGTCGGTGCTCGGCATCCTGCCGGAGCGCATGATCGAGACCACCGCGCAGGCGCTGGAGCGTGCCCAGGCGGTGCTGGAGAAGTATTCGAAGACCGGCGATCCGCGGCTCGGCGCTTCGGCGTCGTTCCGCGGGCTCAACAACGCCTCGGATGAACTGATCGTCGGACTCGACAACTCGCGCGCAAGCACGGCACGCTGCTGCAGACCCACGCCTGCTTCTCCTATCCACGCATGACTCCAGCGTGGCGCGCACCGGCATGGCCGAGATCGAGCGTCTCGAAGCGCTCGGCGTCATCGACGAGCGCATGCTGATCGTGCATTCCGGCTGGCTCGAGCCCGAGGAGGTCGCGATCCTGGCCAGGCGCAAGCCGTCGCTGGTCTGCGCGCCGTCGTCGAGCCTGCACAACGGCGACGGCAACTTCCTGTTCGGCAAGCTGCCGGAACTCATGGCGCTCGGCGTCAATGTTGCGATCGGATCGGACCATGCGTCGTCCGGCATCGTCGACATGCCGCAGGAAATCCGGCTGGCCTGCTGCTGCTACAAGGAGACGCGCATCAATCCGCGCGTGATGCCGCCGGAGACCGGGCTCGAAATGGCGACCGTCAACGGCGCCAAGGCCGCGCTCGCCGGCGATCGGCTCGGTTCGATCGAGATCGGCAAGGAAGCGGACATCGTTCTGTTCGACACGCAGCGCCCGGAATGGCAGCCGCTGATCAACCCGGTCGCCAACCTGGTCTACAGCGCGACCGGCGACTCGGTGCGCGACGTGTTCGTCGCCGGCGAGCACGTGGTGGCGGGCGGCCGCCTGACCAAGGTGGACGAGAGCGAGCTCTACGCCGAGATTCCCACCGCGGTCGCGCGCTTCGGCAAGCATCTCAAACTCGACCAGATGGTGCAGTTGCGCTGGCCGGTGTCATGACGCCGGTTCGCAATTGAAGAAATAGAAA